>NZ_JOFT01000174.1 GCF_000725805.1 Streptomyces xanthophaeus | reverse complement strand
GCCCGCCTGCGCCCCGACGCCCTGGCCCTGGTCTGCGAGGACCAGGAACTCACCTACGGCGAGCTCAACGCCCGCGCCAACCGGCTCGCCCGCCACCTCGCCGCGCAGGGCCTGGGCCGCGGCCACCTCGCCGGAATCCTCCTCGACCGCGGCCCCGCCTTCGCCATCGCCCTCCTCGCCGTCGTCAAGACCGGCGCCGG
>NZ_JOFT01000173.1 GCF_000725805.1 Streptomyces xanthophaeus | reverse complement strand
GCCCGCCTGCGCCCCGACGCCCTGGCCCTGGTCTGCGAGGACCAGGAACTCACCTACGGCGAGCTCAACGCCCGCGCCAACCGGCTCGCCCGCCACCTCATCGCGCAGGGCCTGGGCCGCGGCCACCTCGCCGGAATCCTCCTCGACCGCGGCCCCGCCTTCGCCATCGCCCTCCTCGCCGTCGTCAAGACCGGCGCCGG
>NZ_JOFT01000172.1 GCF_000725805.1 Streptomyces xanthophaeus | reverse complement strand
GCCTGCTCCTTGCGCAGGGTGGTGAGGCGGACGCCCAGGGCGTCGAGGTGGAGGCGCGCGACCTTCTCGTCGAGGTGCTTGGGGAGCACGTAGACGCCGATGGGGTACTCGGCCTGCTTCGTGAAGAGCTCGATCTGGGCCAGGGTCTGGTCCGCGAAGGAGTTCGACATGACGAACGACGGGTGGCCGGTGGCGTTGCCC
>NZ_JOFT01000171.1 GCF_000725805.1 Streptomyces xanthophaeus | reverse complement strand
GCCTGCTCCTTGCGCAGGGTGGTGAGGCGGACGCCCAGGGCGTCGAGGTGGAGGCGCGCGACCTTCTCGTCGAGGTGCTTGGGGAGCACGTAGACGCCGGTCGGGTACTCGGCCTGCTTCGTGAAGAGCTCGATCTGGGCCAGGGTCTGGTCCGCGAAGGAGTTCGACATGACGAACGACGGGTGGCCGGTGGCGTTGCCC
>NZ_JOFT01000170.1 GCF_000725805.1 Streptomyces xanthophaeus | reverse complement strand
CGTGGCGAGCATGGAACCGGCGACACCCAGGGTGAGCACGGTACCCACGAGGGTCTTCTTCGAAGCGGCGATGCGGCGGATGACGGCGTTGGACACGGAGCAACCTTCCGGAGGGGACAGGGACGGTCGCGGCATGCCGAAGACATGCGTGAACCACTCACGCGGTGGAGAGGGGATCGTCGGCGACCGGTGAAGTACCCGG
>NZ_JOFT01000169.1 GCF_000725805.1 Streptomyces xanthophaeus | reverse complement strand
GCGGTGGAGCTGCGTAACCGGCTGACGCAGGTCAGTGGTGTGCGGTTGCCGTCGACGTTGGTGTTCGATCACCCGACGTCGTCGGCGGTGGCGCGGCTGCTGTTGAGCGAGGTGGGTGGTGCGGAGCCGGCTGTGGTGGCGGTGCGTTCGCAGCGCAGGCGTCCGAAGGCGGACGAGCCGTTGGCGATCGTGGGTATGGCCT
>NZ_JOFT01000168.1 GCF_000725805.1 Streptomyces xanthophaeus | reverse complement strand
GCGGTGGAGCTGCGTAACCGGCTGACGCAGGTCAGTGGTGTGCGGTTGCCGTCGACGTTGGTGTTCGATCACCCGACGTCGTCGGCGGTGGCGCGGCTGTTGCTGAGCGAGGTGGGTGGTGCGGAGCCGGCTGTGGTGGCGGTGCGTTCGCAGCGCAGGCGTCCGAAGGCGGACGAGCCGTTGGCGATCGTGGGTATGGCCT
>NZ_JOFT01000167.1 GCF_000725805.1 Streptomyces xanthophaeus | reverse complement strand
CCGGGTACTTCACCGGTCGCCGACGATCCCCTCTCCACCGCGTGAGTGGTTCACGCATGTCTTCGGCATGCCGCGACCGTCCCTGTCCCCTCCGGAAGGCTGTTCCGTGTCCAACGCCGTCATCCGCCGCATCGCCGCTTCGAAGAAGACCCTCGTGGGTACCGTGCTCACCCTGGGTGTCGCCGGTTCCATGCTCGCCACG
>NZ_JOFT01000166.1 GCF_000725805.1 Streptomyces xanthophaeus | reverse complement strand
CGCGCCGCCGCTGGGGGCCGGATCACGAAGGAAGAGGCGCTCGACCTCTACCGGCATGCGCCGTTGCACGCGCTCGGCCAGGCGGCCGATGCGGTGCGCAGGCGTCGTTACGCGGGTACGGAGCACATTGCGACGTACATCATCGAGCGGAACATCAACTACACCAACGTGTGTGTGACGGCGTGCAAGTTCTGTGCGTTCTATGCG
>NZ_JOFT01000165.1 GCF_000725805.1 Streptomyces xanthophaeus | reverse complement strand
CTGCAACGCCAACATCACCTGGAACAACGGATGCCGCGCCATCGAACGCGCCGGATTCAACACCTCCACCAACCGCTCGAACGGCACATCCTGATGCGCAAACGCCGCCAGATCCACCTCACGCACACGGCCCAACAACTCACGGAACGACGGATCACCCGACACATCCGTCCGCAACACCAACGTGTTCACAAAGAACCCGACGAG
>NZ_JOFT01000164.1 GCF_000725805.1 Streptomyces xanthophaeus | reverse complement strand
CGCATAGAACGCACAGAACTTGCACGCCGTCACACACACGTTGGTGTAGTTGATGTTCCGCTCGATGATGTACGTCGCAATGTGCTCCGTACCCGCGTACCGAAGCCGGCGCACCGCATCGGCCGCCTGGCCGAGCGCGTGCAACGGCGCATGCCGGTAGAGGTCGAGCGCCTCTTCCTTCGTGATCCGGCCCCCAGCGGCGGCGCG
>NZ_JOFT01000163.1 GCF_000725805.1 Streptomyces xanthophaeus | reverse complement strand
ACCGGGCACTGCTCCACGCACGCACCACACGTCGTGCACGACCACAGGACGTCCGGGTCGATGACGCCGTTCTCCTCGGCCGTCCCGATCAGCGGGCGCTCCGCCTCCGCCAGCGCAGCCGCGGGAACGTCCTTCAGCTGCTCCGCCGTCGCCTTCTCATTGCCCTCCATGTCCTTGCCGCCACCCGCCAGCAGATACGGGGCCTTGGC
>NZ_JOFT01000162.1 GCF_000725805.1 Streptomyces xanthophaeus | reverse complement strand
CTCGCCGTCACCGGCCAGCGGACCCAGCTCGCCCTTCATCTTCGCCGCCATCGCGAAGGTCCGCCGGATCGTCTCCCCCGCCCGGCCCATGCCCTGGGCGTCGGACGAGGTGATACCGATGGCACCCAGGTCGTGCAGGACGTCCTCGGCCCCCATCGTCCCGGCCCGGATCCGGTCCCGGGCCATCGCCGCATCCCCCGGCAGGTCCGGCTTC
>NZ_JOFT01000161.1 GCF_000725805.1 Streptomyces xanthophaeus | reverse complement strand
TGGACGATCTCGTCGGGTTCTTTGTGAACACGTTGGTGTTGCGGACGGATGTGTCGGGTGATCCGTCGTTCCGTGAGTTGTTGGGCCGTGTGCGTGAGGGGGATCTGGCGGCGTTCGCGCATCAGGATGTGCCGTTCGAGCGGTTGGTGGAGGTGTTGAATCCGGCGCGTTCGATGGCGCGGCATCCGTTGTTCCAGGTGATGTTGGCGTTGCAG
>NZ_JOFT01000160.1 GCF_000725805.1 Streptomyces xanthophaeus | reverse complement strand
CTCGCTGAGCGGTTCGCCGCTGTGTCGGGTGGTCAGCTGATCAACATGTACGGGCCGACGGAGACGTCGGTGAATGCGACGAGCTGGGTGTACGAGCCGGGCGCGGGTTTCGGTGCGCCGCCGATCGGGCGACCGACCCCCCAGACGCAGGTGTACGTACTCGACGCGGGACTGCGGCCGGTGCCGCCGGGGGTGACGGGTGAGCTGTACATCGCGGGT
>NZ_JOFT01000159.1 GCF_000725805.1 Streptomyces xanthophaeus | reverse complement strand
TGAGGAGCGCGTAGCGATTTGATGCGCCCACCGGCCCCGCCGAGGGACTGGACCGGCCCCGGGCTGCGACTGGGCTCCGCGGGAGCCTTGCCCGCCGGGACCCTGATGCCCCGCCCCTGTGACTTGTCCCCAGGAGACCATCCTTTGGGGGCTTCCCGACAGTCCTTGTCTTTCCGTGTCGGGACGGGCGGTCAAGGGTGGCCGAAGGCCATCGCGAAGCG
>NZ_JOFT01000158.1 GCF_000725805.1 Streptomyces xanthophaeus | reverse complement strand
GGTGCGGGCGGCGCCCGGATGTGGATGGAAGAGCGGATCGGCAAGCGCATCAACAACGAGCGCGTCGAGGAGGCCCTGTCCCTGAACCCGGACATCGTCTCCACGGCCTGCCCGTTCTGCCTGGTCATGCTCACCGACTCGGTCAACGGCAAGAAGAACGACGGCCAGGCCAAGGAACACGTCACCGTCGTCGACGTCGCCCAGCTCCTCCTCGACTCCGTCAAGAC
>NZ_JOFT01000157.1 GCF_000725805.1 Streptomyces xanthophaeus | reverse complement strand
GGTCGGGGACCGGGACGAGTGGGTGTTCACCGGTCGTCTCTCGCAGGACTCCGCTCCCTGGGTCCGCGACCATGCCATCTACGGCACGGTGATCGTTCCGGGGACTGCGCTCGTGGAGCTCGCCGGTGCTGCCGGTCGTCAGACGGGCAGTCCGGTGGTCGAGGAGCTGGTGCTGGAAGCACCGCTGGTGCTCGGGGACGGCGTGTCCGTCCGCGTGCAGGTGACCGTC
>NZ_JOFT01000156.1 GCF_000725805.1 Streptomyces xanthophaeus | reverse complement strand
GGTCGGGGACCGGGACGAGTGGGTGTTCACCGGTCGTCTCTCGCAGGACTCCGCTCCCTGGGTCCGCGACCATGCCATCTACGGCACGGTGATCGTTCCTGGGACTGCGCTCGTGGAGCTCGCCGGTGCAGCCGGTCGTCAGACGGGCAGTCCGGTGGTCGAGGAGCTGGTGCTGGAAGCACCGCTGGTGCTCGGGGACGGCGTGTCCGTCCGCGTGCAGGTGACCGTC
>NZ_JOFT01000155.1 GCF_000725805.1 Streptomyces xanthophaeus | reverse complement strand
GAGTTCGTGGCGGTGTGGTTCCAGCCGCTCTCACGGGAAACGATGTTGTTGAACGCCGCGAACTGCGCCGGGTCCTTGATCATCTGCTGGGCGATCGCCTTGGCGCTCGTCGGGGCCGCCTGAGCGGGAACCGTGGCGAGCATGGAACCGGCGACACCCAGGGTGAGCACGGTACCCACGAGGGTCTTCTTCGAAGCGGCGATGCGGCGGATGACGGCGTTGGACACGGA
>NZ_JOFT01000154.1 GCF_000725805.1 Streptomyces xanthophaeus | reverse complement strand
GGGCGCCTGCGGGCAGTGGGGGGAAGTTGGGGGCCGGTGGGAGCCGGTGGGAGCCGGTGGGGGCTGATGGGGGCGTCGATGGAGGCCATTTGGGCGCCATTCGGGGCCAATTGGGGCCGTTGGGGGCGGAAGACGGCCCTCTCGGAGTCTGTCGTTGGATTATTCGGCATTTCGCTACATCTCGGCGCTTTCCACTCCCCAAAGGGCCGCCAAATGGGGACATACTGCCCG
>NZ_JOFT01000153.1 GCF_000725805.1 Streptomyces xanthophaeus | reverse complement strand
CCGCAGACGCTGAGCAATGAGGAGCGCGTAGCGATTCGGTGCGCACCCCCGACCCTGCCGGGCAGCTAGCCGGGGCCGCGCTCCTATTGGGCCACCGGAAGCCGTGCCCGCCGGGGCCCTGATGCCCCGTCTATAGATGGCTGCCCAGGAGACCGTTCCTTTGGGGGCTTCCCGACAGTCCTTGTCTTTCCGTGTCGGGACGGGCGGTCAAGGGTGGCCGAAGGCCATCGCGAAGCGACGCGACCG
>NZ_JOFT01000152.1 GCF_000725805.1 Streptomyces xanthophaeus | reverse complement strand
CGGGTGCTGGCGCCGAAGTTGGATGCGGCGGTGCATCTGCATGAGTTGACGGCGGGTATGGAGCTGTCGGCGTTCGTGTTGTTCTCGTCGGTTGCGGCGTTGGTCGGTGGTCCGGGTCAGGGCAACTATGCCGCGGCGAATGCGTTCCTGGATGCGTTGGCTGCGTCCCGTCGGGCGGAGGGTCTGGCGGGGAGTTCGCTGGCCTGGGGTCTGTGGGCGACGGCTGGTGGTATGGCGGGTGAGCTCG
>NZ_JOFT01000151.1 GCF_000725805.1 Streptomyces xanthophaeus | reverse complement strand
CGGGTGCTGGCGCCGAAGTTGGATGCGGCGGTGCATCTGCATGAGTTGACGGCGGGTATGGAGCTGTCGGCGTTCGTGTTGTTCTCGTCGGTTGCGGCGCTGGTCGGTGGTCCGGGTCAGGGCAACTATGCCGCGGCGAATGCGTTCTTGGATGCGTTGGCTGCGTCCCGTCGGGCGGAGGGTCTGGCGGGGAGTTCGCTGGCCTGGGGTCTGTGGGCGACGGCTGGTGGTATGGCGGGTGAGCTCG
>NZ_JOFT01000150.1 GCF_000725805.1 Streptomyces xanthophaeus | reverse complement strand
CGTCGCTTCGCGATGGCCTTCGGCCACCCTTGACCGCCCGTCCCGACACGGAAAGACAAGGACTGTCGGGAAGCCCCCAAAGGATGGTCTCCGAGGGACAGATATGAGGGACGGGGACATCAGGGTCCCGGCGGGCACGGCTCCCGGGGGGCCGAGTCGCAGCCCGGGCCGGTCCCAGTCCCCCCGGCGGGGCCGGTGGGCGCGTCTAATCGCTACGCGCTCCTCATTGCTCAGCGTCTGCGGCCCGTCTGGG
>NZ_JOFT01000149.1 GCF_000725805.1 Streptomyces xanthophaeus | reverse complement strand
GAGCGGCTGCTGGTGCACGCGGCGGCCGGTGGCGTGGGTATGGCTGCGGTGCAGTTGGCCCGGCACTGGGGCGTCGAGGTCCTGGCGACGGCGAGTGAGTCGAAGTGGGACGCGGTGCGGGGGCTCGGTGTGGAGGACGGCCTGATCGCGTCCTCGCGCGACCTGTCGTTCCGGGAGAAGTTCCTGGAGGCGACCGACGGTGCGGGTGTGGACGTCGTGCTCAACGCCCTGGCGGGCGGGTTCATCGACGCCTCGCTG
>NZ_JOFT01000148.1 GCF_000725805.1 Streptomyces xanthophaeus | reverse complement strand
GAGCGGCTGCTGGTGCACGCGGCGGCCGGTGGCGTGGGTATGGCTGCGGTGCAGTTGGCCCGGCACTGGGGCGTCGAGGTCCTGGCGACGGCGAGTGAGCCGAAGTGGGACGCGGTGCGGGGTCTCGGTGTGGAGGACGGCCTGATCGCGTCCTCGCGTGACCTGTCGTTCCGGGAGAAGTTCCTGGAGGCGACCGACGGTGCGGGTGTGGACGTCGTGCTCAACGCCCTGGCGGGCGGGTTCATCGACGCCTCGCTG
>NZ_JOFT01000147.1 GCF_000725805.1 Streptomyces xanthophaeus | reverse complement strand
GCGCCCGCTGATCGGGACGGCCGAGGAGAACGGCGTCATCGACCCGGACGTCCTGTGGTCGTGCACGACGTGTGGTGCGTGCGTGGAGCAGTGCCCGGTGGACATCGAGCACATCGACCACATCGTCGACATGCGGCGTTACCAGGTGATGATCGAGTCTGCGTTCCCGTCGGAGGCGGGCACGATGCTCAAGAACCTGGAGAAGAAGGGCAATCCCTGGGGCCTGGCGAAGAAGCAGCGGGTGGAGTGGACGAAGGAG
>NZ_JOFT01000146.1 GCF_000725805.1 Streptomyces xanthophaeus | reverse complement strand
GCGCCCGCTGATCGGGACGGCCGAGGAGAACGGCGTCATCGACCCGGACGTCCTGTGGTCGTGCACGACGTGTGGTGCGTGCGTGGAGCAGTGCCCGGTCGACATCGAGCACATCGACCACATCGTCGACATGCGGCGTTACCAGGTGATGATCGAGTCCGCGTTCCCGTCGGAGGCGGGCACGATGCTCAAGAACCTGGAGAAGAAGGGCAATCCCTGGGGCCTGGCGAAGAAGCAGCGGGTGGAGTGGACGAAGGAG
>NZ_JOFT01000145.1 GCF_000725805.1 Streptomyces xanthophaeus | reverse complement strand
CTCGTACTCGCCCGGCTCCAGCACCTCCACGGCACCGACCCGCACATCCGGATCAGCAACCACCGACTCCAGAACCATGGCAAGACGACGCCAGAGGGCAGTGACGGTCTCCTCGTCGAAGAGGTCCACCGCATACGTCACCACACCCTCGATACCAGCCGGCAGCCCCTCGGACCCGTGACGCTCGGTGAGGCTGAACGTCAGGTCGAAACGCGCGATCCCCGGATCAACCGCATCCGTCACCACCTCCAGACCCGGGAGCGAGAAATGC
>NZ_JOFT01000144.1 GCF_000725805.1 Streptomyces xanthophaeus | reverse complement strand
GATCCGCATGCCGCGCAGTTTGACCTGCTGGTCACTGCGTCCGACGAAGTGGAGCTGGCCGGCGGGCGTCCAGCGGGCGAGGTCGCCGCTGCGGTACATCCGGGTGCCGGGCGTGAACGGGTTGGCGACGAACCGTTCGGCGGTCAGGCCCGGGCGGCGGTGGTAGCCGCGGGCCAGCCCGGTACCCGCGATGTACAGCTCACCCGTCACCCCCGGCGGCACCGGCCGCAGTCCCGCGTCGAGTACGTACACCTGCGTCTGGGGGGTCGGTCGCCCGATCGG
>NZ_JOFT01000143.1 GCF_000725805.1 Streptomyces xanthophaeus | reverse complement strand
GTGGGCGGCTTGAAGGCCTATGTCCAGCCCCAGACGGGCCGCAGGCGCTGAGCAATGAGGAGCGCGTAGCGATTAGACGCGCCCACCGGCCCCGCCGGGGGGACTGGGACCGGCCCGGGCTGCGACTGGGCTCCCCGGAAGCCGTGCCCGCCGGGGCCCTGATGTCCCCGAATGTCGATCCGTCCCTCGGAGACCGTTCCTTTGGGGGCTTCCCGACAGTCCTTGTCTTTCCGTGTCGGGACGGGCGGTCAAGGGTGGCCGAAGGCCATCGCGAAGCGACGCGACC
>NZ_JOFT01000142.1 GCF_000725805.1 Streptomyces xanthophaeus | reverse complement strand
ACACCCTCCTGGAGGGCATGAAGGTCGTCGGCGAGCTCTTCGGCTCCGGCCAGATGCAGCTCCCGTTCGTCCTCCAGTCCGCCGAGGTCATGAAGACCGCGGTCGCCCACCTCGAACCCCACATGGAGAAGTCCGACGCCGAGGGCAAGGGCACCATCGTCCTGGCCACCGTCCGCGGCGACGTCCACGACATCGGCAAGAACCTCGTCGACATCATCCTGTCCAACAACGGCTACAACGTCGTCAACATCGGCATCAAGCAGCCGGTCTCGGCGATCCTCGAAGC
>NZ_JOFT01000141.1 GCF_000725805.1 Streptomyces xanthophaeus | reverse complement strand
GAGTCACCGGTGCACTTCTCGTCACCGCCCATGATCGCGAACTTGACCCCGGCGATGTTCAGGAGCTCCGCGAAGGCCTTCGTGGTCTTCTTCGCCCGGTCCTCCAGAGCGCCCGCGCAGCCCACCCAGTACAGGTAGTCGAACTCCGAGAGGTCCTCCGCGTCCTTCCCGATGATCGGGACCTCGAAGTCGACCTCCTTCGTCCACTCCACCCGCTGCTTCTTCGCCAGGCCCCAGGGATTGCCCTTCTTCTCCAGGTTCTTGAGCATCGTGCCCGCCTCCGACGGGAACGC
>NZ_JOFT01000140.1 GCF_000725805.1 Streptomyces xanthophaeus | reverse complement strand
TTCGCTGATCGACCAGAGCCTGCACTCGAAGCTGGGTGTGGAGACGACGAACGGTGACGGTTTCGGTGTCGGCTGGTACACGGAGGAGGAGACCGACACACCGGCGCTGCTGCGGGACGTGGGTCCGGCGTGGAACAACCGCAATCTGCGGGAGATGGCGGACCATGTCCGCTCGCCGTTGTTCTTCGCCCACATCCGTGCGTCCACGGGGACGGCGGTGCAGCAGTCGAACTGCCATCCCTTCCGGCACGGGCGCTGGATGTTCATGCACAACGGGGCCATCACCGGCTTCCACCTGATGCGC
>NZ_JOFT01000139.1 GCF_000725805.1 Streptomyces xanthophaeus | reverse complement strand
TTCGCTGATCGACCAGAGCCTGCACTCGAAGCTGGGTGTGGAGACGACGAACGGTGACGGTTTCGGTGTCGGCTGGTACACGGAGGAGGAGACCGACACCCCGGCGCTGCTGCGGGACGTGGGTCCGGCGTGGAACAACCGCAATCTGCGGGAGATGGCGGACCATGTGCGCTCGCCGTTGTTCTTCGCCCACATCCGTGCGTCGACGGGGACGGCGGTGCAGCAGTCGAACTGCCATCCCTTCCGGCACGGGCGCTGGATGTTCATGCACAACGGGGCCATCACCGGCTTCCACCTGATGCGC
>NZ_JOFT01000138.1 GCF_000725805.1 Streptomyces xanthophaeus | reverse complement strand
GGACAAGTTCTTCGATGTGGTGGTACTGAATTCGGTGGTTCAGTATTTCCCGGGTGTGGATTATTTGTCTGGGGTGTTGCGGGGTCTGGCGGGGAAGCTAGCTCCGGGTGGTGTGGTGTTTGTTGGGGATGTACGGAATTATCGGCTGTTGCGTTGTTTCCGTGCGGGTGTGCAGGTGGCGCGTGGTGTGGTGGGTGGGGACGGGTTGCGTCGGGCGGTGGCGCAGGATGTTCTGGCTGAGCGGGAGTTGTTGCTGGATCCGGAGTATTTTCCTGCGTTGGCGGATTCGGTTGAGGGTTTTTCGGGT
>NZ_JOFT01000137.1 GCF_000725805.1 Streptomyces xanthophaeus | reverse complement strand
GGACAAGTTCTTCGATGTGGTGGTACTGAATTCGGTGGTTCAGTATTTCCCGGGTGTGGATTATTTGTCTGGGGTGTTGCGGGGTCTGGCGGGGAAGCTGGCTCCGGGTGGTGTGGTGTTTGTTGGGGATGTGCGGAATTATCGGCTGTTGCGTTGTTTCCGTGCGGGTGTGCAGGTGGCGCGTGGTGTGGTGGGTGGGGACGTGTTACGTCGGGCGGTGGCGCAGGATGTTCTGGCTGAGCGGGAGTTGTTGCTGGATCCGGAGTATTTTCCTGCGTTGGCGGATTCGGTTGAGGGTTTTTCGGGT
>NZ_JOFT01000136.1 GCF_000725805.1 Streptomyces xanthophaeus | reverse complement strand
AGACGAAACATCAGCGGCTTGCTTAAGAATCTCCCAAGTAGCACGGGGCCCGAGAAATCCCGTGTGAATCTGGCGGGACCACCCGCTAAGCCTAAATATCCCTGGTGACCGATAGCGGATAGTACCGTGAGGGAATGGTGAAAAGTACCGCGGGAGCGGAGTAAAATAGTACCTAAAACCGTTTGCCTACAAGCCGTGGGAGCGTCGCTCATTGAGTTTACTCAATGGGTCGTGACTGCGTGCCTTTTGAAGAATGAGCCTGCGAGTTAGCGGTGTGTAGCGAGGTTAACCCGTGTGGGGAAGCCGTAGCG
>NZ_JOFT01000135.1 GCF_000725805.1 Streptomyces xanthophaeus | reverse complement strand
GGAGGGCGTCTCGGCGCTCGCCGGGTACGGCGGCATCTTCCAGCGCAACACCAAGGCCTCGGGCGTGATCCCGCAGATCTCGGTCATGCTGGGCCCCTGCGCGGGCGGCGCGGCGTACAGCCCCGCCCTGACGGACTTCGTCTTCATGGTCCGCGACACCTCGCAGATGTTCATCACCGGCCCGGACGTGGTCCGCGCGGTGACCGGCGAGGACATCACCCAGAACGGGCTCGGCGGCGCGGACGTGCACGCCGAGACCTCGGGCGTCGCGCACTTCGCGTACGACGACGAGGAGACCTGCATCGCCGAGGTC
>NZ_JOFT01000134.1 GCF_000725805.1 Streptomyces xanthophaeus | reverse complement strand
GGAGGGCGTCTCGGCGCTCGCCGGGTACGGCGGCATCTTCCAGCGCAACACCAAGGCCTCGGGCGTGATCCCGCAGATCTCGGTCATGCTGGGCCCCTGTGCGGGCGGCGCGGCGTACAGCCCGGCCCTGACGGACTTCGTCTTCATGGTCCGCGACACCTCGCAGATGTTCATCACCGGCCCGGACGTGGTCCGTGCGGTGACCGGCGAGGAGATCACCCAGAACGGGCTCGGCGGCGCGGACGTGCACGCCGAGACCTCGGGCGTCGCGCACTTCGCGTACGACGACGAGGAGACCTGCATCGCCGAGGTC
>NZ_JOFT01000133.1 GCF_000725805.1 Streptomyces xanthophaeus | reverse complement strand
TGGCGCCCAAATGGCCTCCATCGACGCCCCCATCAGCCCCCACCGGCTCCCACCGGCTCCCACCGGCCCCCAACTTCCCCCCACTGCCCGCAGGCGCCCCCTCGCGCCGCGAAAAGTCGGCACCGGCGGCCTGTGTGCCTATGTGCCTATGTCCAGCCCCAGACGGGGCGGCAGACGCCCTCCTGGAGAAGCGCGTAGCGATCTGTGGCGGCTTATGAACTGGGGTTGTTCCTGTTTGGCGGACAGGTTCTATGTGTTGGTCAGGCAGTGGTCGTTTCGTACTCGGCTGGGCTTTGGTAGCCGAGACTGCTGTGGAGT
>NZ_JOFT01000132.1 GCF_000725805.1 Streptomyces xanthophaeus | reverse complement strand
ACTCCACAGCAGTCTCGGCTACCAAAGCCCAGCCGAGTACGAAACGACCACTGCCTGACCAACACATAGAACCTGTCCGCCAAACAGGAACAACCCCAGAACGGCCACAGACGGGCCGCGGACGCTAAACGGCGAGGAGCGCGTAGCGATTTGACGCGTGCCCCCGACCCTGCCGGGCTGCTGGCCTGGGCCGGGGTACGAACGGCTCCCCAGGAGCCTTGCCCGCCGGGACCCTGATGCCCCGTCCCTGTGGCTTGTCCCCAGGAGACCATCCTTTGGGGGCTTCCCGACAGTCCTTGTCTTTCCGTGTCGGGACGG
>NZ_JOFT01000131.1 GCF_000725805.1 Streptomyces xanthophaeus | reverse complement strand
GGCATCGACCTGGAGGTCGCCCCGCGTGAGGTCTTCTGCCTGGTCGGCCCGTCCGGCTCCGGCAAGTCGACCTTCCTGCGGTGCATCAACCACCTGGAGCAGGTCAACGCCGGACGGCTGTACGTCGACGGGAACCTCGTCGGCTACCGCCAGAAGGGCGACAAGCTCTACGAGCTGAAGGACAGCGAGGTCGCGGCCCAGCGCCGGGACATCGGCATGGTCTTCCAGCGCTTCAACCTCTTCCCCCACATGACGGCCATCGAGAACGTCATGGAAGCCCCCGTCATGGTCAAGGGCGAGTCCAAGGCCGTGGCCCGGGAACGCGC
>NZ_JOFT01000130.1 GCF_000725805.1 Streptomyces xanthophaeus | reverse complement strand
GTGCTTCATCTTGGCCATGTCGGAGGCCATGATGATGTCCTTGTTGCCCGTGGTCGTGATGAAGATGTCGGCCGTCTCGACGACGTCGTCGAGGGTCGCGACCTGGTAGCCGTCCATGGCCGCCTGCAGCGCGCAGATCGGGTCGATCTCCGTGACGATCACGCGGGCGCCCTGGCCGCGCAGCGACTCCGCGGAGCCCTTGCCGACGTCGCCGTAGCCGAAGACCACGGCGGTCTTGCCGCCGATGAGGACGTCGGTGGCGCGGTTGATGCCGTCGATCAGGGAGTGGCGGCAGCCGTACTTGTTGTCGAACTTCGACTTGGTGACGGCGTC
>NZ_JOFT01000129.1 GCF_000725805.1 Streptomyces xanthophaeus | reverse complement strand
GTGCTTCATCTTGGCCATGTCGGAGGCCATGATGATGTCCTTGTTGCCCGTGGTCGTGATGAAGATGTCGGCCGTCTCGACGACGTCGTCGAGGGTCGCCACCTGGTAGCCGTCCATGGCCGCCTGCAGCGCGCAGATCGGGTCGATCTCCGTGACGATCACGCGGGCGCCCTGGCCGCGCAGCGACTCGGCGCAGCCCTTGCCGACGTCGCCGTAGCCGAAGACGACCGCGACCTTGCCGCCGATGAGGACGTCGGTGGCGCGGTTGATGCCGTCGATCAGGGAGTGGCGGCAGCCGTACTTGTTGTCGAACTTCGACTTGGTGACGGCGTC
>NZ_JOFT01000128.1 GCF_000725805.1 Streptomyces xanthophaeus | reverse complement strand
CCGGGCGAAGAAGACCACGAAGGCCTTCGCGGAGCTCCTGAACATCGCCGGGGTCAAGTTCGCGATCATGGGCGGTGACGAGAAGTGCACCGGTGACTCCCCGCGCCGTCTGGGCAACGAGCCGCTGTTCCAGCAGCTCGGCCAGGAGAACGTGGCCATGCTGAACATGGCGTTCGGCGAGGACGACGAGGACCCGGCAACGAAGAAGCCGAAGTCGGCGAAGCGGATCGTCTCCACCTGCCCGCACTGCTTCAACACCATCGCCAACGAGTACCCGCAGCTCGGCGGCGAGTACGAGGTCATCCACCACACCCAGCTGCTGCAGCACCTGATC
>NZ_JOFT01000127.1 GCF_000725805.1 Streptomyces xanthophaeus | reverse complement strand
GATCAGGTGCTGCAGCAGCTGGGTGTGGTGGATGACCTCGTACTCGCCGCCGAGCTGCGGGTACTCGTTGGCGATGGTGTTGAAGCAGTGCGGGCAGGTCGACACGATCCGCTTCGCCGACTTCGGCTTGCGCGTTGCCGGGTCCTCGTCGTCCTCACCGAACGCCATGTTCAGCATGGCCACGTTCTCCTGGCCGAGCTGCTGGAACAGCGGCTCGTTGCCCAGACGGCGCGGCGAGTCACCGGTGCACTTCTCGTCACCGCCCATGATCGCGAACTTGACCCCGGCGATGTTCAGGAGCTCCGCGAAGGCCTTCGTGGTCTTCTTCGCCCGG
>NZ_JOFT01000126.1 GCF_000725805.1 Streptomyces xanthophaeus | reverse complement strand
CGGCGAGCTGGCCTGCGCCCACGTGGCGGGGGTTCTGTCGCTGGCCGATGCGTGCAAGCTTGTGGCCGCGCGTGGCCGCTTGATGGGTGCGCTGCCTGCTGGTGGCGGGATGGTTGCGGTTCAGGCGACCGAGGCCGAGGTCGCGGAGTCGCTGGCCGGCTTCGAAGGCCGTCTGTCGATCGCGGCGGTGAACGGTCCGCTGGCGGTGGTCGTTTCGGGTGCGCTGGATGCGGTTGAGGAGTGGCTGCCCCAGTGGCAGGAGCTGGGCCGCAAGACGACGCGTCTGCGCGTCAGTCACGCGTTCCACTCGCCGCTGATGGAGCCGATGCTCGAC
>NZ_JOFT01000125.1 GCF_000725805.1 Streptomyces xanthophaeus | reverse complement strand
ATGTCCAGCCCCAGACGGGCCGCAGACGCTGAGCAATGAGGAGCGCGTAGCGATTAGACGCGCCCACCGGCCCCGCCGGGGGGACTGGGACCGGCCCGGACTGCGACTCGGCCCCCCGCAAGCCATGCCCGACGGGACCCTGATGCCCCGTCTATAAATGGCTGCCCAGGAAACCGTTCCTTTGGGGGCTTCCCGACAGTCCTTGTCTTTCCGTGTCGGGACGGGCGGTCAAGGGTGGCCGGAGGCCATCGCGAAGCGACGCGACCGCAGGGAGCGCCCTTGAGGGCCCGGCCCGGCACGGAAGGACCCTGGGACTGACGGGAATCCCCCAAGACTTCTCT
>NZ_JOFT01000124.1 GCF_000725805.1 Streptomyces xanthophaeus | reverse complement strand
TCCGCCACGCTGGGCAGATGGGTCAGGTCCTCACCACGGGCCACGGCCCCTACCGCGCCGCAGTGCGAGTGCCCGCACACGATGATGTCGCGGACCTTCAGGACCTCTACCGCGTACTCGATGGTGGCGGCTTCGCCCGTCCGATAGCCCGGCCGGTAGGGCGGCACGATGTTGCCGGCGTTGCGCAGCTCGAAGAGTTCGCCCGGCGCGGCCGCGGTGATCAGTGTGGGCACGACCCGCGAGTCCGAGCAGGTGATGAACAGCGTTGCCGGGCTCTGCCCGAGCGCGAAGCTCCGGAAGATTTCCTTCTCGCGAGCGATGCGGTGTCGAAAGGAACGGGCCCGCT
>NZ_JOFT01000123.1 GCF_000725805.1 Streptomyces xanthophaeus | reverse complement strand
CTCTGTCCGGTTGGCGGTGCTGGGTGGGTGCCGGGTACCGGGTGAGCGTTTTGCGGACCTCGCGGCGCTGGAGCTGGCCGTGGCCGAGGGTGCGACCGCGCCGGAGGTCGTGGCGGTCGCGGTCGAGTCGCCGTCGGGTTCCGGGGTGGCGTCGGCTGCGCGGGCGCTGACGGCGGGCACGCTGGATCTGCTTCAGCGGTGGCTGGCCAGCGAGGTGCTGGGCGGGGCACGGCTCGTGGTGGTGACGCGCAACGCGGTTGCTGTGGGGGAGCAGGCGCCGGATCTGGTGCAGGCTCCGGTGTGGGGTCTGGTGCGCAGTGCGCAGTCGGAGAACCCGGGCCGGTTCA
>NZ_JOFT01000122.1 GCF_000725805.1 Streptomyces xanthophaeus | reverse complement strand
GGGCCGCGGCTTCTTCTTCGGCATGTTCTCCATCATGGACATCCCTCTCCGGGTGTAACCCCAGATCTCCGGATGTCCGCCAAACCGAAGCAACCCCAGAACGGCCACAGGCGGGCCGCGGACGCTGAGCGGCAGGAGCGCGTAGCGATTTGACGCGTGCCCCCGACCCTGCCGGGCTGCTGGCCGGGGCCGGGCTGCGGCTGGGCCACCGGGAACCTCGCCCGCCGGGTCACTGATGCCCCGTAAAGGGATCCGTCCCTCGGAGACCATCCTTTGGGGGCTTCCCGACAGTCCTTGTCTTTCCGTGTCGGGACGGGCGGTCAAGGGTGGCCGAAGGCCATCGCGAAG
>NZ_JOFT01000121.1 GCF_000725805.1 Streptomyces xanthophaeus | reverse complement strand
GCGGCTGGATCACCTCCTTTCTAAGGAGCACAGTACCGATTGCAGACAAATGTTCTGCACGGTCAGCTCATGGGTGGAACGTTGATTATTTGGCACGGTCTTCCAGATGGATCACAAGTACTGCTTCGGCGTGGAAAGTGACTCACTGACGGAGGGTCGTGCCTGGCACGTTGTTGGGTATCTGAAGGTACGGCCGTAAGGTCTTATCTTCGCGATGCCGGCCCCAGTGAACTCGCCAGCTTGTCTGGTGGGGTGATGGGTGGCTGGTCGTTGCTTGAGAACTACACAGTGGACGCGAGCATCTGTGGCCAAGTTTTTAAGGGCACACGGTGGATGCCTTGGCACCAGG
>NZ_JOFT01000120.1 GCF_000725805.1 Streptomyces xanthophaeus | reverse complement strand
TGGCGCCCAAATGGCCTCCATCGACGCCCCCATCAGCCCCCACCGGCTCCCACCGGCTCCCACCGGCCCCCAACTTCCCCCCACTGCCCGCAGGCGCCCGCTCGCGCCGCGAAAAGTCGGCACCGGCGGCCTGTGTGCCTATGTGCCTATGTCCAGCCCCAGACGGGGCGGCAGACGCTGAGCGGGAGAAGCGCGTAGCGATCTGTGGCGGCTTATCAACGGCCACAGACGGGCCGCGGACGCTAAGCGATGAGGAGCGCGTAGCGATTTGATGCGCCCACCGGCCCCGCCGAGGGACTGGACCGGCCCCGGGCTGCGACTGGGCTCCGCGGGAGCCTTGCCCGCCGGG
>NZ_JOFT01000119.1 GCF_000725805.1 Streptomyces xanthophaeus | reverse complement strand
GCGGTCGCGTCGCTTCGCGATGGCCTTCGGCCACCCTTGACCGCCCGTCCCGGCACGGAAAGACAAGGACTGTCGGGAAGCCCCCAAAGGATGGTCTCCGAGGGACGGATATGAGGGACGGGGACATCAGGGTCCCGGCGGGCACGGCTCCCGGGGGGCCGAGTCGCAGCCCGGGCCGGCCCAGTCCCCCATCGGGGGCGGTGGGCGCGTCTAATCGCTACGCGCTCCTCATTGCTCAGCGTCTGCGGCCGGTCTGGGGCTGGACATAGGCGTTCAAGCCGCCCACGACCCGCCGCGCCCGCCCTCTCACGCGCCAGCGGGCTGTATGTCCCTATTTGGCGGCCCTTTGG
>NZ_JOFT01000118.1 GCF_000725805.1 Streptomyces xanthophaeus | reverse complement strand
GCGGCTGGATCACCTCCTTTCTAAGGAGCACAGTACCGATTGCAGACAAATGTTCTGCACGGTCAGCTCATGGGTGGAACGTTGATTATTTGGCACGGTTTCCGAAGCATCCTGCAAGTACTGCCTTAGGGCGTGGAAAGCGGTGAGTGTGGAGGGGATCGTGCCTGGCACGTTGTTGGGTATCTGAAGGTACGGCCGTAAGGTCTTATCTTCGCGATGCCGGCCCCAGTGAACTTGTTCCTCTTTGAGGTGCAGGGTGATGGGTGGCTGGTCGTTGCTTGAGAACTACACAGTGGACGCGAGCATCTGTGGCCAAGTTTTTAAGGGCACACGGTGGATGCCTTGGCACCAGG
>NZ_JOFT01000117.1 GCF_000725805.1 Streptomyces xanthophaeus | reverse complement strand
CCGACCTCGCGGGCGAAGCCCATCTCGTGGGTGACCACGATCATGGTCATGCCGTCCTCGGCGAGGCCGCGCATGACGTCGAGGACGTCACCGACGAGCTCGGGGTCGAGGGCGGAGGTGGGCTCGTCGAAGAGCATCAGCTTGGGCTCCATGGCGAGCGCGCGGGCGATCGCCACGCGCTGCTGCTGGCCGCCGGAGAGCTGGGTGGGGTAGTTCCCGCCCTTGTCGCCGAGGCCGACGCGGTCCAGGAGGCGTACGGCGCGTTCCCGGGCCACGGCCTTGGACTCGCCCTTGACCATGACGGGGGCTTCCATGACGTTCTCGATGGCCGTCATGTGGGGGAAGAGGTTGAAGCGC
>NZ_JOFT01000116.1 GCF_000725805.1 Streptomyces xanthophaeus | reverse complement strand
GCCGGTCGTCAGACGGGCAGTCCGGTGGTCGAGGAGCTGGTGCTGGAAGCACCGCTGGTGCTCGGGGACGGCGTGTCCGTCCGCGTGCAGGTGACCGTCGGTGCGGCCGATGGCGAGGGCCGTCGCGAGGTGGCGGTCTACTCCCGCCCCGAGACGGATGGCGACTCCTCGCCCCAGGCGACCTGCCACGCCCGCGGCACCCTGACCGCGGCGGACGACACCGTCACCGACTGGCCGACACAGTGGCCCCCGGCCGGCGCGCAGCGCCTCGCCACCGACGTGCTGTACGCCCGGCTCGCCGACCTCGGCTACGAATACGGGCCGGCCTTCCAGGGCGTACGGGCCGCCTGGCGCGACCAGGAC
>NZ_JOFT01000115.1 GCF_000725805.1 Streptomyces xanthophaeus | reverse complement strand
GGGTACTCGGCCTGCTTCGTGAAGAGCTCGATCTGGGCCAGGGTCTGGTCCGCGAAGGAGTTCGACATGACGAACGACGGGTGGCCGGTGGCGTTGCCCAGGTTCAGCAGACGGCCCTCGGACAGGACGATCAGGACCTTGCCGTCGGGGAACTTCCAGGTGTGGACCTGCGGCTTGACCTCGTCCTTGACGATGCCCTCGATCTTCGCGAGACCGGCCATGTCGATCTCGTTGTCGAAGTGGCCGATGTTCCCGACGATGGCCTGGTGCTTCATCTTGGCCATGTCGGAGGCCATGATGATGTCCTTGTTGCCCGTGGTCGTGATGAAGATGTCGGCCGTCTCGACGACGTCGTCGAGGGTCGC
>NZ_JOFT01000114.1 GCF_000725805.1 Streptomyces xanthophaeus | reverse complement strand
CTGCCCGCACTGCTTCAACACCATCGCCAACGAGTACCCGCAGCTCGGCGGCGAGTACGAGGTCATCCACCACACCCAGCTGCTGCAGCACCTGATCGACGAGGGACGCCTCACGCCGGTGACCCCGGTGGACGGGCTGATCACGTACCACGACCCGTGCTACCTGGGCCGGCACAACAAGGTGTACACGCCGCCGCGGGAGATCATGTCGGCGGTGCCGGGGCTGCGCCAGCAGGAGATGCACCGTCACAAGGAACGCGGTTTCTGCTGCGGTGCGGGCGGCGCCCGGATGTGGATGGAAGAGCGGATCGGCAAGCGCATCAACAACGAGCGCGTCGAGGAGGCCCTGTCCCTGAACCCGGACATCGTC
>NZ_JOFT01000113.1 GCF_000725805.1 Streptomyces xanthophaeus | reverse complement strand
GACGATGTCCGGGTTCAGGGACAGGGCCTCCTCGACGCGCTCGTTGTTGATGCGCTTGCCGATCCGCTCTTCCATCCACATCCGGGCGCCGCCCGCACCACAGCAGAAACCGCGTTCCTTGTGACGGTGCATCTCCTGCTGCCGCAGCCCCGGCACCGCCGACATGATCTCCCGCGGCGGCGTGTACACCTTGTTGTGCCGGCCCAGGTAGCACGGGTCGTGATACGTGATCAGCCCGTCCACCGGGGTCACCGGCGTGAGGCGTCCCTCATCGATCAGGTGCTGCAGCAGCTGGGTGTGGTGGATGACCTCGTACTCGCCGCCGAGCTGCGGGTACTCGTTGGCGATGGTGTTGAAGCAGTGCGGGCAG
>NZ_JOFT01000112.1 GCF_000725805.1 Streptomyces xanthophaeus | reverse complement strand
CGTCGGGCGGTGGCGCAGGATGTTCTGGCTGAGCGGGAGTTGTTGCTGGATCCGGAGTATTTTCCTGCGTTGGCGGATTCGGTTGAGGGTTTTTCGGGTGCGGATGTGTGGGTGAAGCGGGGCCGGTTTGATACGGAGTTGACGCGTTACCGGTATGACGCGGTCCTGTATTCGGGTCCGGTTCCGGCGGGTTCGGATGAGGTTGTGGTGCGGTGGGGTCGGGAGGTGTTTTCCGTCGCGGAGGTGGGGGCATTCCTGGCGAGTTCGGGCGCCTCGCGGGTCCGGGTGGTGGGCGTCCCGAATGGCCGTGTCGTAGACGACTACGCGGTGCTGGCGGGCCTCGATGGGGATGTCGTGCCGGCGGGTGCGGGTGCGGGTG
>NZ_JOFT01000111.1 GCF_000725805.1 Streptomyces xanthophaeus | reverse complement strand
TGTTCGACCGGGCGTTGGGTCTGGGTGAGGCGTTGGTTGCGCCGGTGTTGTTGGATGCGGGTGCGTTGCGGACGCAGGCGCGGGCGGGGTTGTTGCCGGCGTTGTTCCGTGGGCTGGTGCGGGTTCCGGCTCGTCGTGCGGGTGCGGGTGGTTCGCTGGCGCGGCAGTTGGCTGATGTTCCGCAGGCGGATCGGGAGCGGTTTGTTCTCGATCTGGTGCGTGGGCAGGTGGCTGCTGTGCTCGGGCATGCGTCGGGTGCGGCGGTTGATGCGGAGCGTGCGTTCAAGGAGTTGGGGTTCGATTCGCTGGGTGCGGTGGAGCTGCGTAACCGGCTGACGCAGGTCAGTGGTGTGCGGTTGCCGTCGACGTTGGTGTTCGATCACCCGACGTCGTCGGCGGTGGCGCGGCTG
>NZ_JOFT01000110.1 GCF_000725805.1 Streptomyces xanthophaeus | reverse complement strand
CGGGAGTTCGTCGTCGAGCACGTGCTGGCGCAGCTCGTCGAGGACGGCATCAAGCTGGACACCGAGGGCTACCGCCTGCTGGTGAACCCGACCGGGCGCTTCGAGATCGGCGGCCCGATGGGTGACGCCGGCCTGACCGGCCGCAAGATCATCATCGACACGTACGGCGGCATGGCCCGTCACGGCGGCGGTGCCTTCTCGGGCAAGGACCCGTCCAAGGTCGACCGCTCCGCGGCGTACGCGATGCGCTGGGTCGCCAAGAACGTGGTCGCCGCCGGTCTGGCCTCGCGCTGCGAGGTCCAGGTCGCGTACGCGATCGGCAAGGCCGAGCCCGTCGGTCTGTTCGTCGAGACCTTCGGCACGCACAAGGTGGACGTGCAGAAGATCGAGGACGCCATCGGCGAGGTCTTCGACCTGCG
>NZ_JOFT01000109.1 GCF_000725805.1 Streptomyces xanthophaeus | reverse complement strand
CTGGCGGGGCTGGGTGCACTGGCCGAGCGGCAGGACGGCGCGCGACTGGTGCCGGGCAGGACTGGGTTCCTGTTCACGGGTCAGGGTGCTCAGCGTGCGGGGATGGGTGCGGGTCTGGCTGCGGCCTACCCCGTGTTCGCCGAGGCGCTGGACGAGGTCTGCGGCCACCTGGACGGCTTGCTGGGACGCTCGTTGAAGGAGCTGCTGTTCGCGGCGGAGGGTTCGCCGGAGGCGGCGCTTCTGGACCGGACGGAGTTCACGCAGCCTGCGCTGTTCGCCGTTGAAGTGGCGCTGTTCCGTCTGCTGGAGTCCCTCGGGGTGAAGGCTGATGTCCTGGTCGGTCACTCCGTCGGCGAGCTGGCCTGCGCCCACGTGGCGGGGGTTCTGTCGCTGGCCGATGCGTGCAAGCTTGTGGCCGCGCGTGGCCGCTTGATGGGTGCGCTGCCTGC
>NZ_JOFT01000108.1 GCF_000725805.1 Streptomyces xanthophaeus | reverse complement strand
CTTCGCGATGGCCTTCGGCCACCCTTGACCGCCCGTCCCGACACGGAAAGACAAGGACTGTCGGGAAGCCCCCAAAGGATGGTCTCCGAGGGACGGATCGACATTCGGGGACATCAGGGCCCCGGCGGGCACGGCTTCCGGTGGGCCCGGCCGCAGCCCGGGCCGGTCCAGTCCCCCGGCGGGGCCGGTGGGCGCGTCAAATCGCTACGCGCTCCTCATTGCTCAGCGTCCGGCGCCCGTCTGGGGCTGGACATAGACATACAGACCGCCGGAGCAGACTTTTCGCGGCGCAAGGGGGCGTCTGCGGGCAGTTGAGGGAGGAGATGGGCTCTCTCGGAGTCTGTCGTTGCATTGTTCGGCATTTCGCTACATCCCGACGACTTCCGGCCCTCATTCCGCCCCCAAATGGGGACATATTGCCCGCTGGCGCGTGAGAGGGAAGGTGCGGCGGGTCGTGGGCGGCTTGAAGGCCTATGTCCAGCCCCAGACGGGCCGCAGGCGCTGAGCAATGAGGAG
>NZ_JOFT01000107.1 GCF_000725805.1 Streptomyces xanthophaeus | reverse complement strand
GTCCGCGGCGGCGGGTGCGCCGCCTGCGTGGGTGATGTGGTCTCGCATGGTGTGGGCGTGGTCGCGGTAGGGGGTGTGGGTGAGGACGTGGTGGGCGGTGTCGCGGAGGGTCTGGGGGGTGAGGTGGTCGCGGTGGAGGATCTGGCCGAGTCCGAGTTCGGTGAGGCGGTCGGCGTTGGCGCGTTGTTCGCTCATCTGGGGGATGGCGACCATGGGGACGCCGAAGGAGAGGGCTTCCATGACGCTGCCCATGCCTGCGTGGGTGATGAAGAGGTCTGCGTGGCGCAGGATCTGGAGCTGGGGTACGTGGGGGCGTACGTCGATGTGGTCGGGGATGTCGGTGAGGTCGGTGGGGGTGATCTGGTTGCCGACGGCCATGACGATGTTCCAGGGGAGGTCGGCGAAGGCGTCGATGCAGGTCTGGAAGAAGGCCGTGTTGTCGTTGTGGATGGTGCCGAGGGAGACCAGGACCAGGGGGCGCCCGTCCGTGGCGTCCTCGGGCCGGTCCCACTCACCGTCG
>NZ_JOFT01000106.1 GCF_000725805.1 Streptomyces xanthophaeus | reverse complement strand
ACGGGGACGGCGGTGCAGCAGTCGAACTGCCATCCCTTCCGGCACGGGCGCTGGATGTTCATGCACAACGGGGCCATCACCGGCTTCCACCTGATGCGCCGTGACCTGACCCTGCTCGTCGATCCCGCCCTGTACGCGGACATCGGGGGGACCACCGACTCCGAGGTGATGTTCTTCCTGGCCCTGACCTACGGGCTGGAGGAGGACCCGCCGACCGCCGTCGCCAGGATGGCGGGGGTCGTGGAACGCGTGGGCCGTGAGCACGGGGTGGAGTCCCCGCTCCAGATGACCCTCGCCGTCACCGACGGCGAACGGGTCTGGGCGTTCCGGTACTCCAGCGGGCACACGTCCCGGTCGCTGTTCTACAGCAGCCGGGTGGACTCGCTCCGCAGGCTGCACCCCGACGTCGCGTTCCTGCAGGACGTCTCCGAGGACACCCGCCTGATCGTGTCCGAGCCGCTGGGTGACCTCCCGGGTGCCTGGAACGAGGTGCCGGAGAGCACGTACGGCGTCGTACAGCCCGGGGCCGACGAACTGAGGCCCTTCACCCCGATACCGGCCTGA
>NZ_JOFT01000105.1 GCF_000725805.1 Streptomyces xanthophaeus | reverse complement strand
TCGCGTCGCTTCGCGATGGCCTTCGGCCACCCTTGACCGCCCGTCCCGGCACGGAAAGACAAGGACTGTCGGGAAGCCCCCAAAGGATGGTCTCCTGGGCAGCCATTTATAGACGGGGCATCAGGGTCCCGGCGGGCATGGCTTGCGGGGGCCCAGCCGTAGCCCGGCCCCGGCCAGCTGCCCGGCAGGGTCGGGGGCGCGCATCAAATCGCTACGCGCTCCTGATCGTTTAGCGTCCGCGGCCTGTCTGTGGCCGTTCATAAGCCGCCATAGATCGCTACGCGCTTCTCCAGCTCAGCGTCCGCCGCCCGTCTGGGGCTGGACATAGGCGGACAGGCCGCCGGTGCCGACTTTTCGCGGCGCGAGTGGGCGCCTGCGGGCAGTGGGGCCGGTGGGGGCAATTGAAGGCTCTTTTGGGGGCGGTTGGGGGCGGAAGACGGCCCTCTCGGAGTCTGCCGTTGGATTATTCGGCATTTCGCTACATCTGGATGCTTTCCACTCCCCAAAGGGCCGCCAAATAGGGACATACAGCCCGCTGGCGCGTGAGAGGGCGGGCGCGGCGGGTCGTGGGCGGCTTGAACGCC
>NZ_JOFT01000104.1 GCF_000725805.1 Streptomyces xanthophaeus | reverse complement strand
ACCCTTGACCGCCCGTCCCGACACGGAAAGACAAGGACTGTCGGGAAGCCCCCAAAGGAACGGTTTCCTGGGCAGCCATCTATAGACGGGGCATCAGGGCCCCGGCAGGCAAGGCTTCCAGGGGGCCGATTCGCAGCCCGGCCCCGGCCAGCAGCCCGGCGGGGCCGGTGGGCGCGTCTAATCGCTACGCGCTCCTCATTGCTCAGCGTCTGCGGCCCGTCTGGGGCTGGACATAGGCCTTCAAGCCGCTTACCACCGGCCGCACCTTCCCTCTCACGCGCCAGCGGGCAGTATGTCCCTATTTGGCAGCCCTTTGGGGAGTGGAAAGCGCCGAGATGTAGCGAAATGCCGAATAATCCAACGCCAGACTCCGAGAGGGCCGTCTTCCGCCCCCACCGGCCCCCAACTTCCCCCCACTGCCCGCAGGCGCCCGCTTGCGCCGCGAAAAGTCGGCTCCGGCGGCCTGTCTGCCTATGCCCAGCCCCAGACGGGGTGGCAGACGCTGAGCGGGAGAAGCGCGTAGCGATCTGTGGCGGCTTATGAACTGGGGTTGCTTCGGTTTGGCGGACATCCGGAGATCTGGGGTTACACCCGGAGAGGGATGTCCATGATGGAGAACATGCCGAAGAAGAAGCCGCGGCCC
>NZ_JOFT01000103.1 GCF_000725805.1 Streptomyces xanthophaeus | reverse complement strand
TCGCGTCGCTTCGCGATGGCCTTCGGCCACCCTTGACCGCCCGTCCCGGCACGGAAAGACAAGGACTGTCGGGAAGCCCCCAAAGGATGGTCTCCTGGGTACCAATTCCTATACGGGCTCGTCAGGGCCCCGGCGGGCAAGGCGTGCGGGGGGCCGAGTCGCAGCCCGGGCCGGTCCAGTCCCTCGGCGGGGCCGGTGGGCGCGAATCGCTACGCGCTCCTCATTGCTCAGCGTCTGCGGCCCGTCTGGGGCTGGACATAGGCGTTCAAGCCGCCCACGACCCGCCGCACGTTCCCTCTCACACGCCAGCGGGCAGTATGTCCCTATTTGGCGGCCCTTTAGGGAGTGGAAAGCGTCCAGATGTAGCGAAATGCCGAATAATCCAACGACAGACTCCGAGAGAGCCGTCTTCCGCCCCCAGCGGCCCCAGTTGGCCCCGAATGGCGCCCGAATGGCGCCCGAATGGCCTCCATCGGCGCCCCCGCCGGCTCCCACCGGCCCCCGCCGGCCCCCACCGGCCCCCAACTTCCCCCACTGCCCGCAGGCGCCCGCTCGCGCCGCGAAAAGTCAGCGCCGGCGGCTTGTGTGCCTATGTCCAGCCCCAGACGGGTGGCAGACGCTGAGCGGGAGAAGCGCGTAGCGATCTGTGGCGGCTTATGAACGGCCACAGATGGGCCGCGGACGCTAAACGGTGAGGAGCGCGTAGCGATTTGACGCGCCCACCGGCCCCGCCGAGGGACTGGAACGGCCCGGGCTGCGGCTGGGCCACCGGGAGCCGTGCCCGCCGGGACCCTGATGCCCCCGTCCCTCATGTCTGTCCCTAGGAGACCGTTCCTTTGGGGGCTTCCCGACAGTCCTTGTCTTTCCGTGTCGGGACGGGCGGTCAAGGGTGG
>NZ_JOFT01000102.1 GCF_000725805.1 Streptomyces xanthophaeus | reverse complement strand
GGCACGGTGGTGGCGGTCAGGGCGAAGAAGACGTCGTCCAGGTCGGGGGTGTGGACGGTCAGTTCGTCGGCCTCGATGCCGGCCGCGTCGAGCCGGTCGAGGAGGGAGCGCAGGTCGCGCTGGCTGCCGTCGCCGGCGATCTGCAGGGACAGTGCCGTGTCGTCGCGGGTGACGCCGGGCAGGGCGAGGGTGGCGGACCGGTAGGCGGCCGGGTCGGAGAAGCGGAGCTTCACGTGCCCGCCCGGGATCAGGCGCTTGAGGTCGTCGGCCGTGCCTTCTGCCGCGATCTTTCCGTCGTTCAGTACGGCGATGCGGTCGGCGAGCTGGTCCGCCTCTTCGAGGTACTGGGTGGTGAGGAAGACCGTGACGCCCTCGGAGACCAGCTGGCGGATGATCTGCCACATGTTGTGGCGGGAGCGGGGGTCGAGGCCGGTGGTGGGCTCGTCGAGGAAGATGATCCGCGGGCTGCCGACCAGGGTCATGGCGATGTCGAGGCGGCGCTTCATGCCGCCGGAGTAGGTGGAGGCGGGCTTCTTGGCGGCGGCGGTGAGGTCGAAGCGCTCCAGCAGCTCGGCGGTGATCCGCCGGCCCTCGCGCTTGGGCAGGTGGTTCAGGTCCGCCATCAGGAGCATGTTCTCCTCACCGGTGATCAGGCCGTCCACGGCCGAGAACTGGCCGGTGACTCCGATCG
>NZ_JOFT01000101.1 GCF_000725805.1 Streptomyces xanthophaeus | reverse complement strand
CTGCGGTCGCGTCGCTTCGCGATGGCCTTCGGCCACCCTTGACCGCCCGTCCCGACACGGAAAGACAAGGACTGTCGGGAAGCCCCCAAAGGATGGTCTGCCTGGGGACAAGCCACAGGGACGGGGCATCAGGGTCCCGTCGGGCAAGGCTTGCGGAGAGCCCAGCCGCAGCCCGGCCCCGGCCAGCAGCCCGGCGGGGCCGGTGGGCGCGTCTAATCGCTACGCGCTCCTCATTGCTCAGCGTCTCAGGGCCGTCTGGGGCTGGACATAGGCGTTCAAGCCGCCCACGACCGGCCGGACCCGCCCTCTCGCGCGCCAGCGGGCAGTATGTCCCTATTTGGCGGCCCTTTGGGGAGTGGAAAGCATCCAGATGTAGCGAAATGCCGAATAATCCAACGGCAGGCTCCGAGAGGGCCGTCTTCCGCCCCCAACCGCCCCCAAAAGGGCCTTCAATGGCCCCCACCGGCTCCCAGCGGCCCCCGCCGACCCGCAACTTCCCCCCACTGCCCGCAGACGCCCCCTCGCGCCCATCAGATGGCTGCTCCGGCGGCTTGCGTGCCTATGTCCAGCCACAGGCGGGCCGCAGGCGCTGAGCAATGAGGAGCGCGTAGCGATTAGACGCGCCCACCGGCCCCACCGAGGGAGTGGACCGGGCCGGGCTGCGGCTGGGCCACCGGGAGCCGTGCCCGCCGGGGCCCTGATGCCCCGTCCGTGGATTACTGCTGCGGAGACCGTTCCTTTGGGGGCTTCCCGACAGTCCTTGTCTTTCCGTGTCGGGACGGGCGGTCAAGGGTGGCCGAAGGCCATCGCG
>NZ_JOFT01000100.1 GCF_000725805.1 Streptomyces xanthophaeus | reverse complement strand
CGGGTGTGCAGTTGGGGCGGGGTTATGTGGGTCGGGGTGGTTTGACTGCTGAGCGGTTTGTTGCTGATCCGTTTGGTGGGGTGGGTGCTCGGATGTATCGGACGGGGGATTTGGTTCGGTGGGTGGTGGGGGGTGGTCTGGAGTATGTGGGGCGGTCTGATGGTCAGGTGAAGGTGCGGGGTTTCCGCATCGAGTTGGGTGAGGTTGAGGGTGTGCTGGTGCGGCATGCGGGGGTTTCGCAGGCTGCTGTGGTGGCGCGTGGTGGGGTGGGTGGTGTCGGGGATCCGTTGTTGGTGGGGTATGTGGTTCCCGGTGTTTCTTCGGGTGATGGAGATGATGTTCGGGATGTTTCTGCGGGTGAGGTGGTGGATGGTTGGGAGTCGGTTTATGAGGAGTTGTATGCGGTGGAGGGTGGGGGGTTCGGGGAGGACTTCTCTGGTTGGGAGAGCAGTTATTCGGGTGGGTTGATCGGGTTGGATGCGATGGGGGAGTGGAGGGAGGAGACGGTTCGTGCGGTGCAGGGTTTGAGGCCTGGGCGTCGGCGGCGTGTGCTTGAGGTGGGTGTGGGGACTGGGTTGTTGCTGTCGCGGTTGGCGCCTGGGTGTGAGGTGTATTGGGGCACGGATGTGTCGGCGACGGTGATCGGCCGGTTGTCGGGGCAGGTGGAGGCGGCTGGGCTGGGGGGCCGGGTTGTTCTGCGGGCGCAGGCGGCTGATGTGCTGGAGGGGATTCCGGACAAGTTCTTCGATGTGGTGGTACTGAATTCGGTGGTTCAGTATTTCCCGGGTGTGGATTATTTGTCTGGGGTGTTGCGGGGTCTGGCGGGGAAGCT
>NZ_JOFT01000099.1 GCF_000725805.1 Streptomyces xanthophaeus | reverse complement strand
CTGTCGCCGTCGGACGTGGCCTGCGTGATGTTCACCTCCGGCTCCACCGGACGCCCCAAAGGCATCCTCTCCTCCCACCGCAACCTCGTCTCCACCCTCACCGCCCAGACCTACGCCGACTTCGGCCCCGGCCAGGTCTTCCTCCAGTGCTCCCCCGTCTCCTGGGACGCCTTCAGCCTCGAATTCTGGGGAGCACTCCTCCACGGCGGAACCACCGTCCTCCAGCCAGGACAACGACCCGAACCCGCCCTCATCGCACACCTCGCATCACAGCACGGCGTCACGATGCTCCAGCTGTCCTCCAGCCTCTTCAACTACCTCACCGACGAACACCCCGACACCTTCGCCAGCACCCGGATCGTCTACACCGGAGGCGAGCCCGCCTCCCCCACCCACGTCCACCGGCTCCACGGGCTCCACCCGCACGTCACCATCACCAACGGCTACGGCCCCGCCGAATCCATGGGCTTCACCACCACCCACACCGTCCGCCCCAGCGCCGAGGTCCAAGGCCCGCTCCCCATCGGACGGCCCCTCACCAACAAACACGCCTACGTCCTCGACACCCACCTCAACCCCACCCCGCCCGGCACCACCGGCGAGCTCTACCTCACCGGCGACGGACTCGCACACGGCTACCTCACCCAACCCACCACCACCGCAACCACCTTCATCCCCAACCCCTACGGCCCCCCCGGCACCCGCCTCTACCGCACCGGAGACCAAGCCCACTGGGACACCCACGGCAACCTCCACTACACCGGCCGCACCGACACCCAGATCAAGATCCGCGGCTTCCGCATCGAACCCACCGAAATCGAAACCGTCCTCACCACCCACCCCCACCTCACCCAAGCCACCCTC
>NZ_KL647142.1:1093-1295 GCF_000725805.1 Streptomyces xanthophaeus | reverse complement strand
GTTGCAGGCGGCTGTGGCGGTGGTGTTGTCGCGGTTGGGTGCAGGGGAGGACATCCCGTTGGGTTCGCCGGTGGCGGGTCGTACGGATGATGCGTTGGATGACCTCGTCGGGTTCTTTGTGAACACGTTGGTGTTGCGGACGGATGTGTCGGGTGATCCGTCGTTCCGTGAGTTGTTGGGCCGTGTGCGTGAGGTGGATCTG
>NZ_KL647142.1:0-1007 GCF_000725805.1 Streptomyces xanthophaeus | reverse complement strand
CCCTCTGGCGTCGTCTTGCCATGGTTCTGGAGTCGGTGGTTGCTGATCCGGATGTGCGGGTCGGTGCCGTGGAGGTGCTGGAGCCGGGCGAGTACGAGAGGTTCGTCCTCGCCGTCGCGGTGGTCTTCGAGGACCAGGCCGTCACCTATGGGGAGTTGGATGACCGGGCGAACCGGCTGGCGCGTCTGCTGATCGAGCGGGGTGCGGGTCCTGAGCAGGTCGTTGCGGTGGCGGTCCCGCGGTCGGTTGACCTGGTGGTGACCCTCCTGGCCGTGTTGAAGACCGGTGCGGCCTACCTGCCCCTCGACCCCGGCTATCCCGCCGAGCGCCTCACCTTCATGCTCGACGACGCCCGGCCGACGGTCATCGTCACGAAGGTGGAAGCTGCCTCCTTGTGGGCAGGCAGGAACGAGCTCTTCCTTGTCGACGATCCGCGAACCACTGAGCGCCTTGAGCGCACCTCGCCCCGTCCCGTCGACCCCGGGGAACTGCTGGGGGCGCCTCACGCCCTCCAGCCGGCTTGCGTCCTCTACACCTCGGGTTCGACGGGTGTGCCGAAGGGTGTGGTGATCACTCACCGGAACCTGGTGGGGCTCGTGGAGGCGGTTCAGCTCCAGTTCGCCTTGGACGACACCGACGCAGTGTTGTTCAAGTCCTCGCTGAACTTCGATGCGTCGGTGGAGGAGGTCTTCTGGCCGCTGCTGACGGGTGTGCGGCTCGTGGTGGCCAAGCCGGACGGCGAGAAGGATTCCGCGTACCTCGCGGAGCTCATGCGCAGCCAGGCCGTGACCACCATCGACATCGTTCCCGCACTGCTCGACGCGGTACTCGACGCGTTCGCGAACGCCGGAGAAGCCATGCCCCGCCTCCGCCGGGTGATCTCTGCGGGCGATGTGCTGGGCAGGGGGCTCGCTGAGCGGTTCGCCGCTGTGTCGGGTGGTCAGCTGATCAACATGTACGGGCCGACGGAGACGTCGGTGAATGCGACGAGCTGGGTGTACGAGCCG
>NZ_KL647141.1:1351-1697 GCF_000725805.1 Streptomyces xanthophaeus | reverse complement strand
CGCGGATGCGTATGCGGCGCGGTGTGTGGGTGAGGTGCCGGGCTGGGCGCCGTTGCCGGTTCAGTACGCGGATTACACGCTGTGGCAGCACCAGCTCCTTGGCGACGAAACCGACACCGAGAGCCTGCTGAGCACCCAAATCGCCTACTGGTCAGACACCTTGGCCGACCTGCCGGATCAGCTTGAGCTGCCCTTCGATCGTCCCCGCCCGCAGACGCCGACCTTCCAAGGGGAAAGCGTCGACTGCGTGCTCTCTGCGGGTGTTCATGCGGGTGTGGTGGAGCTGGCGCGGCGTTCTGGTGTGAGTGTGTTCATGGTGTTGCAGGCGGCTGTGGCGGTGGTGTTG
>NZ_KL647141.1:0-1279 GCF_000725805.1 Streptomyces xanthophaeus | reverse complement strand
GTTGAATCCGGCGCGTTCGATGGCGCGGCATCCGTTGTTCCAGGTGATGTTGGCGTTGCAGAACAATCCGGAGCCGCATTTCTCGCTCCCGGGTCTGGAAGTGGTGACGGATGCGGTCGATCCGGGGATCGCGCGCTTCGACCTGACGTTCAGCCTCACCGAACGGTTCGGCGTCGGTTCCGAGGCAGCCGGCATCGACGGCGTACTGCTCTATGCGACCGACGTGTTCGACGCCGCGACTGTCACCGCCCTCTGGCGTCGTCTTGCCATGGTTCTGGAGTCGGTGGTTGCTGATCCGGATGTGCGGGTCGGTGCCGTGGAGGTGCTGGAGTGGAGGTGCTGGAGCCGGGCGAGTACGAGAAGTTCGTCCGCCGTCGCGGTGGTCTTCGAGGACCAGGCCGTCACCTATGGGGAGTTGGATGACCGGGCGAACCGGCTGGCGCGTCTGCTGATCGAGCGGGGTGCGGGCCCTGAACAGGTCGTTGCGGTGGCGGTCCCGCGGTCGGTTGACCTGGTGGTGACCCTCCTGGCCGTGTTGAAGACCGGTGCGGCCTACCTCCCCCTCGACCCGGGTTACCCCACCGAGCGCCTCACCTTCATGCTCGACGACACCCGGCCCGTCTGCGGGGTCTGCACCACCGCCACAACAGATGCGCTCCACGCGCTCGGGGCGACCGGACGTCCGACGTGGATCACGTTGGACGAACCCGGCACCCTCACGTCCCTGGCCGATAGCTCCGCGGCCCCAATCAAGGACGACGGGCGCGGCCGCGCCCTCCTCCCGGAGAATCCCGCATACGTGATGTACACCTCGGGTTCGACGGGTGTGCCGAAGGGTGTGGTGATCACTCACCGGAACCTGGTGGGGCTCGTGGAGGCGGTCCAGCTCCAGTTCGGCCTGGACGACACCGACGCGGTGCTGCTCAAGTCCTCGCTGAACTTCGACGCTTCGGTCGAGGAGGTCTTCTGGCCGCTGCTGACGGGTGTGCGGCTCGTGGTGGCCAAGCCGGACGGCGAGAAGGATCCCGCGTACCTCGCGGAGCTCATGCGCAGCCAGGCCGTGACCACCATCGACATCGTTCCCGCACTGCTCGACGCGGTACTCGACGAGCTGCAGGACGACGCTGACACGTTGTCCCTGCGCCACGTCATCTGCGGCGGTGATGTCGTCACGAAGGAACTCGCTGAGCGGTTCGCCGCTGTGTCGGGTGGTCAGCTGATCAACATGTACGGGCCGACGGAGACGTCGGTGAATGCGACGAGCTGGGTGTACGAGCCG
>NZ_JOFT01000094.1 GCF_000725805.1 Streptomyces xanthophaeus | reverse complement strand
TGGAAGAAGGCCGTGTTGTCGTTGTGGATGGTGCCGAGGGAGACCAGGACCAGGGGGCGCCCGTCCGTGGCGTCCTCGGGCCGGTCCCACTCACCGTCGGAAGCCCGCCGCGCGAGGCAGGGGCCGGCGAAGTGGACGTCCTCGCCGAACGTCTCACCCTTGAACTGGAACTCGCGCGGTACGAAGACGAGCGCGGGTCCCGATTCGCTGCCCGTCATCAACTCCCGCGGGCCGATCGGCACTTTCAGCCGTTCCAGCAGTTTCGCGATGCCGTGGAACACCCGCACGATCCCGGGGTCGAGCGGATCGACGTCCGTCTGACGGGCGGCGAGGGACCACTCGGTGCTCGCGGCGAAGGTGGTCCGGTACGGGACGGCCGGGATGCCGCGCCGGGCGGCGATCAGCCGGGCCGCCCAGCCCGAAGGGTCGTCGTACACGACGAGATCGGGCCGGTCCGCGGCGAAGGCGCGGTCCAGCGGTGTCAGGGCGGCCAGGGTCTCGCGCAGCAGGTCGCGCAGGACCACGGCGAGGTCGTCGCTGCCGAACCGGTCGGCGCGGTCCGCCGCGCCGTCCCGGGCCGGCAGCCCGTCCATCGTCGACTCGTACCGCAGCACGGTCGCCCCGGCCCCGCTGACGGCGGTCGCGAACCGGTCGGTCGTCGCGAAGGTGACCCGGTGGCCCCGCGCGGTCAGCTCCTCCACGACCCCGAGGGCAGGATTGACGTGCCCGTGACCCGGCAGGGCGAAGAACGCGATGTGTGCCGTGCGGGTGCCCGCTCCGGTGCTGCCGTTCATGCCGCTGCCCGTGCATCCGTGAGCAGGGCCTCCACGACGTCCGCGGCGGCGGGTGCGCCGCCTGCGTGGGTGATGTGGTCTCGCATGGTGTGGGCGTGGTCGCGGTAGGGGGTGTGGGTGAGGACGTGGTGGGCGGT
>NZ_JOFT01000093.1 GCF_000725805.1 Streptomyces xanthophaeus | reverse complement strand
TCCGGGTGGTGGGCGTCCCGAATGGCCGTGTCGTAGACGACTACGCGGTGCTGGCGGGCCTCGATGGGGATGTCGTGCCGGCGGGTGCGGGTGCGGGTGCGGGTACGGGTGCGGGTGTGGGTGTGGGTGTGGGTGTGGTGTTGGAGGAGTTGGCGGGTGCGGGGGATGGGTGTTTCGGTGGTGTGCTGACGTGGGCTGCTGATGCGGTGGACGGTTCGGTCGATGTGGTCTTCTCGCGGGATGCCGCGGGGGTTGCGGGTTCGGGGTTGGTGTATCGGCCGGTGGGGAGTAGTCCGTCGTCTGCGCGGGTGGTGTCGTCTTTGGCGGCGGAGGCGCGTGCGTGGTGTGGTCGGTTCCTGCCGGATTACATGGTCCCGGCGGCGGTGGTGGTCCTGGACCGGTTGCCGTTGACGCCGAACGGGAAACTCGACCGCAAAGCCCTCCCCGCACCGGACTTCGGCGCGATGGTGTCCGACCGGCGTGCCGCGACCCCGCTCGAACACCACCTGTGCGGCCTGTTCGCCGAGGTCCTGGGCCTCCCGGAAGTCGGGGTCGACGACAACTTCTTCGACCTCGGCGGTCATTCCCTCCTCGCCACCCGGCTGGCCAGCCGGGTCCGCAGCACGCTGAGCGTCGAGTTGCCCATCCGGGACGTGTTCGAGCGGCCGACGGTTGCCGAGCTGGCGGTGTGTGTGGGTGGTGCTGGTGGTGCACGGCCGGCGCTGGCGGGCGCGGAGCGTCCGGGGGTGCTGCCGTTGTCGTTCGCTCAGCGGCGGATGTGGTTCTTGCAACGCCTTGATGGTGCGGGTCTGGGTTACAACATGCCGGGCGCCCTGCGGTTGAGGGGGCGAGTGGACGTGGATGCCTTGCGGGCTGCTGTGGGTGATGTGGTGGCCCGGCATGAGAGTTTGCGGACGGTGTTTCCCGAGGTGGACGGGGTGCCTCGGCAGGTGGTGCTGGGTGTCGGCGAGAGGCTGCCTGAGTTTGTGGTGGTGGATGCGGATCCGGCGGCTGTGGAGGGGCTTGTCAGTGAGGGCGCGCGCCATGCCTTCGATCTGACGGCGGAGATGCCGTTGCGGGTGACGTTGTTCGTGGTGGGCCCGCAGGAGTTCGTTCTGCTGGTGGTGGTGCATCACATTGCGGCGGATGGCTGGTCGTTGGCTCCGTTGGCGAGGGATCTCGCGGATGCGTATGCGGCGCGGTGTGTGGGTGAGGTGCCGGGC
>NZ_JOFT01000092.1 GCF_000725805.1 Streptomyces xanthophaeus | reverse complement strand
TCCGGGTGGTGGGCGTCCCGAATGGCCGTGTCGTAGACGACTACGCGGTGCTGGCGGGCCTCGATGGGGATGTCGTGCCGGCGGGTGCGGGTGCGGGTGTGGGTGTGGTGTTGGAGGAGTTGGCGGGTGCGGGGGATGGGTGTGGTTTCGGTGGTGTGCTGACGTGGGCTGCTGATGCGGTGGACGGTTCGGTCGATGTGGTCTTCTCGCGGGAGGCTGCGGGGGTTGCGGGTTCGGGGTTGGTGTATCGGCCGGGGCAGCATGCTGTTGGGTCGACGGGTGGGGAGTAGTCCGTCGTCTGCGCGGGTGGTGTCGTCTTTGGCGGCGGAGGCGCGTGCGTGGTGTGGTCGGTTCCTGCCGGATTACATGGTCCCGGCGGTGGTGGTGGTCCTGGACCGGTTGCCGTTGACGCCGAACGGGAAACTCGACCGCAAAGCCCTCCCCGCCCCCGAGTTCCTGAGCACGGCGCCGATGCGTCGTCCCAGCACTCCGCACGAACATCTGCTGAGCACACTCTTCGCCGAGGTGCTGGGTCGAGCCGAAATCGGCCTGGACGACAACTTCTTCGACCTCGGCGGGCACTCCCTCCTCGCCACTCGCCTCATCAGCAGGATTCGTACCACTCTCGGTCTTGAGCTCGCTCTCCGGGACGTGTTCGAGCGGCCGACGGTTGCCGAGCTGGCGGTGTGTGTGGGTGGTGCTGGTGGTGCGCGGCCGGCGTTGGTGGGTGTGGAGCGTCCGGCGGCTTTGCCGTTGCCGTTGTCGTTCGCTCAGCGGCGGATGTGGTTCTTGCAGCGGCTTGACGGTGCGGGTCTGGGTTACAACATGCCGGGTGCCCTGCGCTTGCGTGGGCGGGTGGATGTGGATGCGTTGCGGGCTGCTGTGGGCGATGTGGTGGCCCGGCATGAGAGTTTGCGGACGGTGTTCCCCGAGGTGGACGGGGTGCCGCGGCAGGTGGTGCTGGGTGTCGGCGAGAGGCTGCCTGAGTTTGTGGTGGTGGATGCGGATCCGACGGCTGTGGAGGGGCTTGTCAGCGAGGGCGCGCGCCATGCCTTCGACCTGACAGCCGAAATGCCCATGCGGGTGACGTTGTTTGTGCTCGGTCCGGAGGAGTTCGTACTTCTCCTTGTGGTGCATCACATTGCGGCGGATGGCTGGTCGTTGGCTCCGTTGGCGAGGGATCTCGCGGATGCGTATGCGGCGCGGTGTGTGGGTGAGGTGCCGGGC
>NZ_JOFT01000091.1 GCF_000725805.1 Streptomyces xanthophaeus | reverse complement strand
GGGATTACTTGGCGCCGAGGCCGGCGTCGGAGACCTCGGGCTTGCCGGCGGCCTTGAGGACCTTGTTCAGGAGCGTCAGGTCGTAGATGCCGGTGAGGTCGGGCTGCTCGATGAGCTTGGCCTTGACGGCCCAGTCGGACTGGGTCTTGAGGGTGGCGGCCAGGGGGTCGTCGGTGATGGCGATGCTGGGCCATGCGGGGTCGATGACCTTGGCGTCGAGGGGCTTGCCGCCTTCGGCTTCGAGGCGGGCGTTGGCGGATGCCTTGGCCTTGTCGGGGTTGGCGTTGATCCACTCGTTGGTCTTGACGGTGCCCTTGAGGACGGCTTCGACGACGTCCGGGTGCTCCTTGAGGAACTTCTGGGACACGATGATGTTCGTGATGACGAACTTCTTGTCGGGCCACAGGGCGGTCTCGTCGAGGAGGACGGTGCCGCCGTCGGAGACGAGCTTGGAGGCGGTGGGTTCGGGGACCCAGGCGCCGTCGATGGAGCCCTGCTTGAAGGCGTCGGGGGTGACCTTGTTGTCGGTGCGGACGACGGAGACGTCGCCCTTGCCGGACTCGGGGTCGACGTTCCAGCCCTTCTCGGAGATCCAGTTGAGGAAGGCGACGTCCTGGGTGTTCCCCTTCTGGGGGGTGGCGATCTTCTTGCCCTTGAGGTCGTCGAGGGTCTTGATCTTCTCCGGGTTCACGACGAGCTTGACGCCGCCGGAGGCGGAGCCGGAGATGATGCGGAGGTTGGAGCCCTTGGACTTGACGTAGCCGTTGATGGACGGCGAGGGGCCGATGAAGCCGATGTCGAGAGAGCCGCCGTTGAGGGCTTCGATCTCGGAGGGGCCGGCGTTGAAGGACTGCGGCTTGATCTTGGTGCCGTTCAGTTCCTTCTCGATGAGGCCTTCCTGGAGGCCGACCAGGGCGGTGGCGTGGGTCAGGTTCGGGAAGTACCCGATGCGGACCTCGGACGCGGAGAGCTTCTGGCCGGAGTCGGCCACGTTGGCGGCCTTGTCCTTGGGGTCGTCCTTCTTGGCCTCGGAGCCGTAGCCGCAAG
>NZ_JOFT01000090.1 GCF_000725805.1 Streptomyces xanthophaeus | reverse complement strand
TGTGTTGTCCGGACAGGTTGGTGACGCGGCTGGCGGGTGTTTGGCCTTGGATGCCGGTGTGGGGCCGGTGGTAGTTGTACCAGTCGATCCAGTCGGTGAACGCTTCCTGGCGCTGGTGATCTGAGGTGTAGGGCCGGTGGTAGGCCCATTCCTCGAGGAGGGTGCGGTGGAAGCGTTCGACCTTGCCGTTGGTCTGCGGGCGCCAGGGCCTGGTCCAGCGGGGGCTGATGCCCAGGTCATCGCATGTCTCGCGCCAGGTGTTCTTGCTGTAGGCCCAGGCGTTGTCGGTCAGCACGCGTTCAACGCGGATGCCGTGGGCGGCGAACCAGGCGACGGCGCGGGTCAGGAAGGCGGCGCAGGTCGGGGCGGTCTCATCGGGCAGATCCTCGGTGTATGCGAGGCGGGTGTGGTCGTCGAGTGCGGTGTGGAGGTAGGCGTATCCGGCGCCGTTTCGGCGGTCCTTGTGCGGGCTGCCAGCTGCCCGGCCGAGGGCTTTGTGGCCGCCGCCGTCGGGGATCCGGCCCAGCTTCTTGACGTCGATGTGGATGAGTTCGCCCGGCCGGGCACGTTCGTAGCGGCGGACGGGCTCGCCGGTGGCCCGGTCGAGTGCGGCCAGGGGCGGCTGGCCGTTGCGGACCAGGATGCGGTGGGCGGTCGAGGGCGCGATGTGGCATCGGGCTGCCAGCCGCAGTGGGCCGATCCGGTGTTCCCGTCGGAGGCGGAGCACTTCCGCCTCAACCTCGGCAGCGGTCCTTCGGGGCTGGTGGTGGGGCCGGCTGGAGCGGTCACCCATTCCGGCGATGCCCAGCTGTCGGTAGCGGGCGGCCCAGCGGGCCGCGGTGGTGTGGCTGACCTGGAAGCGTTCCGCGGCCCGGCGCACGGGCCAGCCGTCGTCCACGACACAGCGGGCCAGGCGAAGTCGTCCGGTCTCGGTCAGCGGGGCATTACGGTGGGGCACGAGGGCCTCCTGTCTTCGGTGGAGATGTCGCAATCCACACCGAACCCGGAGGCCCTCACCCATTTCAAGAACCCAGCACGCGTGTCACCAACGTCCCGGGACAACACA
>NZ_JOFT01000089.1 GCF_000725805.1 Streptomyces xanthophaeus | reverse complement strand
TGGGGTTGCTTCGGTTTGGCGGACATCCGGAGATCTGGGGTTACACCCGGAGAGGGATGTCCATGATGGAGAACATGCCGAAGAAGAAGCCGCGGCCCAGGCGGCAGTTCACGGCCGATTTCAAGGCCGAGATCGTCGAGTTGTGCCTGCGTGGGGACCGGTCGGTGCCCGAGATCGTCAAGGACTTCGACCTGACGGAGACCGCCGTGCGGCTCTGGCTGGCCCAGGCCGACGAAAGTCACCAGCACAAGGACCTGGAACGCGACGAACGGACGGAGCTGGCGGAGCTGCGGCGGGAGAACCGCCGTCTGCGGGAGGACATCGAGATCCTCAAGCGGGCCACGGCTTTCTTCGCGAGGGGGACCCGGTGACGGTCGACCCGTTCATCGAGGCGGAGAAGCAAGCAGGTCACAGCGTCAAACGAGCCTGTGAACTGATGAAGGTCTCCCGGTCCGCCTACTACACCCGCCGAAACCACAGGCCAGGACCACGAGCCCGGCGTGATGCGGAACTGACCACGCTGATCAGCGAAGTCCACACGCATTCACGCGGCACCTACGGCGCCCCACGGATCCACGCCGCCCTGCTGCGTGAGGGACACGCCTGCGGCCGGCGCCGGATCGCCCGACTGATGCGAGAGGCCGGCGTCGCGGGCCGGCACCGTCGGCGCGGCCACCGCACCACCGTTCCCGACCCGCAGGCGGCCACCCGCCCCGACCTGATCGACCGCGATTTCCGCACCGGACCGACGGCCGTCGACACCCGCTGGTGCGGGGACATCACCTACATCGACACAGGTCAGGGCTGGCTCTACCTCGCCACCGTGATCGACATCGCCTCCCGCCGCGTGGTCGGCTGGGCCACCGCCGACCACCTGGGCACATCCCTGGCAGCCGACGCCCTCACGAACGCCTGCCACCAACGCGGGCCCCACGGCCCGGTCGTCTTCCATTCCGACCGGGGCAGCCAGTACACCAGCCATGCATTCGCACGGCTGGCAGCCGACCTGGGCATCCGGCTCTCCGTCGGCCGCACCGGCGTGTGCTGGGACAACGCCGTCGCAGAGTCCTTCTTCGCGAGCCTCAAAAACGAACTGGTCACCCGGCACCGCTGGCACACCCACGCTGCCGCCAGGACCGCGATCTTCGAGTACATCGAAGGCTGGTACAACACCCGCCGACTCCACAGCAGTCTCGGCTACCAAAGCCCAGCCGAGTACGAAACGACCACTGCCTGACCAACACATAGAACCTGTCCGCCAAACAGGAACAACCCCAG
>NZ_JOFT01000088.1 GCF_000725805.1 Streptomyces xanthophaeus | reverse complement strand
CAAACTGCGCGGCATGCGGATCGAACTCGGCGAGATCGAAGCCGTCCTCGCCCAGCACCCCGCAGTCGCCACCGCACACGTCATCCCCCACCAGGACCAACTCGTCGCCTACACCCTCCTCGCCCCCTCAACTGCGGGGGTGGAGGTCGGGCCGGAGCAGATCCGTGCCCACGCCGCGACCCGGCTCCCCGCCCACATGGTCCCCGCCGCGGTCGTACTCCTCGACCGGCTGCCCCTGCTCCCGAACGGGAAGCTCGACCGCAAAGCCCTCCCCGCCCCCGACTTCGCCGCGATGGTCTCCGACCGGCGCGCCGCCACCCCGCTCGAACACCACCTGTGCGGCCTGTTCGCCGAGGTCCTGGGCCTCCCGGAGGTGGGGGTCGACGACAACTTCTTCGACCTCGGCGGTCACTCCCTCCTCGCCACCCGCCTCATCAGCCGCATCCGCACCACCCTCAACGCCGAACTCGCCCTCCGGGACCTCTTCGAGAACCCGTCCGCTGCGGGCCTGGCGGTGTGTGTGGGTGGTGCTGGTGGTGCACGGCCGGCGTTGGTGGGTGTGGAGCGTCCGGCGGGTTTGCCGTTGCCGTTGTCGTTTGCTCAGCGGCGGATGTGGTTCTTGCAGCGGCTTGATGGTGCGGGTCTGGGTTACAACATGCCGGGTGCCCTGCGGTTGAGGGGGCGGGTGGATGTGGATGCGTTGCGGGCTGCTGTGGGTGATGTGGTGGCCCGGCATGAGAGTTTGCGGACGGTGTTTCCCGAGGTGGATGGCGTGCCGCGGCAGGTGGTGCTGGGTGTCGGGGAGAGGCTGCCTGAGTTTGTGGTGGTGGATTCGGATCCGACGGGCGTGGAGGCGCTGGTCGGTGAGGGCGCACGGTACTCCTTCGACCTGACGGCGGAGATGCCGTTGCGGGTGACGTTGTTCGTGCTCGGTCCGGAGGAGTTTGTTCTTCTCCTTGTGGTGCATCACATTGCGGCGGATGGCTGGTCCTTGGGCCCGTTGGCGAGGGATCTCGCGGACGCGTATGCAGCGCGGTGCGTGGGTGACGTGCCGGGCTGGGCGCCGTTGCCGGTTCAGTACGCGGATTACACGCTGTGGCAGCACCAGCTCCTCGGGGAGGAAACCGATCCGGAGAGCCTGCTGGCTCGGCAGACCGACTTCTGGCGGACGGCTCTCGACGGGGTCCCCGAAGAACTCGACCTCCCCTTCGACCGGCCACGCCTCCCCGTAGCCAGCTACGAAGGCCGGAATCTGAAGTGTGTGCTCTCTGCGGGTGTTCATGCGGGTGTGGTGGAGCTGGCGCGGCGTTCTGGTGTGAGTGTGTTCATGGTGTTGCAGGCGGCTGTGGCGGTGGTGTTG
>NZ_KL647140.1:620-2050 GCF_000725805.1 Streptomyces xanthophaeus | reverse complement strand
GGAGCAGGCGCCGGATCTGGTGCAGGCTCCGGTGTGGGGTCTGGTGCGCAGTGCGCAGTCGGAGAACCCGGGCCGGTTCACCCTGGTGGACCTCGACGGTGACCTCGACGGCGAGGACGGCGCAGGCCTGGACTGGGAGGCGGTCGTCGCCCTGGACGAGCCGCAGATCGCCGTCCGCGCCGGTGAGCTGTTGGCGCCGCGTCTGGGGCGGACTGCGGTGCAGCCGGCGGGCCGTGCCTGGCGGCTGGGGATCGAGAGCAAGGGCTCGCTGGACGGTCTGGCGATCCTGCCCTCCGACGGAGACCGCCCGCTCGGCGTGAACGAGGTACGGGTCGGGGTCCGGGCCGCGGGTCTGAACTTCCGGGACGTGCTGATCGCGCTGGGTACGTATCCGGGTGAGGCGCCGCTGGGCAGTGAGGCTGCCGGTGTCGTCCTGGAGGTCGGTGCCGAGGTGACGGGCCTCGTCCCCGGCGAGCGGGTGATGGGTCTGCTGATGGATCCGTTCGGGCCGGTCGGGATCACCGATCACCGGATGGTCGTGCCGATGCCGGAGGGCTGGTCGTTCACGGAGGCGGCCGCGATGCCGCTCGTGTTCCTGACGGCCTACTACGCCCTGACCGACCTGGCCGCCGTGCAGTCCGGCGAGCGGCTCCTGGTGCACGCCGCGGCCGGTGGCGTGGGCATGGCTGCGGTGCAGCTGGCCCGCCACTGGGGTCTTGAGGTGTATGCGACGGCCAGCCAGGCCAAGCAGGACGCGGTACGCGCCTCGGGCGTCCCGGGGGAGCGGATCGCTTCCTCCCGTGACCTGTCGTTCCGGGAGCAGTTCCTGGAAGCGACCGGCGGCGCGGGCGTGGACGTGGTCCTGAGCGCACTGGCCGGTGAGTTCACCGATGCCTCGCTGGACCTGCTGCCGCGCGGTGGCCGGTTCCTGGAGATGGGCAAGGCTGATATTCGCGATGCGGAGGCCGTGGCCGGACGTCACTCTGGAGTCCGTTATCTCGCCTTCGATCTTCTCGAGGCGGGGCCGGACCGGATCCAGCAGATGCTGCGGGATCTGGTGGGGCTGTTCGAGGCGGGTGCTCTGCGGCACTCTCCGATCCGGAGCTGGGATGTGCGTCGTGGTGTGGAGGCGTTCCGGTTCCTGCGTGAGGGCCGCAATGTCGGCAAGGTCGTGCTGACGGTTCCGGCTCCGCTGGATCCGGAGGGCACGGTCCTGATCACGGGCGGTACGGGTGGTCTGGGTGCGTCGTTCGCCGGGCACTTCGTCCGGGAACACGGGGCGAAGCACCTGCTGCTGCTCAGCCGCCGCGGTCCGGCGGCCGAGGGTGTCGGTGAGCTCGTGGCCGGGCTGGAGGCGCTGGGTGCGCGGGTGCGGGTCGAGGCTTGTGATGTCGCCGACCGCGACGAACTCGCGCAGTTGGTCGGTTCGT
>NZ_KL647140.1:0-609 GCF_000725805.1 Streptomyces xanthophaeus | reverse complement strand
TGGATGCGTTGGCTGCGTCCCGTCGGGCGGAGGGTCTGGCGGGGAGTTCGCTGGCCTGGGGTCTGTGGGCGACGGCTGGTGGTATGGCGGGTGAGCTCGGTGAGGCCGAGATTGCGCGTCTGGAGCGGATGGGTACGTTGGCGTTGCCGACGGGGCTGGGTCTGGAGTTGTTCGATCAGGCGCGGCAGGTGGATGAGGCGCTGTTGGTGCCGGTGTTGCTGGATCTGGGTGTGTTGCGGGCGCAGGCGCGGGCGGGGTTGTTGCCGGCGTTGTTCCGTGGTCTGGTGCGGGCTCAGGTGCGTCAGTCGGGTGCCGGTGGTGGTTCGTTGGTGCAGCGGCTGGCGGGTGTGGCTTCGGGTGAGCGGGAGCCGGTGGTCCTGGAGTTGGTGGTTGCTCAGGTGGCGGCTGTTCTGGGTCATGCGTCGGTGTCGGCGGTGGATCCGGAGCGTGCGTTCCGTGAGTTGGGTATCGACTCGTTGGGTGCGGTGGAGCTGCGCAACCGGCTGACGCAGGCGACGGGTCTGCGGCTGCCGACGACGCTGGTCTTCGACCACCCGACCCCGGCGGCCATCGCACGCCTCCTCCTCGACGAGATCGGCGAGGCCGAGC
>NZ_JOFT01000085.1 GCF_000725805.1 Streptomyces xanthophaeus | reverse complement strand
CCGGCAACAACCCCGCCCGCGCCTGCGTCCGCAACGCACCCGCATCCAACAACACCGGCGCAACCAACGCCTCACCCAGACCCAACGCCCGGTCGAACAACTCCAGACCGAGCTCGACCGGGAGTGCACCGACGCCCTGTCGTGCCAGTCGGGCGAGTTCGGCCTCGTCCAGGGTGCCCGTCATCCCGGTCGTATTCGCCCAGAGGCCCCAGGCCAGCGAGGTCGCCGGCAGACCCTCCGCCCGACGGGACGCAGCAAGCGCATCCAGGAACGCGTTCGCGGCGGCGTAGTTCGCCTGACCGGAACTGCCGACCAGCGCCGCAACCGACGAGAACAACACGAACGCCGACAGCTCCATACCCGCCGTCAACTCGTGCAGATGCACCGCCGCATCCAACTTCGGACGCAGCACCCGCCCGAGCTGCTCCGCAGTCAACGGTCAACGGCCGCTCCAACGAACCGACCAACTGCGCGAGTTCGTCGCGGTCGGCGACATCACAAGCCTCGACCCGCACCCGCGCACCCAGCGCCTCCAGCTCACCGACCAGATCCGCCACACCTTCGGCGGCCCTGCCCCGACGGCTGAGCAGCAGCAGGTGCTTCGCCCCGTACTCCCGCACGAAGTGCCCGGCAAACGACGCACCCAGACCACCCGTGCCACCGGTGATCAGGACCGTGCCCTCCGGATCCAGCGGAGCCGGAACCGTCAGCACGACCTTGCCGACATTGCGGCCCTCACGCAGGAACCGGAACGCGTCCGCGCCGCGGCGCACGTCCCAGCTCCGGATCGGAGAATGGCGCAGAGCACCCGCCTCGAACAGCCCCACCAGATCCCGCAGCATCTGCTGGATCCGGTCCGGCCCCGCCTCCAGGAGGTCGAAGGCAACGTAGCGGACCCCGGGGCGTGCCCCGGCCACCGCCTCCGCATCGCGGATGTCGGCCTTGCCCATCTCCAGGAACCGGCCACCGCGCGGCAGCAGGTCCAGGGACGCGTCGATGAACTCACCGGCCAGTGCGTTCAGGACCACGTCCACGCCCGCCCCGCCGGTCGCCTCCAGGAACTGCTCCCGGAACGACAGGTCACGGGAAGACCCGATGCGGTCGCCCAGCACTCCGGAATCGCGCACCGCGTCCTGCTTCGCCCGGCTTGCGGTCGCGTACACCTCGACGCCCCAGTGGCGGGCGAGCTGCACCGCAGCCATTCCCACGCCACCGGCCGCCGCATGCACGAGCAGCCTCTCGCCGGACTGCACACCGCCCAGATCCGTGAGCGCGTAGTAGGCCGTCAGGAACACCAGCGGCATCGCGGCCGCCTCCGTGAACGACCAGCCCTCGGGCATCGGCACGACCATCCGGTGATCGGTGATCCCGACCGGCCCGAACGGATCCATCAGCAGACCCATCACCCGCTCGCCGGGGACGAGGCCGGTCACGTCGGCACCGACCTCCAGGACCACACCGGCAGCCTCACTGCCCAGCGGGGCCTCACCCGGATACGTACCCAGCGCGATCAGCACGTCCCGGAAGTTCAGACCCGCGGCCCGAATACCGATGCGTACTTCCTGCGGTCCGATGGGACGTTCGGCATCGGAGGGCAGGATCGCGAGACCGTCCAGCGAGCCCTTGCTCTCGATCCCCAACCGCCAGGCACGGCCCGCCGGCTGGACCGCAGTCCGCCCCAGACGCGGCGCCAACAGCTCACCCGACCGGACGGCGATCTGCGGCTCGTCCAGCGCCACGACCGCATCCCAGTCCAGCCCCGCGCCCGGGTTCTCCGACTGCGCACTGCGCACCAGACCCCACACCGGAGCCTGCACCAGATCCGGCGCCTGCTCCCCCACAGCAACCGCGTTGCTCGTCACGACGACCAGGCGGGTCTCCCGAAGGGCCTCGCTGGCCAGCCACTGCTGGAGCATGTCCAGCGTGCTCGCGGTGACCGCCCGCGCGGCCTGCACCGTATCGAAGTCCGACGGCGACTCGCGCCGCGAGGTCCGCAAAACGCTCACCCGGTACCCGGCACCCACCCAGCACCGCCAACCGGACAGAGCCGCCCGGCTGACCGGTCACCGCAGTCCAGTCGACCTGGTACAGCGAGCTGGGGGTCTGCTTCGGTCCCTGGAGCTGCGACTGGTCGACGGGGCGGAAGGCCAGCTTGGCCACGCTCGCCACCGGCGCGCCGTCTTCCCCTGCGATGTCGATCCGCAGCGCGGACTCACCGGCCGGGGCGATCCGGACGCGCACCCGGGCCGGACCGTTCTGCCCGAACCGGACGCCGGACCATGAGAACGGCAGCAGCGCGACCGACTTGTCACCGGTGGTCAGGCCTTCGAGTCCACCGTGCAGCGCCGCATCGAATACGGCCGGGTGAATGCCGAACGTGCGGTCGGCCCCGATGTGTTCGTCGAGGAGCGCGACCTCGGTGTAGACGAAGTCCTCGTCGCGCCAGGCTGCCTGTACTCCCTGGAAGGCCGGACCGTAGTCGAGACCGAGGTCGGCGAACCGGGGGTAGACGTTGTCCACCGCGACCGGTTCCGCGTCGGCCGGGGGCCACTCCTCCGGCCAGTCGGTGACGGCGGCGTCCGCCGTGGTGAGGGTTCCACGGGCGTGGCACTTCACCTGGTCCGCGGCGCCCTCGCCTTCGGGGCGCGAGTACAGCGCCACGTCACGGCGCCCCTGCTCGTCGGGCTCACCGACCTTGACCTGGATGTGTACGGAGGCGTTGTCGTCCAGGATCAGCGGTGCTTCGAGCACCAGCTCCTCGACCACCGGGCTGCCCGCCTGCCGACCGGCCGCACCGGCCAGCTCGACGAGTGCGGTGCCGGGGACGATCACCATGCCCAGGACCACGTGGTCCCGGACCCAAGGAGCGGAGTCCTGCGAGAGGCGTCCGGTGAACACCCACTCGTCCTGGTCGCCGACCGGCACGGCCGCGCTCAGGATGGGGTGCTCGATCCGGCCGAGTCCGGCGGCGGCCGGGTCCCCGGCGCCCAGACCCGGTGCCACCCAGTACCGCTCGCGCTGGAAGGCGTACGTGGGCAGCTCGACGCGCTGCGCGCCGGAGCCCGCGTAGAACGCATCCCAGGCGATCGGCAGCCCGGCCACGTGCGCCTGACCCAGGAAGCCGGCGAAGGCCTCGGCCTCCCCGACACGAGCACGCAGCACCGGCGCGAAGACAGCCCCGTCGGTGTCGAGGGTCTGCTGGGCCAGCGCCGTCAGGACGGCATCGGGACCCACCTCGACGAACCGGGTCACGCCTTCGTCGGCGAGCGTCCGGATGCCGTCCGCGAAGCGGACCGCCTCCCGCACGTGGGAGACCCAGTAACCGGGGTCGGTCAGCTCATGGGTGACGAGCGCGCCGGTCAGGTTCGATACGACGGCCACCTGGGGCTGGTGGAACGTCAGACCCTCAGCGATGGCTCGGAACTCGTCGAGCATCGGCTCC
>NZ_JOFT01000084.1 GCF_000725805.1 Streptomyces xanthophaeus | reverse complement strand
CGGCGAGCTGGCCTGCGCCCACGTGGCGGGGGTTCTGTCGCTGGCCGATGCGTGCAAGCTTGTGGCCGCGCGTGGCCGCTTGATGGGTGCGCTGCCTGCCGGCGGCGGGATGGTTGCGGTTCAGGCGACCGAGGCCGAGGTCGCGGAGTCGCTGGCCGGCTTCGAAGGCCGTCTGTCGGTCGCGGCGGTGAACGGTCCGCTGGCCGTGGTCGTTTCGGGTGCGCTGGATGCGGTCGAGGAGTGGCTGCCCCAGTGGCAGGAGCTGGGCCGCAAGACGACGCGTCTGCGCGTCAGTCACGCGTTCCACTCGGACGCGTCTGCGCGTCAGTCACGCGTTCCACTCGCCGCTGATGGAGCCGATGCTCGACGAGTTCCGAGCCATCGCTGAGGGTCTGACGTTCCACCAGCCGCAGGTGACCGTCGTATCGAACCTGACCGGCGCGCTCGTCACTGATGAGCTGACCGACCCCGGGTACTGGGTCTCCCACGTGCGGGAAGCGGTCCGCTTCGCGGACGGCATCCGGACGCTCGCCGACGAAGGTGTGACCCGTTTCGTCGAGGTGGGTCCCGATGCCGTCCTGACGGCGCTGGCCCAGCAGACCCTCGACGCCGACGGGGCTGTCTTCGCGCCGGTGCTGCGTGCTCGTGTCGGGGAGGCCGAGGCCTTCGCCGGATTCCTGGGTCAGGCGCACGTGGCCGGGTTGCCGATCGCCTGGGATGCGTACTACGCGGGCTCCGGCGCGCAGCGCGTCGAGCTGCCCACGTACGCCTTCCAGCGCGAGCGGTACTGGCTCTCTCAGACTGCCGCCTCCGGGGATCCGGCAGCCGCCGGTCTCGGCAGGATGGATCACCCGATCCTGAGCGCGGCGGTTCCGGTCGGGGACCGGGACGAGTGGGTGTTCACCGGACGCCTCTCCCCGGACTCGTCGCCGTGGGTCCGGGACCACGCCGTGTACGGCACGGTCATCGTCCCCGGCACCGCGCTCGTCGAGCTTGCGCTCAACGCGGGCGGTCTGACCGGCTCCCCGGTCGTGGAGGAGCTGGTGCTCCAGGCGCCGCTGATCCTCTCCGAGGATGGTGCGCGTCAGGTGCAGGTGACCGTGGGTGCGGCCGACGGTGACGGACGGCGTGAGGTCGCGGTGTACTCCCGGCCCGAGGAAGCGGGGGAGGCGGCTACCTGCCACGCCCGCGGCTGGCTGACCTCGAAGGCCGAGCCCGCGACGCCGTTCCCCGGGACCTGGCCGCCCGCTGCGGCGGCGCCGGTTGCCGTCGAGGGGCTCTACGCACGGCTGGCCGACGGCGGTTACGAGTACGGGCCGGTGTTCCAGGGGCTGCGTGCGGCCTGGCGTGCGGGCGGTGACCTCTTCGTGGAAGTGGCGCTGCCCGAGGATGCGGCCGATGACGGGTTCGGTCTGCATCCGGCCCTGTTCGACGCGGTGCTGCACGGTGCGCTGGCGGAGAAGGACCTGGCCGCCGGTGTGGACCTGCCGTTCTCCTGGTCGGGGGTCCGGCTGGGCCACGGCGCCGGAGCCGCTGTCGGGTCGCACGTGAGGGCTCGGATCAGCCGGTCCGGCGAGTCCGCCATGCGCATCGACGTGGTCGACGAGCGCGGGGCGCTGGTCGTGGCCGTGGACGCGCTGACGGTGCGGCCGGTCGACCAGGCGCAGTTGGCGAGTGCTCAAGGAGGCGGGCAGAACGCCCTCTTCCGGCTGGACTGGACTGCGGTGACCGGTCAGCCGGGCGGCTCTGTCCGGTTGGCGGTGCTGGGTGGGTGCCGGGTACCGGGTGAGCGTTTTGCGGACCTCGCGGCG
>NZ_JOFT01000083.1 GCF_000725805.1 Streptomyces xanthophaeus | reverse complement strand
CAGTGCACCCAGCCCCGCCAGCAGACCCTCACGATCCGAAGCCACCACAGCAGCCCGCTGGTCGAACTGCGCCCTCGACGTCACCGCCGAGAACGCCACGTCCACCACGTCGAGCTCCGGACGCTCCAGCAGATGCGACCGAAGCCGCCCCGCCTGCGCAGCCAGCGCCTCCGCACTCTTGCCCGACACCACCACCGGCACCACCGGCGGAGCGACAACCGAGCCACCGTCCGAAGGAGCAGCAGGCTCTGTGGCAGGCGCCTCTTCCAGAATCAGGTGGGCGTTCGTGCCGCTCACGCCGAACGACGACACACCCGCACGGCGCGGCCGACCATCGGTGGCAGGCCATTCCGCGGCCTCGGTCAGCAGCTCGACCTCGCCCGCGGTCCAGTCGATGTGCGGCGAAGGCTCGTCCACGTTCAGCGTCTGAGGCAGCACACCGTGCTGCATCGCCTTCACCATCTTGATCACACCAGCCACACCAGCCGCAGCCGAGGTATGACCGATGTTCGACTTGATCGAACCCAGCCGCAGCGGACCGTTCACCCGCTCCTGCCCGTACGTGGCCAGCAGCGCCGTCGCCTCGATCGGATCACCCAGGCGGGTGCCCGTCCCGTGGCCGTCGACCGCGTCCACATCCGCAGGACTCAGACCGGCGTTCTCCAGGGCCTGGCGGATCACGCGTTCCTGCGCGGGGCCGTTCGGTGCCGTGAGGCCGTTACTCGCGCCGTCCTGGTTGACCGCGCTGCCCCGGACGACACCGAGGATCCGGTGCCCGTTGCGCTGGGCGTCCGAGAGACGCTCCAGAACCACCAGACCGAGTCCGTCGGAGAAGCCCGTGCCGTCGGCGGCAGCTGCGTACGACTTGCAGCGGCCGTCCTCCGCCAGGCCGCGCTGGCGGCTGAACTCCATCAGCAGGGTCGGGCCCGCCAGGACCGTGACGCCGCCGACGAGTGCCAGTGAGCACTCGCCCGAGCGCAGAGCCTGCGCCGCCAGGTGCATGGCGACCAGCGACGAGGAGCAGGCGGTGTCGACCGAGACCGCAGGGCCTTCCAGCCCGAGGCTGTAGGCAACCCGGCCGGAGACGACGCTGGTCGTACCACCGGTCAGGCGGAATCCCTCCAGCTCAGGCAGCGAACCGGCCGGGGTGGCCGCGTAGTCGGAGGGTCCCACACCGGCGAAGACGCCGGTGTCGCTGCCGCGCAGCGAGGCGGGGTCGAGCCCCGCGTCCTCCAGGGCTTCCCAGGCCGCTTCCAGCAGCAGCCGCTGCTGGGGGTCCATGGCCACGGCTTCGCGCGGGCTGATCCCGAAGAACGCCGCGTCGAAGTCGGTGGCGGCCTGGACGAAGCCGCCGCCGCGGGCGTAGACGGTGCCGAGCTGGTCGGGGTCGGGGTTGTAGAGGCGTTCCAGGTCCCAGCCCCGGTCGGACGGCAGGCCCGAGATCGCGTCCCGGCCCTCCGCCACCAACTGCCACAACTCCTCAGGGTTCGACACCCCGCCCGGGTAACGGCAGGCCATA
>NZ_JOFT01000082.1 GCF_000725805.1 Streptomyces xanthophaeus | reverse complement strand
GAGGGTGGAGACGAGGTTGCGGTGGGAGGAGAGGATGCCTTTGGGGCGTCCGGTGGAGCCGGAGGTGAACATCACGCAGGCCACGTCCGACGGCGACAGGGCCACGTCGAGGTCGAAGTCGTCCTGGCTGTCGATGAGTTCCCGGTCGGTGTCGGTGAGGACGGTGGTCCGGGGGCCGCCTACGCGCCGGTGGTGGCGGGTGTCGGTGACGAGGGTGTGGAGGTCGGCGTCGCGGGCGGTGCCGGTGAGGCGTTCGTCGGGGAACTCGGGGTCCCAGGGCGTCGGGGCGCAGGCGGGCCTGTTCCTCGAACAGGCCGGTCAGCACTCCTTCGCCGATGTCGGTGCGGCTGCCCGTCCACTCCTCCAGCACCTGCCGGCGCTCGGCCTCCCCCAGCAGCTCCACCTGCGACAACGGCAGCTCCGGCCGCGCGGACACCTGCTCCAGGGTGCGCCGCAGCATGGCGACCATCCGCTCGACGGTGGCCCGCTCGTACAGGTCGCAGCTGTAGAGCACCGCACCCGTCAGACCCGCGCCCTCCTCGGCGCGCAGGAGGAACTCCAGGTCGAACTTCACCGCCCCCGTCGCCAGCGGCTCGGCCGCTCCCGCCCGTACGCCCGGCAGCTCCGGCACCACAGCCGGGCCGGACTCCAGGGCCAGGCAGACCTGGAACAGCGGGTGCCGGGCCAGTGAGCGCACCGGGTTCACGGCCTCCAGCACCAGGTCGAAGGGGGCCTCCTGATGGGCGAAGGCGTCCAGGTCGGCGGTGCGCACCCGGCCGAGCAGCTCACGGAAGGTCGGGTTCCCGGAGGTGTCCGTACGCAGCACGAGCGTGTTCACGAAGAAGCCCACGAGATCGGCGAGCGCCTCGTCGGAGCGCCCGGCCACCGGCGAGCCGAGCGGGATGTCCGTCCCCGCCCCCAGCCGGGTCAGCATCCCGGCGAGCGCCGCTTGGAGCACCATGAACGGCGTGCACCGCTCGGCGCGCGCCAGCTCCAGCACCCGCTTGTGCAGATCGGCGCCGAAGTCCACCGCGACGGCCCCGCCCCGCTGGCCGGCCACGGGCGGGCGGGGACGGTCGTGGATCAGCCCGAGCTCCTCCGGCAGACCGGCCAACGCCGTCTTCCAGTAGGAGAGGTGCCCGTCCAGGGCGCTCCCCGACAGCGCCGCGCGCTGCCACATGGCGTAGTCCGCGTAGTCGACGGGCAGGGGGGCCGGGTCGGGGGCGTCCCCGGCGAGCCGGGCGGCGTAGGCGGCGGACAGGTCCGCGAAGAGCGGGCGCAGGGACAGCCCGTCGGTGGCGATGTGGTGCAGGAGCACCAGGAGGACGTACGCGCTCTCACCGGTCCGCAGCAGGGTGACCCGCAGCGGTGCTTCGGCGCCGAGGTCGAAGGAGTGCCGGGCGGCCTCGAACAGGGCCTCGTCGAGCACCTCGGGGGAGACCTCCCGCAGCTCGAAGAAGGGCGGGGCCGGCGGCTCCACGAGCTGGTACGGATCCTCGTCGGCCGTCGTGAAGCGCGTGCGCAGGGGCTCGTGACGGGCGACGACATCACCGAAGGCGGCGCGCAGCGCATCGACGTCCAGCTCGCCGTCGAGCCGCACCGCCATCGGAACGTTGTACGCCGCGCCCTCGCCCCCGAGTCCGGCCACCAGCCACAGGCGTTGCTGGGCGAAGGACAGCGGCAGCCGCTCCGGCCGGGGCTCGGCCCGGGTGAGCGGGGGCAGCGGTGAGGGTGACGCCGAGGGTGGTGGTGATGCGGTGGGTGAGGCGGGCGGCGAGGAGGGAGTGGCCGCCGTGGTCGAAGAAGCTGTCGTCGATCGACAGCGGTGCGGGGGCGTTCAGGACCTCGGTGACCAGGGTCCGGACGATCTCCTCCAGCTCCGTGCGCGGCTGGCGTCCACCCGTGCTCAGCGGGAGTTCGACGGCCGGCAGGGCCCTCTTGTCGATCTTGCCGTTGGGGGTCAGCGGCAGCCGGTCGAGGACGGCGAACTGCTCCGGGACCATGTGCTCGGGCAGCCGCTCGCGCAGCCAGGTCTTCAGGGAGGCGTTGGTCGGGGAGGTCCCCGGGACGGCGGTGACGTAGGCGATCAGGTGGGTGGTGTGGACGAGGGTGGCTTGGGTGAGGTGGGGGTGGGTGGTGAGGACGGTTTCGATTTCGGTGGGTTCGATGCGGAAGCCGCGGATCTTGATCTGGGTGTCGGTGCG
>NZ_JOFT01000081.1 GCF_000725805.1 Streptomyces xanthophaeus | reverse complement strand
CGCACGCTGAGCACCCTGACCCGTGAACAGGAACCCAGTCCTGCCCGGCACCAGTCGCGCGCCGTCCTGCCGCTCGGCCAGTGCACCCAGCCCCGCCAGGAGACCCTCACGATCCGAAGCCACCACAGCAGCCCGCTGCACCGCCGAGAACGCCACGTCCAGCACACCCAGCTCCGGACGCTCCAGCAGATGCGACCGAAGACGACCCGCCTGCGCAGCCAACACCTCCGCACTCTTGCCCGACACCACCACCGGCACCACCGACGGACGGTTGGCGGGCACCACCTCGGCCGCAGCCGGCAGCTCCGGCGCAGCCTCGATGATCACGTGAGCGTTGGTGCCACTGATGCCGAACGAGGACACGCCGGCCCGACGCGGCCGATCAGCCGTGGCAGGCCATTCCACCGCCTCGGTCAGCAGCTCGACCTCACCCGAGGTCCAGTCGATGTACGGCGAAGGCTCGTCCACGTTCAGCGTCTGCGGCAGCACGCCGTGCTGCATCGCCATGACCATCTTGATCACACCGGCGACACCGGCAGCAGCCGACGAGTGACCGATGTTGGACTTGATGGAGCCCAGCAGCAGCGGACCGTTCACCCGCTCCTGGCCGTACGTGGCCAGCAGCGCCTGTGCCTCGATCGGGTCACCCAGACGCGTACCCGTGCCGTGACCCTCCACGGCGTCCACCTCGGAGGCGTCCACACCGGCGTTCTCCAGGGCCTGACGGATCACCCGTTCCTGCGAGGGACCGTTCGGGGACGTGAGGCCGTTGCTCGCACCGTCCTGATTGACGGCGCTGCCGCGGATGACACCCAGGATCCGGTGGCCGTTGCGCTGGGCGTCCGAGAGGCGTTCGACGACGAGCAGACCCAGACCGTCCGAGAAGCCCGTGCCGTCGGCGGAGGCCGCGTACGACTTGCAACGGCCGTCCTCCGCCAGGCCACGCTGGCGGCTGAACTCCTGGAGCAGGAACGGGCCGGCCATCACCGTCACGCCACCGACGAGCGCCAGCGAGCACTCACCGGAACGCAGCGCCTGCGACGCCAGATGCATGGCGACCAGCGACGAAGAGCAGGCCGTGTCCACGGACACGGCGGGGCCTTCCAGCCCGAGGCTGTAGGCGACGCGGCCCGACACGACGCTCGTGGTCGTCCCCGTCAGTCGGAAGCCTTCCAGCTCGCGCGGCGTCGACGAGATGCCGTAGTCGGTGGAGACGACGCCGCAGAAGACGCCGGTGTCGCTGCCGCGCAACGAAGCCGGGTCGAGCCCCGCGTCCTCCAGAGCCTCCCAGGACGCCTCCAGCAGCAGACGCTGCTGCGGGTCCATGGCGAGCGCCTCTCGCGGACTCACACCGAAGAATCCGGCGTCGAAGTCGGCGACGTTGTCGAGGAAGCCGCCGCCACGCGTGGTGAGGGCCCCCTGCTGTTCGGTGTCCGGGTTGGAGAGCCGTTCGAGGTCCCAGCCGCGGTCGGTCGGCAGGCCCGAGATCGCATCCCGGCCCTCCGCCACCAGCTGCCACAGCTCCTCGGGCGAACTCACGCCGCCCGGGTACCGGCAGGCCATGCCCACGATCGCCAGCGGCTCGTCCGCCTTCGGACGCTTGCGCTGCGGACGGACCACCACTGCGGCCGGCTCGGCCTCGCCGATCTCGTCGAGGAGGAGGCGTGCGATGGCCGCCGGGGTCGGGTGGTCGAAGACCAGCGTCGTCGGCAGCCGCAGACCCGTCGCCT
>NZ_JOFT01000079.1 GCF_000725805.1 Streptomyces xanthophaeus | reverse complement strand
CCGGCAACAACCCCGCCCGCGCCTGCGTCCGCAACGCACCCGCATCCAACAACACCGGCGCAACCAACGCCTCACCCAGACCCAACGCCCGGTCGAACAGCTCCAGACCGAGCTCGGTGCTCAGCGCTGCGGTGCCCATCCGCTCCAGTCGGGCGATCTCGGCCTCGTCGAGCTCACCCGCCATGCCGCCTGCGTTCGCCCAGAGGCCCCAGGCCAGCGAGGTCGCCGGCAGACCCTCCGCCCGACGGGACGCAGCAAGCGCATCCAGGAACGCGTTCGCGGCGGCATAGTTCGCCTGACCGGAACTGCCGACCAGCGCCGCAACCGACGAGAACAACACGAACGCCGACAGCTCCATACCCGCCGTCAACTCATGCACGAACCGACCAACTGCGCGAGTTCGTCGCGGTCGGCGACATCACAAGCCTCGACCCGCACCCGCGCACCCAGCGCCTCCAGCCCGGCCACGAGCTCACTGACACCCTCGGCCGCCGGACCCCGACGGCTCAGGAGCAGCAGGTTCCTCGCCCCGTACTCCCGCACGAAGTGCCCGGCGAACGACGCACCCAGACCACCCGTACCACCGGTGATCAGGACCGTGCCCTCCGGGTCCAGCGGCGAACGCTCGGCATCCGACGGACCGGCCTTGACCAGGCGCGGCGCGAACATCCGGCCGTCGCGGACGGCCAGCTGCGGCTCGTCCGAAGCGAGGACCGCGCCCCAGTCGGGCGACTCGTCCCCGTCGACGTCGACCAGCAGGAACCGGTCGGGGTGCTCGGACTGCGCGCTGCGCACCAGACCCCACACCGGGGACTGCGCCAGATCCGGCGCCTGCTCACCGACCGCGACCGCGTTCCGCGTCACCACCGCAAGGCGTGCACCGGCGAACCGCTCGTCGTCGAGCCACCGCTGGAGCAGCCGCAGCGTGCTCCCGGTGACGGCCCGGGCCGCCGTTGCCGCCCCGCTCTCCTCCTCCTGCAAGTCGGTGAGGGCAGCGACGACCAGGTCCGGGACGGTGGCGCCGTCGGTCAGCGCTTGTTCCAGAGCAGCGTCGAGGACAGCGGTCCTGGGCCGTTCGGCGCCGGACGCGGTCGCGACCTCGGTCCAGTCGAGGCGGAACAGCGCGTCGCCCTGTTCGCGTCGCGTGTCCTTCAACTGCGACTGCTCGACCGTACGGAACGCCAACTGCGCCACGCTGGCTACGAGTTCACCCTGCTCGGAGGCGATGTCGACGCGCAGCGAGGATTCCCCTCCCGATCCGATCCGGACCCGGACCCGAGCCAGACCGCCCTGCCCGAACCGGACACCGGACCACGAGAACGGCAGCCGCGCCGAACCGTCGCCCAGGTCGAGCCAGTCGAGCCCGCCGTGCAGGGACGCGTCGAACAGGGCCGGGTGGATACCGAAGCCCTTGGCCGTCTCCGCGTCCTCGTCGGGCAGTGCCACTTCGGCGAATACCTCGTCGCCGTCCCGCCAGGCGGCCTGCAGCCCCTGGAAGACGGGGCCGTAGTCGAAGCCGATCTCGGCCAGCCGTGCGTAGAGCACGTCCACGGCGATCGGTTCGGCGTCCACGGGCGGCCACTCGGCCGGCGCCCACGGCAGGCCCGCCGGGGTCTCGTCCTGCGCGAGCAGGCCACGGGCGTGGCAAGTCGCTTCGCGCTGACCGATCTCGGGCTGCGAGTAGATCGCAACCGGGCGACGGCCGTCCTCGTCCGGTTCGCCGACGGTCACCTGCACCCGGACAGCGGTGTCCGCGTCCAGGATCAGCGGTGCTTCGAGAACCAGTTCCTCAAGGAGCGAACTCCCCGCTTCCCGCCCGGCCGCACCGGCGAGCTCGACGAGCGTCGTGCCGGGCACGACCACCAGGCCCAGGACTCCGTGGTCCTGGGTCCACGGCGCGGTGTCCTGGGAAAGGCATCGATCCGCCCGAGCCCGGCCGCGGCCGGGTCCCCGGAGCCGCTGCCGGGAGCCAGCCAGTACCGCTCGCGCTGGAAGGCGTACGTCGGCAGCTCGACGCGCTGCGCGCCGGAGCCCGCGTAGAACGCAGCCCAGTCCACCGGCAGCCCGGAGACATGCGCCTGGCCCAGGAATCCGGCGAAGGTCTCCACCTCGGAGACGCGGGCCCGCAGCACAGGCGCGAAGACAGCACCTTCAACATCCACAACCTGCTGGGCCAGCGCCGTCAGGACGGCGTCCGGACCCACCTCGACGAACCGGGTCACGCCTTCGTCGGCGAGCGTCCGGATGCCGTCCGCGAAGCGGACCGCTTCCCGCACGTGGGAGACCCAGTAGCCAGGGTCGGTCAGCTCGGCGGACACCAGACCACCGGTCAGGTTCGACACGACTGCCACCTGAGGCTGGTGGAACGTCAGCCCCTCAGCAACCGCACGGAACTCGTCGAGCATCGGCTCCATCAGCGGCGAGTGGAACGCATGACTGACCCGCAGACGCGTCGTCTTGCGGCCCAGCTCCTGCCACTGGGGCAGCCACTCCTCAACCGCATCCAGCGCACCCGAGACGACCACCGCCAGCGGACCGTTCACCGCCGCGACCGACAGACGGTCCTCGAAGCCGGCCAGCGACTCCGCAACCTCAGCCTCAGTCGCCTGAACCGCAACCATCCCGCCACCAGCAGGCAGCGCACCCATCAACCGGCCACGCGCAGCAACCAGCCGGCACGCATCGGCCAGCGACAGAACCCCCGCGACGTGAGCACAAGCCAGCTCGCCGACGGAGTGACCGACCAGGACGTCCGCCCGGATGCCCAGCGATTCCAGCAGACGGAACAGCGCCACCTCAACCGCGAAGAGTGCAGGCTGCGTGAACTCCGTCCGGTCCAGAAGCGCCGCCTCCGACGAACCCTCCGCCGCGAACAACAGCTCCTTCAACGACCGCCCCAGCAGCCCGTCGAGCTGTGCACACACCTCGTCCACCGCCTCGGCGAACACCGGATAGACAGCAGCCAGACCCGCACCCATCCCCGCACGCTGCGCACCCTGACCCGTGAACAGGAACCCGGTCTTACCGAAGACCGGACGACCCGCCACCACACCGGCGCCAGGCTGCTGCTCAGCAAGCGCACCCAGCCCCGCCAGCAGAGCCTCACGGTCCGAAGCCACCACCGAACCCCGCTGGTCGAACTGCGTCCTGGACGTCACCGCCGAGAACGCCACGTCCAGCACACCCAGCTCCGGACGCTCCAGCAGATGCGACCGAAGCCGCCCCGCCTGCGCAGCCAGCGCCTCCGCACTCTTACCGGAGACCACCACCGGCACCACCGGCGGACGGTGGGCGGGCACCACCTCGGCGGCAACCGGCAGCTCCGGCGCAGCCTCGATGATCACGTGAGCGTTGGTGCCACTGACACCGAACGACGACACACCCGCACGGCGCGGCCGACCATCGGTGGCAGGCCATTCGATCACACCAGCCACACCAGCCGCAGCCGACGTATGACCGATGTTCGACTTGATCGAACCCAGCCGCAGCGGACCGTTCACCCGCTCCTGGCCATACGTAGCGAGCAGCGCCTGCGCTTCGATCGGGTCACCCAGACGCGTACCCGTCCCGTGACCCTCCACAGCGTCCACGTCAGCGGCGCGCAGGCCCGCGTTCTCCAGGGCCTGGCGGATCACGCGCTCCTGCGCGGGGCCGTTCGGCGAGGTGAGGCCGTTGCTCGCGCCGTCCTGGTTGACCGCGCTGCCCCGGACGAGGCCCAGGACCCGGTGTCCGTTGCGCTGGGCGTCCGAGAGGCGTTCGACGACGAGCAGGCCGACGCCGTCGGAGAAGCCGGTCCCGTCGGCGGAGGCCGCGTAGGACTTGCAGCGGCCGTCCTCCGCCAGACCCCGCTGACGGCTGAACTCCTGCAACAGGAACGGACCGGCCAGGACGGTCACGCCACCGACGAGCGCCAGCGAGCACTCACCCGAGCGCAGCGCCTGGGATGCCAGGTGCAGGGCGACCAGGGAGGACGAGCAGGCCGTGTCGACCGAGACCGCAGGGCCTTCCAGGCCGAGGGTGTAGGCGATCCGGCCGGAGACGACGCTCGTGGTCGAACCCGTGAGGCGGAAGCCTTCCAGCTCCGGCGGCGTCGACGCGCCGTAGTCCGAGGTCACGACGCCGGTGAACACGCCGGTGTCCGTGCCGTGCAGCGACGTCGGGTCCATGCCGGCGTCTTCGAGCGCCTCCCAGGCCGCTTCCAGCAGCAGCCGCTGCTGGGGGTCGCTGGCCAGGGCTTCGCGCGGGCTGATGCCGAAAAAGCCCGCGTCGAAGTCACCGGCATTGTCGAGGAAGCCGCCGCCGCGGGTGTACACGGTCCCGGTCTTCTCGGGGTCGGGGTTGTAGAGGCGTTCCAGGTCCCAGCCGCGGTCGGACGGCAGGCCCGAGATCGCGTCCCGGCCCTCCGCCACCAACTGCCACAACTCCTCAGGGTTCGACACCCCGCCCGGGTAACGGCAGGCCATA
>NZ_JOFT01000078.1 GCF_000725805.1 Streptomyces xanthophaeus | reverse complement strand
CTTCAGAACTAACACAGTGGACGCGAGCAACTGAGGACAAGCCCTCGGCCTATTAGTACCAGTCAGCTTCACCCGTTACCGGGCTTCCACATCTGGCCTATCAACCCAGTCGTCTACTGGGAGCCTTACCCTCTCAAGGAGGTGGGAATACTCATCTTGAAGCAGGCTTCCCGCTTAGATGCTTTCAGCGGTTATCCCTCCCGAACGTAGCCAACCAGCCATGCCCTTGGCAGGACAACTGGCACACCAGAGGTTCGTCCGTCCCGGTCCTCTCGTACTAGGGACAGCCCTTCTCAATATTCCTACGCGCACAGCGGATAGGGACCGAACTGTCTCACGACGTTCTAAACCCAGCTCGCGTACCGCTTTAATGGGCGAACAGCCCAACCCTTGGGACCGACTCCAGCCCCAGGATGCGACGAGCCGACATCGAGGTGCCAAACCATCCCGTCGATATGGACTCTTGGGGAAGATCAGCCTGTTATCCCCGGGGTACCTTTTATCCGTTGAGCGACGGCGCTTCCACAAGCCACCGCCGGATCACTAGTCCCGACTTTCGTCCCTGCTCGACCCGTCGGTCTCACAGTCAAGCTCCCTTGTGCACTTACACTCAACACCTGATTGCCAACCAGGCTGAGGGAACCTTTGGGCGCCTCCGTTACCCTTTGGGAGGCAACCGCCCCAGTTAAACTACCCATCAGACACTGTCCCTGATCCGGATCACGGACCGAGGTTAGACATCCAGCACGACCAGAGTGGTATTTCAACGGCGACTCCACAACCACTGGCGTGGCTGCTTCAAAGTCTCCCACCTATCCTACACAAGCCGAACCGAACACCAATATCAAACTGTAGTAAAGGTCCCGGGGTCTTTCCGTCCTGCTGCGCGAAACGAGCATCTTTACTCGTAGTGCAATTTCACCGGGCCTATGGTTGAGACAGTCGAGAAGTCGTTACGCCATTCGTGCAGGTCGGAACTTACCCGACAAGGAATTTCGCTACCTTAGGATGGTTATAGTTACCACCGCCGTTTACTGGCGCTTAAGTTCTCAGCTTCGCCACACCGAAATGTGACTAACCGGTCCCCTTAACGTTCCAGCACCGGGCAGGCGTCAGTCCGTATACATCGCCTTACGGCTTCGCACGGACCTGTGTTTTTAGTAAACAGTCGCTTCTCGCTGGTCTCTGCGGCCACCCCCAGCTCAAGGAGCAAGTCCTCTCACCAGTGATGGCCCCCCTTCTCCCGAAGTTACGGGGGCATTTTGCCGAGTTCCTTAACCATAGTTCACCCGAACGCCTCGGTATTCTCTACCTGACCACCTGAGTCGGTTTAGGGTACGGGCCGCCATGAAACTCGCTAGAGGCTTTTCTCGACAGCATAGGATCATCCACTTCACCACAATCGGCTCGGCATCAGGTCTCAGCCTTATATGAGGGACGGATTTGCCTACCCCTCGGCCTACACCCTTACCCCGGGACTACCACCGCCCGGGCTGGACTACCTTCCTGCGTCACCCCATCGCTTACCTACTACCACCTTGGATCGTCGGCTCCACCACTTTCCTTTCCCCGAAGGGTCCGGAACGGCTTCACGGACTTAGCATTAGAGGATTCGATATTGGGCGTTTCAAAGCGGGTACCGGAATATCAACCGGTTGTCCATCGACTACGCCTGTCGGCCTCGCCTTAGGTCCCGACTTACCCTGGGCAGATCAGCTTGACCCAGGAACCCTTAGTCAATCGGCGCACACGTTTCTCACGTGTGTATCGCTACTCATGCCTGCATTCTCACTCGTGAACCGTCCACAACTAGCTTCCGCTGCTGCTTCACCCGGCACACGACGCTCCCCTACCCATCACAGCGGGCGTTGGCCCTATTGCTGCAATGACACGACTTCGGCGGTACGCTTGAGCCCCGCTACATTGTCGGCGCGGAATCACTTGACCAGTGAGCTATTACGCACTCTTTCAAGGGTGGCTGCTTCTAAGCCAACCTCCTGGTTGTCTCTGCGACTCCACATCCTTTCCCACTTAGCGTACGCTTAGGGGCCTTAGTCGATGCTCTGGGCTGTTTCCCTCTCGACCATGGAGCTTATCCCCCACAGTCTCACTGCCGTGCTCTCACTTACCGGCATTCGGAGTTTGGCTAAGGTCAGTAACCCGGTAGGGCCCATCGCCTATCCAGTGCTCTACCTCCGGCAAGAAACACACGACGCTGCACCTAAATGCATTTCGGGGAGAACCAGCTATCACGGAGTTTGATTGGCCTTTCACCCCTAACCACAGGTCATCCCCCAGGTTTTCAACCCTGGTGGGTTCGGTCCTCCACGAAGTCTTACCTCCGCTTCAACCTGCCCATGGCTAGATCACTCCGCTTCGGGTCTAGAGCGTGCAACTCAATCGCCCTATTCGGACTCGCTTTCGCTACGGCTTCCCCACACGGGTTAACCTCGCTACACACCGCTAACTCGCAGGCTCATTCTTCAAAAGGCACGCAGTCACGACCGTTGTTCCGAAGAACAACGGCGACGCTCCCACGGCTTGTAGGCACACGGTTTCAGGTACTATTTCACTCCGCTCCCGCGGTACTTTTCATATTTAGGCTTAGCGGGTGGTCCCGCCAGATTCACACGGGATTTCTCGGGCCCCGTGCTACTTGGGAGATTCTTAAGCAAGCCGCTGATGTTTCGTCTACGGGGGTCTTACCCTCTACGCCGGACCTTTCGCATGTCCTTCGACTACATCAACGGTTTCTGACTCGCCGACCGGCCGGCAGACCGATCAAAAGAATTCCCACAACCCCGCATGCGCAACCCCTGCCGGGTATCACACGCATACGGTTTGGCCTCATCCGGTTTCGCTCGCCACTACTCCCGGAATCACGGTTGTTTTCTCTTCCTGAGGGTACTGAGATGTTTCACTTCCCCTCGTTCCCTCCACACTGCCTATGTGTTCAGCAGTGGGTGACAGCCCATGACGACTGCCGGGTTTCCCCATTCGGACACCCCCGGATCAAAGCTCAGTTGGCAGCTCCCCGGGGCCTATCGCGGCCTCTCACGTCCTTCATCGGTTCCTGGTGCCAAGGCATCCACCGTGTGCCCTTAAAAACTTGGCCACAGATGCTCGCGTCCACTGTGTAGTTCTCAAGCAACGACCAGCCACCCATCACCC
>NZ_JOFT01000077.1 GCF_000725805.1 Streptomyces xanthophaeus | reverse complement strand
CTTCGTTTCCGACTCTATCAGACTCTTTCGTGTCCGATTCCCGGTCGAAGCGGGTTTCGCTTTCCAGGTTTCCGCTTTCGCGTTTCCCTTTCCGGCGAGACCGACTCTATCAGAAGTTCGCCACCGGATTTACCGGCTTGGGATTTCTGGGTGAAGAGACGGGTGTCCCCACATGGAATTCGATTCCTTGCGGGGAGTGCTGCCGAACTGACCAGTTCGAGGCAACCGCTCCACTCTACAACCCCCCGCCCGAGGCGCCAAATCGGGCCCCGCCATGCCCCCTGACATGCCCCTTCACGTGCCCCGACCACCCGCACAGACGCCGGTGAAATCCGATGGTGGACGCCCCCTGCGGCCGTGATCATGAGCTGCTGCCGCCTCCGCCGAGGCCCGAGGCCCGAGGACCGAGGACCGCGGCGCCTTCAACTGCCGCCCCCAGGAGGGACCCCGTATGACCGCGCCGCCGTTCGTCCGACGCGCGCTCGGCGACGGACCCTTCGCCGGTGTCGGCCGGCCTCGCGTGGCCGTCGTCGACGAGCCCTCACAGGCGGTCGCCGTCGGCGGGGACGTGGGGCCCCTGTTCCGGAGCGGCCACGCGACCGCCGACTCCGGATGGACCGGCCACCGGATCGGCATCTACGAACGGGACGGACTCCACTGCCGACACCTGGTGCGTTCCAGCTACCCCGTGCATTCCCTCGCCTTCCATCCCTCCCTCCCCCTGCTCGCCATAGGTACGGGTCGCTACGACGGCGGCTACTCCTACGAAGGGGAACTGCTCCTGCTCCACCTCGCCACCGGCACAGCAGTGTCCGCGCTGCAGTACGGCCGGGAGGTACTGAGCGTGGATTGGCAGGGCGCGACGGAGCTCCGTCTGCTCCTGGCGCCGTACGACGACCGGCAGGACCCACTCTCACGCGAGCAGGCCCATGAGGCCGTCGTCGAACGCGCCGACTGGGCAGCGGTCGGGCCGGCCACCCTCCGGGACGAGGAGCTCGACGCCCCCGTACAGCTGACCATCCGGCAGGACCACAGCCACCGGGCCCGTTGCCTCCTCACCGCTCTCGCGGCATCGGCCGGCCGGCCATGGTCGCCGCGCGGTCAGGTGTGGGCGGTCGAGGGCCTGGAGGACGGACGTGTACTGGCGGCTCTGGACGGGGTACTGGCCGAGTCGTGGCTGCCGTCAGGGGAACGCCAGTGGGTGGTCGAGGACCAGGAGGGCGGCCGCCAGCTCGTACCGGCCTCCGACGGGGCGTCGGTCTGGACGAACGCCGAGCGCCGCCCCCGCCGGAAGGAGCGGTGGGGGACCTCCTCACCCCGCATCGAGCGGATCGCCCTCGATGACGGGCAGCTGCTGGAGACCCTCAGCCACGAGGCGTCCTGCGTCCTCGTCGCAGGCGACCGGCGGACGGTCCTGTGGCAGCCGAACGACCGCCGCCGCAAGCGTCCCGAACGACTGATGCTCTTCGACCTCGACGGTCCTGCGGTGGACGGCCCGGAGGCGGAGGAGCTCGTCGTGTTCGACCACCCGCGGCCCGTCCGGCCCGCGCACCGCCCCTACGTCCTGATCAGCGCGGATCCTGACGACTCGACGCACGACAAACGGGTCACCGTCCTGTCAGCCGATGAGACACCGCGAAGGCTCCTCCCCCACACCTGGGTGCCGCAGGAACACCACTTCGGGGGTCCCGCGGCCGAGATCGGTGAGTCGCTCGTGTACGCGGCCACCGTCCCCCACGGCCACGGCCACGGACACGGCCCCCTGACGGGAGAGGCCTACGTCGTACGGCGCTCCCTGAAGGGATCGGTGCTGTGGCAGCACCGCAGTGACCACCCGGCGACCGCACTCGCGACGGACGGGGAGAGCGTCTACGTGGCCTGCAACTCCGGAACGCTCACCGCACTGGACGCCCACGACGGCTCGGTCCGCTGGCACACGGCCCTGGAGGTGGACGGAGAACCGGCCACCGCACTGTGCCTCGCGCCGGCACCCGGAGGCCGACTGCTCATCGGAACCGTCGAGGGCCGCATCCTGCTCCAGGAAGGGCTCAGAGGTTCACACGCTTGAGGTACACCCGGCGGCGGTGCGCGATGGTCTGGTACCAGAGCATCAGGTGCTCGTCCTCGTACGTCCGCAGCCGCATCGGGTGGGGATCCTCGTACAGGCTGCCGTCCTTGGGGTCGATCGCCATCGACGCGAGGTCGACCAGGCCGTCCAGGACGGCGCCGACGAGGGCCTGGTGTTCGGCCGGCATGTCACCGAGCACCCACACCCGGCTGGGATCGCACTCCCAGGCCCAGCCACTGTCGTTCTCGACGCCCTCGCCCCGCGGGGTCACTGACCGATTTCCCGCTGTGCCTCGGCGAGGATGCGGCTGCTCGTCTCCATCGCGGCCCGGAACTCCGCTTCCGTGGCCGAAGGATCTCCCGCGGTACGTTCCGCCTCATGGAGGGCGGCCGCGCGGGCCGGCCAGCGGTGGATCGCCACGTGCGTGGCCCACTTGATCAGGAAGAAGCGCAGCGGATTGATCGCGCCGGTCTCGGCCGCGCGGTCGAACGCCTCATTGCATTCCTTGTCGAGCACGGCCAGGTTGGCCATGTCGATCCGGCGCACGGCGTCCCGCAGGGCTTCCCGCGTCATGGCCGGCTGAGGGATGAGCGGCCCGCCGTCTTCCAGCTGCTGTGCTGTCATCGCGTCCTCCAGGGGAACGCTGGCCAGGATACCCAGCGGGTCATCGATCTGCCCCTGAACGCAGAAAAGCCCCGCACCATAAGGTGCGGGGCTTTCCCACAATGATTGTTCGGCGGCGTCCTACTCTCCC
>NZ_JOFT01000076.1 GCF_000725805.1 Streptomyces xanthophaeus | reverse complement strand
CGGTTGATGCCGTCGATCAGGGAGTGGCGGCAGCCGTACTTGTTGTCGAACTTCGACTTGGTGACGGCGTCGTTCACGTTGATCGCCGGGAAGAGCAGGCTGCCCTCGCGCTGCATCTCGTAGAGGCGGTGGACACCGGTGGTGGTCTCCTCGGAGACACCGCGGATGTCGGCCGCGAGCTTCACCCAGTCGATGGGGCTGTTCTCCAGCAGCGACCGTACGACGGCCAGCTCCTCGTTCTCGGCCTCGGGCAGCACACCGGTCTTGAGGTACTCGACACCCTTGTGGACCAGGAGGGTGGCGTCGCCGCCGTCGTCGAGGATCAGGTTCGGGCCGTCGTGCCCGGGCCAGGTCAGCGCCTGCTCCGTGCACCACCAGTACTCCTCCAGCGTCTCGCCCTTCCAGGCGAAGACCGGGATGCCCGCGGCGGCGATCGCGGCGGCGGCGTGGTCCTGGGTGGAGTAGATGTTGCAGGAGACCCAGCGGACCTCGGCGCCCAGGGCGACCAGGGTCTCGATGAGGACGGCGGTCTGGACGGTCATGTGCAGGGAGCCGGTGACACGGGCGCCGGCGAGGGGCTGCGTCTTGGCGTACTCCGCCCGGATCGCCATCAGGCCGGGCATCTCGTGCTCGGCGAGGGTGATCTCCTTGCGGCCGAACTCGGCCAGGGAGATGTCGGCGACCTTGTAATCGGTGAACTCAGCAGACATTGAGGATCCTTGAACTCGGAGAGGCCAGTACGTTGCGGTGGATGTCCAGGGCCGCCGTGGACTTGTTGAGCGTGATGTAGTGCAGGCCGGGCGCGCCCTCGGCGAGGAGCCACTCGGCCATGTCGCTGGCGTACTCGACGCCGACGCGGTACCCGTCGGCGGCGTTGTCCCGGGCCGCGTACAGGCGGTCCGCGAGGACGGCCGGGAAGGTGGCGTCGGAGAGCTCGGCGAAGCGGGCGATCTGCCGGTGATCGGTGGCGGGCATGATCTCGGGGATGATCGGGATGTCGCAGCCCGCGGCGGCGACCCGGTCCCGCAGCCGCAGGTAGTCCTCCACGCGGAAGAACATCTGCGTGATCGCGTAGTCGGCGCCCGCACGGCACTTGGCGACGAAGTGCCGGATGTCGGTGTCCCAGTCGGGCGAGCGGGGGTGGCGCTCGGGGAAGGCCGCCACCCCGATCCTGAAGTCACCCAGTGAGCGGACCAGCTCGACGAGTTCGTAGGCGTACCGGAAGCCCTGCGGGTGGGGCGTCCAGGGGCCCTTGGGGTCGCCCGGCGGATCGCCGCGCAGCACCAGGACGTCGCGGATGCCCGCGTCCGCGTAGTGGCCGATGATCTGGCGCAGCTCGGCCACCGAGTGGCCGACCGCGGTCAGGTGCGCGACGGGGCGCAGGGTCGTCTCGGCGGCGATGCGCCGGGTGACCTCCACCGTCCGCTCGCGGGACGAGCCGCCCGCCCCGTAGGTGACGGACACGAAGTCCGGCCGCAGGGGTTCGATGCGGCGGATCGCCTCCCACAGGGTGCGTTCCCCGTTGGCCGTCTTCGGCGGGAAGAACTCGAAGGAGAAGGTCGTCATGAGCGGCCTCCCGCGTTGAAGTAGTTGGCCTCGGGGTGGTGGACGACGATGGCGTCGGTGGACTGCTCGGGGTGCAGCTGGAACTCCTCGGAGAGGTGGACGCCGATCCGCTCGGGCTGCAGCAGGCCGGCGATCTTGGCGCGGTCCTCCAGGTCCGGGCAGGCGGGGTAGCCGAGCGAGTAGCGGCAGCCCTGGTACTCGGTGCGGAACATGCCGTGCAGGTCGCTCGGGTCGTCGCCGCCGATGCCCAGTTCGGCGCGGACCCGGGCGTGCCAGTACTCGGCGAGCGCCTCGGCCAGCTGCACGGACAGGCCGTGCAGTTCGAGGTAGTCGCGGTAGGAGTCGGCCGCGAAGAGTTCCGCGGTGACCTCGCCGATCCGCGAGCCGACCGTGACGACCTGGAGGCCGACCACGTCCACCTCGCCGGACTCCTCCGGGCGGAAGAAGTCGGCCAGGCACAGGTGGCGGCCGCGGTCCTGGCGGGGGAAGGTGAAGCGGGTGCGTTCGCCGCCCAGCTCGTCCAGGAGGATCAGGTCGTCGCCCTTGGAGACGCTGCGGTAGTAGCCGTGCACGACGGCCGCTTCGAGGAGGTTGTCGGTCTGCAGCCGGTCCAGCCAGCCGCGCAGCCGCGGCCGGCCCTCGGTCTCGACGAGTTCCTCGTAGGACGGTCCGTCGCCCTTGCGGGCCGGCTTGAGTCCCCACTGGCCCTTGAACAGGGCGTCCTCGTCCAGCCAGGAGGCGTACTCCTTGAGCGGGATGCCCTTGACCACGCGGTCGCCCCAGAAGGGGGGCACGGGCACCTTGTTGTCGGTGGCCACGTCCGAGCGGATGCTGCCCTCCCGTACGGGGCGTTCCTCGACGGCCAGCTTGGCGACCGGGCGGACGCGGCGCTGCTTCAGCTCGGGCAGGGTCGCGCCCGGCACGCCCCGCTTGACCCCCATCAGGGCGTCCATCAGGCGCAGGCCCTCGAAGGCGTCGCGGGCGTAGCGGACCTCGCCCTGGTACAGGTCGTGGAGGTCCTGCTCGACGTAGGCACGGGTGAGGGCGGCGCCGCCGAGGATGACCGGGAAGCGCTCGGCCAGGCCGCGGGCGTTCAGCTCCGCCAGGTTCTCCTTCATGATCACGGTGGACTTCACGAGGAGACCCGACATGCCGATGATGTCGGCGTTGTGCTGCTCGGCCGCTTCGAGGATCGCCGAGACCGGCTGCTTGATGCCGATGTTGACGACGTTGTAGCGGTCTTCATGACCTCGGCGGACTGGAGGACGAACGGGAGCTGCATCTGGCCGGAGCCGAAGAGCTCGCCGACGACCTTCATGCCCTCCAGGAGGGTGTTGTTGACGATCTCCAGGGCCGGCCGGATCTGGAGGGCCTCGTCGAGGTCGGCCTCCAGGCCCTTCTTCTCGCCGTCGATGATCCGGCGCTGGAGCCGCTCGTCCAGCGGCAGCGCGGCCAGTTCCTCGGCGCGGCCCGCCTTCAGGGACTGGGTGGTGGCGCCCTCGAAGAGGGCCATCAGCTTCTGCAGCGGGTCGTAGCCCTCGGCGCGGCGGTCGTAGATCAGGTCGAGGGCGACCTGGACCTGCTCCTCGTCCAGACGCGCGATGGGCAGGATCTTGGAGGCGTGCACGATCGCGGAGTCCAGGCCCGCCTTGACGCACTCGTCGAGGAAGACGGAGTTGAGCACGGTGGCGGCGCTTGAGCTCGCGGATCGCCTCGATGGTGGCGATGCCGTCGCCCCGGGACTCCTCCTGGCCGGTGCAGATGGTGAAGGTCAGGGTGTCGACGAGGATGTCCTCCTCGCGGATGCCCCAGTTGCCCGTCAGCTCGGCGATCAGCCGCTGGGCGATCTCGACCTTCTTCTCGACGGTGCGGGCCTGGCCCTCCTCGTCGATGGTCAGCGCGATCAGTGCGGCGCCGTGCTCCTGGGCCAGCTTGGTGACCTTCGCGAAGCGCGACTCGGGTCCGTCGCCGTCCTCGAAGTTGACCGAGTTGATGACGGCGCGGCCGCCGAGCTTCTCCAGGCCCGCCCGGATCACCTCGACCTCGGTGGAGTCCAGGACGATCGGGAGGGTGGAGGCGGTGGCGAAACGGCCGGCCAGTTCCTCCATGTCGGCGACGCCGTCGCGGCCGACGTAGTCGATGCACAGGTCGAGCATGTGCGCGCCTTCGCGGATCTGGTCGCGCGCGATCTCCACGCAGTCGTCCCAGCGCGCTTCCAGCATGGCGTCGCGGAACTTCTTCGAACCGTTGGCGTTGGTGCGCTCGCCGATCGCCATGTACGCGCTGTCCTGGCGGAACGGCACCGTCTGGTAGATCGAGGCCGCGCCCGGCTCGGCCTGCGGCGTGCGCGGGGTGGGGGTCAGGCCGCGCACGCGTTCCACGACCTCGCGCATGTGCGCGGGGGTGGTGCCGCAGCAGCCGCCGATCAGCGACAGGCCGTAGCCGGTGACGAAGTCCTGCTGCGCGTCGGCCAGGCCCTCGGGGCCCAGCGGGAAGTGCGCGCCGTTCTTGGTGAGCACGGGCAGGCCCGCGTTGGGCATGCACAGCAGCGGGATGCGGGAGTGGCGGGCCAGGTAGCGCAGGTGCTCGTTCATCTCGGCGGGGCCGGTCGAGCAGTTGAGGCCGATCATGTCGATGCCCAGCGGCTCCAGCGCGGTCAGCGCGGCGCCGATCTCGGAACCGACCAGCATCACGCCGGTGGTCTCGAAGGCGAGCGACACCAGGACCGGCAGGTCGACGCCGGTCGCTTCGAGGGCCTTGCGGGCGCCGATCACGGCCGCCTTGGTCTGCAGCAGGTCCTGCGAGGTCTCCACGATCAGTGCGTCCGAGCCGCCTGCGATCAGGCCCTCGGCGTTCTGCTGGTAGCCGTCGCGGATCAGGTCGTAGGAGATGTGGCCGAGGGTGGGCAGCTTGGTGCCGGGGCCTATCGAGCCGAGGACCCAGCGCTGCTGTCCGGTGCGCGCGGTGAACTCGTCGGCCACCTCGCGGGCGATCCGGGCGCCGGACTCCGACAGCTCGACGATGCGGTCGGGGATGTCGTACTCGGACATCGCGGTGGCGTTGGCGCCGAAGGTGTTGGTCTCCACCATGTCCACGCCCGCGTCGAAGTACGCCTGGTGGACGGAGCGGACGATGTCGGGACGGGTGGCGTTGAGGACCTCGTTGCAGCCCTCCAGCTGCTGGAAGTCCTCCAGGGTCGGGTCCTGCTCCTGGAGCATCGTGCCCATGGCTCCGTCGGACACCACCACCCGGGTGGCGAGCGCCTCGCGGAGCGCTGCCACCCGGTCGCGCTGGGCGGTGCTCATGACACGCCTGCCAGATACGGCGCGACGCTGCGGGCCACCTCGTGGCCGTACGTCGTGTCGAGGCGGGTGACCAGGTCGGAGGCGAGCAGCTTGTACTCCTGCGTGCCGACCGACTCCAGGACGGTGGTGGCCAGGGCGCAGCCGAGCTGGGCGGCCTGCTCGGTCGGCAGTTCCCAGGCGAGGCCCGCGAGGAAGCCTGCGCGGAAGGCGTCGCCCGCGCCCGTGGGGTCGGCGATCTTGTCGGTGGGTGCGGCCGGGACGTGCAGCCGGGGTTCGCCGGAGCGGGCCAGGCTCACGCCTTCCTCGCCCAGCGTGGTGATCCAGGTGCCGACGCGGTCGAGGATGTCCTGCTCGCCCCAGCCGGTGCGTTCCTGCAGGAGCGCGGCCTCGTACTCGTTGGTGAACAGCCAGCGTGCTCCGTCGACGAGCTGGCGGGCCTGCTCGCGGTCGAGTCGGGCCAGCTGCTGGGAGGGGTCTGCGGCGACGGGGAAGCCGAGGCGGTGGGCGGTGGCGGTGTGCCGCAGCATGGCCGCGGGGTCGTCGGCGCCGACCAGGACGAGCGAGGGCTCGCCGATGCGGGCGGCGATGCCGGCCAGGTCGATCCGGGGGGCCTCGGCCATGGCTCCGGCGTAGAAGGTGGCGATCTGGTTCTGGTCCTGGTCGGTGGTGCACATGAAACGCGCGGTGTGCAGGGTCTCGCTGACCCGGACCACCGACGTGTCCACGCCGTGCGCCCGCAGCCACGCGTCGTACTCGGCGAAGTCCACGCCTGCCGCGCCGACCAGGACGGGGTCGAGGCCCAGCTTGCCGAGGCCGAAGGAGATGTTGGCGGCGACGCCGCCTCGGTGCACCTCAAGCCGGTCGGCGAGGAACGACAGGGAGACCCGCTCCAACTGCTCCTTGAGGAGCTGCTCGGCGAAGCATCCGGGAAACACCATCAGATGGTCGGTCGCTATCGACCCGGTCACGACGATACGCACGGGAAGTGCTCCTTGAACCTCGGGGCGGAACGTTCTGGCCGGTACCGGGCACATGACGACTCGGTCGGCGGGGCGGTCGGCAGGGAGCGGCGGCGAGGGGCCCCTAGGGGGTCCGCCCGCCGCCCGCTCGGGCGCCGGTCAGCCCTCGCCCACCGCCTTGCGCAGGGCGTCGGCGCGGTCGGTGCGCTCCCAGGTGAAGTCGGGCAGCTCGCGGCCGAAGTGGCCGTAGGCGGCGGTCTGGGAGTAGATCGGGCGCAGCAGGTCGAGGTCGC
>NZ_JOFT01000075.1 GCF_000725805.1 Streptomyces xanthophaeus | reverse complement strand
GGCGCCGGATCTGGTGCAGGCTCCGGTGTGGGGTCTGGTGCGCAGTGCGCAGTCGGAGAACCCGGGCCGGTTCACCCTGGTGGACCTCGACGGCGACGGCGACGAGGACGGCGCTGGGCTGGACTGGGATGCGGTCGTCGCGCTGGACGAGCCGCAGATCGCCGTCCGCGCCGGAGACCTCCTCGTACCCCGGCTGGCGCGGGCGGAGGCCGCCACGGTCGACGGCCCCTGGCGGCTGGGGAGCAAGCGCAAGGGATCGCTGGAAGACCTGGCGATCATCCCCTCGACCGGCGAGCGCCCGCTCGGCGTCAACGAAGTACGGGTCGGCATCCGGGCCGCGGGCCTCAACTTCCGGGACGTGCTCATCGCCCTGGGTACCTACCCGGGTGAGGCACCGCTGGGCAGTGAGGCCGCCGGTGTCGTCCTGGAGGTCGGCGCCGAGGTGACCGACCTCGTACCCGGCGACCGGGTGTTCGGACTGATCCTGGACGCCTTCGGCCCGGTGGCCGTCGCCGACCGGCGCACCATCGTCCCGATGCCCGACCACTTCTCCTTCACCGAAGCCGCCGCCCTGCCCGTGGTCTACCTCACCGCCTACTACGGCCTGGTCGACCTGGCGGGCCTCCAGCCCGGCGAGCGGCTGCTGGTGCACGCGGCGGCCGGTGGCGTGGGTATGGCTGCGGTGCAGTTGGCCCGGCACTGGGGCGTCGAGTGCTCAACGCCCTGGCGGGCGGGTTCATCGACGCCTCGCTGGACCTGCTGCCGCGCGGCGGACGGTTCATCGAGATGGGCAAGGCCGACCTCCGCGACCCCGACGTCATCGCCGCCGAACGCACCGGAGTGCGCTACCGCTCCTACGACCTCCTGGAAGCAGGCCCCGACCGCATCCAGGAGATGCTGTCCGAGGTCGTGTCCCTGTTCGACAAGGGCGTGCTGGAGCACGCGCCGACCCGTACCTGGGACGTACGCCGCGGCGCGGATGCGTTCCGCTTCCTGCGCGAAGGCCGCAACACCGGCAAGGTCGTCCTCACGGTCCCGGCTCCGCTGGACCCGGACGGCACGGTCCTCATCACCGGAGGCACCGGCGGCCTCGGCGCCCTGTTCGCCAAGCACCTCGCCAGGCAGCACGGCACCAAGCACCTGCTGCTCGTCAGCCGGCGCGGTCCCGCCGCCGACGGCGTACCGGAACTGCTCGCCGAGCTGGCCGAACTGGGCGCCGACGCCCGGGCCGCAGCCTGCGACGTCTCCGACCGCGACCAACTGGCACAGCTGCTCGGCACCCTCGAACACCCGCTGCGCGCGGTGATCCACTCGGCCGGCGTCCTGGACGACGGCGTGATCGGCTCCCTGACCCCGGCACAGGTGGAGCGGGTGATGCGGCCGAAGATCGACGCGGCCCTGCACCTGCACGAGCTGACCGCGGACATGGACCTGTCGGCTTTCGTCCTCTTCTCCTCCCTCGCCGCCCTGATCGGCAGCCCCGGCCAGGCGAACTACGCCGCGGCCAACTCCTTCCTGGACGCCCTCGCCGCCCGGCGCCGCACCGAGGGCAAGCCGGCCAGCTCGCTGGCCTGGGGCCTCTGGGGCGACGCCACCGGCATGACCGGCGAACTCGGCGAGGCGGGACTTGCCCGACTGGAACGCATGGGCGTCGCCGCCCTGTCGAACGAGCTCGGGCTCGAACTCTTCGACGCGGCACGACAGCTCGACGACGCCCTCCTCGTCCCCGCCCGCCTCGACCAGGCCGCCCTGCGCGCCCAGGCACAGTCGGGCCTGCTGCCCGCCCTGATGCGCGGACTCGTCCGGACGCCGCCGCGCCGGACCGAGACGGTCGGCGGCTCGCTCGCCGACCGCCTGGCCGTCGTGGAACCGGAGGACTGGGAGCGCATCACCCTCGATCTGGTACGGGCCCAGGTCGCCTCGGTCCTGGGGCACGCCTCCGCCGAGGCCGTCGACCCCGACCGCGCCTTCAAGGAGCTCGGTTTCGACTCACTGGCAGCGGTGGAACTGCGCAACCGACTCACCCCGGCCACCGGACTGCGGCTGCCCACCACCCTCGTCTTCGACCACCCGAACCCACTCGCGGTGGCGCGCTACCTGATCCCTCTCGCCATGCCGGGCACGGCACCGGCCGACGCGGGCCGGCGATCCGAGGAAGACGACATCCGAGACCTCCTCACCACCATTTCCATCGGCCGCCTGCGTCAGGCCGGACTGCTCGAAGCACTGCTGGACCTGGCCTCCGGCGACGGCGGCGAAACCGGGTCCCCGGACTCCGACGCCGTATCGATCGACGAGATGGACGTCGAAGCGCTGATCCGGATGACGCAGGAAGACGTGGAGTGAGCTGCGGCTCCACCACGCCCTGAACGAAGACACGTCGAGAAGTTGAGAACACGGCCGCGGGAACGCGTCCGAACGGGGGAACCAAGGCGATGTCCGCCAATCAGAACGAGCTCGTCGAAGCACTGCGCAAGTCGCTGAAGGAAGCCGAGCGCCTCCGGCAGCAGAACCGCCGACTGCTGGCCCAGGCCTCAGAACCCATCGCGATCGTCGGCATGAGCTGCCGCTACGCGGGCGGCGCCACCTCGCCGGAGGAACTCTGGAAGCTGGTGGCCGAGGGCCGCGACGGCATCGTCGGCCTGCCGACCGACCGCGGCTGGGACGTGGGGAACCTCTACGACCCGGACCCGGAGCAGTCCGGCAAGGTCTACGCGAGCGGCGGCGGCTTCATCGACCGCGTCGGCGACTTCGACGCCGAATTCTTCGGGATCAGCCCGCGCGAGGCCCTGGCCATCGACCCGATCCAGCGTCTGCTGCTGGAGGCCTCCTGGGAGGCCCTGGAGGACGCGGGGCTCGACCCGGCCTCGTTGCGCGGCAGCGACACCGGTGTCTTCGCCGGCGCCGTCATGTCCGACTACGGCAGCTCGGACCTGCCCGAACTGGAGGGCTTCCGGCTGGCGGGCACCGCGTCGAGCGTGGTGTCGGGGCGCGTCGCCTACAGCTTCGGCTTCGAGGGTCCGGCCGTCACGGTGGACACGGCGTGCTCGTCCTCACTGGTGGCGATGCACATGGCGTCGCAGGCGCTGCGCTCGGGTGAGTGCTCGCTGGCCCTGGTCGGTGGCGTGACCGTCCTGGCCGGTCCGTTCCTGCTCCAGGAGTTCAGCCGCCAGCGGGGTCTGGCGGAGGACGGCCGTTGCAAGCCGTACGCGGCGGCCGCGGACGGCACGGGCTTCTCCGACGGCGTCGGCCTGGTCGTCCTGGAGCGGTTGTCGGAGGCGCGGCGCAACGGGCACAAGGTGCTGGCTGTGATCCGGGGCAGTGCGATCAACCAGGACGGTGCGAGCAACGGCCTGACGGCTCCGAACGGGCCTTCGCAGGAGCGGGTGATCCGGCAGGCGCTGGCGAGTGCGGGCCTGTCGCCGTCTGATGTGGACGCGGTGGAGGGTCACGGGACGGGTACGCGTCTGGGTGACCCGATCGAGGCGCAGGCGCTGCTGGCCACGTACGGCCAGGAGCGGGTGAACGGTCCGCTGCGGCTGGGCTCGATCAAGTCGAACATCGGTCATACGTCGGCTGCGGCTGGTGTGGCTGGTGTGATCAAGATGGTGAAGGCGATGCAGCACGGTGTGCTGCCGCGGACCCTGAACGTGGACGAGCCCTCCCCGTACATCGATGCGGAGGTGTTGGCTGCGCAGGCGGGTCGTCTTCGGTCGCATCTGCTGGAGCGTCCGGAGCTGGGTGTGCTGGACGTGGCGTTCTCGGCGGTGACGTCAAGGGCGCAGTTCGACCAGCGGGGTTCGGTGGTGGCTTCTGATCGTGAGGCTCTGCTGGCGGGGCTGGGTGCGCTTGCTGAGCAGCAGCCTGGCGCCGGTGTGGTGGCGGGTCGTCCGGTCTTCGGTAAGACCGGTTTCCTGTTCACGGGTCAGGGTGCGCAGCGTGCGGGGATGGGTGCGGGTCTGGCTGCTGTCTATCCGGTGTTCGCCGAGGCGCTGGACGAGGTGTGTGCACAGCTCGACGGGCTGCTGGGCCGGTCGTTGAAGGAACTGTTGTTCGCGGCGGAGGGCTCGCCGGAAGCGATGCTCCTTGACCAGACCGAGTACACGCAGCCTGCGCTCTTCGCGGTTGAGGTGGCCCTGTTCCGCCTGCTGGAGTCCCTCGGCGTGAAGGCCGACGTCCTGGTCGGTCACTCCGTCGGCGAGCTGGCCTGTGCTCATGTGGCGGGGGTTCTGTCGCTGGCCGATGCGTGCCGGCTGGTTGCCGCGCGTGGCCGCCTGATGGGTGCGCTGCCTGCTGGTGGCGGGATGGTTGCCGTTCAGGCGACTGAGGCTGAGGTCGCGGAGTCGCTGGTCGGCTTCGAGGGGCGTCTGTCGGTCGCGGCGGTGAACGGTCCGCTGGCGCTGGTCGTCTCGGGGGAGCCGATGCTCGACGAGTTCCGAGCCATCGCTGAGGGTCTGACGTTCCACCAGCCCCAGGTGGCCGTCGTATCGAACCTGACCGGCGCGCTCGTCACTGATGAGCTGACCGACCCTGGCTACTGGGTCTCCCACGTGCGGGAGGCGGTCCGTTTCGCGGACGGTGTCCGGACGCTGGCCGATGAGGGTGTGACCCGGTTCGTCGAGGTCGGCCCGTCGGCGGTCCTGACCGCCATGGCCCAGCAGACCCTCGACACCGAAGGTTCGGTGTTCGTCCCGGTGCTGCGTGGCCGTGCCCCGGAGGCGGAGGCGTTCGCCGGGTTCCTGGGCCAGGTGCACGTGGCCGGGCTGCCGGTGGACTGGGATGCGTTCTACGCAGGTTCGGGGCGGTACTGGCTGGCTCCCGGCAGCGGCTCCGGGGACCCGGCCGCGGCCGGGCTCGGGCGGATCGATCACCCCGTGCTCGTGGCCGGCGTGCGGGTCGGCGACCGCGACGAATGGCTGATCACCGGCCGCCTGTCCACCGAATCGCAGCCGTGGACTGCCGAACACGTACTCCTCGGCAACATCGTCGTGCCCGGCACCTCGCACATAGAGCTGGCCCTGGCCGCAGGACGGCAGGCGGGCACTCCCGTGGTGGAGGAGCTGGTGCTCGAAGCACCGCTGATCCTCCAGGAGAACCAGCCGGTCCAGGTACAGGTCACCGTCGGCGAGCCCGACGAGGACGGACGCCGTTCCGTCGCCATCTACTCCCGCCCCGAGTCGGCCGCCGAAGGCGACAGCGGAGCGGCACACGAGGCGATCTGCCACGCCCGAGGCGTGCTGGCCGCCGACACCGAGCCGACCGCGGCCTGGCCCGCCGAATGGCCGCCCCAGGACGCGGAAGCGATCGCGGTCGAGGACGCGTACGCCCGCCTCTCCGAGATCGGCTACGACTACGGCCCCATCTTCCAGGGCCTGCGCGCCCTGTGGCGCGACGGCTCCGACGTGTACGCCGAGGTGGAACTGCCCGATGCGTCGGCCGCCGCAGGCTTCGGCATCCACCCGGCGCTGTTCGACGCCGCCCTGCAGAGCGGCGCCGCCGTCCTGCTGCTGGACGGCGAGAGCGGCGAGCGCAAGATGCCGTTCAGCTGGTCGGGTGCCCGGCTCACGAGCCGCGGAGCCACGCGGCTGCGCGTGCGTGCCGTCGCCACCGGCGATTCCGCGCTGCGGCTCGATGCCGTGGACGAGAACGGAGCCGAGGTCGTCTCGGTCAACTCCATCGCCGTGCGCCCCGTCGCCCAGGAGCAACTGACGGGCGCGCAGAGGGGATCCCAGAACGCGCTGTTCCGGGTCGACTGGGCGGAAGTCCCCACGGAGAACACCTCCGAGCCGACCGCGGTCGAAGTGCTCGGCGGCCCCGACGGGTACGCCGACCTGGCCGCACTCACGCACGCCGTTGCGGGCGGAGCAGCCGCCCCGGACTTCGTCGTCGCCGTGGTCGAAGGTTCCGACGGCCCCGTGGCCACGGCCGCGCACACCGTCGCCGGGCACACCCTGGAGCTGGTGCAGGAGTGGCTGGCGGCCAGCGGGCTTTCCGGCGCCCGGCTTGTGGTGGCGACGCGGCGCGGTGTCGCGGTCGGGGACGAGGCACCGGATCTTGCCGTCGCCCCGGTGTGGGGCCTGGTGCGCAGTGCCCAGTCCGAGCACCCCGGCCGATTCGTCCTGGCCGACTTCGAGGGGGACGCGCCGGAATGGGCCTCCCTGCTCTCTGCCGACGAGCCCCAGCTCGCGGTGCGTGACGGCCGGCTGCTCGCCCCCCGACTGAGCCGTTCCGAGGCCACACCGTCCCGCGAAGTGCTCTCCGAGGGAACGGTCCTGATCACCGGCGGTACGGGAGGCCTCGGGGCCCTCGTAGCGCGACACCTCGTCCGGACGCACCGGACGAGCAGCCTGCTGCTGCTCAGCCGCCGCGGAACGGCGGCCGACGGCGTCGCGGAACTCGTCGCCGAACTCGAAGCCGCAGGCGCCCAGGTACGGGTCGAGGCTTGTGATGTCGCCGACCGCGACGAACTCACGCAGTTGGTCGGTTCGTTGGAGCGGCCGTTGACGGCTGTGGTGCATGCGGCTGGTGTGCTGGATGACGGTGTGATCGAGTCGTTGACTGCGGAGCAGC
>NZ_JOFT01000074.1 GCF_000725805.1 Streptomyces xanthophaeus | reverse complement strand
GCCCTGGGCGTCCGCCTCACCACCCTGCGCAAGGAGCAGGCCGACTACATCGGCGTCCCGGTCGAGGGCCCGTACAAGCCGGACCACTACCGCTACTGATCCGCGGACGTCGTCCCAGCAGGCAGGCCCCCGGCGCGCGTCGCCGGGGGCCTGCCCCGTCCGCGCCCCGCGGCCGGCCGGCGGTACGTTGACGACACTGCACCGACCGCCCGCCCGCCACCCGAAGAGACGTGCTCACCATGCCCCGCGGCCGCTACTCGCTCCACGACCCGCACGACCACACCCCCCTGGGCGAGGAGCACTTCCACTGCGCGCCCGGCCCCTCCGGCTGGCGCTACGTCTCCCAGGTCACCACCCCGGACGGCGGCCACCGCGGCTCCGTCGACCTCGCCGTCGACGAGCTCGGCCGGCCCATCCGCCTCGAACTCAACGCCTCCAGCTGGCAGGTCCGCGGGGCCGCCATCGACGGCGTCACCTGGGTGCGCACCGACCCCGCCGGCGCCGAGGCCACCGAAGGCAACGTCCAGGCCCCCGGGTTCACCGGCACCTCGCCCGCCTTCCTCATCGCGACGGCCCGCCTGCTGCGCCTGACCCCGGGCGCTCCCGCCACCCGCGTCCGGCTCGTCGCCCTCACCGACCCGGTCCTCGCCCCGCGTACGGTCGACCAGGCCTGGGCCCTGCTGGCGCGCGAGGAGCACCCCACCGACAGCGGCCCGCTGCTGGTGGACGAATACCAGGTCAGCGCCCTGGACACGGGCGAGGTGCACACCGTCCACATCGCCGGGGACGTGGTCCTCTCGGCCCCCGGGATCGAGCTCGAACACCTGGAGACCCCGCCCTCGACCTTCGAGGACTAGGACCGACCGGTCCAGGACCTCAGGCGGGCGGCGCGAACCCGCCACCGCCGGGCGGCCGTACGGGAGCCGCCTGCACGGGCGGGGCCACCACCTGCGGAGCCGCGTACGGAGCCGCGTACGGCGCCGGACCCTGCACCGGCGCCTGCACCGAGGGCATGGGCGCGGGCATGGCTTGGGGCATCGGCATCGGCATCGGCATCGGCATCGGCGAGCCCCCGCCGTGGCCGAAGGCCCGGGCGGCGTCCCGCGACTGACGCTCGTGCACCACCGCCATCAGGTACGCGGCAGCGGGCACCCCGGGCGGCGGCGGAGCCCCCGTACGTGCCACCAGCTCGTCCGCGAGGCGCACCGCCATCACGGCGCCCACCTGCGGATCCAGCTGCCCCATCCGCGTCAGGTACTGGCGGATCGCCAGCCACAGCCCGTCCGGCACCGCCGACAGGTCCAGCCCGCCGAACCTCCCGGCCAGCCACGGCGGCGGCGCGGGCACCGGCATCACCCGGGCCCCCGGCACCCGTTCCCGGACCACCAGGGTCCCCGCGAAGACGTCCCCGAGCCGCCGTCCCCGCTCCGACACCAGCGAGGCGATGCACGCCACCGACCCGAAGGTCAGCAGCAGTTCCACGACGCCCATGGACCCGCGCACCAGCGCGTGCCGGAACCGGATCGGCCCGCCGTCGTCGCGCACCACCCGCAGCCCGCAGGCGAGCTTGCCGAGCGAGCGCCCGTGGGTCATCGTCTCCACCGCGATGGGTACGCCGACCAGCACCAGCAGCACCGTGGCCACGGCCACGGCGGCCTGCGCGGCGAAGTCCAGCGAGGCCGTCGACAGCGTCAGCGCGAACGAGACGGTCAGGTATCCGATGACGTACACCGCCGCGTCCAGGACGAACGCCAGAGCCCGGCTCGGCAGCCTCGCCGGTCTCAACCCCAGGACGACAGCGTCCCCCGTCACCAGATCGCTCACTGCAGCACCTTTCACGTGACCTGCCCCGCCCCTACGGCATCCAGTCTGCCAAGCTGACCACATCAGGAGCAGTCAGCAGCAGGGGACCTGGGGCAGGGGAGCGGTAACCGGATGGATCTCGACGTCTTCGTGGCGGCACACCGGGCGGAATGGGACCGCCTGGAGCAGCTTCTGGGCCGCGGCCGCAAGCTCACGGGCGCCGAGGCCGACGAACTCGTCGATCTCTACCAGCGCACCTCCACCCACCTCTCCCTGATCCAGTCCAGCGCCCCCGACCCCATGCTCGCGGGCCGGCTGACCCAGCTGGTGGCCCGGGCCAGGGCCACGGTGACCGGCGTCCGCCGCGCGGGCTGGCGCGATGTGATCCTCTTCTTCACCGTGGGCTTCCCGGCCGCCCTCTACCGCAGCCGCCGCTGGTGGATACCGACGGCGCTGCTCTCCACCGCGGTGGGCGTGCTCATCGGCTGGTGGATAGCCACGCACCCGGAGGTGCAGGGTGCCATCGCCGCCCCGGCGGAGCTGAAGGCCCTCACGGAGCCGGGCGGCGAGTACGAGACCTACTACTCCAGCCATCCCGCGGCCTCCTTCGCGGCCCAGGTGTGGACGAACAACGCCCAGGCGGCCGCGATCTGCCTGGTCCTGGGGGCGTTCCTGGGGCTCCCGGTGCTGTGGATCCTCTTCCTGAACATGGCCAATCTCGGGGTCGGCCTCGGGCTGATGGCCTCCGCAGGCCGGCTCGACGTCTTCCTCGGCCTGATCCTTCCGCACGGCCTGCTCGAACTGACGGCCGTCTTCGTGGCGGCCGGCACCGGCCTGCGCCTGGGGTGGACGGTCATCGACCCGGGCCCCCGCACCCGCCGGGCGGCCCTCGCCGAGCGCGGCCGGGCCGCCCTCGGCATGGCCATCGGCCTCGCCCTGGTCCTGTTCGTCTCGGGCATCATCGAAGGCTTCGTGACCCCGTCCGGCCTGCCCACCTGGGCCCGCATCTCGATCGGCGTGCTCGCCGAGGTGCTCTTCCTGCTCTACGTCTTCGTCCTGGGCCGCCGCGCCTCCCTGGCCGGCGAGGCAGGGGACGTGGAAGCCGCCGACCGGACGGCCGTGCAGCCCACCGCGGCCTGATGTGCGTCAGCCGCCGATGAGCTGCTAGTCTCCTGGTCGTCCCGCAGCCACCGTTGACACGGAGCCAGCGGGGAGGTAGATTCGAACGGTTGCCTCGAACTGGACAAGTTCGGCAGCGATGGTTTAAAGTCTCTCTCGCCCCCGTCATGGAATTGAATTCCTGTGGGGCACAAGCGATTCCTCAACCAGAATCCGAAGCCGGGAAATCCGGTGGAAAACTTCTGATAGAGTCGCAATCGCCGGAAAGGGAAACGCGAAAGCGGAAACCTGGAAAGCGAAACCCGCTTCGACCGGGAATCGGACACGAAAGAGTCTGATAGAGTCGGAAACGAAGA
>NZ_JOFT01000073.1 GCF_000725805.1 Streptomyces xanthophaeus | reverse complement strand
CGCGGATGCGTATGCGGCGCGGTGTGTGGGTGAGGTGCCGGGCTGGGCGCCGTTGCCGGTTCAGTACGCGGATTACACGCTGTGGCAGCACCAGCTCCTCGGGGAGGAAACCGATCCGGAAAGCTTGTTGGCTCGGCAGACCGACTTCTGGCGGACGGCTCTCGACGGGATCCCCGAAGAGCTCGACCTTCCCTTCGACCGGCCACGGTCTGCCGCTGCATCGGCCCAAGGTGCGCTCATCCCGGTCGGACTGAGCCCGGAACTACACGTCCGAATCGTCGAATTGGCGCGGCGTTCTGGTGGGAGCATTTCTCGCTCCCGGGTCTGGAGGTGGTGACGGATGCGGTTGATCCGGGGATCGCGCGTTTCGACCTGACGTTCAGCCTCACCGAGCGTCACGGGTCTGATGGGCTGCCGGCTGGTATCGAGGGTGTGGTGACGTATGCGGTGGACCTCGTGGAGGTGCTGGAGCCGGGCGAGTACGAGAAGTTCGTCCTGGACGTCAATGACACGCTGCTGCCGGTGCGTAAGGAGTGCGTGCCGGAGCTGTTCGAGAGCCGGGTTGCCGGGGACCGGGATGCGGTCGCGGTGGTCTTCGAGGACCAGGCCGTCACCTATGGGGAGCTGGATGACCGGGCGAACCGGCTGGCGCGTCTGCTGATCGAGGGGGGTGCGGGTCCTGAGCAGGTCGTTGCGGTGGCGGTCCCGCGGTCGGTTGACCTGGTGGTGACCCTGCTGGCCGTGTTGAAGACGGGTGCGGCCTACCTGCCCCTCGACCCCGGCTATCCCGCCGAGCGCCTCACCTTCATGCTCGACGACACCCGGCCCGTCTGCGGGGTCTGCACCACCGCCACCCAAGACGCCCTGCCCGATTCGGCAGCCGTCCTCCCGGCCGGCCGCATCGTCCTGGACGGGCTCGACGGCAGTGACGCAGCCGAGGCGTATCCGAGTGGTCCCGTCTCCGACGCGGAGCGGACTACACCGCTGTTGCCGCAGCATCCGGCGTACGTCATCTACACCTCCGGTTCCACCGGACGGCCCAAGGGCGTCGTCGTCACGCACGCCGGCCTGCCGAATCTCGCCCGACACGTGGCCGAGGAACTCGACGTGCTGCCCGGCAGCCGGTTCCTGCAGTTCGCGTCGGTCAGCTTCGATGCCGCCGTCTACGAGATGTACGCGACCCTGCTGGCCGGAGCCACCCTCGTCCTCGCATCCGCCGAGCACCTCACCCCGGGCAAGCCGCTCGCCGACACCCTCCAGCGCCATCGGGTTTCACATCTCTGCGTGCCGCCTTCCGTCCTCGCCGCCACCCCCGACACGGCGGACGCCCGATATCCGGGAACCCTGGTCGTCGCAGGCGAGACGTGCCCGGGCCGGACCGTCGAACAGTGGTCTGCAGGCCGGCGGATGATCAATGCCTACGGACCGACCGAGTACACCGTGTGCGTCAGCATGACCGGCGCGCTGCACGGGGCGGAACAGCCCGCGATCGGCCGGCCGATCAGCCGTACCCAGGTCTACGTCCTGGACGAGCGGCTGCGGCCGGTGCCCGTGGGAGTCACGGGTGAGCTCTACGTGGCCGGTGCCGGGCTGGCCCGCGGATATCACCGCCGCCCGGGCCTGACCGCCGAACGGTTCGTCGCCGACCCCTTCACCCCCGGCGCCCGGATGTACCGCACGGGAGACCTGGCCCGTTGGACCCGGGAGGGTGTGCTGCACTTCGCAGGGCGCGCCGACCAGCAGGTCAAGTTGCGTGGGTTCCGGATCGAGCCCGGTGAGATCGAGTCCGTACTCCTGCGGCACCAGGGAGTCGAATCGGCAGCGGTCGTGTTGCGCGAGGACCGGGACCGGGACCAGGAGCGATCCGGTCGACTGGTTGCCTACGTCGTCGTCGCATCGGCGACCGACCGGACCGACCGGACCGACGCCGAGCCGGTGGACCAGGCCGCGTTGCGGGCGCACGTGGCCTCGGTCCTGCCCGCCCACATGGTTCCGTCAGCCGTGGTACTGCTCGCGAAGCTCCCCCTCCTGCCCAACGGGAAGCTCGATCGCGCAGCCCTGCCCGCCCCCGACTTCGCGTCGATGACCTCCGCACGCCTCCCGCAGAACTCGCTGGAGCAGCTCTTGTGCACCCTGTTCGCCGAGGTGCTGGAGCTGCCGGCGGTAGGGGTCGACGACAACTTCTTCGACCTCGGCGGCCACTCCCTCCTCGCGACCCGCCTCATCAGCCGAATCCGGAGTGCACTCGGCGCCGAAGTGGAGATCAGGCGGCTGTTCGAGGCCGCGAGCGTGGCAGCCCTCGCCCGGACACTCGCCGAGGCCCGGAAAGCCAGGCCCGCACTCCTGCCCGAACAGCGACCGCACCCCCTGCCGCTCTCGTCCGCCCAGCAGAGGCTGTGGTTCCTGCAGCGGCTGGAAGGCCCGGGTTCGACGTACAACATCCCCATCGCGCTGAAGCTGACCGGACACCTGGACCGGGAGGCGCTGGAGCAGGCACTGGCCGATGTCGTGGCCCGCCACGAGAGCCTGCGGACGGTCTTCCCTGAGCAGGAAGGCGTTCCGCGCCAGCAGATCCTCGATGCCACAGCCGGACTGGTGCCCGTGGCTGCCACGCGTACGACACGGGCACGGCTCGCCGAGGAGCTGAGCACCGCCGCCAGCCACTGCTTCGACCTCGCCGTCGACGTACCCGTACGCGCTCACCTCTACGAGCTCACCGAGACCGACCGGGTGTTCCTGCTGGTCCTGCACCACATAGCGGGCGACGGATGGTCCGCCGCCCCGCTCGCCAGGGACCTGGCCCAGGCGTACGAGGCGCGCCGCCTGGGCAGCACACCGGGCTGGACACGGCTCCCCGTGCAGTACGCGGACTACACGCTGTGGCAGCAGCGGCTCCTGGGCGACGAAGACGACCCCGGCAGCCTCGCGGCCAGGCAGCTCGCCCACTGGCGTACGGCGCTGGACGGGATCACCGAACGGCTGGACCTCCCCCTGGACCGCCCGCACCCCGCGGCCGCCACCCACCGTGGCGGCGAGATCCCCTGGGGAGTGGAGGCCGACCTGCACGCCGGACTGGCCGTACTCGCCAGGCAGAGCGGCACGAGCATGTTCATGGTGCTCCAGGCCGCCCTGGCTGCCCTCTTCACCAAGCTCGGCGACAACGAGGACATCCCGATCGGCAGCCCCATCGCAGGGCGGACGGACGAGGCACTCGACGACCTGGTCGGGTTCTTCGTGAACACCCTCGTCATACGGACGGACGCCTCGGGCGACCCCTCCTTCCGCGAACTCCTCGGCAGGGTGCGGACGACCGTGCTGTCCGCATACGAACACCAGGACATCCCCTTCGAGCGGCTCGTGGAGGTCCTCAACCCGACCCGCTCCCCGGGCCTGAACCCCTTCTTCCAGGTGATGCTCGCCTTCCACAACGTGCCGGCCGCAGACCTCCGGATGGCCGGGATCGAGGCACGCCCCCAGGACATCGCCGCGACCACGGCCAAGTTCGACCTGCACCTGGAGCTCAGCGAACGGCCGGAAGGCGGCATCGCAGGAGCCGTCTACTACAACACGGACGTCTTCGACCGGGACACGGTGGAAACCCTTCTGCACCGGTTCGAGCGCGTCCTGCGCACGGCCGTGTCGCACCCCGACCGGCGCATCGGCTCGATGGACGTCGTCTCGGCAGAGGAACGCGAGCAGTTGCTGTCCGGGTTCAACGACACCGCACGGCCCGTGGCGCACACGGTCCTCCCGGAGTTGCTCGCCCGCCGGGCGGCGCTCCTGCCCGGTGCCCAGGCCCTGGTGTACGAGGGCGAGACCCTGTCCTACGCGCAGCTGGACGAGCGGGCGAACCGGCTCGCCCGCCTGCTCATCGCACGCGGCGCGGGACCGGAGAAAACCGTCGCCGTGGTGCTCGACCGGTCCGTGTACCTGGTGGTGGCCCTCGTCGCCGTCCTCAAGACGGGCGCGGCCTATCTGCCGCTCGACCCCACGTACCCCGCCGACCGCCTCGCGCACATGCTCGACGACGCAGCTCCGCTGTGCACCGTGTGCGTCGGGGAGACCGAGCCGGGGCTGCCGCCCGTAGGCATCGGCGGACCGGGCAGCCGCGTCGTACTCGACGACCCCGCCGTCCAGGAAGAACTGGCCGGCCACACCACCGCACCGGTGACCGACGCCGACCGGACGGACGCGCTGCTGCCCGGGCATCCCGCCTACGTCATCTACACCTCGGGCTCGACCGGGACCCCGAAGGGAGTCGTGGTTCCGCACGAGGCGATCGTCAACAGGCTGCAGTGGATGCAGGCGGAGTACGGCCTGACACCGGACGACCGGGTGCTGCAGAAGACTCCGGCCGGATTCGACGTCTCGGTATGGGAGTTCTTCTGGCCGCTGGCCGAGGGCGCCACCCTGGTCCTGGCCAAGCCGCAGGGACACAAGGACCCGGCCTATCTGGCCCGCTTGATCAGGAGCGAACGCGTCACCACCGTCCACTTCGTACCGTCGATGCTGCGCGAGTTCCTGCGCGAGCCGGCGTCCGCGCTCTGCACGGGCCTGCGGCGGGTGCTGTGCAGCGGCGAGGCCCTGCCGCTGGAGCTCGTCACGCGCTACCGCGCCGTCCTGGACGCTCCGCTGCACAACCTGTACGGGCCTACCGAGACGGCCGTCGACGTGACCTCGTGGGCCTGCCCGACTACTGGGGAGGAGGCAGAGCCGGAGCGCGTACTGATCGGCCGTCCCGTGTGGAACACCCGTCTGTACGTGCTGGATGCGGGGTTGGGTGTGGTGCCGGTTGGTGTGGTGGGTGAGTTGTATGTGTCGGGTGTGCAGTTGGGGCGGGGTTATGTGGGTCGGGGTGGTTTGACTGCTGAGCGGTTTGTTGCTGATCCGTTTGGTGGGGTGGGTGCTCGGATGTATC
>NZ_JOFT01000072.1 GCF_000725805.1 Streptomyces xanthophaeus | reverse complement strand
GCTCACCGACTCGGTCAACGGCAAGAAGAACGACGGCCAGGCCAAGGAACACGTCACCGTCGTCGACGTCGCCCAGCTCCTCCTCGACTCCGTCAAGACGCCTGAACCCGCGGGTGCGCAGGAGAGCGAGGACACCTCGGAGCCGGAACCGGAGCCGGTGAAGTAACCGTTCCGACGGGCGCGTCGAGGCGCCCGCCCGCTGGCGGGGGATGGCAGCGGGCGGGCGCGTACGCGGTGGGGGGCCTACGCATCCCAGCCTAGGAAGTGCCGGTCCCCCTGTCCCCCGCACGCCGCGGAACTTCGAGCTCACGTACAGCGCCGTTCCGGTCCTGCCGCGCGCCCGGAGATCCCCGCGCACTCCCGCGGCTCCTGCCGGACGCGGCCGCCGCTCCGGCCGCCCTGGACCGCAGTTCATGCGTTCCTTGAGCCCGCTCGGACAAGGTGATGCCGCCCGTGCACGTCACCGCGCCGACCGGAATGAAACCAGCCCTATGAGACGCACCCTCACCCACCGTCTGCGCCGCTCCGCCTACGCCAGCCTGGTGGCCTTCGACACGCTCCACACGGGCCGGGAACGCAAGGCACCCGCCGCCCCCGCCCTCTCCTCCGCCCTGCCGCCCCCCGCCCGCTCCGGCCCCCGCCAGGGCGGCGCCCGCGTCACCGAAGCGTGAGCGCGGTCTCGCGGACGACGTGGGACAGCTTCTCCGGGTTGCGGACGTAGTAGAGCCCCGCGATCCGGGCGTCCTCGACCCGGATCGCCATGACCCCGTCGATCTCCCCGTCCAGGCGCACCACGAGGGCCGGGCTCCCGTTGACCACGGCCGGGCCGACGGTGAACCTGCCGGTCCTGGCGCCCGCACCCACTATGAGACGGGCCACCTGGCCGGAGCCCGTGACCGGCCGCAGCGCGGAGTGCTTGACGCCGCCGCCGTCGCCCACGAAGACCACGCCCGGAGCGAGCACGTACAGCAGACCCTTCAGGTCCCCGCTCTCCAGCGCCCGCCGGAACGACTCCACGGCCGCCCGCGCCTCCCCCGGCGCGACCGTACGCCGCGGACGGCGGGCATCGACGTGGCGGCGGGCACGGTGCGCGATCTGCCGGACCGCCGCAGGGCTCTTGTCCACGGCGGCCGCGATCTCCTCGTACCCGGTGCCGAAGGCCTCCCGCAGCACGAAGACCGCCCGCTCGGTCGGCGACAGCGTCTCCAGGACCAGCATCAGCGCCATCGACAGGCTCTCGGCGAGCTCCACGTCCTGCGCCACGTCCGGCGCGGTGAGCAGCGGCTCGGGTAACCAGGGCCCGACGTACGCCTCCCTGCGGCGCGTCACGGTCCGCAGCCGGTTGAGGGACTGCCGGGTCGTGATCCGGACCAGATACGCACGGGGGTCGCGCACCTGCCCCAGATCGACGCCCACCCAGCGCAGCCAGCTCTCCTGGAGGACGTCCTCCGCGTCGGCGGCCGACCCGAGCATCTCGTAGGCGACGGTGAAGAGCAGATTGCGATGGGCGACGAACACCGCCGTCGCCGCATCGGTGGCGCGGTCGCTCACACCCCGTCCCTCCGGGCCGCCTCCGCGCGCACGGCCTCCAGCGACTGCCGGCGCCACGGACCCCCGGGCACGCGGTGCAGACGGTACGAACCCGGCTCGCTTGCCTCGCCCGCCAGGTGCTTGACGATGCTCGTGCAGATCAGTTCCTTGAGCTTGCCCCCGGGAAGGCCGTCGACGTGGAACCACACCGCGACGTCGCGCCGCCGGGAGAACTGGAAGATGCCCGTGCGCCGCCCCAGGCTGATGCACTGCCCCGCGAACACCTGGTTGAGGGGTGAGGGCGTCTCACCCGCGAGACGGCTGAGCACCGTGTCCGCGGCCCGCGCGCCCAGGGGCATCGCGGCCTGACAGCTCATCCGCAACGGCAGCCGCGAGGGCGCCGCAGAGTCCCCGGCCGCGACGATCCGCTCGTCGTCCACGCTCGTCAGCGTCTCGTCCGTGACCAGACGGCCCAGCTCGTCGGTGCTCAGACCGCTGCGCGCGGCCAGGTCCGGCACACCGAACCCCGCCGTCCAGACGGTCACCCCGCCCGGCAGTTCGCGCCCGTCGGCCAGCCGCACCGCGTCCTGCGTCACCGCCGTCACCTCCGAACCGGGGCCGTCGACGACCTTCACGCCCAGCGCCCCCAGCCGCCCCGCCACCGAACGCCGCCCGCGCGCGTGCAGGTACGGGCCGAGCACCCCGCCGCAGACCAGCGTCACCGAACGGCCCGCCTCCGCCAGCTCGGCGGCGGTCTCGATCCCGGTCGGACCGGCTCCCACCACCGTCACCGCCGCTGCGGGCGAGGCGTCGAGCACCGGCCGCAGCCGCTGCGCCTCTTCCAGGCTCGCCACCGGGTGCGCGAACTCGGCCGCCCCGGGCACCGCCGAACCGGCGCTGCCGCTGCCCACCGCGTAGACCAGGTAGTCGTAGCGCGCCGGCCCGCCCGCCGCCAGCTCCACGCTCCGTCCCGCCGCGTCGATCCGCGTCACCGTGTCGACCACCAGCCGCACGCCCGCGCCCAGCACCTTCCCGTACGCGAGGACCGCGTCGTGGGATCCGCCCACCAGCTGGTGCAGGCGGATGCGCTCGACGAAGGCCGGGCGCGGATTGATCAGCGTCACCTTCACGTCGTCGCGCTGCGTCAGGCGGTTGGCAGCCATGACACCCGCGTACCCACCGCCGATCACGATCACCTCGGTGTGTGCGGTCATGGTGTCTCCTTCGTCTCCAGGGGTCCCCCGGGCGCAAGACACCGCGGCACCACCCCCCGTGACAGCATGTGACACACCTCACTCTACGGGGGCCCGGAAGGCGCCCCGACACCGGTCACATCCGCGCCACCCGTTCCGTCAGCGTGATGAAGCAACCGTCCGACGCGAAGGAACGCAGCCATGACGAACGCCCCGGTCTCCCGCATGCCGAACCCCGCCGAGTTCGTGCCCGAGCTGAACGACGTCAGCGCCGCCCTCTTCCGCGCCACCGGCAACCGCTCCGTGCCGCGCACCACCATGAGCCTCGTCCACCTGCGCGCCGGACAGATCGTCGCCAACACCTACCTGACGGTCCTGAACACCGGCTTCCTGCGCAAGGCGGGCGAGACGGAGGAGCGCATCACCGCCGTCTCCTCCTGGCAGGACGCCCCGTACTTCACCGACGCCGAACGCGCCGCCCTCGCCCTGGTGGAAGCCACCCTCCAGCCCGCCCCCCACGGCCGGGAACGCGTCACCGACGAGCTCTACGCCGAAGTGGCCCGGCACTACGACGAGAAGGCCCTGGCCACCCTCACCATCGCGATCGGCCAGATCGGCTTCTTCATCGCCCTGGCCGTCATCGGCAAGCCCCAGCCGGTCACCTCCCTCGCCGAGGAGCAGTGGGCCTGACCGGAGAGCCCCGCGCTCATCAACGCCCGGGGCCGTCCGGGGCGGCGTCGGGCTTCGTGTGGAGGATCTCCCGGGCCTGCTCGGCCGCGCGGGTGATGCTCTCGCTGACGAAGTCGAGGAAACGGGCGATGTTTTCGAGCCGGTTGGCGGCCGGGGTGTCGGCGCCCATCACGGCCACGCCCTGCCGTGCGGTCTCCACGAGGTAGGTGTTGGCGCGGGCGCTGGCCATCATCGCCTCGTACCAGACGTCGTCGTCCACCACGTAGCGCTCGCGGCGGCGTTCGTCGCGCTCCCGGCGGATGAGGCCCTGGTTCTCCAGGTAGGCCACCGCTTTGGAGACGGATGCCGGGCTGACGTTCAGGTGCTGGACGAGTTCGGTCGCGGTGAGGCTGCCGGCGTCGCTGGTGGTGAGGCTGGCCAGCACCCGGGACATCATCTTGGGCATGCCCGAGCCCATGAGGACGGTGGTGAACGTCTCCTGGTACGCGCGCACCGCTTCCGCGTCGCGCCCGTAGGCCTGCGGGGCCTCGGGTGCGACCTGCCTGCGCCGGTGGGCGCGGTGGCCGGTGGCGCGGTGGGCCAGGTCGGCGCGGTAGGCGGTGGGACCGCCGTTGCGCATCACCTCGCGCGTGATCGTCGAGGTCGGGCGGTCGAGACTTCTGGCGATCTCCGCGTACGAGAGGTCGTCGGCCAGCCCCAGTGCGATCTGCTGGCGTTCCTGCTGAGTGAGCCTGCCTCCCGGCATCGCTGTCTCCTTCGTGTCCTGTGATGCCCCGAGTATAGCGTTCACTCCCATCTCATTGCAACGCAAGAGCATCCGACGTTGCGTTAATCAGAAGCCCATTGCAACGATTAATGAGCTCTGACCTGGTAAAATGCAATCAAGGTGCAACAACCGCATTGCCCAATCTGTGAACGCAACGTAGCGTTTCTCTCATCAGAAACAACGAGTTGCAGGAGAGAACAATGCAGAAGTTCGACACCACCGCCCCCGTCTCCGCCGTCCTCGACATCCCCGCCGGCCGCATCCGCTTCATCGCCGCCGACCGGACCGACACCACGGTCGAGGTCCTCCCCGCGAACGCCTCGAAGGGCAGCGACGTCAAGGCGGCGGAGCAGATCGAGGTCGACTACCGCGACGGCGTCCTGCGGATCCAGGCCGCTCCCCCGAAGAGCCGGATCCTCGGCACCTCCGGCTCCGTCGAGGTGACCGTCCAGCTGCCCGCCGGCTCCCGCGTCGAGGCGAAGGCGGCCAGCGCCGAACTCCGGGGCGTCGGACGCCTCGGTGACGTCGCTTTCGACGGCGCACACGGCTCGGTCAAGCTCGACGAGACCGCGAGCGCCCGCCTCACCCTCCTCGCCGGCGACATCTCGGTCGGCCGCCTGGGCGGCCCCGCGGAGATCAGCACGCAGAAGGGCGACATCCGCATCGCCGAAGCCGCACGCGGCACCGTCGAACTGCGCACCGAGGCCGGCGAGATCTCGGTCGGCGCGGCCCGCGGAGCCTCCGCCTCCCTGGACGCCGGCACCGGCTACGGCCGGATCCACAACGCACTGCGCAACACCGAAGGCGTCGCCGACCTGAACATCCGCGCGACCACCTCGTACGGCGACATCACCGCCCGCAGCCTCTAACAGACAAGAAGGGAGCACCCACCATGACTGACGTGGCCATCGCGGCGACCAGCCTCCGCAAGTCCTACGGCGACAAGCTCGTCCTGGACGGGATCGACCTCCACATCCCGGCCGGCACGGTCTTCGCCCTCCTCGGCCCGAACGGCGCCGGCAAGACCACCGCCGTGCAGATCCTCTCGACGCTCATCTCCGCCGACGGCGGTCAGGCCCAGGTGGCAGGTCATGACCTGGCCTCCGACCCGCAGAGGGTGCGGGCCGCGATCGGAGTCACCGGCCAGTTCTCGGCCGTGGACGGCCTGATCACCGGTGAGGAGAACATGCTCCTGATGGCGGACCTGAACCACCTGCCCAAGCGCG
>NZ_JOFT01000071.1 GCF_000725805.1 Streptomyces xanthophaeus | reverse complement strand
ACCTCACCGGCATCTACGACCTGACGCTCCTGAACAAGGTCCTCAAGGCCGCCGGCAAGCCCGAGGTCTCCGACGCCGGCCTCGGCGCCAAGTAATCCCGTAGGGCGAAGCCAAAACCACGGTGGCCGGGGGCATCCGCCCCCGGCCACCGGTCCGTTCGCGCGCGGGGCCGGACCGCCCCGCCCCCTGTCCCGAAGGAGCTTCGCCCGTGACCAGCCCGAGCACACCCGCCGCCCCCGGCGCCCCCAGCGCTCCCGGCAGCCCGCACCGCCGTGATCCCTACGAGGGCTTCGCGGGCCGTGTCGGCCGCACCTTCGCCGAGTCCGAACCCGCCTGGCAGCCGCCGCGCCGGCCCGGACACCGCGCGCCGAACATCGTCGTGGTCCTCGTCGACGACATGGGCTACAGCGACATCGGCCCGTTCGGCTCCGAGATCCCCACCCCCGTGCTGGACGGACTGGCCGAGCGCGGCCTGCGCCTGGCCAACTACCACACCATGCCGCTGTGCTCCCCGGCCCGCGCCGCCCTGCTCACCGGTCTCAACCCGCACCGCGTCGGGTACGCGACGGTCGCCAATTCCGACCCCGGTTTCCCCGGCTACGGCATGGAGGTCGGCCAGGACGTCCCCACCCTCGCCGAGGTTCTGCACGACGCGGGCTACGCCACGTACGCCGTCGGCAAGTGGCACCTCACCCGCGACTCCGCCTCCAACGCCGCCGACGACCGGCGCAACTGGCCCCTGCAGAAGGGCTTCGACCAGTACTACGGCGTACTGGAGGGCCTGACCAGTCTCTTCCACCCGCACCAGCTGGTCCGCGACAACAGCCCGCTGGACATCGACGAGCTGCCCGACGGCTACTACTACACCGACGACATCACCGACCAGGCCATCTCGATGGTGAAGTCGCTCCGCGCGCACGACCCCGACAAGCCGTTCTTCCTCTACGTGGCGCACAACGCCGTCCACGGCCCCCTCCAGGCCAAGCCCGCCGACATCGAACGCCGGCGCGGGCACTACGACGGCGGCTGGGACGCCCTGCGCGACACCCGCTTCGCCCGGCAGATCGCCGACGGCCTCTTCCCCGAGGGCACCGCCCTGCCCGACCGCAACTCCGAGGCCGGTTTGGACGTAGGCCCCTGGGAGGAGCTGACACCCGGGCAACGGCGCCGCTACGCCCGCTACATGGAGGTCTACGCGGCGATGGTCGACAACATCGACCAGAACCTCGGGCGCCTCACCGAGACCCTGCGCGCACTCGGTGAACTCGACAACACCGTCATCGTCTTCACCTCCGACAACGGCGGCACCGGCGAAGGCGGCGCCGAGGGCACCCGCAGCTACTTCAGCCGCTTCGTCCACCAGCCCGTCCCCGACGACTGGAACCCGGACGTGGACCGGGACACCGATCTCATCGGCGGTCCGCAGAGCCTGGTGCACTACCCGCGCGGCTGGGGCATGGCCTCCAACACCCCCTTCCGGCTCTACAAGGGCCAGACCTACGCGGGCGGCGTACGCGTGCCCTTCGTCATCTCCTGGCCCGAGGGGCTGCGCCGCGCCGAGGAGGACTCCGGGGTCCGCCTCCAGTACCAGTACGTCACCGACATCACCCCCACCCTCCTGGAACTCGCGGGCGTACGACGCCCGGAGCTGTGGCGCTCGCGGCCCGCCCAGGAGCTGGACGGCGTCAGCTTCGCGCCCGTCCTGCGCGACGCCCGTACGCCCAGCGCCCACACCGAGCAGTACTGCGAGATGTCGGGCAACCGCAGTTACTACCGCGACGGCTGGAAGCTGGTCACGCTCCACCGTCCCGGCGCACCGTACGACGACGGCGAATGGGCGCTGTACGACCTGCGCACGGACCCGACCGAGACCGTGGACGTCGCCCAGGACCACCCGGAGGTGGTGAAGGAACTGGCTGCGGCCTGGGAGTCGGCGGCCCGGCGCAACGGCGTCTTCCCCCTCCTCGACGGCACCGGCGCCCTGGCCAGGCGCAACCCGGCCGAGGAACGGTTCCAGCGGCCCCTCACCCTGCTGGCGGGCACACCCGAGCTGGAGCGGTACCGCTCCTCCCGGCTCATCTCCTTCCGCTCCTTCGACGTCACCGTCGCACTGGACGAGCACGCCGCGTCGGACCAGGGCGTGCTGGTCTCGCACGGCGACCAGGGCGGCGGCTACAGCCTGTACGTGGAGGACGGCCGGCTGTGGTTCGCCTACAACGAGTACGGCGAGCTGCACGAGACGGACGCCGGTCCGCTGCCCGCGGGACGCCGGACGGTCACGCTCTCGGCCACCGCGGTGGAGGGGCTGCGCTGGGAGTTCCGCATCCTGGTCGACGGTGTCGAGACCGGCCGGTCGGACCGCGTCCACCAGCTCATCGGCATGGCGCCGCTGCAAGGCATCAGCGTCGGCGTGGACCGCAGGTCCCCCGTCTCCTGGCCGGTCCACGAACGCCATCGCAGCTTCCGCTACACCGGCGCCCTGCGCTCGGTGACCTACACCCCCGGCGCACAGGCGCCCTACGACCCGGCACTGGTGGCCCGCGCCCTGCGGGAGGCAGCCGCCGCCTTCGAATGACGCGGCACGCGGTCCACCGGCGCCTCGGCCGGTGACGTCGGCTGTCAGGACGGCGCCGGCAACGGCTCGCGTTCGGGCAGGAGTTCGGTGGTGACGAAGGCGACCACGACCGCGAGGATCACCACCGGCATCATGGCGACACTGCCCAGCAGCAGGACGACCAGCACCACGCTGCTGACCGGCAGACGGAGGGTGGCGGCCGTGGCCGCCGCCATGCCCGCGGCCATGGCCGGCACCACGCCGAGGCCCGGGAGGGGAGCCAGGAGGACGCCGGTCGCGGCTCCGAGGAAGAGCGCGGGGAAGACGGGTCCGCCGCGCAGGCTGCCCAGGCAGAGGGCGTACGCCGCTCCCTTGAGCAGGATCACGGCGAGCAGCGCGCCCACGCCCCAGGCGTGGGGGTCGCCGCCCAGCCGGCTCAGCGCGGCCTGGCCCGACAGGGCGACGTCCGCGGGCGTACGTCCGGTGGTCAGGGCGTACAGGGCCGCGCAGGACCCGGCGCCGAGCGCGCACAGCACCGTACGGGGAAGCACGCGGCCCGAGACGTACGCGGCGATGCGGCGCCCCGCCCCCAGCACCGGGTGCAGCGAGAGGGCCAGGGCGACGGCCATGAGGACCGTCCAGAGCACGTCCGCCGCGTCCAGCCGCGGCAGGGGCACCGACATGGCGAGGCTGAGGCTGCCCGTGTCCAGCCCGGTCCACCGCCCGAAGCCGGTGAAGACCAGGGATCCGACCCCGCTGGAGAGCAGGGCGGGCAGCATGACCGCGAAGAGCTGCGGCCCGCCCACCCCCGCCACCTCGATCAGCAGGACGGCCGCGATCACCGGGTTGCCGAAGATCGCCGCGATGGCGGCGGCGGCACCGGCCGCGCCGAGCAGCGCCGTGGCCTGCCGGGTCCCCGCGGTACGGGTGAGGTCGCGGAAGAGCATGGCCAGTCCGGCGCCCAGCGCGATGAGCGGCGCCTCCGGCCCCAGGACCGCTCCGAACGGCAGGCTCGCCGCTGCGGCGAGCAGGACACCCGGCAGCGTGGCCGCTGAGGTGCCTCCGGCGTGCAGCCCCTCGGCGGGAACGTGACCGCCCGCTCCGGGCAGACGCGTGGCGACCAGACCGACGACGGCTCCGGCGACCAGCAGCAGGGGCAGCGGCCACCACCACGGGGGCGCGTCCCGCCCCAGGGACTGCGGCAGGTCCGTCCACAGGACGTGCTCCAGTTCGTGCAGCCCGACGAGGAACCAGAACGCGATCAGCGACACCGGGACGCCGATGGCGGCGGAGACGACGAGGATCTTGAGGTAGCCGGGCGCGCGCAGGATGTCCCGCAACCGGTCCGCCTCTTCCGGTTGTCCCGGGTGCCGCCCGTCGGCGCAGGCACCCTCTCGGGGGGTCGGCTCCGTCATGGATCTCCTGCTTCCTTGCCCATGGCCGGGATTCCTTTCCGGGCGGCCGCCGTGTGCCGACGGGAGGGGCGGAAGGGGACGGGGAGCGCGTGCGGTCCCCGGTCCGATGATCCGCCCGGATGGCCGTCTCCGCCGCCGGGCCGGTCCCGCAGGGCGCGCAGCCACCCATCGGTGCCATGCTGGAAGGGAGGCCGGGGCGCCTTCAGCCGGACTGTCCGGCCTGCGCCCGGTCGGTGAGGAGAAGCGACGTGTCCGGTCTTCTTCGAGGAGTAGCACGCACCGCGGTGGTCGCCGGTACGGCGACGGCGGTCTCCAACCGGGTCTCGCGGCGCCAGGCGGGTCGATGGGCCCAGCAGGAGCCGCAGGCCTACGAGCAGCAGGCTGCGCCGGCCCCTCCCCCGGCCCCCGCACAGCCGCCGGCCGACGACATGAGCAGTCGGATCGCCCAGCTCAAGGAGCTCGGAGCGCTGAAGGAGCAGGGAATCCTGACCGAGGCGGAGTTCGCGGAGCAGAAGAGCAGGCTCCTCGGCTCCTGACGTCCCGGCAGCTCCTCAGGCCTGGCGACTCCTCAGGCCCGGCAGCTCCACAGGCCGAGAGGCGCCTGAAGTCCCGGCGCCTCTCGGGGGGTTCAGCCCGTGAGCTGGTAGAGGCTCCTGCCGACGAGCCACAGGCCGAGCAGGAGGCAGACGACCACGACCGCCTGGTCCTTGTGGCTCTGGAGCCATGCGCGCAGGCCGGTCAGGACGAGTTGGGCCCTTTCCGGCGCGAACACCATGTACAGCTCCATGGCCAGCAGGCTGGAGGTCGCCAGCAGGCAGAACCCGGCCAGGGCCACGTAGGTCGCCCCGTGGGAGAGGTCGGCCTGCACGACGGTGGCGGCAGCGGCGCCGACCATCCCCCAGGGCTGCAGGAGCACGGCGAGCGCGGCGGCGGACCATCCGGTCGCGTCGTCCATGCGTGAGGACAGCGAGGTCCCGGCAGTCTCCCGCTTCGGAGCCGGCCCCGTACGGCGGTGCCGGCGACGTCTGTGCTCGCTGTAGACGATCAGCCCCACACCGATGACCAGCGTGGCGACGAGTGCCCCGATGGAGGGCGGGGAGCGGGGCGGCGGCGGCTGGCCGCCGGTGAGGAACAGGACGATCGCTATGACGGCCACCAGGCAGGCCAGCCAGGCCAGGATGAACGCCAGCCCCTTGTGGACGCCTCGGGGTGCGGAGACGACGAGGACGAAGGCCATGATCGGCAAGGGGAAGAGCGTGACGGCCAGGCCGATGAGGATCAGGTCGAGCACCATGAGGTGCCTCTCCTCTGCGGTTGCCGTACGGCTGCCGGTACGGCGTCCTCAGGACGCGAGGACCTTGGCCTTGGCCTGCTGGTACTCGGCTTCCGTGATGTCTCCGCGGTTCTTGAGCTCGGCGAGCCGGGACAGGTCCTCGGCGTTGCTCCTGGGGGCGGCGCTCTCGCGTACGTAGGAGCGGAAGGCCTGCTCATTCTGCTCGACCCGCTTCATCTCGCGTTCGCCCATCCCCCGCCCCCTGGCGATCAGGTACACGAACACGCCCAGGTAGGGCAGCAGGATGACGAAGGCGGTCCATCCCGCCTTCCCCCAGCCGTTCATCCCGTCGTCCCGGAAGATGTCGCCGATGACGCGGAAGAGCAGCATGAACCACAGGATCCAGAAGAAGAACAGCATCATGGTCCAGAACACGTCCAGCAGCGGGTAGTCCGCTGCCAGATAGAGCGTCGCACCGTTCATCGTCGGTCTCCTGTCGGTCGGGGTCAGGCCGGTATCGGGGTGAAGGGCCTCAGTTCGTCGGCCCCGGGCTGTACGACGCCGTACGTGCTCTCCGGCACCTCGTTCCAGGCACCCGGGAGGTC
>NZ_JOFT01000070.1 GCF_000725805.1 Streptomyces xanthophaeus | reverse complement strand
CGCCTCGCCACCGACGTGCTGTACGCCCGGCTCGCCGACCTCGGCTACGAATACGGGCCGGCCTTCCAGGGCGTACGGGCCGCCTGGCGCGACCAGGACGCGGTCTACACCGAGGTCGCCCTCCGCGAGGAAGAGGCCGGAGGCGCCGCGGGCTTCGCGATCCACCCGGCCCTGTTCGATGCCGCCCTGCACGGCGGCCTCGACTGGCTCGACGCCGGTGACGGATCCGCACGCCTGCCGTTCTCCTGGTCGGGGGTGAACCTCCCCGAAGCGGGTGCGGCAGCCGGAGCGGGAGCGGCTTCGGCACGGGTGCGGATCAGCTCCGTCGGAGAGTCCGCGCTGCGCGTCGACCTGGCCACCGAGCACGGCGAACCCATCGCCGGCATCGCGCAGTTGTCGTTCCGCACCGTCGAGCGCTCGCAGCTGAAGCCGGCCCGCGCAGACCAGCGCGACGCCCTGTTCCAGCTCGACTGGGTGCCGGTCATCCCGGCCGACCGGTCCGGGAAGGGGCCCATCAGCGTCGTCACCCTCGGGCCGATGCACCACACCGACATCGACGAGCTCGAACGGGCAGTGGCCGAAGGGGCCGTGGTCCCCGAGCTGGTCGTCGCTGCGATCCAGGCCCCGGCCGACCGGACGGCCGCGGCCGTCCACACCGTCGCCCGGGAGACGCTGGCCCTGATCCAGCGCTGGCTGGAAGCCGACATGCTGGAGGCCGCCCGGCTCGTGGTCGTCACCCACCGCGGTGTCGCGGTGGGCGACGAGGCCGTGGACCTGGCACAGGCCCCCGTGTGGGGGCTCGTACGCAGTGCACAGTCCGAGCACCCGGACCGGTTCGTCCTCGCCGATGTCGACGGCAACGGCGACGGCGATGTGGACGGCGGGACGCCGGACTGGGCCGCCCTGGCCGATCTGGCCGAACCGCAGCTCGCGGTCCGCTCCGGCCGGGTCCTCGCACCGCGCCTGGTACGGGCCGCCGCCGGGGCCGAGGTTCCCGGCGAGTCGCCCCGCCCCTGGAACCCGGACGGCACGGTCCTGATCACCGGCGGCACGGGCGGTCTGGGCGCGGTGTTCGCCGAGCACTTCGCGCGTGAGTACGGGGCGAAGCACCTGCTGTTGGTGAGCCGGCGCGGCACGGCCGCCGAGGGCGTGCCGGAGCTGGTGGCCGGGCTCGAGGCGCTGGGCGCGCAGGTACGGGTGGCGGCGTGCGACGTCGCCGACCGGGACCAGCTGGCGCAGCTCCTCGGCTCGCTGGAGCGGCCGTTGACGGCCGTGGTGCATGCCGCGGGCGTCCTGGACGACGGCCTGGTCGCGTCGATGACTGCGCAGCAGCTGGAGCGGGTACTGCGTCCGAAGCTCGACGCCGCCCTGCACCTGGACGAGCTGACGGCGGACGCGGACCTGTCCGCCTTCGTCCTCTTCTCCTCGATCACCGCCCTGATCGGCACACCCGGCCAGGCCAACTACGCCGCCGCGAACGCCTTCCTGGACGCCCTCGCCGCCCGGCGACGGGCCGAGGGCCTGCCCGCGATCTCCCTGGCATGGGGTCTGTGGGCCGAGTCCGCGGGCATGGGCGGCGAACTGGACGACACCGACCGTGCCCGGCTGGCGCGCATCGGCGTACAGCCCCTGACCACTGCATTGGGCCTTCAACTCTTCGACTCCTCACGGCAGTTCGGGACCGCCTTGCTCGCCCCGGCACTCCTCGACCTCCGGGGCCTGAAGGCGAAGGGACGCGCCGACGCACTGCCGGTGCTGCTGCGCGCCCTCGCCCCCGTACCGACGCGCCGCACCGAGGCCACGAGCATCACCCTCGCCCAGCGTTTCTCGGCCGTTCCGGCGGCCGAGCGGTCGCGGACCGTCCTCGAACTCGTGCAGCAGCAGGTGGCCGCCGTGCTCGGGCACTCCTCGCCCGGCAGCGTCAGCCCGTCGCGCGCCTTCAAGGACCTCGGCTTCGATTCGCTCTCCGCGGTCGAACTGCGCAACCGGCTGACCAGGGCCAGCGGCGTACGGCTGGCCCCGACCATGGTCTTCGACCACCCGACCACGGCCTCCGTCGCCGAGCTGCTGCTGTCGGAACTCGGCGGCGCCGAGCTCGCGGAGCCCTCCGCCGAAGAGCGGCTCGACCAGCAGATCGACGAGCTCGAAACGATGGTCACCACCCTGGAGGGCGCCGAGAAGGCCCACGTGGCCGGACGGCTGCGCCTCCTCCTCAGCACGATCACAGACAACGGCACGCAACGGACCAGTGACCGGATCGATGCGGCCAGCACCATGGACGAGGTCTTGGAGCTGCTCGACGCCGAATTCGGCGAGGCCTGACCCATGCCCGAGACCACGACGTACCGAACAGGACACGGCGGATGACCACTGAAGTGAACGACGTCCAGCAGCAAGAGAAGCTCGTTCGCTACGTGAAGCGGCTGGCCACCGACCTCGACACGACCCGTGCGAGGCTCAAGGACTACGAGGACCGCGCGCACGAGCCACTGGCCATCGTGGGGATGAGCTGCCGCTACCCCGGCGGCGTCACCTCCCCGGACGAGCTGTGGCAGCTCGTCGCCGAGGGCCGCACAGGCACCTCCTCCGAATTCCCGGCGGACCGCGGCTGGGACCTCGACAACCTCTTCGACCCCGACCCCGACCACGCCGGCACGTCCTACTCCCGCGGCGGCGGATTCGTGGACCGGGCAGCCGAGTTCGACGCCGAGTTCTTCGGTGTCAGCCCGCGCGAGGCCATGGTCATGGACCCGCAGCAGCGACTGCTGCTGGAGTCGGCTTGGGAGGCCTTCGAGGACGCGGGCCTGGACATCACCGCCCTGCGGGGCAGCGACACCGGCGTGTTCTGCGGAGTGATGTACCAGGACTACGGATTCGTCGCCGGAACCAGCGACCGGCGGCCCGAGGTCGAGGGCTACCTGTCGATCGCCTCCGCGGGCAGCGTCGCCTCCGGGCGCATCAGCTACACCTTCGGCTTCACCGGCCCCGCCGTCACCGTGGACACGGCCTGCTCGTCCTCGCTCGTCGCCGTCCACCTGGCGTCGCAGGCCCTGCGTTCGCGGGAGTGCTCGCTGGCGCTGGTCGGCGGTGTCACCGTGCTGGCGCGCCCCAGCGTCTTCGTCGAGTTCAGCCGCCAGCGCGGAGTCTCGCCGGACGGGCGCTGCAAGGCGTACGCCGACGCGGCCGACGGCGTCGGCTGGGCCGAAGGCGCCGGACTGCTCGTGGTGGAGCGGCTGTCCGACGCACGCCGCAACGGCCACAAGGTCCTGGCCGTGATCCGCGGCAGCGCGGTCAACCAGGACGGTGCGAGCAACGGCCTGACGGCACCGAACGGGCCTTCGCAGGAGCGGGTGATCCGCCAGGCGCTCGCGGACGCGGGCCTGCGCGCCGCCGACGTCGACGCCGTCGAGGGCCACGGCACCGGAACGCCGCTCGGCGACCCGATCGAGGCCAAGGCGCTCCTCGCGACCTTCGGGCGCGAGCGCGAGAACGGCCCGCTGCGGCTGGGTTCCATCAAGTCCAACATCGGGCACACCCAGGCCGCCGCGGGCGTGGCCGGTGTGATCAAGATGGTCAAGGCCATGCAGAACGAGCTGCTGCCGAGGACCCTGCACGTCGACGCCCCCTCGACCAACGTCGACTGGACGGCCGGCGAGGTCACGCTGCTGACCGAGGCACAGCCCTGGCTGCCCGGAGAGCGGCTGCGCCGCGCGGGCGTGTCCTCCTTCGGCGTCGGCGGCACCAACGCGCACGTGATCCTCGAAGAAGCACCTGCCGAGACCCCCGCCGAGCTCGCTGAGACCCCGGCCGTCGCCCCCGCTGCGACGCCCGCCGCCCCGGGCACGCCCGGCACCGCGGCCACGGCCCCCCAGGCCGTCCCCGTCCTGCTGTCCGCGACCAGCGACACGGCGCTGCGCGCCCAGGCGGACCGCCTGCGCGCGCTGATGATCGCCCGGCCCGAGCTGTCCGTCCTCGACCTCGGCTTCTCGTCGTCCACGACGCGGGCCCAGCTGGACAAGCGCGCGGCCGTCGTCGCCACCGACCGCGGCGCACTCCTGTCGGGACTCAAGGCGCTCTCCGCCGCCGAGCCCGCCGCACACGTGGTGGAAGGCCGGGTCACCGGCGACCGCGCGGTCTTCGTCTTCCCCGGGCAGGGCGCCCAGTGGGAGCAGATGGCGGTCGACCTCCTGGACTCCTCGCCCGTCTTCGCCGCCGAGATCGCCGCGTGCGGCAAGGCACTCTCCGCGCACGTGGACTGGCAGCTGGAGGACGTGCTGCGCGGTGTGCCCGGCGCACCGTCACTGGAGCGCGTCGACGTGGTCCAGCCCGCCCTGTTCTCGGTGATGGTGTCGCTGGCCGCGCTCTGGCAGTCGTACGGAGTCGTCCCGGAAGCGGTCCTCGGACACTCCCAGGGAGAGATCGCCGCCGCCTACGTGGCCGGCGGACTGTCGCTGGACGACGCCGCCCGCGTCGTCGCGCTGCGCAGCCGCGCCATCCGCGAGCGCCTGGCGGGCAAGGGCGGCATGGCATCGGTGGCGCTGCCGGTCGACCGCGTCGAGGAACTGATCGCACCGTACGGCGGACGCATATCCGTCGCGGCCGTCAACGGACCGTCCGCCGCCGTCGTCTCCGGCGAGCCGGAGGCACTCGACGAGCTGGCCGCCGCCTGCGAGCAGGCAGAGGTCCGGATGACGCGCGTGTCCGTGGACTACGCCTCCCACTCGGCGCAGGTCGCCACGATCGAGGCCGAACTCCTCGAACTGCTCGGCCCCATCGCGCCGCGCTCCGGCCGCATCCCGTTCTACTCGACGCTGCGCAACGAGTTCGTCGACACGTCCGAACTCGGCGCCTCCTACTGGTACCAGAACCTGCGCGGCCAGGTCCGCTTCGAGTCCGGTGTCCGTGCCCTGCTCGACAACGGCATGAACTGCTTCATCGAAGCATCCCCGCATCCCGTACTGAGGGTGCCGGTGGAGGAGACGATCCAGGCCCTGGACGCCGCCGACCGCGCCACCGTGCTCGGATCGCTGCGCCGCGGCGAAGGCGGGTTCGAACGCTTCGCCCGGTCGCTGTCCGAGGCCCACGCGGCCGGCACCGCGGTCGACTGGGAGGCCTTCTACGCCGACAGCGGGGCGGGCCGCGTCCAGCTGCCGACGTACGCCTTCCAGCGCCGGCACTACTGGATGGTGCCGGGCACGGCCGGTGACCCGGCCGCTGCCGGGCTGGCCCGCTTCGACCACCCGGTGCTGGCCGCCGTGGTGCAGGTGGGCGACCGCGACGAGTCCCTGTTCACCGGACGCGTGTCGCAGGACTCCCAGCCCTGGACGCAGGACCACGCCGTCTTCGGCACCGTGATCCTGCCCGGCGCCGCCCTCGTCGAGCTCGCTCTGACGGCCGGGGCCGAAGCCGGCTGCCCGGTCGTGGAGGAGCTGGTGCTCCAGGCGCCGCTGATCCTGCCCGAGGACGGTGCGCGTCAGGTGCAGGTGACCGTGGGCGCGGCCGACGGTGACGGCCGTCGTGAGGTCGCGGTGTACTCCCGGCCCGAGGAGGCCGGGGAAGCGGCCGTCTGCCACGCCCGCGGCTGGCTCACGGACCAGGCGGAGCCGGCCCGGCCGTTCGGTGCGCAGTGGCCGCCGGCCGGTGCCCAGGCGGTGCCGGTCGACACGCTCTACCCGCGCGTCGCGGTCGCCGGTTACGAGTACGGGCCGGTGTTCCAGGGGCTGCGTGCGGCCTGGCGTGCGGGTGGTGACCTCTTCGTGGAGGTGGCGCTGCCCGAGGGCGCCGGCGGTGACGGGTTCGGTCTGCATCCGGCCCTGTTCGACGCGGTGCTGCACGGTGCGCTGGTGGAGAAGGACCTGGCCGCCGGTGTGGACCTGCCGTTCTCCTGGTCGGGGGTCCGGCTGGGCCACGGCGCGGGAGCTGGTGTCGGGTCGCGGGTGAGGGCCCGTATCGGCCGGTCCGAGGACTCGGCGCTGCGCATCGACGTGGTCGACGAGCGCGGGGCGCTGGTCGTGGCCGTGGACGCGCTGACGGTGCGGCCGGTCGACCAGGCGCAGCTGGCGGGCGACCGGTCCGGCGGGCAGAACGCGCTCTTCCGGCTGGACTGGACTGCGCTGACGGACGGTTCGGCGGCGTCGCCGGTATCGGTGTCGGTGGCGGTGCTGGGTGGGTGCCCGGTACCGGGTGAGCGTTTTGCGGACCTCGCGGCGTTGGAGCTGGCCGTGGCCGAGGGTGCGACCGCGCCGGAGGTCGTGGCGGTCGCGGTCGAGTCGCCGTCGGGTTCCGGGGTGGCGTCGGCTGCGCGGGCGTTGACGGCGGGCACGCTGGATCTGCTTCAGCGGTGGCTGGCCAGTGAGGTGCTGGGCGGGGCACGGCTCGTGGTGGTGACGAGCAACGCGGTTGCTGTGGGGGAGCAGGCGCCGGATCTGGTGCAGGCTCCGGTGTGGGGTCTGGTGCGCAGTGCGCAGTCGGAGAACCCGGGC
>NZ_JOFT01000069.1 GCF_000725805.1 Streptomyces xanthophaeus | reverse complement strand
GTCAGTTCGTCGCGATGAGCTTCAGTTCGGGGTGTGCGGTGCCGCCTTCGATGGCGGTGGAGGAGATGTGCGAGACCACGCGCTCGTCGGCCGGGTCGTTCGCCGGGTCCTCGTGCACCAGGAGGTGCTCGTACGTCGTCGCGCGCTGCGCCGGGGTCCGGCCCGCCTTGCGGATCAGGTCGATGATCTCCTGCCGGTTCGAACGGTGCTTCGCACCCGCCGAGGAGACCACGTTCTCCTCCAGCATGATCGAACCCAGATCGTCCGCACCGAAGTGCAGCGACAGCTGACCCGCCTCCTTGCCGACCGTCAGCCACGAACCCTGGATGTGCGCGATGTTGTCCAGGAACAGCCGCGCGACCGCGATCATCCGCAGGTACTCGAAGATCGTCGCCTGCGTACGGCCCTTGAGATGGTTGTTCTCCGGCTGGTACGTGTACGGGATGAACGCACGGAACCCGCCCGTCCGGTCCTGCGTGTCCCGGATCATCGCGATGTGCTCGATCCGCTCCGCGTTCGTCTCACCCGTGCCCATCAGCATCGTGGACGTCGACTCCACACCCAGCCGGTGAGCGATCTCCATGATCTCCAGCCACCGCTCCCCCGACTCCTTCAGCGGCGCGATCGCCTTCCGCGGACGCTCCGGCAGCAACTCCGCACCCGCACCCGCGAACGAGTCCAGACCCGCCGCATGGATCCGCCGGATCGCCTCCTCCGCCGACACACCCGAGATCTTCGCCATGTGCTCGACCTCCGAAGCACCCAGCGAATGGATCACCAGCTGCGGGAACGCCGCCTTGATCGCCGAGAAGTGCTCCTCGTAGTACTCCACCCCGTACTCCGGGTGGTGCCCGCCCTGGAACATGATCTGCGTGCCACCGAGCTCGACGGTCTCCGCGCAACGGCGCAGGATGTCGTCCAGATCCCGGGACCAGCCCTTCTTCGCATCCTTCGGCGCCGCATAGAACGCACAGAACTTGCACGCCGTCACACACACGTTGGTGTAGTTGATGTTCGCGCACCGCATCGGCCGCCTGGCCGAGCGCGTGCAACGGCGCATGCCGGTAGAGGTCGAGCGCCTCTTCCTTCGTGATCCGGCCCCCAGCGGCGGCGCGGTCGAGGACAGACTGGAGAGTGGTTTGGTCGGTCACCGGTGCGTCACCTTTCGGCGGTGTGTCAAGAGGTCCGGACCGAGCCAGCCTACGCCAGGGCCCGGCGGAGGAATTCAGGGGCTGCGGGTCAGATCGCCCTCGGGGTTCCCGGCCGGGCCGTCACCCGACGCGTAGTGCAGGGTCCCGTTCTCCTTGAGGGTGAACCGCTCGTCGGCGGAGCCGTTGGAGCAGATGCCGGGGGCCGGGTTCGGGCCGCCCGAGGTGTCCAGGACGAGCGAGCGGTCGGTGGCGGAGGCGAGCTTCCAGTCGCCGCTGCAGTCGGTCCCGAAGACGGGCAGGACCGACTTGTCCCGGGCCACGACCTCGCCGACCTTGCCGCCCCTGATGGTGATCTCGAACTCGCTGGGGACACCCATTCGGGCGGTGGTGACCGTGCCCTTCCAGGTGCCGACGAGCTCCTTGGGGACGTCCTGCCGCGTCCCCTTCGGGGCCCCGCCGCCCGGGGAGGTGCTCGGCTCGCCGCCCGGGGTCGCGGACGGCGGGCTCGCGGCGGGGGCCGGGGCGGAAGCGGAGGGCCGCGGACCGCCGTCGGCCATGTCCTGGCCCCCGTCACCCGTCCCGGGCAGCAGGCCCATCCCGTACAGCCCGCCGGACAGCAGCGCCAGCGCGGCGGCCGACGCGAGGACCAGGGTGCAGCTGAAGCGGCGCCCGGCGGCGGTCAGGCTCACCCGGCGGTCCTCCGGCGCGGTCCGAGGCTGCGGGACCCCGCCGCCGGGCGTCTGCGGGACCCCGGCTCCGGGCGTGTGCGCGGGCGGGCCGTACGGGCCGCCGCCGTTCGCGTACGAGGGGTCCGGCGCACCAAACTCCCCGCCGGGCACCGGCGCTGCCTGGCCCCCGTACGAGGGAGTGGTGAAGGGGACCGGGCCCGAGGGGCTCTCCGCCGCCACGGCGTCCAGGTCGAGCAGGGCCACCGCGGCCCGGCTGGCCTCCTCCACCAGGGCCGCGGGGAGCCAGCCCGGGACGAGCAGGGCCCCGTCCAGGGCCGCCGCGACGGCCTCCGGGGCGGGCCGGTCCGCTGCCCGCTTCGCCAGACAGGCCTCGATCAGCTCGCGCAGCGGCCCGGCCGGCACGGAATCGAGCTCCGGCGGCTCGTGGACCACCTTGTAGAGCAGGGTCGCCGAATTGTCCCCGCTGAAGGGGGGCCGCCCGGTCGCGGCGAAGGCGAGCACCGCACCGAGCGAGAAGACGTCGGCGGCTCCGGTGACCCCCTTGCCCAGGATCTGCTCGGGCGACATGTAGCCGGGGGATCCCACCGAGACCCCGGTCGAGGTGAGCGAGGCCGTTCCTCCCCCAGACTCCGTCCGGGGGGACCCCCAGGTCGCCCGCGCGATCCCGAAGTCGATCAGCCGGGGCCCGTCCAGGGTGAGCATCACGTTCGACGGCTTCACGTCCCGGTGCACCAGGCCCAGCGCGTGCACCGCCACCAGGGCCCGGGCCAGCCCGGCCCCGATCGCCCGTACGGAGGCCTCGGGCAGCGGGCCGTGCCCGGCCAGCGCCCGGTCGAGGGAGGGGCCCGCCACGTAGCCGGTGGCCACCCACGGCACCGGGGCCTCGGGGTCCGCGTCCAGCACGGGCGCGGTCCACTCCCCGCCCACCCGGCGGGCGGCCTCCACCTCGCGGCGGAACCGGGCCCGGAACTCCTCGTCGGCGGCGAAGTGCGGGTGCACGATCTTGACGGCGACGGTCCGCCCGCCCGCGCTGCGGCCCAGGTAGACGCGGCCCATCCCGCCCGCACCGAGCCGGCCGAGCAGCCGGTACGCGCCGATGGTCCTCGGTTCGCCCGCTTCGAGCGGCTGCATCCTGTCCCCCATCCCCCGGACGGCGGACCCTGCGCGGTCCGGCCAAGCAGCACCTTAGGCGGTGGGCGGGGGCTCAGGGGCGGATCACGGGGCGCGCCGATTCCATTCCGTATTCACCCCGGGCGAACGGAATACGAAAAGGAAGGGAATTGCCGGGAAAGGCAGCCGGTGCGCCCTTAGTGTTCCGGAACGGCCACGGGCAGGAGCTCCACGGCGACATCCGTCGGGTATCCCGTGGTCGCTCCCGTTCGGCGCGCGAATTCCCGTACGCCGGCCAGCTGATCGGGACCGAAGCGGAAGTCGAGCGTCGTGAAGTAGCGCTCCAGCAGCTCGGCGTCGAAGGCCTCCCAGCGGGCCGCCTGTTCGGCCACCTTGGTGACCTCCTCCAGGGAGAGGTCCCGGGAGGCGAGGAAGGCCTCGTGGACCTTCTGCACGACGGCCGGCTCCCGGGCGAGGTAGTCCTTGCGGGCGGCCCAGACGGCGAAGACGAACGGCAGTCCGGTCCACTCCTTCCACATCTGCCCCAGGTCGTACACCGTCAGGCCGAGCCGCGGGGCGTCGTGCAGGGCGGCCCGCAGCGCGGCGTCGCCGATCAGCACGGCCGCGTCGGCCTCCTGCATCATCACCCCCAGGTCAGGGGGGCAGGTGTAGTAGTCGGGCTCGACCCCGTACTGCTCGGAGAGCAGCAGCTGGGCCAGGCGCACGGAGGTGCGGGACGTCGAACCGAGGGCGACGCGGGCGCCGTCGAGCTGGTCCAGGGGAACCTGCGAGACGATCACGCAGGACATCACCGGGCCGTCGCAGCCGACCGCGAGGTCGGGGAAGGCGACGAGCTGGTCGGCGTTGCGGAGGAACTCGACGAGGGTGATCGGGGCGATGTCGAGCTCCCCCTCGACCAGGCGCTCGCTGAGCTTCTCGGGGGTGTCCTTGGTCAGCTCCAGGTCCAGCAGCGTGCCGGTTCTGGCCAGCCCCCAGTAGAGGGGGAGGCAGTTCAGGAACTGGATGTGGCCGACGCGGGGCCGGCTGCGATAGACGTCCACATCGCGAGACTAGCCCTCGGATCTCCCTATGCCTTCCAGCGGGTCACACGTCAGCGTTCCGGCGAGCCTCAAACGTCCGGGTGACGTGATCTTTCCCTCTGGTCTCGGCCGCAGGGTGCGTGCTAGGCTCGTCGCAAGTTGCAGTTTGGTTTCCCTTGCAGTACGAGGCCTGCGGAGAATGTGACCCGCAGGCTTTTGTAGTTTTCAGACTTCTTAGCAGGTTCTGGAGCAGGGCGACCCTTTGGCCCATAGGAGGGCTCATGGCTACCGGAACCGTGAAGTGGTTCAACGCTGAAAAGGGCTTCGGCTTCATCGCCCAGGACGGCGGCGGCCCGGATGTCTTCGTCCACTACTCCGCGATCAACGCCTCTGGCTTCCGCTCCCTGGAGGAGAACCAGACGGTGAACTTCGACGTCACGCAGGGTCCGAAGGGCCCGCAGGCGGAGAACGTCACCCCGGCCTAGTCGCCTGGGCCAACTCTCGCGGTTGGATAAGCAGTACCCAAGGAGCCCTGTCACCTCTGCGCAAGCAGAGCGGCAGGGCTCCTGCCTTTCCCCGCGCCCTTTCCCCGCGCCCTCCTCCCGCACGGGCGGGGCCGACGCGGACGAAGCCGCCCCCGGCGCCGTTTCCACGGCGCCGGGGGCGGCTTCGTCCGTCACGGGCAGGGCCCGGGTCGGGCCTACTTGGGCGGGTCCTGCGGGGCCGGGGCGGTGACCGGGGCCGTGATCTTGATTTCCAGGACCAGGCTCACGTTCTGCGGAGTGACCAGGCGCAGGAAGTACGTCCCCGCGGGCACGTCCTCGGTGAACAGCTCCGGTACGGCGATCTTCCCGTCGGCGCCCGTCTTGGGCAGCTGCTGGGTGAAGAGCTTCTTGCCGTCCGCGTCCCGGAAGTACGGACCCTTCGCCGTCGCCGGGTCCACCGGGACCCACTTGCCGTCCGCGTCCTTCACGACCAGGCCCGCGGTGGTCTGCGTACCCGCGACGGGCTTGCCCTTCTCGGTGGCCAGGACCTCGATGCCGGTGAGGCTCTTCCCGGCGACCGCTTCCAGCGGCTCGGTGCCGCCGGTGCGGGCCAGCAGGTCCGCGAAGGGCAGCGGCTTGGGGGTCACGGTGCCGGTGAACTTCACCGTGCGCACGCCCACCTTGCCGTAGGCCGAGGCCCGCACGGTGAACGTGCCGGCCTTGGAGCCCGCGGTGAGACCGGGCGCGGCCGCGGTGCCGTCGGCCCCCGCCTTGACCACCACGGAATCCTCGCCGCCGGCGAAGGCGGTGCCCGCGGTGGAGTCCCCCTCGACGGTGAAGACGACGTCATGGCCGACGGCGGGCTTGCCGTCGCTGAGGAGCACCTTGACCTTCGGATCCCGCGCGAACGGCGCCCCGGCCTCGGCCGTGAGCGCGCTGTCGCCGACCACCTCCAGCACGTCCAGCTGCGGAGCCGGCGGGACCGGCTTCTCCGGCTCGGTCGGCGGAGTGGTCGGGGGCGTCGTCGGCGGGGTGGTGGGCGGGGTCGTCGGGGGCGTCTTCGGCGGGGTGGTCGGCGGCGTCGGCTTGACCGGCTGCTGCGGGGTGACCGGGGCCTGCGGGGTCGGCAGGGTGCCCGGCGGCGGGGTCGGGTAGTTCCCGGCGGGCGGGTTCGGCACCTCGGTGGCGCCGCCCTCCTGGTACTGCCGCATGAAGCCCAGCACGGTGTTCACGTACTCGCGCGAGTTGTTGTAACTGAGGATCGCCGCGTCCAGCTTGGCCGGGTTGCTGAGGTCCTTGTCACCCGCGCACAGGTAGAGGCCGGCGCCCAGCGCGGCGTCGTAGATGTTGTTCGCGTCGCGCTTGCCGTCCCCGTTGCCGTCGGCCTTCCAGGTGGCCCAGGTGGAGGGGATGAACTGCATCGGGCCGAAGGCCCGGTCGAACTCGGTGTCCGCGTCCCACTCGCCCTTGTCCGTGTCCAGGATCTTGGCGAAGCCGTTGCCGTCGAGGCGCGGGCCGCGGATGGGCTTCTCGGTGGAGCCGTCCGCCTGGAGCCCGTAGCCGGAGGCGTGGACGGACTCGACCCGGCCGATGCCCGCGAGCAGTTGCCAGGGCAGCTTGCAGCCGGGGAGCGCGGCCGCGACCGACACCTCGGCGCGACGGTAGGCGTCGAGGGCCGTTCCGGGTATCCCGCTGGCCCCCTCGGCCGTACCGGCACCCGCCGGATCGGGCACCTGCGGGTCGGCGACCTCCACGGGGAGGTCGAGCCGGGCGTCTCCGCGGTCGGTGGCCTGCGGACTGTCCGGGGTCGGCCCGGACTCGCCCGCGTCCGCGGTCGACGGTGTGGTCACCACCGCGGCCGTGGTCAGGCTGGCCGCGAGTGCGGCCGTGCACAGGACCTTGCGCGAGGTACTGACGAGGTGACGGTGAAGCGGCTTCACAGTGCGGCGATCCCCCCAAGGCGGCTGTCGACGTCGACAGCCGGACGAGCCGTGAATATCCCCTGTCTATCAGGTATTCGACTTCGACTCGCCGCTCCCCCAGCAGATGTGACGCACCATTCGTCTCGTCTTCACCCGGGCCCCACGACCCGTCCGTCCGAGGACCTTCGCCCATGCCCGGATCACCCCAAAGTCCTCTGGTTTCACCTGATTCACTCCTTACGCTGGTGTCCATGGCGAGTACCACGAAGAGCAACCAGCGCCGCGAGGCCCGCGACCGGCTCCGCGCGGAACGCGAGGCACAGGCGCGCCGCACGCAGCGGCGCAGCCGCCTGCTCATCGGCGGGGCCGTCCTCGCGGTGCTCGCCGTCGCCGCCGGTACGGGGATCTATGCGACGAAGTCGGCCGGACCGGGCGACGACGAGGCCGCGGGCAAGCCATTCGTCCAACCCGCCCACACCGAAGGCAAGGACGGCATCGTCGTCCCGTACGGCAAGGCCGACGCCCCGCACACCCTCACCATCTGGCTGGACCCCCGCTGCCCCTTCTGCGCGGGCGTCGAACAGGGCCTGGGCCCCACCATCAGGGAACAGGCCGACGCCGGCGCCTACCGGGTCGAGTACCGCTTCGCGACCTTCCTGGACGGGGCCCTCGGCGGCGGCAAGGGCTCCAAGCGCGCCCTGGGCGCCCTGGGCGCTGCGGCGAACGAGAGCCCGGGGAAGTTCATGGACTACCTCCAGGTCCTCTTCGCGAACCACCCGGAGAAGGAGACCGACGACAAGTTCGCCTCCACCTCCACCCTCCTCGCCCTCGCGGACCAGGTCCCGGGCCTGCGCACGGCCGCCTTCAACCGGGCGGTCAAGGAACTCACCTACATGCCCTGGGTGGACAAGGTCGGCCGGGCCTTCTACGACGAGGACATCAACGGCACCCCCGCGGTCTTCATCGACGGCAAGAAGATCACCGTCAACTCCGGGGACGGCATCAAGTCCGTGACCCCGGAGGCCTTCAAGCGGCTGATCGCCGAGAACCAGAAGCCGTAGGCGACCCGGACGCCGCCGCTCGGACTGCTGATTCCGGCTGCTGATCCTGGCTTCTGATTCCGGCTGCTAATTTCGGCGGCATGAGAGCACTGGTGTACGACACGGCCTTCCGCGAGAGCGCCCGCCGCAAGCAGGCCTGGGGCTTCAGCCTGCTGGCCGCCGCCGCCGGGATCTGGCTGTGGATCGCCTGCCAGCTGCTGCTGCCCTTCAGCGCGGAGGGCCGCGACGACGCGAACTGCGAGTCCCGCGTCTTCTACACGAAGCACAGCGAACGCAACCGCCCCTACGAGGACTACGCCGCCGCCGAGGGCACCCGCTGCGACTCCGAGCGCGACTGGGCCGGCCTGCTCGCCCTGCTGCTGCTCTCCCTGCCGACCGCCGTCGTCGGCACGGTCCTCTACACCTCGGGCAGCACCGGCCACCGCCTCAGCGAACACGCGGCGGAGGTCAACCGCCTGACGGAGCTCCCGCAGGGGTGAAGGGGCTCAGCCCGATGCCCCCGCCTTGATGTGGTCGATCACCTCGGCGAACGGCCCCGTCGGCGAGAAGTCCACGTACTCACAGTCCTCAAGCGCCTCCGGAACGTGACCGGCGGGCCAGTAGAAGGCCTCACCCGCCTCGTACACCTCGTCCCCGTGCGGCGTACGCATCTTCAGGCGCCCCTTGAAGAGGTAGCCCCAGTGGGGGCACTGACACATGTCCCCCGGCAGCCCCTTGACCGCGGGGCCCATGTCCGCGCCTTCGGGCAGCCGCACGAAGGCGACGGTCATGTCCCCGCCGAGCTCCTTCATCCGCAGCTCCACGCCGCCGCCTTCGATCGCGACAGGAGCACCGTCACGCGTCGTCGCCACCATCACTCCTCCGCATCCGGCCCACCAGGAGGACCTGAGAAGAACCCCGACCCCGACCCCTCCAGCCTGAGCCAGGTCGGGGGCGGGCGCGACATGGGGGGGGGGATGGG
>NZ_JOFT01000068.1 GCF_000725805.1 Streptomyces xanthophaeus | reverse complement strand
GCTTTAGCTTGGCTTCGCCAAGCTAAAGCCGGCCCTGGCGGGCCGTTGGTCCTCCGCTTCGCTCCGGACCTAGGAAGGAGAGGGCCTCGCTGCGCTCGACCGAGGGAACCGCCCCGCAGGGGCAGCCTTAGCTCGGCTTCGCTCCGGACCTAAGAAGGAGAGGGCCTCGCTGCGCTCGGCGGGGCTCGGCTTCGCCGAGCTAAGGCCGGCCCTGCGGGCCGGTAGTCCTCTGCTTCGCTCCGGACTGAGGAAGCGACTGGCCTCGCTGCGCTCGGCCAAAAGAACCTCCTCGCTCCGCTCGGAGGAGCTTCGCTTCGCGAAGCTAAAGCAGCCCTACGCTTCGCTCTGGTTCCGCTGCGCCCCACAGAGGAGGCCCGCTCCGCAGGCCCCAAGGCTCCCGCGCTTCGCGCGGGAGGTGACCCTGTTTCACAAAGCCCGGGCCTCCGGCCTGTTGGGAGGGGCCGCTCCGCTCCCCCACCCTGGCCCTTCCCGCTCCGCCTCCAGGGCCAAGGCCCGCTAGCAACAGGGGCCTGGCAAGACCCCTTGACCACATCTCGGGAAGTCCTCCCCGTTCACTGGCCGGGGTCTTCGGCTTTGCCTTCCTGTCACCGTCTCCTACCCGTGGCAGGCAGGCAAGAACTCGATGCCCTCCGGTGTCCCATACTCGACCACCGCGAGATAGGCCCGAGGGATGCTGCACCCGACCTCGGTCCACTGGTACGCGAACACGCTCCAGCCCATGAACCCGAGCACCAAAACAGTGCGCCAAGTCTTCGACATGGATGCTTCGTCCCCACCCCACTGCCGGACGACACCCTTCCGGCGTGAGGTAGCACGCGGGCAGCCCACAGCAGCCGTACACAGGCGTCGTCGGTGATCAAGGCGGCGGACTCATACAGGTAGGAGGACCAGGTGGCGGTCACCCACTGGTTCCACTGCGCTCCACCATGGTGTGGCCCCCTTCAAGGAGTCCGGAGATCCCACGCTCCGTGCTGGAGAAAGGGGGTTCAATCTTTACTCCAGCTAGACTCTGGAAAGATCATCCTGTGCCAGGTCCACTGAACGATGGCAGTCGAGGCCTCCGAAAACCACTGAAACTGCACCGCTGAACCGCAGCCCGATGCCCGATGCCCGATGCCCGATCATGTCCGCTCGCGAGCAAGCCGGTAGCACTAGCTAAACCGGTTTGTTCCGCTCCTCCAGAACAAACGGATGATCGAGCACCGCCCCCTGGCTCCTGCCCCCGCCCCCGTCCGGCCTCGGAGCTGGCCGAGGTGGCCCCGGCTCCAGTGCGGTCAGGGCAGGGTCCACCAGTGGTCGTCGTTGTTGGTGTAGTTGCAGGGGGCGATGCCGACGCGCTGGCCGTTGTTCTTCGTGGAGTAGTCGTCGACGTCCAGGCACATCGGTCGGCCTGCCTGATCTGACTTGACGTTGACCAGGAGGAACGCGCTCTGGTCGGCGTTCCACTTGCGGTACCACAGCTGGTTGTCCGCAGTCGTGTTCTGGCAGGGGTAGAGACCGACGTAGGCCTTGGTGGGGGCACCGTAGTCCGGCAGGTCGAAACAGAGCGCGGGCTGGGCCGAGGAACGGATCAGGAGACCGTCGGTTCCGTCGACGAGATCGAAGGCCTGCTGGTGCCCCGAGCCCGCGCCGCAGTCGAACTGGGTGATTTTGCTTCCCTGGTTCGGGATCCCGCCGGTGGCGATGTCCAGGCACTTGCCTGTGGTGACGTTGCGCAGCGTCCGGTGGAGGGGCGAGGCCGGTGGTGCGGCGAGTGGTGGCGGGCTTGCGGCCGGGGCGGGCTTCTTCTCCGCCGGGGCCGGCTGGGCGGGTGCTGAGGAGGGCGGGTCTGCTGATGGCTCCGGGGTGGCCGCGAGGCCGGATGTCTCGGGTGTCGGGGTGGCGCTCGGCGCGGAACCCGGATCGGCCGGTGCTGAGGTCTGCTGGTCCTGCCCTGGGTCGTTCGGCGAAGAGGCGTCCGCGGAGGGGTCGTTCGCGTGGTCGGGCCGGTTGGCGATGACCAGGACCGCGACCAGGGCTGCGAGCGCCGCCCACTGGGCCGGGGTCCGCCAACGCCCGGCCCGGCGGCCCGACGACTCGCCGGGACCCGCGAGCGAGTGCGAGACGACCGGCTCGCCCGCATCAGGAGCGGTCAGGGGGTTGTCCGCGGACAATGCGCCGGGCTCACCGCCGAGCGGGTCGTCCGGGACGGGGTTCCGGTCCGGGGCTGTGGCGGCGGATTCCCGGTCGGCCGGGGTCTCGGCCGTGTCCGGTGTCGAAGTCGTTTCCGGGGCTGAGGAAGCTGCCGGATCAGCCTGGCCGGCTGCGGGAGCCGGTTGCGCCGTCGGCACGGAAACTGCCGCCGTGCCCGCGGTGTTCACGGCTGCCGACGCGGCCATCGCGGCGCTGCAGAGGCGGCGTGCCTCTTGGAGGGTTTGGTCTCTGGTGCGGGCGTCGCGGGTGTAGCGGTCCTCGATGACCTGCTTGAGCCGTGACAGCGGAATGATCAGCTGGCCGGAGCGGTACTCGCTCCATCCGGTCCGGTTGCCGCCGTAGAGCTCCGCGAGGCGGCTGACCGTGTGCTCGGTGGTCAGGTCTCGCAGGAACTGCGCGAGGTCGTTCGCCTCGGCGGTGCGGCCCTTCAGCGGGCCCGGCGGGCGTCCAGGTCTGCTCATTGCTCCCCCTCCAAGGTCCGGCTTGCCCGCGCGTGTTCGTGCAAGTTCGCGGATATCCGGAGTCCCCACCCCCGCTGACCTGCACAGACGCGAGTACGCGCCGCCGGACAATCAGATCAGGTTCCAACGTGGTGTTCCACCGCTTCCGCCAACCCGGACGGCGGAATCCACCACAGCGAAGGAACCCCGTGAAAGAGCCGTTGATACGCCGGCCCAAAGTCGTCGCGGCCCTGGCCGGCCTGGTGATGGCCGTCGGTCTGACCGTCATGCCGGCGCAGGCCGACAGCGTCGACCGCTACGCCAAGCCCGTCTCGACGGGAACCATCGGGAACGGTGCGGCCCCCGGCGGGCCGGTCACCCGGGAACAGGTCATCGCCCGCGCCAAGCACTGGGTCGACAAGCGCGTCTCCTACAGCCAGGGCAGGTGGTGGAAGGACGAGGCGACCGGCGGCTCCTACCGGCAGGACTGCTCCGGGTTCGTGTCCATGGCCTGGCAGCTGAAGGAGAGCCTGACCACCCAGTCACTGCCTGCCGTCGCCGACCGGCTGTCCGGCTTCGACCAGCTGGAGGCCGGCGACGCCCTCGACTACCCGGCTGCCCATGCCGTGCTGTTCGGCGGCTGGACCGACAAGGCCAAGGGCGACTTCGTCTACTACAGCGAGAGCCGCAGCGGACGACCCGCCCGCAAGGACACCGCCAACATCCACGACAGCCGGATCGCCGGGCACCCCCGCAGCGCCTACGTGCCCTTGCGTTACAAGAAGCTCATCACCGCCACCAGCACGCCTCGGGCGCTCGCCCTGGTGCCTGCCACATCCACCGCTCCCGCGAAGCCCGCCCGGGCGACTACTGCCGTGCCCTCGTCCAAGGCCACGGCCGCCGTGTCCGCGCCGGCTTCCGGTTCGAAGGCTTCGGCCGGCTCGGCCGCGGCTGTCCGGCCGGTTGGCGTTCCTGCGGCCGGCCGCTGTGCGCCCGGCGTTCGGGGCTCCTTCTGGCAGTGGATCTTCACGTTCTGAATCGTTTCTCTGAAGGGATCTCGATGAACAACGTCATGCCCCCGCAGGCGCCGAAGGGTGCCGTCACCTGGTGGCGCAGGTTCCACGGTGCGTTCCGCATGCTGTGCCTGCTCGCCGTCGGAGTCGTCGCTCTGGGTGTCGCGGCGAACGCCGCCCCTGCCAAGCGGCAGGCCCACCGTGCCTCCACCGCCGGGCCGACGATCGTCATGGAGCAGATCGTCAGCACCGGGTCGGCCGTCTACGCGCTCTCCTCCGACCACCAGGGCGTCTACGAGTGGTCCACCCACCAGAGCAACTGGATCAAGGTGCACGGGCCCGCGAAGAACATCTACGCCGGCGGCGGGCACCTCTACGCGACCGATACGGCCCCCGGCAACATCCACAAGTACAAGCGCAGCCCCGGCCAGTGGGACCGCATCGGGAGTCCCGGTCTCACGTTCGTCGCCAGCGGCGAGAAGGTGTACGGCATCAGCCCCGACAAGAGCGGAGTCTGGGAGTACACCGGGAAGGATGACATCTGGACAAGGATCAGCGGGCCCGCCTCGAACATCTACGCCGCCCCTCACAAGGACGTCCGCCGCACGGTCAAGGACCTCAGCCGCCGGCCGATCAGCACCCTCTACAAGACCGACCTGGCCACCGGCGAGCTCTACTCGTACGACGAGAAGCCCGACCGGTGGAGCAAGGCCGGCCGGCCCGGCGCCACGTTCGCCGTCACGGACAAGAACCTCTACGGGCTGACCCCCGACGGGGCCGCGGTCATCGAACGTGATGCGAAGAGCGGCAAGTGGAAGCCGGTCGGCGGGCCCTCCGGGCACATCTTCGCCAGCAACACGCTGTACAGGACCGACAAGGCGACCGGCGACCTCTACAAGTACAACGGCAAGCCCGGAGAGTGGAACCGTATCGGCGGTCCCGCCGCCGCCTTCGCCACCAGCGGCGACTACCTCTACCGGCTCTCCTCCGACCGCCGCTCCGTCCAGAAGTACGACGGCGACGGCACCACCGATGAGTGGCGCAACCTGCGCGCTCCCGTCGCCCCGGCCACCCACGCCGAGAAGGCCGCCCGCCTGACCGCCCTCACCCAGTTCGGCGCCGACGCCACCAACGCCTGGTACCGGAAGTACGGCGCCTACCGCACGGGCAAGCCCGACCGCTACGAGTTCCGGTGGAGCACCAACGTGTGCAACTCTCCCGCCCCGAACGCCGTCGGCAGCTACGACTTCACCCTCGCCTGCGTCCGCCACGACTTCGGGTACCGCAACTACCGGGACCTCTTCGGCGAGACGGCCTTCGTCACCAACGAAGCCGGAAAGCAGCGCATGGACCTGATCTTCCGCCAGGACCTGAAGGAGATATGCGACCAGCGGGGCTTCCCCGAGGTCTACACGCCCGCCGAACGCACGGCGTGCCACCAGGCCGCCACCGTCTACTTCGGTGCGGTAGCCACCGCCCGCTGACCCGCGCAGCGCACCACCAGGCCCCGGCCGCGCCCCTCGAGGGTGCAGCCGGGGCCGGGGGCTTCCTGTGCTGTGGTCGCGTCAGGTGGGGAGCGGGGTGACCGGTTCATTGTCGAGGAGCAGGTGCAGTCCGCCGTCCTCCGGGCATCTCAGACCCGCGGAGAGGCTGTGCACCTGGCCGTCCTCGGAGAGGGTCAGCGCCACGGCTGCCTGGAAGGCCATGTGCCCTGCTGGGCACTTGACGTAGGCAGCAGGTTCTTCCGGGGTGAGCCTCCACCAGGCCGTGCCCGCGCCGGGGAGCACGCGCTCCTGGACGTCCCCGTCCAGTACCCCGATCGGGAGGAGGCAGCCGAAGCAGTAGCACTCCCTCCCCCACACCTCGAACTCGGCCCACTCGAAACCCTCCGCACCGCACAGACCGCACTCGACGGCGGCCGTCACGACCCGGCCGGCCGTGAGGCCCTTCGCGGCCTGTCCGACCAGCTCCAGCAGCTCCTCACGGCCTGTATCGCCCCCGCCTACGGGTCCTGCACTCCACACGCCAGGCTTCATGATCTGGATTCTCGCACCCGGGCGAGGGGGTGCTCTCCCCCGGTCCGTCGGTGGTTCCGGGTGTCCCAGCCCTCGTGGCCTGGCGCCTTGGTGTCAGGCAGCTTGGGGCCAGGCGGAAACTCTGGATCGGGCTCTGACCAGCGGACATGATCTTCTCAACGGCCCGCAGGGGCTGGGGAAGACGACTGGTTCGTGTTCCCGCAACCGATACGTCTGCACCACATCCACGTCTTCGCCCTGGGGAGGTTTGCCATGCCCGCACGCCGTCGTACGAACGCGAGCATCCGGCAGGCCTTCGACCTGCGCCCCCGCACGAGCTTCCGAGGAATCCCCATGTCTGTCACCTTCTCCCGCCGTGTCCTGACCTCCGCGACCGGGCTGGCCCTGGCCGCGTCCGGTCTGGTTGCTCTGGCCGCCACGCCTTCGCACGCCGCGGGGCCCGCCTACCAGATGCCCTTCAGCTGCGAGCAGACATGGCTGGGCAAGACGTACAGCGGGCACAGCCCCTCCACGCTGTCGATCGACTGGACGCGGGGTGGCTCGACGGAGAACCAGCCGGTCCTCGCCAGCGCCGACGGCACCGTGAGTGTCGTGAAGTCGCTGACGACCAGCTACGGCAAGTACGTGGTCATCGACCACGGCAGCGGCTCCAAGACGCTGTACGCCCACCTGAACGACCACGACGTCACGGTCGGGCAGCGCGTCACCCGCGGGCAGAAGATCGGCATAGTCGGCAGCACGGGGAAGTCCACGGGTGCCCACCTGCACTACGAGCAGCAGTACAACGGCACGGTGAAGCAGTCGGTGTTCAACGGTGTTCCGTTCAGCATGGGTTCGCAGCTGACCAGTAAGAACTGCGGGCAGAGCCCCGAGGTGCCGGACAACGAGTCCGGGTGGCGCGCTCAGGTCGCGGTCCAGTCCGGCGGGTCGGTCTTCCACGGCATCCGGACCGCCGACCGGCAGTGGACCGCCTTCGGGAACGTGGAGGGCGCGTCGGGCGAGGTCCCCTCGGGCGCCAAGGAGATAGCGGAAGCCGGGATCAACGGCGATACGCACATGCTGGCCGTGGGCAACGACGGCAAGCTCTACCACACCATCCGCTTCACGGACCGCTCCTGGGCGGGCTTCGCCGACGTCACCCAGGGGGCGGCCGGCGTACCGGGCAACATCACCCAGGCTTCCGCGGTCTCGGTGGGCGGGGACCTTTACGTCGCCGTCGTCGCGGATGGCGTGGTCCACTACACCATCCGCTACCCCGACGGGAACTGGAAGCCGTTCGTCTCCCTCGGCACCCCGGGCGGCACGCCCGCCACGAAGGTGACCGTGGCCAGGACCGGCACCGACGTGCAGTTCGTCGCCCTCGCGGGCGGGAACCTCCAGCACACGCTGCGCAAGGCCGACGGGTCGTTCTCGGCCTGGGGCGACGCGTCCGTCGAGGCCGGGCTGTCGGGGATCGAGGACGTGGCCGTCGCCGGGACCGGCGCCGACCTCCAGCTGGTCGCCACCGCTGCCGGGGGCACCAAGCAGTACCACGGCATCCGGTTCGGCACCGGGCACTGGCAGTCGTTCCGCGACCTGTCCTCGGTCGTCTCCGGAGCCACCGTCACGGACGTGGCCGCGGCCGCTGTCGACGGCGAGCTCCAGGTCGGGCTCGTGACCACCGACGGCCGGGTCCTGCACACCATCCGCCACGCCGGCGCCAGCTGGGACGCGGCGGCCGCCATCAACCTGAACGGTGTCACCGGCGCCCGCACCGGGATCGCCCTCACCGGTACCTACAACTGAGCCTGGGGCGTTACACGGCGCGCGGGCCCGGGACGATGTCGTCCCGGGCCCGCGTGCCGTTTCCCGCGTTGTCATGGGGGTTACTTCGGGTCGGTGTTGAATTTCGCGGCCGACCAGAAGTAGCCGAGGACCACGAGGCCGAGGCACCAGGCCGTCGCGAGCCAGCCGTTGTGGCCGATCTCGGTGCCGAGGAGGAGGCCGCGCAGGGTCTCGATGGCCGGGGTGAAGGGCTGGTACTCGGCTACGGGCTGGAACCAGCCCGGCATCGCGTCGACCGGGACGAAGGCGCTGGACAGGAGCGGGAGCAGGATCATCGGCATCGCGTTGTTGCTGGCGGCCTCGGCGTTCGGGCTGATGAGGCCCATTCCGACGGCGATCCAAGTGAGCGCCAGGGCGAAGAGCACGAGCAGTCCGAAGGCGGCCAGCCACTCCAGGGCCGTGGCGTCGGTGGAGCGGAAGCCGATGGCCAGCGCTACGGCGCCCACGAAGACCACGCTCATGATGCACTGCAGGACGCTGCCGATGACGTGGCCGATGAGGACCGAGCCGCGGTGGATCGCCATCGTGCGGAAGCGGGCGATGATGCCCTCGGTCATGTCGTTGGAGACGGACACGGCCGTGCCGATCGTGGTGCTGCCGATGGTCATCAGCATCAGGCCGGGGACGAGGTAGGCGATGTACGCGGAGCGGTCGCCGCCGCCGATGCCGGCGCTCATCGTGTCGCCGAAGATGTAGACGAAGAGCAGCAGGAGCATGATCGGCGTCAGCAGCAGGTTCAGGGTGAGGGACGGGTAGCGGCGTGCGTGCAGGAGGTTGCGCCGCAGCATCGTCGAGGAGTCGCGTACGGCAAGGGCGAGGGTGCTCATCGGACGGACTCCTTGGGCTGGCTGGGCACGGTGGTGGCGGTCAGGGCGAAGAAGACGTCGTCCAGGTCGGGGGTGTGGACGGTCAGTTCGTCGGCCTCGATGCCGGCCGCGTCGAGCCGGTCG
>NZ_JOFT01000067.1 GCF_000725805.1 Streptomyces xanthophaeus | reverse complement strand
ACCCCACCCCACCCCCCCCCACCCCACCTCACCCCCCGCCCCGATCCCCCGCGTGGTGGGCCTCACGTTCTCCGGGGGCCGCGGGCCCGTAACCTGTCTGCGTGGCAGAACCAGTCCGGACCCCGACCGCGAAAGTCGCCCTCTCCACCGCCTCGGTCTACCCGGAGTCGACCGCGACGGCCTTCGAGATCGCCGCGCGCCTCGGGTACGACGGCGTCGAGGTCATGGTCTGGACGGATCCGGTCAGTCAGGACGTCGACGCCCTGCGGCGGCTGTCCGACCACCACCAGGTGCCGATCCTGGCCGTGCACGCGCCCTGCCTGCTCATCACGCAGCGCGTGTGGTCCACGGATCCGTGGACCAAGCTCCAGCGGGCCCAGGCCGCGGCCGAGCGGCTCGGGGCGTCGACCGTCGTCGTGCACCCGCCCTTCCGCTGGCAGCGCCAGTACTCCCGCGACTTCGTCACCGGCATCTGGCGGATGGCGGACGAGACCGACGTGCGGTTCGCCGTCGAGAACATGTACCCCTGGCGCTACCGCGACCGCGAGATGCTCGCGTACGCGCCCGAGTGGGACGTCACCAAGGACGACTACCGGCACTTCACCGTCGACCTGTCGCACACGGCGACCGCGCGGACGGACGCCACCGCGATGATCGACCGGATGGGCGACCGGCTCGCGCACGTCCACCTCGCCGACGGGAACGGCTCGGCCAAGGACGAGCACCTGGTCCCCGGCCGCGGCACACAGCCCTGCGCCGAACTGCTGGAGCGCCTCGCCCGGACCTCCTTCGACGGGCACGTGGTGATCGAGGTCAACACCCGGCGCGCCATGTCCTCCGCCGAGCGGGAGGCCGACCTCGCCGAGGCCCTGGCCTTCACCCGCCTGCACCTCGCCACCGCCGCCCGGCCCCGCCCCCGGGCCCGCCGCCCGTGACCGGGCCCGCGAAGCCGCGCCGCCGCGGCCCCGGCCGGCCCCGCCAGGACGAGGCAGGGGAGGGCCCCGGCACCCAGGAGCGGATCCGGCTCGCCGCCCGCGAGGTGTTCGCGGAGCGCGGCTACGACAAGACCTCGGTGCGCGGCATCGCCAAGGTGGCGGGCGTGGACCCGGCGCTGGTCCACCACTACTTCGGCAGCAAGGACGAGCTGTTCGCCGAGGCCATCGAGGTCAGCATGGAGCCCGCCCTGGTGGTTCCGGCGATCCTGGGCGAGGGCCCGGACGGCATCGGGGAGCGGCTGGCCAGGTACTTCCTGGGGATCTGGGAGAACCCGGTCAGCCGGGCGCCCCTGCTGGCCGTCATGCGGTCGGCGCTCACCCACGAGGCCGCCGCGAAGGTGCTGCGCGGGCTGGTGCTGCGCCGGGTCCTGGAGCGGGTCGCCGCCGATCTGAAGGTGCCCGACCCGACCTTCCGCGCCGAGCTGGCCGCCTCACACATGGTCGGCATCGCGATCCTGCGGTACGTCGTCCAGGTGGAGCCCCTCGCGTCGGCGGACCCGGAGGCGATCGTCGCCATGGTGGCCCCGACGCTCCAGCGCTACCTGACGGAGGAGTGACCGCAGGCTGACCCTCGCGTCCCGGCATCCGGACTCGCCGTCCGCATCCCGGGCGGCAAGCGGTAGCCTCGTAAACAGATTCCTGTCTACAGTCGCGGCCGCGTACGGCGCAGCCGCACCCCTGGGGAGTGAACCCGATGCCCGAGCTCCGGTCCCGCACCGTCACCCACGGCCGCAACATGGCGGGTGCACGCGCCCTTATGCGTGCGTCGGGCGTAGCGAGCGAGGACATCGGCAAGCCGATCATCGCGGTCGCCAACTCCTTCACCGAGTTCGTCCCCGGCCACACGCACCTGGCGCCCGTCGGCCGGATCGTCTCCGACGCCATCCGCGCGGCCGGTGCGATCCCGCGCGAGTTCAACACGATCGCCGTCGACGACGGCATCGCGATGGGGCACGGCGGCATGCTGTACTCGCTGCCCTCGCGCGACCTGATCGCGGACTCCGTGGAGTACATGGTCGAGGCGCACTGCGCGGACGCGCTGATCTGCATCTCCAACTGCGACAAGATCACCCCCGGCATGCTGATGGCCGCGATGCGCCTCAACATCCCGGTCGTCTTCGTCTCGGGCGGTCCGATGGAGGCCGGGCAGGCCATCCTCGTCGACGGCACGGTCCGCAAGCTCGACCTGATCGACGCCATGGTCGACGCCGCCAACGAGAACGTCTCCGACGAGGACGTGCTGCGCATCGAGGAGAACGCCTGCCCCACGTGCGGTTCGTGTTCGGGCATGTTCACCGCCAACTCGATGAACTGCCTGGCCGAGGCCATCGGCCTCGCCCTCCCCGGCAACGGCTCGGTCCTCGCCACCCACACCGCCCGCCGCGCCCTGTACGAGGACGCCGGCCGTACGGTCGTGGAGATCACCAAGCGCTACTACGAGGACGGCGACGAGTCGGTCCTGCCGCGCAACATCGCCAGCCGCGAAGCCTTCGAGAACGCCATGGCCCTCGACATCGCGATGGGCGGCTCGACGAACACCATCCTGCACCTGCTGGCCGCGGCGCAGGAAGCCGGTCTGGACTACGACCTCACCGACATCGACGAGGTCTCCCGCCGCGTCCCGTGCCTGTCCAAGGTCGCGCCGAACGTGGCGCCCGGCGGCACCTACTACATGGAGGACATCCACCGCGCCGGCGGCATCCCCGCCATCCTCGGCGAGCTGCACCGCGGCGGACTGCTGAACAAGAACGTCACGAGCGTCCACTCCGAGGGCCTGGACGACTGGCTCGCCCGCTGGGACGCCCGCTCCGGCACCGCCAGTGAGACGGCGATGGAGCTGTGGCACGCGGCCCCCGGCTGCAAGCGTTCCGCGAGCGCCTTCTCCCAGTCCGAGCGCTGGGACACCCTCGACCTCGACGCCGAGGGCGGCTGCATCCGCTCGGTGCAGCACGCGTACTCCAAGGACGGCGGCCTCGCCGTGCTGCGCGGCAACATCGCCGTCGACGGCTGCGTGGTGAAGACCGCCGGTGTCGACGAGTCGATCTGGACCTTCGAGGGCCCGGCCGTGGTCTGCGAGTCGCAGGACGAGGCCGTCGACAAGATCCTCCGCAAGGAGATCAAGGCGGGCGACGTGGTCGTCATCCGCTACGAGGGCCCGCGCGGCGGTCCGGGCATGCAGGAGATGCTCTACCCGACCTCCTTCCTCAAGGGCCGCGGCCTCGGCAAGGTCTGCGCCCTGGTGACGGACGGCCGCTTCTCCGGCGGCACCTCGGGCCTGTCCATCGGCCACGCCTCCCCGGAGGCGGCGTCGGGCGGCGACATCGCGGTGGTCCAGGACGGCGACCGGATCCGCATCGACATCCCGAACCGCTCCATCGAGCTGCTCGTCTCCGAGGAGGAGCTCGCTGCGCGCCACGCGGCGCTCGGCGGGGTGTACGCGCCGAAGGACCGCGAGCGCAAGGTCTCCGCGGCCCTGCGCGCCTACGCGGCGATGGCCACCAGCGCCGACAAGGGCGCCGTGCGTGACGTGAGCCGTCTGTACTGACGTACCGACCTCCGCTGAGCATGCTGCGGCCCCGCCCGGATCCCCCGGGCGGGGCCGCAGCGTTCACCAGCCGGCGGGGTCCGTCGCGTCCACGGAGAAGACCGAGCCGTCGGGTGCGCTGCCGAAGACGCGCCCGCCGCCGACCACGGGCGCGGGGACCGTCGCCGTGTAGGTGCCCTGGCCGTTGCCCATCCGGGGGTCCGTCTGCCCGGTGAGGCGTCCGGCCGCGGCGTCCACCGCGATCAGCCGGCCGTCCGCCGCCATCAGGTACACCTGCCCGTCGGCGACGACCGGCCGGGACGCCGTGGCCACGGCCGTCTCCAGCCGCCACGCCTCCCGCTCCGGGCCGACCGCGGCCAGCGCACCGGAGACGCCGATCAGGTAGGCCACCCCGTCGGGCCCCACCGCCGCCTCCGCCTGCAACTGCTCGACCGACAGGGCTGTGCGCCGGACCGCCCGCGTCCCGAGGTCGATGCGTACGACGGCGCCCGTCATCCCCTGCAGATCGGCTGCGAGCAGGTGCAGGCTGCCCTGGGCGACGCCGACCGGCCGGAGCATCCCCGGTGCGCGCAGCTGCCAGCGCACCGTGCCGGTGGCCGGGTCGACCGCCGAGACCTGCGAGGAGGTGCCGTCGTCGGCGCGCGTCGACACGTAGAGGTCCTGGCCGCCGTCCGGCTGCCCGGGCGCCGTGAACCAGACGGACCCCAGCCGGCCCAGGCGTTTGGTCCAGCCGGCCTGGCCGGTCGCCGTGTCGAGGGCGGTGACGTTCCCGTCCGACGTCGCGACCAGCACCTTCGCGCCCGCCGCCAGGACCTGGGCGTCCTGCGGGACGGCCTTCTTCCAGCGCACGGCGCCGGCCGCCGGGTCCAGGGCCTGGAGCAGCCCGGTGCCGGGGCCCGTGGCGAGGACGAGTCCGCCGCTCGTGACGGGTACGACGGTGGTGGCGCCCGCGGTACGGGCACCCGAGCCCGGTGCGGGCACGGACCAGCTCACGCCCCCGTCGGCCTCCTCCAGCCGGGCCGCGACCAGCCCCGGCGCCGAGCAGTAGAGGGCCGCGGACGCCCAGGAGCAGGCCGGCACCGCCTTCCCGGACCCGGCGTCGTGCAGCGAGGCCGACCAGGGCGCGGGGGCCGAGGGCTTGGCCCCGGCGGCCGGGCCGAGCTGCTGCGCGGCCCCGCCCGCGGGGTCGGCGCCCGGCCGGAAGTGCGCGTAGGCCCCGACGGCCCCGCCGGTCAGCAGCAGCCCGAGCCCCAGGGCCAGGGCGGTCCGCCGCGGCGCCCGACGCCGGGCCTTCGCGGGCGCGGGCGGCCGTACCCGCCGGTGCGTGAGCTCGTCCCCGGAGGCGGCAGCGGCCCGGCCGCGCGCCGAGAGGGGGCCGCGCGGCTGCGGTATGAACGCCCGGGTGTCCTCACCGGTCGGGTACGCGGCGGCGCGCAGCTCGCCGAGCAGGGCGTCGGGGGTGGGCCGGTCGGCGGGTTCCTTCGCGAGGCAGCGGGTGAGGACGGGCACGAGCGCGGCCGGCACCCCCGTCAGGTCGGGCTCGTTGTGCACGACCTGGTAGGCGACGAGGTAGTGGCTCTCGGAGTCGAAGGGTCCGCGTCCGGTCAGCGCGTGCACCAGGACGGCTCCCATCGCGAACACGTCCGCGGCCGGCCCGACCTCCCGCGGCCGCTGGAACTGCTCGGGCGCCATGAAGGGCGGTGTCCCGATCAGCTTCCCGGTCTCGGTGCGCAGGTCGCTGTCGAGCGGCCGCGAGATCCCGAAGTCGATGACCCGCACCCCGTCGGGCGCCATCAGTACGTTGCTGGGTTTCAGGTCCCGGTGCACCACACCGGCCCGGTGGATGTCCCGGAGCGCCTCGGCCAGCCCGGCGCCCAGGCGCGTCGCCTCGGTCTCGTCGAGCGGCCGTTCCCGTACGCGCTCGGCGAGCGTCGGGGCGTCGATGAACAGGGTGGCCATCCAGGGCCGTTCGGCCAGCGGGTCCGCGTCCACGACCGGCGCGGTGAAGGCACCGCTGACCCGTCGTGCGGCGGCGACCTCCTGCCGGAACCGGGCCCGGAACTCGGGATCGACCGCGTGCTGTGCGTGGACGACCTTGACGGCGAGGCGCAGCCCGGACGCGGAGGTGGCCAGATGCACCACCCCCATGCCGCCGGAGCCCAGCACGGATTCCAGCCGGTACTGCCCGGCGTACTCCGGAAATCCGGCCCGTTCCGCGCGCAGTGAATGCACTGCCGACCACCCCCGCCGGAGCCTAGTCGATGGCGCATATGAAGAGGTATGGGCCTGCTACCCTGCGCGAGTTGCAGAGCGTCATGCTCCAAAAGGGGGGATTGTGCATGTCGGTTGAGGGAGAGCTGGACCAGGTCCAGGACGTCCAGAGCCTTGCCGCGGAATCCGGCTTCAAGAGCTACCCGGTCGCGCCCGGGGTCCAGCTCAAGGTCCGCAGCGGCCCGGGCACCGGTTACTCGGTGGTGAGCGTCCTGCCGCTCGGCGCGTCGGTCACGATCCGCTGCCAGTGCGAGGGCACCACCATCTCGGGCCCGTACGGGACGACGAACCTGTGGGACTGCGTCGGCAACGGCCAGTTCGTCTCGGACGCCTACGTGAAGACGGGCAGCGACGGCTACGTGGCCGCCCACTGCGGCTAGGCGTCTGCGGCGGCCGCGGGCGTCACCGTTCTGACACGTGAGACACGCCCCGGCCCGGCCGGTCCGGCGGGGGATAATCGCTGATGTGAGCGACGACCAGCGAGACCAGACCCCCGCCGAGCCGGCCCCGGCGGCCCCCGCCGGGCCCGAGCCCGAGCCGATCCGCTTCTTCGGGACGACCTGGCTGCGCCGCGACGGCCACTACATGCTGCGCCGCGTCGGCGCCGCTCTCGGATCCCTGCTCGGGGCCACGGCCAGCGCCTACCTGCTGCGCTTCGCCTACGAGGGCATGGAGATCGGCAACGTCGGCCCGTTCCTCAGCATCTCCGTGGTCGTCCTCTTCGCGATCGCCAGCTCCATCGCCTTCGCCAAGACCTGGGAGTCCTTCAGCCGCCGCCCCGCCCCGTCCTCGGACGAGGCCGCCCTCAAGGGCCTCAAGGCGATCGGTTTCATCGGCTCCCTCATCGCGTACTTCATCCGCTGCTTCTTCGAGGCCCCGGGCGAGGACCTGCGCCGCGCCGAGTACGAGCGCGCCCGCGCCGAATTCGCCCGCCGCCGCAGCTCCCGTACGGGCAACCCGGCCGCGCGGCGCCCCAAGCGCAAGAAGTAACCACCGGCCCTCAGTCCTTCCTGTTGACGCCCCGGCACCGCCAGGAGCATTATTCATCACATGATGAATAACCAGGCCGACGGGCCCCCGTCACCCGGCCCGGCCGCCGTGCACGCCCAGGACCTGACCGTCCGCCGCGGCACCGGCCGCACCCCGCGCACCGTCATCGACTCCATCGCCTTCGACGTCCCCCGCGGCCGCATCACCGGCCTCCTCGGCCCCTCCGGCTGCGGCAAGTCCACCCTCATGCGCGCCGTGGTCGGCAGCCAGTCCCACGTCACCGGCACCCTCGACGTCCTCGGCCGCCCCTCCGGCCACCCCGAGCTCCGCTCCCGCATCGGCTACGTCACCCAGGCTCCCTCCGTCTACGACGACCTCACCGTCCGGCAGAACCTCGACTACTTCGCCGCCGTCCTCGACCCCGGCCGCGCCGCCGCCGACCGCCGCGCCGAAGCCGTCACCCGCGCCATCACCGACGTCGACCTCACCACCCGCGCCGACGCCCTCGCCGGAAACCTCTCCGGCGGCCAGCGCAGCCGCGTCTCCCTCGCCGTCGCCCTCCTCGGCACCCCCGACCTGCTGGTCCTCGACGAACCCACCGTCGGCCTCGACCCCGTACTGCGCCGCGACCTGTGGAACCTCTTCCACCGGATCACGGCCACCCGCGGCGCCACGATCCTCGTCTCCTCCCACGTCATGGACGAGGCCGAGCGCTGCCACGAACTGCTCCTCATGCGCGAGGGCCGCATCCTCGCCCAGGACACCCCCGACGCACTGCGCACCCGTACCCACTGCGCCACCGTCGAGGAGGGCTTCCTCCGCCTCGTCGACGAGGCCGCAGCAACCGCCACGACCGCCACGACCGCAGCAACCGCCAGGGAGCAGAGCCGATGAACGCCGCCCCGCCGCCCTCCGCCACCGCGCCCGCGCCGCGCTCCGCGCCGCCCTCCGCCTTCAGCGCCGCCCGCACCACCGCCACCGCGGCCCGCGTCCTGCGCCAGCTCCGGCACGACCCGCGCTCCATCGCGCTGATGCTCCTGGTCCCCGTACTGATGCTGACCCTGCTCCGCTTCGTCTTCGACGGCAGCGCCCGGACCTTCGACAGCATCGGGGCCTCGCTCCTCGGGATCTTCCCCCTCATCACGATGTTCCTGGTGACCTCCATCGCCACCCTGCGCGAACGCACCTCCGGCACCCTTGAGCGCCTCCTCGCCATGCCCCTGGGCAAGGCCGACCTCATCGCCGGATACGCCCTCGCCTTCGGCGTCGTGGCCGTCTTCCAGTCCCTGCTCGCCACCGGCCTCGCCCTGTGGGTGCTGGGCCTCGACGTGGTCGGCTCCCCCTGGCTGCTGCTGCTCGTCGCCCTCCTCGACGCCCTCCTCGGCACCGCCCTCGGCCTCTTCGTCTCCGCCTTCGCGGCCTCCGAGTTCCAGGCCGTCCAGTTCATGCCGGCCGTGATCTTCCCCCAGCTGCTGCTCTGCGGCCTCTTCGCGGCCCGCGACACCATGCACCCCGTCCTCGAAGCCGTCTCGGACGTCCTGCCCATGTCCTACGCCGTCGACGGCATGACCGAGGTCCTCACCCACACCGACATGACCGCCACCTTCGTCCGCGACGCCCTGATCGTCGCCGGATGCGCCCTGCTCGTCCTCGCCCTCGGCGCGGCCACCCTCCGCCGCCGCACGCCCTGACCCACCGCCTGACCACGGAGCGGACGGTCCGCCCCCCGCGCACCGCGCGGGTGCAAGGATGAGCCCGTACGTCCTTACGTTCGTTCGGCGAGGTGGATCGGGCATGACCCAGACAGTCGCAGTCCTCGGTACCGGCAAGATCGGCGAAGCCCTGCTCAGCGGGATGATCCGCGGCGGCTGGCCGGCCTCGAAGCTCCTCGTCACCGCCCGCCGCCCGGAACGCGCCGAGGAGCTCCGCACCCGTTACGGCGTCGAGGCCGTCAGCAACGCCGAGGCCGCCAAGCGCGCCGACACCCTCATCCTCACGGTCAAGCCGCAGGACATGGGCAAGCTCCTGGAGGAGCTCGCCCCGCACGTCCCCGCCGACCGCCTGGTCATCAGCGGCGCCGCCGGCATCCCGACCTCCTTCTTCGAGGAGCGGCTCGCCACCGGCACCCCCGTCGTCCGCGTCATGACGAACACCCCCGCCCTCGTCGACGAGGCCATGTCCGTCATCTCGGCCGGCAGCCACGCCACCGCCGCGCACCTCCTGCACACCGAGGAGATCTTCGGCGGCGTCGGCAAGACCCTGCGCGTCCCGGAGTCCCAGCAGGACGCGGCCACCGCCCTCTCCGGCTCCGGACCCGCCTACTTCTACTTCCTCGTCGAGGCCATGACCGACGCGGGCATCCTCCTCGGCCTGCCCCGCGCCCAGGCCCACGACCTGATCGTCCAGGCCGCCATCGGCGCCGCCGTCATGCTCCGCGACAGCGGCGAGCACCCGGTCAAGCTCCGCGAGGCCGTCACCTCCCCGGCCGGTACGACGATCAACGCCATCGTCGAGCTGGAGAAGCACGGCGTACGGGCCGCCCTGATCGCCGCCCTCGAAGCCGCCCGCGACCGTAGCCGCGAACTCGCCTCCGGCAACAGCTGACCCACCAGGGCCCGGGGCCCGCGGATACGAGCCGCGGTCACGGTCCGCGGGTACGGTCCGCGGCTACGGTCCGCGGGTAGGGGCCCCGCCCGAGCGGGCGCCCGTACCCGGCAGGTCCCGTCAGGGCGCGAGCAGCCCGATGGCCTCGTGGGCCCGGTCCACGAGGGGCCGCGCCAGCGCCCGCGCCCGTCCGGCTCCCTCGCGCAGCACCTTCTCCACCGCCCCGGGATCGGCGGCGAGCTCCGCGTGCCGCTCCCGTACGGGCCGCAGCAGCTCCACCACGGCGTCGGCGACGTCCCGCTTGAGCGCCCCGTAGCCGCTGTAGCCCCCGGCGAGCGCCGCGGGATCGCCGCCGGTGCAGGCGGCCAGCAGGTCGAGGAGGTTCGCGACCCCCGGCCGGGCCTGCCGGTCGTAGACGACCCCGCCGTCCCCCGTGTCCGTGACGGCCCGCATCACCTTCTTGGTGACGACCTCCGGTTCGTCGAGCAGGTAGACGATGCCGGCCCCGTTCTCGTGGGACTTCCCCATCTTCGAGGTCGGCTCCTGGAGGTCCATGACCCGCGCCGCGACCTTCGGATGCGTCGCCTTCGGCACGGTGAAGGTGTGCCCGTAGCGCTGGTTGAAGCGCACGGCCAGATCGCGGGTCAGCTCGACGTGCTGGCGCTGGTCCTCACCGACCGGCACCTCCTGGGCCCCGTACGCCAGGATGTCGGCGGCCATCAGCACGGGATAGGTGAGCAGCGAGAGCCGTACGCCCTCGCCGGCCCCCTGGGCCCTCGCCGCCTTCTCCTTGTACTGGATCATCCGCCGCAGCTCCCCGTCGGAAGCGGTGCACTCCAGCAGGTACGCCAGTCGCGTGTGCTCGTCGACGTGGCTCTGGACGAACAGCGTGCAGCGCTGTGGATCGAGCCCGGCGGCGAGCAGCAGCGTCGCCGCCTGCCGGGTGAGCCTTCGTACGCGGGCCGGATCGTGCTCGACGGTCAGCGCGTGCAGGTCCACCACGCAGAACAGGGCCTCGTCCGGCTCCTGGTCGGAGGCGACCCACTGCCGGACGGCGCCCAGGTAGTTGCCCAGGGTCAGATGCCCGCTCGGCTTGATCCCGCTGAAGATCCTCGTCATGTCCTGCTCTCCCGTGTGTGAGTGGTGCCGGTGCCGTCGCGCCGGGCGGCCGGGCCACTCCCCGGGAGGGGAGAAACGAGAACGGCCGCCGAGGCGGCGGCCGTGGAGCGCATGCGTGCTCGCGCAGAAGGTCAGCCGCCGTCAGGCGGCCCACCAACGAAGGTCGAGCATGAGCGCATGCGCAGTCATGGGCTCAGGGTAGACGGGGAGGGATGAGGACGGGGTGAAGTTCACGTACGTGCCGCCTGCCGGTCAGCCAGGGGTTGACACAGGTGTGCCCGGTCCGTAAGGTTCTTCGAGTTGTCCGAAGTGAGCGCCGACCCCGGTCGGTCCCCGGACAGCCATCCCGCACCTACACATTCGAACGAACGACGCACTTTGTCGTCTCGTTTTCATGCGTATTTGCGAATGAGGAATCCGTGTCCGCAGGACGCGGCCGCCGATTAGGTTCGGCGGCCGGGAATCCGCTACTGTCTCACTCGCCGCAAGGGCCCAACAGCCCGGATGGCAAACCCCGCTGACTGGGGGTCAGGCCCGAAAGGATCTGATAGAGTCGGACTCGCCGGAAAGGGAAACGCGAAAGCGGAAACCTGGAAAGCGAAACCCGCCTCGACCGGGAATCGGACACGAAAGAGTCTGATAGAGTCGGAAACGAAGAACGAAGCCCGGAGGAAAGCCCGAGAGGGTGAGTACAAAGGAAGCGTCCGT
>NZ_JOFT01000066.1 GCF_000725805.1 Streptomyces xanthophaeus | reverse complement strand
GGAGCCGGGAGCCGGGGGCGGGGGCGGGGGCGGAGCCTGGGGTTCCGTTCGCGTGAACGTCCCGGGCGCGGGAACGTGGCGGAAGGCCACCGGGCTACGGATGGCCCCGTCGGCTGCGGCAGAAGGAGACCTCATGCGGACCGTCACCCTGAACAACGGCGTCGACATGCCCGTCCTCGGCTTCGGCGTCTACCAGATTCCTCCTGCCGAGACGGAACGGGCGGTGACGGAGGCCCTGGCCGCCGGCTACCGGCTCCTGGACACCGCCGCCGCGTATCAGAACGAGGCGGCGGTCGGCCGCGCCGTCCGGAGCAGCGGGATCCCCCGGGAGGAGCTGTTCATCACCACCAAGGTGTGGGTGCAGGACGCCGGTGAGGAGAACACCCGGCGCGCCTTCGACACCTCGCTGCGCCACCTCGGTCTCGACCACCTCGACCTGTACCTGATCCACCAGCCCTTCGGCGACGTCTACGGATCCTGGCGCGCCATGGAGGGTCTGCACCGCGAAGGCCGGGTCAGGGCGATCGGCGTGTCCAACTTCTACCCCGACCGTCTCGTCGACCTCATGGACCACAACGAGATCACGCCCGCGGTCAACCAGATCGAAACCCACCCGTTCTTCCAGCGCACGACCGACCAGGATCTGATGCGTGAGCGCGGGGTGCAGATCGAGTCCTGGGGCCCCTTCGCCGAAGGCCGGAACGGCCTCTTCTCCGACCCGGTGCTCACCGGGATCGGTGCGGATCACGGCAAGTCGGTGGCACAGGTCGTGCTCCGCTGGCTCGTCCAGCGTCAGGTGGTCGTCATCCCTAAGTCGGTCCGCGCCGACCGGATGGCGGAGAACATCGACGTCTTCGACTTCGAGCTCTCCGAGGACGAGATGACCCGCATCGCCGCACTGGACACCGGGCGCTCCGTCTTCTTCGACCACCGGGACCCGGCCGCCGCCACCCAGCTGGGCAACGCCCGCATCCACGACTGACCGGCGCCGGCGCCACCGGCACACCGCCCGATCCGTTGGCCGTAGGGTGACGGATTGTGAACGCTGAAGCGCGCGAGCTGGACAAGCTCGTATGGGAACAGACCGAATCGCGGGTGCGGCAGGGGGACCTGAGCTCCGTACGAGAACTGGGGGCGCAGTTCGCCGCAGAGCTCGATGCCGCCGTCGGCCGGGTACGCGCCTACCAGGGCGGCCTGGCCCGCATCGTACGGACGCTCGCCCTCACTCCTGGCCGCGAGAGCCTCGCGCAGCTGATCCGGCTGCTGGACGAGTGCGGCCCGTTCGGCCGCTCCGGGACGGAGCCGCAGTTCATCGCCTCCCTCCTCGCCGAGGCGCAGCGGCCGGACGAGCTCGCCGAGCTGCTGTACCGGCGCCCGGTGTCGGACGGGCTCGACGCGCTACGGGCTTGCCTGTTCCACGAGTTGCTGCTGCGGGGCATCGACGTCAAGGCGCTGCGGCCGGTCGCGCGGCAGGACTGGTTCGCGTTGTCCTGGCTGCCGACCGATCTGCGCCCGTTCGAGACCGATGCCCCCTTCCCCAGCCGGTCGGTCAACGGCAGTGCGGGCGGCGCGTGGACGGGTCTCGGCGGCGAGGGGCGCGCGGACCCGCCGACGCCGCGGCGGCACGTGCCCTCGTCGCTGCGGGACATCGCGACCGTCGAAGTCCACGAGGCCCTCGTCGCGGCGCCCAGCGCGGGGGACTTCGGGGACTTCGGAGCCTGGGTCTTCGCCCTGGAGGCGCCGGTGGAGCCCGCGCTGGTGCCGGCCCTGGTGCCCTCGCTGCCGATGAAGTGCGTGGAAGGGCTCGGCGCCGACGCCCGGTTCGCGATCGCGCGGCGCTCGCCCGCGGACATCTGGCGGATCCTCTTCAGCACCGCGTCGATGGGCGGCGTGTACGGCCACGGGGTGCACGGCGCGTTCGGCCGCCGGTCGGCCTGGTGGTCGCTGACGGGGCTCAGCGGCGCGCCCCTCGACGCTAGTGCCCAGGAGGTGGAACGTCAGGTGCTGGAGAGCACGTGGTTCCACTTCGAGTGCGACTCGGCCTGGTTCCACAACGAGATCTACGACTACGGCATCGTGGCCCTCTCCCCCGACCGCTGCCGCCTGGCGGTGCTGGCGGCAACCTGCACCGACTAGGTGCCTGTCCGGCCGATCAGCAGCGCCAGATCATGATGGCGGCGATGACGACTTCGGCTCGGTAGATCGCGGCGCGCTTGGCATATCCGGTGGCCAGGCCGCGCCATTGCTTGAGCCGGTTGAAGCAGCGCTCGACTACGTTCCGGTCGTGGTAGAGGTCGCGGTCGAAGCAAGGTGGTCGGCCGAGGCGCCGGGATTTCTGATCAGCACGCTCGGGGATGGTGGTGGCGATCCGGCGCCGGCGGAGCTCGGCGCGGGTAGACGGAGGGGAGTGTGCCTTGTCGGCGATGACCGGATCCGGCCGCGACCGGGGTGCCCCGGCCCCGGCCGGGGCACCCGGATCGCCTCCAGTAGCGGCACCAACTGCGGCTTGTCACCAGCCTGTCCGGGCGTCAGCAGGATCGACAGTGGACGGCGGGCGCGCCCGTCCACAGCCAGGTGCACTTTGGGCTCAACCCGCCGCCGGATCGTCCCAGTGCCTTGCCGCCGACCGGCGCAACCGGCCACGTACCGCAGCCCCCTTTTCCGGGCCCCTGCCGCATGCTGACGGGCCGGGCGACAGTGGAGTCGACCGACGCCGCCCACTCGATCGTCCCGAAAACACCGGCGCAGCCGCTCATGGCAGATCTTCCGCGGCCCATACCGCTCCGGCACCGACCCCGGCCTACCCCATGTCCTCAAAGGGGCGTTCGGGCCAGCCAGGGTCAGCGGCCCGACGTGGCCTGTCCGGTACCGCCGCCTGATCATTTTCAGGCGGCTCGGCTGACGTCCAGCCGTTCGGACGACGGCTCGTATCCGGCTGCCCTGTAGGCGGCGACGGCGGCGGCGTTCGAGGTCGGGGTGCTGACGAGTGCGCTTGATGCGCCCAGTTCACGCAGCGCCGCCGCAGCGGCGACGCTGATCGCCGTCCCGTAACCGCGACCGCGATGGTCGGCGTGCACGCCCACCGGCTCCAGCAGGCCGGGCTTGCCGGGCCCGGCCGACCAGACCGTCGCCGCGGCCACCGCGTTGTCCTGGTCGTCGTAGCCGATCAGGCAGCGGGCGTCGGCATAGACCGGCCCGGCTGCGAGGACGTGCCATTTCTCCTCGGTGAACGCCGGGCTGCCGAAGGCCGAGCGATGCACTGCGGTCCGCACCCCCGCCGTCTGCGGACCGGCTACCTCGATGCGCAGGCCGGAGTCCTTCACCGGCTGGGCAAGGTCGTGGCGCAGCGGCGTCCACGGCTCGTCCGGAGTCCAGCCCGCCTCCAAGAGGACCTCGCGGAGCAGGGCGCCGTTGGGGATTTCGAGGCCGACCTTCCCGGGCGGCAGGACCCAGCGCTCCGGATCATCGAGGTCCGCCAGGAGCTGGCGCGCCAGATCACCGTCATGTCGCAGATCCGGCGCGGTCGTCAGGCGCAGCACATCAGGGCCGTCCAGGTATCCGACGGCGATGATCCGTCCGTCCACGCTCCAGGTGCGGACGGCCGCGGCCAGCCTCTCCGCGCCCAGCGCCCAGGCCCAGCCGAGGTCTCCCGGATGGAGTTGTAGGGGCGTGCGGTCCTCCTGCCATCCGCGGAGGGCATCCACGACCCCGGTCAGCCCATCGACGCCGGGCTCGGTCAGAACGATCGTCATGTCCCGCATCTCACACCATCGCGGCGACCGGCCGCACCCGGTTTTGCCCAGCCCCCCAGATCGACAGGACACGCCGTGGACCCGTCCGCTCAGCTGGTGCGCAGCACCGTGGGGATCGAGTCGTCGGCCAGGGCGAAGACGACGGTGTGCGTCCCGTCGGCCAGCAGGTAGGAGCGCAGTTGGTCGCGGGCGTCGGCGATGGCCGCCTTGCTCGCCAGTCGGTCCACGGTCAGGCAGCTGAACGGCGAGGCCGCCCGCAACTGCTCTTCGGACAGCCCGTAACCGGCCTGGACCAGGGCGGCGTGGCGGTTCCGCTGGAACAGCTCGCGGAAGGCGTCGTCGGTGGCGAGCAGATCGAGCAGACGGTCGACGACGTCGGCCGGAAGGTGCAGCTTCTCGTTCCCCGGTGCCTGAGTCCGCATGATAAAAACCATAGCCGCCCATCGTGTGGCACGGGAGCCTTTCCGTGGCGCCGTCGATACCGGATCCCCGCACTCCGGATCCGCCGTCCGCCGAACGGATCCCGATGCGTATTCGCCGTTGCACCGTGCTGTTCCTGGAGCCTCGCGAAGAGGTGGACTTCGACTTGGAATCGCTGCTGACCGGCGGTGCCGGCCTCAGCCGCACCCGCCGCTGGCTGGCCTTGGCCGCGCATCTCGACGCGGAGGTCGAGGTCGACGCGCCGCACCGCGAGTTGCTCGGCCGGCTGAGCCCCGGCGAATGGCAGGAGGCCGACTCACTGGACGCCGAGGAATCAGCCCTGTTGGCCGAGCTGATCGACAGCGGCCTGGTGATCGCCGACGACGGACGCCGCGCCGCGCACCGAGAACGCGACGAAGTACTGCGCGCCGGTCACTGGTGGCCGCCCGCAGCGATGATGCACCGGCTCGCGCGGTGGGAAGGCCTCGACAGCGTCAGCCGCATGGAAGCCAACGAGATGACCACCGCCGCCGATCTGCGGCGCAAGCTCGGCCCGCCGCCCACGCACGCCTTCGAGCGCAAGGACGCACCGGACCGGGTGCCGTTGCCGCGCATCGACGGCAACGAGTTCGATGCGATGCTGGCGCGGCGGGCGACCTGCCGCAACTTCGACGGCGAGCGGGCGTTGCCGCTGACGTTGTGCGCGCACATGCTCCAGCGCGTGTTCGCCGCACAGTCGCAGGTACGGGTCGACGACGACACGGTGTTCCTCAAGAAGCACACGCCTTCCGGAGGCGGTCTGCACCCGACCGAGGCCTACCTGATCGTGCAGAACGTCGACGGTCTCGCTCCCGGGCTGTACCACTACCACTCGGTGGATCACGTCCTGGAGCGCTTGCCCGCCCCGGACGAACCACTGGAGCAGTTCGCGCGACGCGCCCTGGCCGGCCAGCACTGGTTCTCCGACGCCCCCGTACTGGCGGTCCTGGCGCCGCGTTACGCACGCAGCTTCTGGAAGTACCGTCACCACGCCAAGGCCTACCGGGCCCTGGTGCTCGACAGCGGTCACCTGTCCCAGACCTTGTACCTGAGTGCGACCGAACTCGGCCTCGGCGCCTTCGTGACCTCGGCGATCAACGAGGTCGACATCGAGCACGGCTTCGGCCTGGACCCGCTGGCCGAAGGCCCGCTGGCGGTCTGCGGCTTCGGCTGGCGCGCACCCGAGATGACCACCAGCGAGTTCGATCCGGCCGAGGAGGTCTGGCTCCGGACGGCGGACGCATCCGAAGAGGGAGCCGAGGGCGCCTGACCGCCCTCGGGGCGGGCTTCTGCCCAGCGTGAAAGGACCGTGGGGCTGCGGGGACCGCGGACAGGATGAAGGGGACGAGGCCGCCTGGCCACCTCTCAGCCCCTGGAGTCGCCGTGCACCTGAGTCCGGCCCGGATGGTCCGCGCCTCTCCCTACTGGCCGGTGGTCAGCCACTCGACACTGCGGCGCCTGCTGCCGGGGTTCACCGTGTCGTCCCTCGGTGACGGCATGGCCGTGGTCGCGGTGAGCTGGCTGGCCGTCGAACTCGCCCCCGCGACGGCCCGCGGCCCGTGGGTCGCGCTGGCTGCGGCCGCCTACACGCTCTCGGGTGCCGTGGGCGCCCTCGTCCTGGGCAGGTTCCTGCGGCGGCTGCCTCCCGCCCGGCTCGTCGGCTACGACGCCCTGCTGCGCGCCTCGGCCCTGGGCGCGATACCCGTCTGTCACGCCTTCGGGGTGCTCGGCATCGAGCTGTACGTCGCACTGCTCGCCGTCTCTTCCGTCCTGCACGCCTGGGGCCAGGCCGGCATCTACACCCTCCTGGCCCGCCAGTTGCCCGAGCGTGACCATCTGGCAGGGAACGCCGTCCTCTCCGGCGTCGGTTCACTGGCGACCGTCATCGGCCCGCCCCTCGCGGGCGCCCTCATCGTCTGGGGCGGTGCCGCGACGGTGATCGCCGTCGACGCGGCGACGTTCCTCGTGCTCGCCGTCACCTTCCTCCGCGGCGTCCCGCAGGACCCGGCACCCGCGCCGGAGGCCGGCAGCTCGCGCGCTGCGGGCTTCGCCGTCATCCGCCGTACGCCCGCCCTGCTGGGGCTCCTCGGCCTGAGCTTCGCCTTCTTCTTCCTCTTCGGCCCCCTGTACGTGGCGCTGCCGCTGCACGTCTCGGACGACCTGGGCGCAGCCGCCGGACTGCTGGCCGCCTTCTACACCGCCTTCGGCCTCGGCGCCGTCCTCGGCTCCCTGCTCACCGGCTACCTGAGCCGCCTTCCGATGTGGCCGACGACGACCGGCATCGTCATCGCCTTCGGCGTCTTCCTGCTCCCGGTCGGCCTCGGCGCACCGACGTGGGCGGCCCTGGCCGGCTTCGCCGTCGCCGGTCTGCTCTGGCCCCCGTACGCGGCGCTGTCCACCGCCCTCTTCCAGCGCTCGGCCCCCCGCGACGCGCTCCCCCAGACGCTTGCGGCGAGCTCCGCGGTCCGCGTGCTCTCCGTCCCGCTGGGCACCGCGCTCGGGGGCCCGCTGGTGGCCGCGCTCGGAGCCGGGGGGACCCTGGCGCTCTCGGCCGTCTCGATCAGCGTCCTCGGACTCGCAGCAGCCTGCACCGCGCACGCGACCCGGCGGCCAAAGCGATAGGAGCCGGGCCCCGGGCTGCGCGCGGGTCCGTCCTGCGGCTCCTACGGTTCCTGCGCCAGCGCCGCGTCCAGCATGCGGTGGACGGTCGCGGTCAGGGCGGGCAGGGTCGGGGTGGGGCGCGTGGCGGAGAGGGCTCCGGCCAGGTGGTCGTAGAGAAGGCCTTCGGTCCAGGCGACCATGAGCTCGGCCGACTCCTCGGGGCGGTCGGCCCCGAGGGCCGCGAGGATGCCGGCCGCGCGGGCCCGGGCGCCGAGGCCCGCCTGATGCAGCCCGGTGCGCAGGTCCGGATTGCGGGCCGCCTCCAGGCTGAGTTCGAAGCGGGCCAGTTGGCGCGCGCGGCCCGTGGTCAGCCAGCGGTGGAGGACGGAGGCGAGGGCCGCCGCCGCTTCGCTCCGGCCCGTCGCGGTCGAGAACGCACCCGTGGCCGTCGGCGCGTCCTGGTCCACGTCCGCCAGGTCCAGCTCTGCCAGTCGCCCGTAGCAGGCCTGGATCAAGGAAGTCCTGGTGCGGAAGTAGTACGAGGTGCTGCCGACGGGCAGGCCGGCCGCGGTGTCGACCGCCCGGTGCGTCAGGCCGCGCAGGCCCGCGGCGGCGACGGTGGCGATGGCGGTGTCGGCGATCAGAGTGCGGCGGTCTGCGGTGGACATGCAGTCACTCTACAGCTGTAGAGTGACCTTCACGAGCTGCCTCTACGGATGTAGAGGGCCGCTGGAAGGAGCACGCATGTCTCGACGTCGGGTGGTCGTGGTGGGAGCCGGGATCGGCGGGCTCACGGCGGCCGTGGCCCTGCACCGGCGCGGCTGGGACGTCACCGTGTACGAGCGGTCGGACCGGGCCGCCGCCCTCGGCGCGGGGATCGTGCTCGCACCCAACGCACTGCGCGCCTTCGACGCCATCGGGTTCGACGTCGAACGGGCGACCGGCAGCGCCGTACCCGCCGCCACGGGCGTGCGGCGGCCCGACGGCGCATGGCTCAGCCGGACGGGGAACGCCGCGCTGGCCGAGCGGTACGGACGCCCGCCGCTGGCCGTCCACCGCACGGCCCTCACGGGCGGGCTGGCTGCGGAACTGCCCGCCGGGGTCCTGCGGTACGGGACCGCCGTCCGGGAGGTCCGTGACGCCGGGGGCACTCCCCTCGTCCGCACCGACGACGGTGACGTCCGCGCCGAAGCGGTGGTCGCCGCAGACGGGATCAACAGCCCGCTGCGCCGCCGGTACTTCCCCGGCCATCCCGGACTCCACTACAGCGGCGAGACCGCCTGGCGGACGGTCGTACCCGCCGACGGACTGCCGGACCTCCTCACCTCGGAGACCTGGGGGCGCGGCGAGCGGTTCGGCATCGTGCCGCTGGCCGACGGGCGGGTGTACCTCTACGCCACCGCCTTCGCGCCGCAGGGCACCCGGCCGGCCGACGTACGGGCCGTGCTGGCACAGCGGTTCGGACGATGGCACGACCCGGTCCCGGCCCTGCTGGAGCGGCTGGAGCCCGCATCCTTGCTCCAGCACGACCTGTTCGACCTGGCGGCCCCGCTCCCCCGCCTCCACCACGGCCGGATCGCCTGGATCGGTGACGCCGCCCACGCCATGACGCCCAATCTGGGGCAGGGCGGATGCCAGGCCGTGGAGGATGCCGTGATCCTCGCCCACCTGCTGGACAGGAGCGGCCCCGACGGCGTTCCGCACGCCCTCGCCGCGTACTCCGCCGCCCGGCGGGACCGGACCGATGCCATCCGGGTGCGGGCCCGCCGCGCCGGCCGACTGGCCGGGCTGCGCCACCCCCTCGCGGCCGGCGCCCGGAACCTCGCCGTCAGGGCGATGCCCGCCCGGATCGCGTTCCGCGCGCTGGACGACCTGTACGACGGGTTCGTCCTCCCCGCGTAGGGCGGAGGTCTGACGTACGGTCCGGAGGTACCCCGCGCAGGGACGGGAGGTGCCCGGCACAGGGACGGGAGGTGCCCGGCACAGGGCCCCAGACACACCCGGTTCCACGGCATGGCGGGCCCCCCACCCCCGTGGGGGGGCTCCGCGCCGGCCGGGATCTCCCGTACGCCGCGCCCGAGATGGCCCCGCTCGACGGGCGGGGTCACGACCGACACGGCCTTCTCCGCATCAGGTGCGGGAACGATGACCACGCTAGGGCCGGGAAGATCACTCCGCCCATGGCTGCACGCGCCAGCAAGGGGACCGGACGCGCCAGAGGGGACTCTGCACGCCTCGTCGGGGACAGCAGGCGCCAAGATCCGATGATGCTCTGGTAATTCGAGCTGGTCTATGCTCAGCCCCCGTGTCCTCGCCTGCGCATCACGGAACCACCTCCTCCGCCCTCACCCGGCTGAACGTCAACGCCGCACGTCTGCTCGGCATACCCCCGGCCGGATACGTGCACTTGCTGGGCATGGCGTCGCAACACCTCAACGACGACCTGTGCCGGCCCCCCGCCCTCACGAGCATCCGCATCGCGGAACTGACGACCGTTCACGCCCATTGGACCGAGGTGGCCCTGCTGATGACACAGCAGGCACCCGTCGGCAGCCTCGGGGTCTGGGACTACCTGATCACCTCCGCGCCCAGCCCCCTGGAGGGGATCCGGGACGCCTCGGCCTACCTCTCCGCCGTGCTCGACACCCGTACGGACAACCTCCGGATCACCGAGGACGGCGACCGCGTCACCATCAGCCACCTCAACGAGGCGGACCTGGCCTACGAGGCGGCGTGCGCCGTACGCGCCTGTGCGCTCGGCCTGTACCAGCGCCGTCTCAGCGAAGCCGCGCAGCGGCGCCTCGTTCCGGTCCGGGTCGCCCTGGCCGCGGCGGCGCCCCGCGAGCACCACGCGCTGATCGAGCTCTTCGGCACCCGCGCCATCGAGTTCGAAGCCCCGGTCAGCTCGCTCACCTTCCTCACCTCCGACCTGGACGGGCCGGCGCCGCACAGCCAGCCGGGCCTGTCGACGGTTCTTCGAAGACACGCCGAGCAGACGCTCGCCACCGCGATCCCGCTGCACAACTGGCTGGACCTCTTCCGTACCGCCCTGGCCTCCGCACACGAAGAGACCACGCCCACCCTGTCCGCGGTGGCGCAGCGCATGGCCCTCAGCACGCGGACCCTCCAGCGCCGCCTCGACGAACACGGCACCACCTGGAGCGGCGAGGTGGAATCCGTACGCCGGGTCCACATCACCCGGCTGCTCCGCAGCACCGACCTGAGCATCGACTCGATCGCCGCCCGGAGCGGTTACGCCGACGCCCGCGCCCTGCGCCGGGCGGTCCAGCGCTGGTACGGCACCACCCCCGCCGCCCTGCGCCGCACCGGGCAGCACCCGGACGACGGGGAGTCCGGGCGCCCGGACGCCCCGTAGCGGCGGCTTCCCCGGCGGCGCCCGCCGCGTGCGACGGAGGCCTCATCCTGCGGTCGGCGTGAACTCCACGCGCAGGGACTTCGGTCCGCGGGTGAAGACGCCCTGCTCGGCCGGGTCGTACCCGTCGGCCGGCCGGATGTCCGGCATCGCATCGAGGAGCTGGTTCGTGGCGATCTCCACCTCCGCCCTGGCCAGGAGCGCCCCGACGCAGAAGTGCCGTCCGAGGGCGAAGGCCAGGTGGTCCGCCGCGGCGGAGAAGGCGGTGGTCGCCGTCAGGTCGTCGCGGAGGATGTCGAACCGGTCCGGGTCCGCGTAGCGCTCGGGGTCGCGATTGGCCGCGCCGATCAGGCAGGTGACGGTGGCTCCGGCGGGGACGGTGCCCGCGCTCATCGGGACGTCGGCGGCGGCCTGACGCATGATCATGTGGACCGGAGGGCTGTAGCGCAGCGTCTCCGCGAAGGCCCGGTCGATGAGTCCGCGGTCCTGCCGGACGGCCGCCAGCTGTGCGGGGTTGGCCAGGAGGTTCGCGAAGAGGCCGGCGATGGCCTTGTCCGTGGTCTCGGCGCCCGCGGTGAGCAGCAGGCTGCAGAACGCCTTGATGTCCTCGTCGCTCATCCTCACCCCGTCGACCTCGGCGGTGCAGAGCGCGGACAGCAGGTCGTCACCGAGGCGGTCCCGCCGGTTGCCGATGACGGGCAGCATGTACGCGGCGAACTCGGCCTGGGCGCGGGCGCCGGCCGCGGCGCACTCGGGGTCGCCGGACAGATTGCCGGTGAACGCCACGAAAGCCCGGTACCACCCGGCGATGTGCTCCTGGCCGGATCGGTCCAGTCCGAACATGTCGGCGATGACGGTGATGGGGAAGTGGGAGGCGAAGCCGCTCACCAGGTCCACGGCCCCGGTGTCGCGGAACCCGTCGATCAGCTCGCGGGCGTTGCGCTCGATGAGCGGGACGACCTTCTCCCGGAGCTCGTTGCCGCGGAATGCGGGCGCCACCAGCGCGCGCCGGGTGGCGTGCTCGCGGCCGCTCATCTGGAGCAGGGTCTTCCCGTGCACGGGCTCCGCCTGCCAGGCGTAGTTGTCCGTGGTGAAGAGCGATTCCTTGTCCTTGAACACCCGCGCCACGTCCTCGTAGCGCGAGACGAGATAGCTCTGCGTCGCCTCGTGCCAGACGAGGTCCGGGCTGTCGCGCAGGGCGCGGTACGTCGGGTACGGGTTCTCGGCGAACTCCTTGGACAGGATGTCCGGGACGTGCTGCGCGGCGGTCATGGAGATCCCCCATCAGCTCGGCTTCCGACACGCCGGCACACCGCCGGCCCCGTCGAACGCCCTCAAGGAAACACCACACCGACCGCCGTCGCCAGAGCTTCGGCCCCCACGCCTGAACTGGCCTCATACGGCCGTGACATGAGGCGATCCACGTGGTTCCCCGGACACCTGGGAGCGGACCGACACCCCCCGCACCGCCCCCGCCCCCGGTTGCGGACGCACTCCTGCCCGAGAGGGCAACACCAGAGCGAACCCGGACGCAGCGGCGCGGCCGCTCTTGACGGCGGGCTCGGCTGCGACTGCCACTGCACTCAGGGAAGGGGCGGGAGGTCGGCCCAGGTCCGGGGGCGTGGGGCGGCCGTCCGGGTCGCAGCGGAGATTGGACCGATGGACGAACACCACGCCCAGCCGGCTTCGGCCGCGAACTACCGGAGGTGGGGTCCGGCTCAGGCCGGTATCGGGGTGAAGGGCCTCAGTTCGTCGGCCCCGGGCTGTACGACGCCGTACGTGCTCTCCGGCACCTCGTTCCAGGCACCCGGGAGGTC
>NZ_JOFT01000065.1 GCF_000725805.1 Streptomyces xanthophaeus | reverse complement strand
TGGGCCGCGGCTTCTTCTTCGGCATGTTCTCCATCATGGACATCCCTCTCCGGGTGTAACCCCAGATCTCCGGATGTCCGCCAAACCGAAGCAACCCCACTGCTGACCCCGCTCGTCGAGGCGATCGCCACCGGCGACGCGGAGGCCGTCCGGGCCGCGCTGGTCGCGGTGCCCGACGAACCACGGGCCTTGCTCTTCGCCCGCCGCATCGCCGAGGCCGCCGACCTGCGCGGGCTGCTCCGGGCCCACCCCGAGGACGCCGGCCTGCTCGTGCTGACCGCCCGGCTGCTGCACCACATGGCCGCGCAGCGCGACCACCGCTCCGCGATCCTCGACTACCTGCCCGCCCGGTCCGTGTACGAGGCCCTGGTCCGGCACGCCGACCGGCTGCCTCCGACCCCGGAACACCAGTCGCTCCTGCTCTCGATCGCCCTCGACCTGCACAGCGGCCCCGCCGTACTGCTGAACTGGCGGCCCGGGCGGCGCCGGGCCCTGCTCGACGCCCTGGACCGGCTGCCGGCCGAGGTCGCGCGGGAGCCCGTACCCGACGACCGGAGAGCGGAGTGGTTCCGGCGCACCCGGGACCTGCCGTTCGCCCGCACCGCAGCCGGCGGCCGCCCGCGGTGGGAAGTGGTCGCGGTCCACACCGGCGCGTCCTCGCCCACCGTCGAGACCCGGATCCTGGTCGACGGGCTCCCGCTGCTGCCCGCGCTGTTCGACAAGGGGCCGGGCAACCCGCCCGAGCTCCTGATCGACACCGGCGGCCTGCGGGCCGGACCTGAGCCGCGGGAGGTACAACTCGCCGAGGCGAGCTGCACCGAGGGCTGCTGCGGCGCGCTGTACGTGACGATCCGCCGGGACGGCGGCGAAGTGGTGTGGGACGGCTGGCGCGGGGCGGTCGGCCCGCCGCCGCCCGCGTACCGTTTCGACGCGGCCGCGTACGACGCCGAGGTCGACCGCGCCGAGAAGGACGAGTCCTGGTGCTGGCCCGCCCGGCGCACGGCGCGGCTGATCGCGGCAGGTCTGCGGGAGCGGCCGGAGCTGCTGCGGCGGTGGGATCTCGGCGTCACCTGGGTCGGGACGGATGTGCGTGAGCCGCACACGACGGTGGCGCGGCTCGTGTTCTCGGCGCCGGACGGCGCCGAGGACCGGCACGGGCAGCCGCTGCGGCTGTACTTCGAATGGCGGCTGCCCGATGACGGCAGCCCGCCCGAGGAACGGGCGGCCGCCGCGCTGGAACGGATCGTGAGGTCCGACCCGAAGGGCTTCGCCCGACTCCACCGCGGCAGCAGCGAACTCGCGGCGTCGCTGGGCTACAGCTGGGCGGACGGGGCAGGCCAGGACACGTAGGAACGCGACGGCCGGCCGGGGAACGCACCCCCGGCCGGCCGTCGATGTGCTTCAGCCGGTCCAGACGATCGACTGGACCTCGCTGTACGCGTGCAGGGCGTACGAGCCCACGTCCCGGCCCACCCCCGAGCGTTTGAAGCCGCCGAACGGCGCCTCCATGTTCCGGCCGATGGTGTTCACCCCGACCCCGCCCGCGCGCAGTCGCCGGGCCACGCGGAACGCGCGCGCCGAGTCCCCGGACCACACGTAGCTGATCAGGCCGAAGTCGCTGTCGTTGGCCAGCGCGACCGCCTCCTCCTCGCCCCCGTCGAAGGGGACGACCACCACGACCGGGCCGAAGACCTCCTCGCGGACCACCCGCATGTCGTTCGTGCAGTCCACCAGCAGGGTGGGGGCCACGTAGAAGCCCCGGCCGTCGCCGACCACCGGGCGCTCGCCGCCGTACGCGAGCCGCGCCCCTTCCTTCTTGCCTAGCTCGACGTAGGACTCCACGCGGTCCCGGTGCGCGGCCGAGATCACCGGGCCGACCACCGTGCCCCGCTCCCCCGGGTGTCCGACCTTCATGAAGGCCAGGTAGCCGGTCAGCTTCTCGATCAGCTGCTCGTAGACGGAGCGGTGGGCGATCACCCGGGTGGGTGCGGTGCATATCTGGCCGGAGTAGAAGGAGAAGGTCGTCCCGATGCCCATCACGGCCGCGTCCAGGTCGGCGTCGTCCAGGACGATCGCCGCGCCCTTGCCGCCGAGCTCCATCAGCTGCCGCTTCATGGTGCGGCCGCAGACCTCCGCGATGCGCTGGCCGACGGCGGTGGAGCCGGTGAAGGACACCATGTCCACGTCCGGGGAGTCCACGGCGGCCTCGCCGACCTCGACGGACTGCCCGTTCACGACGTTGACCACGCCCGGCGGCACCCCGGCCTCCGCGAGGGCCTCGGCCATCTTGAACACCGACAGGGGGTCCTGCGGGGCGGGTTTGACGACGACCGTGTTGCCCATGGCGAGCGCCGGGGCCACCTTGCCCGCGGGGTTCGCCCACGGGTTGTTGTACGAGGTGATGCAGGTGACCACGCCGACCGGCTGACGGACCTCCAGCGCGCCCAGGACGGCGGCCTTCCCCATCGGTCCGGCCTCGGTGACCTGCGGCGGAAGGCCCCGTTCCACGGGTTCCAGGGCGCCCTTCGCGTACCGGCGGAAGCGGGCCACGCCCACCCCGACCTGCATGCCGCGCGCGATGCCGGTGGGGGCGCCCGTCTCCGCCTGGGCCAGCGCCGCCCACGGTTCGTACTCCCGCTGGATGATGTCCGCGGCCCGGTCGAGGATCGCCGCCCGCTCCTCGGGACGGGTGCGCGACCAGGAGGTGAAGGCCTCGGCCGCGGCGCGGGCCGCCTCCTGGACCTGGGCGCGGGAGGCCTCGGGGGCGAGCCCGACCACCGATTCGTCCGCCGGGTCGATGACCTCGTAGTGGCCGCCGGCGGGTTCCACCCATTGCCCGCCGATGTAGAGCCGCTGCGGATCCGTCATCGGGTGCTCACCGTCCTCGTGTCCCGGCCCGAGCGGAGCACGGTCCCCGGGACCGCGCCCGTCACCTCGTCGTCGCGGATGGTCTCCACGCCGTTGACCCGTACGGAGACGATCCCGATGGCCCGCGCGTCCAGCCGCGGGCTGTCCCCGGGCAGGTCGTGGACCAGGGTCGCGGGACCGGCCTCGATGCGCTCGGGGTCGAAGAGGACCAGGTCCGCGTGGTAGCCCTCGGCGATCCGGCCGCGTTCGCGCAGCCCGAACAGCTGGGCCGGGTCGTCGGTGAGCATCCGTACGGCCTGCTCCAGCGGGACCAGCTTGCGGCCGCGCAGGCAGTCCCCGAGGAAGCGGGTCGTGTACGGGGCCCCGCACATCCGGTCCAGGTGGGCGCCCGCGTCGGAGCCGCCGAGCATGACGTCCTCGTGCTGCCAGGTCTCCTGGCGCAGGGCCCAGCTGGCCGGGTCGTTGTCGGTGGGCATCGGCCACAGGACGGTGCGCAGGTCGTCGTTGGCGCAGATCTCCACCAGGCAGTGGAAGGGGTCCTGGCCGCGCTCGGCGGCGATGTCGTTGACGACGCGCCCGGAGAGCCCCTCGTTCTCCTTGCTGTACGTGTCACCGATGACGTAGCGCCCGAAGTTGGCGAGGCGGCGGAAGACTCCGGCCTCCTTGCTGTCGGCGCGGCGCAGCATCTCGGCCCGTACGCCGGCGTCGCGGAGCCTGGCGATCCGTTCGGGGACGGGCAGGCCGAGGACCTCGCCCCAGCCGGGTATGAGGTTGAGCGCGCAGAAGGTCCCCAGCGACATGTTCATGGGGGTGAGGATCGGCATGGTCAGTGCGACGATCCGGCCGCCCGCCTTGCGGGCGCGCTCGCTGGGGACCAGCTGGCGCGGCACCCGTTCGGGGACGGAGGCGTCGATGGTGAGGACGTTCCAGTTCAGCGGGCGGCCGGCGGCCGCGCTCATGTCGACGAAGAGGTCGATCTCCTCGTCGGAGAACTGGTCGAGGCAGCCCGCGACGATCGCCTCCAGCTGGGTGCCCTCGTGTTCGGCGACCGCCCGGGAGAGGGCGAGGAGCTCGGCGGGCCGGGCGTGCCGGGAGGCGACGGGGGCGCCGGAGCCGTCGGAGTGGGTGGAGGACTGGGTGGTGGACAGGCCCCAGGCGCCCGCGTCCATGGCGTCGTGGAAGAGGTCGAGCATCTCCTGGAGCTGCTCGGGGGTGGGCTGGCCGCCGACGGCCGCCTCGCCCATGACGTGGCGGCGCAGGGCGCAGTGTCCGACCATGAAGCCGGCGTTGACGGCGATCCGCCCCTCCAGGGCGTCGAGGTACTCGCCGAAGGTGGACCAGGTCCAGTCAACGCCCTCTTCGAGCGCCTTGAGTGCCATGCCCTCGACCTTGCTCATCATGCGGCGCGTGTAGTCGGCGTCCTCGGGGCGGGCGGGGTTGAGCGGGGCCAGGGTGAAGCCGCAGTTCCCGCCGGCGACGGTGGTCACGCCGTGGTTCATGGAGGGGGTGGCGTACGGGTCCCAGAAGAGCTGGGCGTCGTAGTGCGTGTGGGGGTCGACGAAGCCGGGGGTCAGGACGAGGCCGGTGGCGTCCTCGCTGGTGCGGGCCTCTTCCGTGACGGTGCCGGGGTCGGCGATGGTGACGATCCGGCCGTCGCGGATGCCGACGTCCGCGACGCGGGCCGGGGCGCCGGTGCCGTCCACGACGGTCGCGCCCTTGATCAGGTGGTCGAGCATGACGTCCCTTCTGCCTGTGTGCGCGTTGCGCGCCGTGTCCTGGGGCTCCGCTCCCCGCGGGTGCACGGTCCGGCCCCCGCGACGGCGCCGCAGCCGCGTGCCCCGGCCGGAGTCCGCCGGGCCGGCCGCGGCCACGGCATGACTCCGGCCGGGGCCGGTTGCGGGGCGGCGGTCCGGGAAGACGCCGCCCCCGTTCTCCCCGCGGGCTACGCGCCTTCGCGGAAGCGGGTCGTGCGGTGCACGGGGTCCGTGTCGATGTGCGGGATCACGTGCTCGCCGATGAGCTTGATGGTGGTCATCGTGTCCTCGTACGAGACCCCGGTCGGCAGGCCGAAGGAGAGCTGGTCGGCACCGGCCTGCTCCCAGCGCTTGCACTGGGCGCGGACCTCGGAGGGGTCGCCGCAGATGAGGAGTTCCTCAGCGATCAGCAGCTCGATGATCTCCGCGTTGTACTCGGGCAGGGTCTCGGGCCACTCCGGGATCGCCTCGGGCCGCGGGAAGGTGTCGTGGTAGCGGAAGACCAGCGACTGGAAGCGGTTCATGTTGGCGTTGACGGCTATCTCGACGGCCTTGTCGTGGGTCTCGGCGCAGATCGCGGTCGAGGTGACCATGACGTTGTCGTTGACGAAGGCGCCGATGGCCTTGGCCTCCTGGATGGCCGTCTTGTACTGCTCCAGCACCCACTCCATGTCGGAGACCTTCTGGACGCTGAAGCCGAGGACGCCGAGGCCCTTCTTGGCGGCCATCGCGTACGAGGAGGGGGAGCCGGCGGCGTACCACATGGCCGGGTGGGCCTTGCCGTACGGCTTGGGGAAGACCTTGCGCGGGGGCAGCGACCAGTGCTTGCCCTGGAACCCCTCGTACTCCTCCTGGAGGAACATCTTGGGGAACTCGGCGATGGTCTCTTCCCAGATCTCCTTGGTGTGGTTCATGTCCGTGATGCCGGGCATGAAGCCGAGGATCTCGTGGCTGCCCGCGCCGCGGCCGGTGCCGAACTCGAAGCGCCCCCTGGAGAGGTGGTCGAGCATGGTGACCTTCTCGGCCACCTTGACGGGGTGGTTCACCGGGGCGAGCGGGTTGAAGATGCCGGAGCCGAGGTGGATGCGCTCGGTGGCGGCGGCGAGGTAGCCGAGGAAGACCTCGTTCGCCGACAGGTGCGAGTACTCCTCCAGGAAGTGGTGCTCGGAGGCCCAGGCGTACTTGAAGCCGGACTTGTCGGCCTGGATGACGTACTCGGTCTCCTCGACGAGCGCCTTGTGCTCTGCCTCGGGGTCGACCTTGGACCGCGCCTCAGGCACGTATCCCTGCACGAAGAGCCCGAATTCCAAGGGGGTTCACCGTCCTTTGGTTTCTGACGTTGCGTCAGATTTGATGTCTCGACTGTTCCACCGCGAGGGCGGGAGCGTCAATACCTGACGCTCCATCAGATGACCTCAGAGAATGCTGACCCCGGCCATCCAGCCGCCGTCGATGACGAAGGGCTGGCCGGTGATGTACGAGGAGTCCTCGCTGCTCAGAAACAGGGCCAGCCGGGCCACCTCCTCCGGCTGCCCCACCCGCCCCATCGGCACGACCCGCTTGTACAGCTCCGCCATCGCGTCCCGGGCCTCGTCGGTCATCCCGGCCGGATCCAGCAGCCCCGGATTGGCCATCGGGGTGTCCACGGCCCCCGGGCACATCGCGTTCACCCGGATCCCCTTGGCGGCCAGCTCCAGCGCGGCCACCCGGGTCAGCCCGAGGACGGCCGCCTTCGTGGCCGCGTACGTCCCCACGTACGCCATGCCCGTCAGGCCGGTGTACGAGGAGGTGTTCACGATCGTCCCGCCACCGGCCGCCTCGATCTCCGGGGCCACCGACTTGATGCCGAGGAAGGCGCCCACCTGATTGACCTGGACCACCTGCTGGAACTCCTCCAGCGGGGTCGCGGTCAGCTCGTTGAAGCGCAGGATGCCCGCGTTGTTGACCAGGCCGTCGATCCGGCCGAAGGACTCCTTCGCAGCCGCCACCGCGGCCGCCCAGTCCTCCTCGCGGCTCACGTCCATCCGCACGTACCGGGCCCGGTCCTCGCCGATGTCCTTGGCCACCGCCGCGCCCTGCTCGTCCAGCACGTCCCCCAGGAGCACCTTGGCCCCCTCGGCGGCGAAGAGGCGCGCCTCCTGCTCGCCCTGCCCGCGCGCCGCACCCGTGATGACGACGACACGCCCGTCCAGCTTGCCCATGCCGGTACTCCTAGTCATTGAGGTGCGGCGCGACCTCGGCGCCGAACGCGGCTATCTGGTCCACGAGTTCAGCGCGGTCCCGGCTGCGGAAGCGCACCTGGATCTGGTCCACGCCCAGCGCCTTGTACTCCCGCAGGGACTCGGCGAGCGCCTGCGCCTTGCCGGTGAGGGCCCGGCGGCCGGTGTCCCAGCCGGGCTCGCCCACGTAGAGCGCCTCGGTGATGGCCCCGAACTCGATGGGGTCCTCGTTCCCGGCCTGCGCCCGGAGCTCCCTGATGCGGGCGATCTGCGCCGGGAGCCGGTCGCGCGGGTCGCCCTGCGGCAGCCAGCCGTCCCCGCGCAGGGCCGCGCGGCGCACCGCGGGACCGGAGGAGCCGCCGACCCAGACGGGGATCCGCTCCTGGGCGGGCCGGGGCAGCTGCCCGAGGTCCTTGAAGGAGAACAGCTCGCCCTCGAACTCCGGGTACTCCTCGGGACCCAGGGCCGCCCGCAGCGCGTCCAGGGTCTCGTCGAGCACGGCCCCGCGGCGCGCGAAGTCCACCCCGAGGACCTCGAACTCCTCCTGGACGTGCCCGGCGCCGACACCGAGGATCAGGCGGCCGCCGGACAGGTGGTCGAGGGTGGCGTACTGCTTGGCGCTGACCAGCGGATGGCGCAGGCCCAGGATCGCGACGTGGCTCAGCAGGCGCACGTGCTCGGTGATCCCGGCCAGGAAGGAGAGGGTGGCCACCGGGTCGTACCAGACGGTGCTCATGGGGCCTGCGAGCCGCCGCGGGATCGCGACGTGGTCGCAGGTGGCCAGGTAGCCGAAGCCCGCCCGGTCGGCGGCCCGGGCCACCTCGGCGAGGTCGGCGGCCGTCGCGGACGCCTCCCAAGGCTCGGCGTAGATGGTGCTCTGCGACTGGACGGGGAGCTGCATCCCGTAGACCAGCCGCCCTTGGGTAAACACGCGCGCCATGCCGGGCCCGCCTCGCCTTCGTCTGCCGATTCGTCATACCGGTGCCGGGGCCATCGTCGTAGCTGACGGTTCGTCAGACAAGGGGGCGGGACGGACCGTAGCGCGGACGGGGCCGGAATTGCCCGGCCACCCGCCGGCCACCGGACGGCCCCGGACGGCCCGGTACGGCCCGGGTACGGCCCGGGACGGCCCGGGTACGGCCCGGGACGGCCCGGGTACGGCCCGGGTACGGCCCGGGTACGGCCGGGGACAGCCGGGGACAGCCGGGGACAGCCGGGGACAGCCGGGGACAGCCGGGGGACGGCCCGGGGACGGCCGGCTGCCACCGCCCAGGCCCGAGGACGTGAGCGTTCCCCTCGCACGCCGCGCTCGCTAGGGTGCGCGCGTGGACCTGACTCTCACATTGGTCAGCGGGATCGCCTGGACGCTCGTGTACGTGGAGGCGATCCGCGTCGGGCTGCGGGACCGCACCTACGCGATGCCCGTCGCCGCGCTCGCCCTGAACTTCGCCTGGGAGGCGACGTACGCCGTCCACGACCTCACCACCGGGCCGTCCGCACAGGGCGTGGTGAACGTGGTGTGGGCGACGGCCGACGTGGTGATCGCCTACACCTACCTGCGCTTCGGGCGGGCCGAACTCCCGGAGTTCGTCACCCGGCCCCTGTTCGCGGCCTGGTCGGTCCTGCTGTTCGGCACCGGATTCGCCGTGCAGTGGCTGTTCCTGGCGCACTTCGGGGTGCACGACGCGACGCGGTACTCGGCGTTCCTGCAGAACCTGCTGATGTCCGGCCTGTTCATCGCCCTGTACGCCGCCCGGCGCGGCCCCCGCGGCCAGTCACTGACCATCGCCGTCGCCAAATGGCTGGGGACGCTGGCCCCCACCCTGCTGTTCGGGGTGCTGGAGGACGCACCGTTCATCCTCGGGCTCGGCATCCTGTGCAGCGTCTTCGACCTCGCCTACATCGGACTGCTGCTCCGGCCCCGCCTCAGAAGCCTTCCGGCCCCATCACGATCACCGGCTTAGCCGCCGGGTCGAGGGTCTCCAGGACCTTCTGCATCGCCGCCTTCGGCAGACCCACACAGCCCTGCGAAGGGCCGTCGTGGTCCACGTGGAGCCAGATGTTGCCGCCCTTGTCCTCGCCCTCCGGCTTGGCCGGATCCAGCGGGGACCGGCCCGGCCTGCGGTTGAAGTCGATGGCGACGACGTAGTCGAAGGAACCCTCCAGGGACTCCCCGTTCACCCCCCGGCCCGTGGCGACGAAGGAGCTGCTCTCGTCGTACGGGAGCCGCGTGCCCGGCGGCGGCGACAGCAGGCCGCCGGCGTCCGTCAGCGCGAAGACCCCCTGCGGGGAGGTCAGGTCGCCGTAGGTGCGCTCCGTGGACCAGCCCTTGGCCCCGTTGCGGGCCGGCCAGCTCGCGACCCGCACCCAGTCGGCCCCGGCCGCGGGGCGGGTGTAGAGGGTCGCCGTGGACTCCGAGGAGTCCACCGCCTTGCCGGTGACCAGGACGAGCTGGAGGGACTCCGCCGGGATCCTGGCCCTGGTCCCCTCGCTGATCCCGGTCAGGCCCTGCATGGGATCCCGCGGGGCCTTGCGCGCCGCCCGGTCCTCGACGGCCTTCGGCCGGGCGTCCGAACGGGCCTGGAGGGCGGCCCCGGAGGCGACCTGGGAGTCCTGGGCGACGTACAGCCACCCCGCCCCGAAGGTCATCAGACCGAGGGTGGCGGCAAGGGCCACGCGGCGGGACGCGCGCGGCGTGCGCGTCGTACGCGGCCTGCGCGGGCTACGGGAGCGGGCTCGGGCGTGCTTGCTCATCACACCGACCGTACAGCAGCCGATCTTCCGAGGCGGGCAGCGTCAGGGGGCACGCACCGGATGCCACACCCTCACGGCCCCCGGCCTGCCGCTGCACTCACCCTGCGCTCACCCTGGTCTCGCCCTGCACTCACCCTGGTCTCGGCCTGCGCTCGCCCTGGCCCCGGCCCGGCCCCGGCCCGCACGTACGGACGTCCGTACGGATGTCCGTGCGGGCATGCGTGCGGGAGGGAGGCGGGCGGGGCGGGGGCCGGGTACGGGCGGGATCCGGATGCCGGCGCGACGCGGGCGGTCCGCCTCCGGCCGGTCCCTGCAGCCCCCTCCGCAAAGCCCTGGCCGGGGCATACGCTGAACTGATGGAAAATCTGGCACGAACTCCACGTCACGCAGCACGCGTTGTCATCGTCTCCCCCGCCGGATCGGTCTTCCTCTTCCGCGAGAACAACGTGGAGGTCGGCATCCACTGGCTGCCGCCCGGCGGCGGCATCGACCCCGGCGAGAGCCCCGAGGAGTGCGTGCGGCGCGAGCTGCGCGAGGAGACCGGGTGGACCGACCTGGATCCGGGCCGGCTCCTGTGCACGTGGGAGCACGACTTCACGCACCAGGGCATACCCGTCCGCCAGCACGAGCACATCTACGTCACCACCGGCCCCCACCGCGAACCTGTCCTCGAAGAGCCCGGCATCCACTGGCAGTGGCTCTCCCCACAGCGCCTGGCCGCCCTCGGCGAACCCCTCTGGCCACCGCGCCTGCCGGACCTCCTGGCCAACGCCCCGGCCGAACCGGTCCACCTCGGTCTGCTGGCCTAGGGCCCACGAAGGCCTCGGCCGGCGAAGGCCTCGGCGGAGCCGGGTCGCGGCTCATCGCGGCCGGGACCCGTGGCTAGGCCCCACGGCTCCGCAGCACGGCGCGCACCTCGGCGACCAGCGCCCGCGCGTCCGCCACCGTGGCCGCCAGCGCCCCGGCACTCCCGCCGCACTCCCCCAGCAGGCGGCGCACCCGCGGGCCGAAACCGGGCGGGGCGGACGGCAGGGCCTCGGCGACGGCCAGCGCCCCCTTCTCGTTCAGGCACCAGCGCCGGTCCTCGGCGAACATCGCCTGCACCAGCACCCCTACCGCCCGCGACAGGCACAGCGCGACGTGCAGCGTGTCCTCCCGCTGCGCGCCCTTCGCGGCGGCCTCGACGAGGAACTCGGCCTCCCAGGCGCCCGCCGCCAAGGCCTGCCGCAGCGCCTCGGGGTACTCGGCGGTCCGGTGCCGCAGCTCCGTCAGCTCCCCGCCCGGGTCGGCCAGCACCTGACCGAGCGCCACCTCACCGGCGTAGCAGGGCGACCAGAAGCCGAGCGGATGACCCGCCTGCACGCCCACCTCGTACCGGCCCTCGCGGCAGTCCGCCCAGACCCCTTCGACCCGGTCCAGGTCCCGCAGGATCCAGTCCACCGCCACGCCGTCGACGCGCAGCCACGCCCCGCCGTTCACCCAGGGGCCCCAGCCTCCGGGGCCGGCCACCTCCACGCCGGGTCCGGCGAGCGTGCCCAGCGCGGCGAGGTCGAGCCCGCCGCGGTAGTACACGCCGAGGTCCCAGTCCGACTCCGGCCGGTGCTCCCCGCGCGCCCGGCTGCCGCCGAGCATCACCCCCACGACGCCGGGCACTTCGGCGAGCCGGTGGGCCATTTCCTCGATGATCTTCAGCACGGGCCGATTCTGGCACCCGCCCCCGGGACGGGGCGAGCGCTTACGGAGGCGGGCGGACCTCAGCGCGCGCTGGGGCCGGTCCCGGCTTCGGCGGTGGGGGTGCGGGTGGGGGTGGGGGTGGGGGTGACTGTGGCGGCCTTGGCCGTAGCTGTGGCCTTGGCGTACAGCGAAGCCGCGTAGTCCCCGAGGACGGTGCTGGTCGAGACGTCGTCCGTGTCGCCACCGGTGAGGATGCCGACGATCTTCCCGTCGCGGGCGATCCACGCGCTGCCGCTGGTGCCGCCGGGGAAGTCGGCGCAGTCGAAGCGCTGTTCGGTCGGACTCTGCCGCACAGCCACGGCCGTGCACGTACGCGGAACCTTGCGGTCGGCGGGGTAACCGGTGACCGTGACCTCTTCGCCCGCACGTCCGCTGGTGTCCAGCACGGCCGCGCCGGTCACGTCCTCTATGGTGCGGCCCTTGTCGTCGGGGGCGAGGCGGGCGAAGGCCAGGTCGTACGCGTCGTCCGTGCCTTCGGCCCAGCGGTCGTCCTCGAAGACCTCCTCCAGCTTCCACGTCCCGTACGGCGCAAACCCATTGGCGTATGCGGGTGCGAACACCGCTTCCCCGTCCTGCACGCCGTCGAGTAGACAGTGGCCGGCGGTGATGATCAGGTTGCGGCCCGGGCTCTGCACGACGGTCGCCGTGCAGAAGTGGTCGCCGTCGAGACCGCCCGTGAACAGGGCCCCGGTGAAGGCGGCGGGGCCTCCGGGCTGAGGCGTGACGGGCGGCGGCAGGGTGGTTGCGGGAGGGGTCGAGAGCTGCGGCTTCGCCGCTTGCGATCGCGACGACTCCGTCGCCGACCCCGTGGGCGCAGCCTTGGCCCGCGCCGCAGGAACCCCCTCGGGCGGCGGCACCAACACGGCCACCGCTGCGGAAGCCCCCAAGGCCGCCGCAGCACACAGCACGGCCGTCACCACGGTCCGCTTGTCCACCGGCATGATGATCCCTCCGCCTTTGCCCCGGCGAAGCATGCCCCGGAGTCGGCGCGAGGTGCAAGGCGGGGCGGCTCGGGGGGCCGTTACCCCTTGGCCGAATCAGAGAAGTCTTGGGGGATTCCCGTCAGTCCCACGGTCCTTCCGTGCCGGGCCGGGCCCTCAAGGGCGCTCCCGTCCCGACACGGAAAGACAAGGACTGTCGGGAAGCCCCCAAAGGATGGTCTCCTGGGGACAAGCCACAGGGACGGGGCATCAGGGTCCCGGCGGGCACGGCTTGCGGGGGGCCGAGTCGCAGCCCGGCCCCGGCCAGCAGCCCGGCAGGGTCGGGGGCACGCGTCAAATCGCTACGCGCTCCTCACCGTTTAGCGTCCGCGGCCCGTCTGTGGCCGTTCATAAGCCGCCACAGATCGCTACGCGCTTCTCCCGCTCAGCGTCTGCCACCCGTCTGGGGCTGGACATAGGCACACAGGCCGCCGGTGCCGACTTTTCGCGGCGCGAGCGGGCGCCTGCGGGCAGTGGGGGAAGTTGGGGGCCGGTGGGAGCCGGTGGGGGCCGGTGGGAGCCGGCGGGGGCGCCGATGGAGGCCATTCGGGCGCCATTCGGGGCCAACTGGGGCCGTTGGGGGCGGAAAACGGCCCTCTCGGAGTCTGTCGTTGGATTATTCGGCATTTCGCTACATCTCGGCGCTTTCCACTCCCCAAAGGGCCGCCAAATGGGG
>NZ_JOFT01000064.1 GCF_000725805.1 Streptomyces xanthophaeus | reverse complement strand
CGAAGGCCATCGCGAAGCGACGCGACCGCAGGGAGCGCCCTTGAGGGCCCGGCCCGACACGGAAGGACCCTGGGACTGACGGGAATCCCCCAAGACATCTCTGATGCCGCCCAGCCCGCACAAGCCCCCCGAGCCACCCCCCGCCCCCCCCCCGCCCCTTCACAACCCCCGCCCCACCCCGTAACCTGACGCGCCGTCAGGTCAATGCATCCTGCTGTGCGGAGGGCGTCATGCTGCTGCGAGGGAAGACCGTGGTCGTCTCCGGGGTCGGGGCCGGGCTCGGGCATCAGGTGGCCGCCACCGTCGTGCGGGACGGGGGCAACGCCGTGCTCGGGGCGCGGACCGAGGCGAATCTGGCCAAGTCCGCCGCCGAGATCGACCCCGGCGGCACCCGCACCGCGTACCTCCCCACCGACATCAGCGACGAGGGACAGTGCCTGGCCCTCGCCGCCCTCGCGCAGGAGCGGTTCGGCGGCGTGGACGCCGTCGTGCACGTCGCCGCCTGGGACTCCTACTTCGGCGGGATCGAGGACGCCGACTTCGGCACCTGGCAGCAGATCCTCGACGTGAACCTGCTGGGCACGCTCCGGATGACCCGGGCCTGCCTGCCCGCGCTCAAGGAGCGCGGCGGCTCCGTCGTCATCATCGGGACGCAGTCGGCGATCGCCGCCCCCAACGAGGTGCAGCAGGCCGCCTACGCCGCCTCCAAGGGGGCGCTGACCTCCGCCATGTACTCCATGGCCCGCGAGCTCGGCCCGCACCGGATCCGGGTCAACACCGTGCTCCCGGGCTGGATGTGGGGTCCGCCGGTGCAGGCCTTCGTCACCTTCGCCGCCCACTCCGAGGGCGTCCCCGAGGCCGAGGTCCGCGCCCGCCTCGCCGAGCGCATGGCGCTGCCCGACCTGGCCACCGACGGGGACGTGGCGGACGCCGCCGCCTTCCTCGCGTCCGACCGGGCGCGAGCGATAACCGGCCAGTCACTGCTGGTCAACGCCGGTGAAGTGATGCGGTGACCCACCCCGCGCCCGTCCGACCGGATCGTATGCTCCCCGTATGACCACTCCGAGTGACGCTCCGACCGAAAACGCGATGCGCCGCGCGCTCCGGCGGGCCCGCGACGGCGTCGCGCTCGACGCGACCGAGGCGGCCGTACTCCTGCAGGCGCGCGGCAAGGACCTTGAGGACCTGGCCGCGTCCGCCGCCCGGGTCCGCGACGCGGGCCTGGCCGCGGCCGGCCGGCCGGGCGTGATCACGTACTCGAAGAGCGTGTTCATCCCCCTCACCCGCCTGTGTCGCGACAAGTGCCACTACTGCACCTTCGCCACCGTGCCCGGCAAGCTGCGCCGCGCCGGCCACGGGATGTACATGTCCCCGGACGAGGTCCTCGACATCGCCCGCCGCGGCGCCGCCCTGGGCTGCAAGGAAGCCCTCATCACCCTCGGGGACAAGCCCGAGGACCGCTGGCCCGAGGCGCGCGAGTGGCTGGAGGCGCACGGCTACGACGACACGATCTCCTACGTACGGGCCATCTCCATCCGGATCCTGGAGGAGACGGGTCTCCTCCCGCACCTCAACCCCGGGGTGATGTCCTGGTCCGACTTCCAGCGGCTGAAGCCGGTGGCCCCGTCCATGGGCATGATGCTGGAGACGACCTCGACCCGGCTGTGGTCCGAGCCGGGCGGCCCGCACCACGGTTCCCCCGACAAGGAGCCGGCCGTCCGGCTGCGCGTCCTGGAGGACGCCGGGCGCTCCTCGGTGCCCTTCACCTCGGGGCTGCTCATCGGCATCGGCGAGACCTACGAGGAGCGCGCCGAGTCGCTGTTCGCGCTGCGCCGGATCTCCCGCGCCTACCACGGGATCCAGGAGCTGATCATCCAGAACTTCCGCGCCAAGCCGGACACGGCGATGCGCGGCATGCCGGACGCCGAACTGGACGACCTCGTCGCCACGATCGCCGTCGCCCGGCACATCATGGGCCCGTCCGGCTGCCTCCAGGCGCCGCCGAACCTGGTCGACGGGGAGTACGCCCGGCTGATCGGTGCCGGGATCGACGACTGGGGCGGCGTCTCGCCGCTCACCCCCGACCACGTGAACCCCGAGCGGCCCTGGCCGCAGATCGACCTGCTGGCGGAGCAGTCCGCGCAGGCCGGGTTCGAGCTGCGTGAACGGCTGTGCGTGTACCCGGAGTTCGTGCAGCGCGGTGAGCCGTGGCTGGATCCGCGGCTGCTGCCGCACGTACGGGCGCTGGCCGATCCGGGGACGGGGCTCGCGGACGCGGACGCGGTCGTCGAGGGGCATCCGTGGCAGGAGCCCGAGGAGGGCTTCGCCTCGTACGGCCGTACCGATCTGCACGTCGGCATCGACACCGAGGGCCGTACCGGTGACCGTCGCGCGGACTTCGACCACGTCTACGGCGACTGGGAGGCCCTGCGCGAGGCGGCCGCGCCGGGGATGGTGCCCGAGCGCATCGACACGGACGTGCGCGCGGCCCTGGCGCAGGCCGCCGACGACCCGACGAAGCTCACCGACGGGCAGGCCCTGGCGCTGCTGCACGCGGACGGGCCCGCGCTGGACGCGCTGTGCAGGGTCGCTGACGACCTGCGCAAGTCGGTGGTGGGTGACGAGGTGACGTACATCGTCACGCGGAACATCAACTTCACCAACGTCTGTTACACCGGCTGCCGGTTCTGCGCGTTCGCGCAGCGCCGTACGGACGCCGACGCGTACACGCTGTCCCTGGACCAGGTCGCCGACCGTGCCGCGCAGGCCTGGGACGTCGGGGCGGTCGAGGTGTGCATGCAGGGCGGCATCCATCCGGACCTGCCCGGGACGGCGTACTTCGACATCGCGCGCGCGGTGAAGCAGCGGGTCCCCGGCATGCACGTGCACGCGTTCTCCCCGATGGAGGTCGTCAACGGTGCGACCCGCACGGGCATGTCCGTGCGGGACTGGCTGACGGCGGCCAAGGAGGCGGGGCTGGACTCCATCCCGGGGACGGCGGCGGAGATCCTGGACGACGAGGTCCGCTGGGTGCTCACCAAGGGCAAGCTGCCGGCGGCGGACTGGATCGACGTGGTCACCACCGCGCACGAGCTGGGGATCAGGTCCTCGTCCACGATGATGTACGGGCACGTGGACCAGCCCCGGCACTGGCTCGGCCATTTCCGGACGCTGGCCGGGATCCAGGAGCGGACGGGCGGGTTCACGGAGTTCGTGACGCTGCCGTTCATCCACACCAACGCGCCCGTGTACCTGGCGGGCATCGCCCGGCCCGGGCCGACGGTCCGCGACAACCGGGCGGTGACGGCGATGGCCCGGATCCTGCTGCACCCGCACATCACCAACATCCAGACGAGCTGGGTGAAGCTGGGTGCGGAGGGTGCGGCCGAGATGCTCCGGTCGGGGGCGAACGACCTGGGCGGGACGCTGATGGAGGAGACGATCTCGCGCATGGCGGGGTCGAGTTACGGCTCGTACAAGTCGGTCCGGGACCTGATCGCCGTCGCGGAGGCGGCGGGGCGGCCCGCGAAGGCCCGTACGACGCTGTACGGGGAGGTTCCGCAGGAGCGGCAGGACGCGGCGCGGGCCTCGGACGGGCATCTGCCGGAGCTGCTGCCGGTGCTGGACTGACCGTGCCCGTGGTCCCCGTACGCGTGCTGCTGCGGGGACCACGGGACGGGCGCGGGCACGGGCGCGCGGCCCGGCGGCCCGGCCGGTCGGGTCAGCCGACCAGGAGGTCCTTCTTGAGGCGCTTCAGCTCGCGGGCGTCGATGCCGAGGCCGTCCTTCAGGTAGCGGTCGAAGGAGCCGTAGGCGGCCTCGACCTCGTCGTAGCCGGAGTTGAGGTACTCGGGGCGCACGTCGAGCAGCGGCTTGTAGACGGCGGCCTGCTGGGGCGGCAGGTGGGAGAGGATCGCGTCGTTGGCGGCCTTGCGGTAGTCGTTGCTGGCCAGGTAGTCGGCCATCACGGTCTCCTGCGGGACGCCGAGGGCGGTCAGCAGGGTGGCGTTCGCCCATCCCGTGCGGTCCTTGCCGGCGGTGCAGTGGAAGAGGACGGAGCGGCTGCGGTCGTTCTGGATGCCTTCGAAGACCTGGGTGTAGGCCTTCTTGCCGCCCGCGCCGCTGACCATGGCCTTCTCGGCGTCGATCATGCTCTTGACGGCCTCGTCGGGGGACTTCGGCAGCGTCTGGAAGGAGCCGGAGCCCGCGAAGACGTCGGCGACGACGTAGGCGGCGCCCGCGGGGACCTTGTCGGCGGCCTTGGTGCGCTCGTCCTGCATGCGGAGGTCGAAGACGGTCCTGACGCGCAGGCGCTGGAGCTTGGCGAGGTCGTTCGCGGTGAGCTTGTCGAGGGCGTCGGAGCGGTATATCTCACCCATCTTGACCCACTGGCCGCTGGTGGTGCGGTAGCCGCCCGCGTCGCGGAAGTTGGCCGTGCCCTCCAGGGTGATCAGGCGGTCGGCCAGGCGCAGGCCCTGGCCTCGGTCCGGCTCGAAGTCGAACCACTGGCGGTCGGCTGCGGGGAGCCCGCGGACCACGGCGGTGCCCTGGGCGCCGCCCTTGGCGACGGTCTTGCCGTTCGCCTTGATCTCGACCCGACCGGCGCCGCGGGCCTTCCACTTCAGGGTGAAGGAACCGTCGGGTCCGGCGGTGACGGCGGCCTCGGTGAAGGGGACGGCGGAGCGGTCCTGGTGGTGGCCGGACCAGGGGAGGCGGTCCCATCCGGAGGCGGTGGCGGAGGGGGCCGCGACCAGGGAGACGGTGAGTGCGGAGGCGACGACGGTCGCGGCGAGCAGTGCCTTCTTCATGTCTTCGAGGCTGTGGGCCGCCGGAGAACGCCACGTGAACGAGGTGTGGCTGGAAACAGCCGCCCCGAAGGCAACTGGCAAAACGTGTCACAGGCCAGGGGCAGGCCGGAAGTATTCGCATTCCGGCCGTTCTCCGCTCACTTACACGCCTGTTGACCCAGTCCTTCCGAATCCGACCGAACCTGTCCACTACAGTGCGCGCCAAGCCCTGCCGCGGCCCGGACCGACGCGAGCGGGGCAGGAGCAGGCACGGCCGGGGGGACGATGGGGACCATGGCGCAGGCAGAAACGGGCGCGGGCAGAACCGCGGACGACACGGCAGCGGGCGCGGGGGCCCCGCTCGGTGCAGCAGGAGAACCGGCCGCGAACGCGGCCGCAGCAGCAACAGCGGCCGGGGCAGGGGCGAGTACCGGCCACCACCCGGACCCGGACGGCGCGCCGGCTACGGCGGACCCGAGCGGCGCCACCGGTACTTCCGGCGCTCCCGGCGCCACGGCGGGCCGCGGCACGGTGACCACCGGCCTCTGGGGCCGCGTGGAGCAGCAGGACTTCCGCAGCCGGGTCCGCGGCACCCTCCTCGGCTCCGCCATCGGCGACGCCCTCGGCGCACCCGTCGCCGGGCTCTCCCTCGACGGCATCCGCGAGACCCACGGCCTCGGCGGCCTGATCGAACCCGCCCCCGCCTACGGGCGCCGCGGCACGGTCACCGCCTCCACCCAGCTCGCCCTCTTCACCGTGGACGGGCTCATACGGGCCCACGTACGGCGGGACACCGGCGCCTGGCACCCGCCGACCGACGTCCACCGTGCGTACCTGCGCTGGGCCGCAACCCAGCACGACTGGGGCCCCGACGAACGCCGCAAGGACAACGGCTGGCTCGCGCAGGAGGAGTGGCTCTACGCCCGCCGCGGCCCGGACCGCGCCTGCATGACCGGCTTCGCCGACGAGATCCTCGGCACCCTGGAACAGCCCAAGAACCCCACGGCCCGCGACGCCGCGGCCGCCGTCCGCTCGGCCCCCTTCGGGCTGCTGGTCGGCTGGGAGCCCGCCCTGGTGCTCCAGCTGGCCGTCGAATGCGCTGCGCAGAGCCACGGCCACCCCACCGCGTACCTCTCGGCCGGGGCCCTCGCCGTCATCGTGCACGGCCTGACCCGCGGCGACTCCCTGGACCCCGCCGTCCAGCGGGCGCTGGGCCTGCTGGGATCACGGCCGGGCCACCAGCCCGTCACCGACGCCCTCCAGCGCGCCCTGCAGGCCGTCACCCAGGGCGCACCCAGCCCCAAGATCGTCGAAGCCCTCTCCCCCGGCGACGGCCGCGACGCCGAGGACGCCCTCGCCGTCGCCGTCTACTGCGCCCTGGTCGCCGAGGACATCCCGCACGGGCTGCGCCTCGCCGTCAACCACGGCGGGGACTCCACCGCCACCGGCGCCCTGTGCGGGGCCCTCCTCGGCGCCCTCCACGGCGAGACCGCCCTGCCCGCCGCCTGGCTCGCCGACCTGGAGGGCCGCGCCACCATGCTGGAACTCGCCGACGACTTCGCCCTGGAGATGACCCAGGGCCCGTCCCTCCACGGCCCGGCGGTCTCGGCCCCCGGCTGGCTGGCCCGCTATCCGCGCAGCTGACCCGGAGCCTTCCGGACAGGACCCGACGCACGGGAACTGACGCCCCCTCAACAAACCGGCCCGCAGACCGTACCGTGGCGGGTCCCACGTCTCGGAGGTGTCAGGACCCATGCGGATCGCCACGACCATCTTCCTCACCGACCGCACCATCTCCCCCGTCCGTCTCGCCCGCATCCTGGAGGAACGCGGCTTCTCCGGGCTGTACCTCCCGGAGCACACCCACATCCCGGTCTCCCGCGACACACCCGCCCCCATGGGCGGGCAGCTCCCCGAGATGTACGGGCGCACCCTCGACCCCTTCGTCGCCCTCGGCCAGGCCGGCGCCGTGACCGAGCGGCTGACCCTCGGCACCGGGATCACCCTGGTCGCCCAGCACGACCCGATCGGCCTCGCGAAGCAGGCCGCCACCCTGGACCACCTCACCGGCGGCCGCGTCACCCTCGGCATCGGCTACGGCTGGAACGTCGAGGAGGCCGCCGACCACGGCGTCGAGTGGCGCACCCGCCGCGAACTGGTCCGCGACCGAATGGCGTTGATGCGCGCCCTGTGGGCGCCCGAACCCACCGCCTACGTCGGCCAGTACTCCTCGGTCCAGGCGAGCACCGCCTACCCCAAGCCGGCCCAGGCCCCGCGCGAACTCGGCCCCGGCGCACCCCTGTACGGCCCCCGCACCCTGATCGGCGGGGCGGCCGGACCCAAGCTGTTCGCGGCCGTCGCCGACCACGCGGACGGCTGGCTCCCCATCGGCGGCGGCGGGCTCACCGAGTCCTTGCCGGTGCTGCGCCAGGTCTGGGAGGCCGCCGGACGCGACCCCAAATCCCTCCAGGTGGTCCCGTACGCCGTCCAGCCCAGCCCCGGCAAGCTCGGCCACTACGCCGACCTCGGCATCGAGGAGGTCGTCCTCCAACTCCCCTCGGCGACGGAGCCCGAGGTCCTGCGCACGCTGGACGGGTTCGCCCAGTACCTCTGACCCGGGCGGCCCCGGGGCCTGCGTAGGGTGGGCCGGAAAGCGCCGGCCGTCGGAGGGGAATCGGACATGGAAGCGGCCCGGACATCCGGACGTACGCGGAACTCGCTGTGCTGGGCCGTCGCGATCCCCGGGGCGGCGACGGCGGGCGGCTTCCTCGCCCAGTACCCCTACGGCATGGTGTTCGTCGGGGTCCTCCTCGTCCTCGCCGCGGCCGGGATCGGGGCCGCGGTGGCGGGCACGTTCTGGAACCGGGCGGGAGCCGCGACCGTCATCGGCTTCGGCACCCTGGCCCTCAGCCTCTTCGCCGGGCCCCAGCTCTACGAGACCTACACGAAGCTGCTCGGCGAGCAGGTCCCCGCGGTGGTCGTCGAGGTCGGGGAGCACAAGGAGTCCGACGGGGACACCCGGTCCTACTGCGTCGTGTCCGACCCGTCGGGCCAGGTCCGCAAGCTGGGCCAGCAGCAGAACTGCTTCGGCGACTTCACGGAGGGCCAGCAGGTGGTCCTGTTCGAGGACCCGGCCGGCATCCTGGACCCGCGGATCGAAGCCACCGGCGCCCGCACCGTCGACGCGCTCGGCTCGGGGATCACCGGAGGCCTCCTCGTCCTGATCGGCGGCACCATGTTCGCGGCGGGTGAGCGGCGGCGCACGGACGCGGAGGTCGGGGCCAAGCGCGCCCGCCGATAGCCCTGCGGGCGGCTCAGCGTGTGGCGGCGCCCCGCCTGCGGCGCCGCTGCACGGGTCTTGGCCGTGGGGTGCTGCCCCGCCTGCGGCGCCGTTGCTACGGGGCTCCGCCGTATCCCGTGCGGGGCTCGGCCGTGTGGCGGTGTCCCGCCTGCGGCGCCGCTGCACGGGGCTCCGCCCCGGACCCCGCTCCTCAAACGCCGGAGGGGCTGATTTTTTGCCCAGGCTGGGCGTTGGATGTGCTGGCCGTTGCGGTGCTTGCCTTGGTGTCGTGTGTGGGGCGGGGTCCCTCCGGAGTGTCTCCTCGGCTCGCGCACTGAGCCCCGGCTACGAGACATACGGCCTAGGTTGCGCGCTCGTCCTGCGGGGACCCTCCTGCGCGCCCCCACCCCACACGCCCAGGCGTCGGAAGCGAAGCCGTGGTCGAGGGGAGTGGGGACACTGCGGGGTGTCCCCGCAGGACGAGCGCGCAACCAGGGTCGAACGTGTCCGACCGGGCTCAGTGCGCGAGCCGAGGAGATACCCCGGAGGGGCACCGCTCCCCGACCCCCACGCACAGGCCCTGCCAGGGCAAACCCCAGCCCCGCCCGGGGGTCCCCCCGGACGGAGTCTGGGGGAGATTGAGGCGCGGGGTCCGGGGCTGAGCCCCGTGCAGCGGCGCCGCAGACGGGCCACCACGACACCGCCGAGCCCCGCAGGGACACCGCGCAGCCCCGCAGGGTCAGACCGTCTTCGGGGGCTTCGGGAGGCCCGCGCCGAGGGCCTGGCCTGCGCCCGTGAGGGAGGTGTCCGCGGCCCCGGTGGCGGAGCCGGCCGCCGACGTGGTCACCGCGAGCGCCGTCTTCGTGTCGTCGACCGCCTGGCCGGGGTGGTCGACGATCTCGGTCACGCGCTGCGTGATCGGCGGGCCCTGGATCGCCGGTTCGTCGGCGTGCGCGGCGACGGGGGTGAGTGCGAGGGCGGCGCCTCCGGTGAGGACCAGGGCGGAGAGGGTGCGCTTCATGGCATTCATGCCCCGCCCAACGACCCCGCCGCTCCCCGGGTCACGGGAACGCCGCGGCCCCGGATCGGGGGGACCGGTCCGGGGCCGCGGGTATGACACAGCAGGTGGCGGGGGTGGGTCAGTCCTCGACCACCAGCGCCGGGGTGGCCTTGGTCAGGACCTCGCCGCGGAAGAAGGCCGGGCTGCGGCGTTCGGTGACGAACATGATGACCAGGCCGAGGGCCAGCAGGCCGACGCCGATGACGAAGACGCTGCCGACGCCGAGGACCGTGGAGCCGGAGCCGTACGACGGGTTCCACATGTCGATCAGGGTCTTGAAGAAGACGGTGGCGAGGAGGAGGCCGCCGAGGACCGGGAAGACGCCCTTGAAGAAGAGGTCACGGGCGGAGCGGCGCAGCTCGCCGCGGAAGTACCAGGCGCAGGCGAAGGCCGTCAGCGAGTAGTAGAAGCAGATCATCAGGCCGAGCGCGAAGATCGTGTCGGTGAGGACGTTCTCGCTGACGAGGGTCATCACCGTGTAGAAGACGCCGGTGGCGACGCCCGCCATGACCGTGGCGCGGCCGGGGGTCTTGAACTTCGGGTGCACCTTGGCGTACGAGGGCGGCAGGGCCTCGTAGGTCGACATGGCCAGGACCGTGCGGGCCACGGGGATGAAGGTGGTCTGCAGGGACGCGGCGGCCGAGGCCAGTACGGCGACGAAGAGCAGGATGCCGAGCATCGGGCCCATGACGGGGCCGGCGAGGGCTGCGAAGACGTTGTCGGAGGTCTCCGGGTTGGCGAGGCCGAGGCCCGCGTCGCCCGAGCCGACGGCCATCTGGGCGGCGATGCCGGTGGCCAGGTAGGAGCCGACGAGGACGACCATGGCGATGAGGGAGGCGCGGCCGGGGGTCTTGGCGGAGCCGGTGGTCTCCTCGTTGGTGGCCAGGCACGCGTCCCAGCCCCAGTACATGAAGATCGAGAGCGAGAGTCCGGCGGTGAAGGCCGCCATGGACTCGACCGCGAAGGGGTTCATCCAGGACCAGGAGAAGTCCAGGCCGGTGTCGAAGGTTCCGGCGGACGCCTTCTGGAAGGCCATCGCGACGAAGATGGCGAGGACCGCGAGCTGGAGGCCGACGAGGGCGTACTGGACGCCCTTGGTGGCGGTCATGCCGCGGTAGCTGATGGCGGTCGCGAGGGCGATGAGGGTGAGGCAGGTGCCGATGTGGACGAGCTTGTTGTCGTCGAGGGCGGCGATCGACGGGTTGTTCGTGATCTCGCCGGCCAGGAGCCAGAAGTAGGAGGTGGCGACGCCGGCCAGGTTGGAGAGCACGATGATCGTGGCGATCACCAGGCCCCAGCCGCACATCCAGCCGATCCGCGGGCCGAAGGCCTTGACGGTCCAGGTGAAGGAGGTGCCGCAGTCCGGCATGGCCTTGTTGAGCTCGCGGTAGGCGAAGGCGACCAGGAGCATCGGGAGGAAGCCGGCGAGGAAGATCGCCGGCATCTGCATGCCGACCTCGCCGGCCGTGGAGCCCAGGGTCGAGGTCAGGCAGTAGACCGGGGCGACGGTGGAGATGCCGATGACGGCGCTTCCCACGAGTCCGACTGACCCCTTGCCGAGGCCCTTGCCGCGAACATCGCCCTCGGCGACGCCGCTTACCGTGTCTCCGACCTGAGGCCGGACGTCCAGCTGTGTCATGAGTCAGGACGTTAGACGCTGCGCATTCCACATCTGGAGGGCTTTGGTCCGGAACCGAAGACCCTGGAACGCCTTTGAATCTCGATGGCCGCGCCGTTCATGAGCGCGTAATACAAGGTTCACACCCGTATGTATCCACGGTTCAGCAGGCTCCGGACGCAGGCTTTCACCATACGGAAACCGCAGCCATGTCCGTTTTGGGCGTTTTCAAAGTTTCCTTCGTGACTTTGCGGTGACCAGTGGTAACCACGACCCGGGACGGGTTTGCCGCGGACATGATCACCGCCCTAGAGTCACCGCGGTTCAAGGTCATTTACGGGGGAGAATCCACACACATGCAGACGAGATCACTGCTGGCCTCGGTCGCTGCCGTCACCGCCCTGCTCACCCTCACCGCGTGCGGAGGCAGCGGCGAGAACCCGGCCCTCGGCGGCATCGGCGCCGGCGGCGGCTATACGCAGGGCGGCGCGGCCGGGACCGGCGACGGCGGCCCGAACGAGGGCACCCTGGAGAACCCCACCAAGAACGGCGGGGTCAACGGGAACGCCCCCAAGGACGCCAGCGCCTTCCGCAAGCTCCCCAAGGCCGCCACCATCGCGGCGGCCGCCCGCTACGTCAACGGCTTCACCCGGTGCAGCGAGATCAGCACGACGGAGCACGGCTACGAGCACTGGGAGCAGGACTCCGAGCTCACCGAGAAGACCCACTCGGTCGTCGAGCGGGGCAGCTGCAACGGCGGCGACACCCGCATCTTCATGATCAAGGACCCCAAGGTCTTCCAGACCGCCTTCAAGGCCGAGATGGAGAAGTACGCCAAGGAGTCCAACGGCGGCGGCAACCCGAACAGCGGGATCGTCGTCGGCCAGGACTTCGCCGTCGTGTCGACCCGCTCGACCGCGATGACCGCCCTGCTGGAGCAGCCGTCCCAGCTGCTCATGCTGAACTGCCACGCGGAGTTCAAGCCGCCGAGCGGATTCCGCAAGGAACCGGGCCTGGTGAAGGGCTGCGTCCTCACGAACTACTACAAGGACTGAGCGCGGACGCCCCGGGACCACCGGAACCGGGGCGTCATCCGCAACACTGGCCCCATGCCCACGGCCGATGAGCTCCTCAGCGCGGACACCGTCACCACCCTGGCCCGACTGCTCGCCCGGGCGGGCGGGCGCCGGTCCTCGCCGGCCCTGCGCGCCCGCGCCGACGCGCTCGACGGGCTGACCTTCAGCGGCCGCGTCACCGCCGTGCGCGACGCCGTCCTCGCCGACCTCCCCGCGGACTGGCCCGCCTTCGAGGCCGTCGTGCGCACCGCCCTCACCGACCCCGCCTTCGAGGGGTGGATGACCTTCCCCGTCGACGAGGCCGTCGCCGTCCGCGGACTTCCCGCCTTCGAGCCCGGTCTGGCGCTGCTCCACGACCTCACCTCCCGGCTGACCGCTGAATCCGCAGTACGGCCCTTCCTGCGCGCCGACCCGGCCCGCGCCCTGGCCGTCGTAGGGGGGTGGACCGCCGACCCGGACCCGCACGTGCGGCGCCTGGCGAGCGAGGGCACCCGGCCCCGGCTGCCGTGGGCCCCGCAGCTGCCCGCGTTCGTCGCCGACCCGCGCCCGGCCCTGCCCGTGCTGGACGCCCTCTACCGCGACGGGTCCGAGTACGTCCGCCGGTCCGTCTCCAACCACCTCAACGACATCAGCCGCGACCACCCCGCCCTCGCCGTCGAGACCGCCGCCCGCTGGCTGGCCGCGCCCGACGCCACCACGGACCGCGTCGTCCGGCACGGCCTGCGCACCCTCGTCAAGGCCGGCCGGCCCGAGGCGATGAACCTGCTCGGGCACTCCCCCGACGTGCCGGTCACCGTGCACGGCCCGGTCGTGGGAACCCCGCGGGTGGCCGTCGGCGAGTACCTCCTCTTCGACTACGCGGTCACCAACACCGGCCCGCTCCCGGCCGAGCTCGTCGTCGACTACGTCGTGCACCACACGAAGGCGAACGGCACCCGCACCCCCAAGGTGTTCAAGCTCGTCACGCGCGCCCTGGCCCCCGGCGAAACCCTCAGCGGCACCAGGCGCCACTCCTTCAAGCCGATCACCACCCGCCGCTACCACTCCGGCGAGCACCTGGTGCAGCTCCAGGTCAACGGCCGGGTCCGTGGCGAGGCCGTTTTCTCGTTGGACGCGCCCTGACCCCGCCTGGCAGGCTCCTCGCATGACCTACGGAATCGAGTCCCACCCCGCCCGATGAGCGTCCGCGACGAGCGCGAGCCGCTCGCCCCCCGGACGACCTCCCTGTACGACTACGCCCTCTTCCGGCACGGCATCGAGCCGGACGGCCGGGTCCCGCGCCGCGGCTATCCGCTGCCCGAGGGATCCCCGCCGGAACCCGGACGACCCGACCACCCTCGCCGGACCTGGGAACAGACGCAGGCAGAAGTGAGCGCCGCGCTCACCCCCCTGCTCGCCGACCCCGACCCCGTACGGGCCGCCGACGCCGTCCACCGGCGGGCCCCCGGACTGCACCTGCCCGACCGCACCCTCCGCGCACACACCGCACGGCTCGGCCTGACCGACCCGGACGCCGCCCGGCGCACCGCCCGGCAGCTGACCCGCACCGGTACCACCGCCGCGGCCGTCGGCATCGGGATCGCCCTGCTGATCCGCCTCGGCGAGCCGCAGGACGTGCCCTGCCTGCGGGCACTCGGCACCCTCTCCGGCCTCGAATCCGCGGCGACCGCCGCACTCGACCCGCTCGACCGGCAGGCGGCCGCCCTGCTGGTGCTGCGCGGCCGGGACCGGTCCGAGCTGCTGGGGTTGTTCCTGTTTGGCGGACAGGTTCTATGTGTTGGTCAGGCAGTGGTCGTTTCGTACTCGGCTGGGCTTTGGTAGCCGAGACTGCTGTGGAGT
>NZ_JOFT01000063.1 GCF_000725805.1 Streptomyces xanthophaeus | reverse complement strand
CCGATCGGGCGACCGACCCCCCAGACGCAGGTGTACGTACTCGACGCGGGACTGCGGCCGGTGCCGCCGGGGGTGACGGGTGAGCTGTACATCGCGGGTGCCGGGCTGGCCCGCGGCTACCACCGCCGGCCGGGCCTGACCGCCGAACGGTTCGTCGCCAACCCGTTCACGCCCGGCACCCGCATGTACCGCAGCGGCGACCTCGCCCGCTGGACGCCCGCCGGCCAGCTCCACTTCGTCGGACGCAGTGACCCAAACTGCGCGGCATGCGGATCGAACTCGGCGAGATCGAAGCCGTCCTCGCCCAGCACCCCGCAGTCGCCACCGCACACGTCATCCCCCACCAGGACCAGCTCGTCGCCTACACCCTTCTCACCCCGACAGCGGCTACCTCAGGCATGACCGCTGAACAGGTCCGTGCCCACACGGCGACCCGGCTCCCCGCCCACATGGTCCCCGCCGCGGTCGTACTCCTCGACCGGCTGCCCCTGCTCCCGAACGGAAAGCTCGACCGCAAAGCCCTCCCCGCCCCCGACTTCGCCGCGATGGTCTCCGACCGGCGCGCCGCGACCCCGCTCGAACACCACCTGTGCGGCCTGTTCGCCGAGGTCCTGGGCCTCCCGGAAGTCGGGGTCGACGACAACTTCTTCGACCTCGGCGGCCACTCCCTCCTCGCCACCCGCCTCATCAGCCGCATCCGCACCACCCTCAACGCCGAACTCCAGATCAGCTCCCTGTTCGTGACGCCCACACCCGGCGGGCTCGCCCTCGGTCTGGGCCTCCACGACGCCGGATCGGGCTTCGGCACGCTCCTGCCTCTTCGCTACGGCGAGGGGCCCGCCCTCTTCTGCGTGCATCCCGTCGCCGGGCTCAGCTGGGGCTACGCACGGATGCTGCCCCAGCTGGAGCGGGGGATGCCGGTGTACGGCTTGCAGTCACGTGCCCTCGCGGCCGGCAGTGAGCCGCCTGCGTCGATCGAGGCGATGGCAGCCGACTACATCGAGGTGCTCAAGCAGGTACAGGAGCACGGCCCGTACCACCTGACGGGTTGGTCCCTCGGCGGCGTCATCGCGCACGAGATGGCCGTGCAACTTCGCGCGGCCGGTCAGGACGTGGGCGTCGTCGCCCTGCTCGACGCGCACCCGGAGCAGCGGGAGCCCGGACGCGGCACGAGCGGGGAGGAGACGGAACGGGACATCCTCGTCTCCCTCTACGAGTACGCAGGCCTCGACATGCCCGCAGGAATGAGCACGGGCGAATATCGAGCCCACTTGTCGCAGGAGTTCGTGCGGCAGAGCGACAGGGGCTTCGGGCTCGACGAGGAAGCCGTGGGAAGGCTCGTGAACGCCTATGCGGACAATTCCCGCCTGGCCGGGAAGTTCACCCCCAACCGTTTCGACGGTGACGTCCTCACGATCACGGCCGCGGTCGGTCTCACGGACAGCGGATCCGTCGAACGCTGGAGGCCCTACGTCGGCGGACGGATCGCCGACCATCCGATTCCCTTCCGGCACGCCGAAATGATGGACCCGGATCCCCTGGAGCGGATCTGCTCGATTCTCAACAGTGCACTCAATTCCTCTGCGCAGAGCGCGCACCAGAGCGAAGAAGGAGAATGACATGTCCAATCCGTTCGAGGACGACGCATCCCAGTACCTGGTCCTGATCAACGCGGAGGGCCAGCACTCCCTCTGGCCCGCACATCTGGAGGTGCCCGCCGGATGGGACACCGTGCACGGGGCCGAGACCCGCCGGTCGTGCCTGGAGTACGTCGAGCGCGAGTGGACCGACCTGCGGCCGAACAGCCTCGTGGCCGAGATGGGCGGATGACGCGAAGGGGCCCCGCCACCCTGGTGCGAGGGTGGCGGGGCCCCGTCCTCTCAGGAGAGGGACTCGCCACCGACGAGGGTCTCGGCGTACTCGAAGTGGTAGCCGCTCCCCACCTCCAGCGGCAGCAGGCTCGCCAGATCGGGGTCCAGGTCCTTCATGGCCCCTTCGTGGAAGGTCAGGTCAGCGTCTCCCGCCCAGACCGGGGAGAACTCGACCGCATCGACCCGGGACCTGACGAGCCGTGGGTCCCCGTTCTCGGCACCCGTCCACCCCGGGGTGACGAGGCTGTGGACCAGCGGCACCCGGCTGAGCGCCGGAGGTGACTCCACACGCCCGGACAGGGTGACCCGGGCATCGACCAGGCGCCGGTCGCTCACCGCGAGGGAAGCGGCGAACCGACCTCCTGCTTCGAGCCGGCCGCCGGCCCGCCCCACGCCGACCGGGATCGTCATGCGAACGGTTCCGAACTGCTTGGGCATCCCCTGGATCCAGCCCCTGACGAGCGAGACCGCGGAGTCCACCCATGCGTAGGGGCAGCGAGCCACCGGCCGGCCCTCGTACCGGGACCCGAGGAGGATCTGGAACTCGGAGAACTGGCACCGCACCGGATCGTCCAGTTCGTCCATCGACGCGGAACACCATTGCCATTCCGAGAACACGGCGGCAGCGGCGCCCGGATCCGCATCAGGGGACAGCGTCGACGGCAGGAATGCCCGGGCGGCATCAGGTGACACGCGGTAATCGATCCAGAGCATTCGCCCGGAGAAATGCCAAGGAGGCTCGGTCACCATCGATGACCGCCCGGACGGAGACAAGGGAAGGGAATATCCTGTGGGCTCTTTTGGAGCGTTGTCCGACATGGTGCGACGCTACCCCGGAAGCTCCGCCATGCGCAGCGGAATCAGGCAGGCGGGGATTCTTCAGCAGGAGCCGGTGCAAGGGATGTGTGATCTCGGTCCTGGATATCTGGACCCGGCCGTCATTCCGCTCGACGAATTGGCGAAGGGCTTCTCCGACGCTCTCTCCCGGTACGGAGCCGATGCCCTGTCCTACGGACACAGCCAGGGGCCGCTGCCCTTCCGGGAGGCCATGGCTTCCGCGATCGCCCGGCGAGAGGGCGTCGACTGCGCACCCGGGCAGGTCCTGGTGACCGCGGGCACCTCTCACACGCTCGACCTGCTGGCTGGCGCAACCGCGCAACCGGGCGACGTCGTCCTGGTGGAGGAGCTCAGCTACGACCTCGGGCGTCGGATATTCGAGGACCGCGGACTGGTCGTGCGTGAAGTGGCACGGGACGGTTCGGGCATCTGCCCCGCAGCGCTCGACGACGCCGTGGGGCAGGCGCGCGCAGCGGGACGCACGGTCGCCTTCGCCTACCTGATCCCCACCTTCCACAACCCGACCGGCACGTGCATGCCCGAACGCCGCAGGAGGGACGTCGTGGAGGTGGCGAGGCGGCGCGGCCTGTTGGTCCTGGAGGACGACGCGTACGCCGACGTGAGACTGGACCCGTCGGCGCAGCCGAAGTCACTGGCGGCCCGCGCATCGTTCGACGGCATCTGGCAACTGGGCAGCTTCTCCAAGTCGCTGGCACCGGGGCTCCGGCTCGGCTGGCTCGTGGCCGATGCGGAGACGGCCTCACGTCTCGCCGCCCGCGGGGCCTTCGCCAGCGGCGGGTGCCCGAGCCACATCTGCGCCCTGACCGTGAGCACCCTGCTGAGCAGCGGCTTCTACGAGCGTCATCTGCCCGTACTTCAGGGCCGGTTGCGCCGGCGCCGGGACGCGCTGGCCGGCACGCTCCAGGAGCTCCTTCCGGGCGACTTCACCGTGGCCGTGCCGGAGGGAGGGCTGTTCGTCTGGGTGGAGCTGCCCGAGGGGCTGGACGACGGGCGGATCGCGGCGGCGTCCTGGCGCGCCGGAGTGCCGGTGGCCCCGGGCTCGCGCTTCGGCTCGGCGCACGGCCGCCCCCACGGCATCCGCCTCTCCTTCGCAGCACATCCGCCCGACCGGCTGCAGGCCGCGGCCAGGAAGCTGGCCGCGGCATGGACCGAAGCGCCCGCCGAATAGACACCGCCACCACGACAACCCCCGAAGGAGACGACCCGTGGACCTCGAGATATCGACGCTCGCAGAACGACCCCACCTGCTCGGCCAGTTGTGGGACCTGGACCCGGGCTGGCCGGAGTTCATGTACCACGGCCCGGTCTCCGATGCGCACTACGGCCAGTTCACCGACGCGTTCCGTGACTTCACGATCGTGGCCACGGACGGCGCCCGGGTGGTGGCCCGGGGGCACAGCATCCCCTTCGCCCTGCGCGTCCCGGGCCGCGGGCAGCTGCCGCCGGACGGCTGGGACCGGCTCCTGATCTGGGCCTTCTCCGACCTCCGCAGCGGCCGGACGCCGGACACCGTGAGCGCCGTCGAGATCGTGATCGACCCGGCCCGCCGGGGACAAGGCCTGTCCGCAGCAGTCCTGGAGGCCATGGCGCAGAACGCGCGAGGGCGCGGCTTCACCACCCTCGTCGTACCCTTGCGTCCCACGGCCAAGCAGCAGCATCCCGACACCCCCATGGGTGAGTACGCCGTCAGGACCGGCCCGGACGGACTTCCCGCGGATCCTTGGCTGCGTACCCACGTCCGCATGGGAGGCCGCGTCGTGGGCCTGGCACCGACGTCCATGGTCGTCCCGGGATCACTCGCCCAATGGCGCTCCTGGACCGGGCTGCCCTTCGACAGGACCGGACCGGTACGCGTCCCGGGCGGACTCGTGCCGGTGAACTGCTCGCTGGAGCACGACTACGGCGTGTACGTGGAGCCGAACATCTGGGTGGAACACGATCTGCGCGCAGGGCAGTAGGGCGGGCGACCGAGCGCGCCCATACAGGGAAAGTGCCCGGGCCGAGCCTTCTGCACCACCCTTTAGCGGAAGTTGCTCAAGGCGCCCCGCCCCGGAGCAGGCGGCGTTACGGTCCCCATCTCGCCGTGAGCGAGCCCAGGGCGGCGGTGCCGCCGCGGACGACCGCCACCCCGGAGGCTGCCTCCTGATGCACACCGGATCGCCTCCCGCCAGGACGGCGCTGACCGTCCTGGCGCTGGTCACCGCACTCCTCGCCCTGATCCTCGGCGGGGCGGGCCCGGCCTTTGCGCACGCAGGCCTCAGCAGCGCCGACCCCGTGGACGGCAGCGTCCTGGCCACGGCCCCGCAGCAGGTCACGCTCACCTTCACCGAATCGGTCAGCTTCTCGGAGGACTCGCTCAGAGTGCTCTCGCCGGACAACGAACGGGCGAACCCGCGCCCGGCGCAGCACGTGGACGGCAAGGGCAACACCGCCCGGGTGGAGCTGTCCGGCGAACTGCCCGAAGGCACCTACACGGTGGCCTGGCGCGTCGTCTCCGCCGACGGCCACCCGATCTCCGGCGCGTTCGTCTTCTCCATCGGTGCGCCGTCCGAGACGGCCGCCGTGGTGGCGTCCGGTCCACCGGAGGCGACGGCGGCCAGCCGCCTGCACGGGTTCTTCCGCTACGCCGCGTACAGCGGCCTGGCCCTCCTCGTCGGAGCCACCGCGTTCGTCCTGGTGTGCTGGCCCGCCGCGGGCGCGCTGCGTCCGGTGCGCAGGCTGCTGGCCATCGGATGGTCGACGCTGCTGCTGTCCACCGTGGCCCTGTTGCTGCTGCGCGGCCCGTACGAGACGGCCGGCCCACTGGCTTCGGCGTTCGACCCGGCCCAGCTGGGCCGTACCCTCACCGGGCGGCCCGGGCTCGCCCTGGCCGTACGGCTGGTGCTGCTCGCCCTGACCGCCGTGCTGCTGAGGCGGTCGGTCGTACCAGGCCGCCCCGAGGACGACGGACCGCGGCCACGGGGTCCCGGCGGCCGGGTCCGCCTGGCCGGGGCGGCGCTCGCCCTGGGCCTGGCGTTCACCTGGGCCGCCGCCGAACACGCCGCCGCCGGGATCCAGGTGCCGCTGGCCGTTCCCGTAGCCGTGCTGCACCTACTGGCGATGGGGCTCTGGCTGGGCGGTCTGATCACCCTGCTGACGGTCCTGCGGCGCCGGGCGCCCGGCAGCCGCGACATCCCGGCGTCCGCGATCGGCCGCTTCTCGACCTTGGCCTTCACCGCCGTCGCCGTGCTGGCCGGCACCGGGATGTACCAGTCGTGGCGGCAGGTGGGCTCCTGGGAGGCACTGTTCACCACCTCGTTCGGCCGGATCCTCATCGTCAAACTCGTCGCCGTGGTCCTCGTACTGGCCGCGGCGGCCTTCTCCCGCCGGTGGACCGCCCGACTCGTGGACGAGGCGCCGCCGTCCAGGACGACGGCGAAGGTGCCCGAGTCCGAACGGGTGAGGGTCCTGCAGCCGGTCGGCGCGCCCGCCGCCCCCGGCGCGGGCGGCGACAACGGGCCCGCCGGCTCCGAGGGCCAGGCCTACCGGCGCAGCCTGCGCCGCACGGTGACCATCGAAGCAGTGCTCAGCGTGGGGGTCCTGGTGATCACCACCCTGCTCACCGGGACCCAGCCCAGCCGCGCCGCCGCCGAGACCGCGGCGGCGGCCACCGCTCAGGAGCCGCCCGCGAAGGTGGTCATGCTCGCGTTCGACATGGGGAGCGCCAACCACCAGGGCACGGTGCAGATCACGCTGGCTCCGGGACGCGTCGGCGAGAACACGGTGGAAGCCGTGGTGTACACCGCGGACGGCGGCTTCGCGACCGTCCCCGAGCTCCGTCTCACCCTCACCCAGGACGAGCTGGGGATCGGCCCGCTCGACGCCAAGCTCAAGGATCAGAAGGGGCACTGGGCCGCCTACGACCTGCGGCTGCCCATGCCCGGCGTATGGACCCTGGACGTCACGGTGCGCACGACCGAGATCGACCAGGTCACCGTGAGCGAGACCGTCCGCATCGCGTCGCCACCGCGGTGACGGTGGCTGCCCGCTCCTGCCCGCTGCTGCCCGCTCCTGCCCGTGCCGTCCCGGTGATTCGTCAAGATCAGCGGGATGCGAAACTGACGGCCGTGCAGTGGACGAAGAGGGCAGAGAAGACGGGCACCATCGTGCGACGGCGGGCTAGGCGCACGGCGATGGCGTCCCTGGCCGTGGCGGCGCTGATGACGGTGACGGTGACGGCCTGCGCCCATCCGCTGCGGGACCTCGGCCCCCTGCCCCCGCGCTTCTCGGGTCCGCCCCTGCCCGCCGACACCGCGGTGTCGGACATCGCCTCGGTACTGACGGCGGAGGGCGTCACGGCGGCCAGGGAACCCTCGAACGCGCAGGGCATGTGCTCCGAACGCCTCTCGGGACGGCACGCGTCGGAGGCGGTGGACGCCGCCCTGAAGGCGGCCTTCGCGCGGGCCCGTTCCGAGCACGGCTGGCAGGACGGCCCCGACATGGGCAGCGGCACGCTCACCCTCAGGAAGGGCAACTGGACGGTCCTGGCCAACCTGCCGGGCAATCCCACACCGGGCATCCAGACGATGTTCATCGTGTCGCTGATGTGCGTGGACAGCGTGGACGGCGGGGGTGCCACAGGTGCACCGTGAGCGGCCGCGCAGCGCCGGGCTTCACCCGATCTGACGTACCGGGCCACGCCGGACGGCAACTTCACGTTTTGGTGTGATTACTGTGTGCATCTATGGCGATCAGGGCGGTGCGCACGCGTAGCCGACGCCGTGTGTCCTGGACCGGGGCGGTGCTGCCCCTCGCCCTGGCCGCTCTCCTCCACCTGCTGGTCTGCGCACACGGCCCGGTCTCCCCGGGTTCCGGCGCGGGCACCGCCCGGGTGGACACCCTTTCTTCGGCGGGAGCCGTGGCCTCGACCGGCTGTGGGCAGGCGGCCGTGCCCGCGGCGCAGGCCGGCGTACCGCAGGCGGCCCCCGCCGACGGCGGCGTAGGCCGCTGTGCGGACGCGGACGAACCCGCCGTGCAGGCACCCCGGGACATCGCTGCACCGCCTCCCGCGGCCGAAGGCGCTCCGGCGGAACCCGGGCCCGTCCCTGCCGCGGGGCCCGGGCGTGGGCACGAGTACGGGTACGGGTACGGCCGTCCACCGGGTGCCGCAGGCGGTCAGGGCGCCGGGGGAGTCCGGGCACGTCTGGGTGTGTGGCGGACCTGACGGGCAGGTGAGCCGCGCGTGATGCGGCCGGTGCAACCGCCTGCTGCCGCGGCTCCTCCCCCAGCTGCCGCCATCCCCCCGACACGGCCGTCCGCGTGCCCTCGTACGCGCCCCGGCCGAGGGAGAAGCACGTCATGAACTCCTTCGCTCCGTCCGTCCTCCCCGTCCCGCCCGCCCAGTTCCTGGCCGAGACCAGGCGGCCCACGCTCACCCCCGCAGGCCTGGTGGGCAACACGCCCACCCTGTGGGTGGGGGAGCCCTTCACCGCAGCCGGGCGGGGGTTCTGGGCCAAGCTCGAAGGCTGCAACCCCGGCGGGATCAAGGACCGCACCGCCCTGCACATGGTTCAGGCCGCCCGCGAACGCGGTGAACTCCGTCCAGGCGCACGGATCGTCGAGTCGAGCTCGGGAACCCTCGGCCTGGGCCTGGCCCTGGCGGGAGTGACCTTCGGGCACCCCGTCACGGTGGTCACCGACCCCGCCGTGGAACCGCTGCTGACCGGTCTGCTCACGGCCTACGGCGCCGACGTCGACCTCGTCGACGCCCCTCACTCCGTCGGCGGCTGGCAGCAGGCACGCCGGCACAGGGTGGCCGAACTCCTCGCCGCCCAGCCGGGCTCCTGGTGCCCCGACCAGTACCACAACCCCGACAACGTGGCCGCATACCGGCCCCTCGCCCACGAACTCGTCGCCCAGCTCGGCCGGATCGACGCCCTCGTCGTCAGCGTCGGCACCGGCGGCCACTCCGCCGGCATCGGCTCCGTCCTGCGCGGCTTCTTCCCCGGCCTGCGGGTGGTGGGCGTGGACACCACCGGGTCCACGATCTTCGGCCAGCCCGCCGCGCCCCGCCTGATGCGCGGACTGGGCAGCAGCATCCACCCCGGCAACGTGGCCTACGAGCTGTTCGACGAGGTGCACTGGGTCTGCCCCGCCGAAGCGGTGTGGGCGGCCCGCGCCCTGGCCCGCAGCCGGTACGCGAGCGGCGGGTGGAGCGTCGGCGCGGTCGCGCTCACCGCGCGCTGGCTGGCCGCGGCCATGCCCGCGGAGTCGAGGATCGTCGCCGTCTTCCCCGACGGACCCCAGCGCTACGTCGGCACCGTCTTCGACGACGCGTACTGCGGGGCGCACGGCCTCCTGGACGGCCCGCCCGCCGACGAGCCGGAGGAAATCACCTACCCGGGAGAGAGGACGGTCACCCGCTGGACCCGGTGCACCACCGTCCTCGACCCCCTCGGCGCCACGCGCCGACCCGAGCCGGCCGGAGGACCGCGATGAGGATCCCGATGAGCACCCTGTGGCGCCGGACCGCCTCCTTCCCGCCCGCGGTCCGGCTCCTGATGGCCAACCAGTTCGCCATCAACCTGGCCTTCTACATGCTCATGCCGTACCTCGCCGCCCACCTCGGCGGCAGTCTCGGGCTGGCCGCCTGGGCCGTCGGCCTGGTGCTCGGCGTACGCAACCTCTCCCAGCAGGGCATGTTCCTCATCGGCGGCACCCTCGCCGACCGCTACGGCTACAAGGCCCCGATCATGGCCGGCTGCCTGCTGCGCACCCTCGGATTCGGGCTGCTCGGCTGGGCCGACACCCTCCCGGCGCTCATCGCCGCCTCCGCCGCCACCGGATTCGCCGGAGCGCTGTTCAACCCGGCCGTGCGGGCCTACCTGGCCGCCGAGGCGGGAGACCGGCGCGTGGACGCCTTCGCCGCCTTCAACGTCTACTACCAGGGCGGCATGCTGCTCGGCCCGCTCGTCGGACTCGCCCTGCTGGCCGCGGACTTCCGGGCCGTGTGCGCGGCAGCAGCCCTAATCTTCGCCGCGCTGACCCTGCTGCAGTGGCGCGCGCTGCCCGACCGTGGCAGCGACGCCGCCGCCCGGGCCGGTGCCCCGGAGGGCGTACGGGCGCAGTGGCGGACCGTCGCGGCCAACCGGCCGTTCCTGCTCTTCTCGCTCGCGATGACCGGGTCCTACGTCCTGACCTTCCAGGTGTACCTCGCCCTGCCCCTGGCCGCGGGGGAGGTCTTCGGCGAGGTCGCGGCGACCCGGGCCACGAGCGCTCTGTTCGTGGTGTCGGCGGGTGTGGCCGTGGCCGGGCAGCTCCGGCTGACGGGCTGGGCGAAACGCCACTGGAGCCCGGAGCAGGCCCTGGTCCGGGGGCTGGCCGTCATGGGACTGGCCTTCCTCCCGCTGGTGTTCACCCCGCCCGGGCTCCCGTACCTGTGGCTGCTCTCCCTGACCGTGGCCGTGGTGTTCCTCGCCGTGGGCGGCGCCGTCGTCCACCCCTTCGAGATGGACACCGTCGTGGCCCTGTCCGGCAACCGCCTGGTCGCCACCCACTACGGGCTCCACAACACCGTCTCCGGCCTCGGCATCACCCTCGGCAACCTGGTCACCGGCGCGCTGTGGGACTTCGCCCTCCGCAGGCAGGCCCTGTGGGTCACCTGGCTCGCGCTCACCGTGACCGGACTGGCCTGCGCGGCCGCCGTCGCCGCCCTGGCCCGGACCGGACGCCTGGCCACCCGCGGAGGTGCGCTCGCGCGGGTCTGAGGGCCACGCCGGTACGCCCTCACTTCCGCCAGACCTTCCGGTACGCCTCCCGGTACCCGGACGGATCCCACGACGTGGCGCCGCCGCTGTTGGCAGCCGTGGCGATGTGGACGGGGGCGACGTAGCCGCTGGCCGGCACGCCGGCGAAGGCGCGGTTGAACTCGTCGGCGATCTGCCAGCCCTGCTGGGACAGCGGCTCGGGGACCGTGGCGGCCTGGAACTGCTTGCTGTTGATGCGTTGGAAGGCGGACGGGTCGCCGTCGCCCGCGCCGATGTTGAAGGGCGGACCGGATCCCGGCTTGCCCGCCGCGCGCAGCGCCGGAGCGGCGTCGGCGAAGTAGAGGTCGTTGATGGCGACGGAGTGCGTCCACCGGTCCTGGAAGCGGGACAGGAGGGAGGAGACCTCCTGGGCGGTGCGGCTGCTCGCGTCGGGGATGGGGATGTTCTCGTAGGCGAGGATCTTCACGCCGGGACAGGTGGCGAGCTCCTTCTTGATCAGTTCGGACTTGTTCCTCGCGAACGGGATGGAGTCGTCGGTGAAGACGACGACTCCGGCGTCGCCGTCGGACGCCGAGATGATCCAGTCCGCGCTGATCCTGGACACGTCCTCCACGTTGGTGGTGACGTTGGTGAACAGACCGGAGGCCTCGTCCGGGCCCGGCGATCCCACGGCGTGCCAGCCGATGAGCGGGATGCCGGCCGCCCGGGCGCGCGCCGTCTGCTGCGCGGTCAGCTGGGGGTCGAAGCCGCCGATGACGATGCCCGAGGGCTTGAGGGTGACCGCCTGGCTCAGCGCCGCCTGGATGCCCGCGGGAGTGCCCTCGCCGTCGATCACCCGGACCTTCCAGCCGATGGTCCGCGCGGCTTCCTGGAGTCCCTTCGCCACGCCCGCGACACCGGGGTTGGTCATGGTCTGCGCCACGTAGACGAGGGTCTTGCCGGGCACCGCGGCGGGGCCGGTGGTGGGGCCCGTCCAGGTGGCGTCGCTGTTCTCCGCCTGCTGGACGGCCGTACGGGCCTTGGCGAGGGCGGCGGGGCAGCCGGCCTGCGCGGGCCCGCTGTCGGCCGACGGCCCGCCCCCGCAGCCGGCGACGAGGGCGGCGGACACCGTCAGCAGGGCTGCGGCGGTGCGGCTGGTCTTGGCGTTCGAATGCACGGTGCTCCTGACGAGGGTGCGCGTACGGGGTGGTTCAGGGGTGGCCGTTCTGCGGCGGTGCGGACGACGGTTCGGCGTGGGAGCGGCCGGTCGCGGTGGCGCCGGTACGCAGCCGGCGGCGGGCCGAGTAGCCGGCCAGGCCGACCGCGATGAGCAGGGTGGCGCCGTTGAACAGCGGAGTGGCCCAGAACTGGGCGCCGAGCTGGCCGATCCCGGCCAGGCCGATGGCGAGGACCGCGACGGCCACGACGGTGCCGAGGGCGTTGGCGCGGCCCGGTCTGATCGCGGTGGACCCGAGCAGGGCGCCGACGAACGCGGGCAGCAGGTAGTCCAGTCCCACACTCGGGTTGCCGGTCTGCTGCTGGGCTGCGAGCAGGACCCCGGCGCAGCCGACGACCAGGCCGGATGCGGCGAAGGCGAGGACGGAGTACCGGTGGGTGGGGATGCCGATCATGCCCGCGGCGCGCGGGTTGGAGCCGATGACGTACAGGTACCGGCCGGCCGGCAGCCGCTCCAGTACCAGCCAGAGCACGGCGGCGACGGCCAGGACGTAGAAGGCGGGCAGCGGCAGCCCGAGGAACCGGGAGTCGTAGAGCCCGGTGAAGGCCGCGGGCAGGCCGTCCGGGCCGGGCACGATCCGGGCGCCGTCGGTGATCCAGCCGGTGAAGGCGTACATCATGCTGCCGGTGCCGAGCGTGGCGATGAAGGAGTCGATCTGCCCGAACTCGACGATGACGCCGTTGAGCGCGCCGACCGCGGTACCCCCGCACACCACCACGAGGCAGGCGAGGGGCCAGGGCCAGCCCTCGTTGACGATGAGCTGCATCACCATGACGTGCGCCAGGCCGAGGCCGTAGCCGATGGACAGGTCGAACTTGCCGGCGGCGATGGGGATCGTTGCGCCGAGCGCCAGGATGGCGGGGATCGACTGGTTGGAGAGGATCGAGGAGATGTTGTCCTGCGTGGGGAAGGTGTCCGGCAGGGCGACGGAGAAGACGAGGAAGAGCAGGGCGGCGAGGGCCAGGAGGCCGTAGGTGCCGAGGAGGTGCCCGCGAAGGCGGTCCCGTACGGACCGGGGCGAGGGGAAGGTGGTCATCGGCTCGTCGTAGCTCCGGTGATGGGGGGCATGACCGAGGCGGTCCGGGTGAGTTCGGCGACGGTGAGGGCCGTGCCGGTCAGCTCGGCGGCCACGGTCCCGCGTACGAACACCAGAGCGCGGTGGCACACGCCCGCGACCTCCTCGAAATCGGTGGAGATGAGCAGGACCGCCAGTCCGGCGGCGAGCGCGTCGTCGAGCAGGCGGTAGATCGTGGCCTTGGCGCCGACGTCCACGCTGGCGGTCGGCTCTTCGAGGACGAGCAGGCGCAGGCGGCCACGCAGCCACCGGCCGACCATGACCTTCTGCTGGTTGCCTCCGGACAGGGTGGCGATCGGCACCTCGCTGTCGCGGGGGAGCACCGAGAACCGGTCGATCAGGGCGTCCACCTCGGCGCGCTCGCGCCGCGGACCCGTCCAGCGCCAGGCCGGTACGCCGGCCGACCGGGGGTTGGCCAGGAAGTTCTCCCGCACCGTCAGCCGGGCGGCGCAGCCTTCCTCCTGACGGTTGGCCGCCACGAAGCCGACCCCGGCGTCCAGCGCGGCGCGGACCGAGGACGGGCGGTACGGCCTGCCGTCGAGCAGCACCCGCCCGCCGAGGAGCGGCCGGGCGCCGGCGAGGGCGCGGCCCAGGTCCATGTGGCCGGCCCCGGTCAGGCCGACCATGCCGAGGATCTCGCCCGCCCGCAGGTCCAGGCTGACCGGTCCGGCGTACGGGGTGGTCACGGCGTCGAGGCTCAGGAGGGGCGGCCCGGTGGCGGGTGAGGTCAGGGGCCGGTGGCCGGCCGGTTCGCGGCCCACGATGGCGCGCACCAGACGGGTGGGGCTGTAGCCGTCGAGCCGGCCCCGGGCGACGACGTGGCCGTCGCGCAGGACGGCGAAGGAATCGGCGACCTTGTACACCTCGTCGAGCCGGTGGCTGACGTAGAGGATGCCGTGTCCGCGGTCGCGCAGGGCGTGCAGTACGTCGAACAGCCGGGCGCAGTCCGCGGCGGGGAGGGTGGCGGTCGGCTCGTCGAGGACGAGGAACCGGGCCCGCGTCGCCAGGGCCCGGGCGATGGCGACGAGCGAACGCTCGGCGGGGGCGAGGTCGGCGATGCGTGCGTCGGCGTCCAGGTGTCCGGCGACGAGTTGCAGGGCCTCTGCGCAGTGCTCACGGGTGCGCCGCCAGGAGATCAGTCCGTAGCGGCGTGGGTAGCCGGCGCCCAGGGCGATGTTCTCGGCGACCGTCATCCACTCGACGAGGCCGAGGTCCTGGTGGATGAAGGACATGTCGAGGGCGGCGGCATGGGAGCCGAGGGGGTGTCCCGCGACCGTCACCTCGCCCGCGTCGGCGTGGTGGACCCCGGCGAGGACCTTGATGAGGGTGGACTTGCCGGCGCCGTTGGGGCCGAGCAGGGCGAGGACGCTCCCCCCGTGGAGGTCGAGGTCGACCGCGTCCAGCGCGAGGGTGCCGCCGAACCGCTTGCTGAGACCGCGCACGCGGACCAGGGGATCCGAGGTGTCGGGAGCGTCGTGCACAGACATCTCCGGGGGTCGGCCTCCGAGTTCTTCCCGACTGCATGCGGGATTCTACGGGGAGTTTGCGCTATATCGACGAATTGCCCGACTTCAGTGTGTGAACGGGTGAACCGGTCCGCGAGGGCCCTGGACGCGTCGTGCCGCGCGTCATGCCGCCTCCAGGGCGCACTCGGCCCAGATGACCTTTCCTGCGGTGGTGTAGCGGGTGCCCCAGGCCTGGGCGAGCTGAGCGACGAGGAACAGGCCGCGGCCGCCCTCGTCGGTGTTCGTCGACAGGCGCATGCGGGGGGCGGTGCTGCTGGCGTCGTGGACCTCGCAGATCAGCGTGCGGTCGTGGATGAGGCGCACCCGGATGGGCGCGGTGCCGTAGCGGACGGCGTTCGTGACCAGCTCACTGAGCATCAGTTCCGTGGCGAACGCCGATTCCTCCAGACCCCACCGGCTCAGCTGGGCGACGGCGGAGGCCCGGACCTCGCTGACGAGGGCCGGGTCGGCGGGCAGGTCCCAGGTGGCGATGCGGTCGGGGGACAGGGCGTTGGTGCGGGCGACGAGCAGGGCGATGTCGTCGGCGGGGTGTTCGGGTGCCACGGCGTCCAGGACGGCTTGGCAGGTGTCCCGGGGAGCCCGGTCCGGGTGGGCCAGCACGCGGCGCAGTTCGTCCAGGGCCACGTCGATGTCGCGGTGCCGGTCCTCGATCAGCCCGTCGGTGTAGAGGACCAGCTGGCTGTGTTCGGGGAGGCGGATCTCGATGGACTCGAAGGGCAGGCCGCCGAGGCCGAGCGGAGGTCCGGCGGGCAGGTCGAGGAGGGTCACGGTGCCGTCCGGACGGACCAGGACGGGCGGCGGGTGCCCGGCGCGGGCCATCGTGCACTCCTGCGTGGTGGGGTCGTAGACGACGTACAGGCAGGTGGCGCCGACGATGCCGGTGCTGCCGACGGCGGGATTGTCGCCGCCCTCCTCCCGGTCGAGGCGCACCATGAGGTTGTCCAGGTGCGTGAGGAGTTCGTCGGGGGCGAGTTCCAGTTCGGCGAAGTTGCGCGCGGCGGTGCGCAGCCGGCCCATGGTGGCGGCGGCGTGCAGTCCGTGGCCGACGACGTCGCCGACGAGCAGGGCGACGCGGGTGCCGGAGAGGGGGATGACGTCGAACCAGTCGCCGCCCACGCCGGTCTCGGCGGGCAGGTAGCGGTGGGCGACCTCGACGGCGTCCTGCTCGGGCAGGCCGTGCGGGAGAAGGCTGCGCTGGAGGGCCAGGGCCAGGGTGTGCTCACGCGTGTAGCGGCGGGCGTTGTCGATGCACAGGGAGGCGCGGGCGGCGAGCTCCTGGGCCAGCGAGCGGTCGTCGTCCCCGAAGGGGGCGGGGTCCTGGGAACGGTAGAAGCTGGCGATGCCCAGGACGACGCCACGGGCGAGCAGCGGAACGGTGATGAGGGAGTGGACGTTGTGGGCGAGGAGCCGCTCCGCGTGCTCGGGGTCCTGGGCGATCCAGCCGAAGGCGGCCTTCAGATCGGGTTCCAGGACCGGCTGGCCGGTCGCCAGGCAGCGCATGTGGGGTGTCGTCGGGCGCAGGGTGACGTGCTCGCCCGCGGGGTAGAAGGGGCAGTCCTCGCGGATGCCGTGGACCACGGTGCGGTGCATCTCGGTGGTGGGCTGGGCGGACTCCTCGCCGCGCAGGACGGACTCGGGCACGTCGATGGTGACGAAGTCGGCCAGGCGGGGGACCGCCGTCTCGGCGAGCTCCCAGGCGGTGCGCTCCACGTCCAGGGTGGTGCCGATACGGTTGCTGGCCTCGGCCAGCAGCTCCAGACGCCGCCGGGCCGCGACGGCGTACTTCCCGACCTCCGGCTCGCCCACCAGCACCAGGCCCCTGACCGTGCCGCCGGCCGGTACGGCGGTGCGCGGGGCGGCGGGTGCGGGGGCCCCGGCATGGGCGGGTGCGGGTGCGGGGGCGTCGACGTGGGCGGGTGCGGGGGCGTGCCGGTCCTCGTCCTCGGGGAGGAGCGCCTCGATCACGACCCCCTCGGCCCCCGAAGGGCTCGTCACCAGACGGCTCACGAGGGTCACCGAACGGCCGCGCGACAGCGGGACCTCGGCGGCGGCCAGCCGGTCCGAGGACATCAGCTCGGTGGCCCGCTCCTTGAGGATCTGCTGGTCGGGGTGGTCCAGGTCGCACTGGAGCAGCTCGTCCAGGCCGAACGGGTGCCCGTCCAGGATGCCCTCGCCCACCTGCACGCGGCTCTCCGCGTCGAGGTAGGCCCGGAGCAGACCGTGCTCGCGCTCCGAACTCTGCTCCATCAGCCGTCGTTCGACGGCCTCGGCCGCCCGGCGCACCAACGGGACCAGCGCGGGGTCCGCGTCGGTGTACGGGTAGCCGAGGCACAGGACGCCCTCGATGTGCCCGCTGAGCGGGTCGCGCACGGGGATGGCGGTGCAGGCGCTCGACTGGGACCGCTCGGCGAAGTGCTCGGCGCCGTAGACCTGGACGAGACGCCTCTCCGCGAGGGTGAGGCCGATGCCGTTCGTGCCCGCGACCCGTTCGGTGAACACGAAACCGGGCACGGTCTGGATCGGGGCGAGATGTCTGAGCAGGGACTGGTCGCCGAAGCGGCGCTCCAGGACCGTGCCGTGCCCGTCGGCGAGGCAGATGTTCATCTGGCTGCCCGCGAAGATCGCTTGCAGCCGGTCGAGCACGGGCGCGGCGGCGCGCACGAGCGGACCGTCCGGGTCGAAGTCCTCCGTGAAGGGCAGCTCGGTCTGATCCGGTGACAGCCCCAGCAGCAGGCAGCGCTCCCACGAGCTCAGGATCGGGCTGCGCACGCTCCCGTCGACCGACTCGCCGTGCAGAAACCGGTCACGGGAACGCACGGGGCCGATGTGGTCGCCCACGACCCCCATCTGCACCACTCCCCTCACCACCGGAGCGCTCTCGATCACCCGATTTGAGTATATTCCTCCCGGCTCTAGAGGATGGCGACGGGATTGACGGGCGAGCCCGTCCCGCCGGGCACGTTCAGCGGGCTCACGACGAGCATGAACGTGTACCGGCCCGCCCCGGCGCAGGCCGCGGAGAGCGCCTCCAGGTCGAGGTTGTCCAGCAGCGGCACCCCCATCGCGGTGATGGCGAGCGCGTGGACGGGGGAGTGCAGCCCCTCGACGGGTGACGGCCGTACGTCGCTGTCCCCGTCGCCGCCGAGCAGGGCGATGGCGCGCTCGGCCAGCAGGGGCAAGGCGTCCACGTGCCAGCCGGCACTCGCCGCAGCCGAGTCCCAGGGGCCGGTCTCCCGGCGCCGGCGGACGTGGCCGGAACGCAGCAGCACCGCGTCGCCGTCGCCGACCGTCACGCCGAGCACCTCCTCCGCGGCCACGACGTCCCGCGCGTGGACCGCGTGCCCGGGCTCCAGCCAGTCCACCCCCAGGACGGCGGGCAGGTCGAGCAGCACGCCCCTGGTGACGAGGGGGCCGAGCGCCGACACCGCGCCGAAGCGGGCGCCCCCGGCGCCGACGGCCTCGTGCGCCGTCCGGCCGTCGTAGAGCTGCCCCCGGTAGGCGATGTGGGACAGCGCGTCGAGATGGCTCACGCCCTTGCCGTGGTAGTCCGCGCCGAGGAAGTCCTTGTAGGTGGACGGTTCCGGGCTCTCCACGTCGCCGAGGTCGGACATGTAGTGCAGCGCGGGCCGTACGTTGTCCGGCCCGGACCGGGTGTCCCAGGGCCGCCCCAGGGGGACGGCCTTGCCGGACCGGACAAGGGAGGCCGCCCGCTGGACGTGGTCCGCCGTCACCCTGTTCCAGGCGCCCCGGTCGGCTTCGGGCCAGCGGCCCCACGTACGGACCGCCTCGAAGAGCGCGTCGAACTCCTCGCGGGAGACCGCCTCGGCGGGGCTGCTGCTCATCTCCACCCGGCGCTCCAGGCTCGTGAGGACGTCCAGCCGCTCGGGCCGGACACGACGCGTGATCCTACGACGCCTCACCGTGATGGACGGTGTCGGCGCGCGACTTCACGAGCGCGGCGCCGAGGAAGCCGACGCCCGCGTGCGCTCCCCGAGGAGGGAGCCGAGAATGGGACTGGCCGCACGAGATCCCCACGTTCCCGCACCCCGCGGTGCGGTGAGGACCCAGGTGATGACGCATGTGCCGATGGCTCGCGTACTCGGGAACACCCATGCTGCTCGACACCATCCTGTACAAACCGGCTCATTCGCTGATCGACCAGAGCCTGCACTCGAA
>NZ_JOFT01000062.1 GCF_000725805.1 Streptomyces xanthophaeus | reverse complement strand
ATGGACGCTGGGCTGAAGCGCGAGCTGGAGGAGAAGGTCCGCTCCGGCGAGCGGCTGACGCGTGAGGACGGGATCGCCCTCTACGAGTCGGATGATCTGGCGTGGCTCGGTGGTCTTGCTCATGAGGTGCGGACGCGTAAGAACGGTGACGTGGTCCACTTCAATGTGAACCGTCATCTGAACATGACGAATGTGTGCACGGCGTCGTGTGCGTACTGCTCGTTCCAGCGGAAGCCGGGTGAGAAGGACGCGTACACGATGAGGATCGAGGAAGCGGTCCGTCTGGCGAAGGCCATGGAGAACGAGAACCTGACCGAGCTGCACATCGTGAACGGTCTGCATCCGAATCTGCCGTGGCGGTATTACCCGCGTTCGCTGTCGGAGCTGAAGAAGGCTCTGCCGAACGTGTCGCTGAAGGCGTTCACGGCGACGGAGATCCATCACTTCGAGACGATCTCGGGGATGTCGGCGTCGGAGATCCTGGACGAGCTGATCGAGGCGGGTCTGGAGTCGCTGACGGGCGGCGGTGCGGAGATCTTCGACTGGGAGGTGCGTCAGCACATCGTGGATCACCGTACGCACTGGGAGGACTGGTCGCGGATCCACCGGCTGGCGCATGCGAAGGGGATCAAGACTCCTGCGACGATGCTGTACGGGCACATCGAGGAGCCGCGTCACCGGGTGGACCACGTGCTGCGGCTGCGTGAGCTGCAGGACGAGACGGGCGGGTTCCAGGTGTTCATCCCGCTGCGGTACCAGCACGACTTCGTGGACATGAAGGACGGCAAGGTCCGGAACAAGCTTCAGGCGCGGACGTCGATGGCGACGGGTGCGGAGGCGCTGAAGACGTTCGCGGTGTCGCGGCTGCTGTTCGACAACGTGCCGCACGTGAAGGTGTTCTGGGTGATGCACGGGGTGCAGACGGCTCAGCTGGCGTTGCAGTACGGGGCGGACGACATGGACGGCTCGGTGGTGGAGTACAAGATCACCCATGATGCGGACAATTACGGTACGCCGGACAAGCTGGGCCGTGACGATCTGCTGGAGCTGATCCGGGACGCCGGGTTCCGTCCGGTGGAGCGCAACACCCGTTACGAGGTGATCCGTGAGTACCCGGGTCCCGACGCGGCCCTGCGCGAGACCCCGCAGGCCATGCGCGTCTGACCCGACGCCGCAGGCCCGTGACGTTCCGTCGGCCCCGGTCCACCACGCGTGGGCCGGGGCCGTGTCGCGTCCGGAGGGCGTTGCCCGAGGGTTGGAGTAATGGTTAGTCTTGTGTCATGGCCCTTACTTTCACCTTTGACCCCGTCGTCGACGCCGCCCTCCACAACGGGATCCTGGGCCTGTGGACCGACGTCAGCAACGCCGGCGGCGCCGTGGGCTTCGTCCCGCCGGTCACCGCCGACGACATCCGCCCGGCGCTGATCCGCCAGCTCGCCGCCGTCGCCGACGGCGGCACCCGGCTGCTCGTCGGGCGCTCCGATGACGACGCGGACGGGGCCGTCGCCGCCACCGCCTTCCTCACCCACAACACGCACCACCTCCAACTGCACTGGCTGTGGGCGTACACGGTGATGGTCCACCCCCGCCTCCAGGGCCGGGGCCACGGCCGCGCCCTGATGGACGCGATGGCGGACGCGGCCCGCTCCATCGAGGGCATCGACGCGATCCGCCTCGGCTGCCGGGGCGGCCTCGGCCTGGAGCGCTTCTACGAGGCCTGCGGATACCGGGAGGTCGGCCGCGTCCCCCGCGCCATCCGGGTGGCCCCGGGTGACGACCGCGACGACATCACCATGCTGCTGCCGCTGCACTGACGCGGGCCGCCGCCCCGGACCCCCGGCCCGGCGCGGGGGCGCGGCGTGCTTCACTGGACGGGCACGCCCGTGCCGACGACGTACGAACACGACGAAGAGAGAAGGGGTCACCGTGTCCCTCAAGCCGAGCGCAACGATCCGCTACACCGCAGCGCGGCTGGGCATCTTCGTCGGGTGCCTCGTCCTCGTCGCGGTCCTGGTCCGGGTCGGCTGGGTGCCCTCCGGGCTCGGCGACGCCAACTTCGCCTGGGTCGTGCTGCTCGCCCTGGTCCTGTCCGCGCCGCTGTCGTTCGTCCTGCTGCGCAAGCAGCGCGACGAGATGTCCCAGCAGATCTCGGGACGCGTCGCGGGTGCGAAGGAGAAGCTGGCTGCGAACCGCAACCAGGAGGACTCGGCCGACGACGCCGCGCGCGTGAACTCGTAACCCCCCAGTTGGGTTCATCACACACCGAACCGCCCCAGCGCCGGGAATACCCCCCGTAACGCTGGGGCTTCGGCGTTTTCCGGGCGGGGCCGCACCGGGGCGTACCGGGCCGAACGGTGCCGTGGCTCCGCAACCCAAAGAACGCCTTTGAGATTCTCAAAGGAGAAGTGTTAGCGTGTTCAACATGTTGACCCCAGCCGCGCCCCCGATGACCGCGAGCGTCCCGCTCGTGGCGCGCCTGCACGTCGACCTCTGCCGCCGCGTGTCCGCGGCCTGTTGCTGTTGTCGCTGAATCCCGCCCGCCCGTGAGGCGCCCCGATACAGCAGCGGTCCCGGCCGGCCCTTCCTGGCTGCCGCACCGCATCACCACCGCAGAAGACCCCGCCAGTTCCCCGTGCGTCGCCCCCGGAGAGTGCCCCCGTGTCCGCGTCCCCCCAGGCCCCCGCAAAGGCCTCGTTCCGCTTCCCCTTCTGGGCCCAGATCGTCGCCGGTCTCGTGCTCGGCGTCCTCTTCGGCTGGATAGCCCGCAGCCAGGACGTCTCCTGGCTGGGCACCACCCTGGAGCAGGTCGGTGACATCTTCGTCCAGCTCCTGAAGCTGGCCGTCGCCCCGCTCGTCTTCTTCGCGATCCTGGTGTCCATCACCAACCTGCGGAAGGTGAACAACGCCGCGCGGCTCGCCTCCCGCACGCTGCTCTGGTTCATGATCACCTCGCTGATCGCGGTGGGCATCGGCCTCGCGATCGGCCTGCTGACCAACCCGGGCTCGGGCACCGGCCTCACCCCGCAGGACGGCAAGCTGCCCAAGCGCACCGGTTCCTGGATCGACTTCCTGACCGGCATCGTGCCGACGGACATCATCACGCCCTTCACCGAGCTGAACGTCCTCCAGATCGTCTTCCTGGCCGCCGTCGCCGGCATCGCCGCCCTCCAGCTCGGCAGCAAGGCCCAGCCGGTCCTCGATCTCGCCGAGTCCGTCCTGGAGCTCCTCCAGAAGGCCCTGTGGTGGGTCATCCGCCTCGCCCCGATCGGCACCATCGGCCTCATCGGCACCGCGATCGCCACGTACGGCTGGGACCTGATCGGCAAGTACGCGACCTTCACCGCCGACGTCTACATCGGCTCCGCGCTCGTCATGTTCGGCGTCTACCCGCTGCTCCTGGCCACGGTCGCCAAGGTCAACCCGATCCAGTTCTTCAAGGGCGCCTGGCCCGCGATCCAGCTCGCGTTCGTCTCCCGCTCCTCGGTCGGCACCATGCCGGTCACCCAGAAGGTCACCGAACGCCTCGGCGTCCCGAAGGAGTACGCCTCCTTCGCGGTCCCCTTCGGCGCCACGACGAAGATGGACGGCTGCGCCGCGATCTACCCGGCGCTGGCCGCGATCTTCATCGCGCAGATCTTCGACGTGCAGCTGGGCATCAAGGAGTACCTGCTCATCGCCTTCGTCTCGGTCGTCGGCTCCGCCGCCACCGCGGGCCTCACGGGTGCCACGGTCATGCTGACCCTGACCCTGTCCACGCTGGGCCTGCCGCTGGAGGGCGTCGGCCTGCTGATGGCGATCGACCCGATCCTGGACATGATGCGCACCGCCACCAACGTGGCCGGCCAGGCCGTGGTCCCGGTCATCGTCGCCGCCCGTGAGGGGATCCTGGACAAGGAGGCCTACGCCACCGCCTCGGCCTCCCCGCTGGAGGAGGCCGCCGCGCCGGCCGTCAAGGCCGAGCCCGTCCCCGTCCCCGCCTGACGGAGCCCCGCCCGCACTCGCCGCAGCCCCCGCCCCCGTCCGGGCGGGGGCTGTGGCGTGTTCACTCCAGGGTCTCGCCGCGGACGACGGCGATCACCGCGAGGACGAGCGGCGGGAGGAGCCACCACGGGCCCATGGCCCGGCGCACGCTCGGGACGAGCGTGATGCCGAGGCCCAGCACGCTCAGGCACACGGAGAGGAAGCACATCGCGGCGACGTTCTCGTAGCCCTGGTGGTCCCAGGCGGCCTGCGGCCCGGCGAAGACGGCGACGCACACGGCGAAGGCGTTGAGCAGGTGGAGGAGTCCGAGCGGAACGCCCAGTACCCGGCGCAGGCACCCCCGGTCCTCGGGCAGGTCGACGTCCTCGCGGGGGAGCCGTGTCCGGATGCCGCGCAGCCCGTGGTCCGTCGGGTGGTTCGTGGGGCGGTCCGTCGCGCGGTCCGTCATCGCATCGCTTCCCTTGCTCCGGGCCAGGGACCCGGCCGCACGCATGCATTCTGCTCGGGCGCTCCGGCACACCTTCCGGCGGGGACCCGGCAGTTGCCCGCGGTACGGGCGGCCGCGACGCGGGAACCCGCGCTCCGGTCCCGTCGGACGTCACCGATCGAAGGACCGGGCGAAAGAACCGACCCGACCGACCCCTCCGGCTCCCCGCTCACTCACACGGGTGAACTGTGCCAACTCGGCTGGATTTCCGGCGGGTTGGCGGGCATATGCTCGCCCCACAACATCAGACATGAGACGGCCCCCGCCGGGACTGGCATCCCGGACGAGGGCCTGACCAACGAGGAAGTAGACGCTTCCCAATGGCTTCACCGCACCCTAGCGCGCCCTCGCGCGCGTCGTCCCGTGTTCGCGCCGGGACCCCCCGATCCGGTGTCTTCCACGTCAACGTGAAGCACACCACCCGCTTCGTCGTCGTGGGCAACCACCTTGCCCAGCACCCCTCGATGTCGCTGGTCGCGATCGGGCTCGCCACCCCCATCCAGTCGCTGCCGGCCGGTACGCGCATCGGCATCAAGCGGCTCGCCGAACGCTTCCCCGAGGGCGAGGTGCGGATCGCCGCGGCCCTGCGGGAGCTGGAGGCGTACGGGTACCTGGAGCGCGTCCGCGTACGGCTGGAGACGGGCCAGGTGGTCACCCGGACGGTGTCCTACAACCGCCCGCGCGGAACCTCCCCCGAGGACCCGCCCCCGAACCCGACACCACCGAAGCCCACCGCCCCGGCCCCGGCCCCGCAGCCTCTTCCTGACGCGGGGCCCCGTCCCGACCCCGGACCCGACCCCGGACCCGAGCTGGAGCCCGAGCCCGGACGCGTGCCCGGATCCACGCTTGGATTCCAGTCCGTGCCCGTGCCCGAGCCCGAGGCCATGCCCGTGCCCGTGCCCGGCGCAGGGCGTGGTCCCGGGCCCGCGCGGGTGGGCCCGTCCGGGTCCGGCCCCGGCCCGTGGCCGGACACCGGCCGCCCTCCCGGCGAGCCGGCGCGGCAGGACGCCTTCGACCTGCTCGCGCGGCTGCGGCTCGACGACCCGCGGCTGCTGCTCCCGCACCGTGCCGTCCACCAGCTCGCCCCCGGGGTCGCGGAGTGGCTGGACCGCGGCGCCGGGACCGAGGCCGTGCGCCACTTCCTGGGCGGGAACCTCCCCCCGGACCTGCGCAACCCGGCTGCCCTGATCGCGTACCGCCTCAGGGCGCAGGTCCCGCCGCACCTCCCGGCGGCCCCCGCGGCCGTGCCCGTCGTGCGGCCGCACCCCTTCCAGACCTGCGACGGCTGCGAACGCGCCTTCCGCGCCCCCGCCCCCGGCCGCTGCGGGGACTGCCCGCCCGGGCCCTCGGCGGCCGCCGCCTAGTGCGAGGGTCACCTGGTGAAGCCCTTGGTGATCAAGGGAGTGCCAGGTGACGGACCGTCGGAGTGCGGTGGCGGAGTGGAGCGTCCGTGAAGAAGGGGTCCAGGGGCTGGCCGGGCAGGGTTACCGCTACGTAAATTACCCGCGGTAACACTCATGTCGAGCCGAGGAGAGTGCGCCGTGGGAGCCGAGCTGGAGCCGGTTGCGCCCGTCGAGCCCGTGAAGACCCTCGTCGACGGAGTGGTGCGCGAGGTGTGGGTGCAGGCGCTCGCGGCGCCCCCCACCGGCGGATCGCTCGCGGACATCCCCTTCGACAACGCCCGCGAGGCCCCCGGCGAGGCGGTGCTCGCACGCAAGGACCGGGACGGCACCTGGCGGGACGTGACGGCCGCGGAGTTCGCGGCCGAGGTGCTCGCCGTCGCCAAGGGGCTGATCGCCGAGGGGCTGCGGGAGGGCGACCGGCTCGCCATCATGGCCCGCACCACCTACGAGTGGACCCTGCTCGACTTCGCCGGATGGGCCGCCGGGCTGGTCACCGTACCGATCTACCCGACCTCCTCCGCCGTCCAGGCCCGCTGGATCATCCAGGACTCCGGAGCCGTGGCCTGCGTCGTCGAGGACACCGCGCAGGCGCGCATCATCAGCGCCGAACGGGCCGCCCTGCCGGGGCTGACGCACCTGTGGGAGTTCGACACCGGCGCGGTGGCCCACCTGATCCGGGCCGGGGAGCGGGTACCCGACCGGATGGTGCAGCTGCGCATGTCCACCCGTACGCCGGACTCCGTGGCCACCCTCATCTACACCTCCGGCACCACCGGGCGGCCCAAGGGGTGCGTGCTCACCCACGCCAACTTCTTCGCCGAGGTGGACAATTCGGTCGAGCTGCTGCACCCCGTCTTCAAGTCCGTCAGCAAGGACCCCGCCTCCACGCTGCTGTTCCTGCCGCTCAGCCACATCTTCGGGCGGATGGTCGCCGTCGGCTGCCTGCGCGCCCGCGTCAAGCTCGGGCACGCGCCCAGCATCCGCACCGAAGACCTCCTCGCGGACCTCGCCGGCTTCCGGCCGACCTTCCTGCTCGCGATCCCGTACGTCCTGGAGAAGGTCTACAACACCGCCCGGGCCACCGCCGAGAGCATGGGCCGGGCCTCCTCCTTCGACCGGGCGGCCCGCATCGCGCGCCGCTTCGCCGAGGCGGTGGAGGGCCGCAAGCCGGGGCTCGTCCTGCGCGCGGCACACGCCCTGTACGACCCCCTCGTCTACCGGCGGATCCGGGCCGCGCTCGGCGGACGCGTGCAGTACGTCCTGAGCGGCGGCTCCCCGCTGGGGCGCCGGCTCGCCGCCTTCTACACCGGCGCCGGCATCGAGGTCTTCGAGGGCTACGGGCTCACCGAGACGACCGGGGCCAGCACCGTGACCCCGCCGCTGCGGCCCCGGCTGGGGACCGTGGGCTGGCCGCTGCCGGGCACGGCCGTCCGCATCGCCGACGACGGCGAGGTGCTGCTGGGCGGGCGGCACGTGTTCGCCGGGTACTGGAACACCGCCCACGCGGTCCCGCCGGGGACCTGGCTGGCGACCGGCGACATCGGGCAGCTGGACGCCGACGGCTACCTCACCATCACCGGCCGCAAGAAGGACCTGATCATCACCTCCGGAGGCAAGAACGTCGCCCCGGCCCCCCTGGAGGACTGGCTGCGCGCCCATCCGCTGGTCGGGCAGTGCATGGTGGTCGGCGACAACCGGCCCTACGTCACCGCGCTCATCACCCTGGAACCCGACGGGCTCCAGCACTGGCGCCGGATGCACAAGAAGCAGTCCGTGCCCCTGCGCGAACTGGTGCGGGACGAGGAACTGCGGGCCGAGCTCCAGCGGGCCGTCGACGAGGCGAACCTGCTGGTGTCACGGGCCGAGTCCATCCGCTCCTTCGCGGTCCTGCCGCAGGAGTTCACCGAGGCCCGCGGCCACCTGACGCCCTCCATGAAGCTCAAGCGGAACGTGGTCGCCCGCGATTTCTCGGCATGGATCGAGGAGCTGTACCGGGCGCCCCGCCCGAGCCGGTGAAAAGCAGGTGCACCAAGATCACCCGTCTGCGATAGTCGCCCGCTGTGGACAGTACTGAGCTTGTGATCCGGCGCGCGGTCGACTCCGACGCGGCCGAGACGGCCGAGGTGTGGCTGCGCTCCTTCGCCGCCGCCCTGCCGACCGTGCGCCGCGCACACGACGACGACGAGGTGCGGAGCTGGTTCACCTACGTGGTCGTGCCGCAGCACGAGACCTGGGTGGCCGTCGCGGAAGGCTCCGTGGCCGGGCTCCTCGTCCTGGACGGGGAGGAACTCGAACAGCTCTACCTCGACCCCTCCTGGCGCGGCCGGGGCCTGGGCGACCGTTTCGTCGACCTGGCCAAGCAGCAGCGGCCCCAGGGGCTCGGGCTGTGGACGTTCCAGGTCAACGGGTCGGCCCGGCGGTTCTACGAACGGCACGGCTTCACCGCCGTCGAGCACACCGACGGCCTGCGCAACGAGGAGCGCGAGCCGGACGTCCGCTACACCTGGCGGCCGTGAGCGGCGCCCTGCCCGGCGGGCGGGGTCCAAGGAGCGCGTCTATGGTGGGCTGACTGGTCCGGGGGGCCGCCCGAGGAGGGCGCAGTGCACCGTTCCCGACCCCGCTCCCGCCGCCGTTCCCGCTCCCTTGCGGGTTCCCGCCTCCGCAGCGCCGCCGTGGCCTGCGTCCTGGTCCTGGCCCCGCTCGCGGCCGCGCCGCAGCAGACCCCGGACCGCGCCGGCAGCGACCCGCTCGAACGGTTCCACGGTCAGCGCCTGCGCTGGGGGGACTGCCCCGAGGAACGGGTGCCCGCCGGGATGCGCTGCGCGACCGTCCGGGTCCCCCTCGACTACGCCGCCCCCGCCAAGGGCACCGTCGGGGTGGCGCTGGCCCGCATCCCGGCCACCGGCCCCGGCAAGCGCCTCGGCTCGCTCCTGCTGAACTACGGCGGCCCCGGCGGCGCGGGCACGGCCGCCCTCGCCGCCGACCCCGGACTGCTGGCCGACCTCGGCGAACGCTACGACCTCGTCGCCTTCGACCCCCGCGGCGTCGGGCGCAGCGAGCCCGTCTCCTGCGGCGGCTCCCAGCAGACCGAGGAGGGCGCGGCGGGCGACGCCGCCGCGCAGCTGGCCGCCCTGCGCGCCGTGGTCAGGCGCTGCGAACTGGCCTCCGGCCCGGTCCTCCCGTACATCGGCACCGTCAACGTCTCCCGCGACATGGACGTGATGCGCCAGGTCCTCGGCGACCGCAAGCTCAACTACCTCGGCTTCTCCTACGGGACCCGGCTCGGCGCCGTGTACGCCGCGCAGTTCCCCCACCGGACCGGCCGGATGGTCCTCGACGGCGTCGACACCCTCACCGAGCCGCTGACCGAGCAGGCGCTCGTCTCCGCGCGCGGGCAGCAGCGGGCCCTCGACCGCTTCCTGGCCTGGTGCGCCCACCGGCCGGACTGCGTCTACGGGACCAACACGCGCACCGCCAAGGAGGAGGTCGCGGCCCTGGTGGCGCGGCTCGACCGGCAGCCGCTGGTCGGCCACGACGGCTCGTACGTCACCGGGCAGGACGCGGTGGCCTCCATCGCCGCCGCCCTGTACTCCCCGCAGATGTGGCCCTCCCTCGCCGAGGCCCTCAAGGGGGCCGAGGAGTCCCGCGACCCGGTGGGTCTGCTCCAGCTCGGCGGCCCCACGGACCCGCCCGACGAGGACGAGGACGGGGACGGCGGAGGGGACGGGGGCGGCGGCGGTCCGGCGACGCCCGCGGACAACGGCGAGGCCGCGCTCGCCGCGGTGAACTGCGCCGACGACCCGGACCGCTCCTCCGACAAGGCGCCCGCGGCGGCCATAGAGAAGGAACTGGCCCTGCTCCGCGAGGAGTTCCTCAAGGCGTCCGAGGTCTTCGGGCCGTTCCAGCTGAGGACCGTGCTCTCCTGCTACGGGCGGCCCGCCGGCACCGACTTCATCCGCAGGATCGACCACCCGGGCGCCCCGCGGATGCTGCTCGTCGGCACGCGGGGCGACCCGGCGACCCCGTACGAGTGGACCGAGGAGACCGCCGCACGGCTCGGTTCGGCGGTGGTCGTGGACCACAAGGGCGACGGGCACACCGGGTACGCGTCCTCGGCCTGCGTCCGGGGCTACGCGGACCGCTTCCTGATCGACGGGAAGCTGCCGTCCGGGACGCGCTCCTGCCCCGCCGAGGAGTGACCCGGCGGGGCAGTGCGGGACGGTGCGGGGCAGTGCGGGACGGTGCGGGACGGTGCGGGACGGTGCGGGACGGTGCGGGGCAGTGCAGGACCGTGCAGGGCCGTCGCGGTCAGCAGTTGGCGTGCGTGGGGCGCCCGGCGAAGCGGTCGGCCAGCCAGTTCGCGACCACCGGCGAGCGGGTGATGACCCCGCTCACGTGCTCACCGATCCACACGGTGTCGAATTCGACGTCGGCGCCCTTCGCGCACCACTCGGAGCGCAGCTGGCGGCCGACCCCGTAGGGGATCAGCTCGTCGGCGAGGGCGTGGTACTGGTACACCGGCGCGGCCGGGGCGGTGCGCCCGAGCCTGCTCTGGTTCAGCCGGGCCTGCCAGTCGGGCTGGGCGAGCGGGTTCCTGGTGGTGAGGTCGGAGATCCGCTTGAAGGACCCGGCGACCGCGTCGATCGCCACGCAGTTCTCCTTCATCCCGGCGACGAGCAGCTTGCCCGCCGGATTGAGGTAGGAGTCCAGGTCCAGCTCGGGGAAGGCGGCGTCCTGTCCGGCGGCGGCCATGAAGATGAGCCCGGAGCCGAAGGAGCCGTTGTTGAAGTCGGCCACCTTCATCAGGTCGGCGGGGACGCCGCCGGTCGCGGTGCCCTTCACCTGGAGCTCGGGGGCGTACGAGCCCTGCAGTTCGGCGGCCCAGCTGCTGGCCTGGCCGCCCTGGGAGTAGCCCACGATGGCGACCGGGCCGTCCGCGGAGAGGCCGGCCGCGGGCAGGCGCTGGGCGGCGCGGGCCGCGTCGAGGACGGCGTGCCCGGCGGAGGGGCCCACGGTGTAGGTGTGGACGCCCGGGGTGCCGAGGCCCTCGTAGTCGGTGACGACCACGGCCCAGCCGCGCAGGGTGAGCTGCTGGATGAGGTTGGCCTCCAGGCCGGTCCCGTGGGGGAAGTTGTTGCTGGGCGCGCAGGAGTCGCCCATGCCGACGGTGCCCACGGCGTAGGTGATGAGCGGGCGGGGTCCGGTGCGGCCGTCCTGCGGGACGATGACGGTGCCGGAGACGACGTTCGGGGCGCCGTCGGCGGTGGTGGAGCGGTAGTGGATCTTCCAGGCCTTGGTGCCGGTCGGCTGGCCGGGCAGCGGGTGGAAGGCCGAGGGGGCGCTGCTGACCACGTCGCCGGGGCGGGCGGTGCTCTCCTCGGCCCGGGCGGTGGCGGGGATCCAGGCCGAGACGGCCAGCGCGGCGAGGGCGGTGAACGCGGTGAGGGCGGTGCTGCGGGTGCTGCGGGTACGCGTGGGGGTTCGGAAACGCATGGGCGGCTCTCCCAACGGTCGTTCCGTGCGGGGGTAGGTGAGGCGAAGGTAGTGACCGACCGGTAGGAAGGTGGCTGACCGGGCAGCTCACCTTTCCTGACCCGGGACCTCACACCCTCCCGCGCGCGGCCGGTGGCCGGCCGCCCGGCAGGCCGCCTCAGCCTCCCGAAGCCACCCGGTAGGCGCCCGGAGTCGTCCCCGTCCAGCGGCGGAACGCACGGTGGAAGGCGGTGTCCTCCGAGAAGCCGAGCCGCACCGCGAGCTCCGCGATCGGCTCACCGCTCTCCGCCAGCCCCGCGATCGCCGCGTCCCGCCGCACGTGGTCCTTGAGCTGCTGGAAGGAGGTCCCCTCCTGCTGGAGCCTGCGGCGCAGCGTCGCCGGGGACACGGCGAGCCGGGCCGCCACCTCCCCGAGCGCGGGCAGCCGCGGCGACAGGCGCAGCTGCTGGGTCAGGGCCCGGCGCACTTGCTCCGCGACCGTGGTCCCGTACTCCGGCCGCGACAGCAGGTCGAAGGGGGCCCGCCGCAGCATCGCGTCGAGCGCGGGCTCGTCCCGCACCAGCGGCGCCGTCAGCCAGTGCGCGTCGAAGGCGGCGCCCGTCCGCCCGGCCCCGAAGCGCACCGGGCAGCCGAAGAGGAGCTCGTACTCCTGCGCGTGCGGCGGCGGCGGATAGCAGAACGAGGCGTCGGCGAGCGGGATGCGCCGACCGATCAGCCAGCTGCTCAGCCGGTGCCAGATGGCCAGCACGCACTCCGTCAGGAAACGCTCCTCGTCCCGGGCGAAATCGTTGCGCACCGTGAACCGGGCCCGGCCGTCCTCCACTTCGAGCGCGAGCTCCGGCCCGCCCGGGAAGAGCCCGTAGAACGCGGCCGCCCGCTCCGTGGCCGCGCCGAGGTCCTGGCAGCCGAGGGAGGCGTAACACATCATCGCGAAGGTGCCCGGACGGCTCGGGACGGCGCTCAGGCCGAGGAACTCGTCCTGCGTGGTGCGGTACAGCGCCCGGAACAGGCGGGCGAACTGCGCGGGCGTGACCCGCGCCCGGTCGTCGCCCAGCAGCAGCGGCGGGATCTGCGCCTCCTGGAGCAGCGGCACGGTGTCGATGCCGCTCCCGCGGGCCCCCGCGAGCACGGCACGCACATGGTGCACGGTGACCGTCCGCCTCCCCATGGGCACGACGGTAGCCCCAATGAGCGCTGAGGTCAGCGGTGGTGACGCTTCCGGTCATGCCGCCGGGCCGCTGCGAGTGCCTAGCGTCGAGGGGTCACCAATCCCGGGGAGGCATGCGATGGACGGTCGGCCGAGCACGCTGGCGGAGTTCACCCAGTGGACCGAGGAGCGGTACGGGACGCAGCCGGCGCTCAGGTTCCGGTCGCCCGACGGCGGCTGGCACAGCAGCACGTACGCCGAACTGGGCGCGGACGTACGGGCCGTCGGGCGGGCGCTGCTCGGGCTGGGGGTCGCGGCGGGCGAACGGGTGGCCGTCCTGGCCGAGACCCGCCCGCAGTGGACCCGCACCCACTTCGGCGTCCTGGCGGCCGGCGCCGTCCTCGTCCCGGTCTACCCGACCGCGGGGGAGGAGGAGCTCGCCTGGGTCCTGTCGGACGCGCGGGCCGTCGTCGTGGTGTGCGACGACGAACACCAGCGCGCCCGGGTCGAAGCCCTGCGGCCGAAGCTGCCGGCCCTGCGGGAGACGGCCTTGATGGACGAGCTCCCCGCCCTGCCCGCCCCGCCCGGCCGGGCCCCGGGGACGGACGCAGCGCTCCGCGCCCGGGCCGCGGCCGTCACGCCCGCCGCGGACGCGTCCGTCGTCTACACCTCGGGCACGACGGGCCTGCCCAAGGGCTGCCGCCTCACCCACGGCAACCTGGGCGCCGTCCAGGACGCGACCCTCCCCCTGGTCAAGGGCGGCCCGGGGGACCGCACCTACCTCTACCTGCCGCTCGCGCACCTGCTGGCCCAGCTGATCCAGTTCACCACCCTGCTGGAGGGCGGCGAGCTGTGCTACTTCGGCGGCCGCATCGAGGACGTGCTCTCGGAACTGGCGGAGGTCCGGCCCACCCATCTCCCGTCCGTACCAAGGCTGTTCGAGAAGCTGCACGCCGTGGTGCTCTCCCTCGCCGAGGCCCAGGGGGAGGGCGGGCGCGACCGCTTCGAGGAGGCCGTACAGCTCGGCGTCATGGCGGCCGAGGGACGCCTGCCCGAGGAGTCGCGGGAGGCGTACCAGGCCGCGGAGACCTCGCTCTACGCGCTGGTCCGGAAGGCCTTCGGAGGCCGGCTGAAATGGGCCCTCACCGGGGGCGCCCCGATCGCCCCGGCCACCCTGGACTTCCTGCGGGCCTGCGGGATCGCCGTGTTCGAGGGCTACGGGATGACCGAGTCCGGCGGGGTCATCTCCCTCAACCACCCCGGCGCCGCCCGCCCCGGCACCGTCGGGCGCCCCGTCGCGGGCTGCGAGGTGCGCATCGCGCAGGACGGCGAGGTCCTGGCCCGGGGCCCGATGGTGTTCCCCGGCTACCACGAGAACCGGGCGGCGACCGAGGAGGCCCTGGACGCGCAGGGCTGGCTGCACACGGGCGACCTCGGCGAAGTGGACTCCGAGGGCTACCTGCGCATCACCGGCCGCAAGAAGGAGCTGATCATCACCTCCGCCGGGAAGAACCTCACCCCCACCGAGGTCGAATTCGCCGTGCAGCGCTCCCGCTACGTCTCCCGCGCCGTCCTGATCGGCGACCGCCGCCCGCACCCCGTCGCCCTGATCACCCTGGACGCCGAGGAGATCACCGCCTGGGCGGCCCGGGAGGGCCTCGACCCGGGCCCCGACCCCTGCGCCCACCCCGCCGTCCGCGCCCTGGTCGAGGCGGCGGTGACGGAGGCCAACGCCACCGTCTCCCGCCCCGCCCGCATCCGGGCCTTCCACGTCCTGCCGGAGGACCTCTCCGTGGCCGCGGGCACCCTCACCCCGACGCTGAAGCTCCGCCGCCGCGCGGTCGAGGAACAGTACGCGGCACAGATCGCCGCCCTGTACGGGGAGCCCGCGGACACCCAGGGGGGTGTCTTCCTCTAGAGCCAGCCCCGCTGGGCGGCCTTCAGCCCCGCCTCGAAACGGCTGGACGCGTCCAGCCGTTCCATCAGCGCGGCCATCTGCCGCCGCACGGTGCGCAGGGAGATCCCGAGCCGCTTGCCCGCGCCCTCGTCGGTCATGCCGGAGGCGAGGAGCTGGAGCAGCTCCCGCTCGCCGGGGCTCAGCCCGGTCCGCTCGTCCTGCGGCACGTCGGCGCCCAGCGGGACCGCCGACTGCCAGGTCTGCTCGAACAGCGCGGTCAGCGAGGCGACGATGCCCGGCTCCCGGGTGCACAGGGCGCCGAGGCGGGTGTTCGCCGGATCGACCGGCACGAAGGCGACCTCGCGGTCGAAGACGAGCATCCGGGGCGGCAGCGTCGGATGGGTCCGCACCAGCCCGCCCTCCTGCGTCATCCAACGGGCGTAGGCGAGCGTGGCCGGATCATTGCGGACGCTGTCCTGGTAGAGGGTCAGCACGGCCACGCCCCGGTGCATCGCGTCCTCGTCCAGGGGCCGCGAGGCGTCGAGGCTGGCCTGCGACTGCGCGCCGCCCGGCATCACCGCCAGGCACTCGCGGGAGGTCTCCTTCGCGAGCACCTCCAGCTTGCCCTGGATCGCGTCGAGCCCGACGAGGCGTTCGGTGGTGTCGGCCTGCACGTTCGGCCGCAGGTCCGCGTACTCGGCGACGGCCCGGGCCGCCGCGGCCTTGCTGCGGGCGAGCTCCTGCTGGCGCCGTAGGACGTCCTCCTCCTGGCGCCGCAGGATCAGCTCCAGGCCCACCTCGGGGCTCACTGCACGCATCGCGCCAGGCATGTCCCGTGAAGCGCGCAGGAGTTGGAGATCGGCGAGCTCGTCCAGAGCCTCCCGTACGGCCGCCTCCGGCATCCCCAGCCGCGCGCAGAGGTCGGAGACCCCGCCGAGCGGATCGGCGAGCATCTCGCGGTAGACGGCTTCTGATGTGGTCTTCAAACCCAGTACTGCCAGCATGTTCCAGTCCCCCGACTGACAAGCGAACTCTCTTGTTCTGCACGTGATCATCGCAGGACCTGCACAGACGTGGCAATCAATGCGCCCCGGCGGGCCCGGAGTCGGTCGAGGTGGCACCAAGGTGCCAGGCCGCTTGGTGCCCGCCCGAACCCCTTCCCGGGCCTTCCCGGCCCGACCAAGATGGTGATCACACCGGAACGGCGGGGGGAACGAAAACCCCCCGGCCAGGCCCCAGGGCCCGGCCTCCAGCCCGACCGGGTCCACAATCCACTTCGTCACCTCGGGGGCACCGCCATGTCCAAAACCAGTCGCCGCATCACCACCGCCATCGCCACCGCCCTGCTGGGCGGCGCCCTCGCCGCCGGAAACGGCTTCGGCTGGGACACGGCACCCGCCGAGGTCACCGCCAAGAGCGCGGTCGTCAGCAACGGCTTCGGCTGGGACTGATCGATGTGCTCCTCGTACACCTGCCCCTGGCCGGCGACACCGGTTTAGCGGCGACGGAGAGCGAAGCCGCCCTCCTCCAGGACGCCATCTGGGCCCACGCCGGCCCGGAACACGCACTCGAACACCTCAGGGTCCGCCCCCTGGAACACGGCATGAACGTCGCCCTCTTCCTCCGGGCCAAGGACATGACCTCCGCCAGGGACCAGGCCTTCGGACTGCTCCGCCAGGTACTCGGATCGGGCGCCGCCCACGGATACCACCTCGCTCCGGCGAGGGAGGGGCGACCGATGTGACCCACGGCCCCACGACACAGCCCGCTCGTACGGCTCGTACTGCTCCACCCACCCGGCCGGCCCGCCGCTCACCCGTCACCGACCGCTGCTCCTGCAGGGCAGCCGTCCACCCCGGAGTGACCCGCCGCCGAGCCGTCGCACCGCAGGGCACGGCCACCGCGCCGCCCGCACCTCTTCGCCCCGGCCAGACCGGGCGAACCCCAGCTTCGCAACACCTTCCGACCACACGAGTTCGGCCCTGATGCCCGGGGCCGCCATGCCTCTGGAGAGCATCATGTCCGCACGCCGTACCCGCAACCTGTCCATCGCCCTCGCCGCCTTCGTCGCCGCCCCCCTGATGGCCGTCATGCCCGCCGGCCTGGCCAATGCCGAGTCCCAGGCCGTGGCCTCGATCGCAAGAGGCGAGGTCGGCAACACCTGCGGTGACTACAACTGCAAGCACCCCGGCGCCTGGTGCGCCGAGTTCACCCGCTGGGTGTGGAACAAGGCCGGCGCGAACGTCACCGGCATCGACGCCCGGGCCGTCAGCCTCTACGAGTACGGCAAGAGCAAGGGCACCCTCCACGGCACCCCGCAGGTCGGTGACGCGGTGCTCTACGACAACGACGGCAGCCTGAACGACGGCGAGGCCAACCACGTCAACATCGTGGTCGCCGTCTCCGGTGACCAGATCCAGACCGTCGGCGGAAACGAGAGCGGCGGCGTGCGCTTCCGCGGCTGGTTCAACTGGCGCACCCACACGTCCCCGGTCGGCGCCGGCCGCGCCCTCGCCTTCATCGGCCCGTCCGGTCTGAGCGAGACCCCCGCCCCGCAGGTCAGCAAGGCCGGCGACATCTTCCACGCCACCCGGCTGCCCGACGGCAGCTGGGAGGGCTTCCAGCCCCTGAACGGCGCGAACGGCGCGACCTACTTCAACGCCTCGCAGGAATCCATCGCCGCCACCCCCGACGGCTCCACCCAGACGCTGGCCACGGGCAACGACGGCAACCTGTACCACACGGCCCGCTACCCCGACGGCACGTGGACGGGCTGGGGCGCGCTCCAGGGCCACCAGGGCGCAGCCAAGTTCGCCGCCAAGGGCCAGGCCATCGCCGGTATGCCCAACGGTGACGCCCAGGTCATGGCGATCGGCAACGACAGCAAGATCTACCACAACGCCCGTTTCAAGGACGGCAACTGGCAGGGCTGGCAGCCGGTCGGCACCTGGGCCGCCAAGAAGGTCGCGGCGGCCCCGATGCCCGACGGCAGCATGCAGGTCATGATCGTCGGCAACGACGACAACGTCTACCACTCCATCCGCTCCGTGCACGGCGAATGGCAGGGCTGGCACGCCGTCTCCGGCCCCGGCACGGCGGCGACCTTCCAGGGGAGCAACATCTCCGTCGCGGGTCTGCCGAACGGCGACGCCCAGTTCCTGGCCACCACCGCCGACGGCACTGTCCACCACAACATCCGCTTCGCCAACGGCGAGTGGCAGGGCTGGAACAAGACGGCCGGCTACGGCGGCGCCCCGACCTTCGCGGCGTCCAGCATCGCCATCACCGGCACGCCGAACGGTGACACCCAGATGCTCGCGGTCGGCAACGACGGCAAGGCGTACCACGCGGCTCGGTACTCGAACGGTCAGTGGCAGGGCTGGTGGAACACGGGCATGGGCGCCCAGAAGGTCGCCATCACCGGGCTGCCCAACGGCGAGACCCAGATGCTCGCCACCCGCAACTAGCCCCCGCGCCCCCGGGCCGGCCCGCCGCTCAGGCGGCGGGCCGGCCCCGCGCCGCCGCCCTCCTCCCCGTGTCCAGAGATCCAGAGAAGAGACCTCCGATGTCCCGCACCCCGCGCCGCCCGCGCCTCGCCGCCGCCATCGCCACCGCGGCCGTCACCCTCAGCCTCTCCGCCCTCTCCGTCGGCTCGGCGGAAGCCGCCTCTGTCGCCACCTGGGACAAGGTGGCGCAGTGCGAGAGCACCGGAAACTGGAGCATCAACACGGGCAACGGCTACTTCGGCGGCCTCCAGATCGTGAAGAGCACCTGGGACGCCTTCGGCGGCAAGCAGTACGCGGCCTACCCCCACCAGGCCACCAAGAAGCAGCAGATCCTCACCGCCGAGCGCATCCTCGCCGGACAGGGCGCCGGAGCCTGGGGCGGCTGCGCCGTCAAGGCCAACCTGGCCGCGGACCACGCCGACCCGTACCCGGCCGACACCACCCCCGTGAGCAAGGCCGGGGACTTCTACCACTCCATACGCAAGGCCGGCGGCACGTGGACGTCCTTCGACCCGCTCAACGGCGTCGGCGGCGCACCGTTCTTCAACGGCTCGCAGGAAGCCATCACCACCACCCCCGACGGCTCTGCCCAGGTGCTCGGCACCGGCAACGACGGCAACCTGTACCACCAGGCCCGCTTCACGAACGGCTCGTGGACCGGCTGGGAGGCCCTCCCGGGCTACGAGGGAGCGTCCCACTTCGGTGCGAAGGGCGAGGCCATCGCGGGCATGCCCAACGGTGACGCCCAGGTCATGGCGATCGGCAACGACGGCAAGATCTACCACAACGCCCGTTTCAAGGACGGCAACTGGCAGGGCTGGGCCCCCATCGGCACCTGGAGCGCCCAGCGCATCGCTGCCGCGGCCCTCCCGAACGGCGACATGCAGGTGCTGATCGTCGGCAACGACGGCAACCTCTACCACAACCTCCGCACGGTCGCCGGTACCTGGCAGGGCTGGCACGCGGTCGCCGGTACGGGCACCGCAGCCAACTTCCAGGCGGGCAGCATCGCCATCGCCGGACTCCCGAACGGCGACAGCCAGCTGATGGCGGTCGGCAACGACGGCAAGCCGTACCACAACGTCCGTTTCGCGAGCGGCTCCTGGCAGGGCTGGGGCGTCGTGGACGGCATCACCTCCCCGACCAGCGTCGCGATCACGGGCATGCCCAACGGTGACGCACAGCTCCTCGCGACGGCTCAGGGAGGCGCGACCTACCACAACGTCCGCTTCGCGGGCGGCTCCTGGCAGGGGTGGGGGAACACGGGCCAGGGCTCCCAGAAGGTAGCCCTGGCAGGCATGCCGAACGGCGACGCCCAGATGCTGGTGACCCGCAACTGACCCCGGCTCCGCCGAGCCCCCGCCCAGCCCCCGCCCGCTGCCCTGACCAGGCCTGACCTGGTCGGGACGGCGGACGGGGGCTTCGCTGGCTTTGTGGCGGTGGGGCGGTATCAGAGAAGTCTTGGGGGATTCCCGTCCGCGATGGCCTTCGGCCACCCTTGACCGCCCGTCCCGACACGGAAAGACAAGGACTGTCGGGAAGCCCCCAAAGGAACGGTCTCCGCAGCAGTAATCCAAGGACGGGGCATCAGGGCCCCGGCGGGCAAGGCTTGCGAGGGGCCGAGTCGCAGCCCGGGCCGGTCCCAGTCCCCCCGGCGGGGCCGGTGGGCGCGTCAAATCGCTACGCGCTCCTCATTGCTTAGCGTCCGGCGCCCGTCTGGGGCTGGACATAGACGTACAGACCGCCGGAGCAGACTTTTGGCGGCGCAAGGGGGCGTCTGCGGGCAGTTGAGGGCCCTTGGGGGCGGAGAACGGCCCTCTCGGAGTCTGCCGTTGGATTATTCGGCATTTCGCTACATCTGGACGCTTCTCACTCCCCAAAGGGCCGCCAAATAGGGACATACTGCCCGCTGGCGCGTGAGAGGGAGGGTGCGGCGGGTCGTGGGCGCTTGAACCCCTTATCCCCAGCCCCAGACGGCCCGCAGACGCTGAGCAATGAGGAGCGCGTAGCGATTCGGTGCGCACCCCCGACCCTGCCGGGCAGCTAGCCGGGGCCGCGCTCCTATTGGGCCACCGGA
>NZ_JOFT01000061.1 GCF_000725805.1 Streptomyces xanthophaeus | reverse complement strand
CGGTTGATGCCGTCGATCAGGGAGTGGCGGCAGCCGTACTTGTTGTCGAACTTCGACTTGGTGACGGCGTCGTTCACGTTGATCGCCGGGAAGAGCAGGGAGCCCTCGGCCATCATCTCGTAGAGGCGGTGGACACCGGTGGTGGTCTCCTCGGTGACACCGCGGACCTCGGACGCGAGCTGCGTCCACTTCTGCGGGGTCTCGCCGAGGGTGCGGGTCAGCACGGCGAGGATGTGGCCGTACTCCTCGGAGTCCGCCGTCGACGGGTCCGGGACCGCGCCGGCCTTCTCGAACTCGACGCCCTTGTGGACGAGGAGGGTGGCGTCACCACCGTCGTCGAGGATCATGTTCGGGCCGCCGGTGGGGGTGTTCGGCCAGGTCAGCGCCTGCTCCGTGCACCACCAGTACTCCTCCAGCGTCTCGCCCTTCCAGGCGAAGACGGGGACGCCCTGCGGGTTCTCCGGGGTGCCGTTCGGGCCGACCGCGATGGCGGCGGCCGCGTGGTCCTGGGTGGAGAAGATGTTGCAGGAGGCCCAGCGGACGTCGGCGCCGAGGGCGACGAGGGTCTCGATGAGCACGGCCGTCTGCACGGTCATGTGCAGGGAGCCGGTGATCCGGGCGCCGGCCAGGGGCTGGGCGGCCGCGTACTCGGCGCGGATCGACATCAGACCGGGCATCTCGTGCTCGGCGAGGGTGATCTCCTTGCGGCCGAAAGCGGCAAGGGAAAGGTCTGCGACCTTGAAGTCCATGGGTGCTGCTCCTCATGGTGCGAGAGGGTGGGTACGGCTGGGCCGCGCGCCGTTCGGCTGGGGTCCGACCGGACACGGTCCGGACGGAGGCGCGGAGACACAGTCCGTCGGGGGTCCTCTCTTCCCCTCGGACGGTCACGAGGACCCGCCCGACCGCCATCAGCAGCGACGCCTGACACTGAGCACGAATCTACACCGGTCGGCGGAGTGTGCCCCAGTCGGCCGATCGGCGGTCGTGTCCCGGGTTCGGGTCCTCCGGCCGACGGATTTGAGGCCTTTAGGACTTTTGATGCGTCCCTCATCTGGGGCAGGATGCCGGTGGGCCCGAACTCTTGGACGGTCCCGCAGGACCCGTGCAGGCCCATGGCGTGAAGGAGATCGCAGTGACCAGTCCGGCCGGCCCGCCCGCAGGCGGGGACGCAAGGGGGCAGAAGCGCCTGAAACTGCTCGCCGTCACCGCGTGCCCCACGGGAATCGCCCACACCTACATGGCCGCGGAGAAGCTCCAGCAGGCCGCCGACCGCCTCGGCATCGACATGAAGGTGGAGACGCAGGGCTCCATCGGGGCCGAGAACGTGCTCTCTGACAACGATGTCAGAGAAGCGGACGGCATCATCATCGCCGCCGACAAGGAGGTCGACCGCGAGCGCTTCGCGGGCAAGCGGGTCCTGTCCACGGGCGTCGCGGACGGCATCCACCGGCCGGAGGAGCTGATCGAGCGCGTGCAGAGCGCGCCCGTCCAGTCCGGTGCCGCCGCGGACGGCGGCAGCGCGGGCGCGGGCGGGGGCGGCAAGGAGCGCAGCGCCGCGTACAAGGCGCTGATGAACGGCGTCTCGCACATGATCCCGTTCGTGGTCGTGGGCGGTCTGCTGCTGGCCGTCTCGATCGCGCTCGGCGGGCACTCCTCGTCGAAGGGCATCACCTTCGACGAGGGATCCTTCTGGTTCTACGTCAACGCGCTGGGCAGCCTCGGCTTCACGCTGATGCTGCCGATCTTCTCCGGGTACATCGCCTACGCCCTCGGCGACCGGCCGGCGCTGGTGCCGGGCATGATCGGCGGTTTCCTCGCCGCCGACGCCACGACCATCTACAAGGCCGAGGCGAACGCGGGCTTCCTGGGCGCGATCGCGACCGGTTTCCTGGCGGGTTACCTGGTCGTCTGGATCAAGAAGGTCAAGGTCCCCAAGTTCGTCCAGCCGATCATGCCGATCATCGTGATCCCGATCGTGTCCACGCTGGCGCTGGGGCTCTTCTACATCTATGTGATCGGGCAGCCGATCTCCTGGGTGTTCACGCACCTGACCAACTGGCTGAACGGGATGACCGGCTCCAGCGCGATCCTGCTGGGCGCGATCATCGGCCTCATGATCGCCTTCGACATGGGCGGCCCCGTCAACAAGACGGCGTTCCTCGTCGCGGTGGGCCTGATCGGTACCAACAACGCGGTCATGGGCATGGCCGCCGCGGCCATCCCCGTCATGCCGCTCGGCCAGGGCCTGGCCACGCTGCTGCGCCGGAGGCACTACAGCGACCAGGAACGGGAGACCGGCATCGCCGCGCTCTTCATGGGCTTCTTCGGCATCTCCGAAGGCGCCATCCCGTTCGCCGCCGCCCGGCCGGCGCAGGTCATCCCCGCGAACATGCTCGGTGGCGCCGTGGCCGGTGCGATCGCGGGCCTGGCCGGGGTGGAGGACTCGGTGCCGCACGGCGGTCCGATCGTCTCGCTGTTCGGCGCCGTGAGCGGGGTCGGCATGTTCTTCGTCGCGATCGCGGCGGGCACCCTCGTCACCGCGCTGACCACGAACGCGCTCATCGAGATCAGGCAGCGCCGCGAGGGCCGCGCCGCTCCGGCCGCGCTCTCCCCGGAGCCGGTCCTGGCCGGTGTGGGCGCCGGAGCAGGTGCCGGTGCCGCCGGTACCGGTGCCGCCGGTACCGGTGCCGGTGCCGGTACGGCCGTACGGTCCCAGGCCGCGCCCGCTGCGGGCGCCGCTGCCGCCGTCGCCCCGGCCGGACAGCCCGAGGAGGTGCTCTCGGGCTACCTGACCGGGCGCACCGTGAAGACGGAACTGGCCGCGGACTCCAAGGAGGCGGCCATCCGCGAGATGGCCGAGATGCTGGCCGGCACCGGGAACGTCCGCGACGTGGACGAGCTCGTCCGGGTCGCCCTGGCCCGGGAGGCGCAGGGCACGACCGGTCTCGGCGAGTCGATCGCCATCCCGCACGCCAAGACGGACGCGGTGGCCCGGCCCACGGTGGGCTTCGCCCGGTCCGACGCGGGCATCGAGTGGGGTGCGCTGGACGGGACGAAGGCCCGGCTGGTGTTCATGATCTCGGTCCCGGAGGCCGCGGCGGGCGACGAACACCTGCGGATCCTGGCGCTGTTGTCGCGCAAGCTCATGGACTCCGACTTCCGGGCCCGGCTGCAGACGGCTCCTGACGAGGCGTCGATCCTGGACGTGCTGCGGGAGATCCGCTAGAGACGGCCTGGCCGCACCCCGACCGCTCACCGGCAACGACCGGGTCCCGTACCAGCGCCGGTACGGGACCCGGTCGTTGCCGGTAACCGGCCAGAACGTACTCTTCCGGCCACATGTACTGCTGGGAGGGGACGGGTTTCATGGCACACAGGCCTGGGCGAAGACTGGGGACCTGGGCGGTCGCCGTGCTCGTGCTCGGCATCGCGCTGATCGGCGGGCCGGTCGCGTTCATGCTGAGCCGGTTCACCGCAGCGCGGGTGAGCAGCGAGAACATGCTGCCCACGGTCACGCCCGGCGACCTCGTCGTCTTCCGGAAGGACCCGTCCACGGTCCGGCGCGGTGACGTCGTGCTCTACGACCCGGGCGACTGGGGGCTGCGCGGCCCCTTCCTCGGCCGTGTGGTGGCGGTGGGGGGCGACCGGATCTCCTACGCGGAGGGCGCCGGGACGCTGATCCTCAACGGACGGCTCCTCAACGAGCCGTACGTACAGGGCGGGGCGCCCGGGGCCGGCGGTGTGGACTTCGACGTCACGGTGCCGCGCGGCCGCGTCTTCCTGCTGGGCGACAACCGGGGCGACTCCGCGGACTCCCGCTTCCACGCGGAGTCCGAGCACGGGACGCTGCCGGAATCGGCGGTGACCGGGATCCAGTTCGGCGATGACCACCCGGTGGCGCTGGGCCTGGGCGCGTCCATGTCCGCCGGTGTGTGCCTGCTGCCGGTCGCGCTGGGGCTCGGGATCGCCTGGCGGGTGGTGCGGCGCAGGCACGTTCACGGGCCGCAGCCGGTGCCGGTGCATCCCGTATGGGGTGCGGCGCGCTCCGAGTAGACCGAAGGCCCCCGCGGCCGTGGCTGCGGGGGCCTTCGTACGTCCGTGGTCCGTCAGGCCTGTTCGGTGCCCGTCACGGCGGCCTCGGCCTGGAAGATGTCCGGCTCCAGGTAGATCACCCGGGCGATCGGGACGGCCTCGCGGATGCGGTCCTCGGCCGCGTTGATCGCGTTCGCCACCTCGGTCGCGGTCTCGTCGTGCCGGACCGCGATCTTCGCGGCGACCAGCAGTTCCTCGGGGCCGAGGTGCAGGGTGCGCATGTGGATCAGGCGGGTGACGGAGACCCCGTCGACGAGCGCCGCCTTGATCTTCTCGACGTCCTCGGTGCCCGCGGCCTCGCCGAGCAGCAGGGACTTGGTCTCGGCCGCCAGGACGATGGCGATCGCGATGAGCAGGATGCCGATGCACAGGGTGCCGATGCCGTCCCAGACGCCGTTGCCGGTCAGCAGGGCGAGACCGACGCCGCCGAGGGCCAGGACCAGGCCGACGAGCGCGCCGAGGTCCTCCAGGAGGACGACCGGGAGCTCCGGGGCCTTGGCCCGCTTGATGAACTGGCCCCAGGTCTGCTTGCCGCGGATCTGGTTCGACTCCTTGATCGCGGTGCGGAAGGAGAAGGACTCGGCGATGATCGCGAAGACCAGGACGCCGACGGGCCAGTACCAGTGCGTGATCTCGTGCGGGTCGTGGATCTTCTCGTAGCCCTCGTAGATGGCGAACATGCCACCGACGGTGAAGAGCACGATGGAGACGAGGAAGGCGTAGATGTAACGCTCACGCCCGTACCCGAAGGGGTGCTGCGGCGTGGCCTCGCGCTGGGCCTTCTTCCCGCCCAGGAGCAGCAGCCCCTGGTTGCCGGAGTCCGCCAGCGAGTGGACGCTTTCCGCGAGCATCGACGAGGATCCGCTGAAGAGGAATGCCACGAATTTGGCTACAGCGATGGCGAGGTTGGCGGCGAGTGCCGCCACGATCGCCTTGGTACCGCCCGACGCGCTCATGGATGCGGGGTGTCCTTCCTAGCCACTGACTACCGGCCGCACATTGTTGCAGCTACGGCCGCGGACGCCGCCTCAGACCACCACGGTGGCACGGAAGACCGTACCCGTTCCGGACAGTTCGACCTTTTCGTCCGCCGGTACGAAGACCGACTCGCCCGGCGCCAGGGTCAGTTCGCCCGCCTTCGGGGAGCCCGCCGTGCAGAGCAGGATCTGCGGGGCGCCGGCCGGGAGGGTGCGGGAGGCGCCGCCGGGGGCGAGGAGGAAGCGGGAGAGCCGGAATTCGTCGATGGGGGTCTCGTAGACCTCTTCGGCGTCGCCCTCGGGCCGCAGCACCTTGGGGTCGCCCGACTCGAACTTCACGATCTTGAGCAGCTCGGGTACGTCCACGTGTTTGGGGGTGAGCCCGGCGCGCAGCACGTTGTCGGAGTTGGCGAGCAGCTCGACGCCGAGGCCGTCGATGTAGGCGTGCGGGACGCCCGCGCCGAGGAACATGGCTTCGCCGGGCTGGAGTTGCACGTGGTTGAGCAGCATGGCCGCGATGACGCCCGGGTCGCCCGGGTAGTCGTGGACCAGGGAGGCGTACGGCTTGTACGGGCCGCCCAGGCGTTCGGCGGCGGCCGCGGCCTCGGTGACGGTGGCCGCCATCTGGTCACGGTCCGCGGTCAGTACGGCCGTGAGCACCTCGCGCAGCGCGGCGTCCTCGGGGTGGGCGCGCAGCAGGTCGGCGTACGGCTTGAGGGAGTCGACGCCGAGGCCTTCGAGCAGCTCGGCGGCCTCGTGGGGGGCGCGGAAGCCGCACAGCCCGTCGAACGGGGTGAGCGCGCAGATCATCTCGGGCTTGTGGTTGGGGTCCTTGTAGTTGCGGTGGCCCGCGTCCACGGGGACCCCGCGCCGCTCCTCGTCCTCGAAGCCCGCCCTGGCCTGCTCCAGGTCGGGGTGGACCTGGAGGGAGAGCGGGGCGCCGGCGGCGAGGATCTTGAGGAGGAAGGGCAGTCCGGGGCCGAACTTGCTGACGGCGGCCGCGCCGAGTTCGCCCTCGGGGTCGGCGGCGATGACCTCGCGGAGCGTGGTCGTGCCGGAGCCGCGGTCGAGGCGGGAGGGGGCGCCGGGGTGTGCGCCCATCCACATCTCGGCCTGGGGCTCACCGGTGGGTTCGGTGCCGAGGAGCCGGGGGATGGCGGTGGGGGATCCCCAGGCGTAGGGGCGGATCGTGTTGGTCAGGCGGTCCATCGTCGTCTTCCTGGATAGAGCTGGGCTTGGGAAGTGTGCCTCAGCTGTGTCCCCCGGACGCCAGCGCCAGGTAGGCGGTGGCGAAATCCGTGACGGCGAGGAGTTCGGCGAGCTGTTCCAGCTCGGCGCCCTCCTCCGGTTCGAGCTCGCTGATGGCCGTGTCGTGGCTGAGGGCGAGTTCGCGTGCGGCCGGGGCGGCGCTCAGGCCGCCCGTCGGCCGGTCACGCAGCAGGACGATGCGGGCGCGCAGAGCCTGGGGCTCTTCGACCCGGTCACGGAAGAAGTCTTCTGGGTCGGCCCCGGCGGCGAAGGACCCGGCGAGCAGGACGCCGTGGGCGGGCAGGGCCTCGGGCAGGACGGCGGCCAGCGCGGGGCGTCCGGCGAGTTCGGCCAGGGTCGCGGCGAAGCGGCGTCCCGCGGGTCCGGCGCCGACGCCTTCGCTCCAGATGAGCGGCAGGGAGTCGGCGAGCTCGGCGGCGAGGGTCTTGGCCGGGTTGGAGTAGGTGGCGACGGCGGGACCGCAGCGTTCGGCGGTCCGGTCGAGGCGGTCGGCGACCAGTTGCAGCGTGTCGGGGGCCGCGGTGATCAGGCCGACCTTGTCGAGGAGCACCAGCAGGGGCGTCAGCAGGGCCCACAGGGCGCCGGGTCCGGCCGCGGCGGACTCGTCGTACTCCTGGTACGGCGCCTTGGCCATCGGTACGAGGAGCCCGTGCGCCCCGTCCACGGCCTCGCTCAGCGGGGACCGCTCGGGGGCGACGGCGACCACGGTGCAGCCGCGCCGGTACGCCTGTTCGGCGAGGACGGCGAGCCCGGGCTCGGTGCCGTCGGTGGTGGTGAGGAGCAGCAGGTCGACGGGGCCGGCCCAGCCGGGCAGCGTCCAGCGCAGGGCTCCGGCGGCGTGCGCGACGCCGGTGGGGTCGAGCCTGATGACGGGGGCCGAGGCCCCGGCGAGGGCGCCGAGCAGGTCGGCGACGCCGGTGGCCGCGGAGCCGGGTCCGGCGATGAGGACGGCCCGGGGGCGGCCGTCGGGGCGCAGGTCCCCGAGGCCCGCCTCGGCGGCGTGCCGTGCTGCGGTACGGACTCTGGCCCCGGCGTCGGCGGCGCCGCGGAGCAGGCCCCGGCGGTCGGCGCGGGCGAGATCGTCCGGTGCGTCGAGGAGCGACTCGTCGAGCATGGCGGCCTCCGGCTGTCGTGTGGCGGAACCAGTCTGCGCGTCCGGTGCGGTGGCGGCCCCGGCTGCGGCCCGGGAGGGTCAGGCGGGGCGGCGGGCCTCGTCCACGAGGAGCACGGGGATGCCGTCGCGGACCGGGTAGGCGAGGCCGCAGTCCTGGCCGGTGCAGATCAGCTCGGGAGAGCTCTCGTCGGCCGACTTGTCCTCGAGGGGCGCGTGGCAGGCGGGGCAGGCGAGGATCTCCAGAAGACCGGCTTCGAGCGGCATGGGGCGGTTCCCTTCGAACATGCGGTTTGGGCGAGGTCAGCGTACCGCCGAGTCACCTCCGGTGCGGCCCGCAGGTGTCCGCGTTGCTTCGCCGTCGGGCGGGTGCGGCGCCGGGTCACCTCCGGTACGGCCCGGAGCCCCGGGGCTGCGCCCCGGGAGACCCCGGCTCCGCCGGGCACCGGGCTCTGCCCGGACCCGCGCCTCGAACGCGGGCGGGGCTCGGAAGTGGCCCCGGGCGAGGCAGGACGTGCCTCACCCGGGGGACCCGGATCACGCGCGGATGAGGGCGAGGACCTCGTCGCGGACCTTGGCGAGGGTCGCCGCGTCGCGGGCCTCGACGTTCAGGCGCAGCAGCGGCTCGGTGTTGGAGGCGCGCACGTTGAACCACCAGTCGGCGGCCGTGACGGTCAGGCCGTCCAGCTCGTCCAGGGTGATGCCGTCCTGGCCGCCGTAGGTCTCCTTGACCGCGGCGAGGCGGGCCGCCTGGTCGGCGACGGTCGAGTTGATCTCGCCGGAGCCCGCGTAGCGGTCGTAGGAGGACACCAGGTCCGACAGCGGGCCGTCCTGGCCGCCGAGGGCCGCCAGGACGTGGAGCGCGGCGAGCATGCCGGTGTCCGCGTTCCAGAAGTCCTTGAAGTAGTAGTGCGCCGAGTGCTCGCCGCCGAAGATCGCTCCGGTCTTGGCCATCTCCTCCTTGATGAAGGAGTGGCCGACGCGGGTGCGCACGGGGGTGCCGCCGTGCTCGCGGACGACCTCGGGGACCGACCAGGAGGTGATCAGGTTGTGGATCACGGTGCCGGTGCCGCCGTTGCGCTCCAGCTCGCGGGCCGCGACCAGGGCGGTGACGGCGGACGGGGAGACGCCCTCGCCGCGCTCGTCCACGATGAAGCAGCGGTCGGCGTCGCCGTCGAAGGCGATACCGAGGTCGGCGCCCTCGGCGAGCACGCGGGCCTGGAGGTCCACGATGTTCTTCGGGTCGAGGGGGTTGGCCTCGTGGTTGGGGAAGGTCCCGTCCAGCTCGAAGTACATGGGGACCAGGTCCAGCGGCAGGCCCTCGAAGACGGTGGGCACGGTGTGGCCGCCCATGCCGTTGCCCGCGTCGACGACGACCTTGAGCGGGCGGATGGCGGCGAGGTCGACGAGGCCCTTGAGGTGCGCGGCGTAGCCGGTCAGGGTGTCCTGCTCGGTGACCGTGCCGGGGACGGTGCCGGGGGCGATCGCGGGGGCTCCCTCGTCGCTCCACTTCTCCGCCAGTTCCCGGATCTGGCCGAGACCGGTGTCCTGGCCCACGGGGGCGGCGCCCGCCCGGCACATCTTGATGCCGTTGTACTGGGCGGGGTTGTGCGAGGCCGTGAACATGGCGCCGGGCAGGTTCATGGAGCCCGAGGCGTAGTACAGCTGGTCCGTGGAGCACAGCCCGATCAGGGTGACGTCCACGCCGCGGGCGGCGGCGCCGCGCGCGAAGGCGCCGGACAGCCCCGGGGAGGAGGGGCGCATGTCGTGGCCGACCACGATCGCGGTGGCGCCGGTGACCTCGACGAATGCGGCACCGAACAGCTCGGCCAGGTGCTCGTCCCACTCGTCCGGTACGACGCCCCGTACGTCGTAAGCCTTGACGATGTTCGAAAGATCTGCGGCCACTGCCTGCCCTCCTGAAGGTCCTGTGCGGACAGCAAACCTACCCCGAACGAGGATCTGGTTTTCAGACGATCCGGGCGTCAGGAATCCGGCGAACGGAGCACGCGCAGGTGTCCGCGCCGGGTCTCGCCGGTCGCGGGACCGCCCCGGGCTCCGGGCTCCGGGGTGCGCTCGGGCGGACGGGCCGCCTCGCGCACGGCGTTGGCCAGGGCTTCGAGGTCGTCGCCGCTGGGGCGGGACGGCGCGGACCCGTCGGACAGCCGGACGACGTCCCAGCCGCGCGGGGCGGTCAGGCGTTCCGAGTGCTCGGCGCACAGGTCGTAGCAGTGGGGTTCGGCGTAGGTGGCGAGCGGGCCGAGGACTGCGGTCGAATCGGCGTAGACGTACGTCAGCGTCGCGACGGCAGGGCGGCCGCACGCGGTGCGCGAACAACGACGTACAAGGCTCACGACGTTGGACGGTACCGCACTCTTGACCGGGCCGCGACGAGGCTCCCGCCGCTCACTCCCCCGTGTCGTGCCCGCCGACGGGTGGCGGCGGCGCGGCGGGAGTCCGTAAACCGCCGTTCCGCCAAGGGCTACCCTGCGGGGGTGACGGACAGCTCCCTGCCTCCCCGCCCTGCCGAGCCCCCCGCCGGAGCCCCCGCCGGAGCCCCCGCCGGGGCCCCCGCCGAACCGCGCCAGCGCAGGCGCGACCGGCACGGCCGGGGGATGCGCGGGCCGGTGGCTCCGCCGCAGGTGCCGCTGTCGGCGAGCCGGTCCGAGATGTTCGGGGACCTGGTACGGGACTCCGTCGAGCGCCTGGAGCGGCGCTGGCCGCAGCTGGCCGAGGTCGAATTCCTGATCGGGGACGTCCCGGGCCCGCCGGGCGGCGCGGAGGCGGGCTGGAACGACGAGGCGGTCCCGCTGGGCGCGCTGTACGAGTCCCGCGAGGGGCGCCCGGCCCGGATCGTGGTGTTCCGGCGGCCGGTGGACATCCGTACGAAGACCCGCGACGAGAAGGCGCTGCTGGTGCACGAGATCGTGGTGGAGCAGGTGGCGGAGCTGCTGGGCCTGTCCCCCGAGACGGTGGACCCGCGCTACGGCCAGGACTAAGAAGCGGTCCGTCGTCGGCCGTGGCGCGGGCGGGGTCCGTCAGCGGGTCAGGACCGAGAGGTCCTGGACGGCGCGGGGCACCGAGACCGTGGAGCGGTCGTCCGACAGGGTCTGGACGGTGAACATCGCGATGCCCTCGTGCGGCAGGGACAGGGTGCGGGCGGCGTGTACGGGGCCGCCCGAGACGGTTTCCACGGTGAGGGCGTAGGAGCCCTTGCCGCCCGCCGGGGCCAGGGTCACCGACTGGGTCGTGCCCGCCTTGACCGTCACGTCCTGGGAGGCCGGTTCACCGCCCCCGGTGGTCGGCGAGGCCGTCACCTTGACCTGTGCGTCCTTGTCGCCCGGCGCCGTCAGCGACAGCACGGTCGCGTTCTCCTCGGCCCGGTTGTCGGCCACCGTCGCCCGCGCGCCCACCGGCCCGGCAGCCGGTACGAAGCCCAGCTCCTGCTTGGCTCCGCTGCCGCGGACCACGCGGACCGCCGCGACCACGGGCACGGCCTTGCCCGCGTCCGCCGGGGACAGCAGGAGTGATCCCGCCTCGCCCCGGGTCAGGTCCTTGAGGTCGACGGTCGCGGTCATGCCCGCCTTGACGTGCAGTTGCTCGTTGCCCGCCGGGCTGATGGCCCCGTTCGGGGCGGCCAGGCGCAGTTTCAGGTCCGCGTCGTCCTCGCCGGGCGCGAAGGCGACCAGCCGGACGGACGTGGCGTCCGCGGGGATGCCCGGAAGGACGAGTGAGCCGGCCGGGTCCGTGGAGGCGGGCAGCCAGTCGGTGCCCACGCCCTCCTCGGCTACCTGCACGGAGGCGCCGACCCGGCCCGCGCGGGTGGTGACGTGGGCGGTGGCGTCCGCGAGCTGGGCGCCGGGGGCGAGGGAGGACAGCAGGACGGACTTGGTGGACTTCGGGTCGATGCGGATGTTCTCGCTGGTGCCCTGGTCGGGCTTGGCGACGCCGTCCGGGCCGAAGATCCTGATGTCGACGACGGCCGCGGCGTCGTCCGGGTTGGTGAGGTGCACGTAGTCCTCGCGGCCCGCGGCGGTGCTCACCCCGGGGAACCAGAAGTCGGTGCCCGGCGCGGTGCAGGCCGCCCCGAGGACTCCGCGGGAGCGGCCGACGGACACCTTGGTGGTCTGCTGGGCGGTCCAGCCGGGGGCGAGGACCCCGTCGGCGCTGCCCGTCAGGGCGGGCGCGTCGGCTCCGGTGGCGGTGGCCCCGGCGGGCTTGCCGGTCTCCTTGAGCTCCAGCACCGCCTTGGCGTCCTTGGTCGCGCCGAGCAGCCGGGCCGAGCCCTTGCCCTCGGCGGAGGCGGCGGGGCCCGGGGTGAACGCCGTGTAGGTGGTTTCCGCGATGTCGGAGGAGCTGGGCGCCGGGCACACCAGCAGGGACCGCTCCACCGGCATCCGGGCCGCGGCCGCCGCCTCGGCGCCGGCCGCCTTGCCCTCCGCCTCGGGGGCGGCGAGGGCGGCGACGGCCGTGACCGCGGCGAGCGCTGCGGCCACGGCCGCCAGCGTCAGGGGTGCGCGCTGCTTCACTGCTGGGGGCTCCCGTCCGGGCGCTGATCGTGCTGGGTGTGCTGGGACTGCTGGGCGTGGGGGTCGTACGGCTCGTAGGCCTCGTAGGGCTCGTACGGGTAGGGGTACGGCTGCTGCTGCTCGGCGTACGGGGCGTCGTAGCCCTGCGCGCCCTGCTGCGGGTAGGGGTACGGCTCGTAGCCGGGCGCGGGCTGCTGCCCGTAGGGCTGCGCGGGCTGCTGCTCGTAGGCGTAGCCGCCCTGGTCCGGCTGGGGCTGGTAGGCGTACGACTCCTCGCCGTACACCGGCTGCGCCGGGATCTGCGCGTACGGGTCGGCGGCCGAGGCCGTGTCGGCGGGGGCGGCGGGGGCCGGCTCCGCCTCCGCGCGCAGGCGGCGGGCGCGGCGGCCCTCCCCGGCCTCGCCCGGTCCGGCCTGGGCGGGGAGCACGGCCTCCTCCTCGGGCAGGTCGTCGTCGAGCCGGGCGCGGCGGCCGGGGAGCGCCATGACCAGCAGCACCAGGCCGAGCAGGCCCTGGGTCCAGTGCCAGGCGGTCCGCGGCAGGGAGGTGGCGTGGACGAGGTCGAGGCGGCCGCCGGCGGCGGGGAGTTCGAAGCCCTGGGCCCAGCCGTCGAGGGTCTTGGGCTTGAGCGGCTTGCCGTCGAGGGTGGCCTGCCAGCCGGGGGCGGCCCGGTCGGCGATGCGCAGGACGCGGCCCTCCTCACCGGCCGGGATCTTGCCGTGGGCCTCGACGGGGCCGGAGGCGACGGGGATGGGGGCCTCGCCCGCCTTGCCTGGAACGATGACGGCGCGGGGCAGCCAGGGTTCGACGCCCCACAGCGCGGTGCCGTCCTGCTGGTGGCGCCGGCTCAGGCCGGGGGTGGCGTCGAGGACGCGGCGGACGTCCTCGGGGCCGCCGGGCCGGAACATCACGAAGCGGATGGCGTAGGCGCTGAGCTGGCTGGACTGGTCGGCCCCGGAGCCCGCGACGAGGTTGGAGACGACCTTGTCGAGGCGGGGGTCGCTGCCGGTGGCGGCGGCGGTCTCGGCGGCGCCGAGGCGGCCGCCGGAGCCCCGGACGAGGCTGTAGGAGACGGCGCCGGACGAGGCGGGGTCGAGGATCAGGGTGCGGGTCTGGTTGTCGTCCCCGCCGGCCTCGGCGACGAAGGCCGGGACCTGTACGGGGTCGCGCCGCTCCAGGGGGCCCGCGGCGCCCGCGAGCAGCCATCCGGCGGCGGCGAGGACCGGGCCCGCGGCGGCGGCGAGCGCGACGAGGGCGGCGAGCGGCTGGCGCCAGCCGAAGCTGCGGGCGGCGACCCGCTCCTTGGCGCCGTCCGCGCCGAGCACGGCGGCGGCGAGCAGGGCCAGCCCGTAGAGGAGGGTGGCGGGGCCGGCCCAGGCGGTGCGGTTGAGGAGGGCGGCGAGGAGCAGCGCGGTCAGGGCGACGGCCCAGGCGGTGCGGACGGCGAACTGCCGGTCGGCGCGGAGCAGGGCGGCGAGGGCAGCCAGCACGGTCCCGGCGAGGAGCAGGCCGCCGGCGGTCCCGGGTCCGCCGGGGCTGGTGCCGAGGAGGTCCAGGGCGGTGGCGGAGCCGGATCCGTAGGGCAGTCCGGCCTCGCGCAGGAACCGGCCGGGGTGGGTCAGCAGGCCCAGGGACCAGGGGGCGAGCACGAGGAGGGGAACGGCGAGGGTGGCGAGCAGCCGCGGGCCGTACGTCTTCCACTGCGCGCGGCGCAGGACGAGCGCGGCGGTGCCCAGGACGGCGGCCAGCGGCCAGACGACGGGGGTGAAGGCGGTGGCCAGGGTCAGCAGCAGCGTGCAGGTCCACACGGAGCGCCAGCCGCCCTTGGCGCCCTGCCGGGGCGCGTCCCCGCCGAGGGCGAAGGCGGAGACCGCGGCGCGGGCGATGAGGGGCAGCAGCACGGCGAGGACGGCGGTGCCGAGGCGGCCTCCGGCCAGGGCGCCGGTCACGGCGGGTAGGAAGGCGTAGCCGAAGGCGGCCCAGGCGCGCAGCAGGCGGGACTCGACGAGCGGCCGGGACGCGAAGTAGGCGGCGAGGCCGGCGAGCGGAACGGAGCCGACGAGCAGCAGCGTCAGGGCGGCCTGGGTGTAGCCGAAGAGCGGGACGGTGAAGGCGCCGAGGACGGCGAGGTAGGGGGGCGCGTCGGCGGTGGAGCCGGTGCCGACGGCGTGCCAGGTGTCGGTGTAGCCGTGCCAGAGGTCGAGGCCGTCGTCGGGGGCGGGCAGCAGGGCGCCGCCCATGAGGGAGCCGCCGCCGAGCAGGGAGCGGCAGGCGGCGACGGAGACGAGCAGGAGCAGGCCGAAGAGGACGGGGGCGGGGTTGCGGGCCATCCGCTTGAGGCGCGCGAACCGTTCGGCGCTCTCGGGGTAGTCGCCGTCCTCGCCGGGCGCGGTCAGGACGCTGGGCGCGCCGTGCCGTCCGGCGGCGGCGGGCTCGGTGTCACGGCCGTCGCCGAAGTAGCCGGCCAGCTGTTCGGCGTTGGCCCGCAGGGAGGCGCCGGGCGGCGGGAACAGGGGGCGCAGTTCACTCGCGGGGACGACGGGGCCGCGGCGGGCCTTGCGGGCGGCGAGGACGCGGCCGGGGCGGAGCAGGGTGGCGAGGAGGCCGGTGAGCTCGTCCACGGCCTGGCCAGGGGCCTTGCCGATGAGGTAGGCGAGGGTGCGCAGCACGGTGCCGAGCAGCAGGCGCACCAGGACGTAGGGGAGGGCGCGTCCGGAGCTGTTGGCGAGCATCGTGTAGACGGCGCCGGCCTTGTCGACGCGGTGCGGGCTGGACGTGGTGCGTCCTGCGCAGTCGACGGTGCGGCGCTCGCGGGCGGAGGCCTCGGCGTGCCGCATGACGGCGTCGGGGGCGACGAGGACGGTGTGGCCGGCGCTCTGGGCGCGCCAGCAGAGGTCCACGTCGTCGCGCATCAGGGGCAGGCGTCTGTCGAAGCCGCCGAGGGCCTCGTAGACGTCGCGGCGCACGAGCATGCCGGCGGTGGAGACGGAGAGGACGGGGCGGACCTGGTCGTGCTGGCCCTGGTCCTGTTCGCGGCGGTCGAGTCCGGTCCAGCGGCGGCCGCTGCGGGCGATGCTGACGCCTGCTTCGAGGAGCTGCTTCTTGTCGTACCAGCCGCGCAGTTTGGGGCCGATGACGGCGGCGTCGGGGTTCTCCTCGGCGACGCGCAGGAGTTCGGTGAGGGCGTCGGCCTCGGGGGCGCTGTCGTCGTGGAGGAGCCAGAGCCACTGGACGGGTTCGCCGTGGGGCAGTTCGGGGAGGTCGTAGGCGTCGTCGCGCCAGGTGCGGCTGACGGGGTCCCAGCCGCTGGGGCGCTTGAGGTACGGGAGGTCCTCGGGGGTCAGGGTGCCGGCGGTGCGGGCGGCTTCCTCGACGGCGGCGCCGAATCCGGTGCGGCGGGCGAGGTGCAGGACCCGTTCGTCGCCGAGGGCCTCGTGCAGCAGGCGGGCGGAGTCGTCGGCGCTGCCGGTGTCGGCTGCGATGTGGTTCTGCGCGGGGCGTTCCTGGCCGAGGAGGCCGGCCAGGGTCCGGGGCAGCCAGCGGGCGCCGTCGTGGGCGACGAGGACCGCGGTGACGACGTGCCGGGGGAACTCGGGGGTCGCGTCGGCCTGGTGGGAGGCCGTCGACTGGCTGTGCAGGGACATCGCGGTACGGGCCCTCCGGCCGGGGGTCCGGGGGTGGTGTGCCCTCGGAGGCTGCTGGACAGCGCCCCACACTAACGGCTGGCAGCAGAGCGGTCCGCCTCCTGCGGGGAAGGTGCGGGAGGCGGACCGTTTGCTCCAGCCGGCGCCCTGTCGGAGGTGCGGCTCGATATGTCGTGCGATGTGCGGTAGGTGCCCGGCGGGGAGTGCCTCGGCCGGCTCAGACCGCTGCCTTTTTCAGGCGGCGCCGCTCACGCTCGGACAGACCGCCCCAGATGCCGAACCGCTCGTCGTTGGCGAGGGCGTATTCGAGGCATTCGGAGCGGACCTCACAGGCCAGGCAGACCTTCTTGGCCTCGCGGGTGGAGCCGCCCTTCTCGGGAAAGAAGGACTCGGGGTCGGTCTGGGCGCACAGAGCGCGCTCCTGCCATCCGAGCTCCTCGTCCGCCTCCTCGACCAGCAGTTCCTGAAACAGCTCGGTCATGTGCGCCCCTCGCTCTTCTGTGCGTCCCCGTGGTGATGCCGTCACTGATCGCTACGTAACGACACGAGTGAAATTACAAGTGCGTGGCTCCGGAGCAGTCAAGCCGGGATCTGCTATTGGGCCCCTTATTCACTCTGCGGAACCAAGCGTATGCAGAAAGTGTTCATATCGCCAAAAATCGTGACACATGCCACGGGCGTCACGCGATGCCCGTCTTCACCCGTAATCCACGTGACCCTCTGCGGTGTGGTTGCGATGGGGCCGCGGAAGCGGCGCAGATCACATTCCGGTCACGAGATGGCGGGTTTGGTTTGGATCCGGCAAGGCGCCACATCCCCTGGTCCACACTGCACAAACCTTTCTCCGCGCACAGTAACCGGATGAGGTGAAACTTTTGCCCCAAAAGAGACATTGGGTTGACAGTCCGGCCCTCGAACCGGTCTCCTTGTGCCCATGTCAGTGACCGCAGCCACCTCCGGGACCCCCATTCGTGGGTTCCTGTGTGCTGCCCAGGTTCACTGTTGCTGTTGCTGCTGTTGATGCCCGTGGAGCCATGGCTCCTCAGAGCTCCGGCCCTCCCCCACAGCAACCGCCAGCCCCACTGACATCCGTCGAGGTACTCCCACGATGAACAGCACCACCACCCCCCACGCGCACACCGAGAGCGACCTCCAGATCGCCGGCGACATCCTCGCCGTCCAGCACCTCCTCCAGCCCGCCCGCGAACACCCGGCCACCGTCGCCGAATTCGTCGGCCTCGCCCGCTCCGTCGCCGCGGACCGCGCCTCCTGGGAACACCTGGTCCGCTACGACGCCACCACCCGCTGGTACCACCGGCTGCGCACCGGCCCCGGCTACGAGGTCTGGCTGCTCAGCTGGGTCCCCGGCCAGGGCAGCGGCCTGCACGGCCACGGGGACTCCTCCGGCGTCATGACCGTCCTCGAAGGCGAGCTCACCGAGCACACCGCCCGCGGACGCCTGTCGCTGGGCCCCGGCTCCCAGCGCGTCTTCGCCCCCGGCTACGCCCACGAGGTCGTCAACGACACCCTCGACGGCGCGGTCAGCCTGCACGTCTACTTCCCCGGCCTGACCCGGATGCCGATGCACGGCTGCTCCCCGGCGGCCTCCGAGGCCGAGACCGAGGCCGTCTCCGCCTGAGCCCCGCGGCCTGACAGACTTCGGTGCATGCGCATCGTTGTTCTGGCCGGCGGTATAGGCGGCGCCCGGTTCCTCCGCGGACTCAAGTCGGCAGTGCCCGACGCGGACATCACGGTCATCGGCAACACCGGTGACGACATTCACCTGTTCGGGCTCAAGGTGTGCCCCGATCTGGACACGGTGATGTACACCCTCGGCGGTGGCATCAACGAGGACCAGGGCTGGGGACGCCTCGACGAGTCCTTCACCGTCAAGGAGGAACTCGCGGCGTACGGGGTCGGACCCACCTGGTTCGGCCTCGGCGACCGCGACTTCGCCACCCACATCGTCCGTACCCAGATGCTGGGCGCCGGCTACCCGCTGAGCGCCGTCACCGAAGCCCTCTGCGACCGCTGGCAGCCCGGGGTCCGGCTGCTGCCCATGACCGACGACCGCGTCGAGACCCACGTCGCGATCACCGACGCGGACACCGGGGAACGCCGCGTCATCCACTTCCAGGAGTACTGGGTGCGGCTGCGCGCCTCGGTGGACGCCGAGGCCGTCGTCCCCGTGGGCGCCGAGCAGGCCAAGCCCGGACCCGGCGTGCTGGAGGCCCTCGCCGCCGCCGACGTCATCCTCTTCCCGCCCTCCAACCCGGTGGTCTCGGTGGGGACGATCCTCGCCGTGCCCGGAATCCGGGACGCCGTGGCCGCCGCCCAGGCCCCCGTCGTCGGGCTCTCCCCCATCGTCGGCGGCGCCCCCGTACGCGGCATGGCCGACAAGGTGCTGGCCGCGGTCGGCGTCGAGTCCACCGCCTCGGCGGTCGCCCTGCACTACGGGACCGCCCTGCTCGACGGCTGGCTCGTGGACACCGCGGACGCGGACGCCGTGGCCCAGGTGGAGGCCGCCGGCATCAGCTGCCGGGCCGTGCCCCTGATGATGAGCGACCTGGCCGCGACCGCCGCCATGGCCCGGGCCGCGCTGGACCTGGCGGAGGCCTCGCGGTGAGCGCGGCGCGCGTGCCCTCGTACGAGGTGCGGGCCGTCGAGGGGATCCCGGAGGTCAGGCCCGGCGACGACCTGGCGAAGCTGATCACGACGGCCGCACCAGACCTGCGGGACGGCGACGTCCTGCTGGTCACCTCGAAGATCGTCTCCAAGGCGGAGGGCCGGATCACCGAGGCCTCCTCGCGCGAGGAGGCCATAGACGCCGAGACGGTACGGGTGGTCGCGCGCCGGGGCCCGCTGCGGATCGTCGAGAACCGGCAGGGGCTGGTGATGGCCGCCGCCGGGGTCGACGCCTCCAACACGGCCCCCGGCACCGTGCTCCTGCTGCCCGAGGACCCGGACGCCTCGGCGGCCGCGATCCGCGCGGGCGTGCGCGACGCGCTGTCCGTGGACGTGGGCGTGGTCGTGACGGACACCTTCGGGCGGCCGTGGCGCACCGGGCTGACCGACGTGGCCATCGGCTCGGCCGGCGTACGGGTCCTGGACGACCTGCGCGGGGGCACCGACGCGCACGGCAACCCGCTGAGCGCGACGGTGGTCGCCACCGCGGACGAACTCGCCGCCGCGGGCGACCTGGTCAAGGGCAAGGCGGCCGGGCTCCCCGTGGCCGTCGTACGCGGGCTGGGCCACCTCCTGGGCGAGGGCTCGGCGCGGGAGCTGATCCGCTCCCCGCACGACGACATGTTCCGGCTGGGCACCTCGGAGGCGGTACGGGAAGCCGTCACGCAGCGGCGCACCGTACGGGCCTTCACGGCGGAGCCGGTGGACCCGGGCGCGGTGCGCCGCGCGGTGGCGGCGGCCGTGACGGCCCCGGCCCCGCACCACACGACGCCGTGGCGGTTCGTCCTGCTGGAGTCCGAGGCTGCGCGGACCGGGCTGCTGGACGCCATGCGGGACGCGTGGATCGCTGACCTGCGGGCCGACGGGAAGTCGGAGGAGTCCGTGGCCAAGCGGGTGCGCCGGGGCGAGGTACTGCGGGCCGCGCCCTACCTGGTGGTGCCCTGCCTGGTGACGGACGGGGCGCACCACTACGGCGACGAGCGGCGCGACGGGGCGGAACGGGAGATGTTCGTGGTCGCGATGGGCGCGGGCGTGCAGAACTTCCTGGTCGCGCTGGCCGGGGAGCGGCTGGGCTCGGCGTGGGTGTCCTCGACGATGTTCTGCCGCGACGTGGTGCGCGAGGTGCTGGGCCTGCCCGAGGACTGGGACCCGATGGGGGCGGTGGCCGTGGGACACCCGGCGGCGGCCCCGGCGCAGCGGCCGGCGCGGCCGGTGCAGGAGTTCGTCGAGGTCCGCTAACCCTCCGGGGGTCAGAGGCGGCCGATGTCCCCGCGCGGCATGCGCGGGGCGCGGCGCGGTGGGGTGCGGCCCGCGAGCAGGATCAGGCGGGCGGCCCGGTGGCGCTGTCCCGCGTACGGGGCGAGGAGCTCCAGCATGGCGGCGTCGTCGGCGTCCCGGTTCCCGGCGAGGGCGTAGCCGACGATGCCCGGCAGGTGCAGATCGCCGGTGGTGACGGCGTCGGGGTCGCCGTTGCTGCGCTGGAGGGTCTCGGCGGAGGTCCAGGGACCGATGCCGGGGACGGCCTCCAGCCGCGCCGCGGCCTGCTCCGGCGGCATCCCCGCCGCCTCCTCCAGGCGGTGGGCCACGCGGGCGGCCCGGACGATGGCCGCCGAACGCTTGGAGTCGACCCCGGCCCGGTGCCAGTCCCAGGACGGGATCATGGCCCAGGTCCGGGCGCTCGGCACGACGTACATGTCCTGCGGCCCCGGTGCGGGCTCCCCGTACTGGCGCACGAGGCGCCGCCAGGCGCGGTAGGCCTCGTCCGCGGTGACCTTCTGCTCCAGCACCGTGGGGACCAGGGACTCCAGGACCAGCCCGGTACGGGTCAGCCGCAGGCCCGGGCGGGCGCGGTGACTGGCGTGCACGAGGCGGTGGCGGGGGACGAAGGCGGCGGGGTCGTCGCCGGAGCCGAGGAGCGCGGGCAGCTGTTCGAGCATCCACTCGGCGCCGGGGCCCCAGGCCTCGGCGTGGACCTCCTCGGCGGCGGTGGCCACCCGGAGGGTGGCGGGGCCCTGGGGGGTCAGGCTGGTGCGCCAGACGGAGCCGTCGGGGGTGGTGCGGAAGGTGGGGTCGGCGGGGCCGCGCCGGAGCGGGCCGAGGGTGAGGCCGAGGTCGACGGGTCCGGCGGGTCGCCAGTTGCGGGCCTTGGCTCCGGTTGCGGTGCCGGTTGCGGTGCCGGTTGCGGTGCCGCGCCCTGCGGGTACGTCGGTCCGGCCGCCGCGGACGGCGGCGCGGGTGAGCGGATCGAAGCGGCCGGCCATGGCACGAGCGTAGCCCTGCGGGGCTGGGCGGTGTGGTGGTGGCCCGTCTGCGGCACCGTTGCACGGGTTCCGCGGTGTCCCGTGCGGGGCTCGGCCGTGTGGCGGTGTCCCGCCTGCGGCGCCGCTGCACGGGTTCCGCGGTGTCCCGTGCGGGGCTCGGCCGTGTGGCGGTGTCCCGCCTGCGGCGCCGCTGCACGGGGCTCCGCGGTGTCCCGTGCGGGGCTCGGCCGTGTGGCGGTGTCCCGCCTGCGGCGCCGCTGCACGGGGCTCCGCCCCGGACCCCGCTCCTCAAACGCCGGAGGGGCTGGATTTTGCCCAGGCAGGGCGCTGGATGTGCTGGCCGGGGTCGAGGGGAGTGGGGACACTGCGGGGTGTCCCCGCAGGACGAGCGCGCAACCAGGGCCGAACGTGTCCGACGGGGCTCAGTGCGCGAGCCGAGGAGACACCCCGGAGGGGCACCGCTCCCCGACCCCCCACGCACAGGCCCCGCTGCAACGAGGCCAAAATTCAGCCCCTCCGGCGATTGAGGAGTGGGGTCTGGGGCGGAGCCCCAGAAGGCTTGGCGCAGCCCGGGCCGGGCCGGGCCGCCCGCAGGGTCAGCGGCCTTGGAGTTTTGCTGAGGACGTGCGGGTCGTCGGGAGTTTGCCGTAGAGCTGTTTGCCCGGGCATTCCGTGGCGAAGCCGTCGCGGTGGCCCGAGATGACGTTCATCGTGACGTTCTGGCCCTTGGCGTAGAGGTTGCCGCCGCCCGACTTCAGCGTGGTCTTCGCGCGCGGGTCGCGGCCGAAGAGGCCGAGCTTCCAGGCGGTCAGGCGGGCGACGGCGTCGACCGCCACGGCCGGGGGCGGGGTCGAGGTGAAGGAGCCGAGGACCGCGATGCCCATGCTGTCCGTGTTGAAGCCCATGGTGTGCGCGCCGAGCACGGCCTTGGTGACGCCGCCCGCGCGGCCCTCGTACACGGTGCCGCACTTGTCGACGGCGAAGTTGTAGCCGATGTCGCGCCAGCCGCTGCTGAGCACGTGGTAGCGGTACAGGCTGCGCAGGACCGCCGGGGCGTCCTTGCAGGCGTAGTTGTTGCCGGAGGCGCTGTGGTGGACGAAGGCGGCCTTGACGGTGTTCGTGTAGACGAAGCCCGACTCGCGCAGCGACTCGTCCGCGCCCCAGCCCTTGCGGGTGACGATCCGCGGGCGCGGGCCGATGAACGGGGCCGCCGCCGCGGTCAGGGCGCCGTCGCTGGCGAAGACGGCGTCGGCGGTGGAGTCGGCCTTGTCGAGCGCGGTGATCTCGTTGGCGCCGAGCAGGGCGTGCGGCAGGTTCGCCGCGGAGGACTCCGCCGTGGCCATCGACATGGCCGGTACGGCCACCGTGCCCTTGTCGTCGCCGCCGGGGCTGCCGTTCTTGCCGTCGTTCGTCCCGTCGGGCGGGGCCGCGCCCGGGTCGACGAGTTCGATGCGCATGCCCGAGGGCAGACGGCCGGGGGCCTGGGCGGTGGTGGTGCCGGGTTCCGCCTGGACGCGGACCTCGACCCCGTCGGACTCGCCGACCCAGAGCGGGGCGGTGGCGCCGCGGACCCGGCCGGAGCCGCGTTCCGCCGCGTCGGGGTCGGCGGCGTGTTCGCTGTTGTGCGTCTCGACGTCCTGCCAGTCGGACCAGGTCGCGGTCCGCGCGGAGCGGGTGCGCACCTGGACCCGGCCGTGCAGTTCGCTGCTCACGTCGTCCCAGACGACGCCGACCAGCGAGAACGTCTCGACCTCGCGCGCAGGCAGGCCCTGCGTCTCGGGCACCTGCGGCGAGGCGCTCATGCCGGGGACGCCGGGGGTGCGGTTCACCGCGGGTCCCAGGGGGACGAGCGGCAGTGACTGGGTGGACCCGGCCGGGCCCACGGGGACCGACTCGGCCAGGGCCGGAGTGGGGAGCGCGAGGGGCAGGGCCAGTACGGCGGCCGTCGCGACGCCGATCGAGGAAGCAAGGAATCCACGCATGAAAAGGATGGTGGGCAGGCGCACCGCCCGGCGCCATCCGAGAACTGACTGTCCGTCCGCTACGGCGCGCCCGTCCCTCCCCCGTACGGAGGATCGGGCGGAACCCGTACGGGGGACGGGCCCGCGTACCCTGTGCCGGGTGAACGCCACTGACCGCACCCCTGCCGACCTGCTGCGATCCGCGCTCGCCGCCGATCCCGGCCGCCCGCTCGTCACCTTCTACGACGATGCCACGGGCGAGCGCGTCGAATTGTCCGTCGCCACCTTCGCCAATTGGGTGGCCAAGACCGCCAATCTGCTCCAGGGCGACCTGGGCGCCGAGCCGGGCGACCGGCTCGCGCTGATGCTGCCCGCGCACTGGCAGAGCGCCGTGTGGCTGCTCGCCTGTGCCTCGGTCGGGGTGGTCGCGGAGGTGGGCGGGGATCCGGCCGACGCCGACCTCGTGGTCAGCGGCCCGGACTCGCTGGAGGCGGCCCTGGCCTGTTCCGGGGAGCGGGTGGCGCTGGCGCTGCGCCCGCTGGGCGGACGGTTCCCGCAGCCGCCGGCCGGGTTCGTGGACTACGCGGTGGAGGTGCCGGGGCAGGGCGACCGCTTCGCTCCGTTCGTCCCGGTGGACGCCGCGGGTCCGGGGCTGGTCGTCGGCGGCGAGGAGCTCTCGTACGCGGAGCTGACGGAACGGGCGCGGCGCGACGCGGCGGAGCTCGGCCTCGGGGAGGGCTCCCGGGTGCTGACCGGGCTCGGCTACGACACCTGGGAGGGGCTGTCGGCGGGGCTCTACGCCGCCCTGGCCTCCGGCGGCTCGGTGGTGCTGTGCCGCAACCTCGACCGGCTGTCGCCGCAGGCGCGGGAGCAGCGGACCGAGAGCGAGCGCGTCACCCACACCGTCTGATCCGCGCCGCCCCTCGCCGACACTCGGGCGATTTGTCACCCGGACGGCCCTAGACAGGACCCTGCCCCCGGGCTGCTCCGGCGCCCCGGGGGCAGGATCGGCAGTGGCCGTGCTCACCCGTACGGCTTGTTGTCGCAGCGGCGAGGGGACGGACGCGAGTGACGGACAGCGCGGGCATACCGGGTGGCACCGGAGCGGCCGGAGGCACCCACCGTCCTCCGCACGGCCGCCGGCGCCGCCTGCTGCGCTGGATCGGCCTCGGGGCGGCCCTGCTGGTGCTGCTGGGGGCGGCGACCGGCTGGTGGCTCTACAACAAGCTCGACGGGAACATCACCGAGGACAGCTCCGCCGCGGCCGAACTGCGCCGCTACGAGCGGGAGCGGCCGGCGCACCTCGCCACGGGGGCCCAGAACATCCTGCTGATCGGCTCGGACTCGCGCTCCGGCAAGGAGAACGCCCCGTACGGGCGCGACCGGGGGACGCAGCGCTCGGACACCACGATCCTGCTGCACCTGCCCGCGGACCGAAAGAGCGCGACCGCGGTCTCGATCCCCCGGGACCTGATGACGCAGGTGCCGTCCTGCCTCAAGGCCGACGGGGACCGCACAACCGAGCAGCTCGCCCAGTTCAACTGGGCCTTCGAGTGGGGCGGGGCCGCCTGCACCATCCGTACGGTGGAGAAGCTCACCGGGATCCGGATCAACCACCACATGGTGATCGACTTCGGCGGCTTCAAGCAGATGGTCGATGCCGTCGGCGGGGTGGAGGTCTGCCTCAAGGAGCCGATGGACGACTCGGAGGCCAAGCTGAAGCTGCCCGCCGGACGGCAGGTCCTGGAGGGCGAGCAGGCGCTGGGCTTCGTCCGCGCCCGGTACAGCATGGGCAACGGCAGCGACACCGAACGGATGCAGCGCCAGCAGCAGTTCCTCGGTTCGCTCGTCAAGAAGGTGCAGAGCAACGGGGTCCTGCTCAATCCGACACGGCTGTACCCGCTGCTGGACGCGGCGACCTCCTCGGTGACCACGGACCCGGGGCTGGCCTCGCTGCGGGGTCTGTACGAACTCGTTCGGGGGGTACGGGACATACCGACCGAGCAGATCAAGTTCCTTACGGTGCCCCGACGGCCGTACGCACCCAACCCGAACCGGGACGAGCTGGTCGAACCCGATGCGGAACGGCTCTTCAAGCAGTTGCGGGAGGACCGGCCGGTGACGGTGACCCCGCCCGAGCCGGAGACCGGGACCGGACCGGCGGAAGCCGGCGGGACCTCGACGGACGGTGAGAAGACGGGTGGCGGAACCGGTTCGTCCCCCGTTCCCGTCCCCACCTTCACAGGAACCACCGCAGGTACGGCCGACTGCCGGTAAAGCAATCCCAAAAGCCGGTGACCGAACCGAGCAGGATGAGCAGTTCGCCCCGTTATAAGGGGAGTGGAATTTGTCACCAGCATGGTTTGCAGCCGAACCTGACGGATAAGGTGAGCGATCCGGTGCCCCGGCCGGCAAGAGGTGGGGCACCAGCAGCCGGATCGTTGACCGTGCGCCTGGGGGAGGCGCGTCGCGAGGCACCGACGGAGGATTCGAGCAACCGTGGATGCGCAAAGCCGTGGGCGGGCAGACGAGATCGACCCCGCAGACCAGTGGGTGATCAACCCCCGCACCGGCCACTACGAGCTGCGACTGAGCAATTCCGCTCCGCAGCCGGGCCCTTCCGTCACCGCGCCGCGCAGATCGGCCTCGCCCCGTACGGCCCCGTCCCCCACGGCACCGTCTCCCGGTGTGCCCAAACCGCGGCGCGGCGACGGCCCGCCCGGGGGCAGGCGCGGCGGGCGCTCCCGCAAGCTCGGGGGCGGCGGCCGCCGCAAGGCGCTGCTCATCACCGGCGGGTCCCTCGCGTTCCTCCTGGTCGGTGGCTCGCTGGCGGCGTACCTGTACTACGACCACCTCAACGGCAACCTCAGCGTCACCGACATCTCGGGCGCGGGCACCGGCGGGTTCAAGAAGGACCAGGCCATCAACATCCTGGTCATCGGCACCGACAAGCGCAGCGGTGCGGGCAACGAGGGCTACGGGGACGCGGAGAGCGTCGGCCACGCCGACACCACGATCCTCTTCCACGTCTCCAAGGACCGCAGCAACGCGACCGCGCTGTCGATCCCGCGCGACCTGATCGCCGACATCCCCGTCTGCCCGACGAAGCAGCCCGACGGTTCGACGAAGAACGTCCCCGCGTCCAAGGGCACCCGCTTCAACAACAGCCTGGGGCAGGAAGGCCGCGACCCGGGCTGCACGATGCGCACGGTCACGGGGCTCACCGGCATCGAGATCGACAACTTCATGATGGTCGACTTCAACGCGGTGAAGAACCTGAGCACGGCGGTCGGCGGGGTCCCGGTCTGCGTGGAGAAGGCCGTGGACGACCCGGATTCGAAGCTGAAGCTCCCGGCGGGCGAGAGCCGGCTGTCGGGCGAGCAGGCCCTGGCCTTCGTACGGACCCGGCACGCCTTCGGCAACGAGAGCGACCTGGACCGGATCAAGACCCAGCAGGCGTTCCTCAGCTCGATGATGCGCGAGATGAAGTCGAAGGAGACGCTGACCAGTCCGAAGAAGTTCTTCTCGCTCGCGGAGGCGGCCACCAAGTCGCTGACGGTGGACCAGGGGCTGGGATCCATCAACAAACTCACCGACCTCGCGGGTGAGTTGAAGGCCATAGACCTCAAGAACATCACCTTCACCACCCTTCCGGTGCTCGACAACCCGGCCGAGAAGGTCAAGGCCACCGTCGTGCTCGACCAGGGCCGTGCCGATCCGCTGCTGCAGATGATCCGGGGGGACGTCTCGCTCACGGAGGTCGAGAAGAAGGAGCAGGCCGCGAAGGCAGCCGCCGACGCGGAGGCGCAGAGCAAGCAGGACGCGCTGCTCCAGGGCAACCGCGCGCCGGTGGCCGACGTACGGGTGGACGTCTTCAACGGCGGCGGGCCCAAGGGCGCCGCCTCCACCACCTTGAACTGGCTGCAGAACACCAAGGGCGTCGCCCGGGCCAGCAACCTCGGCAACGCCCCGGCGAAGGTCGGGGCCACCCAGCTGGAGTACGGGCCCAACCAGGCCGATCAGGCCCGGGCCCTGGCGGACCTGATGGGCCTGCCGGCCTCCGCACTGAAGATGGGGACGGCGGACGCGGGGGCGAAGACCCCGATGAAGCTGACCCTCGGGCCGGACTTCAAGGAGGCGGGGACGCCGCTGACGGCCCCGGCCCCGCAGGAGCTGTCCGAGGACGTGCAGCGGATCGAGGCGGACAAGTCGGTGTGCGTCAAGTGACGGGCCGCAGCCGGTAGGACCGGCATCATCTGGACCGAATTGGGATTTTCTTCAGGGGGGGTACGTGTGAGGCACAGCAGCGTGCAAGGGGAGGGGGCGGCGGCCCAGTCCGCCGGTGACGCTTCCGGCGACGGGGACGACGACGGCACGAGCGCGGGCGCGGGCGGCGCGATACCCGCCCCCCGGGGCGGATCCCGTGCCGCCCGCCGCTCCGCGGCCCGCGCCGCCGGCCGGCGTACGTCCCGGCGGGGGCGGCGCCGCGTGCTGCGCTGGGTGGCCTCCGTGCTGTCCCTGCTGATACTCGGGACGGGGGCGGCCGGCTACCTCTACTACCGCCACCTCAACGGCAGCATCCACACGGACGTGCTGAACCTCGGCGAGAACAAGCTGGGCGGTTCCAAGCCCAACGCCTTCGGGCAGACCCCCCTGAACATCCTGCTCATCGGTTCCGACGCGCGCAACGACGAGGCGAACCAGGCCCTCGGCGGCGCCTCGGACACCTTCGACGGCCCGCCGCTGGCGGACGTGCAGATGCTGCTGCACCTGTCCGCGGACCGCAGCAACATGTCGGTGGTGTCGATGCCGCGCGACACCCTGCTGAAGATGCCCAAGTGCACGGAGCCGAACGGCAAGGTGCACCCCGAGAGCAAGGGCCTCGTCCAGACCAACGAGTCGCTCCAGCGCGGTGGTCCGGGCTGCACGGTCGCCGCCTGGACCGAGCTGACGAAGGTACCCATCGACCACTTCATGTTGATCGACTTCAAGGGCGTCGTCTCGATGGCGGACGCCATCGGCGGCGTCCCGGTCTGCGTGGAGCAGAACGTGCACTCCCGGAACAGCAAGGGCGAGGGCTCCGGCCTGAAGCTCCCGGCGGGCGAGAGCATCATCCAGGGCGAGCAGGCCCTGCAGTGGCTGCGCACCCGCTACGGGTTCGAGGACGGCACCGACATCGGCCGCACCCACGCCCAGCACCAGTACATGAACTCGATGGCCCGCGAGTTCCGCAAGAACGCCAAGCTCACCAATCCGGTGAAGCTCAACAGCCTGGCGCAGGCCGCCATCGACGCCATGGTCGTGGACACCGGCCTGAACAAGATCGACAAGCTGTACGACCTCAGCATGGAGCTCAAGAAGGTCCCGCCGGGCCGGATCACCATGACGACCATGCCGTGGGTCTACAGCACCAAGCCCGGCATGAGCGGCCGCGTCGAGCCCAAGGAGGGCGAGGCCGAGGACCTGTTCCGGATGGTCCGCGAGGACATCGCCCTCGACGGACAGGGCTCCGCGGCCCCCACGCCCGCCGCTTCCGGCACCCCGGCTCCCGCGTCGAGCAGCCCCGCAGGCGCGTCGAGTACGCCCCCGCCGGCGGCGACCTCGGCTGCGCCCGTGGCCCCGTCGAAGATCTCGTTCACCGTCCGCAACTCCACGAGCGGCAAGGACGGTGCCGAGGCCAGGGCCAAGAACCGGGCCACCGAGGTCGCGGCCCTGCTGGGCGGCAAGGGCTTCACCGGGGCCGTCGCCGAGAACCGGACGGGCGCCGAGGACACCACGGTGGTCCGCTTCGCCCGCGCCGACCAGGAGGCGGGCGCACGCACCCTGGCCACCGCCCTCGGCCTGCCGGCCTCCTCGGTGCAGCAGTCCGCGGAGGTCCCGGGGATCGTCCTGTTCGTCGGCAAGGACTGGCGGACCGGCGAGCTGCCGGCCGCGCCGCCGCCCGCCCCGACCAAGGCCCCGGACTCCGCGCATCCCCTCAACGGGGACAACGACAAGGCCTGCATGGCGATCCAGCCCGGCTTCACCTGGTAGGCGCCCCGGGACACGACGAAGGGGCCCTGCGGGGGCTGTGCCGGTCACAGCCCCCGCAGGGCCCCTTCTTTCGCGTCTCTGCGCGTCCTTCGCGGCCTGCGCGGCCTGCGTGCCTCAGACCTGCGAGGAATCCCGGTGGACCGCCGGGCGGCGGCTCGCGATGACCTTGTTCGCGAGCGAGCGCGGGCTGGTCAGGAAGCCGAAGCCCCAGCACAGGTGCATCGTGGCGAGGGCGACGGGGATCTGCGCCCGGGCCTTCAGCGGCAGGCCCTTGCCCGCCGGTACGGAACCCGCGGCGATGGCCGCGAAGTAGCCGGCCGGGAGGGCGAAGCCCCACGGGGTGAGGACCGCGCCCACGACCACGCCGGCCGCGAGCGCGGTGACGAGCGTCGGCGGGGCCAGGTAGCGCGGGTTGATGGAGCCCGCGTGGTAGCGGGCCACCACGTGCCGCCACCGGCCGTAGTCCTTGTACTGCTTGGCCAGGGCCCGTACGGACCGCCGGGGGCGGTACTGGACCCGCAGCTCGGGCGAGAACCAGATCAGACCGCCGGCCTCACGGATACGGAAGTTCAGCTCCCAGTCCTGGGCGCGGATGAACTCCTCGTTGTAGCCGCCCTGCTGCTCCAGCGCCTCGCGGCGGAAGACGCCGAGGTAGACGGTCTCGGCCGGTCCGGCCTGGCCGCCGGTGTGGAAGGGCGCGTTGCCGACGCCGATCCGGGAGGTCATCGCGGCCGCGACGGCCTCTTCCCAGGCGTTCTCGCCCTCGGCGTGCATGATGCCGCCGACGTTCTGCGCGCCCGTCTCCTCCAGGAGGCGGACGGCGGTGGCGATGTAGTTCGGCGAGAGCATGCCGTGGCCGTCCACGCGCACCACGATCGGGTGACGCGAGGCCTTGATGGCGGCGTTGAGGGCCGCCGGGGTCCGGCCGGTGGGGTTCGGGACGGTGTGGACTCGGGAATCCTCGGCGACGAGTTCGGCGGCGATCTCGTCGGTGCGGTCCGTGGACGGGCCCAGCGCGATCACCACCTCCATCTCGCCCGCGTACTCCTGTTCCAGGATGTGGCGGACGGAATCGCGGAGGTAGTGCTCCTCGTTGAGCACCGGCATGATCACCGAGACTGCGGGCTGCTGGGCGGGCATGTCGTCCTTCAAGGTCGGGTATCGGTGTCACGTTACCGCGTACGGGGGAACCGGGTGCGCGCCGAGTGAGCGGTACGGACAAACGCTGATCGTATGGGCCTACTGTTCTGACGAATCCGACGAACCTGGCCCATCTGTCGACCGGTCTCCCAGCTGACCCCCGCGGAGGTGTCCACCGTGCCCCAGCCGCACCGTCCCACCCGTCCCGCCAGGCCACCCCAGCCGCAGCGAGCGCGGCGCGGCGGCCGCGGCGGCGGCCCGGCGCGGCGCGGAGACGAGCGGCCGCGGTGGGGCGTGCGGATCGCGGCCGGGCTGTCCGTCGTGGTGCTGGGCTGCGGGGCGATCGGGCACGCGGTGATGACCGGCCTGGACACCGGGATCCAGCGGGTGGACCCCTTCAAGGACATGAAGAACCGGCCCGAGGCCGGGCACGGCCTGAACTTCCTGCTGGTCGGCACCGACGGCCGCGAGAAGATCAGCCCGGAGGAGAAGCGCGAGTACCGCCTCGGCGGCGCCCCCTGCCGGTGCACCGACACGATCATGCTGGTGCACCTGTCGGCCGACCGGGAACGGGCGAGCGTGATCAGCCTGCCCCGCGACAGCTACGCCCAGGTGCCCGCCCACCGGGACCTGGTCACCGGCAAGGCGCACAAGGCCCACCCGCTGAAGCTGAACGCGGCCTACGCGGAGGGCGGGCCCGGCCTGACCGTGCGGACCGTCGAGAACATGACCCGGGTGAAGATCGACCACTACCTGGAGGTCGACTTCACCAGCTTCATGAAGACGGTCGACGCGGTCGGCGGCGTGGAGATCTGCACCGCCAAGACCATGCGCGACCGCAACACCGGGCTCGACCTGCTGCCCGGCACCCACCGGCTCGGCGGCGGACAGGCCTTGCAGTACGTGCGCTCGCGCCACATCGACGGCGCCTCCGACCTCGGGCGGATGCAGCGCCAGCAGCGGTTCGTCGCCGCGCTGATCAAGCAGGCGACCAACGGCGGGGTGCTGCTCAACCCGGTGAAGTTCAAGCAGGTGAGCTCCACCCTGCTCGGGTCCGTACGCGCCGACGAGGGCTTCGGCTCGGAACAGATGCTCGCGCTCGGACAGGCCATGCGGGACTTCACCCCGACCTCCTCCGAATTCGCCTCGGTACCCGTCGGCGACCCCTCGTACCCGGTCAAGGGCATCGGCTCCACCGTGAAGTGGGACGAGCCGAAGGCCGCCAAGCTCTTCGCGGCCCTGCGCGACGACCGGCCGCTGGCCCCGGCCCGCCCCGGGCGCCCGGCCGGGCGGCCCGCCGCGGTGCCGGTGGACGTGCCGCCGCAGCAGATCCGGGTCCAGGTGGAGAACGGGACGCGGATCGACGGGCTGGGCGGGCGGGTCGACGCCGCGCTGCGCGCCACCGGCTTCGACACCACCCGGGCCCCGGGCAACGGCGCCAGCCGCGAGGTCAAGCGCACGGTGATCACGTACGACCCGCGCTGGGACCGCTCGGCCCGGTCCGTGTCGACGGCGCTGCCGGGCAGCGAGCTGCGGGCGGTGGCGGGCCAGGGCAGGACGGTGCTGGTGACGGCGGGCGCGGACTACCGCAAGGTGGTGCCGGTGCGGGCCGAGGACCCCTACCAGGGCCAGTTCGGGGTGGTCACCGGCGACCAGGTGGTCTGCGGGAAGTGACCGCCCCGTCCGGGCGGCCGGCGGTCAGTCGTCGAAGCCCTGCGCCGCCCGCTCCTCGCGCAGCGCCATGATCGCCTGGCGGCGGGCGAGCCGGTGGGTCCTGCGGATCTGGGCCTCCTGGTAGCGGCGCTCGTCCTGCTCCGTCTCGGGGAGGACCGGCGGGACCGTACGGGGCTTGCCCTCGGCGTCCACCGCCGCGAAGACGAGGTAGGCGCTGCCGACCTGGGTGGCGGGGGTGGATTCGTTCCACCGCTCGGCGAGGACCCGTACGCCGATCTCCATGGAGGAGCGGCCGGTCCAGTTGCACTGGGCCTTCACGTGGACGAGGTCGCCCACCCGCACGGGGGCGAGGAACGCCATTTCGTCCATGGAGGCGGTGACCGCGGGGCCACCGGAGTGGCGGCCGGCCACGGCGCCCGCCGCGTCGTCCACCAGCTTCATGATCACGCCGCCGTGCACCGTGCCGAGGAGGTTGGTGTCGTTGGCGGTCATGATGTGGCTGAGGGTGGTCCGGGAGGCCGAGGTCGGCTTCCCGGCCGGCTCGCCCGCTATCTGTGTCATACGGACACCTTAGATCGGCCGCGCAGGCATCAGCTCTGCAACAGCACCGGTACGGAACCCCCACCGGGCTGTCGGACGACACGCCCGGCCGGGCATTCTTGTCCGCATGAATGACTGGCCAGAGGGGTGGACCGGGGACCGCGACGAGCGCGGCCGCCGCGACGACGGATACGGGCGCGGCAGCGCGCAGGCGCAGCCCGAGGGCGCGCAGCGGATGCGGCACGTCCAGCGGCAGCAGCCGCCGCAGCCGCAGCGGCGTCCCGGGCAGCCGGCGGTCCCGCCGCCCGGCCGTCCCCCGGCGGGTCCGCCCGCGTACGGGGTCCCGCCGCAGCAGTCGCCGGACCACGACACGTACGGCGGCTACGACAGCGGCTACAACACCGGCCAGGTCTACGGCGCGCCCTCCGGCGGCGCCCCCGGTGCTCCGGGCGGTCCCGCGGGTCCGCGGCCCCCGGCGGGTCCCGGGCGGCCGCCCGGCCCGGCCCCGGACTGGCGCAAGCGGATCAAGGTCGGTTCGATCGTGCTGGTCTCGGCGCTGCTGGTGACCTCGGTCTCCACCTACTTCTGGGCCGACTCCAAGGTGCGCCGCGAGGTGGACCTGTCCAAGGTGATCGAGCGCCCGAAGGAGGGCGACTGCACCACGTACCTGATCGTGGGCTCCGACAGCCGCGAGGGCATGTCCGACGAGGAGAAGAAGAAGCTCCACACGGGCTCGGCCGAGGGCAAGCGCACCGACTCGATGATGATCCTGGCGAAGTGCTCCAGCGGGAACACGATGATCTCGCTGCCGCGCGACTCGGACGTGGAGATCCCCTCCTTCGTCGGCTCCCAGTCGGGCAAGAAGTTCCCCGCGCAGGGACGCCGGGTCAAGCTCAACGCGGCGTACGCGGAGGACGGTCCCGAGCTGCTGGTGCGGACGGTGGAGCACAACACCGGGCTGCGCATCGACCACTACGCGGAGATCGGCTTCGCCGGGTTCGCGAACATCGTCGACGCGCTGGGCGGTGTGGAGCTGGACATCGAGGAGGGCTTCAAGGACGAGAAGTCGGGCGCCGACTTCAAGGCCGGCAAGCAGACGCTGAACGGCGAGCAGTCCCTGGCCTTCGTGCGCACCCGCTACGCCTTCGCGGAGTCGGACCTCCAGCGGACGAAGAACCAGCAGAAGTTCCTGGCGGCGCTCGCGAGCCAGGCGGCCACCCCGGCCACGGTGCTGAACCCGTTCGCCCTGTACCCGACGCTGGGCGCGGGCCTGGACACGCTCATCGTGGACAAGGACATGGGCCTGTGGGACATGGGGCAGATGTTCTTCGCGATGAAGGGCGTCAACAGCGGTGACGGCGTCTCGATGAACATGCCGATCTCCGGGCAGCGCGGCGGCAACCTCGTCTGGGACAAGGCGAAGGTGCAGCAGCTGGTGAAGGAGATCCAGAACGACCAGAAGGTCACCGTCCGGGGACAGTGACCTTGCGGCGGGCGGCGCGCGGTGCCTGATGCGGCACGCGCGCGCCGGTCCGGCCGGCCGTCGGGCGCCCGGTCTCAGGAGTCCGAGGAGAAGCGGATCGCGGCGGCGGGAAGCCGGGCCTCGCACCACACGCGGGCCCCGGTGCGCAGCTCGTTGTCGGCTCCGACGACCGCGCCGTCACCGACGACGGTCCCGTCCAGGACGGTGCGGGCGCCGACCTCGGCGCCGGCGCCGATCAGGCTGGCGTTGATCTGCGCGTCCGGGCCGATGACCGCGTCGGCGAGCACGATGGAGCCCTGGACGACGGCGCCCGCCTCGATGCTGGCGCCCGCGCCCACGACGGTGCCGCCGGACAGCTTGGCCCCGGCCGCGACGCGCGCGCCGGGCAGCACCAGGGACTCGCCACGGCGTCCGGGGACGGCCGGGGAGGAGACGACTCCGCGGACCAGGTCGGCGGAGGCCTGGATGATGGACTCGGGCTTGCCGAGGTCCATCCAGTACGTGTTCTCGGTGACGCCGTGCAGCTTGGCCCCGGAGGCGAGCAGGTCGGGGAAGGTCTCGCGCTCGACGGAGACGGGGCGGCCGGCCGGGATGGAGTCGATCACGCTGCGGCGGAAGACGTAGCAGCCGGCGTTGATCTGGTCGGTGATGATCTCTTCGGGGGTCTGCGGCTTCTCGGTGAAGGCCAGCACCCGCCCCTCGGAGTCGGTGGGGACCAGGCCGAAGGCGCGCGGGTCCTCGACCCGCACCAGGTGCAGGGAGACGTCGGCGTCGGCCGTCTTGTGGGACTCGACCAGGCCGGCGATGTCCAGGCCGGTGAGGATGTCACCGTTGAAGACGAGGACGGCCGAGTCGGGGCCGCCGGTCAGGCGCTGCGCGGCGTTGCGGATGGCGCCGCCGGTGCCCAGCGGCTCGTCCTCGACGACGTACTCCAGGGTGAGGCCGAAGTCGGATCCGTCGCCGAAGTAGGGCTCGAAGACCTCGGCGAGGTAGCAGGTGGCCATCACGATGTGCGTGACGCCGGCAGCTGCGGCCCTGGCTATCTGGTGGGCGAGGAAGGGGACACCGGCCGTGGGAACCATCGGCTTGGGGGTGTTCACCGTCACGGGCCGCAGGCGCGTCCCCTGTCCGCCGACCAGCAGGATCGCTTCCGTCATTACGTTCTCCCCAACCGGTTCTGGCGTACGAAGGTTCAAATTTAGCCCATCCGGGGGGCGTGCAAAGGCCGGAGGCGGTGTCGGCGTCCGCCTCCGGCCCGGTTCCGCTTTACGGCAGGTTGCGCGCCATGACGATGCGCTGGACCTGGTTGGTGCCTTCGTAGATCTGGGTGATCTTGGCGTCGCGCATCATGCGCTCCACCGGGTAGTCGCGGGTGTAGCCGTAACCGCCCAGGAGTTGGACCGCGTCGGTGGTGACCTCCATGGCCACGTCGGAGGCGAAGCACTTGGCCGCGGCGCCGAAGAAGGTGAGGTCCTCGTGGGGGCCGCCGCCGGACACGCGCTCCGAGCGGGCCGCCGCGGAGTACGTCAGCTGGCGGGCGGCCTCGATCTTCATGGCCATGTCCGCGAGCATGAACTGCACGCCCTGGAAGTCGCCGATCGGCTTGCCGAACTGCTTGCGCTCCTGGACGTAGCCCTTGGCGTAGTCCAGGGCGCCCTGCGCGATGCCGAGCGCCTGGGCCGCGATCGTGATGCGGGTGTGGTCGAGGGTCTTCATCGCGGTGGCGAAGCCGGTGCCCTCGGCGCCGATCATGCGGTCGGCGGGGATCCGGACGTTGTCGAGGTAGACCTCGCGGGTCGGGGAGCCCTTGATGCCGAGCTTCTTCTCCGGGGCGCCGAAGGAGACGCCCTCGTCGCCCTTCTCGACGACGAAGGCGCTGATGCCCTTGGAGCGCTTCTCGGGGTCGGTGACGGCCATGACCGTGTAGTACTCGGAGACGCCCGCGTTGGTGATCCAGCGCTTGACGCCGTTGAGGACCCAGAAGTCCCCGTCGCGCACGGCGCGGGTCTTCATGCCGGCGGCGTCGGAGCCCGCGTCCGGCTCGGAGAGCGCGTACGAGAACATCGCGTCGCCCTTGGCCAGCGGGCCGAGGTACTTGGCCTTGAGCTCCTCGGAGCCGGAGAGGATCACCGGGAGCGAGCCGAGCTTGTTGACGGCCGGGATGAGGGAGGAGGAGGCGCAGACGCGGGCCACTTCCTCGATCACGATCACGGTGGCGAGGGCGTCGGCGCCCGCGCCGCCGTAGGTCTCGGGCACGTGGACGGCGTGCAGGTCGCTGGCGACGAGGGCGTCGAGGGCTTCCTGCGGGAAGCGGGACTCCTCGTCGACCGCGGCGGCGAACGGCAGGATCTTCGCCTCGGCGAGCGAGCGGACCGACTCGCGGAGCATGTCGTGCTCCTCGGCCGGACGGTACAGGTCGAAGTCGGCAGAACCCGCCAAGACTCTCACTCCCCAGATGATGATGCGTGATGCTAACTACCGTTAAGTAACCCAAATCTTAGTGTCCGGCGTCCTGGCAGCGATATGTACGGCGTACGTGAGCTGCATGACAGCCGTGCCGGAACCGGGTACCGCCGGAGAACGTCCCCCCACATGGGCCCGACTATGCTCAGTGGCCGCAAACGGCCCGCCGGCCGCCCCCGCACCGTACGGAGCACCCATGGCCCCCCTCAGGATCACTGTGATCGGCACCGGATACCTCGGCGCGACGCACGCCGCCGCGATGGCGGAGCTGGGGTTCGAGGTGCTGGGACTGGACGTGGTGCCCGAGAAGATCGAGATGCTGGCGTCGGGCCGGGTGCCCATGTACGAGCCGGGGCTGGAGGAACTGCTCCGCGCCCACGTCGCCGGGCTGCCGGGCTCGACGGGGCGCCTGCGGTTCACCACCTCCTGGGAGGAGGTCGGCGCCTTCGGCGACGTCCACTTCGTGTGCGTGAACACCCCGCAGAAGCACGGTGAGTACGCCTGCGACATGTCCTACGTCGACTCCGCGTTCGCCTCGCTGGCCCCGCACCTGACCCGTCCGGTGCTGGTGGTCGGCAAGTCCACGGTGCCGGTGGGGTCGGCGGAGCGGCTCGCGGCGAAGCTGACGGAGCTGGCTCCGGCCGGCGCGGAGGTGGAGCTGGCCTGGAACCCGGAGTTCCTGCGGGAGGGCTTCGCCGTGCAGGACACCCTGCACCCGGACCGGATCGTGGTCGGCGTCCAGGGCGAGCGCGGCGAGAAGCTGCTGCGCGAGGTGTACGCGACCCCGATGGCGGAGGGGACCCCGCTGGTGGTCACCGACTTCCCGACCTCGGAGCTCGTGAAGACCGCCGCCAATTCCTTCCTCGCGACCAAGATCTCCTTCATCAACGCGATGGCTGAGGTCTGCGAGGCCGCCGGCGGCGACGTGGCCAAGCTTGCGGAGGCCATCGGCTACGACGAGCGCATCGGTGCGAAGTTCCTGCGGGCCGGGATCGGCTTCGGCGGCGGCTGCCTGCCGAAGGACATCCGCGCCTTCATGGCACGGGCCGGCGAGCTGGGCGCCGACCAGGCGCTGACCTTCCTCCGCGAGGTCGACTCCATCAACATGCGGCGCCGCGGCCACATGGTGGAACTGGCCCGTGACGCGGTGGGCGGCTCGTTCCTCGGCAAGCGGGTGGCGGTGCTCGGCGCGACCTTCAAGCCGGACTCGGACGACGTCCGCGACTCCCCCGCGCTGAACGTGGCCGGACAGATCCACCTCCAGGGCGGCCAGGTGACCGTCTACGACCCCAAGGGCATGGACAACGCCCGGCGGGTCTTCCCCACCCTGGGGTACGCGGACTCCGCGCTGGAGGCGGCCCGTGGCGCGGAGGTCGTGCTGCACCTGACCGAATGGCGCGAGTTCCGCGACCTCGACCCGGCCGAGCTGGCCACCGTCGTCACCGACCGCCTCGTCCTCGACGGCCGCAACGCCCTCGACCCCCTGCGCTGGCGCGCGGCGGGCTGGACCTACCGGGCGATGGGGGCTGCCGTGTACTGGACGTACTCGGTTGCCCCGGCAGTGCGGCGAGGCGCGGTGCCGGGCGGCGCGGACCCGGCAAGATCCGAAAGAGACGGCCTAGCCCTCGGCAGGGGTCACGGAGCGGCCGTGCGGCGGTGCTGGGCCGCGCGGGCCGTGAACTCCGCGTCGCGGAGCACCCGTTGGGCGTTGCCCCAGGTCAGCAGGGCCAGGTCGGCCTCCGGCCAGCCCCGGTCCAGGAGTTCCGCGATGAGTTTGGGGTAGCCCGAGGGGTCGACGAGCCCGGTCGGGCGGGGGTGTCCCGGTGCGGTGCCGAAGGTGGCGCCGAGGCCGACGCAGTGCGGGCCGGCGACGGCCCGCACGTGCTCCACGTGGTCGGCCACCGCGTGCAGGGAGTCCCCGGTCCGCGCGGTGTCGAAGGTGACCATGGCCAGGCCGTTCGCCGCGCGCAGCGCGAGCAGCACCTCGTCGGTGACGTTCCCCGGATACGGGTTGAGGGCCGCCGCGGCCGTGTTGGAGACGATCACCGGGGCCTTGGAGGCCCCCGCGAGCTGGCAGGCCGCCGGCGCCGGGCAGCCGGCCAGGTCCAGCAGCACCGCGAGGCGGTTCGCCTCCCGGACCACCTCGTGGCCGAAGGCCGTGAGGCCCTCCTGGGCCCAGGGCGCCCCCGCGGGCGCGAGGATCCGTACGCCCAGCGCGTGGAAGGCGCGCAGGGTGCCGAGGGCGTCGGTGAGGGTGCGGCCGGGCACGGGGCCCAGGAACGAGGCGATCCGGCCCCGGTTGCGGGCGTCGGCCATGTCGTCGGCGCTCAGCGCGAGGCAGAGGCTGTCGGGGTAGCGGCGCATCAGGGCCAGCGCCACGTCGATCTGTTCGAGGGTGTCGGCGACCACCTGGTCGGCCGCGTCCGCCTCGCGCGGGGTCAGCAGCGACCAGAACTGGGCCCCGACCCCGCCCGCCCGCAGCCGGGGGATGTCGGTGTCGATCCCGGCTTCCGGCGTGTCGAGGTCGTGGTACGGGTTCTGGCGCAGGGCCCAGACCAGGGTGTTGCAGCCGTCCGCGACGGGATGGACGGACAGCAGCGCGGCGGCCCGGTCGAGGGCGCCGGGCAGCGGTGCGGCGGGGACGTCCTCGGCTCCGAGGGAACCCGGGCCGACGGGGACCAGGCCCGTGTCGGGTCGTTCGTCCTGCAGGTCGGCCATGGCGTTCGCTCCGGTCTCGGCGGCAGCAGGGAGAGATGCTGCCACCGTGACATGTGGGACGCCCCGGTCGCCCGGCGGATGTGGCGTTCGGGTGTAATCCGCAGGTCACACCCGGTCACCACCTCCGCCGGACGCCCGAAGAGACGACCTAGATGTGTTGTCCGGACAGGTTGGTGACGCGGCTGGCGGGTGTTTGGCCTTGGATGCCGGTGTGGGGCCGGTGGTAGTTGTACCAGTCG
>NZ_JOFT01000060.1 GCF_000725805.1 Streptomyces xanthophaeus | reverse complement strand
GGGGCGGGGCAGGCCCGGCAGCGCCGGACCGGACCGCGCCGGACCGCGCCGACGGCATTACCCGGCGGGCGCCTGGGGCTCCACATCTGCCTCGGCGGGGCCGACCGCCCGGAAACAGCCCCCCCCCACCCCCTTGACCAAGTTAGTGATTGAGTACTAACTTAATCCCATGGTAAGGATGAGCGCAGATGAGCGGCGTGAGAGCGTCATTCGGGCGGCGATGCATGAGTTCGCGCGTGGGGGCTACTACGGGACCTCCACCGAGGCGATCGCCAAGCGGGTGGGGGTTTCGCAGCCTTATCTCTTCCGGCTCTTCCCCAACAAGCAGGCGATCTTCCTCGCCGCCGTCGCCCGTTGTATGGAGGACGTCCGGCTCGTCTTCGAGGAAGCCGCCAAGGGCCTGGAGGGGGGCGACCCCTTCAAGGTCATGGGTGAGGCGTACATCCAGCTGATCGCCGATCACCCCGACAAGCTGCAGATGCAGCTCCAGACCTACGTGACCGTCGCCGCGGCGGAAGCCGCCGGGGAGCCGGAGTTCGGGGAGATGGTCCGGGCTTCCTGGATGGAGCTCTGGGACACCGTGCACGCGCCCCTCGGCGGGGACGTGGGCTCGACCACGACCTTCATGGCCTACGGAATGCTGATCCCCGCCGAGGCAGATGTGGAGCCCCAGGCGCCCGCCGGGTAATGCCGTCGGCGCGGTCCGGCGCGGTCCGGTCCGGCGCTGCCGGGCCTGCCCCGCCCCACCCTCGCCGGACCGCCCTAGCGCAGCCCGCCCAGGCACTCTTCTCTGGCCGCGAAAGTTAGTCATCAATAACTAACAAAGCTCAGGATTCGATTCAGGGGGAATCGTGAACACACCAGACCAGGACACCCGGCTCCGCGGGCCCGCCGTGTGGGCGCTCGTGCTCACCGGCACGGCCAGCTTCATGGCCGCCCTCGACAACCTCGTCGTCACCACCGCCCTCCCCGCCATCCGGGAGGACCTCGGCGGCCGGCTGGAGGACCTGGAATGGACGGTGAACGCCTACACGCTCACCTTCGCCGTCCTCCTCATGTTCGGCTCCGCCCTCGGGGACCGGTTCGGGCGCCGGAAGCTGTTCATAGCCGGACTCGCCGTGTTCACCGCAGCCTCCGCCGCGGCCGCCCTCTCGCCCGGCATCGACGCACTCATCGCCGCCCGCGCCGTCCAGGGCGTCGGCGCCGCGGTGATGATGCCGCTCACCCTCACCCTGCTCACCGTCGCGGTCCCCGCGGCCCGGCGCGGCATGGCCCTCGGGATCTACGGAGCCGTCACCGGCCTGGCCGTGGCCAGCGGCCCCCTCATCGGCGGCAGCCTCACCGAGCACATCTCCTGGCAGTGGATCTTCTGGCTCAACGTGCCCATCGGTCTCGCCCTGATCCCGCTCGCCCGGCTGCGCCTCGCCGAGTCCAGCGTCCCCGGTGCCCGCCTGGACCTCCCGGGCACCCTGCTCATCAGCGGCGGTCTCTTCGGCATCGTCTACGCCCTGGTGAACGCCAACGCCGAGGGCTGGACCAGCGCCCCCGTCCTCACCGGCCTGATCGCCGGGTCCGCACTCGTCGGCGGCTTCGTCCACCACGGCTTCCGCAGTGCCGGCCCCATCCTGCCCATGCGGCTCTTCCGTGACCGCGGATTCCTCGGCATCAACCTGGCCGGCCTGCTCATGTTCCTGGGCATGTTCGGCTCGATCTTCCTGCTCAGCCAGTTCTTCCAGGGCGTCTCCGGGTACTCGCCCACCGAGGCCGGGCTGCGCATGCTCCCCTGGACCGGCATGCCGATGATCGTCGCCCCGATCGCCGGGATCCTCTCCGACCGGATCGGCAGCCGCCCCGTCGTCGCCGCCGGGCTCGCCCTGCAGGCCCTCGGCCTCGCCTGGTTCGCCCTGATCCTGAGCGCGGACGTCTCGTACGCCACCCAGCTCGCGCCGCTGATCATCAGCGGCATCGGGATGGGCCTGTACTTCGCCCCCGCCTCCAACGCCCTGATGTCCACCGTGCGCCCCGCCGACCAGGGCAAGGCCTCCGGGACCAACACCGCCATGCGGGAGGTCGGCGGCGCCCTCGGCGTCGCGGTCCTGGCCTCCGTCTTCTCCGCCCAGGGCGGCTACGAGACCCCGCAGGCCTTCACCGACGGCACCGTCCCGGCCCTGTGGATCGGCGCCGTCGCGGTGGCCGTGGCCGCCGGCCTCGCCCTGCTCCTCCCGCGCAAGGCCCGGTCCCCCCGGCCCGTCGAGGCCGCAGCGGCCCCCGCGCCCGGGACCCCGGAGCCCGTCACCCCGAACAAGGTCCCCGCAGCGGGCTGACCCGCGCGATCCGCATCTGCCGAAGGAGTGCACGTCATGCCCGACATCCCCTGGTTCACCCCCACCCAGGCCGACCCCGGCGCCGAGGTCTACGTCATGGCCTCCCGGTTCGAGACGGCCACCCTGGCCGGAGCCGTCCGGTTCTTCCTCAAGACCCCCGGCATCATCGGCCAGATCCGCAAGGCCCCCGGGGCGCACGGCGTCGCCCTGCGGGCCCGCGTCCTCGGCCGGACCTTCCTCACCCTCTCCGCCTGGGAGGACCGCGACGCCCTCTACCGCTTCGCCCGCAGCGAGCCGCACCGGGAGAGCTCCCGCAAGGCGAGTGCGTACATGAAGGAGTCGGCCTTCACCTTCTGGACCGTGCCCGCGTCGGGGCTCCCCGTCAGCTGGGCCGAGGCCGAGCGCCGCCTGGCCGAACAGCAGACCGCCCGCTGAGTCGCGGTCCGTGGCCCCGCAGGGATGCGAGGGGTACGGACCGTACTCTTGTCCACGTGCAGGAACTCCACGACGCCCCCCTCGCCCCGCTGACCACCTTCCGCCTCGGTGGGCCCGCCGCCCGTCTGGTCACCGCGACCACCGACGCCGAGGTGATCGCCGCCGTCCGCGCCGCGGACGAGAGCCGCTCCCCGCTGCTGATCATCGGCGGCGGCAGCAACCTGGTCATCGGCGACCAGGGCTTCGACGGCACCGCCCTGCGCATCGCGACCACCGGCTTCGCCCTCGACGGCACCACCCTGGAGCTCGCCGCGGGCGAGAACTGGAGCGACGCCGTGGCCCGCACCGTCGAGGCGGGCCTCGCCGGGATCGAGTGCCTCGCCGGGATCCCCGGCTCGGCCGGCGCCACCCCGATCCAGAACGTCGGCGCGTACGGCCAGGAGGTCTGCGACACCGTCACCGAGGTCGTCGCCTACGACCGCACCACCGGCGAGACGGTCACCCTCAGCGCCGCCGAGTGCGACTTCCGGTACCGCAACAGCACCTTCAAGGACCAGCCCGAGCGGTACGTCGTCCTGCGCGTGCGCTTCGCCCTGGAGGACGCGGGCGGCCTCTCCGCCCCGATCAAGTACCCCGAGACCGCCCGCGCCCTCGGCGTCGAGGCCGGCGACCGGGTCCCCGCCGCCACCGCCCGCGAGACCGTGCTGCGGCTGCGCGCCGGCAAGGGCATGGTCCTCGACCCCGCCGACCACGACACCTGGTCCGCCGGCTCCTTCTTCCACAACCCGATCCTGACCGACGAGGCCTACGCCGCCTTCCTCGCCCGCGCCCAGGACCGCCTCGGCCCGGAGACCGCCCCGCCCGCCTACCCCGCGGGGGAGGGCCGTACGAAGACCAGCGCGGCCTGGCTGATCGACAAGGCCGGTTTCACCAAGGGCTACGGCACCGGACCGGCGCGCATCTCCACCAAGCACACCCTCGCCCTCACCAACCGCGGCGAGGCCACCACCGAGGACCTCCTGACCCTGGCCCGCGAGGTCGTCGCGGGCGTCCACGCGGCCTTCGGCGTCACCCTGGTCAACGAACCGGTGACGGTCGGCGTCAGCATCTGAGGAGTCCCGGCCGTCCATGCTCTGTCCCCTGCACGGCGCCGGTACGGACCCCACCCGCCTCGTGGGGCGCACGCTCAGCCGAGTCGTCGCGTCCTGGCACGTCAGCGACGGTGAGCGCTCCGAGGCACCGCTCGACGTCTGGCTGATCGACAGCGTCGGCGACTCCATCCGGATCACCACCGGGTCCGACCAGTGCCTCATCGTGGAGTCCGCCGCGCCGCACGAGCCGTACGACATGGGGGAGTGGGGCCGCATCGAGGTCGGCGAGGACCTCGGCGACCACCCCTTCCTGCGGCACCTCGGCGAGACCATCGCCTCCGTGGCCGAGTACGCGCTGCCCGAGCAGGGCCGTACCCACCTGGAGATCGGCTTCCCCGACGGCGGCCGGGTGCGCGCCGACTGCTACGAGGGGGACCTCAGGCTCACCCGGTGAGCCAGTGGTCGATCCCGGCCAGCAGCTTGGCCTGGACGTCCTCGGGCGCGGCGCTGCCGCGCACCGACTGCCGGGCCAGCTCGGCCAGTTCCGCGTCCGTGAAGGCGTGGTGGCGGCGGGCGATCTCGTACTGGGCCGCGAGGCGGGACCCGAACAGCAGCGGGTCGTCCGCGCCCAGCGCCATCGGCACGCCCGCCTCGAAGAGGGTGCGCAGCGGTACGTCCTCGGGCCGCTCGTACACGCCGAGGGCCACGTTGGAGGCCGGGCAGACCTCGCAGGTGATCTGCCGGTCGGCGAGCCGCTTGAGCAGCCGGGGGTCCTCCGCGGCCCGTACGCCGTGCCCGATGCGGGCGGCGTCCAGGTCGTCGAGGCAGTCGCGGACGGAGGAGGGCCCGGTGAGCTCGCCGCCGTGCGGGGCCGCGAGCAGGCCCCCTTCGCGGGCGATGGCGAAGGCGCGGTCGAAGTCGCGGGCCATGCCGCGGCGCTCGTCGTTGGAGAGCCCGAAGCCGACGACGCCGCGGTCGGCGTAGCGGACGGCGAGGCGGGCCAGGGTGCGGGCGTCCAGGGGGTGCTTCATGCGGTTCGCGGCGATCAGGACCCGTATCCCGAGGCCGGTCTCGCGGGAGGCGCTGTCCACGGCGTCCAGGATGATCTCGACGGCCGGGATCATCCCGCCGAGGAGGGGGGCGTAGGAAGTGGGATCCACCTGGATCTCCAGCCAGCCGCTGCCGTCCCGTACGTCCTCCTCCGCGGCCTCGCGGACGAGCCGGCGGATGTCGTCGGGCTCGCGCAGGCAGGAGCGGGCGGCGTCGTAGAGGCGCTGGAAGCGGAACCAGCCGCGTTCGTCGGTGGCCCGCAGTTTGGGGGGCTCTCCGGCGGTCAGCGCGTCGGGCAGGCGCACGCCGTACTTGTCGGCGAGCTCCAGCAGGGTCGAGGGGCGCATCGACCCGGTGAAGTGCAGGTGGAGGTGGGCTTTCGGCAGAAGCGTGAGATCGCGTACGTGCTCCATCTGGTGATCCTGCCGTACGCGCGCGCCGAGTGGGAGGGTGTTTTACCGATCGGGGGCTTGCTCGAACGTGCGGGCGGGGCCTGGCGGGGCCGCCGGAGCCCTGCCCCGGACGCCGCAGCGGCGGCCCCCCACCGGGGAGCCGCCGCTCGGGACGTCACTGCGGGCCGTGTCAGGCCTTGGCCTCGGCCAGCAGCTTCTGGACGCGGGACACGCCCTCGACCAGGTCCTCGTCGCCCAGGGCGTACGAGAGGCGCAGGTAGCCGGGGGTGCCGAAGGCCTCGCCGGGGACGACCGCGACCTCGGCCTCGTCGAGGATCAGCGCGGCCAGCTCGATCGAGGTCTGCGGGCGCTTGCCGCGGATCTCCTTACCGAGGAGGCCCTTGACCGAGGGGTACGCGTAGAAGGCGCCCTCGGGGACGGGGCAGAGCACGCCGTCGATCTCGTTGAGCATCTTGACCATGGTCTGGCGGCGGCGGTCGAAGGCCTTGCGCATCTCGGCGACGGCGTCCAGGTTGCCGGAGACGGCGGCCAGGGCGGCGACCTGCGCCACGTTGGAGACGTTGGAGGTGGCGTGCGACTGCAGGTTGGTCGCGGCCTTGACGACGTCCTGGGGGGCGATGACCCAGCCCACGCGCCAGCCCGTCATGGCGTAGGTCTTGGCGACGCCGTTGACGATGATGCACTTGTCGCGCAGGGCCGGGACCAGCACCGGCAGCGAGGTGAAGGTCGCGTCGCCGTAGACCAGGTGCTCGTAGATCTCGTCCGTCATGACCCACAGGCCGTGCTCGGCGGCCCACTCACCGATCGCGCGGGAGTCGGCCTCGCTGTAGACGGCGCCCGTCGGGTTGGACGGGGAGACGAACAGGACGACCTTCGTGCGCTCGGTGCGGGCGGCCTCCAGCTGCTCGACGCTGACCCGGTACCCGGTGGTCTCGTCGGCGACGACCTCGACCGGGACACCGCCGGCGAGGCGGATCGACTCCGGGTACGTGGTCCAGTACGGCGCCGGGACGATGACCTCGTCACCCGGGTCCAGGACCGCCGCGAACGCCTCGTAGATCGCCTGCTTGCCGCCGTTGGTCACCAGGACCTGCGAAGCCTCGACCTCGTAGCCGGAGTCGCGCAGCGTCTTCGCGGCGATCGCGGCCTTCAGCTCCGGGAGACCGCCGGCCGGGGTGTAGCGGTGGAACTTCGGGTTGCGGCAGGCCTCGACCGCGGCCTCGACGATGTAGTCCGGGGTCGGGAAGTCGGGCTCGCCCGCGGCGAAGCCGATCACCGGGCGCCCGGCGGCCTTGAGCGCCTTGGCCTTGGCGTCGATGGCGAGGGTGGCGGACTCGGAGATGGCGCCGATACGGGCGGATACGCGGCGCTCGGTGGAAGGCGTTTCAGAGGTCATGCGGCCAATCGTCCCAGACGGCAAAGACGGGCCGCACGCCGTTTCAGGTACCGGACGGGAACGGGGCGGGAGCACGTCCGGTCGGGTTCTGTTCGACGTCAGGGCCCGGTTCACGTACACTCACCTGTCGTTGGGCCTCAGCAGCCGCCCCGAAGCGTGAGCACTCCGTGCACTCGCCCGGATGCGGTAGGTTGGGGAACGCAAAGGGTCGTAGCTCAATTGGTAGAGCACTGGTCTCCAAAACCAGCGGTTGGGGGTTCGAGTCCCTCCGGCCCTGCTCCACACTCCTTCTCGGATGTGTGTGCGCAGGTACGTACTTCGATGCAACGCCGTGCGGCGCAACCGGGCGCGGTACGGCCACGACCCGGATTCAGGTGAGAGACGTGACGGACGCCCTGGGCTCCATCGACATGCCTGACGCCGAGGACGACACTCGCGAGAAGAAGGCCCGCAAGGGCGGCAAGCGCGGCAAGAAGGGTCCTCTGGGCCGGCTCGCGCTTTTCTACCGCCAGATCGTCGCGGAACTCCGCAAGGTTGTATGGCCCACTCGCAACCAGCTCACGACGTACACCACCGTGGTGATTGTCTTCGTGGTCATCATGATCGGTCTGGTGACCGTGATTGACTATGGGTTCCAGGAAGCCATCAAGTTCGTCTTCGGCTGATCCCCGCGGAGGGCGGCCCCTTGATGGGTGCCGCCCGTTTTCGCATGTTCCACCACCTTTTGTATCCAGGAAGAAGCAGCCACCGTGTCTGACCCGAACCTGAACGCGAGCCACGACTCCGTCGAGTCCGTCGAGGACGAGCTCGACATCGTCGAGGCGGCAGACGCTGTGGACCCCGACGAGGCCGAGCACGCCGACGCCAAGGCGGGTGTCGCCGCCGAGGAGGCCGCGCTGCACGTCGAGGGTGAGGTCGACGCCGAGGCCGAGGACGACGCCGAGGTCGAAGAGGCTGCGGACGTCGTCGAGGACGACACCGACGAGGTCGACGCCGAGGACGAGGGTGACGTGGCGGCCGAGGCCGACGCAGAGGCCGAAGAGGCCGAGCCCGCCGAGCCCGTCGACCCCATCCAGGCCCTGCGCGACGAACTGCGCCTCCTGCCCGGCGAGTGGTACGTGATCCACACCTACGCCGGTTACGAGAAGCGCGTGAAGGCCAACCTGGAGCAGCGCGCCGTCTCGCTGAACGTCGAGGAGTTCATCTACCAGGCCGAGGTGCCCGAGGAAGAGATCGTCCAGATCAAGAACGGCGAGCGCAAGAACGTCCGGCAGAACAAGCTGCCCGGTTACGTTCTCGTCCGCATGGATCTGACGAACGAGTCCTGGGGCGTCGTCCGCAACACGCCTGGCGTCACCGGCTTCGTCGGCAACGCGTACGACCCGTACCCGCTGACCCTGGACGAGATCGTCAAGATGCTCGCGCCGGAGGCCAAGGAGAAGGCCGACAAGGCCGCCGCCGAGGCCGCTGGTCTGCCGGCGCCCGCCGTCAAGCGCACGATCGAGGTCCTGGACTTCGAGGTCGGCGACTCGGTCACCGTCACCGACGGTCCGTTCGCGACCCTCCAGGCGACGATCAACGAGATCAACCCGGACTCGAAGAAGGTCAAGGGCCTCGTCGAGATCTTCGGCCGCGAGACCCCGGTCGAGCTGAGCTTCGACCAGATCCAGAAGAACTAACCGCGCTGATCCACTTCGTGTGAGCGGCGGCTTCTGAGCCACAGCTTCCGGACAGGTCAGATCGCCCCTCACGGGCGGTCTGACCTGCTCGGTTTTTAGCCCCGCACCGATACCCGTTATCGTGGTGCGGTATGCCTCCATCCGGATGACCGGATGGGTGGCTGAAAACTCTCACTAGGACCCGGAGAGAGCAATGCCTCCCAAGAAGAAGAAGGTCACGGGGCTTATCAAGCTCCAGATCAAGGCCGGTGCGGCCAACCCGGCTCCGCCGGTCGGCCCCGCGCTCGGTCAGCACGGCGTCAACATCATGGAGTTCTGCAAGGCCTACAACGCCGCGACCGAGTCGCAGCGTGGCATGGTCGTGCCGGTGGAGATCACGGTCTACGACGACCGCTCCTTCACCTTCATCACCAAGACTCCGCCGGCCGCGCGCCTCATCCTGAAGCACGCGGGCGTGGAGAAGGGCTCCGGCGAGCCGCACAAGACCAAGGTTGCCAAGCTCACCGGCGCCCAGGTCCGCGAGATCGCCGAGCTGAAGATGCCCGACCTGAACGCCAACGACATCGACGCCGCCGTGAAGATCATTTCCGGCACCGCGCGTTCGATGGGCATCACGGTCGAAGGCTGATCCAGCCACACCCGCCCAGCACCACCAGTGGTAGGACCAAGCGCTGGTCCGCACCACGACTCCACGCCTGAAGAAACAACACAGGAGCAGAAGTGAAGCGCAGCAAGACTCTCCGCGCTGCGGACGCCAAGGTCGACCGGGAGAAGCTGTACGCCCCGCTCGAGGCCGTCCGTCTCGCCAAGGAGACCTCCACGACCAAGTTCGACAGCACCGTCGAGATCGCCTTCCGCCTGGGTGTCGACCCGCGCAAGGCCGACCAGATGGTGCGCGGCACCGTGAACCTCCCGCACGGCACCGGCAAGACCGCCCGGGTCCTGGTCTTCGCGACCGGTGACCGTGCTGCGGCCGCGGAAGCCGCCGGCGCCGACATTGTCGGCGACGACGAACTGATCAACGAGATCGCCAAGGGCAACCGCCTCAACGAGTTCGACGCCGTTGTGGCCACCCCGGACCTCATGGGCAAGGTCGGCCGCCTCGGCCGCGTGCTCGGTCCCCGTGGCCTCATGCCGAACCCGAAGACCGGCACCGTCACGATGGACGTCGCGAAGGCTGTCACCGAGATCAAGGGTGGCAAGATCGAGTTCCGCGTCGACAAGCACTCGAACCTGCACTTCATCATCGGCAAGGTCTCCTTCTCCGATGAGCAGCTGGTCGAGAACTACGGCGCGGCCCTGGACGAGATCCTTCGTCTGAAGCCGTCCGCCGCGAAGGGCCGCTACATCAAGAAGGCCGCCCTGAGCACCACGATGGGCCCCGGCATCCAGCTGGACTCCAACCGCACCCGGAACCTCCTCGTCGAGGAAGACCCGGCTGCTGTCTGAGCCTGATGGCTCACTGAGTGGCTGAACGGGCCCCTCGCCCCCTTCACAGGGTGGCGGGGGGCCCGTTTCCGTGTTCCGGGCCACATGTGCGGCGGGCAGGGCTCAACGGTGCGTGCCGGGCGGCCCGGGGCGCGTACGCTCGGAACGACCAAATGATCATGCAAGGGGTGGGGACCTCGGTGTCTGTGTACCGGAAGAAGACCGTCGGGGCCGCGCTGGCGGCCGTACTGCTCGTGGCGGGCCTGACGGCCTGCGGGGGCGGCAAGGAAGCCGCGGGCGGGGGCGCGACGGAAGCGGTCGCGGCGGCCGAGGCGAAGACCAAGGCCCAGACGCCCGTGGAAGCGGTGAAGGCCGCTTACCTGAAGACGGCGGCGGCCAAGTCCGCCAAGGCGGAGCTGACCATCGTCGGCAGCGACGGCAAGACCAGCGGGCAGTCCGGCACCAAGGGCTGGTACCCGTCCAGCCATGACGTGACGCTCAAGAGCGACAAGCCGGACACCCGGTCGGTCATGCTCGGCGACCTCGTCTACACCCAGCTGGACGAGCCCCTCCAGGGCAAGCCCTGGATGAAGATGAACCTGGCCAAGGACGGCAAGCCGGGGATGCGGCTGAACGACGACCCGGCCGAGTACCTCGCGATGCTGCTCGGCCAGGAGAAGCTCGCGCACGTGGGGGCCGGGCAGACCGACGGCATCGACGCCGAGCACTACAAGGCCACCCTGACCGGTGCGGACCTGATCGCCGCGGACGAGTCGACCAAGGTCATGCAGGAGAAGGACCGGACGTACCTCCACGAGGCGGTGAAGCACCTCACGGCCTGGGAGGTCGACCTGTGGATCGGCAAGGACGGCTACCCCGTCCGCGTCGACACCGTGAGCACCGACGCCGCGGGCACGAGGAAGGCGACGGCGAAGTTCTCCGGGTTCGGCGAGCAGGCGCCCGTCCAGGCCCCGCCGGCCGAGCAGGTCGCCGAGCTGGACGCGGTCCTGAAGGGCGTCGACGACTCCCTCGCGGAGACGGACCGCACGCTCAAGGAGGCCGACAAGACGCTGAAGGAAGCCGACAAGACGCTCCGTGACGCGGGGCTGGGCGGACTCGGCGGTTCCTGAGCCCTCGCCGCGGCCGGGGCGGAGGCGATTTGCCTTGGCTCGACCGCTTCGCGTACGCTTCACCAGAAGCCAAAGACCGCTGGTCGTTGCCCTGCTCGAAAGAGTGGGGCGGCCGAAGGATCCGCTGAATGCGGACGTCCTGCGCAGGTGTTCGTGGACACGCTCCCGGAGTGATTCGGTCGAGCTTACGCCCCGTGCGCTTGCGCCGGGGCGTTTCGTTTTGTTCAGCCCCTTCTGAGCGGTCCTCATCACCCGGAAGGAGGCCGACGCTCTATGGCAAGGCCCGACAAGGCTGCCGCGGTAGCCGAGCTCACGGACCAGTTCCAGAGCTCGAACGCCGCTGTGCTGACCGAGTACCGGGGTCTCACCGTTGCGCAGCTCAAGACGCTGCGTCGTTCGCTCGGTGAGAACGCCCAGTACGCCGTGGTGAAGAACACGCTGACCAAGATTGCGGCCAACCAGGCCGGGATCACCGCGCTGGACGAGCACTTCGCTGGTCCGACCGCGGTCGCCTTCATCACCGGTGACCCGGTGGAGTCGGCGAAGAGCCTGCGTGACTTCGCCAAGGACAACCCCAACCTGATCATCAAGGCGGGTGTCCTTGATGGTAAGGCGCTCTCCGCCGATGACATCAAGAAGCTTGCGGACCTCGAGTCCCGCGAGGTTCTGCTCAGCAAGCTGGCCGGCGCGTTCAAGGGCAAGCAGTCTCAGGCTGCCTCGCTCTTCCAGGCGCTGCCGTCGAAGTTCGTCCGCACCGCGGAAGCGCTTCGCGTCAAGCTCGCCGAGCAGGGCGGTGCCGAGTAATTCGGCTCGCGCACTGATCCACGCCGCCTAGTGCGTGGGTCAAAGCGGGCCGTTACGCCCGCCTCTATATACATCCGGCACCTGCCGAATTAGTGGAAGGATCGCCCATCATGGCGAAGCTCACCCAGGACGAACTCCTCGCCCAGTTCGAGGAGCTCACCCTCATCGAGCTCTCCGAGTTCGTTAAGGCGTTCGAGGAGAAGTTCGACGTCACCGCCGCCGCGGCCGTCGCCGTTGCCGGTCCGGGCGCCCCGGTTGCCGCTGAGGCCGCCGAGGAGCAGGACGAGTTCGACGTCATCCTCACCGGTGCCGGCGACAAGAAGATCCAGGTCATCAAGGTCGTGCGCGAGCTCACCTCCCTGGGTCTGAAGGAGGCCAAGGACCTCGTCGACGGCGCTCCGAAGCCGGTCCTCGAGAAGGTCGCCAAGGAGGCCGCTGACAAGGCTGCCGAGTCCCTCAAGGCTGCCGGCGCGGCTGTCGAGGTCAAGTAACACCTCTGAGGCCTCTCTGAGGCCTCTGCAAAGGGCGATCACCCGTAAGGGTGGTCGCCCTTTGGCGTATCTGTAGTGCCTGACTTGCCCTGGTCTCGTTGGGGAGTAGGGTGATCATCGTTGCTCCGCAGCCGGGTCCCAAGATGATCCGCACGGAGCAGGGGGCCTTGACGAACGGGCAGCGGCGCGCAATTCTCAAACCCGTCACCAGCTCGACCAGCTCGATCCGGGATACGAGGCATGGATCGGCTACGAAGAGGGCAGTACTGATACGCGCTCTGTGTGCGAGGGCCGCAGCGTTGGAAGCAGTGTCGGTTGAACACCGGCTCGGATTGAAGGACGTGGGGAAGGCCTGTTGCCGGTTTCCGGAAACCTGGTCTGGACATCAGTGAGCCGAGTGGCTACACTGACCCTTTGCGCTGCCTGTTAGCTGCCCCCTGCCCGTCGCCAGGGGCATGCCCACGCTTGAGCACACTTGATTGATCGACCTGACCTGGCATTTTGGCCAGATGGGGAGAACCTGTCTTCTGTGTCGGCTGGGACCGGTACGCGCGTAGTGAGTCCGAGCCCTCGGAAGGACCCCCTCTTGGCCGCCTCGCGCAACGCCTCGACCAATACGAACAACGGTGCCAGCACCGCCCCGCTGCGCATCTCCTTTGCAAAGATCAAGGAGCCCCTCGAGGTTCCGAACCTCCTGGCGCTGCAGACCGAGAGCTTTGACTGGCTGCTCGGGAACGCCGCCTGGAAGTCTCGCGTCGAGTCGGCGCTTGAGAGTGGACAGGACGTCCCCACCAAGTCCGGTCTGGAAGAGATCTTCGAGGAGATCTCGCCGATCGAGGACTTCTCCGGGTCGATGTCGCTGACCTTCCGCGACCACCGTTTCGAGCCGGCGAAGAACTCTGTCGACGAGTGCAAGGAGCGCGACTTCACGTACGCGGCTCCGCTGTTCGTCACGGCCGAGTTCACGAACAACGAGACCGGAGAGATCAAGTCTCAGACGGTCTTCATGGGCGACTTCCCGCTCATGACCAACAAGGGCACCTTCGTCATCAACGGCACCGAGCGTGTCGTCGTGTCGCAGCTTGTCCGTTCCCCCGGTGTCTACTTCGACTCCTCCATCGACAAGACGTCCGACAAGGACATCTTCTCCGCCAAGATCATCCCGTCCCGGGGTGCCTGGCTGGAGATGGAGATCGACAAGCGCGACATGGTCGGTGTCCGCATCGACCGCAAGCGCAAGCAGTCCGTCACCGTCCTCCTGAAGGCTCTCGGCTGGACCACCGAGCAGATCCTCGAGGAGTTCGGCGAGTACGAGTCCATGCGCGCCACCCTGGAGAAGGACCACACCCAGGGTCAGGACGACGCGCTGCTCGACATCTACCGCAAGCTGCGTCCGGGCGAACCGCCGACCCGCGAGGCTGCTCAGACGCTGCTCGAGAACCTCTACTTCAACCCGAAGCGCTACGACCTCGCCAAGGTCGGCCGCTACAAGGTGAACAAGAAGCTCGGCGCCGACGAGCCGCTGGACGCCGGCGTGCTCACCACCGACGACGTCATCGCAACGATCAAGTACCTGGTCAAGCTGCACGCCGGCGAGACCGAGACGACCGGCGAGTCCGGCCGTTCGATCGTGGTCGAGACCGATGACATCGACCACTTCGGCAACCGTCGTCTGCGCAACGTCGGCGAGCTCATCCAGAACCAGGTCCGCACGGGTCTGGCTCGTATGGAGCGCGTCGTCCGCGAGCGCATGACGACTCAGGACGTCGAGGCCATCACGCCGCAGACCCTGATCAACATCCGGCCGGTCGTCGCCTCCATCAAGGAGTTCTTCGGCACCAGCCAGCTGTCGCAGTTCATGGACCAGAACAACCCGCTGTCGGGCCTCACCCACAAGCGCCGCCTGTCGGCTCTTGGTCCCGGTGGTCTGTCCCGTGAGCGGGCCGGCTTCGAGGTCCGTGACGTGCACCCGTCGCACTACGGCCGCATGTGCCCGATCGAGACCCCTGAAGGCCCGAACATCGGTCTGATCGGCTCGCTCGCCTCCTACGGCCGCGTCAACGCGTTCGGCTTCGTCGAGACCCCGTACCGCAAGGTCATCGAGGGTGTCGTCACGGACGAGGTCGACTACCTGACCGCGGACGAGGAAGACCGCTTCGTGATCGCCCAGGCCAACGCCGGCCTGAACGACGAGATGCGCTTCACCGAGAACCGCGTGCTGGTCCGCCGTCGTGGCGGCGAGATCGACTACATCGCCGGCGACGACGTCGACTACATGGACGTCTCCCCGCGCCAGATGGTGTCCGTCGCGACCGCGATGATCCCCTTCCTGGAGCACGACGACGCCAACCGTGCCCTCATGGGCGCGAACATGATGCGCCAGGCCGTTCCGCTCATCAAGGCGGAGGCGCCGCTCGTCGGCACCGGCATGGAGTACCGCTGTGCGGTCGACGCCGGTGACTCGATCCGTGCGGAGAAGGACGGTGTCGTCCAGGAGGTCTCGGCCGACTACATCACCGTCGCCAACGACGACGGCACGTACACCACGTACCGCGTCGCCAAGTTCTCCCGCTCGAACCAGGGCACCTCGGTCAACCAGAAGGTCATCGTCAACGAGGGTGACCGGATCATCGAGTCCCAGGTCCTCGCCGACGGTCCTGCGACCGAAGAGGGCGAAATGGCCCTCGGCAAGAACCTGCTCGTCGCGTTCATGCCGTGGGAAGGTCACAACTACGAGGACGCGATCATCCTGTCGCAGCGCCTCGTGCAGGACGACGTCCTCTCCTCGATCCACATCGAGGAGCACGAGGTCGACGCCCGTGACACCAAGCTCGGCCCCGAGGAGATCACCCGGGACATCCCGAACGTCTCCGAGGAGGTCCTCGCGGACCTCGACGAGCGCGGCATCATCCGCATCGGTGCGGACGTCGTCGCCGGCGACATCCTGGTCGGCAAGGTCACGCCCAAGGGTGAGACCGAGCTGACCCCGGAGGAGCGCCTGCTCCGCGCGATCTTCGGTGAGAAGGCCCGCGAGGTGCGTGACACCTCGCTCAAGGTCCCTCACGGTGAGATCGGCAAGGTCATCGGTGTCCGCGTCTTCGACCGCGAGGAGGGCGACGAGCTTCCTCCGGGCGTGAACCAGCTGGTCCGCGTCTACGTCGCCCAGAAGCGCAAGATCACCGACGGTGACAAGCTCGCCGGCCGCCACGGCAACAAGGGTGTCATCTCCAAGATCCTTCCGATCGAGGACATGCCCTTCCTTGAGGACGGCACGCCGGTCGACATCATCCTGAACCCGCTGGGTGTCCCGTCCCGAATGAACCCGGGACAGGTCCTGGAGATCCACCTCGGCTGGCTCGCCAGCCGCGGCTGGGACGTCTCCGGCCTGGCGGACGAGTGGGCGCAGCGCCTCCAGGCGATCGGCGCCGACCAGGTCGCTCCCGGTACCAACGTCGCCACCCCGGTGTTCGACGGTGCCCGCGAGGACGAGCTGGCAGGTCTGCTGCAGCACACGATCCCGAACCGCGACGGCGAGCGCATGGTGCTCCCGACCGGTAAGGCGCGTCTGTTCGACGGCCGCTCCGGCGAGCCGTTCCCGGACCCGATCTCGGTCGGGTACATGTACATCCTCAAGCTCCACCACCTGGTCGACGACAAGCTCCACGCTCGGTCGACCGGTCCGTACTCGATGATCACGCAGCAGCCGCTGGGTGGTAAGGCGCAGTTCGGTGGCCAGCGCTTCGGTGAGATGGAGGTGTGGGCGCTCGAGGCTTATGGCGCCGCTTACGCCCTCCAGGAGCTGCTGACCATCAAGTCCGACGACGTCACCGGCCGCGTGAAGGTCTACGAGGCCATCGTCAAGGGCGAGAACATCCCCGAGCCGGGCATTCCCGAGTCCTTCAAGGTGCTCATCAAGGAAATGCAGTCGCTCTGCCTCAACGTGGAGGTGCTGTCCTCGGACGGCATGTCCATCGAGATGCGCGACACCGACGAGGACGTCTTCCGCGCGGCGGAGGAGCTCGGTATCGACCTGTCCCGGCGCGAGCCGAGCAGCGTCGAAGAGGTCTGACGGGCCTGACGGGGGGCTCGCTCAAGAGCCCCCCGTCATCCCCGGGACCGTTCAGACCATGATTGAGACTCGACCCCGAAAGAGGGATTGACGCACAGTGCTCGACGTCAACTTCTTCGACGAGCTGCGGATCGGCCTTGCCACCGCGGACGACATCCGAACCTGGTCGCACGGCGAGGTCAAGAAGCCGGAGACCATCAACTACCGCACCCTCAAGCCCGAGAAGGACGGACTCTTCTGCGAGAAGATCTTCGGTCCTACCCGGGACTGGGAGTGCTACTGCGGTAAGTACAAGCGTGTCCGCTTCAAGGGCATCATCTGCGAGCGCTGTGGCGTCGAAGTCACGCGCGCCAAGGTGCGTCGTGAGCGGATGGGCCACATCGAGCTTGCCGCTCCCGTCACCCACATCTGGTACTTCAAGGGCGTCCCGTCGCGCCTGGGCTACCTGCTGGACCTCGCGCCGAAGGACCTTGAGAAGGTCATCTACTTCGCCGCGTACATGATCACGTTCGTCGACGACGAGCGCCGCACCCGCGACCTCCCGTCGCTGGAGGCGCACGTCTCCGTCGAGCGCCAGCAGATCGAGAACCGCCGCGACGCGGACCTCGAAGGCCGTGCCAAGAAGCTCGAGACCGACCTGGCCGAGCTCGAGGCCGAGGGCGCGAAGGCCGACGTACGCCGCAAGGTGCGCGAAGGTGCCGAGCGCGAGATGAAGCAGCTCCGTGACCGCGCCCAGCGCGAGATCGACCGCCTCGACGAGGTGTGGGCCCGCTTCAAGAACCTCAAGGTCCAGGACCTGGAGGGCGACGAGCTCCTGTACCGCGAGCTGCGTGACCGCTTCGGCACGTACTTCGACGGCTGCATGGGCGCCGCCGCGCTGCAGAAGCGCCTGGAGTCCTTCGACCTCGAGGAAGAGGCCGAGCGCCTCCGCGAGATCATCCGTACCGGCAAGGGCCAGAAGAAGACCCGTGCGCTCAAGCGCCTCAAGGTCGTCTCCGCGTTCCTGCAGACCAGCAACAAGCCCAAGGGCATGGTGCTCGACTGCGTGCCGGTCATCCCGCCGGACCTGCGTCCGATGGTGCAGCTGGACGGTGGCCGCTTCGCGACCTCCGACCTGAACGACCTGTACCGCCGCGTGATCAACCGCAACAACCGTCTGAAGCGTCTCCTCGACCTCGGTGCCCCCGAGATCATCGTGAACAACGAGAAGCGCATGCTTCAGGAGGCCGTGGACGCCCTCTTCGACAACGGTCGTCGTGGCCGTCCGGTGACCGGTCCCGGTAACCGTCCGCTGAAGTCCCTGAGCGACATGCTCAAGGGCAAGCAGGGTCGATTCCGTCAGAACCTTCTCGGTAAGCGCGTGGACTACTCCGCGCGTTCCGTGATCGTCGTCGGTCCGCAGCTGAAGCTGCACCAGTGCGGTCTGCCCAAGGCCATGGCGCTGGAGCTCTTCAAGCCGTTCGTGATGAAGCGCCTGGTCGACCTGAACCACGCGCAGAACATCAAGTCGGCGAAGCGCATGGTCGAGCGCGGCCGCACGGTCGTCTACGACGTGCTCGAAGAGGTCATCGCCGAGCACCCGGTTCTCCTGAACCGTGCGCCCACGCTGCACCGCCTCGGCATCCAGGCCTTCGAGCCCCAGCTGGTCGAAGGCAAGGCCATCCAGATCCACCCGCTCGTCTGCACCGCGTTCAACGCGGACTTCGACGGTGACCAGATGGCCGTGCACCTGCCGCTCTCCGCGGAGGCGCAGGCCGAGGCCCGCATCCTGATGCTGTCCTCGAACAACATCCTCAAGCCGGCCGACGGCCGTCCGGTCACGATGCCGACCCAGGACATGGTCCTCGGTCTGTTCTTCCTGACCACCGACGGTGAGCTCCGTGACGTCAAGGGCGAGGGCCGCGCGTTCGGCTCCACGGCCGAGGCGACCATGGCGTTCGACAACGGCGAGCTCGCGCTCCAGTCGGCCGTCGACATCCGCTTCCCGGTGGGCACCATCCCGCCGCGCGGCTGGGTGCCGCCGGTCGCCGAGAGCGGGGACGACGCCGTCGCGGAACGCGAGTTCCAGCCGGGCGACAGCTTCCGTCTGCGCACCACCCTGGGCCGCGCGCTCTTCAACGAGCTGCTGCCCGAGGACTACCCGTTCGTCGACTACTCGGTGGGCAAGAAGCAGCTCTCCGAGATCGTCAACGACCTGGCGGAGCGCTACCCCAAGGTCATCGTGGCGGCGACGCTCGACAACCTGAAGGCGGCCGGCTTCCACTGGGCGACCCGTTCGGGCGTCACCGTGGCCATCTCCGACGTCGTCGTGCCCGAGGCCAAGAAGGCCATCGTCAAGGGCTACGAGGAGCTGGACGAGAAGGTCCAGAAGCAGTACGAGCGCGGTCTGATCACCAAGGACGAGCGCACGCAGGAGCTCATCGCGATCTGGACCAAGGCGACCAACGAGGTTGCCGAGGCGATGAACGCGAACTTCCCCAAGACGAACCCCATCTTCATGATGGTTGACTCGGGTGCCCGAGGAAACATGATGCAGATGCGACAGATCGCCGGTATGCGTGGTCTGGTGTCGAACGCGAAGAACGAGACCATCCCGCGTCCGATCAAGGCGTCCTTCCGTGAGGGCCTCACCGTTCTGGAGTACTTCATCTCCACGCACGGTGCCCGTAAGGGTCTGGCGGACACCGCCCTGCGTACCGCCGACTCGGGTTACCTCACCCGTCGTCTGGTGGACGTCTCGCAGGACGTCATCATCCGCGAGGAGGACTGCGGCACCGAGCGCGGTCTGAAGCTGAAGATCGCCGTTCGCGGCGAGGACGGCGTGCTGCGCAAGGCCGACGACGTCGAGACCTCGATCTACGCCCGCATGCTGGCCGAGGACGTCGTCATCGACGGCAAGGTCATCGCGCCGGCCAACGTCGACCTCGGTGACGTGCTCATCGACGCCCTGGTCGCCAACGGCGTCGAGGAGGTCAAGACCCGCTCGGTCCTGACCTGTGAGTCCGCGGTCGGCACCTGTGCCTTCTGCTACGGACGCTCGCTCGCCACCGGCAAGCTGGTCGACATCGGTGAGGCGGTCGGCATCATCGCCGCCCAGTCCATCGGTGAGCCCGGTACCCAGCTGACGATGCGTACCTTCCACACCGGTGGTGTGGCCGGTGACGACATCACGCAGGGTCTGCCGCGTGTCGTCGAGCTCTTCGAGGCCCGTACCCCGAAGGGTGTCGCCCCGATCTCCGAGGCCGCCGGCCGCGTGCGGATCGAGGAGACCGAGAAGACGAAGAAGATCGTCATCACGCCCGACGACGGCAGCGACGAGACGGCGTTCCCGATCTCGAAGCGCGCCAAGGTCATCGTGCACGAGGGCGACCACGTCGAGGTGGGCCAGAAGCTCACCATGGGTGCCACCAACCCGCACGACGTGCTGCGCATCCTCGGCCAGCGTGCCGTCCAGGTCCACCTGGTCGGCGAAGTCCAGAAGGTCTACAACTCGCAGGGCGTGTCGATCCACGACAAGCACATCGAGATCATCATCCGGCAGATGCTGCGCCGCGTGACGATCATCGAGTCCGGCGACGCGGAGCTCCTGCCGGGCGAGCTCGTCGAGCGGTCGAAGTTCGAGACCGAGAACCGTCGTGTGGTCACCGAGGGCGGTCACCCCGCCTCCGGCCGTCCGCAGCTGATGGGTATCACCAAGGCCTCGCTCGCGACCGAGTCCTGGCTGTCGGCGGCGTCCTTCCAGGAGACGACCAGGGTTCTGACGGACGCGGCGATCAACGCCAAGTCCGACTCCCTGATCGGCCTCAAGGAGAACGTCATCATCGGTAAGCTCATCCCGGCCGGTACGGGCCTCGCCCGCTACCGCAACATCCGGGTCGAGCCCACCGAGGAAGCCAAGGCAGCGATGTACTCGGCCGTCGGTTACGACGACATCGACTACTCGCCCTTCGGCACCGGCTCCGGCCAGGCTGTCCCGCTGGAGGACTACGACTACGGCCCGTACAACGGCTGAGGTCCGAAGCAGTAGAGCAGTAGCGCAGTAACCGCAGGGCGGTCACCCGAGAGGGTGGCCGCCCTGCGGCGTTTCAGCGGCCGCTGTGCAGGTACGGCTGGAGGTGGTGCAGCCGTGTGCGGTGGTCGGGGTGGGTGGAGAGCAGCCGGGAGAGCGTGCCGGGCTCCGTGAACGGCTTCCCGGTCTGCATCAGCACGGCCTGCTTGGCCTGCTCTTCCTGCACCATCACCCCGTGGAGCATCTGCGCGAGCATCGGGGCGAAGCCGAGGACGGCCGCGTGCGCGTCGGCGCGCAGCTCGGCCCGGCGGCCCACCGCCGCCATGAAGTACGGCATCACGAGCAGCAGCAGCGGGAGCCCGTAGGTGGCGGTGACCGTCAGCAGGGTGAACATGCCGACGAAGATGATCAGCAGTCCGGCCGCCAGGTAGGAGAAGAAGCTGGTGAACCGGATGACGAACACCGTCACGGCCCGGACGACCTGCCAGGCCAGACGCCCGGGCAGGGAGTACCACCAGCCCAGCAGGCCGGACCAGGCGTGGCCGCCGGTGTGGTGGCCGAGCTCGTGGGCGAGGACGGCGGCCAGCTGGGACCGCGGCAGGTTGTCCAGGGCGTTGCGGGTGACCCCGACGATGTGGCCCGCGGCCGCGTACGCGTTGAGGTGGTCGGAGTCCTCGATCCACAGCTCGTAGCGGTTGCCGTCGACGCCCGCGCGGGCCGTGACCTCGCGCCATACCGGAGCGAGGGCGGCGAGCTCGTGGGGGAGCGGGCGCTGCAGGCGCAGCAGGTGGCGGGCGAAGAAGTCCTCGCTGGGGCGGTGGAAGACGAGGGCCCCGGAGGCGATCCACAGCACGGTGGGCAGCCAGGAGGGCAGGCCGGTCAGGGCCTGGAGGATCGTGGCGGCCAGGAGCACCACCATGAGGCTCATCAGGAAGCCGGGGACGTGCAGGGCGAGCTGGCCGAAGGCGGTGGCGTCGGTGCTGCGCTGGTGCGCCTTGAGGTGGAGCCGGGTGCCGGGGGCGTTCTGGTAGTCCAGGTCGTCCTGGGCGGCCGGGGCGGGCCGGGCCGGCGGCACGGGGGCGGGGGCCGGCGCGGGCGCCTGCTGGTACTGCGGGTACTGCGGGTAGGCGGGCTGTGGCGGTGCGGGCTGGGGGTACGCGGGCTGCTGCGGGTAGTGCTGGTGGGGCGCGGGCTGCACGGGCTGCGGGTACGGGGGCTGCGGGTACTGCGGGGGCTGCGCAGGGGCGCCCGGTGCGGGTTCGGCCGCCGGGTGGGCCGGCGGGGTCTGCTGCTGTGGGTACGCCGGGGGCGGGCCCTGCGGGTACTGGGGGCCTTGGGGGTATGCGGGGTACTGGGCAGCCCGGGGGTCCTGTGGGGGCTGTGGGGGCTGTGGGTACTCGGGTTCGGGCGACTGGTTCACGGTGGTCCTTCGTCGTCTCGGTGGCGTCAGCCGATGAGGAGGGCGGCGGGGAGCAGGACCGCGGCCGCGCAGAAGGCGAGCAGGCCGGCCCTGATCCACTGGTGCTTGCGGGTGGCGATCCGGCTGTTCTCCGCCAGGGCGGCCATCAGGGAGGCGGTGGGGTCGCGGTCCGTCTCCGCGAGCGCCTCGGCGAGACGGCCCTGGCGGACCGCCGACCGGATGTCGCCGAAGTACGACAGCGGCGAGCCCGGCTCCCACTCGGCCGAGCGGTAGCGGGGCAGTACGGCGATCAGCAGGGCGGGCAGCGCCAGTGCGAGGGCCGTGGCTCCCGTCCACCAGACGGCCGTGCCGGGAGTGGAGAGCGAGCCGGGCTGCCAGCCCTTCCCGGCGAGCAGGGCGCTGATCACCCCGGCGGTCATGCCCAGGGCCGCGACCAGGACGGAGGCCTTGCTGTCGGCCCGGGCTATCTCGGCCCGCAGGTCGGCGAGCAGCCGGACGGCGGCCGCCCCGCCGGGCGGTGCGGGGGCCGTGGCCGCCGTTTCCGCCGCCGCGGGCATGCGGTCCGGCGCGGCCGCGGGCGCGGCCTCGGCTCCGTGGGTGGGCGCGGTCACGGCTGCACCGGCCCGTCGGCCTCGGCCTGCGCCGCGGGCGCGGCCTGCGGTTCGGCGTACGGACCTGATCCGGCCTGGGCCCTCTGCCCGGGCTGCGGGTGGGCAGCCTGCGCGGGGTGCGGTTGGGGCTGGGCGGCCTGCCTGGGCTCCGGTCCGGCGTACGGGCTGGGTACGGGCGGGGCGGCCCGCTCGGCCAGGGGTTCGGCGTACGGAGCCGGTTCGGCCTGGGTGGTCTGCCCGGGCTGTGGTTCGGCGTGCGGGATGGGCGCGGTCTGCGGGCCGGCGAGGTCGGTTTCTTCCCGGGTGGGGGATGACTGGGGGGCGGGCCGGGGCCCGGCGGGAGGTTGTTGCGGGACCGGGCTGGTTCCGTAGCCGGGCGGGGGCTCCCACTGGGCGAAGGTCTGCGGCGGGCCGTACGGGGCCCCCGGCATTGCGTATGGCTCGGCCCCGGGCGGGGTCCGGGGCTGCGGCGGGGCGGCGGGTGGAGCCGGGGG
>NZ_JOFT01000059.1 GCF_000725805.1 Streptomyces xanthophaeus | reverse complement strand
GCCCTGGGCGTCCGCCTCACCACCCTGCGCAAGGAGCAGGCCGACTACATCGGCGTCCCGGTCGAGGGCCCGTACAAGCCGGACCACTACCGCTACTGAGCGGCCGGGCCGGGTCCCGCCCGGGGCCCGGCCCCCGGGCCCGGCGGGGTCCCCGGCCGCGCGACCGTCCCGCGACCACGCGCTCCACTCCCGCTGCATCCCGACCGCGCACGCTGCAGCCATCCCCTCCGCGTTCCGCCCACCAGCCCCGTCCAAGGAGATCTGTCGTGACCACTGAAGTGACCCGCCGGGCCGCCACCGACCAGGAGCCGGCTGCCTCCACGCGGCGCACCGTCGAGGACCTGCTTCAGCGCGTGGAGCACCGGCTGGGCTCCTTCCTCGCGGCCGAACGCGCCCGCTACGCCGCGGTGGACGGACACGCGGTCGTCGCCATCGACGCCCTGATCGACCTGGTCACCGCGGGCGGCAAGCTCGTCCGCCCCGCCTTCTGCCTCACCGGCTACCTCGCCGCGGGCGGCGACGCGGACACCCCCGGCATCATCGACGCGGCCGCCGCCCTGGAGCTGCTGCACATCTCCGCGCTCATCCACGACGACATCCTCGACGACTCCACCCAGCGCCGCGGCAAGCCCGCCGTCCACGTCCAGCACTCCGCCCTGCACGAGGCCAGCGGCTGGCAGGGCGAGTCCCGGCGCTTCGGCGAAGGCGTCGCCCTCCTCGTCGGCGACCTCGCGCTGGTCTACTCCGACGAGCTCATGTCCCACGCCCCCTCCGGCGGGTTCGCCGAGTGGCACCACCTGCGCTCCGAGGTGATGATCGGCCAGTACATGGACGTCGCCGCGGCCGCCGAGTTCAACGTCGACCCGGGCCTGTCCCGCCTCATCGCCCTCATCAAGTCCGGCCGCTACACCATCCACCGCCCCCTGGTCGTGGGCGCCGCGGCCGCCGGCCGCGCCGACCTCGCCCCCGCCCTGGAGGAGTACGGCGAGGCGATCGGCGAGGCCTTCCAGCTCCGCGACGACCTCCTGGACGCCTTCGGCGACTCCAAGGAGACGGGCAAGCCCGCCGGACTCGACTTCAGCCAGCACAAGATGACCCTGCTGCTCGGCTGGGCGCTCCAGCGCGACGCGTACATCCACACCCTGATCACCGAGCCGGGCCACACTCCCGAAGAGGTCCGCCGCCGCCTGATCGACACCGGTGTCCCCCAGGAGGTCGAGCGCCACATCGGCGACCTCGTCGAGCGGGGCCGCAAGGCCATCGGTGACGCCCCCATCGCCCCCGAGTGGCGCGACGAGCTCGCGGACATGGCGCTGCGCGTCGCCTACCGCAACAAGTGATTTCCGGGAAACAGGGGCCGGAAACGGCACCGGAACCCGCAGCGCATCTGCACCCACAACAATTCGACATCCCCTTCAGCGCCTGCTCGCCCCCAAGCCATTGCCAAGAGGGGCGAGCGAGGGTGCTGGCGGATGTCGCATAAATAGGCTCACCCTTGGAGAAGCTCATGCCAGAACCCGTTGGATTGGACAAGGTGTATTCGGCGGTTGAGGAAACGGCCGACCTGCTGGGCGTGCCCTGCTCGCCCGAGCAGTTCGCACCTGCGGTGGCAGCATTCGGGGACGAGCTCCGCGAAGCCCACATCGTTTTCAGCATGGCGGCCGGAGAGGCCCATCGAGGCGAGCTCGACTTCGACTTCTCGGTGAGCACCAAGGGCGCGGACCCCTACGCCACCGCCCTGGCGAACGGCCTCATCAAGGGCACGGACCACCCCGTCGGCGCACTGCTGACGGACATCCAGGCCCGCCACGCCGTTGCGAGCTACGGTGTCGAGTACGGCATCCTCGGCGGCTTCAAGAAGTCCTACGCATTCTTCCCGATCGGCGACTACCCGCCGCTGGCGGAATTCGCCGCCATCCCGTCCGTGCCGCCCGGCATATCCGAGCACGTGGACACGCTCACCCGCCTCGGCCTCCAGGACACGGTGTCGGCCATCGGGGTCAACTACGCCAAGCGCACGCTGAACGTGTACCTCGGCGTGGGGGAAGTGGCGACGGAGACCAAGCTCGAACTGCTGCGCACGTTCGGTTTCCCGGAGCCGGACGCCCAGGTCGCCGAGTTCGTGAAGCGGTCGTTCTCGATGTACCCGACGTTCAACTGGGACTCCTCGGTGGTCGAGCGCATCTGCTTCTCCGTGAAGACCCAGGACCCGGGGGAGCTCCCCGCTCCCTTCCACCCGGAGATCGAGAAGTTCGCGAGCGGGGTCCCCCACTCGTACGCGGGCGGCCGCGAGTTCGTCTCCGCCGTCGCACTGGCACCGTCCGGCGAGGCGTACTACAAGCTCGCCGCCTATTACCAGAAGGCGCAAGGGGACTCGAAGGCCGCCTTCGCGGCGAGCCGAGAAGACGACGCCGCATAAGCACGTCCCAGTGATGTGAGTACCCGCAGCCGGTGCGGGTTCCGCCCAAGACTTCGTGCCCATGAGACCGGGGCTGCTTCTCGCGCCGACGCGAGAAGCAGCCCCGCACTGTTTGGCGAGGAATCCGCCACGACATCTCCGGCCGGAGTGCAAGCGGGCGCCAAGTCCACGCCAAGCGACTGACAAGTCGACAGCAAGCGGAATGGGCGACCATACCGGCAAAGCCAAGGTTGTGACCCGGAGAGTGAGTACATGTCTACAGCAGCTGAAGTCGAAAAGGCGCAGGCCATCATAACCGCGTACGGGGAGGCATTCGCGAAGGCCGGCGCCGCGGCGTACCTGGGACCGCGCGAAAAGCTCGCCGAGACCATCGCCCGGATCACCCTCGAGTTCTTCGAGGACCCCGAATGGCAGCCGCAGCTCCTCGAGGCCGTGCGCATCGCCGTCGCCAGCGACGAGGGCGCGGAGCCGATGCGCAAGCTGTTCTCCGCCCAGGTGTTCGCCCAGGCGGGAGTGGCCCTCGACGAGGACCCGCTGAGCATCGACGAGCTCGCCGGCAAGCTCAGCATCAAGGCGATCGCCATCAACGCCTCGGCCTCGCAGCTCTGGGGCGTGTTCCTGTGGCGTTACGTCCTGCGCGTGGAGCCGATCGCGTCGGCATCGGTCGACGAGATCGTCGAGCTTCTCACGCCCACGGTCGAGCGCTACATCATCGGCTAGCGGAAACACCGGCCAGCGGCAGGAACCGTCCGGCCTCGGATCACTGGGAGACCAATAACATCATGAGTACTTTAAGCAATGATTCACTAGACCACGCAGGCGGCCAGTCCGGCGGCAATCCCCTGCGCTGGAAAGCGCTGGCTGTGCTCACTGCGGTGCAGTTCATGCTCATGCTGGACGTCACCGTGGTGAACATTGCGCTCCCCAACATCCAGGACGACCTCGATTTCACCACCGAGGGTCTTGCCTGGGTGGTCAACGGCTATCTGCTGATGGCCGCCGGATTCCTGCTGCTGGGCGGGCGCATCGCGGACCTCCTCGGCCGCCGCCGGGTCTTCGTCGCGGGCGTGCTGCTCTTCGGCATCTCCTCGATCATGTGCGGTGCCGCGAACACGTCCGGTCTGCTCGTCGCCGGCCGGTTCCTCCAGGGCTTCGGTGAGGCGCTCGCGGCCCCGGCCGCGCTCGGTCTCATCGCCGTCCTGTTCACCGACGGCAAGGAGCGCGCGAAGGCCCTGGGCATCTGGGGCGGACTGGCCGCGCTCGGCGGTGCGGTCGGCTCGGTCGTCGGCGGTCTGGTGACCGACTTCATCGACTGGCGCTGGGTCTTCTACATCAACATCCCGATCGTGCTGCTGGCGCTCGCGGTGATCCCGCGTCTGATGCCGGAGAGCCGGATGGCCCGCCGTGAGGGCCAGAGCCTGGACCTGATCGGTGCCTTCGGTACCACCGTCGGTCTGGTCGGTGTCGTGTACGGCCTCCTGGAGGCTGCCGAAGAGCCGTGGGGTTCCTCGGCGGTGCTGCTGCCGCTGCTGGGTGGCTTCGCCGCGCTGGTCTTCACGGTCCTGTGGGAGTCGCGCGTAGCGGACCCGATGATCCCGCTCCGGTTCTTCAAGAACCGCACGCGCGTGACCAGCAACGTCGTGAGCATGATGTCGTTCGCGTCGTTCTACACGTACGCCTTCGTGGCCACGCTGTACCTCCAGCACGTGCTGCACTACTCGCCGATGGAGACGGGTCTGGCCTACATCCCGCTGACCATCGCGACGGGTGTCGGCATGGGCGTGTCCACCGCGCTGATGCCCAGGCTCGGCGTGAAGCCACTCGTGGTGATCGCCTTCTTCGGCGCCGCACTGGGGCAGTTCATCGCCGCCAACGGCTTCGGTCCCGACGCCAGCTACGTCGGCGGCGTCCTCCCCGGCCTCGTGGTGTTCGCTCTCTTCAACGGCATGGGCTTCCCGCTGCTGATCAACGGCGGCCTGCACGAGGTCACCGGGCAGGACTCCGGTCTGGCCTCCGGTGTGCAGACCTCGATGCAGCAGATCGGTGCGGCCCTCGGCCTCGCCACCCTGGTGCCCATCGCCCTGCGCTACGTCAACGACCACGCCGGGGACGGCAACCTCGCGGCGGTGGCGTCCGACGGATACGCGAACGCGCTGTACGTCGCTGCCGGCGTACTCGCCGTCGCGGGCCTGATCGCGCTGTTCCTGCTCGGCAAGGTGAGCGCCGAGAAGCGCGACGCGCACGCCGAGGCCGCCGAGCTGATGGCAGATGCGTCCGCCCCCGAGGCCGCCAAGGTCTGACCGGGCGCCTGACAGCCCGGCACGAACGAAGCCCCGCCCCCGGACCTGCCGGGGGCGGGGCTTCGTGCTTCATGCTTCGTACTGGTGCGGCGTACGACTACAGCTCCGCCGGCAGGCGCGGGCGCAGGAAGTCCCCCCGCGGCAGCACCCCGTGATGGGGCGGCTGGCGGAGGGCGCCGCCCCAGTGCAGTCCGCGCTGGTCCGAGACCGTCGCGGCGCGCCGGGCCGGCTTCACGGCCACCCGGGCATGCGGCTGCCAGTCCAGGGAAGGCGCCTGGTTGAGGATCTGCTTCTCCAGGAGCTGCAGCGCCAGCCGCGGATCGATCCCCAGTTCCTCGGCCAGCCGCCGCTGGTTGGTGCGCAGTACCGCCAGGGCGTCGGCCTGCCGGCCGGCCCGGTACAGGGCCAGGCTCAGCAGTTCGCAGCCGTACTCGCGCAAGGGATGGTCCTGGACGAAGGCCTCCAGCTCGGCCACCGCGATCTCGTGGGCACCGGCCGCGAGCAGGGCCGCGCAGCGCCCCTCGACCACCGACAGCCGCAGTTCCTCCAGCCGTGCCACGTCCGGCCGCACGTAGACGGTGTCCGCCACCTCGGCATAGGCCGACCCGCGCCACAGCGCCAGACCCCCCTCGAACTCGCGGACCGCGCCCTGCGGATCGCCCCGGTCCAGCGCCTTCCAGCCCGCGACGGCCCGTTCGCTGAACCGCTCCACGTCGACCTCGACGACCCTGCTGTCCAGCAGGTAGCCGCGTCCGTAGGTGCGCAGCACCGTGGGCTGGGTGCGCGGCGTCCGGCCGGGCTCCAGGGCCCGCCGCAGGTTGGCGATGTACGCCTGGACGGAGGCGACGGCCGACGGCGGCGGGCGGCCCGTCCACAGCTCCTCGACGATCACGTCGAACGTCACCGGCCGGCCCACCCTGCTGACCAGCAGCGCCAGCAGGGCGCGCTGCTTGGGTGCTCCCAGGTCGACGAGGCGGTCACCGACGACGGCCTCGATCGGGCCCAGGGCACGGAAGGCGACCATGGCGCGCGGTTCCGCCCGGCGGGAAGCCGCGGGCGGATCGTTGCGGCCGGCGTTCTCAAGGTTCTTCGTCACGCCCTGCGTGACGCCGTCCCTCAGGCCGTCTCTCATGCCGTTCGCCATGCCGGAACCGGCGGCCGCACGGCCTCCAACGGCGTTTTCGGGATCGAGTTCGAGTTCGAGATCTCTTGCCACACATCGCCGCAATGCCTTGTTGGTGCGGCGAAGCTCGCGGACCTCGCGTTCCAGCTCCGCGATGCGCCATGCGTCCGGGTTACCAGGGCTCGCGATACCGGCATCGACCTTGTCGTTCGCCATCCGTGAACTCTCCATTTCCACGGGCCGCATTTCACCTGTCGTGGATTCTGGGCAGGCAAATTCCTCAGTCATTGTGCGCGACTTGGCGCAGGCAGGGTCCGTACGCCAAGTCAGCGCCAATCCGTCCTCTAGCCATGCTCAAGGCGCACGGCCGATCCTGGAGGGCTGGAGAGCCCGCGGCGGCGGTGCAAGGCCGGCGGCGGGAGGCTGCTTACTGAGTCGGCCAGAGCTCGCGGGCGAGCCGCTGTTCCTGATCGGAGAGCGGAACGTCCTCACACAGCCGTTCGGGGTGGGCGGGGGGCGGCCCCACCGGGGCCGACTGCAGCGCCTGCATGTCCCCGAAGGCGTACCACGCGTAGGGGTCGCAGGAACGCGCGGCCAGCGCGGTGGCGATCTGCGGCTGGCGGAACGCGTCGGAGCCCACGTACATGACCCCGAGGGACACCAGGCCTTGGGCGAACGGACGCACGAAGTATTTCCTCAGCGCCAGCCGACCGGCCCGCATCATCCGCTTCACGTCCATCCCTCCGCACCCTCGCTCGTGGCTGAACCCAAAGAGTTCCAAGGTTCGCTCGCGGCCCGGTGGAGCGAGGCTGTGGCGGCGCACCGCGTCAGGCGCCCGGGTCCGCGGCCTCCTCGAGGGCCCGGGCGAGATCGCGGGCCCGCTGGACCTCGTCCGCGGCCGCGCCGGCGAGCACGACCCGCGGATGGCGGCCGCCGTCCGCCGCGATGCGCCAGGCGACGTCGCAGGCGAGGGCCCCGGCCCCGGAGAACCCTCCGAGCAGCAGGGACCGCCCGTCGCCGAGCGCGGCCAGGGCGCGCTCGGCACCCTCGGCGCCGGTGGTGAGCACGAGCAGTTCCTCAGGCCCCGTATGGCTGTGGACCAGCAGGTCGTAGCAGGTGGCAGGGGTACCCGGCGGCGGGATCAGACAGATCGTGCCCGCCCGTTCCCCCCGCGCAGCGCGCAAGGTGACCAGCGGACCGTCCGGGCCCGCCGCGACGCCCTGCGCCATGCGCGGCACGTCCCTGCCCTCCAGGAGCCCCAGCGCGTCCGCGACCGTGGTGGCCTCACCCGGACGCAAGGGGATCTCCCGCAGCAGCAGGGCGCTCTGCTGCAGCAGCTCGGCGGCCGCCTCCTCACTGAGCAGGGCCCGGTCGTGCACCCCGGTGAGGACCAGGCCCCCGGCGCTGTCGTGCTGCGCGAGCAGCCCGATGGGCGCCGTGGAGCGGGCCGGGATGGTGCCCGGGTAGCCGACCCGGACGCCGTGGGCGGCGAGTTCTTCCGCCAGCCCCTCCACCGTGTGCGGCGGATCCTCGAAGACGACCACGGTGCCGACGGAACCGGCGCCGTGGGCCCGCCCGCCCTGCGTACGGATCCACGCGTCGGGGACCCACTCGTAGGCGGCCATGTCGAGGGCCCGGTCACGGAGCCGGCGCAGCAGGCCCGGTACGGTGCCCGCCGGATCCACCTCGACGGACATGGGCAGCGCGTTGCGCAGCGGCCCCGGCATCCGGGCCACGTCCTCCAGCGGCACGCCGCGCCCCGAAACGGTCACCGCGAACGTGACCGGGGCGGGCCCGGTGGCACCGGAAGCCCGGTGGATCAGCATCGCCCAGACGGCCTGGAGCACGCTGCTCTCCGTGGTGCCCCAGGCGCCCGCCCAGCGCGCGAGCCGGGCGCTCTCCACGGGCTCCAGACGCAGCCGGGCCCGGCCGACGCCGGTCAGCCCGGTGGCACCGGAGGGCCGGCCGGGCCAGGACGCCGCGCCGTCGGGCGGCGTCGAGCGCGCCCAGAACCCCCGGGCGGGTTCCAGGTCCTGGGCCGCGATCCAGGTGTTGTAGTCCGACAGGTTGGGACGGCGCTCACCGCCGGGCAGGGAGCCGCCCGCGAGATAGGCCCGGTAGAACTCGCGCAGCAGGATGTGCGCGCTCCAGCTGTCGAGCAGGGCCCGGTGGTAGGTGAGCAGGATCCGGATGGGTGCGGCGGTGCCGGTGGACGGGATCTCGTCCGACTTCAGCAGGGTCAGGCGCAGCGGTCCCGGGCAGCGCAGGTCGAAGCCGCGTAGCCGGTCGCGCTCCAGCAGGGCTGACCAGCCGTCGCTCCGGTGGACCTGGCAGGTGATCTCCGGCGTGACCCGGCCGTGCACGATGAGCTGGGGTTCGGGGCCACCGGTGAACGCGGTGCGCAGCACCGCCTCGCAGTCGAAGACCGACTGCCAGGCCGCGGCGAAGCGTTCGGCGTCGAGCGAGCCGTGCCAGGCCCACACGAGCTGCTCGACGTGCCGGCCGGTGCCGGGACGTCCGTCACCGCTCGCGTACAGCGCCGACTGCTGGGGCGTGGCCGGGAAGACGGAGGGGACCGGTGCGCCCGACGTGGCGGCCAGGTCCTCCAGCACCTCCCGCAGCAGGTCCCTGAAGGCGCCCGCGGAGGTCTCGGTGATTCCACCGGGCTGACCGGACACCCAGTCCAGGCCGACGTGCAGCTTGCCGTCGACCACCCCGGCACGCGCCTCGACACCGTGCACGGGCCGCGATCCTGCGGGCAGCGCTCCGCCCGGTCCGGGCAGCGTCAGACGTGCCCGGGCGGGCTCCAGCGCGTGCAGGACGTCCCGTAGCAGCGGGTCGGGGCTCCACTCGCGGCAGGCCCCGAAGCCCGCACCGTCCGCCGTGCGCCCCGCCCCGGCGGCCAGCGGGCCTGCCAGGGCGGCCAGTTGCTCCAGGGGGCCGAGGCCGGAGGGCAGCGTGAGCTGCACCGGGTACGGATCAGCGACCCGGCCCGCGTGGGGCCGCGGGCTCCCCGGCTCGTCACGGGGGATGCTGCGCACGTCGAAGCCGACCTCGTCGACGCCCTGCCAGCGGGCCAGGGCCAGGGCGAACGAGCCCGTCAGCACCTGCCCGGCGCTCAGCCCGAACCGCACGGCCAAGGCGTTCACGATCCGGTCGGTCGGGCCCTCGTCCAGGGTGAAAGCGATGTGCCCGACCTGGCTCCGGACGCCGTCGCCGTCCGCCGGGAGGGCAGCGCCGGGAACCTCGCCAGGCGAAGTCACCTGGGCGGAACGGCGGGAAGCGGCCGCCCGCGACCTGCGCTCGGCGACCGCGGTCCAGTGCCGGACCTCGGCCGGGTCGACGGCCAGCTCGCGCAGCCCTGGGGTCGCCGTCCCGTCAGCAGGGCCGGGCGGGAGCCCGGCGCCGGGCGGGCCGGTCACCAGGTCCGCGATGCGTCCCACGACGGACGCGGCGGACGAGGACGATCCCGCAGGGACGGTGAACCGCAGCGTGTGGTGGTCGGGGGCGTGCCGCAGCAGCCGGTGCTGCCACGCGGACCGGTCCGGGTCACCGGAGGCCAGCTCGCCCAATACGTGCTCCAGCGCGCCCGGGTCGAGCTGTCCGCGCAGTTCGAGGTCCCAAGGGGCGGTGTACGGGGGAGACCCCGGGTCGACCACCACCGAGACAGCCGCAGATGAGGAGCGGGGAACAGTCATGCGCGGTCGGGGACGTACGGTCCGCTGCGGCTGGCGGGGCCCCTTCTCCTCTCAGTTGGCGCTGGATGAGCATGCGAGGTCGTGCGCGCTCGCCCCGTGCGGGGTGGTCGGGCGGCGCACACGGCCGGCGGGGCCTGCGCGGCAGGAGCCGCCGGAACCTCGGCGCCGGGGACAGGCCCTCGGGGGGCCGTGCCGTATTGCCTCGCTTCCATGGCACCTCCTGGTCCGCACGTATCCGCACCGGTCCGGTTAGGCACGCTAGTGCCAGTCCTCACCCGAAGTCCGTTTTCCCAAGCAGGGGTGAAGCGGCGCCCAAGCGGTGACCTGTTCTTCCCGGTTCGCCGTCACAGCATGCGGACGGCGCTCTCCGCGTGCCTCTTCGCCTGCGCCAGCAGGTCCAGGCCCGGCCGGCCGACCGCCTCGCGCACGTACGCGCGGGCTTCCGCGAGGCCTGCGCCTTCGCCCAGCACCGTCGCGATGTCCTCTTCGCGGAGCACGACGCTGTGCTGCGCGACCACCGTCACCCCGGTCTCGTCCGGGATGACCGACCACTCGCCGGTGTGTGCCTCCAGCAGGGGCGACGGAGCCGTCTGCTTGTGGATGATGCGGCCCGCGTGCGGGAAACAGATCCGCACCGAGTCGGTGGTCCGCGAACCGTGCTCGGTCAGCGTGTTCATGGTCATGCGCTGGATTCCGGGTGCGTCCTCGCTGAGGTCGACCCGGGTCACGTGCGGCACCAGCTCGGGCCAGTCCCCGGCGCGGTACAGGAAGTCGTAGACGAGCTCGGCCGGACCGTGCACGCGCACCGAGTCCTCGAAGGACACCACCAGCTCGTCCAGGCGCGTCCACCGCTCGGCGAGGGCCTTCAGGTCGGCGAGCTGCGTGAGGCTGGCCCGCGCGGCGGCCCCGTCCGCCCACACCACGTCCTCGGGCAGGCCGCCGGTGACACGGAAGTCGTACTGCAGCTCCAGCTCGGTGGTGTGCGGGCCCTGCGCGCGTGCGGTCAGGGCGCCGCCCATCGAGTCCAGCGGCGCCGCGGGTACCTCCTGCCGGAATTCGACGCAGCGCTCCACCGGGTCCAGGCGCCGCCAGGAGATCCACGACTCCAGCCGGCCGTCGACCAGGGACCAGATCCGCAGCCGTTCCCGTTCGCCGTCGAGCTCCAGCCGTTCCACGTGGACGCTCAGGGAGAAGTAGAGCGGCCACTTCACCGCGTCGACGATCAGTCCGTAGACCACACCGGCGGGCGCAGCCATGCGGACCTTGTACGGGATTCTGTGCGCGTGCTCAGTCATCACCTGAACACCTCCTCACATGGCGCCGGCGGGGACGCCGGCAGAACTCAGCGGCAGGATGCAGACCGCTTGAGTACGAGCAGGGGGAAGCGCACCACGGGACATCCTCGCGCTTGGTTCCGGCGTCGAGGGCGGCCTCAGCCGACGGGCACCGGCTGCCGGACGAGGCGGTCCGCCGTGCGGCAGGCCCGGCCCAGCAGCCGGGGGAGTCCGCGTTCGCCCGCGAAGAAGTGGCGGCCGGGCACCACGCGCAGCCGGGCGGGACCCTCGGTCCAGCGCCGCCAGCCGTCGGCGGTCCGGGGTGGCGCCAGGGGGTCGTCGGCCGAGGCGACGACGAGCAGGGGGGTGGTGAGCGGTCCCGCCGGACGGGGTGCGCGGGCGGCCTCTTCCAGGGACTGGGCGAGCTCCAGGTCGGCGCGGAGCTCCGGCAGCATCGCCCGCAGCCAGACCCCTTCGTCGCTGCCGGGCGGCACCGCGCCGTCGCCTTCCAGGACGTTCAGGAGTTCGGCGTCCGTCAACGCGCGCACGTCGGGCAGCTCCGAGGACACGTGCGGCGGCCGGCAGGCGCCGACGACGAGCAGCGCGGGGCCGGGGAGGCCCGCCTCGTGCAGGGCGCGGGTCAGGGTGAAGGCGACCATCGCGCCGAGACCCTGCCCGTACAGGACGAAGGGGCCGGCCTCAGGGCCGGCGAACCGGGGGAGCAGGTCGGCGAGGAGTTCCTTGTGCGTGGTCACCCGCGCTTCGGCGCGGCGGTCCGCAGAGCCCGGAAGGGCGGCAGGGACCAGCTCCACGCCGGGGCCGACGTCCGCCGTCCAGCCGCTGAACGCGGAGACACCCTCCGCGGAGTGCGCGAAACAGTGCAGTCGTATGGGCCGTTCCTCCGACATGGCATCCTCCAGTACCTCCGCCGCTGGTCGTACGAGGCAGGGTTCGAGAATGGCCGGACGGGCTGGAGCACCGCTTGAAGACGGACTGAGGCTTTCCGGGGAAGGTGCCCGGGCCGCGGCCGGCCGGGCCGGGCGGCTTCCCGGCGCTCAGGCCGCGTAACGGTCGAAGGTGGAGCCGCGCCGCGGGCCGGCCGCGACTTCGAGTTCCGGGTCGACGGCGAGCATGGCCTGGTGCAGGAGCTGCAACTGGGGGGAGGGGTCCACGCCGAGCTCCTCGATGAGCCGCTCCCGCACCTTCCGGTAGACGTCCAGGGCGGAAGCCTGCCGTCCGGACCGGTACAGGGCCAGCATCGCCTGCGCGTGCAGGCCCTCGTGCTGGGGGTGGCGGGCGATCAGGTCGGTGAGTTCGACGATCAGTTCGGCGTGCCGGCCGAGCCGCAGGTCCGCGTCGATCCGCCGCTCGACCGTCACCAGCCGGGACTCCTCCAGACGCATGACCTCGATCTCCAGGATCGGGCCGAGCCGTACGTCCACCAGGGCGGGCCCCTGCCACAGGGCCAGGGCCTGCCGGAAGGCGCGGGCGGCGCGCTCGTCCTCACCCTGCTCGAAGGCCTCCCGGCCCTCGACGACCAGCCGCTCGTAGGAATGGACGTCCACGGACTCCGGCGGGGTCTGCAACAGGTAGCCGCCGTGCCGGGTGGCCAGGATGTTCTTCGCCTCGCCGGGGGCCTCGGGTCCCATCGCGGTGCCCAGGCAGCGCCGCAGCTGCATGATGTAGGTCTGCAGCGTCGTCATCGCACTCGGCGGCGGCTCCGTCCCCCAGATCTCTTCCATCAGCGTCGAAACGGGCATGACGCGGCCCGGGTACAGAGCGAGGAGGGTGAAAATCTGGCGGGGCTTCCCCGCGTTCGGCACGATCGACACCCCCTTCACGGTGGCACACAGCGGACCGAGAAGCTGAATGTCCATGGCTTCCTCCGTTCGTCGTCTGGTACTCCCCATGGCGGAAAGTCGTCGGCGAACTGGCACGGTAGCCGCATCCATACCGGAGGTGCGGGTTCCTTCAACGGAGCTTGAGCAGGCTTCCAAGGGGACGCAAGAGAGCGGGGAAGAGCAGCGGTCATCGCCCGTGACACATGGCGGAAAAGGGACGTCCGTCGATGCGTCGTCCGCCGTGGTTCGAGGCCTCATCCCGTGATCGTCGAACACGGTTTCCGCAGAATTCGACGCCTTACCCCGCCGCTGCCTGCCCTGGAGAACGGGGATCACCCGTGCGGGGTCGGCAGCGCCGGCGGGGCCGTGCGGTCACGTCACCATTCGAGCAGGGCGAAGCCCGCCGCCATGCCGCCGCCGAACCCGGCGAGGAGGATCAGGTCGCCCGGGCTGAAGGCACCGGCGCGGGCGGCCGCGTCAAGGGTGATCGGGACGGACGCCGCTCCCGTGTTGGCGTACTCGGCCAGCGTCCAGTGCATGGTGGCCCGGGGCAGCCCCAGGTCGGCGAAGAGGCTGTCGAGCATGACGCCGTTGGCCTGGTGCGGCACGAAGTGACGGATCTCGTCGGGCACCACCCCGGCCTCGTGGAGGAACTCCTTGACGAGCTGCGGCACGTTGTCCGCGACGAAGCTCCGCACGCCCCGCCCGTCCATGGTGAAGTACTGCAGACCGGCTTCCAGGCCCTCCTGGTCCAGCGGCACGCGGCTGCCGCCGCCGGTCACCTCGATGAGGTCCGAGCAGTCGCCGAACGAATGCAGTGCGATGTGCCGGATGCGCGCCCCGCGGCGGACCCCGCCCCCTCGGGCCTCGTCGTGGCCCTCCGCGGACAGCACGACCGCACCCGCGCCGTCGCCGAAGAGGATGACCGTCCTGCGGTCTTCCGGGTTCAGGATCCGCGAGTACAGGTCCGCCCCGATGACCAGCGCGTGCCCGCCGCGCCGTGCGAGCACCCCCTCGGCCGCGGACAGCGCGAACACCAGCCCGGAGCAGACCGCGTTGACGTCGAACACCGCCGCGCCCGACGCACCGAGCTTCTGCTGCACGTAGGACGCCGTGGGCGGCTGGGGCCGGTCCGGCGTGGACGTGGCGACCACGATCACGGACAGCTGGTCGGCGGTGATCCCGGCCGACTCCAGCGCGGCCCGGGCCGCGGCCGCGGCCAGGTCCGAGGTGGCCTCGCCGTCGGCGGCCCAGCGCCGTTCGCGGATCGCGGTCTTGCTGACGACCCATGCGTCGTCGACCCCGGCTGCCGCGGCGGCCTCGTCGTTGGAGACGACACGGTCAGGTACGTAGGCACCCGTGCCGAGAATCCTGACATCGCTCATGCGGCTGCCCTCCCCTCAGGTGGTGTGGAGACCGGTGTGTGAAAGGCCGGCAGGCGCACGGCCGTGAGTGACACGCCCGTACGTGGGCAGCCGCTCGGGCTGCCCACGTACCTGCGGGCTCGGATCATGCTCTAGCGCGTCTGGTAGATGCGCTTGTGACCGCTGAGACCGGCCAGGCGGAAGGGCCCGGTCGTCTCCGTCGGCGTGGAGTAGTCCCCGCCGTCGGTCGGGAAGGACCGCTCGTGCAGCTCCCGGTACTCGGCGTAGGTCACCTGCTTGCGCCGGGCGATCGCGTCGAGGTTCGCCTCGCTCCGCAGGTGGGCCTGATAGCCGGGCACGACGGTGCCCGCGAAGAACTCCGCGACGCTGCCGGAGCCGTAGCTGAGGAAGCCGATCGCCCGGTCGGTCAGGTCCTCCGCCTGGTCCAGCAGCGCCGCCAGACCCAGGTACACCGAGGCGGTGTAGCTGTTGCCGATGACGGCGTTGTAGGCCACGGTCTGGCCGATGGCGCGCTCCACGTCGTCCTTGTCGGTGTCGACGAGGCCGACGTGGTTGAGCAGGTGACGGTGCGCCTTGTAGGCCATCTTCGTGAACGGCTGGTGGTAGCAGAACGCGGCGAAGTCCTCGAAGGAGCGGCCGCCCTGCTGCCCGTAGTCCTTCCAGGCACCCTCCACGGCCTGCAGGTACGCCTGGACGGACTCCTGCCCGTCGACCAGCGCCGCGTCGCGGTAGTTCGGCCGCCAGAAGTCCATGACGTCGGCGGTGAACAGGCCCGAGGCGTTCTCGATGCGCACCAGCGCGGGGTCCGCGCTGACCAGCAGGGCCACCGCGGCCGCGCCCTGCGTGGCCTCGCCCGGGCTGTCCAGCTCGTACTTCGAGACGTCGCTCGCGATCACCAGGACCTGCTGGTCCGGGTCGCGCCGCACGAGGCCGATGGCGAACTGCAGGGCGGCGGTCGCCCCGTAGCAGGCCTGCTTGAGCTCGACGACGCGGCAGGCCGACTGCAGCCCGAGCAGCGAGTGCACGTAGATGCCGGCGGCCTTCGCCTGGTCGATCGAGGACTCCGTCGCGAAGACGACCGTGCGGATCCGGTCGTTGCCGTGCCGGGCGATGATGGGCGCGGCGGCGGCGGCGCCCAGCGTGACGATGTCCTCGTCCGCGGCGGGCACGCTCATCGACCTCTGGCCGATGCCGATGTGGTACTTGCCGATCTCGGTGCCGTTGTACTCGGCGAGTGCCGCGTGCGGCAGGACGTACCGCGTCGTCGCGAAGGACAGATCGTGAATGCCGACGGCTGAATTGTTGGACATGCCTCAAACACCAACCTTTACTGTCTGGGTTTCGCGTTCCAGCTGGATGTGCGATCGCATGAGTTCGCCCGGGTTCGTCTGCGCCGCGAGCAGCGAGAGCTCGCCGCACAGGACCGTCGCCGCCCCGATGACGGCGAGCCGGCGCGCGTTCGCCCCGGGCTCGCGGTCGTCCTTGCAGCCGAGGCGGGTCAGGTTCGTCTCCACGAACCCGAGGCCCTTGCCGTTGCCCACCGTGCCGACGATCAGGTTCGGCAGGGTGCAGGAGAAGTAGAGGTCGCCGTCCCGGTCCTCGGCCATGGTGATGCCCTGCGAACCCTCGACGATGTTCGCCGCGTCCTGGCCCGTCGCGAGGTAGAAGCCGAGCAGCATGTTCGCGTAGTGGGCGTTCGCCGAGCGGATGCCGCCCGCGAGCAGGGTCCCGAGGAGGTTCTTGCGGATGTTCAGCTCGACGACCTTGGCGGCCGTCGTGCGCAGGACACCGGTGACCACCTCGCGCGGGATCAGGATCTCCGTGATCACGTTCTTGCCGCGGCCGAGGATGCCGTTGATCGCGGTGGCCTTCTTGTCCGTGCAGTAGTTGCCGGAGATCGAGCCGTAGGTGATCCCCGGAATGGTCTGCAGCAGGTGCGTCAGCAGCGCCTCGGACGCGAGGGTGGCCATGTTGTGGCCGGAGGCGTCGCCGGTGGAGAACTCGAAGCGGATGAACAGCAGGTTGGCGTTGATCTCGTGCCGGATGTTGAGCAGCTGGGCGAACCTGCTGCCCGCGCGGACCACCTCCCGCAGCTCCTCGATCCGCGCCTCGATGGTCAGGGCGGCCGTGTACGCGGTCTGCGCGTCCTTCGCCTCGACGAGCACCGAGCGGGTCATCCGCTCGTCGACGAGCGTGGCGACGATGCCCTTCTCGGCCAGCATGGACACCTTCGCCCCGCGGCCCACGGAGGGCCACAGCGGCGTCTCGTAGGTGGCGAGCGGCACGTGGGTCTCGGTCTCGGCGACGTTCCCCGAGATGCGCACGGGCCCCACCCACTTCATGGGGACCCCGGCTATGGCGTGTGCTTCAGTCATCGTGTGCTTCCCGTCATCTCGTGGAGGGCGTCGACGGACCGGGCACGCTGGGCGAGCTGCCGCGTGTCGATGCCCCGGTCGGCGCAGAAGGAACGAAGGGTGCCGTGGATCAGCAGATCCCGGCTGGAGAGGTCTGCGGGGGTGCGGGCGCCGAGCATGGTCTGCAGAGCCGCCAGCTGGTCCAGCCAGTTCGAGATCTGCGCGATCAGCGCGTCGACACCGCCGTCGAGCAGGGTGCGCAGGAACACCCCGGACGCTCCGACGCCGGAGGCGCCGAGCGCCAGCGCGCGGGCGACGTCCAGCGGGTTGCGCACGCCGCCGGAGGCGAGCAGGGGCATCCCGGTGTCCCGGGAGTCCAGGAGACAGGCGGCGGTGGACTGACCCCAGTTGTCGAGGAACGCGTAGTCGCCCAGTGCGCGGCGGCCGTTCTCGATGCGGGCGAAGTCCGTGCCGCCCTTGCCGCCGAGGTCCGCGACGCGCACCCCGAGCTGCTGCAGCGTCAGGACGGTCTCACGGCTCAGGCCGTTGCCGACCTCCTTGACGATGACGGGGACGTCGACCGCCGAGGTGATCTTCTCGATCTGCGAGACCCAGGCGCCGAACGACCGGTCGCCCTCGGGCATGGCCGTTTCCTGCGCCGTGTTGATGTGGATCTGCAGGGCGTTGGCCTCCAGCACGTCGATGGCGCGCCGGGCGTTCTCGACCGAGGCCGTCGCGTTGACGTTCGCCATGACGAACCCGTCCGGGTTCTGCTGGCGCAGCACGCGGAAGGTCTCCACGCACGACGGGTCCTTGAAGTAGGCGTGCACCGACCCCGAAGCGATGGCCACACCCGTCTCACGGGCAGCGGTCGCCAGGTCCCGGTTGATGGCACCGGTCTTCGCGGTGCCGCCGGTCATCGCGTTGATGTAGAGCGGCACCTGCCAGGAGATCCCGGCGAAGGTCGTGGCCAGGGACACGTCCGGCCGGTCGATCCCGGCCAGGGCGTGGTGGACGAACGACACCTCGTCGAACTGGTTGATTCCCCTGCGTGTGTCCTGCTGCTCGATGGCGAGCCGGACGTGGTCGTCCTTGCGCTGAGCGCTCATTCCTCGATCCCTTCGCTGGTGGGACGGACGAGCAGGGGCAGCACCCCGGCGGCGGCCCACCGTTGCCGTACGTGTGAGATGTCGTGCGCGGCCCCGGTGTCCAGCAGGGCGATGCCGCAGTCGCCGCCGCCCGCCCCCGAGGGCTTGGCCGCTCCGCCGACGCCCTCGGCGGCCTCGCACAGCGCCGTCAGCTCGGTCGTGAAGATGCCGAGGCCGACCTCCTCGTCCAGGCGGGCCAGCTCCTGCCGGGCCCGCCGCACCTGGTGCAGCAGGGCCTGGCCGTCACCGGCCTCCAGCGCGGCGATCGCGGCGCGCACGAGGTCGGTGCTGGTCTCCACGAACGCGCGGTGCGAGTCGGTGCCCCGCCAGGTCCGCCGGTGCAGACCGGACACGAGGGAGGTGGTGGACGCCGGGTTCCCGGTCCAGCCGACCTCCAGGGACAGGCCGTTCGGCGGCGGGAGCCGGCGCACGGCGAACCCCGGCCAGGGTGCGCGCAGCGCCTCCTCGACGCCCTCGCGCCGCACCAGGTCCAGGACGAAGGCCCGGTCGGGCCCCTGGTACGCGATCCAGCCGCCCCACGTACTGGCGGCGAGGTCGCCGCCGGAACCCTTGGGGTCGATCCGGGCGTTGGCGATCAGGGCCAGACGGAACCGGGCGTCGAGCGACAGCTCCACACCGCAGAAGGCCGAGACGGCGTCCACGGTGGCCACCGTGACCGCGCCGCTCGACCCCAGCCCGAACTTCCGGCCGTCCTCGTGCAGCCTGCTGCTGACGCCGATGTCCAGCGTGGGAACGGGCAGCCCGCGCTCGGCCAGCAGCCCGGCCACGGTCTCGACCGCCGACACCACGTGGGCCAGTGCGCCGCGCGCACCCTCCTCGTCCTCCTCGTCCTGGACGTGGAGGACGCCTTCGCGCCACTGCCAGCGCACCGCCCGCGGACCGAGGTCGGAGGAGATCACCACGTCGGCTCCCTCGGAGCCGGACACGGTGACCGTGATCTCCCGGTCCACCGCCACCAGGATCGCCGGGGTGCCGGGCTCGACCACGGCGTACTCGCCCGCGACGAACAGCTTGCCCGGGGCGCTGCGGACGACCGTCCGTCCGGAGGTCATCGTCCGTCTTCGTTCAGCAGACGGGCGCCCTGCCCGGGCCCGGCGACGTGCACCGCACCCCCGGCCGCCGCATCGCGTACGACCTCGGCCACCCGGTCGGCGTCCGCCCGGCGGCAGAGCACCTTGACGTTCGGTCCGGCGTCCATGGTCGCGTAGGCGGAGATCCCGTCCCGCCGCAGCTGCAGCACGCTGTCCAGCACGGTGAGCGAGGCGGGCGAGATGTAGCGCACCGCGGGGCGCGCCCCCAGCATGGTGGCGTGCATGCCGAGCGCGTTGCGCTCCGCGATCTCGCCGACCGCGTCGAGGTCGCCGCGCAGCAGCGCCGCCCGCATCTCCACCAGGTCGGCCTTGCTCGATTCGGCCCACGGCTCGAACAGGGGCGAGGTGTCGACCGTACGGCGCATGGCCACACGGCTGGACACGTCCTTGGGGCCCGCGTTGACCACGGCGATGACGAGCGCCGGATCGATGTCCGCTGCGGGCACCGGTTCGGCGTAGGAGCTGAGGTCGGCCTCCGCGGCCGGAGCCGTGTGCGTGCCGGCGTTCCAGGCGGCGAAGCCACCGAAGACCGACCGCGACGCCGAGCCGGATCCGCGCCGGGCCAGGCGCGAGAGCCCGGTGGCGTCGAGACCGAGTCCGTACGCGGCGGCGGCGGCCACGGCGAGCGCGGCGAACCCGCTCGCGGAGGAGGCCAGGCCCGCTCCGGTGGGCACGGTGTTGTGGGTGTCCACGACGGCCCGGTGGGGGAGCCCGGCCCGCTCCCGTACGAGATCGAGGAAGGCGACGATGCGCCGCTGTGCCTCGCCCGTCGCGGGGACGCCGTTGAAGGTCACTTCGTCGTGACCGGCTTCGGCGTCGAGCTCGACCCGGGTGGTCGTGGGGAAGATGTCCAGGGTCATCGACAGGCTGCTGGTCCAGGGCAGGAACAGCTGCTCGTCGCGCTTGCCCCAGTACTTGATCAGCGCGATGTTCGGCTGTGCGACGGCGGTGGCGCCCGCCGTGCCGCCGGCTTCCCGCGGCAGGATCAGGGTGTTCTGCTGCTCAGGCATTGCTGCCGTTCCTCCTCAGGGGTACGACCCACGTCTGGACGGCACCGGCTTCGTGCAGCTGCCGGGTGACCTCCCTGGCCTGCTCGGGCTGGGTCAGGGCCATGACGCAGCCGCCCAGTCCGCCTCCGGTGATCTTGGCGCCGAGGCTGCCCGCCGCGAGGGCGGCGTCGACCAGGGCCTCGATGCGGTCGGTGCTGAGACCGGCCGCGCGCAGCAGACCGTGGTACTCGGTGAGCCGCGATCCGAACTCCTCCGGCTTGCCGTCGGCGAGGGCCGCCCGGGCCTCGTCCGTCAGCTCCGTCGCACGGCCCACGAAGCTCTCCTGGGCTCCGGGGTGCTTCTGGAACCCCTCGCGCAGCAGGTCGACCGCTTCCTTGGTGCTGCCCATGACGCCGCTGTCCGCGATGATGAACAGGCCGTCGCAGCCGACGGCCAGTTCCTGGGTCTCACCGGCCTGGAACAGCAGCGGGGCGGTGGCGCCGACGGACACGGCATCGACGCCGCTGGCCCGGCCGTGGACCACGCTCTCGGCGCTCTGCACCAGCTCGAAGACCGTCTCCTCGGTCAGTTCGTGGCCGAAGAGGTCACCGAGGGCCAGGACGACGGCACGCGCGCACGCCGCGCTGGAGCCGAGTCCCCGGCCGGGCGGGACGGCACCGTCGATGATCACGTCGAGGTGCGAGGCGTCCGCGATGCCCGTGACCGCCCTGAACTCGGCGGCCAGTCGGCGCAGTCCCTCGGAGCCCTGGGTCCTCACCTGCCTCGACGCGGAGCCGGTCATCGTGAAGGACACCCCGCTGGGCTCCGCAGGGGTGCGGGGGGACCAGCCGGCGCTTGCGGTGATGGGCAGCTGAGGCACTGGAAGGGCCAGCGCCGGAGCTCCGTACACGACCGCGTGCTCGCCCAGCAGAATGGACTTCGCGTGGGCGCGGCCGGTGCCGACTGAGCGAGCCCAGTGGCTTTCCGATACCCCCGCCGCTGAGGTTGGTAGAGTCAACGCGCTCAGCTCCCATTATCGTATTTGCGTAGATCGCATGGTTTTGAGTTCCAGGAAGGAACGGACCAGCGCGGAGCCCTTCAGGGCGCGGCTGATCCGGGTGGGGCAGGATTCCGGGCGAGGCGGAGCGGCTCCGGCCGCCGCGCAGGGCGCGAGTCCGAACGTGTGACGGAGAGATGGCGAGCGGGGTCGTGTGCACCCGTCGCCGGTCGGTCCCCCGCCGGGATCCGGCGTGCGCGTCCGTCACCGTACGAAAGTGATCGCAGCGCGCAGACGCAGGTGCCGTACCCGGTCGTGGACTCGCTCGCATCCGCGCGGCCCGGCCGTCGCGGCACTCAACTCCCAGGCCCGGATCTGTTTTTGGGCAGGGGAGATGTGCGTGAATAGTGACACGGGTCGCACCTCCACGCCAAGAGAGCCCGGGGTGACGTGGGTTACTCGGGACGGGGTCCGGCGCGCCGCTGCGCGCACGGGCGCTGTCGGCCCCGCTGAGGGCCGGCGGAGCCCGGAACGGGCACGCGGGCGGTGGGGCGCCAGCGGCGTCGGACGCCTGATCCGTGCGCCCGGCGGGCGGCGCCGCAGGCCTCCTCGGAGGGGCCGGGGCGCTGCTCCCGCGCAGGCCGGGGCCGCTGTTGCCGCCCTCCGCCGGGACGGATCCGCTGCCGCCGGACGAGGTACTGCTGCGGCCCCTCGCCGCGGGGCGGTCAGCCGCCCGCCCCGCGCGGACATCCTTTCGGGCGCCCTCGGACAGGGCCCGGATGTTCCGGACGAAACCGGACGCGTACGGAGCGGCCCGCACCGGTCCGGCCGGGCCGCGGGCGGGTTCGGAATGCACCGCGGGCGCCCTTCGCTCCGGTGAGCCTTGAGCCGGAACTTACGGATTTCCTAGCGGGCGTGGGCCGGAAGTGCAGCGGGCTCCGTGGATGCGGTGCGCTCCGCCCGGCTCCTCGCGGAGCGCGGCGCCGGATTTCTCCGGTCCGGCGTCAGGGGCGGTCGCCGGTCAGCTCCGGGAAGCCGACGTGCACGCCGCGCTGGTTCCAGGCGGCCAGGAGGGCGAGCAGGACCGCGTGATCGGGCAGGCCGGGCAGGGCCAGAAGTCCGTCATGGCCCACTGCGCCGCCCGGGGACGCTGCTGTCCGTCCGGCCGCCACCTGCGTGTTCGCCGTTTCGTCCGTGGTCTCCTGCACCGTGCCACCCCTTGATGTCGTGGGCCATCACGAAGGGGCGAGATTACAGCCACGGTGCACCGCGGGAAATGATATTCCACTGCTTTTGTTTTGTGGCTCCAGCGTTTTCGACATTTGCTCAAGGTGTACTGGAGTTTCGCAGGGGGGTGGATCGCGGGAGGATATTGTGCCCCTCATATGTGGTCAACTCCAATGACAAAATGGCCTGAAGACTACAGTGTCGAAGGACTTCGGTATCGCTTCGTAATGGAGACCGGCAAGGCGTGGAGGGAATTATGAAGATAAAAGTCCTGGGTTCGTTGAATGCCGAAGTCGACGGGGTGTCGATCGTCCCGACCGCCGGCAAGCCCCGCCAGATCCTGGCGCTGCTCGCCCTGTACCCCGGCCGGGTCGTCCCCGTGCCCACGCTGATGGAGGAGATCTGGGGCACCGACCTGCCGCAGAGCGCCCTGACCACCCTCCAGACGTACATCCTCCAACTGCGCCGCCGCCTGGGCACCGCCATGGGTCCGGGCGCCTCGGGCTCGGCCAAGGACGTGCTCGTCACCCGGTACGGCGGGTACATGCTCCAGGTGCCCACCGAATCGGTCGACGTCCACGGCTACGAGAGCCTGGTGGCCGAAAGCCAGCAGGCCTTCGAGAGCGGCGAGGACGCCTACGCCTCCACCTGCCTGCGCAAGGCGCTCGACATGTGGGAGGGGCCCGCACTCGTCGACGTACGCGTCGGCCCGATCCTCGACATCGAGGTGCTGCGCCTGGAGGAGAGCCGTCTGGTCGCCCGTGAGCGGCGGATCGACGCCGACCTGCGGCTGGGCCGTCACGCCGAACTCATCGCCGAGCTCACCGACCTGATCGCCCGCCACCCCCAGCACGAGGGACTGCACTCGCAGGCCATGGTGGCCCTCTACCGCTCCGGACGGCAGGCCACCGCGCTCGACGTCTATCGCAGGCTGCGCCAGCGGCTGATCGAGGAGCTCGGCGTGGAGCCCTCTCCGCAGCTGCGGCGGCTGCACCAGGCGATGCTCGCGGTGGACCCGCGCCTGGACGTCATCGGAGGGCCGCACCGCAGCTCGACCTTCGATCTGTACGCGGCCTGACAGGAGCTCAGGACCGGTTGCGCCGTCGCTGCCGTCGGGGAGGAGCGGTAGCGGCGGCCGGTACCACGGCCGGCGCCGAGGATCCGGCCGTCGGGCCGGAGGGATTCCCCGGCCGCCCACAAAGTCCGGGGGTGACCGTGTGGGCGGTCCCGGGGCGTGGGTCGCTTCCTCGGGCGCACTTGCCAGCAGGCGTCGGCCGCTCCCCACGGAACCACTGTGGCTGGCTGATCTTGAGCGCTGCTCGAACCCGGCCCGCGGTCCGCGACCGCCCAGCCCTGTAACGTGAGGACGCTCCGTACGGGCAGGGGCCGGGGGCTGCGCTCAGGGGCGCGTCCGGTTCAACTGCCCCGTGATGCACAGGTCGTTCGTGATCCGGAGAACGACGCCGGAGGGCCTGGACCGAGGCGGCCCCAGCGAGGCAGATCACCGGCTGTGTGCCTTCAACACGCCTGTGATCTTCGGTAGTGTGTCGACCGAAGTTACCACTCGGTAATTAATACACTCCGCTCGCAGGTTCGAGGAGCCTTCATGCAACTCGCGGCGATCATTGTCTCGCTGGCGCTTGAAATCGTCGGCTCCGTGCTGTTCATCCGCGCCATCGCCCAGATGGTCCGCTACTTCATGCTCGGCCAGCCCGTACCGGCGGGCCTGCGGACCAACAACCCCTACCAGCGCACCGTGACGCTGGTGAAGGAGTTCCTCGGTCACACCCGCATGAACCAGTGGGGCGTCATGGGCGTGGCGCACTGGACCGTTGCGATCGGGTTCTACACGCTGATCATCACCCTGGTGAACGCCACCGGTCAGCTCTTCAAGCCCGACTGGCGGCTGCCCATCATCGGACACTGGCTGCCCTACGAGCTGGTCGTCGAGGTGATCGGCACGCTGACCGTGGTCGGCATCCTCACCCTCATCGTGATCCGGCAGCTGTCGCGGCCCGGCCGCGCCGAGCGCAAGTCGCGCTTCGCCGGGTCCAAGACCGGCCAGGCCTACTTCATCGAGACGGTCGTCCTCACGGTCAGCCTGTGCATCATGTCGCTGCGCGGCATCGAGGGCGCCTTCGCGGGCGTCGACCACTGGGAGCCCGCGTACTTCTTCTCGTACCCGCTGGTGGTCGCGTTCTCCGAACTCGACGTCTCGACGCTGGAGAACGTGACGTATCTCGTCGCGGCGACCAAGATCACCATTTCCTTCGTCTGGATGATCGTGGTCTCGCTGAACACCAACATGGGTGTGGCGTGGCACCGGTTCCTGGGTTTCCCGAACATCTGGTTCAAGCGGAACGCCGACGGGGCGGTGGCGCTGGGTGCGCTACTGCCGATGACCAGTGGTGGCAAGGTCATCGATTTCGAGGATCCGGGCGAGGACGACGTCTTCGGTGTCTCGCAGGTCGAGCAGTTCTCCTGGAAGGGCATTCTCGACTTCTCCACGTGCACCGAGTGCGGGCGCTGCCAGTCGCAGTGCCCGGCGTGGAACACGGGCAAGCCGCTTTCCCCGAAGCTGCTGATCATGTCGCTGCGTGACCACGCGCATGCCAAGGCCCCGTATCTGCTGGCGGGTGGCGGCAAGGACATGGAGGGCAATGAGAAGGCGACGGCGGAGCAGCTGAAGGACGTTCCCGCGGCTGCGCTG
>NZ_JOFT01000058.1 GCF_000725805.1 Streptomyces xanthophaeus | reverse complement strand
CGGCTTCGCCGAGCTAAGGCCGCCCCTACGGGGCGGTGGTCCTCCGCTTCGCTCCGGACCTAGGAAGGAGAAGGCCTCGCTGCGCTCGCCTGAAAGAACTCCTTGCTCCGCTCGGAGGCGCTTCGCTTCGCGAAGCTAAGGCAGTCCTGCGCTTCGCTCCGGACTGCAGGGAGGCAAGCGGCCTCGCTGGGCTTGGCCGTGGGAACGGCCTGGCTGCGCTTGGCCAAGGAGAGCAGCCTCGCTGCGCTCGGCGGAGCTTCGCTTTGCTGAGCCGTGGCTAGCGCTGGGGGCTGGTGTCTTTTGGTTTGTTGCGGATCGTAAGGAAGAGAGCGTCTTGCTGTGCACCGGTGCAGCCAGCCCTGCTTTGCAGGGCTACAACTGGGCTTCCGTCCCTGTGGGCCAGGAAGTGGCTGCCTTGTTGTACTCGGGTTGGTGGGGGAGATGCTGGGGTTCTGGGCTTGGGGTGGTTCTTGGAGGGGTGGTGAGCGTTAACGGCGTTAATGCCTGTTGGGGGTGCTTCAAAGTGGGTTGTGGATAGGGATTGGAGTGGGTGGGCGGTTGTGGAGGGGTGGGTTGGGGCGTTGTGGTGGCTGTTGGGGTGTCAGGAATGGGGCTCTGGCTGGGGGTTCGGACGGCGTTGCGGGCGCGCAGCGCGGCAGGGGACGGCCTATAGAAGGTACGGAGATGCGTTTGCGCAGGTCAGGGGGGATGTGGGGGGAAAGTTATGTCCCCCTAGGAGGGACATAACTCGGGCGTTGTGTCCCTCCTAGGGGGACACAACGGCTGCAAAACGTCAGCGCGGCTGACGGTTTTTGGGCTAAAACGTCGGGCTGGCTGACGTTCTTCCGGAGTTATGTCGGGGAACTGCGTCAGGGGCGGGGAGGGTTGGGGTGGACCCTGAGGGGAGGAGGGGGGTGGCTGAGATGTGTACCTCGTGGGGGGACATATGACACGCCGAACGTCAACGAGCGTGACATTAGTGTCACCCTTGTTGACATACTCTCTCTACAGATCAACGAAGTGGAGAGCATCCTCGTGTCATCAGAGCCACAGCGCCGCCGGCCGAGTCCGTCGCGCGCGCCGCGTCCTGATCTCCCCGTTGATGATGCGATTTCGGCCTGGAGTCAGCCCCTGGCTCCGGTGAAGGATCTGGACAGTCTCGCCCGGCGGTATCCGAGCCGGAAGCTCACGCTGGACGGAGAGCGCAAGCCGCTGGAGTTCTACGGGACGCAGAACCAGCCGAATGCGTTCTCGATGGACAGTCTGGAGTTCTTCCTCGTCATCGCGCAGTACTTCCGGGAAGCGCTGCCGTTGAGGGTGATCTTGCTGCTCATTGCTTGCCAGCGGGCGGGGGGGCGGATTCCGCTTACTCAGGAGGAGATGGCTACGATCCTTGACGTCAGTCGGACGAAGACGTCGGAGGCGCTGCACACCGTCATGTCTCATGGGATCGTCTTCAAGGTGCGGCGGGGTGTGTACCAGTTCAACCCGCCCTACAGTTACCGGGTGGCTGAGTTCATCCCGGGTACGGAGACGGCGGGTGAGTTCGTGAAGGTGGAGCAGCACAGCACCATCTCCCAGATTCGCAGCGACACGAGTCTGCCTGACCTGGTGCGGTTCCCGTCGCTGGACCACATGCGGCAGGCCATCGAGGAACTGCGGGCCGAACGGTCCAAAGAGCGCGCTGCACGTCGGGTGAGCCGGGCGCAGCGCAAGGAAGAAGGGACAGCTCAGTGAGCACCTTGCGATTCGCTGCGGTCAACGCCGACGGGCTTCTCTCCGACCTCGACCTGCCGCCTGCGGCATACCGCGTACTGCTGAAGCTGCGTTCGCTGAGCGAGCCCGGAGGGCGGATCCTCATCGACCAGGCCAGCATCGGGGGGATGCTGGAGCTGAGCCGGCCGAGCGTCAACGCCGCGCTGCGGAGCCTGGAGCTCGCGAAGCTGGTGCGGAAGGTCAGGAACGGGATCTACCAGATCAATCCGATGCTGGCCGGGTACAACTCGTTCGAGGACGCCGTGGCCGCGGTCAACGAGATGGCGGCCGAGGAGCGGCTGGATGCGCGTGGGTACGTCGCCAGCTATCACGAGGCGGTGGCGGCCTACCAGGACCAGCTGGCCGAGCAGCGGAAGAAGCGGGCCGCGTTGGCCGCGGCGAAGAAGGCTGCGGAGTCGAAGCGGCGGAGGACGTTGCACGCCGTGGGGTAGTGATGTTTGCCTTACCGGGCCCTGAGGGGGTCTCAGGGGCGCTGGAGGGCTTCGGGGTTCACTCCGGGGCCCTCTGGGGTTTTTCGGGGCGCAGAGGGGGTGGAGAGGGCCTTGTGGGGTTAGAAGGCGAAGTCGACGTAGTCGATGTCGGTGAACTCGACCAGGAGTCCTTGGGCGCGGGAGCCGCTGTCCTTGAAGTAGACCTCCTGGAGGCCTTCCGCTGCGATGGCGCGGAGCTGGGACTCGGCGGCGCCCGCTTCCTGGGCTGCGAGGAGGCGGCTCGCGTACTCCGGCGGCAGGTGCTGGGTGATGCGGCGCATCCGGCCGTCGTCGCTCGTTCCCGGAGCGGCGGTGAATCCGAACCGGGCGCGCGTCTCGATGACCAGGCCGGTGGATTTTGCCGCCTTGTCGCGCGCCCGCTTGCGGACCAGGGGCTGCCAGCGTCGGCGGACCTCTCCTTCGAGGCGGGCCGAGAGGGCCGGCTTGGGCTGCTTGATCTGGTCCTTCACGTAGCGCTCGACGGTCCGCTGGGAGATGTTGAGGAGGGTCGCCACTGCCTTGGTGGACTTGAGCTGTTTGACGAGGAAGCGCATCTGAGCGCCCGCTGATTTGGGGACGGGGCGGGTGAAGTTCTGTTCGTCGGCGCGGCTGAGGCTGTCGCTGATCTCGGACATGGCTGGTTGTTACTCCCCGTCGGCCGCGGCGTCGTGGCCCTTGATGTGGCGGGCCGGGTTGTGTCGTTCGTCGAGCATCTGGACGGCCCACAGGAGGGGTTGGGTGCCCTCGTGCTTGACCATGCCGGGACTGACCCCGAGGCGGAACCCTCCGGGCAGCGGCTTGCCCTCGGGGGTGCGGGGGAGGAAGTCGAGCGGGCTGGGACCGTCGGAAAGGTAGACCGCGCAGTCGGAGAGCACCGCGATGGGGTGCAGGCCGGCCGTGGTGGCGAGCTTCTGCATCTTGCGGTGCATGTTGACGCGGGCCGTCGCGATGACGGCGGCCCTGATGTCGGGGCGCCAGGTGGGGCGTTCCAGGGCGGGCCAGGGTTCGCCGGGGCGGTAGCCGGAGCCTTGGGGGCGTTCGCGGAGCTTGCCGATGCCGCCCTTGACGGTGGACTTGATCGCGGAGAGGACGGCGGTGCGCGCGGGGTCGTCCTGCTTGTGGGTCTGCATCGCGGTGAGGAACTCGGTGTCGTCGAGTCCGGGATGCACGCCGAGGTCGGCCATCGTGGCGAGGTAGGCGTCGCGGAGGCGGGTGTACCAGGCGTCGAGGTACGGGCCGTTCTCCGGGCGTAGCCAGGCCTCGGTGGGGTGGACTTCGTGGCCGAGCTCCTGGGCGTAGGCGAGGGTCGGGGTCGCGTACCAGGCGGGACCGGTCGGTGCCTTGCCGTGGGGGGTGAAGGGGCTGGGCAGGCGCGGGTCGAGGCGGAGCCCCGAGAGGTCGGCGAGCCAGCAGCCGGGGGTCTTGGGGTCGAAGCGGGGCGCCTTGGTGTGGGCGGCGGGGCCGAGGCCGACGGTGAGGCGGTTCGCGGCGGCGGCGAAGGCCATGTTCACGTCGATGCCGACCGCGTGGGTGCGGGCGCACTCGGCGTCGGTGAGGAGCTCCGGGTCGCGGATCCAGTCGTAGGCCTCTTCGTCGAGGACCTGGTCCGGGGTCCGCTGGTGGGCGCGCGGGTAGAGGGCGGCGACCACCGGGTGTTCGTCGGGGGCCTCCGGGGGAGCGGGGTCGACCGGGCGGGTGAGGGAACCGGCGACGAGTGCGGACTCCCAGGCGTTGGTGGCGGGGTTCCGGGCGGCGCGGGTGGGCGGGCGCAGGGCCGTCATCAGTTCCAGGCCGGAGACTGCGGTGGATCCTCGGGGGGTGAGGACGCGGGTGGCGTAGCAGGTGAGCAGCTCGGCGAGTTCCGGAGCCGGGAGGCCGGAAGTGTCCTCGCCCCAGGCCCGCGGGTCGAGGGCGCCCCAGGGGAGGATCGCGAGCTGGACGCACTGGCGGGGACCGCCCTGGGTGGCCGGGCGGTAGATGCGGGGCCAGGGGCCGAAGCCGCGTCGGGTGAGCTGCCACTTGGCCTTGGCGAGCTGGCGCAGGACCGGGTGGTCGTCGGGGAGGCGCAGGCCGCGGCGGTCCTCTAGGACGAGGGGGAGGCCGAGGGCTTCCGTGGCGTCGGGGGTGAGGACGAGGAGGGGGTCGCCGTCCTTGCCGTTGCGGTGCAGGCGGGGGGAGCGGAGGTCGGCCCCGGGGCCCAGGGCCCAGGTGACGAGGTCGGGCAGGCCGGTGGTGGGGTGGTCGAGGACCAGGCCGCCGGAGGCGTGGGCGCGGCCGTGGCCGTCCAGGACGGCCAGGGGGCCGTTGCCTTCCAGGGCGGCGGGACGGTTCCAGGCGGCGGGGCGGCGGCGGGCAGCCGGTGCGTTGGCGGTCTCCCCTTGGGTCCCGGGTACCGCAGTCTCGGGTGCCGGATTCTTGGGTGCCGGGGTGGGTTCGGCGTTAACGCCGTTAACGGTCCCTGTGGCGGTCCCGGTCCCCGAGGTCTGTGAGTCCCGTCCGGGGGGCGGGGCGTTAACGGCGTTAACGGCGTTAACGGTCCCGAGGGGGGTGGGGGGCTGCGGCTTCGGTTCCGCGTTAACGGCGTTAACGGTGCCCTGGGTCTCGGGTGCCCGGGTGGGCTCCGCGTTAACGGCGTTAACGGTGCCTGAGTCGGCCGGAAGGTGTCGGTGCTCGGCGTTAACGCCGTTAACGGTCCCGGCGGTCTGTGGGGCTCGGTCCGCGTTAACGGCGTTAATGGGTGCCGGGGTGCCGGGTGCCGGGGGGGCGTCCGCGTTAACGGCGTTAATGGGGTGGAGGGTGGCCAGGCCGTCCAGGAGGCGGATGTAGGCCGCGCGCTTCGGGGGGCGGGGGGCCGTGCGGCCGGTCTCCCAGGAAGTGACGGTCTCCCGGCGGACGGACAGGGCCTTGGCGATCTGGTCCTGGCTGAGCCCGGCGGCCTCGCGCAGGCGCTTGCGCTCGTCGGGGTGCGGCAGGGCGTCCTGCGCCGCTGCCTCTTCGAGCAGGGCGTCGACCGCGGCGAAGAGGCCGTCTTGTTCCTCGTGCATGGTGGGGTACCTCCGGGTGCAGCCTATGTGAAGCGCACGGTTGAACGCACACGAAACGCACGTGGGGCGCTGCGTCGGCGTTAACGGCGTTAACGCCGTTAACGCCCCCGTCGGTGGGTGCCCGTCCTAGATCCGGCTCAGGAGGAGCTCCGTGACGGCCTTGAGGTCGTCAGGGGACAGCTGGGCGGCCAGGGCGTTCGCGATGTCCTCCGGGGAGCCGGCCGCGATCGTGAGCCGTGGGGTCGCGTTAACGGCGTTAACGCCGTTAACGGCTTCCGTGCCTTCGGAGCGGTCCGCGGGTGCCGGGGCGGGGGCGTTAACGGCGTTAACGCCGTTAACGGTCCGGGTGCGCTGTCGGGGGGGATTAACGGCGTTAACGGTGGCCTCCGCCGCTGCCTCCTGTTCCTCCTGCGGCAGCCGCCCGATGCGCCGGGCCGGTTCCACCTTCAGCTCGCCCGACTCCACCTTGTCCTGGAGGTCCGGGGTGAGCTGGAGGAGGGCCAGGCGCTGGGAGACCCAGGCCGCCGTCTTGCCGAGCCGCTTGGCGACCTGGGCCTGGGAGCCGTGTACGTCGACGAGTTCCTGGAGGGCGCGGGCCTGGTCCATGGGTGCCACGTCGACCCGGTGGATGTTGGCGATCAGCGCCGATTCGAGGATGTCGGCCGCCGAGGTGGCCAGGGAGTCGTTGACGTGGATGTGCATCGACTTGAGGCCCGCCAGCTGGGCCGCCGCCAGGCGCCGGTTGCCGTCGATGACGACGTACGGGGCGCGGCCGAGGCCGTCGGTCTGGCCCGGGTGGGCCTCCATGAAGGCCATCCGGGTGGCGACCGCGAGGGGCTGGAGCTGGCCCCGGGCGGTGAGGGACTGCGCCATCTCCTCCAGCTCGGTGAGCTCCTCGCGGAGGTTGAACGGGTTGTGGGCCAGCGCCTCGATGGGGACTTCCGACGGCGGGACGATCCCGGAGGTGGGGGCGGCGGTGGCTTCGGCGATCGCCGCGCGGCGGGAGCTGACGCCGACGGGCTGGGCACGGGCGAAGGACGCGGAGACGGCGAGTTTGTCGGCCTTGCTGCTCATGAGATCTCCCGTGCGAGGGCGCGCAGGGCGACGGCCTGGTCGCCTCTGGGGGCGTAGACGAAGAGGGGCTGCTTCACGCGGACGGCTTCGCGCTGTTCCTTGAGGTCGGGAACGATGGCGACGACGCGCGGATCCTTTATGTCCATCCAGGCCTGGAGGGACGAGGTCGCGATGTAGCCGCGCCGCCCGTCGTAGAGGTTCACGACGAGCCCGAGGTAGCCGATGTCGAGGCTGAGGTCGTCGCGCAGGTCATTGATCTGGGAGGTGAGCAGGTCGTACGCGTCGGCCGAGGAGTCCTCCGCCTGTACGACGATCAGCGCGCCGGAGGCTCCGGGCTGTTCGTTGTCGCGGCGGCGCCCGTAGTAGATGGCCGCGTCCATGCTCAGGCCGAGGCTCGGGGGGCAGTCGATGAGGATGACGTCGTAGTCGGACTCGACGGGGGAGAGGGCCCGTTCGAGGGCGGCCTCGCGGGCGCGGACGGTGGAGAGGCGGACGTCGAGGAGGAAGGCGTCCGTGCAGGCGGGCAGGATGTGCAGCCGGTCGCCGAACCGGTCGCCCGGGACGGGCACGATCAGGTCGGCGAGCGGGCCCTTGGCCTCGCCCGCCATGTGGCAGGTGAGGCTGTCGCCGCCGATGGGCAGCGGCTGCTGGCCGAGCTGCTTGGTCAGGTGGCCCTGCGGGTCGAAGTCGACGAGCAGGACGCGCATGCCCAGGCCCGGGAGGTCCTCCAGGTCGAGGGGTGTGGTCGCCGTGTCCGGCTGACCGCCGTCGCCCTCGTCCCCGGTGGCCGTGAGGCGGGCCAGCTGGCGGGCGATGCGCACCGGGTGGAGGGTTTCCGGGTCCTCGGCCAGGGCCTCGGCGGTGCCGGCGGTGATGGCGGTCTTGCCGACGCCGCCCTTCTGGTTGCACACGACGATGCGGCGTACGACGGAGGGCCGCTGCACGGTGGGGGCCGGGTTCGTCTCCAGCCAGAGCCGCACGGCCTGGGCCAGTCCCTGGATGAGGGAGACCCCGCGGTCCTTGGCGCCGGAGCGGAAGGACTCCCACTGGCCGGAGGGCAGCCAGGTGGAGAAGGACTCGGCGCCGGAGGTGTCGACGGGGGCGGGGGCGGAGGCGAGCGCGCTCCACTGGGCGATGCCCTGGTGGACGGCGTCCTGGATGTCCACCCGCAGTTGAGCGGTGCGGATCTTCAGTTCCTGGCGCAGCCACGGGGGGAGCTTGGAGACGACCTTCTCTCGGTCGCTCTGGGACGAGGGCGAAGTCATGAGAGGGACTTTACTAACGTTCGGGGGTTCAGGGGACCGCCACGCTTGAAGCTTGCTAACGAAATGCGGGTGGAGGGACCCCGGGTACGCGACAGGGCGGCCTCGCACACGCCGTAGTGAGCACCCCCGTGGTTCACCACGGCGTGTGCGAGGCCGCCCTGGATGCGGTGTCAGCCGACCGGGACTCCGAGGGAGTCGGGGGCGGGCAGAGCGAGTTCGGCCCGGCACGCGGCCGAGCCGGCCGGGTCGAAGAGGGGGATGCGGTCGGCGGGCACGACCCCCGGGAGGAGGAGGTTCCAGAGGTCGACGAGCCGGGTGTGCAGGTCGTCGCGGCCGGTGCGCACGTGCGAGGTGACCTGGATGCCGGTGAACGAGCCGACGAAGAGCGTCGCGAGGTCGTGCACGTCGAGCGAGGGCAGTACGTCGCCGCGCTGCTGGGCCGGGACCAGGCAGCTGACGCAGGTGTCGATCCAGGCGTCGTACGGGACCGGGTCCGGGTGGGTGAAGGAGCCGAACTCGATGACCAGCCGGATCCCGGCGCGGATGCGGACGTTGGTGCGCAGTCCGTACGCCATCTGGTGGGTGAGGTCGATGACCGTCTGGAGGCCCGGGTCGGCGATGGCGGGGACGCCCTCACCCACCTGGAGCTGCTCGGCCATCAGGGTGCGGGCGAGGGCTTCCTTGGACTGGAAGTGGAAGTACAGGGCGCCCTTGGTGACTCCCGCGCGCCTGACCACGTCGCTGAGGCTGGTGCCTTCGAACCCTGCGGCGTCGAAGGCGGCGGCTGCGCCGTCGAGGATCGCCTGACGGGTGATCTCGGCCCGTTCCTGCCTGACCCTCGCCACGTATACGTCTCCTGTGTGCACGGCGAGCCGGAGGTGGGGGGATGCGGAGGCTCGCACGAGGAGCAATGTAGTGGGACAGCGCCAAAGAAAACCAGTCGACAAGTACTTTTTTAGAGGAAGGGCAGGCTGTTCGCTGGGGTTTGGACTGGTTTGCCTTATTAGTTTTTGGCAGGCGGGAGGGGTGCCCGGGCGTTAACGGCGTTAACGCCGTTAACGGTCGGCGGCGTTAACGCCGTTAACGCTCGCCGCCTTTCCCGGCCCTACGCGAAGGCGGTCCGGCCCCGGTCCACGGCGTCCAGCGCCGCCTGCCACGGGAAGTGGTCGGGGGCGTCGGGGCCGGCCGGGCCGGGGACGAAGCCGCCCTCGCCGTACAGCACCGTCGCCCCGGCCCCGCTCAGTACGGCCAGGGACTGGTCGAACCGCGGGTGCGCGGCGAGCGCGGAGTTCAGGCAGGGGACGGTCACCACCGGAGTGCCCTTGCCGAGCGCCTCGGCGGCGACCCCGACCGCGAACCGGTCGGTGAGGCCGAGCGCCCAGGAGTTGAGGGTGTTGAAGGTGGCCGGGGCGACGAGCAGTGCATCGGCCACGGGCCATACGTCGGGCTCCCCGGGCAGCTTGTACTGCCACCGCACCGGGTGGCCGGTCAGGGCCGCCAGCCCGTCGAGGCTCCCGGCCAGCCAGTGGGCCGCGCTCGGCGTCAGGCCCAGGCACACGTCCCAGCCCCGGGCCCGGGCATCCTCGATCACGTGGGCCACGTCGAACACGGGCGGGGCGGCGGAACAGAGCAGGTAGAGCGTCCTCGTCATACCGACATGTGATCACATTGCTTGACCTGCGCTCCGGTTGAGGGGGGCCGTCGCAGCGGCCTCGGACGTCTGCGAAAGATTTGCCGGCTCCGAGCGATGAGTTCCGGGCGGCCCGGTGGTCTCTCCTCCTGACAGCGGATGCACGGCGCGCCGACCACGGACGGACAGGAACCACGGACATGACCCAGACGCCCAAGGGACCGGCCTCCTACTTCCCCTCCATCGAGAAGAAGTACGGCTTCCCGGTCTCCCACTGGCAGGACCTCATCCGCTCCTCGCCCCTCACCCGGCACATGGAGCTCGTCTCCTGGCTCAAGACGGAACACGGGCTGGGCCACGGTCACGCCAACGCCCTGGTCGCCCACACCCTGAAGTGAACACCTGTTCCTGAGACGCACGCGTATGCGTCTGAGCTTTGCGGCTATGGCCCGTCTCGCGGCAGTGGAATTGACTGAACCCATGACCCAGGACACGCAGACCACGCAGACCACCCTCGTCATCGGCGGCACCGGCAAGACCGGCCGCCGCGTCGCCGAGACGCTCGCCGCCCGGGGCCGCCCCGTCAGGGTCGGCTCCCGCACCGGCGAGCCGCCCTTCGACTGGGACCGGCCCGACACCTGGGGGCCTGCCCTGGAGGGAGTCGACCGGGTGTACGTCACCTACTACCCCGACCTCGCCTTCCCCGGGGCCGCCGAGCAGGTCGGTGCCTTCTCCCGGGCCGCGGTGGCCTCCGGAGTGCGCCGCCTGGTCCTGCTCTCCGGCCGCGGCGAGGAGGCGGCCCAGCGCGCCGAGGAGGAGCTGAAGGCCTCCGGCGCCGACTGGACCGTCGTCCGCGCCGCGTGGTTCCACCAGAACTTCGACGAGGGCTTCTTCCTGGAGCCGGTCCTGGCCGGCGAGATCGCCCTGCCCACCGCGGACGCCGTGGAGCCCTTCGTCGACGCCGGGGACATCGCCGACGTGGTGGTGGCCGCGCTGACCGACGACCGGCACATCGGCCGGACGTACGAGCTGACCGGCCCCCGCCTCCTCAGCTTCCACGACGTCGCCGCCGAGCTGTCGAAGGCCACGGGCCGTGAGATCGCGTACGTCCCGGTCTCGGGCGAGGCCTATCGCGCGGTGCTGCGCGAGCACGGCCTGCCGGAGGACTTCGCCGACCTGTTCACGCTGATCCTCGACGGGCGCAACGCCCATCTGGCGAACGGGGTGGAGGAGGTCCTGGGCCGGCGGCCGCGGGACTTCGCCGACTACGCCCGCGAGGCGGCGGCGGCCGGCGTCTGGAACGCCTGAGCCGTCCGGCGGGGAGGATGTGCGCATGGACACGCTGACCGGCCTCCTCGAACGCCCCCAGGCCCGGGGCGCCTTCCTGCTCAAGTCCGTCTTCAACCCGCCCTGGTCCCTGCGGGTGGAGGACCGGGCTCCGCTGTCGCTGGTGACGATGGTGCGCGGCTCCGCATGGCTGGTGCCCGACGAGGGCGCACCCGTGCGGATCGGCCCGGGGGACGTCGCCGTCGTACGGGGGCCAGAGGCCTACACGGTCGCGGACTCCCCGGACACGCCCGTGCAGATCACGGTCGACGTGGACCAGCGGTGCAGCACGCAGGCCGGCGAGGACGTGACGGGCACGATGGACCTGGGCGTACGCACCTGGGGCGCCGCCTTCCAGGACGAGGACTCCGCGGTGATGCTCAGCGGCACCTACCAGGCACCGAGCGAGATCGGCCGGCGGCTGCTCGGGGTGCTCCCGTCGGTCCTGGTGCGCCGCCGCCCGGACTCCACCGACACCGCGCTCGTCGGAATGCTGTCGCAGGAGATCGGCAGGGACGAGCCCGGCCAGGAGATCGTCCTGGACCGGCTGCTGGACCTGCTGCTGATCGGGGTGCTGCGCACCTGGCTGGCCGCGCCGGGCAGCGGCGCCCCCGCCTGGTACTGCGCCCAGAGCGACCCGGTGGTGGGCCCGGCGCTGCGCCTGCTGCACGAGGACCCGGCGCACGGCTGGACGGTGGAGGAACTGGCCCTGCAGGTCGGGGTCTCGCGCGCCTCGCTGGCCCGCCGCTTCACGGAGGTCGTGGGAGAGCCGCCGGTGGCGTACCTGACGGGCTGGCGCCTGGCCCTGGCCGCCGACCTGCTGCGCGAACCGGACTCCACGGTCGCGACGGTGGCCCGCCGGGTGGGCTACAGCAGCGCGTTCGCCCTCTCCACCGCCTTCAAGCGGGTGCGCGGCGTCAGCCCCCGCGAGTTCCGCAGCTCCCCGGCCGCGCCCGCGGCGCCCGCGCCGTCCGCGAGCCCTCGTACGGTGGTCCTCCCGGCGCCCTAACGTGCTCTCAGGCCAGTTCGAGCACGCCGACCGGCTGGCCGCCGCTGAGCTCACCGGTGCGGGCGAAGCCCAGACCCAGGTAGAAGGGTTCGGGGCTGCCCTCGCCCGGCTCCCAGGTGACGTAGGCCCGCGTGGCGCCCCGGCGGCGGAGCTCGTCGGTGACGGCGCCGACCGCGAAGCGGCCGTAGCCCTTGGACTGGTGGGAGGCGCAGATGTTCAGGCGCCAGAGGCCGGAGCGGATGTCACGGGGGTCCTCGGCCGGGTTCCAGGCTATGTCGAGGAAGGCCATCACGAAGCCGACGACCTCGTCGCCGTCGACGATCGCCCGCGGCCAGGCGGCCTCCCCGTGGACGTACGCCTCGGCCAGCGACTTCACGACCGGAGAGACGAGGTGTTCCTGACGGGGATGCACCCGCACCGCGCAGACGGCGTCGAAGTTGTCGGCGGTGACCGGTACCAGGCGCGGTGACGTGCTGTTCATCCCCGCACCCTAACGGTGGAGCAGCAGCGCCCAGGCCAGGAGTGCGACGGAGGCCGTGCACAGCACCGCGCGCCACACGTTGGCGCGCACCCAGCGCGCCTCGAACGCGCCGCGGACGGCGGCCGGATCGGCGAGCTGCTCGGCCGGACCGGCCTTGTCCAGGGCGTTGTTCAGCGGGATGTTCACCCGGGCCGTGACCGCCATCGCCAGGACGTAGCAGACGAACGCGCCGGTCAGCGGCCCGAGTGCGGAGCCGCCGGAGGGGATGTGCAGGCCCAGTGCCAGCCCGGTGAACAGGAGGGCGCCGATGTAGCCGAGCAGGAACCAGCCGTTGAGGATGGCCACGTTGATGCGCTGCATCGCCTCGATGACCGTCCGGTCGGTGCTGCGCGCCAGACCGGGCATCACGGCGACGGAGAACCCGTAGAACAGGCCGCTCATCAGGCCCATGGTGATCGTCGCGGCGACGAGTGAGGCGAGCCGTGCCGTTTCCACGCCGGTTTCCCCCTGGTGGTGGTCGGAGCGCCGATCATAGGGGCGCCCCGGACCCCGTGTCCCGCAGGATTCGACCCGGCGTCCACGGTGTCTCGGCCGCGGCCCGCAACAGTGGGCGTGATCCGGTCCGACGGCCCGGGGGACCGGCAAGCGGGTCCTCGCCCCCCGGGACGGCACGGTCCGACGAGGTAGCCTCCGGCTGGCCACCGGCACCGGAACCCACCTCCAGGAGGAGCAACCGTGAAGGACCAGACGGCCCCGAAGGACGGACTGGACGCGCTGCGCACCGACATCGAACGCCGCAACCCCGCCCAGCCCGAGTTCCACCAGGCGGTACGGGAGGTGCTGGAGACCCTGGCGCCCGTGCTCGCCGCACGGCCCGAATACGCCGAATCCGGGCTCGTGGAGCGCCTCGTCGAACCGGAGCGCCAGATCATCTTCCGGGTCCCGTGGCAGGACGACCACGGCCGGGTGCACGTCAACCGCGGCTACCGCATCGAGTTCAACAGCGCGCTCGGCCCGTACAAGGGCGGTCTGCGCTTCCACCCGTCGGTCGACATCGGCGTGGTGAAGTTCCTCGGCTTCGAGCAGGTCTTCAAGAACGCGCTGACCGGCCTCGGCATCGGCGGCGGCAAGGGCGGCAGCGACTTCGACCCGCGCGGCCGCTCGGCCGCCGAAGTGATGCGGTTCTGCCAGTCCTTCATGACCGAGCTCCACCGCCACATCGGCGAGCACACCGACGTGCCGGCCGGGGACATCGGCGTCGGCGGCCGCGAGATCGGCTACCTCTTCGGGCAGTACCGGCGCATCACCAACCGCTGGGAGGCCGGCGTGCTCACCGGCAAGGGCCGCGGCTGGGGCGGCTCCGCGATCCGCCCGGAGGCCACCGGCTACGGCAGCGTGCTGTTCGCCGCCGAGATGCTCGCGGCCCGCGGCGGCGCCCTGGACGGCCTGAGCGCCGTCGTCTCCGGCTCCGGCAACGTCGCCCTGCACACCATCGAGAAGCTCCAGCAGCTCGGCGCTAACCCGCTGACGGCCTCCGACTCCGAGGGCTACGTCGTCGACGACAAGGGCATCGACCTCGCGCTGCTCCGCCAGATCAAGGAGGCCGAGCGCGGCCGGGTCTCCGAGTACGCGCAGCGCCGCGGCGCCTCGGCCCGCTTCGTGCGCGGCGGCCGCGTCTGGGAGGTCCCCGCCGACGTCGCCTTCCCCTCGGCCACCCAGAACGAGCTCGACGAGGCGGACGCCCGCACCCTGGTCCAGAACGGTGTCAGGGCCGTCTCGGAGGGCGCCAACATGCCCACCACCCCCGGGGCCGTCCGCCTCCTCCAGGAGGCCGGTGTCGCCTTCGGCCCCGGCAAGGCCGCCAACGCGGGCGGGGTCGCGGTCAGCGCCCTGGAGATGAGCCAGAACGCGAGCCGTACGGCCTGGTCCGCGGAGCGCGTCGAGGAGGAGCTCGCCGCCATCATGCGCTCCGTCCACGCCGTGTCGTACGAGACCGCCGAACGGTACGGGGCGCCGGGCGACTACGTGACCGGGGCCAACATCGCCGGCTTCGAGCGGGTGGCGGACGCCATGCTCGCCCAGGGCCTCATCTGACCGGCTCCCGGCAGGGGCGGGGGAGGGTCCGCAGGGGCCGCCTCCGCCCCCCGTAGGCTGATCAAGGCCCGCACCCGCCCCGCCCGCCGACCCACCGGAGCCGCCGCCATGCTGACCGCACTCACCGGCACCTACGGGGACCGGAAGGACGCCGTCACCGTCGCGGGCCGCTCCGCCTCCTACGAGGAACTGCTCGGCGCGGCCCGTGCGGTGGCCGCCGACGTGGCCGGGGCCCCCGCCTTCGCGGTGACCGCGACCGCCTCCCTGGAGACCGTCGCGGCCGCCGTCGGCGCGCTCCTGGCCGGGGTGCCCCTCGTACCGCTGCCGCCCGACGCGGGGAGCGCCGAACGCGAGCACATCCTGCGGGACTCGGGCGCCCGCACCGTCGACGTGGACTTCGCGCGGCGCTCCGACTGGAGCGGGCCCGTGCCCGCGGCGCAGGACCCCGCGCTGATCCTGTACACCTCCGGCACCACCGGCGCCCCCAAGGGCGTGGTCCTGTCCGCCGCGGCGCTCGCGGCCGACCTGGACGCCCTCGCCGAGGCCTGGCAGTGGAGCGCCGAGGACACCCTCGTGCACGGCCTGCCGCTCTTCCACGTCCACGGGCTGGTCCTCGGCGTCCTGGGGGCCCTGCGCACCGGCAGCCGCCTCGTCCACACGGGCCGGCCCACCCCCGAGGCGTACGCACGGGCGCGCGGCAGCCTCTACTTCGGCGTGCCCACGGTCTGGTCCCGCGTCGCCCGAGCTCCCGAGGCCGCCGCCGAGCTCGCGGGCGCCCGTCTGCTGGTCTCCGGCAGCGCCGCCCTGCCCGCGCCCGTCTTCCGCGACCTGGAGCGCCTCACGGGGCACCGGCCCGTCGAGCGGTACGGCATGACCGAGACCCTGATCACCATCAGCGGCCGGGCCGGGGCCGAAGTCCGCCCGGGGACGGTCGGCACCCCGCTGCCCGGCATCCGCACCCGGATCGCCGCCGAGCCGGGATCCGACATCGGCGAACTCCAGCTGACCGGGCCCACCTTGTTCGCGGGGTACCTGGGCCGGCCGGAGGCCACCGCGGCCGCGTACACCGAGGACGGCTGGTTCCGTACGGGCGACATCGCGGCCGTCGATCCTGCCGACGGGGTCCACCGCATCGTGGGGCGCGCCTCCATCGACCTGATCAAGTCGGGCGGCTACCGGATCGGCGCCGGCGAGATCGAGAACGCCCTCCTGGACCACCCCAAGGTCACCGAGGCCGCGGTGGTCGGGGTCCCCGACGCCGACCTGGGCCAGCGGATCGTGGCGTACGTCGTCGCCGAGGGCGTGACCGGTGAGGAGCTCACCGACTTCGTCGCGGCCCGGCTCTCGGTCCACAAGCGTCCCCGGGAGGTCCGCTTCATCGCCGCGGTGCCCCGCAACGCCATGGGCAAGCCGCAGAAGAAGCTGCTCCTGGCGGGGGAACCCGGCAGCTGAGGTCCCGCCTGCCGGGGCCGACAGCGACCGTGGGACGCCCGGCGCGGGGCCCGCGGGCCGGGGCCGGGGGCGGGCCTCTGCATCGCCTCACCACCTGCTAGAGCCAGGGCGGAGGCGGACTCGACGCCTTCCGATCCGGCCCGCCGGGCGCAGCGACTGAAGAACAGCGACTCAGCACAGTTTCGGTCGCTGTGGCGCGCTGGCCGAAACCCCTGTTCAGAGGGGGTGTTACTGCCTGACAGCGACTGAAGCGACTCAAGGTCCCGGTATATGAGCCGTAACGCACGTGCGCGTGTGCGTGCGTGTGTGCGTCATATATAGGGGTCTTGAGTCGCTTCAGTCGCTGTTCTGGCTTGCGTACCTCTGTGACCTGGTGTTCTGTGAGCGACTCAACGAGCTACCGAAGAAACTTCGGTAGCTGCGCCTTCAGTCGCTGAGTCGCTCGAGCACGCAGCGCAGGCGTCCCCCTGTGCAGGCTCAAAAGACTCTCGCTTCCCAGGGGTTTCGCTAATCTGTTTCCAGGCGTTCAGTCGCTTCAGTCGCTGATGGGGGAAGTGATGGCAGCTGAGCTGCGGGTTTCGCGTAGCGACCCAAGACAGTCGGGGGGAGCTGCATGGGGGGAACCGCAGCCTCTTGCGACTGCCTTGTGGTGCGCGCGCCGAGGGTGGCCGGTCCATCCGCTGGCACCGGGCCGCAAGACGCCCGTGGGCAACTGTGAGACGTGCCGGTCATCGGGCCACCACCGAGGGGCCTGCGAATGCCTGCGGGCGGGCCGTTGGTGCCACGGCTTCCACGCGGCCACCCTCGACCCCGCCAGGATCGAGCAGTGCTGGGGCCGCCGCCCCGACCTGGGCATCGGTGTGGCGTGCGGCCCCGCGGGGCTGGTGGTCATCGACATCGACGCGCACGCCCGCGAACTCCCCGACCGGGACCGGCTGCTGCCCGGCGTCGGGATATCCCCGGCCGTGGACCTGACCGGACTGGCCAACGGCTTCCACACGCTGGGCCTGCTCGCCGCCCTGCGCGGCGCCGTCAGCCCCGCCGACGACACCTCGACCCTGCGCGTACGCACCCCCTCCGGGGGCCTGCACGTCTGGTACCGGGACCAGGGCGGCCACCGCTGGCAGTGCTCCACCGGCTCGGGCAGCGGCCGCGCCCTCGCCTGGCAGGTCGACGTACGGGCGCACGGCGGCTACATCGTGGCCCCCGGCACCGTGACCCCCGGGGGCGTCTACCGGCCCGTGGGGCCCGTACGGGAGCCCGCGCCGCTCCCGGCCTGGCTCGCCCGCGAACTGGAGCGCACCGGGCACCTGTCACCGGCGCACGTGGCCGCGCCGCGCTCCGTACCGCCGCGGGCCCGGCAGGCCGTCATCGCGGCGGGCGGCGGCCGTGGAGCCCCGGGCCGGCTGCTGGCGGGGGTCCTCGCCGAGGTCACGGCCTGCGCCGCCGTACCCGAGGGGGCCGCCTTCTCCGAGAAGCTCAACCGCGCCGCCTACACCGCCGGAGGACTGGTCGCCGCCGGGCACCTGACCGAGGCCGAGGCCTGCGCCTCGTTGCGGGAAGCGGCCGAACGGGCCCGCCCGGGGCAGGAACGCCGCAGCGGCGCCGTCATCCGCAGCGGACTCAGAGCGGGCGCGATGCGTCCGCTGGCGCTGGGAGGCCGCAGGTGAGCCTGGACAACAGCAGCCAGCTGTTCGAGTTCGACGTCCAGGCCGCCGCTGCGCAGATCCTCGCCCAGCCCGTCGCGGCGGAGCCCGGCGAACAGGACGCGGACGTCGACGAAGCCCAGGAGCCTCCCGTTGCGGAAGCCCGCGCCGTGCACTCGGACGGGGAGGCGACGGCGTCCGGACTGCTGCCAGACACCCTCACCGACCGCGGCAACGCCAAACTGTTCGTCAAGCTCTACGCCGACGACTACCGCCACGTGCCCGGCATCGGCTGGTTCCGGTGGGACGGCACCCGCTGGCAGGTCGACGAGGACGACACCGTGCTCTGGGCCGCGGGCGACCTCGCGGAGAGCATCGCCACCACCGACCCGCGCGGCGTCTACACCCCGTCCGCGCTCCAGCAGCACCGCCGACGCGCGCTCAGCACCAGCGGCATGAACGCCATGCTCACCCAGGCCAAGTCCGCCCCGGGCATGGTCCTCAACGCGGCGCGGCTGGACGCCGACCCGTACGCCCTGTGCACCCCCGCGGGCGTCGTCGACCTGCGCACCGGGCACATCCGCCCCGCCCAGCCGACGAAGGACTTCCACTCGCGCTCCACCACGGCCGCACCGCAGCCGATGGCCACCCCGCGCTGGAACCGCTTCCTGACCGACACCTTCGGCGAGGGACCCGAAGGCGCGGAGATGATCGATTTCCTGCAGCTGCTGCTCGGCTACTCCGTCACCGGTGACGTCGGTGCCCAGGTCATGCCGTTCCTCTTCGGCTCCGGCAAGAACGGCAAGTCCGTCCTGCTGGACGTCCTGATGAAACTCCTCGGGGACTACGCGGACGCCGCGCCGCCCGGCTTCCTGATGGCGCGCCCGTACGAGGGCCACCCGACCGACCTCGCCGAACTGCACGGCCGGCGCGTCATCGTGTGCAGCGAGGTCAAGCCGGGCGACCGCTTCGACGAGGCCCGCGTCAAGCTGCTCACCGGCGGCGACCGGATCAAGGCGCGCCGGATGCGGCAGGACTTCTTCAGCTTCGAGCCGACGCACAAGCTGTGGCTGCTCGGCAACCACCGGCCCGAAGTGGGCACCGGCGGCTTCGCGTTCTGGCGGCGCATGCGGCTGATCCCGTTCGAGCGGGTGGTCCCCGACCACCGCAAGATCGACAACCTGGCGGACGTCCTGGTCACCCAGGAGGGCCCGGGCATCCTCAACTGGCTCATCGAGGGCGCCCGGCGCTACCTGGGCGGGGACAAGGACCTCTCGGGCCCCGAGCGGGTCCGCATCGCCACGACGGCGTACGCGGAGACCGAGGACCACACCGGGCGGTTCATCGGCGAAACCTGCCGTTTCGAGCCTGATCTGAGGGCGGAACAGGCCCTTCTCTACGCCGCATACAGGAGCTGGTGCCACAATGAGGGGGCGCCGGCGATTTCCTCCCGTGCGTTCGCGGCACGCGTCCGCGAGGCGGTGGGTCTGGCATCGCCGAAGGAGATGATCCTGTCGAACCAGCGCAAGTACTACCCGGGCATCGGTCTGCTCGCGCACGAGGAGAGAGCATGAGCGCCCTCATCGCAGAGGACGAGATCCTCCACGAGGCAGACCTCGTATGGCTGGAGGACATCACCCGGCTCGACTACGTCCGGCAGAGCCTGGACCGGCTCCCGACGCGCCGCGGCAAGCCCGCCTACCACCGTGACGGCCGGATGGTCGGATACGCCGTGCTGGGCCCGGGGGCCAAGCCGTCCCGGTCCTCCGGCACCTTCCGGCGCAGGGTGTTCTGGCTGCTCCCGCACGACCGGGACAACGAACCCGACGGGCTGTACGCCACCGGGGCGCCCGCGGAGGCCGTGGACGCGCGGACCCTGGCACCGGGCGTCAAGGGGTGCAAGACGGAGCGCTCGGAAGGCGGCCCGATGTCCTCGGCCCGGCTGGGCACGGGCGGCGGCTGAGTCCGGGCCGTCGGCGAAGCCTCGGCCGACGGCCGCGGGAGGGATTTCCTGCCCTCCCGTACGACCAGTTTTCCGCCCCGCACGGAGAAAGAACATTCCACCCGGTATATTTCTGCCGTCGTTGAGAGGCATCGGTTCGGGGGGAAGGCCATCGACGTGCAGAGTGCTGTCGTCGCGGGGGACGGCGGGATCCGGGCGCAGGTGGCCGTGGTCGGGGGAGGGCCGGTCGGCCTGCTCGTGGCGGCCGAACTGGCCGCCCGCGCCGTCGACACGGTGGTCATCGAGGCGGCGGCCGCCGTCACGGAGCAGCCCAAGGCGACCACCCTGCACGCGCGGGCCGTCCAGTGCCTGGCCCGGCGCGGCCTCCTGCCGGCCGGGGCCTCCTCGTCCGCAGGCGGCGCGACTTCCTTCCACTTCGGCGGTCTTCCCGGACTGGTCATCACGGCTCCCCAGGGCGAACCCGAGCCGATCCTCAAGTGCTCCCAGGCCGATCTGGAGCGGTTCTTCGAGGAACGGGCCCTGCAGGCCGGAGCCCGGATCCTGCGCGGGCACAGGGTGACCGGGATCGTCCAGGAGCCCGGCGGGGTACGGATCACGGCCGAAGGGCCGCGCGGGACGGTCACCTGTGTCGCCGGGTACGCGGTGGGCGCGGACGGTGCGCGCAGCACGGTCCGCGAACAGGCGGGGATCGGCTCGGACACCTACGCGGCATCGGTCGCGGCCATGGCGGGCACGGTCACGCTTCCGGACCCGGCCTCCCTGCTCCCGGGCTGGCACCGCACATCCCGCGGATGGATCGCCGCAAAGGCAGGGTCCGGGGGGCGCACGCACATCCGGACGGTCAACTTCCGCGGGGCGCACCCCGACCGGCACCAGCCGCTCGGCCTGGCGGAACTGCGCCGGGAGACGTCCTGGATCGCCGGGCGAGAGATCGCGATGGAGGATCCGCGCTGGCTCAGCCGGTTCAGCGACTTCACCAGGCTGGCCCGGAGCCTGCGTGCCGGGCGGATCTTCCTCGTCGGGGACGCCGCGCACGTGCACTTCCCGATCGGCGGGCAGGGGCTGAGCACCGGGGTGCTGGACGCCCTCAACCTGGGCTGGAAGCTGGCGCTGGCGGTGCACGGCTCGGCGGGCGCGCAGCTGCTCGACACCTACGACCTGGAGCGGCGGCCCGCGGCCCGGCGGGTCGTCGAGAACACGCAGGCCCAGCTCGCGCTGATGCGGGAGGGAGCCGAAGCAGACGCGCTGCGGGAGGTGTTCACCGGGATACTGGCCGCGGACCCGGCCGGGGGATACCTCAGCGGCATGGTCAGCGCGCAGGACACGGTCCTTCCGGAGCACACGGGGCGGACCGCGCTGGGTGCGGGAAGGTTCTTGCACAACGTCGCGCTCACGACCACGACCGGCGAGACCGATGTGATCGGACTTCTGGCGGACGGCAGACCGGTGCTGGTGCTCTTCGGCGAGGAGAGCAGCGGCTACCGGGAGGAAGCGCGGGGCTGGGAGGGGACGCTGCGGGTGGTGCACGCGAGGCCCACTCCCGACGTACCGCAGGAAGCGCTGCTCGTGAGGCCCGATGGGTACATCGCCTGGGCCCCGGGAGGTGACGGCCTGGCCGTCGCGCTGTCGGCGTACCTGGCCGAGGGCGCAGGTGCGGACGGTGCGCGGCCGAGCCGGGTGTGACGCGGTCTCAGGCGGTGCTGTCCGTGAGTTCCAGCTCGTCCGCGGCCTTGAGCGCCTCGGCGTAGACGGCGGCTCCCCGGGTCGCGGCGAGGTCGAGCGAGGCGAGGACGGAGGGCACCGTCACGCTGGGCAGCAGGTGGCGCATCAGTGCGGACACCCGGGTCACCAGGTCTCCGTAGTCACAGATGGCCTGGGACATGGACTGGATGCCGGCGAACGCGCCCACGAGGACGTCGGCGGTCTCGCCAGGCACGACGTGGGGCAGGAGTTCGCCCTGACTCTGCGCCGTCCTGAACAGCTCCGTGCCGACTTCGCTCCAGCGCAGGAACGGGCCGCTGCGGTCCAGGCCATGCGCCAGCTGGTCCATCGACAGCCGTACACCGGCGCGCACCATCGGGTCGGTCTGCAGGCGGTGGGCGTGCAGCATCACCACGTCCACGACCTCCTGCACCTTGGAGGCGCGCGAGGGAACGAGGAGCCGCTGGTCCTGCTCGGCGAGGACGCCTTGGGCCAGGTCTTCCTTCGACTGGAAGTGGAAGTACAGCGCTCCCTTAGTCACTCCGGCTTCCTTGAGGATCTGGGAGATCGTTGCGGCTTGGTAGCCGTGTTCCTCGAAGGTCTTGGCCGCCGCGGAAAGGATCGTCCGCCGTGTGCGGACGGCTCGCACTTGCTCAGCCACTCTGCCTCCTCCCTCCTCAGGGTGTGTGACCACGCTGTGGCGGTCAGTAAAAAACCGCCCAGTTTGTATCTTACAGCGGGTCGCCACGTTGGATCGATTCGCCGAGAAGAGATAGTCGGGTCAGGGAAGGAAGGTCATGATTCTCGTCACCGGTGCCACGGGACGGATCGGGCGGGAGGTGGTTCGCCGATTCCCCGCCGACGTGGCCGTTCGCATCCTGGCGAGGAATCCGGACCGCGTGACGGGCGCGTCGGGCACGGCCGGGATCGTCAAGGGGGATTACAGGGATCCACGGTCGCTCTCCCGGGCACTGGCCGGAGTCCGCGCCGCCTTCCTCGTGACCAGTCGCATCGGCGACGACGACGTGCGCTTCGTGCGGGCCGCGGCGTCGGCCGGCGTACGCCACGTGGTGAAGCTGTCCGCGGCCGCGGTCGAGGACCCCGGGGCGGATGACCTGATCACCAGGTGGCAGCGGGCGAACGAGGACCTACTGCGCGGGTCCGGCATGGAGTGGACCCTGCTGCGTCCCCGCTCGTTCATGTCGAATGCCTTGGCCTGGGCGGATTCCGTCCGCACGCAGCACGTGGTGCGCGCCCGGTACGGGTCTTCGCCCAACGCGTGCGTCGATCCGCGGGACGTCGCGGAGGTGGCGGTGCGTGCACTGACCGAGCAGGGGCATGCGGGCAAGGCCTACACCCTGACCGGGCCGGAGCCGATCACGGCGGTCCAGCAGACGGCCCAGCTCGCCGAACTGCTGGACCGTCCGCTGCGCTTCGAGGAACTGGGCGCTGGCCAGGCGCGGGCCGCGCTGGGTGAGCGGTACTCCCGGGAGCTCGTCGAGGCGCTCCTGGCCGGTGCGGAGCGCCAGCGCGCGGGAGCGAAGGCCGCCACGGACGCGACGCTCCCCGCACTGCTCGGCCGGCCGGCCGGTTGTTTCCGTGCGTGGGCAAGAGATCATCTGAGTTCTTTCTCGTCCCCGTGACGGAGCGTAGTCGTTCCTTGTTCTCTGTCTTTCTTGCTTCCTGCCGCTTCAGAGGCCGTGCGACCCTGCGACCACGGTGGCACTGAAGACGAGTGCGCCGTTCTGATGGCCGGTCACCACGACCGTTTCCTCGCCGTCGGGGCCCGTGCCGGGGAGCTGGACGGCCTCGATCGTGCAGGGCGAGTCCAGTTCGGCGTACCGCTTGAACTCGGTGGAGATGCTGAGCGGCAGGTAGGAGGACCGCCCCAGCACGGAGGCCGTGGCCTGCCGCGCCGCCTCGACCAGCACCATGCCCGGTACGTGGTCCACCTCGTGCTCGAACAGGATGGGGTGACGCGTGTCCGCCCTCAGCTGCCAGCGGGTGGGATCGCCCGTGGGCGACAGGACCACGTCCATGGGCGACATGCGTCCGACGCTCTGCGGCGCCGCCGGACTGGTGAGCGGCAGCTGGTGCCAGTCCCCGCCCAGGGTGTGGTTGCGGCGGACGCGCTGGTACACGCCCGGCGTCATGCAGGAGAACGAACCGCCCCCGGTCGCGACGACGTTCCCCTCACGCCGGAGCACCGCCTCGAAGCGCAGACCCGACAGATTCGTGCCGCGGCGTCTTATGTCCGTGCACGTGATCTCGATGTCGAGGGACGCCGGCGACCAGCCCACCCGCAGATGCTCCGGACGCACGGTTATGTAGATGTCCGCGACGCTGAACTGGTGCCCGAGGGGTACGTCGAATTCGGCGTGCCCGAGGAGCATGCCGATCTGGCGAATCGTTTCGCAGCCGATGAGCGGATCATGGTAACCGTCCGCGACGGGGGTGAAGAAGCTGTGACCCCGGGGCCACTGGGCAGCCACGCGGAACCGCGTGTCGTCGTGACGTTCCCAGTCGGTGAGCATGACCTCGGCGACGGCGGACCGGTGCACTAATTCCTTGGGCACGGTCGCGGTCAGGGTCGGCCAGGAGGGGCTGACGGACCTGAAGGGCCTGATGGGCGACCTGGCCTCCCCTCGTGGGGAGGGGATCGTTGGGCGCTCAACTCGGAACGTAGTCGCAGTCATTGTTCCCCCTGAACAATTGGCGCTGACGAGTCGCGGGTAATGAGGCGAAGCTTGAGGAAAGATACATACCAACCGGTTTAGTTTCCAGGGGAATGCGAGCCTCCAGAGCCAGAAGTTGCGGACGATCGCATTCCGGCCAATTTCGACTCGACATCGCCCCTGCTAGGCGTCGTGCGGGCGCCGTGCGGTCCTCCATCCCCCTCCTGGCGCGTCTCAAGTCGGCCTTGAGGTCGTTCGGCGACGGTGACCTAAGGCCTGAGGAGGAGTCGTGGGTGTTTTGGGCGCTGAAAAGTTCGCTCTCCGTATCGAGCGGGGTTGGGCCAGTGATGAAGAGCTGGCCGCGGTGACCGTCGTGTTGTGTTCGGTGCTCGCCGGGCGCGGCGGGGAGCAGGACGTACCGGAGCCGCAGGACGCCCCGCTGTGGCGGTCCGAGCAGGCCACGGCCGCCTATCGCTCCCCTCACAACTGGCGGTAGTGCCGGCAGTTGTTGACCAAGGCTGAATCACGTGCGCGCCAGGCGGTCGACCTGAGAAACCGCATGCGCGGTTTGTTAGGGTGGGGTATTGGTCGGGCCGCACCTTGAGGGAGGGACGTGTAGTGAGTGTTCTGAACCACCTCACCCGGGCCCTTGCGGGGGCGGCGGACGCTTACGGGCGTGTGGCCGAGCTGCAGGCCATCCGGGAACAGGCCCGGAACGGGCCGAGCGCGCGGGCGACCGAGGCGCAGCACGCCAAGGGCAAGCTGACCGCGCGCGAGCGCATCGAGCTCCTGCTCGACGAAGACTCCTTCCAGGAGGTCGAGCAGCTGCGCCGCCACCAGGCGACCGGGTTCGGCCTGGAGGACAAGAAGCACTACACCGACGGCGTGATCACGGGCTGGGGCACGGTCGAGGGCCGCACCGTCTTCGTCTACGCGCACGACTTCCGGATCTTCGGCGGGGCGCTGGGCGAGGCCCACGCCACGAAGATCCACAAGATCATGGACAAGGCCATCGCGGCCGGCGCCCCGCTGGTCTCGCTGAACGACGGCGCGGGCGCCCGCATCCAGGAGGGCGTCTCGGGAACGGGCTCGGCGGCGCGGACGTGCACGCCGAGACCTCGGGCGTCGCGCACTTCGCGTACGACGACGAGGAGACCTGCATCGCCGAGGTCCGGTTCCTGCTGTCGATGCTGCCGCAGAACAACCGGGAGCACCCGCCAACCGTGCCCTGCGACGACCCGCCGAACCTGCGCTCCGAGACGATGCTCGAGCTGGTGCCCGTCGACGGCAACCGTCCCTACGACATGCTCAAGGTCATCGAGGAGCTCGTCGACGACGGCGAGTTCATGGAGGTCCACGAGCGCTGGGCCCGCAACATCATCTGCGTCCTGGGCCGGATGAACGGCCAGGTCGTCGCGATCGTGGCCAACCAGCCCGGTCACCTGGCCGGCGTGCTGGACATCCACGCGTCCGAGAAGGCCGCGCGCTTCGTGCAGCTCTGCGACGCCTTCAATATCCCGATCATCACCCTGCTGGACGTCCCCGGCTTCCTGCCGGGCGTCGACCAGGAGCACGGCGGCATCATCCGCCACGGCGCCAAGCTGCTCTACGCGTACTGCAACGCCACGGTCCCGCGGATCTCGCTGATCCTGCGCAAGGCCTACGGCGGCGCGTACATCGTCATGGACTCCCAGTCCATCGGCGCCGACCTCACGTACGCCTGGCCGACCAACGAGATCGCCGTCATGGGCGCCGAGGGCGCGGCCAACGTCATCTTCCGCAAGCAGATCGCGGACGCCGACGACCCCGAGGCCATGCGCGCACGCATGGTCAAGGAGTACAAGGCCGAGCTCATGCACCCCTACTACGCGGCCGAGCGCGGCCTCGTCGACGACGTCATCGACCCCGCAGAGACCCGCGCCACCCTCGTCAGGGCTCTCGCGATGCTCCGCAACAAGCACGCCGAGATTCCGTCCCGCAAGCACGGTAATCCCCCGCAATAACGGAGCAACTTGATGGCCAAGCAGGAACGCGCAGTGCGGACTCGGGAAACCCTGATCCACCGTGCGGCCGAGACATTCGACCGTGAGGGTTTCACGATCGCGTCGCTCACCACGATCAGCACCCAGGCCGGGGTGAGCAACGGCGCACTGCACTTCCACTTCGCCTCCAAGGCTGCCTTGGCCGACGCCGTCGAGGACGCCGCCCTGCAGGGGCTGCGGGCCGTCACGGCGCAGTCGTCACCGGCCGGGGCGAGCCACCTGCAGCACCTCGTCGACGTGACCCACGGGCTCGCCCACGAGCTGCGCGGCAACAAGGTGCTGCGGGCCGGGTTCAAGCTGAGCGGCGACGTGGCCCGGCCGCGCCGCACCGACCTGCGCGAGCACTGGCAGAGCTGGGTCGAGGAGGAAGTGGCCCGGGCCGGGGCGCAGGGGGAACTGCGCCCCGGTGTGGAGCCGGAGGGCGCCGTGAGCGCGGTGGTGGGCGCGACCGTGGGGTTCGAGGTGCTGTCCGTCCGCGACGCCACCTGGATCTCGCGCCGCACCGTCACGCGGTTCTGGGAACTGCTGCTGCCGTCCCTCGCGGCGCAGGACGTCCTCGTCCGGATCCAGGCGCAAGGAAGCGGAGCGTAACCGACCGGGCGGTCTCTTCGAGGGTTCCTCAGTCGTCGCCGATGACCCGCCCGAGGGTCCGATTTCGGGCGTACCCCTTCTGCTGCAACGGAGTTCGCGCCTGAGCGCGGCTCGCGTCCCTTGCGTGCGATCCGCGGTGAAGATTCAGCCATCTCGCGATGTGGCCTTCTCGGCCACCCGGGCTCCTGACGGCAAAGATCTTGTCTGACCTGCTGGTTTGCTGCCGCCGAAGGCTCAACTGGCGGCGCGGGCAAGGGTGGTGCTGGCTGGAATCGGACCGATCGTATTGACAAACCGACTGTGCTGTTTTTTTATCAGGGGGTCAGGTGCGAGTGCGCACCGGACGCCCGGCGGGTCGCAACCATGCAGGCCGGGACCGACCTTCGGGCGAATCCTTTGGGGGAAAAATGGACATCGAAGTGCTGGGTGCGCTGTCGGTCCGGGAAAACGGGGTCTCGATCACTCCGACCGCGCCGAAGCCGAGACACGTACTGGCCTTGCTGGCGCTCCACGCCGACCAGGTCGTCTCCGTGGGCCTGCTGATCGAGGAGCTGTGGGGCGCGACCCCGCCGCGCAGCGCCCGCACCACGCTGCAGACCTACGTGCTGCAGCTGCGCGTACTGATCGCCAACGCGCTGGAGCACGGCGATGACGAGCGCTGCACCGCGAAGGACATCCTGGCCACCCTCCCCGGCGGCTACCGCCTGGAGACGCGCGGCGGCACGGTGGACTACCGGGAGTTCGAGCGCCGCGCCGGTGCCGGCTACCGGGCCATGGACTCCGAGGACTACGCGGGCGCGGCCCGCCGCCTCGCCGACGCGCTCTCCCTGTGGACCGGGCCCGCGCTCAGCGACGTACAGGCCGGCACCCGCATCGAAACGGAGGCCAGGCGGCTGGAGGAGGCCCGGCTGTGCGCGCTCGACCAGCGCATCGAGGCCGACCTGCGCCTGGGGCGCCACCGGGAGCTGCTGTCGGAGCTGACCGTGCTGGTCAACCAGTACCGGATGCACGAGAGCCTGCACGGCCAGTTCATGCTGGCGCTGCACCGTTCGGGCCGCCGCGGCGAGGCCCTCAAGGTCTACCAGCGGCTGCGTACGACGCTGGTGTCGGAGCTGGGTCTGGAGCCCTCGGCGGCGCTCAGCCGCCTGCAGCGCTCCATCCTGATGGCGCACCCCGAGACCGCGGTGCCCGCCGGTGTCGCGGCGGCCGCACAGGCTCCCGCGGGCGGCCGGGTCGTCGCCCGCCTGAACTGACCGACGGGCCCTCCCGGGCCCGTACGGCAGGCCTCCACCCGCCCGGCGTCGTCGGCGGGCCGGGCGCGGGACCCGCGGGCCGGCAGCGCTCCCGCGGGCCGGCAGCGCTCCCGCGGGCCGGCAGCGGCTCCTGCGGGCCGGCAGCGGCTCCTGCGGATCAGCAGCGGCGCTGGACGGCGATGTTCGTGAGTTCTTCGATGTCGAACTGGGAGCGGCCCGGTGCCCCGTAGCGAGTTATCTTCCCCCGGCTCACCCATTTGCGGATGGTCGCCTCGGTGACTCCCACGGCAAGGGCTGCCACATTCGTCGGAACGAGTCTGTGGTGAGGCGGCCTGCTCATGCGTCCACACTTTCTCGCTGGTGCTCCATGAGCTGGCGAAGGGTGAGCCATTCGCGCATCTCCCAAGAGTGTCCGGCAGAGCATTTGAGGCTGCTCCTGCCGGAATGACCGGCCGTCTCCGGTGCTGCGCTGATCGTCCCGGTGCAGGAACCCACCACGCACTTCCTCATGATGGCGTGGAGGCCGTTCGGGTCGGGGTCGACTGCGCGACGCAATTCGGCGGTGACGGCGTCGATCTCGTCCGCGAAATCGACCGCCAGGTGTTGCGCGGCGATCCACTCCAGGTTTTCCGTGAGCAGTCGGGCGAACTGCAGGGCCGAACGCCCGAGGGGAGCCCGGCCGAGCTTCTCCGTGATGATTCCCGCCCAGGAATCGAGGATCGCCAGGCTGTTGTGGCGGGCCTCCAGGACGGACATGTTCAGGTGGTCCCGGTTGCGGCTGCCCGACACCTTCGTCGGGTTCGTACGCCGGGGCGAGGGCGACATCTGGTGCAGGCACTCCTGGTGGAGGCCGGGGAGCGTACGCAGGTTCCGCTCCAGCTGTCGGATGCAGGGAACGCACAGGACGAACCCGTCGGCGGCGAGGGTCTCCCTGGCGTGGCTTCTGGGGCACGGGCGAACGTTCATTGAATCTCCTTCATGAGATGACTCGCGCCCGCAATCTCCGTGGGGTGGCATGGCCGCCCGTCCGATTGCGGAAGTTGCTTCATGATCGGTGGCCTGCGGGGAGGTGGGGAGTGGCTGGCATACATCCCCGTCCCGAGGCTCCTGAAAGATTTCGCTGGTGCGGTTCTGTGTGCCGGTTCAGGAAGATCCGATAGACGGTTCAGATTGAACCCGGCAGGCGCCGGCCCTCGTTCTTTCAGTAGATTCAGTCGTCATTTGCGTTCATTTCCCCCGTGGTTTCCAGAAGTTCCCTGGGTGTGGCCGAAAGGTTCTGCGAGTGGGCCGGAAGTGTCAATATCCATCGCGTGACGGGATGTAGTGAGAATCCCGGACCATGGATTCCTCGTCTCGTGGCAGACGTATTCAGGATGACGCTTCCGTTGATTCTCGATCTCCAGGTGGGGTGCGTGCCGTACATCCGGATGCGGTCCGTCCATTGCCCCGGTTATACGCCCGCCGCTGAACGTAACCACGGTTGGTCGAGTCCTGATGCAGCCCTGCACGGGCCCGGCTTGGACGTCCGCACGCATCCGCAGCCGGTGATCACCCGCAGTGCAACCGCCCGCCGCCGCAGTCCGCGGCCGGGCTCCTCAAGTCCCCTTCCACCTGGATCCGAGCCTCAGTGCAGTGCCTCCGCCCACGGTGACCGAGGAAGGAGGCGCTGTGAACGGAACGCACGGAGACGAACGCGCAATACGCGCCGCACTCACCGCAGGGCCGCCGGTGACGGCGGCCGTTCAGTTTTCCCAGGGGAACCCGTTCCCCTCAGACCACCCGGCCGCCCTGGCTCACGTCCCGCTCAACGGGGACAGCGCGGCGGTGCATGCGGAGGTGTGTCTCGTCGGTGCTGGGCCCCGAGGGCTCTCCGTACTGGAACGACTCTGCGCACAGGAGGGGAAGTCGCCCCGCTGGGACTCCCTGACCGTGCACGTCGTCGACCCGGACCCGCCGGGCTCAGGACGGGTATGGCGGCCCTCGCAGTCCCGCCACCTGCTGATGAACACCGTTGCCTCGCAGGTGACGGTGTACACCGACGCCAGTGTCCGCATCGACGGGCCGCTGGACGAGGGACCGAGCCTGTACGAGTGGGCCAAGTCCCTGGAGGCAGGTGCGCTGGAGACCGCTCCCGGAGCCGTCTACGACGACGAGATCCTCGCCGAGGTGGGCCGGCTGGGCCCCGACACCTACCCCACCCGCGCCCTCTACGGCAGCTACCTGACCTGGGTGTTCCAGCGGGTCGTCGCCAACGCGGCCGCGCACGTGAGCGTACGCACGCACCCCGTGCGCGCCGTCGCCCTGGAGGAGTCCGACGCGGGACACGCGGGGCCGCAGACCGTGGTCCTGGAGGACGGCACCAGGCTGTCCGGCCTGTCCGCGGTCGTCCTCGCCCAGGGCCACGTACCGGCCCGGCTCACGGAGACCGAGCGGGAGCTGACCGGCTTCGCCGCCCGGCACGGGCTGACGTACTTGGCCCCCTCCAATCCCGCCGACGTCGACCTGTCGGACATCGGGCCCGGCGAGCACGTGCTGCTGCGCGGGCTCGGGCTCAACTTCTTCGACTACCTGGCGCTGTTCACCCACGGCCGGGGCGGTGTCTTCACCCGTGTGGACGGCCGTCTGGTCTACCGGCCCTCCGGCCACGAACCGCGCCTGTACGCGGGCTCCCGGCGCGGCGTGCCCTACCAGGCGCGCGGCGAGAACGAGAAGGGAGCCCACGGGCGCTACTACCCCCGGCTCCTCACCGCCGGGTACATCTCCCGGCTGCGCGCCCGGGACATCCGCCGCGGGTCCATCGACTTCGTCGCCGACCTGTGGCCGCTGGTCTCCAAGGAGGTCTGCGGCGTCTACTACACGGCCCTGCTCGCCGCGCGCGGCGAACTCACCGACAACGGCGCGGAGTTCACCGAGCGGTACCTGCACGCCGAGCCCGGAGAGGCCGAGGACCGGCTCCTCGACGAGGCCGGGATCGCCCCGGCCGAGCGCTGGGACTGGGAGCGCATCTCCCGTCCCTACGGCGACGAGGAGTGCTACGACCTGGCCAGCTTCCGCGCCTGGCTGCGCGGCCACCTGGACGAGGACGTCCGGCTGGCCCGCCAGGGCAACGTGAGCGGGCCGGTCAAGGCAGCGCTCGACGTCCTGCGGGACCTGCGCAACGAGCTGCGGCTCGCCATCGACCACGCCGGTCTGTCCGCCGCGTCCCACCGCGACGGCCTCGACCGCTGGTACACCCCGCTCAACGCCTACCTGTCCATCGGACCCCCGGCGTCGCGCATCGAGGAGATGGCCGCGCTCATGGACGCGGGCGTCCTCGACGTGACCGGCCCCGGCCTGCGCGTCACCGCCGACGAGCAGGACCCGCTCGGCCCCTGCTTCACCGTCACGTCGAGCGCGATACCGGACGTGCGGGTACGGGCCACGGTGCTCATCGAGGCCCGCCTGCCCGAGATCGACCTGCGGCGCACCGCGGACCCGCTGATGAACGAGCTCCTGCGGACCGGGCAGTGCCGCCCGTTCCGCATCCCGGGCGAGGACTCCACGGGTGCCTCGGACTACGAGACCGGCGGTCTCGCCGTGTCCGAGCGGCCGTACCACCTGATCGATGCCCAGGGGGTGCCGCACCCGCGGCGCTTCGCCTACGGCGTGCCCACCGAGTCCGTGCACTGGGTGACCGCCGCGGGCATCAGGCCCGGCGTCGGCTCCGTCACCCTGGAGGACTCCGACGCCATCGCGGCAGCGGTCCTCGCGGTGCCCGGGCTGCCGGCCGCGCGGCGCCGGACAACGCCCGGCTTCCCGAGGAGCCGTACGGCCACCGCCCCGGTCACGGCCGCCGGCGCGAAGGCAGGCGCATGAGTCCCTTGCACGAGTCCCCGCGGGCGGGGAGGCTCTCCGCCCTGCTGGACTCCGGGCTGCTCTCGCCGGTCCGGGCGGGCACTCCGGTCGAGGCGGCCGTCAGCGACATGGCCTGGCTCCAGGCGATGCTCGACGCGGAAGCGGGCCTGGCACGGGCCCAGGCCCGCTGCGGGACCGTGCCCGCACGGGCGGCCGAGGCCATCACGGCCGCCGCCCGTGCGGACCTCCTCGACGTACGGGAGCTGGCGCTCGCCGCGCGCGAGACCGCCAACCCGGTGGTGGGCCTGGTGAAGGCGTTCACCGCGCTGGTCGCCCGGAACTCCCCGGAAGCCGCCGAATACGTCCACCGCGGCTCGACCAGCCAGGACGTGTTCGACACCGGCGCGATGCTCGTCGCAGCGCGGGCACTGCGGCTGATCATCGCGGACCTGCGGGCCGTGGCCGCCGCCCTGGCGGGCCTCGCGGCCACGCACCGGGACACGGTGATGGCCGGCCGCACCCTCGCCCTGCACGCCGTGCCCACGACCTTCGGGCTCAAGGCGGCAGGGTGGCGCCTGCTGGTCCTGGACTCGGCCGAACGCCTCGAACGGGTCGCCCGCACCGGGCTCCCGGTGGCGCTCGGCGGCGCGGCCGGGACCCTGGCCGGCTACCTCCAGTACGCGGGGGAGGACGCCGACCCCGCGACCGTGCTCGACGAACTCGGCGCCGCCTTCGCCGCCGAGACGGGCCTGGCCCACCCCGTGCTGCCCTGGCACGCCCTGCGCACCCCCGTCGCCGACCTGGGGGCCGCGCTCGCCCACACGTCCGCGGCCCTCGGCAAGATCGCCGCGGACGTGCTGGTCCTCGCCCGGACCGAGGTCGGCGAAGTGGCCGAGCCCGCGGTCGCCGGGCGGGGGGCCTCGTCGGCGATGCCGCACAAGCGCAACCCCGTGCTCGCGACCCTGATCCGCTCCGCCGCCCTGCAAGTGCCCGCCCTGTCCACCGTGCTGGTCCAGTGCCTGTCCACCGAGGACGAGCGTTCGGCCGGGGTGTGGCACGCGGAGTGGCAGCCGCTGCGCGAATGCCTGCGGCTCACCGGCGGCGCCGCGCACACGGCCCTCGAACTCGTACGGGGACTCACCGTCCACCCCGAGCGGATGCGCTCCAACCTCGGAGCGACCGGCGGGCAGCTCGTCTCGGAGCGGGTCTCCGCCGTCCTGGCGCCGCTGCTGGGCAAGGCGGCGGCCAAGGAACTGCTGACCCGTGCCTCGCAGGCCGCCTCCGCGACCGGTCGGCCGCTCGCCGACGTACTGGCCGAACTGCCCGAGACCCAGGGCCTGCTGACGCGTGAGGAGACGGCCGCGCTGCTCGATCCGGCCGGGTACACGGGCGTCGCCGGACCGCTCGTCGACCGGGCGCTCGCCTCACCGGGGCACGCACGGGCACGGCTGCGGGACACCTATGCCGCAGCTCCGCGTCCCGCCGTCGACGTGGCGCCGCAGACCTCGGACGGGCTGGTCCCGGCGGTGGCGGACACCGCCCGCTCGACACCTGCTTGAGCCTGCCTCGGGGCCCTCTCGAAGGCCCTTCGAGGTCCCGTCCCCGACCGGCCGAACCCCGCCCCGCGGAGCGGCCGTACACCGCATGATGCAACCACGATGATCGGGAGGGGCAGCCTAGTGAGTCCGGACGCACAGGTGGTCGGCGGGGGCCACGGCCATGCCGTGGTGATCGGCTCCAGCCTCGCCGGTCTCACCGCGGCGCAGGCCCTGGCCAACTTCATGGACCGGGTCACCGTGATCGAGCGCGACTGGGTGCCCCGCGGACCCGGGCGGCGCCGGGGCGTGCCCCAGGCGCGGCACACGCACACCCTGACCGCGAGCGCCCACCGGGGCCTGGAGGAGCTGTTCCCGGGCATCGGCCGGGAACTCACCGCCGCCGGTGCCGTCCGGGTCCGGATGCCCGAGGACATGCTGCTGCTCGGGCCCGGCGGCTGGCTGCCCCGCGACGGCGCGGACCTGTCGGTCCTCAGCGCCAGCCGCGACCTGATCGACGCGGCGATACGCGACCGGCTGCGCGCCGACCCCAAGGTGTCCTTCCTCCAGGAACACGAGGCCGTCGGGCTGGAACCCGGCCGCAACGACACCGTCACCGGGGTCTGGGTGCGCGGCCGGGACCGCAAGGCGCCCGAGGGCTGGGCCGCCCGGCGCCTGGTGTCCGCCGAGTTCGTGGTGGACGCGAGCGGGCGCGGCTCGCGCGCCCCCCAGTGGCTGACCGAGATCGGCTACCAGCCCCCGCTGGAGACGGTGGCGGGCGCCCGGACCTCCTGCGCCACCGCCCTCTTCGCACCGCCCGTCGGCCACGTCGCCGACTGGAAGAGCCTGTTCCTCATGGCTTCGCCCGACAATCCGCGCCAGGGCGTCCTCCACCCCGTGGAGGGCGGCCGCTGGTCCGTGACCGTCAGCGCCCAGGACGGCGAACGGCCGCCCACCGACCACGAGGGCTTACTACGGGCGGCCGGCGCCCTGCGCCACCCGCTGCTGCGCGAGGTCATAGAGGTCGCCACACCGCTCGGCCCCGTCTACGGCAGCAGCGGCACCGAGAACCGCTGGCGCCACTACGAGCAGCTGCGCCGCTGGCCCGACCAGTTCCTCGTCGTCGGCGACGCCCTCGCCGCCCTCGACCCGGCCCACGGCCAGGGCATGACGCTCGCCGTGCAGTGCGCCCTCGTCCTCGACCAGATGCTGATCAGCCACGGCACCGCCGTCGGCATCACCTACCGGCTGCGCCGTGCCCTCGCCCACCGGCTGGCCCCCGCCTGGCAGCTGAGCACCCGCAACCCGTACGCGGCAGGGGACGGGCAGGACGCGCCGACGGGCCTGCGGGCCCGGCTGGGCCGGCGCTACGCGGACCGGCTCGCGGCAGCCGCGACCACCGACCCGTCCGCCGCGGCACTGCTGATCGACGCGCTCCACACGGGGACCCCGACCTCCGGGGGACTGCGCCCGCGCGTGCTGCTCGCCGCGCTCCGCGGCCCCGCCGCCCAGGCGGGCACCGTCGTGCCCAGCACCACCCACGGCCCGGGCGGGCGGCGCCGCCGCTCCAGCGCGCCGGACGCACCCGTCATCGGGGTCTCCACCGGGTCCACGCGGTCGCGCATCACGGGATCGTCGGCGCAGTGGCCGTCCCCGGCGCCCGCGGGCGACCGGCGGGGTTCGTAACAGCCCTTTTCCGCAACGCGGCAAGTTGTACCCGGCCGTCGGCCGTACGGAACACAGCCATACGATTCGCCTATGACCAGAGTGGAGCTATTAGGCGCTGTAGCAGCCGACTTGAGGGACAGGGGGCCGAAAAAAACCGGTAACCCGGTTGGAAAATTCGGCTTGTTGCAGATGAGGGAGGCTGATGAACACCGGAGCGGCTCGCAACTCGCTCAAGAATCAGTCCAGTCGGGGCAGGAGTTCCGCTTGAGCCCGGTTGTCCGCCCCTATCGGGCGTCGATAGCGTTCCAGGTGCTCCAGGGCACGGGCCAGCTTCCGCCGCGGCAGGCCGCCACGACCACCGACCGCCTGCCGGCCGGACCGGAAATGCCCGTAACGGCCGAGCGGCGAGGGGAGGGCGCGCGGGTATGAGCACGACCAATACGGCGCCGCAGAGTGCGCGCACCGAGGAATCCGCGGGCGAGCGCATCGCCGACTGGGCGGACAGCCGGCTCGGGATCTACCATTTGCGGTTCCTGGTCCGCAAGGTCTTTCCCGACCACTGGTCCTTCATGTTCGGTGAGATTGCGCTCTACAGCTTCGTGATGCTGCTCCTCACCGGGACGTGGCTCACTTTCTTCTTCAACCCGAGCATGGGTGAAGTCGTCTATCACGGCCCGTACACCGAGCTGAACGGCGTCCGGATGTCGGAGGCCTACGCCTCCACGATCAAGATCAGCTTCGAGATCCGCGGCGGCCTGTTCATCCGGCAGGTGCACCACTGGTCGGCCCTGATCATGATCGGCGCGCTCTGCCTGCACACGATGCGCCACTTCTTCACGGGCTCGTTCCGCAAGCCGCGCGAGGCCAACTGGCTGATCGGCTTCGTCCTGCTCGTGCTCGTCACCCTCGAGGGCTTCCTCGGGTACTCGCTCCCCGACGACCTGCTCTCGGGAACGGGCCTGCGCATCGCCGAGGGCGTCACCCTCGCCATCCCGGTGGTCGGCACGTACCTGGTGATGTTCCTGTTCGGCGGCGAGTTCCCCGGGCACGACGTGATCGGCAGGTTCTACAGCCTGCACATCCTGCTGATGCCCGCGGTGATCGTGGCCCTGCTGACCGTGCACCTGTTCATGGTCTTCTACCACAAGCACACCCAGTTCCGGGGTCCCGGACGCACCGAGAAGAACGTCGTCGGACAGCCTCTGATGCCGCACTACACGGGCAAGGCGGGCGGCTTCTTCTTCCTGGTCACCGGGGTGCTCGCCCTGATCGCGGGCATCGCCCAGATCAACCCCGTGTGGAACTTCGGTCCCTACCGGTCCGACCAGATCTCCCAGGGCTCCCAGCCCGACTGGTACATGGGATTCCTCGAAGGCGCCCTGCGTGCCTTCCCGGCCTGGGAGTTCACCCTGCCGGGCGGCTACACCGTCAACATGGGCGTGCTGGTCCCCGCGGTCATCCTGCCCACGCTGATGATGGCCGTCATCGCCCTGTGGCCGTTCCTGGAGGCCTGGGTCACCGGTGACAAGGAAGAGCACCACCTGCTCGACCGGCCGCGCGACCACCCCACGCGGACGGCGTTCGGCTCCGCCTTCATCGCCCTCTACCTGGTGCTGTTCTTCGGCGGTGCGAACGACATCCTGGCCGAGAAGTTCGACCTGTCGCTGAACACCATCACCTATGCGGTCCGGATCGGAGTCTTCCTCGTTCCGTTCCTGACGTACGTCGTCACCAAGCGGATCGCTCTGGGCCTGCAGCGCAGGGACCGCGACAAGCTCCTGCACGGCCGCGAGACCGGCAAGATCAGGCGGCTCCCGCACGGTGAGTTCGTCGAGGTGCACGAGCGTCTCGACCGCGGCCAGGAGTACGCCCTGCTCGCCAGGGCGCGCTACGCCCCCCTGCCGGCGCCCGAGCCCGAACACGACGGCGTGCCCAACCCGAAGAGCCGCAAGGAAGCGCTGCGCTACCGGCTCAGCCGCTGGCTCTACGGCGAGCAGGTCCCGCTGCCGACCCCGCAGGAGATGCAGGAGGCGCTGGCGCACCTCGGCCACTCCGCCGACGGTCATTCCTCGCCCGACGGGCACGCGAAGATCGGCCGACAGGGTTCCGCAGAAGAACGGCAGCCGGAGCAGGAACTGCACTGATCCGGCGGCACGGCACGGAGAAGAACCGGGCCGGGTAGGCACCACCGCGGCGGCGCGGGTGATCGGGGGACGGTCATCCGCGCCGCCGTTCCCGTTCCCGGCGGCAGGTACCGCACGCCCGGCGCCGCGGGCCCCCGGCTCCGGCCAGGCCGGCGTCGTCGCATGCGCCGTCGGGACCCGTACGACAGGGACTCGAGCCGCTCCGGAGCGGGCGGCCACAGCATGGACGGACGTCCGCGCAGCGCGGACTCCTTGCCCAGCTCAACAGGGGGCCAGCTCCCCTGCGGCATTCCGGCACCCGTGCCGGAGCATCCACGGAGGCCCGATGAACCGAACCCCATGGCGCCGGGACGGAACCCGGGCCGAGTCCATCACCCGGGCGCGCACCGGCCTGAGCGAGGACGTGCGGGGCCGCCAGCGCCGCTACATCGTGGCCATGGGGGTGCGCAGTGCCTGCGTGGTCGTGATGGCCGCCACCTGGAACAGCTGGCCCGCGCTCGCCATCGGCGCCCTGGTCGCCGGGGTCGTCATCCCGTACGCGGCCGTGGTCGCCGCCCAGGCCGGCTGGCGGCAGCAGCGGGGCACCCGGCCGGAGCTCGCGCCGGTCCGGGAGGAGCCCGCCGCCCGCATCCTCCTGGAACCCACCCTGATCCTTCCGCCGGAGCGGAAGATGGCGAGCTGACCCGCGGCGGCGCATCCCGCCCCGCAGCCGGACAGCCCGGACAGCCCGGACAGCACAGTGCCCGATCCGTTCGACGGATCGGGCACTGTGCTGTCGGGGGTGGTGCTCAGCGCCTGGTCAGCTCCGACTTCCGGTTCTGCCAGGGACGGCACAGCATCGTGAAGCAGGCGAGCGCGGCCAGCGCGCTGCACAGCTGGATCGTGGCCATCGGGACCGCCGAGCCCTTCCCGGCCATGCCGATCACCAGCGAGCCGGCAGCCCCGAAGACGTAGCACGAGGTGCCGAGCAGCGCGGAGGCGGAACCCGCGGAGTGCGGGGTGCGCATCAGACCGAGCGCCTGGGTGTTGGGCAGGACGAGGCCCAGCGAGGAGATCAGGACGAACAGGCCGATCGCGATCGGCACCGTGGCCACGTCGCCGAAGGCACCGCCCGCCACCAGCAGCAGTCCCGTTCCGGCGACGGCCATCAGGGAGAGCCCGGTGCCGAGCACCTTGTCCAGGCGGACCTTGCCGACGAGGAGCCGGCCGTTGACCTGACCGACGATCATCAGACCGAGGGAGTTGAGGCCGAAGAGCAGGGCGAAGGTCTGCGGGGAGGCCCCGTAGATCTCCTGGATCACGAACGGCGAGGCGGCGATGTAGGAGAACAGCGCGGCGTACGCGAACCCGTTCGTCAGCACGTGCCCGAGGAAGATCCGGTCGGCGAACAGGCCGCGCATGATCCACAGGGTCGACACCACTCCACCGCTCTGCCGCCTCTCGGCGGGCAGGGTCTCGGGCATCCGGCGCCAGATGAGCAGGGCGAGGGCGAGGCCGATCACGGTGAGGACGACGAAGACGCCCCGCCACGCGGTGAAGTGCAGCACCTGACCGCCGATGATCGGCGCGATGATCGGGGCGCAGCTGGAGACCATCAGCAGGGTGGAGAAGAACTTGGCCATCTCCAGGCCGTCGTACAGGTCGCGTACGACGGCGCGGGCGATGACCACGCCGGCCGCACCCGCCAGCCCCTGCACCAGGCGGCAGGCGATCAGCACCTCGATGGTGGGTGCGAAGGCGCAGCTCGCAGTGGCGATCACGTAGATGAACAGCCCGGCCAGCAGCGGCCTGCGCCGCCCCCACCGGTCACTCATCGGGCCCACGACGAGCTGTCCGATCGCCATGCCGGCGAGGCATGCCGTCAAGGTCAGCTGGCCGGCCGTGACGGAAGTGCCCAGACTGCGCGTGAGCTCCGGGAGAGCCGGGATGTACATGTCCATCGACACCATCGGCACCGCGGCCAGGGCGCTGAGCATGAAGGTGACGAGAAGCCCGGTCCGGCGCATCGCCCGGCCGTCGCCGACCGGACCGCGGCGGCCCTGCACCCGGGATGGTGTCACTCGGGCCCGCTCACCCCCGGTAGTGGATACCGCCGTGCGTTGAGACATTCGTCCCTCCACGTCCAAGTCGTATGAGTTTCCTGCCGATGGTGTCAGCAGGGGCCTCAGAACCAGTGGGGAATGACTGGCGCCGCACTTGGGCCCGACGGCTCGCGCCGACGCCGGGACAGTACGATGCGCGGAGGCGGGCCGCGGCCCGGAGGATCCCTTCACCGGGGTGCCGGGTGAGGTGCCAACCCCTCGCCGCAGCAGTCCAGTTGACGTGACCCAGGTCACGTTGTGACGCACTTGGCGGCGCGCGGCCATCCGTGTCACTATTTCGGCACGCCTTCCCTGCCCAAAAACGCTGCGTCCTCGTAGCTCGGGCGCCGATGCGGCGCCCCGTCGGGCGAGACCCCATCCGTTTCGCCCGGGCAGTGTTGACCGACCGCCCCATGGCGGTTCAGGAGGCAGCTGGCGTCGGCGATGGCCGACGCAGCTGGTTGTGCACCGGCGGACCCCACGCCGTGTCCCGTGCACCAGCCGCCCTCATGCACCCACGTAGGCCCTCGCGGCCTGTCCGGCCCGATCGACGACCTCGTCGATCGGGCCGTCGTGCGTTGTGCCCGCGCAGGGCGCGGAACGGAACGGACCCCCCTGGAGCTGTGCGGTAGCGACCAGGGCCCGGGCACCGGAGTGCGCGAAAGGCTTTTCACGTACAGAAGGCAGACTCAAGAGAAAATGGAGCCCAGATATGCCTAGGCTTTGCAAGCCCGCGGTGCACGCGCCGGAACACATCATCACGGTGGAAGAAACTCTCGAGTTCGCCGAAAGCGCCCACGCCGGAAAGCCGCAGCTGCCCCTGGCGCTTCGACTCATCCGGAACACGGGGGTGAAGAAGCGGCACCTGGTGCAGCCCATCGAGAAGACGCTCAGCCACCCGGGTCTCACGGAGCGCAACCGCATCTACGAGGTCGAGTCGAAGAAGCGGACCCCCGCGGTCATCGAAGAGGCCCTGAAGAACGCCGACCTGTCGGCCCGTGAGGTCGACGCGATCATCTACGTGTCGTGCACCGGCTTCCTCATGCCGTCGCTGACCTCCTGGCTGATCAACAAGCTCGGGTTCCGCCCCGACACCGTGCAGATACCGATCGCCCAGCTGGGTTGCGCGGCGGGCGGCGCGGCCGTCAACCGCGCCCACGACTTCGTCCTGGCCCACCCGGGAAGCAACGTCCTGATCGTGGCCTGCGAGTTCTGCTCGCTGTGCTACCAGCCGGACATGGACGACATCGGTTCGCTGCTGTCCGACGGACTCTTCGGCGACGCCGTCGCGGCCGCCGTGGTGCGCGCCGAGGGCGGCGTCGGCATCGACCTGGAGCGCAACGCCTCCTACGTCATCCCGAACACCGAGGACTGGATCTCCTACGCCGTCCGCGACACCGGCTTCCACTTCCAGCTCGACCGCCGCGTCCCCGGCACGATGGAGCCGCTGGCGCCGGTGCTGCGGGAGTTCGCCCAGAAGCACACCTGGGACGCCGGCAACCTCGACTTCTACATCGTGCACGCAGGCGGTCCGCGGATCCTGGACGACCTCGCCAAGTTCCTCGAGGTCGACCGCAAGGTCTTCCGCCACAGCTGGGCGACCCTGAGCGAGTACGGGAACATCGCCAGCGCCGTCGTGTTCGACGCGGCCCGCCGCCTCTTCGAGGAGGACGCGCCCGCGCACGACGCCAAGGGCCTCATCGCCGGGTTCGGTCCCGGCATCACCGCCGAGATGGCGCTCGGCCGCTGGTCCGTCGACGCGCCGCTCCACGACTGAGCCAGTCCGGAGAACACCCCGTTCGACGGGGTTTTTCGTACGCACGAAGAAAGTGAGAGCGAATGAGCATCGTCAGCGCCGGCGAGGGCCGGAAGCTGGTCACCAAGGCGCAGGAAGTGACCTTCAAGGCCACCGCGGGGGACGGTTCCTCCATTTCCATCTTCGAGGTCGTCGTCCCCCCGGGCTTCGACGTCGGTGCACACGTCCACACCGAGTCCCAGGAGTTCTTCTACGTCCTGGAGGGCGAGCTCGAACTGCTGTGCTTCGAGCCGACCGAGCGCACGACCGACACCTGGCACCACTGGGAGTCCGCCTCCGGTGACCGTGTGGTCCGCGTGGGCGCGGGCAGCTGCATGTTCGTTCCGCCGAACACGCCGCACGCCTTCCGCAACCCCACGGACAAGCCGACGACCATGCTCTTCCAGAGCTACCCGTCCCCCGAGCACGAGCACTACTTCGAGGAGATCACGGAGATCTGGTCGACCGGCCGGACCGTGGACCCCGCGGCCGTCGAGGAGATGCGCAAGCACTACGACGTCACCCAGATCACGCCGATGCGCTTCGAGCCGCCGGTTCTCCGGGACCCCCAGCCCGCCGCACAGTCGGAGGCCTAGGAAATGGGCGACGTGGACAACATCCCCCTGGTGCACGCCAGCCTGGGAGAGCAGGAGCTGGCCGCCGTCGCCGAGGTCTTCGCCTCGGGCTGGCCGGCCGGCCAGGGCCCGAAGGGCAAGGCCCTGGAGGCCCAGCTGAAGCAGCGCTACGGCGCGGGCGACGCGGTCGCGCTGTGCAACGCGGGCGCCGCCCTTCACCTGGCGATGCTCGCGCTGCGCGTCAAGCCGGGCGACGAGGTCATCGTCGCCGACTACACCTTCCCGGCGCCCGCCCACGCGGTGCGCTACGTGGGCGGGACCCCGGTCTTCGCCGACGTGCGCGCCGACACCGGCACCGTCGACCCGCAGGCGGTGGCGTCCCTCGTCAGCCCGCGCACCGTCGGCATCATCGCCGTCGACACCGTCGGCCTGCCCGCCGACTACGACGAGCTGCAGGCGATCGCCGACCGCCACGGCCTGTGGATCGTGGAGGACGCCGCCTGTGCGGTGGGCGCCACGTACAAGGGCCGGGAGGCCGGCTCGCTCGCCGAGGTGGGCGTCCTGTCCTTCCATGGGCGCAAGGGAGCCACCAGTGGTGAGGGCGGCGCCCTCATCGCCACCGACCCCGCGATCGGTGCGGACGCCCGGCAGCGGTCGTCCTTCGGCATCGGCAGCATCTACGACCAGGGCCAGGTCATCGGCCTGCCGATCCCTCAGTTCACGGAGATCGGCTACAACTTCAAACTGTCCGACATCGCCGCGGCGATCCTGCAGGTGCAGCTCCGCCGCATCGAGGAGCTGCTCGCGCGCCGCGCCGCCGTCGCCGCGCGCTACGCGGAGCACTTCGCCGACGAGGAGCTCCTGACGATCCCGTTCGTGCCGCAGGACCGCACCCACGCCTGGCAGTCCTACATCGTGAGGCTGGACCCGCGCATCGACCGCGGCGGGGTCGCCACCGAGCTGCGCGCGCACGGGATCGGCTCCCTCCACGGGACGTTCGCGAGCCATGTCCAGCCCGCGTTCGACGCCAAGCAGGTGTGCCCGGTCTCGGCCGATCTCTTCGACCGCGGCCTCGGCATCCCCATGCACGCCGAGCTCACGATGGACCAGGTGGACCGGGTCGCGGAGGTCCTCCGTCCGGCCCTGCGCACCCACGCCACACTCACACGATCCCTGAAGGGAGCAGCAGCATGACGAACAACCAGCCGGCCCCGGACCGGATCATGAGCCTGATCAACGGCTACTGGGCCACCGGTGTCATCGGCGCCTCGGCCACCCACTCCGTCTTCACGCACCTGGAGGACGGCGCGGGCACGGCCGCCGAGGTGGCCACCCGCGCCGCCATCTCCGAGCGGGGCGCGCAGAGCCTGCTCGACGGCCTGGTCAGCATCGGCCTGGTCACCCTGGCGGAGGGCCGCTACAGCAACACCGCCGAGGCGTCCGACTACCTGGTCGACGGCAAGCCCGCCTCCCTGGCCGGCTTCGCCAAGGTCAAGCTGAACCACACGGGCAGCCTGATCAACCTGCCCGAGGTGGTCCGCGTCGGCGGTCCGCTGGAGGACGCCGAGACGGACAAGGCCGACAACCTGCACTGGGCGGACATCGTCCCGGCGATCGCCGCCGTGTCGGTCCCCGCCGCGACGGCCGGTCTCGACGCGCTCGGCATCCGCGAGGCGGGCGAGATCTCGGTCCTCGACGTCGGCGGCGGCTCCGGCGTCTACGCCTCGATCTGGCTGAACGCCAACCCCGAGGCGCGCGCCACCCAGCTCGACTGGGAGCCGATCAACGCGATCGCGAAGCGGCTGGTGGGCGAGAACGGCGTCGGCGACCGCTTCACCACCGTCAACGGTGACTTCCACACCACCGACTTCGGGAGCGGGGAGTACGACATCGCGCTGTACTCCCACATCGCCCACCAGGAGGACGCGGCCAGCAACATCGAGGTCTTCACCCGGCTCCGCAAGGCCCTCAAGCCCGGCGGCGCCCTCGTCGTCAGCGACTACATCGTCGACGACGACCGCAGCGGTCCGGCCTTCCCGCTGCTCTTCGCCGCGGAGATGCTGCTGAAGAGCAACGACGGCGGCACCTACCGGCGCGCGGACTACCAGGAATGGCTGCTCAAGGCGGGCTTCGAAGAGGTGTCGTTCCACGACGCGGCCCCCGCCACGATGGTCATCGCCCGCTAGCAGCAACCCGTTGGGTGAACGGTGGGTGCGTGCAGGACGACCCTGACCCGCCGGTCCTTCACCCGGCCATCGAGAAGTCTCCCGTCAGGTGGGAGCGACCTGCTCGCCGTGGCCGTGGCCGTGGCCGCGCGTTCGTGGCCCGGGGCCGTTTCGGCCCCGGCTCCCTGCGACGCGGGCCCGGCCGGCGCGAGAGGCCCCGGGCGCCCCTCACGCGCGTCCTCGCGCCCCGTACGGAGCCGACGACCGCCCGAACGTTCACCGCTCACCGCTCACCGCTCACCACGAAGGAGACAGCCCAGATGAAGGGCTCTGTGGCCTACCGGTCGATACAGAAGCGCGGTCTTCACATCGGCCTGCTGGCGGAGATGGCCGCCGCCGTCAATCCGACCACCCCGATCACGCTGGACCACGACCTGGGCGTCCTGCCCGAGGTGGGCCGGCGGCTGACGGTGGCCCAGTACGCCGAGCACGTGGACGACCTGGCGGCCCGCCTGTGGGCCGCCGGGGTCCGTCCCGACGAGCGCGTCGTGCTGTTCAAGACCGCCAACGCCGACCACTGGATGCTCGCCGCCGCGGTGTCCCGCATCGGCGGCGTCGTGGTCAACCTCTCGCCCGCCCTCGACGCGGCGACCGTCGCCGTCCTGCTGGAGCGGGTCGACCAGCCGACGCTGCTGACCGAAGGCAGCAAGCTCGACCTGCTCGCCGACGTACCGCTGGCGGACCTCACCCGGCGGGTGATCACCTCGGCCGACCACCGCCCGGGAACCATCTCGCTCGCCGACCTCGCCGGCTCGCCGCGGGTCAAGCCGGTGGTCCGGCCGATCGACGAGGCCGCCGTCATCACCCACACCTCCGGCACCACCGGCATCCCCAAGCTCGTGGTGCACACGCCCCGCACCCAGGGCATCCGCCTCGTACCGCAGTGGCGGCTGCTGTCGCTGCTGCGCAAGAAGGAGACCGTCGCCATCCACGTGCCGTTCGTGCACTCGCGGATGGTCGCGGCGATGTCCCTGGCCCTGCTGAAGGAGTACCCGGTCCTGCTGATGCGGGAATCGGAGCCCGCCGACGTCGCCGAGCAGCTCCTGGAACACCGGCCCGTGCTCATCGAGGCGCTGCCCAACTCGCTCATGGAGTGGGAGGGCCTCGCCGAGGACCCGCGCGCGCCGTTCAGCTCGGTCAAGGTCTTCAGCAGCACCTTCGACGCCATCCACCCCGCCACCATGAGCAAGCTGCTCAAGGCGTCCGACCGGCGGGGCGCCCTCTTCTTCCAGATCTACGGGCAGAGCGAGGTCGGCCCGGCCGTCGGCCGCGCCTACTTCCGCAACTCCGCCCACAAGGCGAACGGCCGCTGCGTCGGCTGGGCCATGCCGCTGGGCGCCGCGAAGATCCGGGTGGTCAGCCGCAACGGCCAGACGCCGTCCCCGGAGAACCCCGGCCTCATCGAGGTCGCCTGGGACGGCATCGCCAAGAGCTACTTCGGCGAGCAGGACCGCTACGACAGCAACCGTGACGGCGAGTGGTGGGGGACCGGCGACGTCGGTTACCGCACCAAGTTCGGCTGCCTGCACATGCTCGACCGTGAAGTCGACATGATCCCCGGGGTGCGCAGCACCCTGGAGATCGAGGACATCGTGCTCGGCAAGCTGCACGAGCTGAGCGAACTGGTCGTGGTGCAGGGCCCGGACTCCAAGCCGGTCCCGGTGATCTGCACCGTCGACGACATCCCGCTGGACCGCAACCGCTGGCGCGCCGCCGTCGTCGAGTTCCCGCAGCTCGCCGAGCCCGTCCAGATCCCGCAGGCCGAGCTGCCCAGGACCGCCACGCTGAAGGTGCAGCGCCTCGCGCTGGCCCGGCGGTTCGAGGAGCAGCTCCAGAAGTCGGCCTGATCCGGGGCGATCACCGAGGACGTCCGGCGGGATCCCGTCGGACGTCCCCCCGTACGGGCCGTTCTGTTCCGCCACCCCAGTCGCCTGCCCCTTCCCACTACCGTCTTGGAGAGTCATGTCCCGCCGCCTGTTCACCTCGGAGTCCGTGACCGAAGGACATCCCGACAAGATCGCCGACCAGATCAGCGACACCATCCTCGACGAGCTGCTGCGTCAGGACCCCACCTCGCGCGTCGCGGTCGAGACCCTGATCACCACCGGTCAGGTCCACATCGCCGGCGAGGTGACCACCAGCGCGTACGCCGACATCGCCTCCCTCGTACGGCAGAAGGTCCTCGACATCGGCTACGACTCCTCGTCCAAGGGCTTCGACGGCGCCTCCTGCGGCGTGTCGGTGTCCATCGGCGCGCAGTCCCCGGACATCGCGCAGGGCGTCGACACGGCCTACGAGTCGCGGGTCGAGGGCGATGACGACGCTCTGGACAAGCAGGGCGCCGGTGACCAGGGCCTGATGTTCGGTTACGCGACCGACGAGACCCCGAACCTGATGCCGCTGCCCATCGAGCTGGCCCACCGCCTCTCGCGCCGCCTCACCGAGATCCGCAAGGACGGCACGGCCCCCTACCTGCGTCCCGACGGCAAGACCCAGGTCACCATCGAGTACGACGGCAGCACCCCCGTCCGCCTGGACACCGTCGTGGTCTCCTCGCAGCACGCGAGCGACATCGACCTGGACTCGCTCCTCGCCGCCGACATCCGCGAGCACGTCGTCGAGTACGTCCTCGCGCAGCTCGCCGCCGACGGCATCAAGCTGGAGACCGAGGGCTACCGCCTGCTGGTCAACCCGACCGGCCGCTTCGAGATCGGCGGCCCGATGGGTGACGCCGGCCTGACCGGCCGCAAGATCATCATCGACACCTACGGCGGCATGGCCCGCCACGGCGGCGGTGCCTTCTCGGGCAAGGACCCGTCCAAGGTCGACCGCTCCGCCGCCTACGCGATGCGCTGGGTCGCCAAGAACGTCGTCGCCGCCGGTCTGGCCTCGCGCTGCGAGGTCCAGGTCGCGTACGCGATCGGCAAGGCCGAGCCCGTCGGCCTCTTCGTCGAGACCTTCGGCACCGCCAAGGCGGACGTCCAGAAGATCGAGGACGCCATCGGCGAGGTCTTCGACCTGCGCCCGGCCGCGATCATCCGCGACCTCGACCTGCTGCGCCCGATCTACTCCCAGACCGCC
>NZ_JOFT01000057.1 GCF_000725805.1 Streptomyces xanthophaeus | reverse complement strand
CCGGTGAAGTACCCGGGCCGCCCTGCGACTCATCCAGTTCTACAGACGCCCCGACCCCCTGGCAACGACGCCTCCTACTACAGGCCCTCGCAGACGGGGCCCCACGGCCCCCCGCCGCGGCCAGGGGCATCCGTGCAGCTCACAGCGGCTGCGGAGGACCCCGGACGGGACCTCCGGGGACTACGGTCCCGCTTCGTATGTGACGTGGGTCCTGTGGGGCGCCTCACCGCCACAGGCCCGGAATCCCACGCTGTGTGACCACCCGTACCCCTTTCAGGGCGGTATTCAGAACCGGACTAAACCCCCGATTCAAAGGAAATCTGGGCACCGGGGGCGGCTTTCCGAACGGCGAGCTCGGAGAGCCCCGCACCGTCCCGCCGCATGCAGGCGTGGACGGACCGACGTCGGGTAGGCGCCTGGCGTCCCGGCCTCCGGGCGCGTGTGGAAGCGCATGTGAAACCCGGTGGCCCAGCGTGTGACGGGGTGGGTTGAGGAGGCAGAACACCATGGCCGTATCCGTACCTGTACCGGAACCAGACCGGCGAGCTGCTGCGGGGGCGCAGGCGCGTCGCGGTGTCCCTCCGGGTGAGACGCCTGCCGGTGAATCGAGTACCGGTTCGGGGGCCGGCCCGTACCGTCCCCTCACCCGCGGCTGGGGAATGGGGCCCCTCGTCCTCATCTGCCTGCTGGCCCTGGTCTGCGCCTTGTTCTTCCTCGCCTACGCCGTCATCTTGGACCTCTGATCAGCCGGTACGCCCCGCACGGCGTGCGGGCTGCTTCACCCGTCCGGTCGACACGCCCAACCCCTCAGGGGAGCATGAAGTGACTGCGGCGCGTCGACGCGCGGGCAGGCGACACAGTGCCCGGTCGTGCGCCTCAGGGACCCTGACGAGGAGGAGCACCATGCACCGACTCCCGCGCACCACCGCCGCTCTGATCGCGCTCGGTGTCTCGGCGCTCGCCGCGGCGCCGACAGCGACGGCGCAGCCCCTTGTAGCGCCTGCCGCCACCTGCACCGTTTCCGCCCCGGACTCGACGGGGCGGGTCAGCCTCTCGGGCGAAGGCTTCACGACGGGGACGGCCCTGTTGTCCTCGCCGGGCGCCGCCACGACGACCTTCGAGGTCCCCGACGGCGGGGCCTTCCGGATTGGGAGCAAGGCAGACGACAGGTACGCGGTGACACAGGGCGGCAGCACCACCCCGTGCGCCGGCGGTACGAAGGCCCCCACCACCCCGGGCACCACCTACAAGGCGGGGCTCACCGCAGGCTGGGACGCCGTGGCCGACAACTGCGACGCCAGGCCCCCGGCCTCGGCGAACAAGGCGTTCTCGGACGGCTGGACCAAGGGTGCGGCGGTGGCGAAGGAGACCTTCTGCCAGTGAGGGCACAATTCGGTGTCCTTGACGGCCCGGCGGCACGATCATGGAACGGTCACTGCCACGCCCACGCCGAGGAGCCGCTCGCCATGCCCCTACCTGCGGACCCGACGGTCCTCCATCCCATGCCCGGGCAGCCGCGGGTGGTGCTGCTGAGGCCTCTGGTGAAATCCCCGCTCATCGAGGTCGGGGAGTACTCCTACTACGACGACCCGGACGATGCCACCGCGTTCGAGACGCGCAATGTGCTCTATCACTACGGGCCGGAGAAGCTCGTCATCGGCAGGTTCTGCGCGCTGGGCACGGGAGTGCGGTTCCTCATGAACGGCGCCAACCACCGGATGGACGGTCCCTCGACCTTCCCCTTCCCCACCATGGGCGGGTCGTGGTCCGAGCACTTCGACCTGCTCACCGGTCTGCCGAACCGCGGGGACACCGTGGTCGGCAACGACGTCTGGTTCGGCCACGGCACGACGGTCCTGCCCGGCGTACGGATCGGGCACGGCGCGATCATCGGCTCGGGTGCCGTGGTCACGGGCGACGTGCCCGACTACGGCATCGTCGGAGGCAATCCGGCCCGCCTCATCCGCACCCGTTACGACGCCCGGGACGTCGCCCGGCTGCTGGCGGTGGCCTGGTGGGACTGGCCCGTGGAGCACATCACCGAGCACGTGCGGACGATCATGTCGGGGAGCATCGCGGAGCTGGAAGCCGCAGCCCCGGACACCCCGCAGGAGTGATGCGAGGACGCCGCGGGCGGGGCTACCGGAGGAGAGCGAAGGTGGTGGCCGCGACGGCCGCGCCCACGGCGGTGCCGGCCAGGACCTGGGCGAGGGTGTGGTCCTTCAGCTCCACCCGGGACCAGCCGACGACGGCGACCAGGGAGTAGGAGAGCAGCAGCCAGGGCCCGTAGGCCAGCGCGAGCATGGCGACGCTTCCGGAGGACACGGCTGCGTGGACGCTGATCTTCCATGCCGGGGTCACGGCGAGGAGCGCCGCGAGGGTGGTCAGCATGGCCGCGATCAGCGCGATCATGATCTGGGGAGCGTCGAGGGCCCACAGCAGGGTGATGCCGGTGGCGACCGAGGCGATGATGAAGATCATCACGATGATGCGCTGCTGCCGCTGGCCGACGTGCCGGTCGGCCCAGCGGCCGCGGCGGATGCCGTACTTGATGAAGGCCAGGGGTATGACCGCGCTGAACAGGCAGCCGAGGAGTCCCCAGCCGATCCCGGCGAAGCGTCCGGCGTGCCAGCCGACGAGGACGGTGTCGGCGATGATCCAGGTCTTGGGATCGAGCCCGTCGGTGATCAGGCGGGCGGCCCGGGACTCGGCGGGCTGGGTGAGCGTGTCGGTCACGCCGTGGCCTCCTGGCTGGTCGTGGCGAGGAACGCGTCGGCCACGGGGGAATGGTAGATCCGGGCGAGTTCGATGAGCCGGGACACCTCGGCGGTGAAGTCGAGGTCTTCGATTCCGACGGTACCGGGCTCCTGGTTGCTGCCGACGGGCAGGGCGCCGCGGGCCCTGTTCTCGCGGGCCGCTCGCATCCAGAGCGCTTCGGCCGCCGGACTCTTCGCCGGGTCGAACCCTGCCTGCGCCGCGGCGGCCTGTGCACGCTCGCGGACCTCGTCGGTGGCGTAGGCGTCGAGGGCCAGGGCTGCGTCGCGGATCTCGATCACCCTCCGGTACAGCCGCAGGCGCGGGCTGCGCAGGACTCCGGCCTTGAGGACGATGTCGGGGGTGACGGCCGTCAGGTCCTGCCAGAGCGGCTGCAGCCGGCGGTGCTGGCGGCCGTCCTGGATGGTGCGCCAGGCCACGCCGAACGCGGGGATGCTGCTTCCGACGAGGATGAAGCCGATCGCCGTGTACTTCAGGGCGTCGGTGGCGTTGTCGACCGCGGTGCCGCTGGTGCTGTCCGTGAGGCCTGCGAGGCGACTCGTCATGTACCCGGCCCGGAGCAGGGTGTAGAGGACGCCGACGGCGGTTCCGATGCCCATGAGGCGTACGCCGGTCCGCAGCCACCGGGCACTGGCATGCTGCGCGCTGCCCCAGAAGAGCCGGGTGGCGATGGCCATGGCGATGCCGAGGTAGACGACGAAGAAGAGGTAGTAGACCGTGGCCCAGCCCTTGCCCGCGTTCTCCTCGAAGAAGTCGGTCACTTCATGGGGCCGCGGGACGAGCAGGAAGAAGAGCACTCCCATGGCGGTCATCGCGGTCAGGGCGATGCAGTGACGGGGTCGCAGCCGGCGGCCGGTCTCGGGCCGGGCGATGGCGACGACGAAGTCGACGACCGCGCCGGCCGCGATCATGCCGAGCCAGTGCTTGATCAGCGTGGACAGGTTGTTGACCCCCGCCCAGTCGTCCAGGGCGTGCATCACGCCGGGTAGACGGAGCGTCATGGAGAGGGTGAGGGCGGCGAACGCCGTCCACAGGGCTCGCTGCTTCACGGTGCGGACGGCTGAGGGGACACGCCAGACCGTCACCGCCCAGAGCATGATCAGGACGGATATCTCAAGGTGTTTCACTTCACGACCAGGTGTTTCGAACGGGGTGCCCGAGGGCGTCATGAAGGCGTGCCAGACGCTCCTCGGCCTCGCTGGAGGTCGATTGCGTCGTGTAGCGGCCGGCTCGCTCGTGGATGAGCGTGGCCAGGGTCTCCGCCTGCCGCTCCTGCGGGCTCGCGAACTTGCTCCGCCCCATGAGCTGTGCGAAGCGGTCGATGTCGAGGCCGAGTTCCTCGTCTATGGATTCGGTCGCGCGGGCCACGCTCCTGATCCGGGACGCCTCGGCACGGATGATCGCGGCGACGGGAAGATCGGGGCGGTCGAGACCCGAGACGGCCGTCTGGGTGCGCGTGAGCAGGCGCTGGAAGTGCTCGGAGGCGCGGGCGATCTCGTGGTCCGACGGCTGTTCCGGCATGTCGAGCTCGGGGGCGACGTGGCCGAGCAGCATGTGGGATATCTCGTGGAGCACGATCTGCACCTTGAGGATCTCGGCTGCGACCGCGTCGTAGAAGACGAGGTCGGCGACTTCCAGGCCGAGCCAGATCCCGCACGGCAGGGCCGGGTCGGGAGGACCGTCGAGAGGCAGCAGGATCAGCGGGCGGCCGCGCTGCTCGGCTATGCCTTCGCAGAAGGCCTCAAGGTCGAACGGCCGGGGGATGGCGAGTTGGTCTGCAACGGCGGCGCACTCCGCATCGGCGCGCTTCCACCACCGCATGGTCACCTTCCCCGCCGTCAGCTCTCCCGGCGCGCAGCTCCACTGCTCCACACCGTGCGCCCACTTCGAAACCCTGATCGACCAGAGACTATCCGGAAGCACCGCGGGCGGCTTGAAAGCGCGTATCGACCGACCGAATCAGCCTCGTTTACGCGGGTCACGTGGCTGGTTTCGCGTCTCACGATTCCTTGCGGCGGCCACGGCGCGGCTTCACATCCGGAAGCCCTTCGGCCTTTCGGAGCTGCTTGATCAGACCGGTGACCGACCGCATGGATCCGGCGGACAGCCCGCTGAGGCGGAAGGCCGCTGCCTTGACCTGCTCGTCCTCGAGGACCTGGGCGAACTCGTCGGCCGCTGCGGCTTTGCCCATCTCCTCGCGGAGCCGCGCGATCCGCTCTTCGATCCGCTGCTCGATCGCCTGGGCGTTCTCGCCGTCGGCGAGGTAACCGACGGTGACGCCGAAGAAGTTGGCGATCGCGCGGATCGAGTCGATGCCGGGGTTCGGGTTGTTGTTCAGGCGGATGGTCTGGACCGTGCCGTGCGAGACCGAGGGGCCGGGCAGCTTCTTCGTACCGTCGGCGATCTCCTGGTACGTGTACGGGCCGCGGCCCGCCGGATGGATCGTCTCGATCAAGAAGCCGAGGCGGTCACCCAGGGTGTCTCGCCGACCGGCGGGCGTTCCCTCACCCTTCACCGTCAGTACTCCCGTCTACTGCTGGACTCGCACTTCACTGCTGAACCACCGCCCATTATCTACTGACCTAGATGGATCTCGCCACACAGTGCAACGAAGTGCGTCTACCCGGCTAGCGGCCCTCGGAGAAAGTGACCCACGCCACGGCGGCATATGACGCTCCCTCAGCCGCTTGACAGAACACATGCGGGGGGACTTATCTTCATCAAGCCATCTAGTTCACTAGATGAAGAGGTGCTCACCCGCTGGACGTTGATCGTCTAGCTGGCTGAACACCGAAGCTGTTGGGCAGATGGCACGGGGGTCACGACGCCGCCATGGCGTCAGACCTTCGCAGCAAGACCGCTCGCGTGGTTCACCACGAGCGGCACGGCCACGTCCGTGGGCTGAGGTACGGGGGTCCTCAGCCCACGGACGCGGCCGGCACGCCGAACCGGGAGCTGCTGCCGGCGCCGGACCGCCGGCTCTCATACGAAGCGGGCCGGCAGGACATCCCATCTGGCCGGGACCGCCCATGCCGTCGGCCCCTTCTCCCTCTACCCGAGTTCGCCGAGACGGAGGGCGTCCCTCATCTCGCTGAGCTTCGCGGTCGTCGCCGGGGTCTGCTCCTGCGCTTGTTCAGCGAGTCGGAGGGCATCGTCGATCTCGCCGAGCTTCGCCGGGGACAGGACGGCCGCCCGCTCCATCAGGTCGTCCCGTGACACAGTGGTCAGCCACGTGCAAGGGGTGAAGCCTGGACGCGGGAACGCGATCCGCAGCACGCCGTCGAACGGCACGCCTTCACCGGCGCCCACCATCACTTCGATGCCCAGACCGCTGATGTCGACGCCCGCCGGAGCGACGACCTGCATCACCCGGATCCCGGAGGCGTCGTCTCCCGACAGCAGTACGACCAGCCTCCGCTCGTCGAACTGGACCCACCAGACCTCGCCACGTTGCACAAGTCCTCCAGACACAGGACGGCGGACAGACGCTGCGCGAGCCTGACGCGCTGTGGAGACGGGTGCGGCCGTCGTTGATCACCGGTGTGTGAAGACTGAAGATAACGCGGTGGCAGCAGGTCACAGCGTAAAGCCTGCCCACTGACAGGAGGCCTTCGAGGGCCAGTTGGTACGCGGACTGCTGTCGGACCTGCCGCGCAAGAACTGCTGGACCTCGCCGAGTGGGCCGAGGACAGGACCCCGGACGGCATGCAGCACCTGCTCGGGCGGGCCAGCGACCGCCCTGGCGATGACGGCCGTCACGGCCATTGCTGTTGCAGGGGCCGGCCCGGCGGTGGCGGCACCGGCGGCCGAAACGGCCACCGCGTCAACCCAGGCCGGCCCCACGGCCCCGGCCGGTCACCGGGACGCCGGGCGCGCCGTGGTGAGGGTGCAGACTCCGTCCGCACACTGGCGCTCCAGGCGGCCACGGGAGACGGTCTGCGCCAGGCCCACCATCCAGCACGTGGGGCAGCCGCGGAAGGCGATCAGGGCCAACGGTGCCGCCAGCAAGGTGACCGGGCCGGCGACGGGCACCAGGGCGATCGAGCCGATGATCAGCCCGAAGCCGATGGCGCCGCGCGCCAGGTGGCGCGGCACGGACTTGCTGGCGAAGTTGCTCCCCGGCGCCCCGGGCTGTGTGGTGACGCGGGAGTTGTCCCCTCGCGCAGGCTTCATCGTGTTCACGGTCGTACGTCTCCTCCCGTTCCTTGGTCGACGGTTCGATCGGGTGCCCGGTCGGGCGCGTCCAGGGCGTCACGCAGCGCCGCGCGCGCTCTGTGCAGCCGTGATTTCATCGCGGCGCCGCTCAGGCCGAGCGATTGGGCGACGGTCCTGCCCGGCAGGCCCTGTATGTCACGCATGATCAGGACCTGCCGCTGGTCACGGGGAAGCGCACTGACCGCAGCCGCGATCCGTTCCACCTCCAGCCTGTGGAGCACCGTCTCCTCGGCGGACCGGTCCGCGGGCACCTCCGTTTCGGCCGACGCCTCGTCCCTGCGCGAGACGAGCACCCGTACCTGCCGGAGGCATTCGTTGCGCACGATCCGGAACATCCACGAGGCGAGCGCACCGGTCGCCCGCAAGGTGCCGATCTTCCGGTAGAGGATGATCAGCGCCTCCTGGGCCGCGTCCTCCGCGTCCTGCGGCGAGGCGCACAGCGAGAGCGCGAACTTGCGCACATGGGGCTGCGATTGCAGGACCACGGTGGTGAGCGATGTGGCGTCGCCGTCCTGAGCGGCCTTGATGAGCCGATCGTCCGGCCAGGAAAAGTGCTGTTTCATGTGCTGCTCATATCCGAGAGGCTTCCCCGCGCGCAGGCGCCGGTCAGCTCCGGCCCTTGTAGCGCCGCATCAGGTGCCAGCTGCACGCGCCCACGAGCAGGGCTGCCACCACTACCAGGCCAGTGACCATCATCCGCGTTTCCTCCTTCATCTGCCGGCCCGTTCGGCCGGTTACGCAGATAAGAGTCGGGGAGGTCCGGAAAGGATTCGCCTCCGGCCGGGGTTTCTTCGACGCGCACGGATCCGCGAGCCCCGCCACGCCCTCGCCGCGCGGCTCGTCCGGCGGCAGCGCACCTGCGAACTACCTCCCCGCCGGAGGGAGGACGCCCTTCTTCCGGGCTTCGGCGATCCAGCGGCCCGCCGTGGCTTCTGAGCGGGCCCAGCGGGTGGCGATGGCGCGGCGCGGCGGGATGTTGCGTTCGGTGGCCCACCGGTAGACCTCGGCGACCTTGCCGAGGTGTTCGTTGCCGCCGCCGTAGGGGCGCCCTTCGGTCGCGGGGGCGACGTTGACCGCCTCGGCCATCTCGGCGGCGCGTGCTTCGGCCGCCACGCGCAGCAGCCTGTCCAGGGGGAGGCGGCGTAGCCAGGTCGCGGTGACGGGTCGCTCGTCGGGGGCCTTGACGTAGAAGCCGTTCGGTTTCACACCGCCGGCCGGAAAACCGACGATGAAGCTGTGGCCCTCGTACCCGGGGAAGTCCTCCACGGTGACCCCGCTCCCGCTCATGGTGATCTTCATATGCCGCCCTTGTCTCAACTTTGATCACGCGCCTGTAATGCGGCTGTGCGAGTTGCTACCGCGTCTGTCATGATGAGCCGCCCCTCCGCATCGCGCCGCAACGCATGAGCTGGGGACCCGGCCGTTCAAGGACACTCCATCTTGTCTGGATACGCTCAGCAACCCCCGCATCGCCCTGCACCCGATCCCGGCTCCTCCAACGGCAGGAAGATCGTCCTGGGCTGCGGCATCCCCACGGCACTCGGCCTGATGCTCGTCTGCGGCTGCACGGCCCTTGTCGACAAAGCCACTGACGACGTGTCGAGGAAGCGGGACCAGAGCTACGACTCCGCGCAGTTCGGCAGCGCCGACACCCCGGGCGCGCGCGACGAGCCGGACATCACCAAGGACGCCAAGCTCGGCGACTGCAAGGTGATCAGCAAGGACTACGGCGTCAAGGAGCTGCTGGCTTCGGTGGAGTTCACGAACTCCGGCGACCGCCGCTACACCTACTCCGCCGAGGGCGAGATCCTCGTCAACGGCGCGAAGAAGGCCGACCTCTACGCCCACGCCGAGATCCTGGCCCCGGGCCAGAAGTTCACCGACGAGCACGCCGGTGCGTTCGGCTACGCCGTCGCGGGCGACGCCAAGAGCGGCGACACGTACGAGTGCAAGCTGATCAGGGTCACCCGCTACTCCTCCTGACCCGCCCAGTCCCTTCCGTCCACCGCGTCGCCCAGCCACGAAAGAGCGGAACATCAGGGGCGGCGACGCCTCTGAAGCCCGCCATCATGCTCGGCACGCAGTACGCCACCACGCAGTGATCGCCGACCACCCCGAACAGGACCGCCATGCCGCCCGAGAAGACCACCCTCACGTTCAGCGGGACAGGGCCCGACCTCCTCGACAAGGGGCACCCTCGTCACACCGGCTGACCTCCGCCTACGGCGGGCCGGCGAATCGCGCGTCATGCTCCTCGCTGATCGCCCGGGAGCGTCGGGCGGGACCAAGGGGCGTCGGCGGCGTCGGACTCCGGGCGCAGGCCGAGCTCGCGGAGCTGGTTGACCGTCATCATGGCGGTGAACATCGCATTCGGGTTCGCGCCGCCGACCCCCAGTTCGGCGATGGCTTCCGCGTAGCGGGTCGTGAACGTGCCGGGCCGGACCTGGCCGCCCGCCCCGGTCAGCCTGAGCGCCGCCTCCTGCAGGGCAGTGGCCTGGGCCAGCAGGCCGTCCAGGTAGGACACCGCCTCCGGGCCCCGGCGCACGGCGAAGGTGTGCCCGTCGGTGAGGATCTCGGCTTCGCCCTCCTCCAAGAGGACGGCGGCGGCGCCGAGCACGGTCTGGATCTTGAGCTGGTCGGCGTCGGCCATGGCACCGCAGGGTCCGTTGCCCTCGTCGGACAGGTGGAGGACGCCGCAGTCGCTCAGGTGCACGATCACATGCCCGGCGCAGTGCCCCTGGCTGCGCAGCACGCGGACCGCGCCGTCGGCGAAGGTCCAGCCAGTGAATCGGAGCAGCCCGATCCGGATGCGCTCCAGCGGTAGCTCCTCGTAGGTCCGGGTCGTCGCGCCGAAGGGCCGCATCGGCCGGAAGAGCGACACCACGCTGTCGGCCACGACTGCAGGCGGCGCGGCGAGCGGCGCCGATCCGGCGATGCGGTCGAAGGAGCGCACCCAGTACGTCTTCGGGTCCCGCATCTGGTCGAGGTCAAGGGCAGGGACGTAATGCTCGACCGGCACACCGAGCTCGTCGGCCAGGTCGTTGTTGCCGACGTGGTCGAGATGGCCGTGCGTGGTCAGTACCAGCGCCCGCGACCAGGGCCCGACCCGGTCGGCCGCCTCCCGCAGGGCCGCCCGGAAGGCCGCCGTGACGCCGGTGTCGACGAGCACGAGCGTGTTTCCGGCGCGGTGCACGAGGGCGTTGGCGACGTCCGGCTGACCGTGCTCGACGTCCAGTTCCTGCCCGAGGACCAGGAGGGTCCGGCCGTCGATCTCGATCACGTCACCGAGCGCGGTCATGGTCCTCCCGCGGTCTCGTACGGCTCCGGCCGGCGGCCGCTGCGCCCTGGCCACGAGCCTACGCCGCCCCGGCCGCCGTGTCCCCCTACGCCGCCACGCGCTCGCTGTGGCCATGGGAGGCCTCGGCGGCGTACGCGGCGAGTGCGGCGGGCTCTCCCAGCCGGGCTGCCGCCGTGCGCCACGCACCGGTCACCGCGGCCCGGGCCTTCGTCGTGCGCACCTGGTGGTCGCCGGTCAGCCGCAGCGGAGCCGCCACGTGCACGTGCAGGTCCGGGCGGCGCAGCGGTGCGGTGGCCACGCCCGCGAGCTGCTTGGCGACGCTTCCGGAGGTGATGCGGCGGGCGCCGGCCTGTCCGACGGGGACGACGGGAGCTCCGGTGCGCTCGGCGAGGCGGGCGAGTCCGCTGCGGAAGGTGCCGGGGGCGGCCTCGGCTGCGTCCTTGCGGAGCGGTAGGCCGCCTTCGGCGTAGATGAGGACCAGCCTGCCCTGTTCCAGGGCTTCTGCCGCGGCGTCGAGCGCGGCCGCGGCCCGCCGGTCCCCGCGGTGCACCGGGATGTGGCCCCCGCGGGCGAGGGCGCGGCCGAGGACCGGGACCCGCCACAGGCCGGCGGCCGCCATGACGACCGGCTCGACGCCGAGGCGGTGCAGGGCGGCGAGCACGACGGCCGGGTCCGCGAGCGAGGTGTGGTTCGCGGCGAGGATGCTGCCCGGTTCGAGCGTGGTGCCGGTGTCGGTGGTCACCGACAGGCGCCCGAACGCGGGTACCAGCATGTCGGCGATGCGGCTGAGCATGGAAGGTCTCCCGGTCTCGACGGTGTCGTCCACATCGTCGACGGCGGGTGGCGCGGGAGCCTGAGTCGCCGTACTCATCTTTGCCGCCTCGGTACCCAGTGCCGGGCCTACGTCGGCTGGGCTCCCGTACTGACCTGGGCAACCACCGTGTCCTGCTCCGCGCTTGTGCGCGAGCCGCCGCCCGCGTCGAGGCGGGAGAGCAGGATGCGGCCTCCCTCGTACACCCCGCCGTCGACGGCGACGACCCGGTCATCGGCGTACCGCAGGGCTTCGTGGACGTCCGAGGGCGCTACGCCGAAGTGCTTCGTCAGCGTGCTGTGACCGTGGACGAGCACGTCGCCGCCGAAGGTGCGCAGCATGAGCGATACGGGATCACCGGGGTGCGCGGGCTCCGCTGCGCGGAACGCCCCCCGGTCGCTGATCCGTTCGCAGAAGTCGAGCCAGGTACCGGTGTCCGTGGAGTTCAGCGCAGCGGACACGGCGGCGTTGACCTCGTCGACGGTCGGTCCGAGTTCGACGTAGCGCGCGGTGTCGGAGTGGATGAGGAGGTATTCGTCCACGCGGGCGACCGCGGGCAGGGCGAGCACCCAGGCGATGTGTTCCGGTCCGAGCCTGCGCAGGTCGTCCTCGCAGCCGCCGAAGCGGGCCCAGCCGCCCCGGAAGCCCCCGGGCTCGTCCCACCCCTCGACGGACGCGGCGCCGAAGCGGTGGGCGGCGAGCAGTTGCACCTCGTGGTTGCCCAGCAGGGCCCCGACCCGGCCACCGGCTGCCGCGGCCTCGTCGGTGAGCCTGCGGACGTCCTCGATGACGCCGAGGCCGTCGGGGCCGCGGTCGACGTAGTCGCCGAGCAGCCACAGCCGGGCGTCGGCCCCGGTCCACCGGCCCGCGCGGTCGGCCAGCCCCGCATCACGGAGCACTTCACGGAACTCGGCCCGGTGCCCGTGGATATCGGCAGCCACATACAAGGGGGTGTTCGACGTCGCCATGCGCCGGGACGCTACCAGTGCCCGGGCAGGGGACGCCGGACGATATCGGCCGCCCCCGGCTCCGGCCGTCCGCTCCCTGATCCGCCGGACGGCCGGTGACCGGCGGCTACTTCGCTGCCGTGATGAGGCTCAGCGCGGCGGCCACCGTGTCGCCGAGGGTGTCCCGCACCGGTACGCCGTGGCGCCGGGCGACGTGGATCAGGTAGCGGTTCCGCTCGGGGTTCGGGCAGTCGGGCGGGCAGCCGAGCACGGCCTTGCCCGTGGTGACGTCGAGGCCGAATTCCACGTTGGTGGTGAAGCCCGGCAGCGTCTTCACGTCGCGGGGGATCCAGAAGAGGATCGCGGTGGCAGCCTCGCGGGCGCGGATCTCCCAGTCGACCTGGTCGTCGTAGTGCGCGGGCCGGGACCCGTCGCGGGATTCGGGGTTCAGGACCGTCAGGGGCTCTGCTCGGGTCCACCGTTCGGCCAGCGCGGCGATGGCAGCGGGCCGCCAGGACGGGACGGGGTTCGCGGCGCGCGGGCTGGGACCGGCCAGGAAGACGGACGGCCCGCGGGACGCGGGTGCGGGAAGCGGCTCGCGGGCGAACACCAGGTCGAGGTCGGTGGTCATCGGGTTCCTCCGGTCGTAGGGGTGGTGTGCCGGGGCGTCCGGCCGTTCCCGGACGAGGACGGCCTGCGCCGTGCCTTCCGCGAGGGCGCAGAAGGCTCAGGGCCGGGTGGGAGCGGGCTTCGCGGGTTCGTCTTCGGTCTTCCTCAGCCGTGTTCACGGCCGGCCGGGCGCGTTCCGGGCGCCGCCCGCCTTGGCTGCCCGCGGCGTTGTCCCGCCATGCCCCGGACGGGGGGCTCGTTGCCCGGAGTTCACCCGCAGGAAGGCAGCCGGGCCGGCGGGGCGGCGGGGACGGACCGGACCGCGGCAGCCGCACCGCGTGCGCGGGCAGGAGCCGAAGGCGGCGGTCAGGCCGGAGCGTTCCAGGCCGCCGTCAGCCCGTCCAGCCATGCCGGCGGCAGCTCCGCGGCGTCCCACTCCTCCCGCAGGGTCTGCGGGGCGGTGACGAGCCGCTCCAGTACGGCGATGCTGGTGGCGGAGTGGACGAGCGAGTAGCGGCCGTGCACCGTGATGCCGCTGCCCGGTCCGAACGCCCCGAAGAGCCGCTCCAGCCGGGCCCGGTGGGTCGCTACGAACTCCGCCAGCCGCCCGGCGTACCTGGCCCGCTGCCGGGGGCTCATCGTCCCGAGGACGGCGGCCAGCACCTCCTCGGTCACCTCCGGATCCAGCTCCGAGACCACGGTGAAGGAAAGGTACAGGGGCGTGACCGCCACCTGTGCCCGCTGCACCTCCATACGCCCGGCCCGGGGACGCTCCGCAGCCGGGCCGGACTGCCCGTCCGGTCCCACGACTTCCCGCAGGGTCCGTTCGGCAACCCCGCCGAGCTTCTCCAGCAGGTCCCCGGCGCCGTCGAGCCAGCCCGCCTCGTACGCCTCGCCCTTGTCCCCCGGCGCGCTCCGCTCGCCGCTGCTCAGCTCCTCGTGCGCGAGGGCCAGCGCACCCGCCTCCACGAGCCCGATCAGTTGCCACGCGTCACCTGAAGGGACCCCCGCCCGCGCGAGGAGCTGCAGCAGCGTCGTCCTCGCGTTGTCGACACTGACCTCGTCCGGCCACTGCCGTCCCTCGTCGGCCGTGCTCATCGGGTCCTCCTCATCACTCGGGTGTGCAGTGTGCACGCGACATCGCTCCCTCTCACGGTCCAACGCCCGAGGGCCGGGCCGTGCTCCCCGGCGGCGCGCTTCCCCCGGCCTGTCCCGTACATGATCTGCGATGTGCCGCTGGTGTTGCCGTTCCGCCGCCGGCCGGCAGGCGTGCCGTTGTGGGGACGGGCGGTGCCGGGCGTGGCGTGATCGCCCCTCGGCAAGATCACTGACACACGGATATCAGTCGCGCGGTGGTTCGTCGAGGGACCGGACGGACCTCGTCGTCACCGTCGGCCGGGGTGCCACCGCCGCCCCTCGTGCCAGGATGCTCGGCATGTCTGAGCGTGCACGCAGCTTCGGAGCGAGGGCACAAGCGTACGAACGGTTCCGGCCGGGGTATCCCGTGGAGCTGTTCGACGTGGTGACGGCGTACGCGGGCCGTCCGGTCCGGACGGCCCTCGAGATCGGCGCCGGGACGGGCAAGGCGACCCGCCTGTTCGCCCGCCACGGGATCGCGGTCACCGCGACCGAGCCCGACCGGGCCATGATCGACGAGCTGCGCAAGCACGTCCCGGCGGACGTGCGGAGGGTGCGCGCAGCCTTCGAGGACGTGCGCCCGGGCGAGAGGTACGGCCTGGTGTATGCGGCAGCGGCACTGCATTGGACGGTTCCGGAGGGTCGGTGGCCGCGGGTGGCGGCGCTGCTGGAGCCGGGTGGCGTGTTCGCCTCCTTCGGCGGGCCGGTCCGGCTTGCCGACCCCGCCGTGGAGGAGGCCGTTCGCACGGCGCGGGCGCCGTTCCTGGACAGCGACGAGGTCCCGTCCCCGGACGGGACGCCTCCGGGGCATGACATGCAGTGGCCGGGTACGGAGCTGCTCCGATGGCCCCGGTTGTTCACCGGGGTGCGCCAGTGCGTGATCGAACGGCGCTTGACGATGAGTGCTCACGACTACCTGGGCCATCTCTCGACCGTCTCGGCCTACCTCGTGCTGCCGGTCTCCGAGCAGCAGCAGGTGTTCGGCCGGATCGGGCGGGTCCTGCCCGAGACCGTCGAGATCACCGCCGACATCACGGTGCATCTCGCGCGCAGGTGCGCCGAGCAGTAGCACGCGGGCGCGGTGAGGCGCCGCGCCGGAGGGGTCGGCGGCGGGGTCGGCTGGCCTACTGCGGCTTCGTCGCGATCTGGATCAGGTTGCCGCAGGTGTCGTCGAAGACGGCGGTGGTGACGGGGCCCATGGCGAGGGGCTCCTGGGTGAAGCGGACCCCGAGGCCGCTCAGACGCTCGTACTCCGCGTCCACGTCCTCGACGGCGAACTGGGCAAGCGGAATCCCGTCCTTGATGAGCGCGTCGCGGTAGGGCTTGACGGCCGGGTGGCCGGCGGGCTCCAGGAGGAGTTCGGTACCGCCGGGCTCGTCGGGCGAGACGACGGTCAGCCAGCGGTCCTTCTCCCCCACCGGGACGTCGTGCTTCTTCACGAAGCCGAGGATCTCGGTGTAGAAGTGCAGGGCCTTCGCCTGGTCGTCGACGAAGACGCTGGTCAGGTGGATCTTCATGGGGTGGTCTCCTCTGGTCCGGATGGGGCGGGATCGGGCCACCGCTCGGCGATCTGCCGCAGTGGAGCCGTGTTCAGGTCGTGGAACTTGTAGCGGCCTTCCCGCCGGGTCTCAACGAGTCCGGCGGCCTCCAGTACCGCGAGGTGCTGGGAGACCGCCTGGCGCGAGATGCCGAGCTGGTGCTTCATGCTCAGCCGCGCGCAGATCTCGAACAGTGTCTGTCCGGACCTGTCCATGAGCTCGTCGAGGATGGTGCGGCGGGTGGGGTCGGCCAGGGCTTTGAAGAGGTCGTCGGCCACGACCCCATCATAGGCAACCTTCCACTTGCCTATCAAGCCGACGCCCGCCCGCGCAGACCTCAGACCTCAGACGTCAGGTCTCAGACGTCAGGCCTCAGACGACGGGGAGACGGGCCACGCGACGGTGGTCTCGGCTTCGCGCTCGTAGTCGACGCCGGGGACGTCCCAGCCGTAGAGCCGGCCGACCTGGTCGCGGAACCAGCTGGTGTCGGCGTCGGCGGCCATGGTGTCGGAGTCGATGCGGTCCCATGCGGCGCGGACGGCGGCCTGGACCTCGGGGTGCATCTCCCACCCGTCCAGCCGGATGCGGTCCTGGTCGTCCAGGTCGAGCGCGGTGTCACCGGCGAGCTGGTTCCACAGGGCCGTCGCCTGGTCCACCGTGGTCTGCCAGCCGTCACCGGTGACCCGGTGGAGGATGCTGGTGTAGAGCGCGATGCTCGGGATGGCGGTGGAGGCCTGGGTGACGGCAGCGCCCGCGACGACGGTGTGGGCGTGGCCCGTGCCCTTGAGCTGGGTGCTGATGGCGCGGGCGGTGTCTTCCAGGTGCTGCTTGGCGGCGCCGATGGTTCCGGCCCGGTAGATGGGGGCGGTGATGTCGGAGCCGACGTAGGAGAGGGCGACGGTCTGGAAGCCGTCGGCGAGCAGGCCCCTGGACTGCAGGAAGTCGATCCACAACTGCCAGTCGGCGCCGCCCATGACCTGCACGGTCGCATCGCGCTCGGCCTCGTCCGCGGCCTGCAGGTGCAGTTCGCCGGTCTGCGGGACTCCGTCCTCGAACACGAGGGTCTTGGCCCGGTAGTCGGCGCCGAGCGGCTTGATGACGGAGCGGTGGACCTCGCCGGTCAGCGGGTCCGTGCGACGCGGGGCCGCGATGCTGTAGATCAGCAGGTCGATCTTGCCGAATCGGGCGGCGAGCTGCTCGGCGGCCTCGTCCTTGACGCCGTCGGAGAAGGCGTCGCCGTTGAGGAAGGTGAAGTCGGCGCCGGCCCCGGCGGCGAGTTCGGCGGTCCGCGCGGTGCGGTACCAGCCCGCGCCGGCGGTGCGGCGCTCGGTCTCGGCGGACTCGAAGGCGATGCCGAGCCCGCGCATCCGGTGGGCGCGCAGGCCGACCAGGGTCGCGGCCAGCCCGTAGCCGGCGCTGGAGCCGATGACGAGTGCGACCGGGCCGGGCCGGTCACCGGCGGGCTCGGGCGTCTGCTGCCACATGCGGTCGACCACCGCTGCGCAGCCGGTCGGATGGCTGTTGACGTAGAGGTAGCCGCGGTTGCCGGGCTTGATCTCGCGGAGGCTCACTCGTGGGGTCCTTCGGGTGCGGGGATCGTACGCGCAGCAGCAGTGAGCGGTTCCACGCAGCGGCGGACGTCGTCGACGGTTTCCAGCAGGCCGGTGGCCTCATCGGGCATGACGAGGCCGAACGTGCCCTCCAGGGCGGCGATCAGGCGGGGCTGGTGATGCCCCCGGTCTCGCTCCGGATGGGCCCTGCTCACATCCTCGGGGAGCCGAGCCCGAACCGGTGATGGTGATCTTCACCAGAAGCGGCCGCGGATTCTTGTCGGTGTCCTATCCGGTCGTGCCACACCGCCGCCTGACGGGCCCGCCGCATTCCCGGCGTCACCCACACGGGTCCTGCGCGTGCCCGAAGCCGACCGGTCTGCGGACGGAGGAGGCAGTTCGGCCGTGCCGTGGAGCGAGACTGGTAGGAATCGCCTTACCGAATCGCTTCACCACATCGCGTTACCGAATCGCCTTACCCGAACTGGCCCGTGGACCCTGCGGCCGCCGCACCCGGAAAGTATGATCACGCAATGTCTGACACGACCGAGACCACGCCCGGCTGGCTGACCACGGATGAGCTGGAAACGGCCCGGGCCCGGATGCCGATCCTGTACGTAGAGGCCGTACCCGTACGCGTGGACGACAGCGGCGAAGTCACCAGCATCGGGCTGCTGCTGCGCATCGGACCGGACGGAACGGTCAGCCGGACCCTCGTGTCCGGTCGCGTCCTGCACCACGAGCGGGTCCGTGACGCGCTGCTGCGCCACCTGGAGAAGGACCTCGGCCCGGTGGCCCTGCCGCGCGTCCCCGCCTCCCTCCAGCCCTTCACCGTCGCCGAGTACTTCCCCACAGCGGGCGTCACCTCCTACCACGACCCGCGGCAGCACGCGGTGTCCCTGGCCTACATCGTGCCGGTGGCCGGTGACTGCCGCCCCCGGCAGGACGCGCTGGACCTGGTCTGGCTCAGTCCGCAGGAGGCGGCTTCCCCGTCCGTGCAGAACGAGATGCCGGGCGGGCACGGCGTGCTGCTGAAGCAGGCGCTCGCCCATGCGGGACACGCCTACTGAGCTCGGCCTCCCACCGACGGCACCGCCGGCACCGCCGGGAGACGGTCAGCAGCCGGGTGCTGCCCGTCTCCCGCCGGAGCAGGTCCCCGGCATCCCGTCCCACGAGCCGAGGGTGACGGGCCGACGGACGACCGGACCGCGGGGGCAGGCGCTGGGGACGGGGGCAAGAGCCGGGCCGGGGCGGGCCGGGCCCGGGTCCCGGATATCCTCGGGCGATGTCGAATCAGGCGGTAGCAGCTGGAGTGGGTCTCGCGCGGGTACTGGCGCACTGCGGCGGCAGCCGTGCACCATCTGGCGGGCGCCATCGCCTCGGCGCCCGAGGATCCCGAACCCTATGCGGTACTTGCCCGGTTGTGGCAGGACAGGCCGTCGGAGCTGGCCGCGATCCTCCAAGGCGCCGACTCCTTGCGGGAGGTACTGGCGCAGTCGTACATCAGTTTCCTCCAGGGCGACATGGACACGGCGGCGCTCGCGATCGGTTCGGTCACGGGCGCGCAACCCGAGATCGCATGGGCCGAAGCCACCTGGTTCAGCGATGAACGGTTCCTCGGTGCGGTGAGTGCCGAAGCGCTGGCCGAGGCGGCCATGCGGACGATGGACTACGGCCACGCGCTGGACACCGAGAGCACGCGGGAACGGTTCCGGCCCTGGTTCCGGGCCATCGACGCGGTCTCTGCCCGCCGGCCGCTGCCGGAGGCGCTGGCCAGGATGGCGATCTTGTTGCGGGCCTGCGGTCTCACGGACGAGTCGTTCGCCCTGTGCGACCAGGCGGACTCCGTTGAACGCATCGTGCTGACGGAAGTTGTGCGGGCGGGCACGTGGCGCAAGCTGAGTGATGCCGGCCAGTGCGCGGCGGCGTTCGAGCGCGCCCTGCTCCTGGAGCCGGCCAACTGGTCGCTGTACCTCGACCTGGCCGACGTATGGGCCGAGCAGGGCGACTTCACCGCCGCGGTCCGGCTGGTCGATCAGGGGCTGGGGCACGAGCCGGCTGATCTCACCCTGCGCGCGGCCGGCGCCGCCTACCGGGCGCGGCTGACGGGCTCGCCCGCCGACCTGAGCGAACTCATCGAACTGGCGCCGCATCTGCCGAACGCCTCGTATCGGGGCCTGCTGATCGATCACGCATGCGCCGGTCCGGCGCTCCCTGCCGAGCTCGTGGACGCGGCCCGCCGCATCCGGAACGGCTGACACTCCGACCCTCGACGCCCGGACCGCGCGGTCTTCACCGACCTGGTCCGGGAACCCTCGACGTCCTCACAGGTGGGCCCTCCGCAGTTCCTTCGGCCCGTCCAGACGGTCCCGGAGGAACGCGACGGCCCGCTCCGGCTCGCCCTGGCGCACGAGGAACTCGGCGTGCGCGACGGCCCCCCTCACCGTCCCGTCATCGGCGTCGTCGCGGCCTGGGCCGAGGCCGCTGGCCTCGTACAGGTGGGCCCGGTCCGGGAAGGACTCCGACAGGAGCCGTATGACGTGCCGGGGTACGGGTCCGGCGCTCCGCAGTTCGGCGGCGGCCCGTTCGGGATGCCCGCGGTAGGCGTGGACCTCGGCCCGCTCAAGGAGCCGCTCGACGGACGAGCCTCCGTGGCGGGCGTAGAAGTCGTCGATGTAGGCGAGGGCTTCATCGGAACGGCCCTCGTCGACGAGCAGGCGGCACAGCGGACTGATGATCCACTCCGGATCACCGCCCATGGTGTGCGGGACCGGGCGCAGGGCCTCGATGGCTTCGCCGCGGCGGCCGTGGCGGGTCAGGAGCTCCGCCAGGTGAAGGGCGGTATGGGGATTGCCCGGGGCGTCGGCCGCACGCAGGACGTCGGCGGCCTCGTCGATCCGCTGCTGCTGCTCCAGGTGGTCCGCCAAGGCCATCAGCGCGTACTCCTCGCCTCCGGCCGCCGCGAACGCCCGCAGTTCGGCCTCGCGTCCGTGACGGGCGAGGAGGCCGGCCAGTTGCTCGGCGTGGTCGGCGTACATCACGCCGTCGACATGTACGTGACGGTGCAGCAGGCCGGCGGCCTCGTCGACGCGGCCCTGGCGTTCCAGCAGGGTGGCGTGCAGGGGAACGGTGTCCCAGTCGTCGCAAGGGCCCCGGCCGAAGGGGTCCGTCGGGCCGACGCCGACGGGAGGGAGCAGGGCTGCGATCTCCGCGTCGCGGCCGCGGCCGGCGGTGAGCTCCACCAGGCTCTCGGCCAGCGCCTGGTCGGCGGCGCGCGGTCCCAGGAGGGCGACGAGTTCGTCGATGCGGTCCTGTCGGGCGAGCAGGCGGGCCAGTTGACGGGCGGCCTGCCGGTCTCCGGAGTCGGCGGGCCGACGGAGCACGGTGATCGCCTCGTCCACGCGATCCCACGCGGTGAGCAGCCCGGCGACCGTACCGACCGCCTGCATCCACCCGGTGGCGGCGAACGGTTCGAGCAGCGCGAGCGCCGCCTCCTGGCCCGCCGGATCGGGGTCGGCGGCGGCCGCGGCCTGTGCGAGGAGGTCCGCGCAGAACCAGTCCCCTCCCCCGGCCTGTGCGCGCAGGATGCCCCGGTGGCCGTGCTCCAGGAGCAGCGCGGCCACGGTGGGCGGAATCCATCCGTCGTAGGTGCGGTGGCGGCGGTCCAGGTCGGCAGCGTCCATGATCGCGGACCTTATCGGAGCGAGCCCGGCGCTTCGCGGCCGCCCGCGGGGCACCGCGCACGTGGACCGGCGAGGGGCGTTCCGCGTCGGGGTCGGCATCGACCACGGCGGGTGTGCGCGTCCCGCTGACGGCCCGGGCAGCCATCACCTCCCGGCGGAACCTCGCGCGTGCGGGGAGCGGGCGAGGTAGACCTCGCCCATGGCGCCCGCCCCGAGCCGCTCGATCACCTAGTAGGGCCCCACCATCCGGGATTGCGTCGGTGGTCCCGTCACGCCCCTGCGGTCCGGGCATCGGGTGCGGCGCTACTCACCCGGTCTTTGAGTACGTGCGCCCATGATCCGCGGCCGGGCCGTCCCTATCGTGACGTGCATGGATACGGATTCGACCCCTGACGCCGCGGCTGCGGGAAGCCCCCGCCGGTTCAACGGCTGCGCGGTGGCGCTGCTCGTCCTCACCGTCGTGGTCCTGCTGGGAGCCGCGGCGCTGGCCGAGGTCGTGAAGGGGCTGGAGGGCGACGGGCAGCTCGACAACGGCGGCACCTCCGGCAGCGTGGCGAATCCGTTCGCCGCCGGTACCACCGCCCGGTACAACGACGACCTGGAGGTCACGGTCAGCCGTCCGCGGCGCGAGGCCTCGGGCACCTACCGCTTCACCATCACCTACGACAACGGCACCGACGAGGTCCTGAAGCCGGGCGGCGAGTCGTCGAGGAGCAGCGTCAGCACGATCGGTGACGCCCCCGTCGTCGTACGTCCGGGCAAGCCCCTCGACGACTTCGTGTCCGACTACGACCTGACCTGGCTCGACCAGGACGCGGCGGCGGCCGCCCTCATGCCGCCCCTCGGCAAGGGCAAGAAGCGGACCGTCGCCGTGCTGGTCAGGCCGGGCGGGCAGGGGACCCCGGTCACGGTCGAGGTCCACCCTCCGTCCGGCGGCTTCCGCGAGACCGCCTACTGGCAACTCACGCTGGACTGACCGGCTGACGGCGCGCTTTCCGTACGGGTCACCGTACGGTCCCCGGGACGGCGAGTCGGGTCGCGGGGTGGGCCGGCGGGAGTACAGCGGGGGTGGCTCCGTCGTGGTCGCCTGCGAAGCCGTCCACCGGGCGGGTGTGGTCGGCAGCACGGGCCAGCCACTGCCAGATGCGGGGCTGGTCCGACGGGGTCGTCGCCGCTGCCTCACCGGAGATCCATGTCGTCAGGGTGAACCGGTGGTCGGCGAACTGCCCGCTGGGGCAGGTGGAGGGAATGACCTCGTGGAAGGCGCCGGCCGGGAAGAAGACGATGGTGTCGTGCTCGGGCTCCACCGTGCGGTAGGAGTCCGCCGGCCGCACCGTGCCGTCGTGGACGGTCGTGTCGAAGAGGCGGAGCTGGCCGCCGCCGAAGCCCCGCGGCCTGCGGTGGAGGTAGTACACGGCGGACACGGCCGTGCTCACGTCCCGGACCCGTGTCGCATCGGTGTGCACGCCGTAGTGGCCGCCTTCGCCATGGGCCGTGAGGACCGTCAGGGACCGGGTGAGCGAAGCCCGGTGGCCGAGGACCTCCTGGACCAGGGGAAGGCAGTCGGCGAGGTGACGGCTGAACACCTCGCTGGTGACGGGGAGGACCAGGGAGTCCCGGCCCTTGTGCGATGCCTGCCCGCTGAGCGGGTCCAGGACGGTGCCCGCGCTGAAGTCGGCCCGCCGCGAGATGACGTACTCCAGGAGGGCGTCGGCGCGCTCCGCACCCAGGAAGTTCTCCAGGCGGCAGACCGGTGCGGGTATCGCGAGCATCGGGGACCACTGGTCGGTGAACGGCAAGGTCCGGGAGCTGATTTCCGTCGGCTTGGCCGGTTCCATCGCGTGTGCGCTCATGGCCCGGAACCGTACGGGAACGGCTCGCTCCGCCGTAGGAGCACGCGGGGGCGCACGGGAGTCGCAGCAGGCGACACGGGCGCAACGGACTCCGCCCCGCCTGCGCCACCTGCCACTCGCCGCCGACGGCTACGGCTACGGCTACGGCTACGGCTACGGCTACGGCTACGGCAGGCCCACCAGCCCCCAGCCGCGGCGCGCGGCCTCCGTGGTCACGTCGCCCCATTCACGCAGCAGCGCGGTGAAGTCCTCGAAGGTGTCCGGGCGGCCTGCCCAGCCCTCGCACTCGGCGGCGAACGGTTCGCGCAGTTCCTCCAGGCGGGGCTGCACCAGCGCCCAGGCGCGGGCCTTGGCGGGTAGCGCTTCGGGCGGGCACACCAGGAGGACATGGGGGCGCCAACGGTCCGCGGGCGCCGGGAAGAAGCCTCCGCCGCGGGTCAGCGCGGGGTCGTCGGCGGGATCCGCGTCCCAGATCAGACCGGTGAGGAAGGTGTCCATCGCCTCGCGCACAGATGCGTCGACGAGGGGCCGCATGTCGTCCCATCCGTCCCCGGCGCGGGCATGGGGGCGATAGGAGCCGGTGGTGGTCGAGAAGTCGTACTCGACGCACCTGGCAGAACCCGGATCCGGGGGCCACTGCCAGCCGCCGGCCCTCGCCCCTCCCAGGTACGCGTCGTCGAGCTCCGGTGACCAGGCCGCATCGTCCAGTACTTGGAGCCGGTTCTCGACGGAGGTGGCGCTGAGGTACTCCCAGTCCACCATGAACAGCATGAGGTCCAGACCCATGACGGCAGCATAGGCAGACCCGCACGACAGACCGAGGCGGCCTGGCAGCCGCTTCCCCGGACTCCTCGACGCCGTCCTGGCCGCCACCGTCCCGGCGTAGCCTTCCGGTCAGCGAGGGACCGGCCCGCTGCCGGTGACGTGGTGCTCGACGGCCCGTCCGGTCATGGCGACGACCACGGCGTCCTGCTGCGTCCCCTCCGGGAGGTGGGCCCGGTCCGCCTCCTCGCGCAGGAGCACGGGCCGGTCCATCAGGGTCACGCTCGCCCCGAGGCGGTCCACCAGCTCGGCCAGGACGGCGAAGAACCGTCCAGGCAGAACTCGTTGACGTCCACCTCCGCCTCGTGGCCGTCGGCGGTCCGGATCAGCACCCCGTCCCGCAGGTCCGGGCCGATGGCGACGGCGTACGGCTCCAGGACCTCCCGCACCAGGCCCAGGTCCAGGGGCTCCGGCTCGCCGTTCCTGTACCGGAGCACGAACATGATGTGGCTCATCGCCCCTCCCCCGACGGTCGACCGGGCCTCAGCATAGTGAGCAGGACTTCGCGCCTCCGCCGTGAGCGGGCGGCCCACCCGTGGGGCAGGGCAGAATCCTTGACTGTGACGATCACCGCGCGCGAACTCAACCGGGCCACCCTCGGCCGCCAACTCCTCCTGGAACGCGAGCCGCTGGCCGCTCCCGACGGGGTGCGCCGCGTGGTCGCGCTCCAGGCGCAGCACCCGGCCTCGCCGTACATCGCGCTGTGGAACCGGCTGGCGGGGTTCGCGCCTGACGAGCTCGACGCGGCGTTCACCGGGCGGTCGGTGGTCAAGGCGACCCTGATGAGGATCACCCTGCACGCGGTGCACGCCGAGGACTACCCGGTCTTCCGCTCGGCGATGCAGCCCACGCTCTACGCCTCCCGGCTCGGCGCCCGCTTCGCCGCCGCCGGGCTGACGCCCGCGGACGCCGCGGAGCTGCTTCCGGAACTGCTGGCCTACGCCGATCGGCCGCGGACCTCGGCGGAAATGCAGGCATGGGCCGAGGAGCGGCTGGGGGCGGAGAAGAAGGACGCGGCGTGGTGGGGGCTGAAGGGGTACGCGCCCCTGCACCACGCCCCGACGGAAGCGACCTGGTCGTTCGGGCTCCGGCCGTCCTTCGTCGCCGCCGGAACAGGAACAGGAACCGGAGCCGTGGAGGTGGCCGCGGACCGGGCGGGGGACCCTCAGGCTCTGCAGGCGCTGATCCTGCGCTATCTGGCCGGGTTCGGGCCCGCGTCGGTCGCGGACGTGGCGCAGTTCGCCATGCTCCAGCGGGCACCCGTACGCGCCGCGCTGCGCGCGCTGGACGGTCGTGTCGAGCAGCTCCAGGGGCCGGACGGGGGCGCGCTGTTCGACCTCCCCGGCGCCCTGCGGCCCCCGGCCGACACGCCCGCCCCGCCCCGGCTGATGGCCATGTGGGACAGCATCCTGCTGGCCTACGCGGACCGCAGCCGGGTGATACCTCCGGCGTACCGCCCGCTCGTGATCCGGCGCAACGGGGACGTGCTCCCCACGCTCCTGGTGGACGGCCAGGTCGCGGGTGTGTGGCGCCCCACGGCGGACGGCATCGAGGCCACGGCCTTCCACCCCCTGCCGGCTGCCGCCTGGGAGGGTCTCGCAGCGGAGGCCCACGCGCTGACGGCCTTCCTCCAAGGCCGGGAGAAGGCCGTCTACAGCCGCTATCACCACTGGTGGGCGAAGCTTCCCGAGGCCGAGGTCCGGATGCTGTGAGAGGCGGTCCCGCGCGGACGCCCCACGGCCGGGCGGGGGGGGGACCGGTCTGCCGGGTGCGCCGGGACGGCGCAGAATGCCGGTGTGCACACTGGGATCCCGCCGGAGCGGGGCCCGTTCGTCGGGTGGGCAGAGTAAGTGGCGGCGCTGGTCGCGGGGTTGGCCGGGCACCGGCTGGTCACGGCGGTCGGTACCGGTGGCGTCGGCAAGAGCCGGCTCGCGGCACGGGCGGCCTCGACGGAGCAGGAGGCGGGGGCGTTCGAACTCGCCTGTTGGGCGCCCTTGTGGTCGCTGGGCAGCCGGGCCCCGCGGTTGGCCCGGGCCGAGGCCGGGGCGCTGCGCGCGGAGTGCGTGGCGGTGGGCGAGCACTGGACCCGCGCCTACGCGGACCACCAGCTCGCGGTGATCTGCCTGTACGAGCAGGTGCCCGAGGAGGTCGCCGGGCACGCCCGGTCGATGCTGCGCGGCAAGCGGGCGATCTGCGACGCCTCCGGCATCGCGCTGGGGCTGGACCTGCTGGCGGCTGCGCTCGCCGGGCAGGGGCAGGGTGAGCGGGCGGCGACCGCGTACGGGCAGGGCAGACGTTCTGGCGGACGGTGGGCCACCCGCAGCGCGGGACACCGGAGCCCGGTGCGCTGCGCGAGCAGGGCGAGGAGTCGGCGCGGGCGGGGATCGGGGACGCCGCGTACGACAGGACGTTCCTCCCGGCGACCCTGACGGATCCGCACCTGATCCTGGGAGAGCTCTGCTCGCCCCGTGAGCGGCGTGGCGCCGGAACCGGGGGCTGGGAACCGGAGGCCGGGGTCGGTCCGCCGGAGGCCGGGGCCGGGAGCCGGAGGCCGGAGGCCGAGGGCGGGGGCCGGAGGCCGGGGCCGGGAGCCGGGAGCCGGAGGCCGGAGGCCGAGGGCGGGGGCCGGAGGCCGGGGCCGGGAGCCGGAGGCCGGAGG
>NZ_JOFT01000056.1 GCF_000725805.1 Streptomyces xanthophaeus | reverse complement strand
CCCCGCAGGACGAGCGCGCAACCTGGGCCGCCACATCTTGACCGGGCTCAGTGCGCGAGCCGAGGAGATACCCCGGAGGGGCACCGCTCCCCGACCCCCCACGCACAGGCCCTGCCAGGGCAAACCCCAGCCCCTCCGGCGATTGAGGAGCGGGGTCCGGGGCGGAGCCCCGTGCAGCGGCGCCGCAGCCGGACCCAGCCCGCCGAGCGACCCCGCAGGGGACTAGCGCTGGACCTGGAGGATCTTGCCCAGGGCGTTGTCCGGGAGGAGGGTGTTGCACTGGAGTTCCGCCGTCTTGGTGAGGGCGTCGTCGCGGCAGACGTAGAAGTCCTTGTAGGCGAGCTGGAGCCCGTACGAGGTCATGGCCAGCAGGATCGCCAGTGAGGCCGTGACCAGGCCGCTCACCGCCGCCGTCCGCTGCGGCCGGGCCGCCGCGCCGAGGGCCGCGAGGCCGCCCTGCGCCGGAGCCTGTCCGGGCGTGCGGGCGCCGGAGCCCCCGGCGGAGCCCCCGGCATCCGCGGGCTCCCCCGGCTTGCCGCGCAGTGCGCTGATCCCCCAGTACAGGGCGAGCGCCCCCAGGAGCAGGCCGACCGAGGGGATCCCGAAGATCCCGAAGAAGAAGCCCCACATGCCGGCGAGCAGCGCGTAGCGGGCGCGGCGCTGGATCGGGTCCGTCGGGTCCCAGCGGGCAGGGCCCTTGTCCTGTCCCTCGGGGTCCTTCGGGCCGTCCCCGCCCCGGCCGTCGCCGCCGCTGCGCGGCTGCCACGGCTGGTCGGGCCGACCTTCCGGGGGCGCCGCGAAGGGGTTGTCGTCGGTGGAGGAGTCGGGCTGGCGGCGGTCCGGCATCGGGTGCGTTTCTTCCCCTGTGTCATGGACGTCGAGGAGACGTCGTGGCGAGGTGAGGCCGGTTCGCGGCCTGTAGGCCAGACGCTACCCCTCGGCTGTGCCCCCGTCCCTCGGGGGCTGTCCGGTGTGCCGGTATCGTTGCAGGCGGTCGGTGGCTTCGTATGGTCCGCTGTATATCGGGGACCCGGAGTTTCGTATGACCACACAAGACGAACGACGTGTTTCCCGCCAGAAAGGGCCACCCATGGCCGCCTCCCGCCTGGTCGTGCTGGTTTCCGGTTCCGGCACCAACCTCCAGGCCCTGCTCGACGCCATCGACGCCCACCCCGGCGGAGCGGAGGGCTTCGGGGCCGAAGTCGTCGCCGTGGGGGCCGACCGCGAGAACATCGCCGGCCTGGAGCGGGCCGAGAAGGCGGGAATCCCCACCTTCGTGTGCCCGGTCAAGGCGTACGGGAGCCGTGAGGAGTGGGACACCGCCCTCACCGAGGCGACCGACGCCCACGCGCCGGACCTCGTCGTGTCCGCAGGGTTCATGAAGATCGTGGGCAAGGCGTTCATCGGCCGCTTCGGCGGACGGTTCGTCAACACCCACCCCGCTCTCCTCCCGGCCTTCCCCGGCGCGCACGGCGTGCGCGACGCCCTCGCCTACGGGGCGAAGGTCACCGGCTGCACGGTCCACTTCGTGGACGCGGGCGTGGACACCGGTCCGATCATCGCCCAGGGTGTGGTCGAGGTCCGGGACGAGGACGACGAAGCCGCTCTCCATGAGCGCATCAAGGAAGTCGAGCGAGCGCTGCTCGTCGATGTCGTGGGGCGTCTGGCCCGGCACGGCTACCGCATTGAGGGACGAAAGGTAACAATCCAGTGACCGCCGTAGAGAGCAACGACCCGACCACGACCCAGCGGCCGATCCGGCGTGCGCTCGTCAGTGTCTACGACAAGACGGGACTGGAAGAGCTGGCCCGCGGCCTGCACGAGGCGGGCGTCGCCCTCGTCTCCACCGGCTCGACGGCCTCGAAGATCGCCGCGGCTGGAGTGCCCGTCACCAAGGTCGAGGAGCTCACGGGCTTCCCCGAGTGCCTGGACGGCCGGGTCAAGACCCTGCACCCGCGCGTGCACGCCGGCATCCTCGCCGACCTGCGCCTGGAGGACCACCGCAACCAGCTCGCCGAGCTGGGCGTCGAGCCCTTCGATCTGGTGGTCGTCAACCTGTACCCCTTCCTCGCGACCGTCCAGTCGGGTGCATCCCCGGACGAGTGCGTGGAGCAGATCGACATCGGCGGCCCGTCGATGGTCCGCGCCGCCGCCAAGAACCACCCCTCCGTCGCGGTCGTCACCAGCCCGGCCCGTTACGCCGACGTCCTGGACGCCGCGAAGAACGGCGGCTTCGACCTGACGGCCCGCAAGCGGCTGGCGGCCGAGGCCTTCCAGCACACCGCGGCCTACGACGTGGCCGTGGCCTCCTGGTTCACGAATGCGTACGCCCCGGAGCCGGAGGCCGTGCTCCCCGAGTTCCTGGCCGGCGCCTGGGAGCGCAAGTCGACCCTGCGCTACGGCGAGAACCCGCACCAGGCCGCCGCCCTCTACACCGACGGCCAGCCGGGCGGGCTCGCCAACGCCGAGCAGCTGCACGGCAAGGAGATGTCCTTCAACAACTACGTGGACACCGAGGCGGCCCGCCGTGCGGCCTTCGACCACGAAGAGCCCTGCGTCGCGATCATCAAGCACGCCAACCCGTGCGGCATCGCGGTCGACGCCGATGTGGCCGCTGCCCACCGCAAGGCGCACGCCTGTGACCCGCTGTCGGCGTTCGGCGGGGTCATCGCCGTCAACCGCCCGGTGACCGTCGCGCTCGCCGAGCAGGTCGCGGAGATCTTCACCGAGGTCATCGCCGCCCCCGCCTACGAGGACGGCGCGGTCGAGATCCTCGCGAAGAAGAAGAACATCCGCGTGCTGAAGGTGGACGGCACCCCGCACCAGCCGGGTGACCTCAAGCCCATCAGCGGCGGTGCGCTGCTCCAGCAGAGCGACCTCTTCCAGGCCGAGGGCGACGACCCGGCCAACTGGACGCTCGCCACCGGTGACGCGCTCTCCCCGGCCGAGCTCGCGGAGCTCGCCTTCGCGTGGAAGGCCTGCCGGGCCGTCAAGTCCAACGCGATCCTGCTGGCCAAGGACGGCGCCTCGGTCGGTGTCGGCATGGGCCAGGTCAACCGCGTCGACTCGGCGAAGCTGGCCGTGGAGCGGGCGGGCGCCGAGCGCGCGCAGGGTTCGTACGCCGCCTCCGACGCCTTCTTCCCCTTCCCGGACGGGCTGGAGATCCTGACCGCGGCCGGCATCAAGGCCGTGGTCCAGCCGGGCGGTTCCGTCCGCGACGAGCAGGTCGTCGAGGCTGCGAAGAAGGCTGGCGTGACGATGTACTTCACCGGGACCCGGCACTTCTTCCACTGACCGTCCCGGTCCCCGGACAACGGCGAAGGCCGCGACCCGCACTGCGGGTCGCGGCCTTCGCCGTCGACTGTGGCCGTAGGCCGTTCGCTCAGTGGCGCGGGCGGTTGAAGTACTCGCTCGCGTCGCTCTTCGCGAGGAAGACGATCACGAGGATGCCCAGCACCAGGCTGACGAGCGCGAAGAGGTTCGCGCCGAGCAGGTTGACGACGCTGACCAGCGTGACGAGCGAGGCGTAGACGATGCCCGAGACGCGGATGCCGGTGCGGCCCTTGCCCAGCTTGGCGGCGGTGAGGATGCCCCACAGGCCGAAGAGCAGGCACAGGACGCCGAAGAAGATCACGAAGCCCGCGCCGACGGCGGCGGCCTTGTCGGCGTCGGCGCTGTTGATCGTCGCGTCCGAGTCGAGGGCGGTGGAGATCTGATCGGCGACCCATGCGGAGGCGGCGAAGATGACCAGCGCGAAGACGGCCTGGCAGACACCCAGGATGTAGAGCATGATGCGGGCGCCCTTGACGCCGCCCGGCATCTCGACGGGAGCGCCGGGGTAGCCGCCGGGGAAGCCGGCCGGGGCACCCTGCTGGGGGTAGCCGTAGCCCTGCTGCGGGATGCCCTGCGGGGCCTGCTGCGGGTAGCCGTAGCCGGGCTGTCCGCCCTGCGGGGCCTGGGGCTGCTGGCCGTACGGGTTGTTGGGGTCGCCGAAACTCATCTGAGCTGTTCCTCCGTGGAAGTGCGGGGACGCACGGCACGCCCGGAGGAAATCTGCATCTTGCGGTCCGCCCCCCGGCACTGCCCGCGGCACTCTTTCGCTGCATCGTCGTCGGACCGGCCCGGGATTGTCCAGTTGGTTGTCCTCGGGCCCGTCACTTGTTGTGCAAGTGCAATGAACCGCGCATACCGGTGAGACCCTTGACTGGAACCGGGGGCGCTCCATCCGGGAGGATGGGGTCATGACCGCCCAGATTCTCGATGGCAAGGCCACCGCGGCCGCGATCAAGTCCGAACTGTCCGCCCGCGTGGCGGCCCTGAAGGCGCGGGGTGTCACCCCAGGCCTCGGCACCCTGCTGGTCGGTGACGACCCGGGCAGCCGCTGGTACGTCAACGGCAAGCACAAGGACTGCGCCGAGGTCGGCATCGCCTCCATCCAGCGCGAACTGCCCGCGACGGCCTCCCAGGAGGACATCGAGGCGGTCGTCCGCGAACTCAACGCCGACCCGGCGTGCACGGGCTACATCGTCCAACTCCCGCTCCCCAAGGGAATCGACACCAACCGGGTCCTGGAGCTGATGGATCCGGAGAAGGACGCCGACGGCCTGCACCCGATGTCCCTGGGCCGGCTCGTGCTGAACGAGCCGGGCCCGCTGCCCTGCACCCCGTACGGGATCGTCGAACTGCTCCGTCACCACGGCGTCGAGATCAACGGCGCGCACGTCGTCGTCCTCGGCCGCGGCATCACCGTCGGGCGTTCCATCGGCCTGTTGCTGACCCGCAAGTCCGAGAACGCCACCGTGACGCTCTGTCACACCGGTACGCGCGACCTCTCGGGGCTGCTGCGCCAGGCGGACATCGTCGTCGCGGCGGCCGGCGTGCCGCACCTGGTCAAGCCGGAGGACGTGAAGCCGGGCGCGGCCGTGCTCGACGTCGGCGTCAGCCGGGACGAGCAGGGCAAGATCGTCGGCGACGTGCACCCCGGTGTGGCCGAGGTGGCGGGCTGGATCTCCCCGAACCCGGGCGGCGTCGGCCCGATGACCCGCGCGCAGCTGCTCGTCAACGTCGTCGAGGCGGCGGAACGGATCACCAGTGCGGGCTGAACCCGGCACGGGGCCGGCGCCGGGCGCCACACCGGAGCCCGGCTCCGGGGCCGTCCCGTCCGCTCCCGGACCGCAGGACTCCCCTGCCGCGCCGCAGGACCCCGCGGCCGGACCGCAGGACCAGGCCGCGGGCCCGGACCGCGCGGCCGCGGGGCCCGCCTCCGGCCCCGTCCGGGCCGTGGCCCGGTCCGGGCCGCCGCCCGGCAGGTCGCGCCGGTTCCCGTCGGTCACCCAGGACACCGCCCGGCCCGAGGGCAGCGGCCGCGCCGTCCCCGGGGCGGTGTCCACGCCCGCCCGCCAGTGGCCGATGCTCGCCGTGCTCACCGCGACCGCGGCCGGGCTGCTGGCCACGGCGATGGGGCACCCGCGCATCGGCTGCCTGGCGATCGGCGTGGCCCTGATCGTGGCTTCGGTGCTGCGGCGCGTACTGCCTTCGGTGGGCATGCTCGCGGTGCGCTCCCGCTTCACGGACATGGTCACGTACGGGCTGCTCGGCGTGGCGATCACGCTGCTCGCGCTGGTCATGGAGCCCAAGCCGTGGCTGGAGAACCCGTTCCTGGAGGGCGCGGTGCGCTTCACCGTGCGCTAGCGCTGCCGTGACGCCGCCCCCGGCGAACAGGGGTCGGGTGTCCGGTTTCCCCTTCGAACCCTGTGGTCCGTGTGCGACGCACCACAGGGACCGGGGGGTTCGGCCGCTCCCGGGTCGGATAGCCTGACGGCGGATGTCTCTTCACGTCAAGATTCACAGGGGAGCGGCGTCCTCCAGCACATGGGGCGGGGACGCCCCAACCGCCAGCTGTCTAACGGAGAAGGCCATGACCCGCACTCCCGTGAATGTCACCGTGACCGGCGCCGCCGGCCAGATCGGCTACGCGCTGCTCTTCCGCATCGCTTCCGGTCACCTGCTCGGCGCGGACGTGCCGGTCAAGCTCCGTCTTCTGGAGATCCCCCAGGGCATGAAGGCCGCTGAGGGTACCGCCATGGAGCTCGACGACTGCGCGTTCCCGCTCCTCAAGGGCATCGACATCTTCGACGACCCGAACCAGGGCTTCGAGGGTGCGAACGTCGCCCTGCTCGTGGGCGCCCGCCCGCGTACCAAGGGCATGGAGCGCGGTGACCTGCTCTCCGCCAACGGCGGCATCTTCAAGCCGCAGGGCGCCGCGATCAACGCGCACGCCGCGGACGACATCAAGGTCCTGGTCGTGGGCAACCCGGCCAACACCAACGCGCTCATCGCGCAGGCCGCCGCCCCGGACGTACCGGCCGAGCGCTTCACCGCGATGACCCGCCTGGACCACAACCGCGCGATCTCGCAGCTCGCCAAGAAGACGGGCGCCGATGTCACCGACATCAAGCGCCTGACCATCTGGGGCAACCACTCGGCCACCCAGTACCCGGACATCTTCCACGCGGAGATCGCCGGCAAGAACGCCGCCGAGGTCGTCAGCGACGAGCTGTGGCTCGCCGACACCTTCATCCCGACCGTCGCCAAGCGCGGCGCCGCGATCATCGAGGCCCGTGGTGCGTCCTCGGCCGCCTCGGCCGCCAACGCCGCCATCGACCACGTGCACACCTGGGTCAACGGCACCGCCGCGGGCGACTGGACCTCGATGGGCATCCCGTCGGACGGCTCCTACGGCGTCCCGGAGGGCATCATCTCCTCCTTCCCCGTCACCACCAAGGACGGCAAGTACGAGATCGTCCAGGGCCTGGACATCAACGAGTTCTCCCGTGCGCGCATCGACGCGTCCGTGGCGGAGCTCGTCGAGGAGCGCGACGCGGTCCGCGAGCTCGGCCTGATCTGATCCACCTGCTCCACCTGCTCCACAGCTCCACCGAAGGCCCCGGTGCACCGCACCGGGGCCTTTTGGCGTGTTCACGCCTACCCAGGGCCGGGCCGGGCCCCTATGTTTTCCCTCCGCACACCGGAAGGGGGATTCGGTGACGAGTACGGCGGACGGCAGAGCACCGGTGGAGCCGTCACTGAGCGAGGCGGGCAGACTGCTGTGCGCCGGCACCTACCTCGACGCGGCCTACCGCGACCGGGTCATCGAAGAGCTCTACGTCCACGAGGAGCGCTTCGTCGCGCCCTCCTACGGATTCGACGCCACCCGCGTCCTGTCCCACGCCCTGCGGGCCCGCCGCGCCGAAGCCGCCTGGGCCTCGGCCGTGGTCGGCGTGTGGGGCCTCGGGCTGCTGCTCACCCAGGGCCTCCTGCTCTACCTGGCCCTGCCCGCGGCCCTGCTCGGCTGGGCGGCCCGCCTGCGGCGGCGCACCGGTCCCGCCCGCGGCCGCCGCGCCCTCGCCCTGGTGCTGCGCACCTACGGCTACGTCCTGCTCGGCGCCGCGGGCTGGGGCGTCCTGGTCGGCGTGCTCGAGGGCCGCACCCACGCCGGAGCCCTGCAGGACACCCTGACGCTCCTCGAAATCACCGCGACCACGATCGAGTACGAACCGCTCGACCTCATCACCGAACTGCCCCGGACGGGCTACTACGCCGCGCAGGGCTACGGCTGGACGGCCGTGATCGTCTTCTTCCTGCTCGTGGTCGTCGTCGGCCTCCAGCGCGGCCACTTCGCCCGCGTCATCCTCAAGGACCTCAGCCGCCAGGCCTACGCCGCCCCGGGGGCCGACCTCGCCGGCGGCGTCCGCTTCCAGGCGGCCCGGGACCGGATCGCGGCGACCCAGCACGCCCCCCTGATCCTCTACAGCATCGACGACCCCTTCTGCGGCGCGGGCCGCGCCCACCGGCCCTGGCAGCTCTCCGTCGAGCTGCGCCCGCGCGGCGACGGGACCCCGCAGCCGCTCGACAACCTCAGCCTCGTGGAACGCATCCGGCCGATGCTGGAGTCCCTGCGCGTGCCCTCGCCGCACGGATCGCCCGAGGCGGAGGCCGCCGTACTGGACCGGCTGCGGGAACTGGTCGTCGACGAATGCGTGTTCCTGCCCGCCGCCGGACTGCGCGACACCCGCAGCCCCGACCTGTCCGCCGGGGCCTTCGCCGCGCACCGCGACGCCGCCGTGGAGGAGGGCGGGGAGCGCCGCAGGCACTTCCTGCGCGTCCGGGTCGGCGGCTGGGACGAGAACCTCGTCGTCACCGTCTTCGTACGGGTCCACACCCAGGGCGGCATGCTGATGGTGGAGGTCGCCCCGCACGTCCTGCTGCCGGTGCGGCCCGAGTTCCAGGAAGCCGACGACGTCGCCCGCAGGCACCAGCGCAACAACCCCTTCGCCAAGGCGGTCTGGGCCCTGCGCAACGCCCCGCGTTCCCTCGGCCGGGCGCTGGCCACCCTCAGGGGCGGCAGCAGCGGTCCCTGGCAGATCGCCACCGCCGGGCACGGCGGGGCGCTCCCGGCCGGGCCGGCCGTCTCCGTACGCGAGCTGGCGGCGCAGGAGGGGGCCTCGCTGTTCCAGCTGATGGACCTGGACCGCTACCTGAAGACCGTTCAGGACCGGATCGTCGGCGGGGTCACCCTGGCCCTGCACGAGGCGGGCTGGCACACCGAGGAGTTCGCCGAGCGCGCGGTCACCGTCGCCGAAGGCGGGGTCTTCATCCAGTCGGTCAACCACAGTGCCTTCAGCGTCGGCGGCAGCGGGCACAGCAACCACGCGAGCCATCATTCGAGCAGGGGGAGCAGCAGTGACGCATGACGCGGCGACGGGGGAGGGACCGGGCGCGAGAGCCGGGACCGGGCCGGGCGGAGGCGAAGGCGACGGAGGAGGGGGCGGGGGCGCAGCAGTCGGCGGAGGCGTGAGCATCGGGTCCGTGCACGGCAGCGCCTTCAGCGTCGGCGCCGCCCATCACACCAACTCCGTCGTCCACCACACGGGCCCGGGACCGCAGGACCCGCCCGGAGCACAGGAACTCCTCGAAGCGGTACGGGACCTGCGCGCCGCCCTCGTGCGCCTGCCGCGCAGCAGCGGCCGCGCCGGACTCGACGCCGCGCTGGAGGACGCCGCGGGCGAGCTGGAGGAGGCCGGGGAGATCCGGCCGGGCCTGCCCGCCCGGCTGCGCGCCGCCCTGGAGCGGTGGGCCCCGCTGGTGGAGTCCGTGAACGCGGCCGCCGCCCTGGGCGGGCTGCTCGCGGCGCTGGGCGGCTGAGCGGTGGCCCGAGGAGGCGGAGGCAGCCGCTGGAACCCGCAGTCGCAGAGCTGGGAGGAGTGGCAGGAGGACGAGCGGCCCCCGGCGCAGCAGCCGGCCCCGCAGCCGCCCGCCCACCTGCCGTGGACCCCGCAGCAGCCGCCGCCCGTCGGCTACGGGACCCCCGCGGGCCCCGGCAGCGGGGAGCGGAAGTGGAAGGTGCCGGTCCTGGTGGCGGTGGGGGCCGCGCTGGTCGGGGCGGGCGTCATGGCCGGCTGGCTGGTGGACACGGACCGCAAGGCCCCGGCCGCACCCCCGGGAGCGTCCGGTACCCCGTCGCCGGGGTCCTCGGACGAGGCCCCGGAGCCCTCCCCGTCCGCTTCCCCGTCCCCGTCCCCGGACGCTCCCACGACCTCCCCGGCCCCCGCGCCGTACACGGTGGTCCACAGCGAGGACGGCTTCTCGGTGGCCGTGCCCGAGGGCTGGCAGCGCAGCCACGACGAAAGCGGCGCCGGGTCCTTCTACCGGCCTCCCGGGGACCGCAGGTCGCTGCTCCAGGTCTTCCGGGTCACCGAGGACGCAGGCGTCGGGGCGTGCGAGCTCCTGCGGGAGTCCTCCGAGCACCTGCGCGGCAACGGCAGCACCGGCTACGTCGAGGTCTCGCGCGCGCCGGTGCCCGGCGCGTCCTGCGAGCTGGTCTACGAGTACGACAGCGTGGAGGCGGGCGGCCGCAGACGGGGCGTCGAGCGGATCACCGTCGCCGCGGACGGCAGCCGGTGGGCCCTGCTGGCGGCCGGACCGGCCGCCGGATGGGCCACGACCCAGGAGATCCTGGCCGCGGCCCTGCGGGAGTTCCGCCCGGACGCCTGACGGGTCACCGGCGGTTCAGTGGTTCGACCTGCCCGGGGTGTAGTGCCCCGGCACCATGCGGGTGGACACGCCGAACCGGTTCCACGCGTTGATCGTCGTGATCACGGCGATCAGCTGGGCCAGTTCGGCCTCCTCGAACTGCTTGGCGGCCTTCTCGTACACCTCGTCCGGTACGGAACCGTCCGTCAGGACGGTGACGGCCTCGGTCAGTTCGATCGCCGCGAGCTCCTTCTCCGTGTAGAAGTGCCGCGACTCCTCCCACGCGCCCAGCTGCACGATCCGCTCGACGCTCTCGCCCGCCGCCAGGGCGTCCTTGGTGTGCATGTCCAGGCAGAACGCGCACCGGTTGACCTGCGAGGCGCGGATCTTCACGAGCTCGACCAGCACCGGGTCGAGGCCCTTCCGGGAGGCGATGTCCAGGGCCACCATGGCCTTGTAGACCGCGGGGGCCAGCTGGTGCCACTCCATGCGGGAGGGCTGTTCGGGGGCGTGGACCGGGGCTTCGCTCGTCGTCGTCATGTCTCCACCGTATGAGCCGAACGGCCCGCCGATATGGTCCATCTCCATGAAGGAATCCTGGGCCACTTTCGGCGCCGACCTGCATCTGGACCTGTCCGCCGGGCGCGGGCTGCGGGCCGGGCTCACCGAGGCGCTGCGCGAGGCCGCGCGCAGCGGGCGGCTGGCCCCCGGGACCCGGCTGCCGTCCTCCCGTTCGCTCGCCGCCGATCTGCGGATCGCCCGCAACACGGTCGCGGAGGCATACGCCGAGCTGGTCGCCGAGGGCTGGCTGACGGCCCGGCAGGGCTCGGGCACCCGGGTCGCGGAACGGGCGCGGCCGCGCAGGCCCGCCGGAGCCGCCCGGGTACGGCGCCCCGCCCGCCAGGGGCCCGCGTACAGCCTGCTGCCCGGCTCCCCGGACCTGGGTGCCTTCCCGCGCGCGGCCTGGCTGACGGCGGCCCGCCGGGCGCTGGCCGACGCGCCGAACGAGGCCTTCGGGTACGCGGTCGATCCCCGCGGCCGCATCGAGCTGAGGGAGGCGCTGGCCGGGTACCTGGCGCGGGCCCGCGGGGTCTACGCGGACCCGGACCGGATCGTGCTGTGCGCGGGCTTCGCGCACGGGCTGATGCTGCTCGCCGGGGTGCTGCGGGCACGGCGGGTGCGGGAGGTGGCCGTGGAGGCGTACAGCCTGGACATCCACCGCGACCTGCTGGCCCGGGCGGGGCTGCGGACCCGCCCGATCGGCGTGGACGTGGAGGGGGCCCGTACGGGCGAGCTGGCCGCCGGGCCGGGCGCGGTGCTCCTCACCCCGGCGCACCAGTTCCCGACGGGGGCCGCCCTGACCCCCGCCCGCCGGTCGGCGGCCGTCGACTGGGCCCGGACCACGGGCGGGCTGATCCTGGAGGACGACTACGACGGGGAGTTCCGCTACGACCGCCTCGCGGTGGGGGCCCTGCAAGGACTCGACCCGGACCGGGTGGTCTACATGGGCACGGCGAGCAAATCGCTGGCACCGGGGCTGCGCATGGGATGGATGGTCGTCCCGCCGGGACTGCTGGACGAGGTCCTGGCCGCCAAGGGGGCCGCCGACTGGGCTTCGAGCGCCCTGGACCAGCTCACCCTGGCCCAGTTCATCACCTCGGGAGCCTACGACCGCCACGTGCGCGGGATGAGGCTGCGCTACCGGCGCCGCCGGGACGAGGTGGTGGCGGCCGTGTCGGGGCGGGTCGCCGTCTCGGGCATCGCGGCGGGCCTGCACGCGGTGCTGGACCTCCCGGCGGGCACGGAACGCACCGCGCTGCAGTCGGCGGCCTGGCAGAGCCTCGCCCTCCAGGGCCTGTCGGCCTTCCGGCACCCGGAGGCCGGCCTGCCGCCCCGCGACGCGCTGGTGGTCGGCTACGGCACGCCGCCGGACAGCGCCTGGACCCCGACCCTGGCGGCCCTGTCGGCGGTCCTGCCCTAGACCGTCTCTTTCGGGCCGGACATGCCGCGAGGGGGAACGGACCTTCGCCGTTCCCCCTCGCAGCATGCGGACCCGAGCGGTTACTTCTTCGGCGGGCGGCCGCAGACGGCGTCGTAGGCGTCGCCGACGTTGGCGCACCAGAGCTTGTGCTCGTCCGGCCCGAAGGTGTACTCGGACAGCTTCATGTTGACCGGCTTGCAGCCCTTGTTGCCCTTGTTGGGCGAGTACTTGGGGCACTGCCCGTTCTCCAGCTGCTGCTGGTGGGCGCGCAGCGCGTCCAGGCCCAGGTCCTCGACGCCGGGATTGGTGGACGGCATGAACCGGTTGGCCGACCACGAGCCGCCCATGGTGGCGAACAGGGCGATCGCGCAGATCAGACCGGCGGCGAGCTGGGACATCGCGCGCGGCGAGATCCGGGCCGCCCGGTCCGGGGCGACCTCCTTCAGCGTGCCGCGGATCCAGCCGAAGACGCGCTCGTACGTGAGCATCAGACCGAGGACGGCCAGGATGATCAGGCAGTAGAAGATGATCCAGGTGGTGCGCGGGTACAGCTGGACGGCCTGGTTGTGCTCCATGTGGGAGGCGAACCAGAAGCGCAGCAGCCAGGCGCCGGCGAGGACGAAGCCCGCGGTGCGGACCGCGATGTTGCGCAGGCCGAGACCCACGCCGATGCCCACGCCCAGGAGCAGCATGATGCTGAAGCCGGTCTGGCCGGCCAGCTCACCCGACACCGGGAAGTTGTGGTAGGTCAGGTTGCCGGCGCGGTCGGACGCCCAGCCCAGCACGTAGGCCGGGTCGATGTAGGTGTTGATGTACGCGTAGCGGTCCTTGGTCGTGGCTCCCAGGCGGACCAGCTGGTACACCAGCGGTGCGCCGATCACGAGGGCGGTGACCAGGATGGTGCCGAGGAAGAGCAGGGCGCGCTTGACCGCGATCCGGCCCCGGCGCCACGGGAACAGCATCAGGGCGAGGACGAACGAGCCCGGCGCGGCCCACAGGTACCAGCCCGAGTACCAGAGGAACATCACGCCGAACACGGAGCCGAAGCCGAGGCCGCGCAGCACCGCCGAACGCGTCGAGAGCTCGCCGGCCCGGCGGATCTCGCGGAAGCAGGCCGCCAGCAGCGGCACCAGCACGAGCATGGAGCCGTGGCTGTACGGGCGGATCGGGTCGAGGAAGACGATCGAGGCCGGCACGGCGATGGCCATCGCCCAGAACGGGCGCAGCAGCAGTCGCCACGCGGCGTAGGCCATCGGCCCGACCAGCGCACTGAGGATCAGCTGCAGGTCCTTGAGGGCGTGGCCCACGTCGGCGATGCCGTTGTGGAAGGCCTTGGCCCACAGCGCGAGCAGTGCGGGGAACAGCGGGGGGTAGACCCCCGGCAGGCCCTTGCCGCGCATCATGTCGTTGGCCATGCCCATGAGGTTGCCGGGGTCGCCCTCCTGGCCGCCCAGACCCCACGGCGTGCCGTTCAGGGCGACCGCGATGCCGCCGGCGACGATGCCGGTGCCCAGGCCCGCGAGGGCCGCGCACACCAGCCGCTGCGCGACCTGGTAGTAGCGCAGCGTGCCCCGGTAAGCGAGGAACAGAAGGACGGCGAGGACCGGGATGCCGAGGAGCGCCGCGTACTGCTGGACCTTGGCGAGGCCGCTGACCTGGCCGATCCGGGTGACGGGGTTGACCTCGATGTGGGTGCAGAGCAGCATGAACCCGAGAGCGACGACGACGCTGACCACGACCTCCCCCAGCGGGAGGAACCAGCGCTTCTGCGTCCAGCGGTCGAAGCGGCCGCCCGGCCCGGCCTTCGAGGTCCCGGCGGACGAGGCGCCTGCGGCGCCGTCCGGCGTACTGGCGGGGGCGCCGACTATGTTCGGTGCCAAATCCGTCATGTCAATTCGCTTCCGTGAAGCGGCGCTCTGCCGCAGGTCGGGCCGGCTCGACGGGGCGAGCGAGGTCAGCGGGCGTCGGCTGGGGACCCGGCCGCCACGGAACGTCCCCGGAATGCCCATGGGACGTCCACGCAACGCTAGCAAACCGGCACCGGACCTCCGCCCGCCGACCTACTGGTCGAACGCGGGCCCGGCCGGGCGGTCACGGGGCGGCCGACGCAGGGGCGACCGGGCCGCGTTGGCAGCCCGGGGGTGCCGCAGCCGCACCGGAAAACCGGGGCGGGAGCCCGGCGCCGGAGTGTTCCGTCTCACGGCTCGTGGAGTCCGGATCAGGGGGCGGGGGCCGGTTCCTGCGGTGGGGACGGTTCGGTCGGCGGGGACGGTGGGGTCGGCGGGGGCGGGGCCTCGCCGAAGCGGGCCAGGCACAGGGCGCCCGCGACGGCCACGGTGAAGCCCGTCACCGCCAGCCACTCCATCCCCTCCCGTGTGCGGTCCCCGAGCCACACCACCCCCACCACCGCGGGCCCGACCGTCTCGCCGAGCACCATCCCGGCCGTCGCCGCCGTGACCGAGCCGCGCTGGAGCGCCGAGGTCAGCAGCATGAAGGCGGCGCCGCCGCCGATCAGCAGCGCGTACAGGGCGGGATTGCGCAGTTCGGCGAGGGAGAAGCCGTCGATGAGGCGGACCGCCACCTCGACCACCCCGAAGCCCGTGCCCGCCGCGAGGCCCAGCGCCAGCGCGCGCCAGCGCTCCGGCAGCCGCCCCGCCGCCGCGCCCACCAGCAGCACCAGCCCCGTCACCACCAGCAGCCCCAGCTCCAGCGCCAGCGAGCCCGTCCCCGAGCCCTCCTCCCCGGAGGCCAGCCCCAGCATCAGCAGCCCCGCGCACACCACCGCCACCGCGCCCCACTCCATACGCGAGAGCCGCACCCGCAGCAGCCGCGAGGCGACCACGGCCGTCACCGCCAGGCTCGCGGCCAGCGCGGCCCCCACGGTGTAGATCGGGACGTGGCGCAGGGCGATGATCTGGAGGACGAAGCCGGCCCCGTCCAGGCCGAGACCGGCCATGTACCGCCACTGCCGCAGCGCCCGCAGCAGCAGCGCCGGGTCCACGCCGGACCCCGTCCCGGGCTCCGCGGCCCGCGCCGCCATGGCCTGAAGTACGGAGGCCGTACCGAAGCAGACCGCCGCACCGAGCGCACAAACCATCCCAATCAGCACGAACTGACTCTAGGTCACAGTTCTCACGGCGACCGGATTCCATCGGCGGGGGGCCGGGACCTACTCTGTCGGCAGCACGCCACTAGGGGGAGCAGCAGACATGAACAACAGCACCAGCAAGCGCCGCATGCGCTCCGGGGCCGTCGTACTCGGCGGCATGGGCCTCCTCGCGGCCTCGCTCGTGGCCTGCGGAAGCAGCGACGAGCCGGACAAGCGCTGCGCGTCCCGCTCCACCTTGAACAAGCTGGACAAGAAGGAGTGCAAGACCGGCGGGAGCGGCTCGTACTACTACGGCGGCACCGTCGCGAACGGCAAGGTCTCCGGCGGCAGCTTCGACAAGTCCGCCGTCACCCGCGGCGGCATAGGCAAGAGCCACTCCGGCTCCAGCGGCGGCTGACGGAAACCCGAGGGAACGGCGCACCATGAAGCGGCACACCATCGAGCCCCGCCCCGACTGGCAGAAGACCGTCGAGGAGCAGGGGCTCATCTACCCCCTCACCCGCTACCCCGACGACTCGCTGCGCCCCTACTGGGACGAGAGCGCCTACTACTCCTTCTCCCTCCCCGAGGTCGAGGCACTGGAGAACGTCGTCGAGGAGCTGCACGCCATGTGCCTGGCCGCGGCCGCGCACATCGTCGAGCACGACCGCTTCGAGGACCTCGGCATCACCGATCCGAAGCTGGCCGCGCTGATCGCCGAGTCCTGGCGGCGGCGCGAGGAGCAGCCCTCCCTCTACGCCCGCTTCGACCTGCGCTACGACGGCACCGGCAGCCCCGCCAAGCTGCTGGAGTACAACGCCGACACCCCCACCTCGCTGGTGGAGGCGGCCAGTCCGCAGTGGTTCTGGATGGAGGAGCGCTTCCCCGGCGCCGACCAGTGGAACTCCCTCCACGAGCGCCTCGTCGACGCCTGGCGCCGCCAGGCCGAACTGCTCCCGGCCGGGCCGGTGCACTTCGCGCACTCCGAGACGGACGAGCTCGGCGAGGACCTGATGACGGTCGCCTACCTCCAGGAGACCGCCGAGCAGGCGGGCCTGGACACCGACGCGATCTCCGTCGAGCGGATCGGCTGGGACAGCCTCTCCGGCCGGTTCGTGGACGAGAAGCTCCGCTTCATCCGCACTTGCTTCAAGCTCTACCCGTGGGAGTGGCTGGCCACCGACGAGTTCGGCCCCCAGGTCCTCGGGACCTACGACCACGGCGGCGGCTCCGGCACCACCTGCTGGATCGAGCCGCTGTGGAAGATGCTGCTCTCCAACAAGGCGCTCCTCGCGATCCTCTGGGAGATGTTCCCGGAGCACCCGAACCTGCTGCCCGCCTACCTCGACGGCCCGCGCGAGCTGGCCGAGCCGGGCGCCGGCGGGTACGTGGCCAAGCCCCTGCTCGGCCGCGAGGGCGCCGGCGTCACCCTCCACGAGGCGGGCGAGGGCGGCGAGCCCTTCGTGCCCGAGGAGGGGGAGCGGTACTGCTTCCAGGCCCTGGCCCCGCTGCCCGACTTCGACGGCAACCGGGTGGTGCTCGGCGCGTGGGTCGTCGAGGACGAGGCGGCGGGACTGGGCATCCGCGAATCGGCGGGGCCGGTCACGGACGAGTACGCCCGCTTCCTGCCCCACGTCATCCTCTAGCCGGTCCGGTCCGGTCCGGTCCGGTCCCGTCGGGTCGGGTCCGGTCCGGCCGGGTCCGGTCCGGGGCGGGTCCTACGCGCCGAGGACCGACCTGAGCTGGTCCAGCCCCCAGTCCAGGTCCTCCTTGCTGATCACCAGCGGCGGCGCGATCCGGATCGTCGACCCGTGGGTGTCCTTCACGAGCACCCCGAGCTCCATCAGCTTCTCGGAGATCTCCCGGCCCGTGCCGCGCGAGGGGTCGACGTCGACGCCCGCCCACAGCCCGCGCCCGCGCACGGCCGTCACCGCGCCCCCGCCGACCAGCAGGTTCAGCTCCCGGTGCAGGTGTTCGCCCAGCTCGGTGGCCCGCTGCTGGTACTCGCCGGTCCGGAGCATCGCGACGACCTCCAGGGCGACGGCGCAGGCCAGCGGGTTCCCGCCGAAGGTCGAGCCGTGCTGGCCCGGCCGGAACACCCCGAGCACGTCCCGGTCGGCGACGACGGCCGACACCGGCACCACGCCGCCGCCCAGCGCCTTGCCGAGCAGGTACACGTCCGGGACGACCCCCTCGTGCTCGCACGCGAAGGTCTTCCCGGTCCGCCCGAGGCCCGACTGGATCTCGTCCGCGATGAACAGCACGTTCCGCTCGCGCGTGAGGTCCCGTACGCCTCTCAGGTAGCCGGCCGGAGGCACCAGCACCCCCGCCTCGCCCTGGATCGGCTCCAGCAGCACGGCCACGGTGTTCTCCGTGACCGCGGCGGCCAGGGCGGTGAGGTCCCCGTACGGGACGATCTCGAAGCCCGGCGTGTACGGCCCGTAGTGGTCACGGGCCTCGTGGTCGGTGGAGAAGCTCACGATCGTCGTCGTCCGGCCGTGGAAGTTGTCCGCCGCGACCACGATCTTGGCGTGCCCGTCCGGGACCCCCTTGACCTCGTAGCCCCACTTGCGGGCCATCTTGACGGCCGTCTCCACCGCCTCCGCGCCCGTGTTCATCGGCAGCACCATCTCCTTGCCGCACAGCGCGGCGAGCTCGCTGCAGAACTCCGCGAAGCGGTCGTGGTGGAAGGCGCGCGAGGTCAGCGTGACCCGCTCCAGCTGCGCACGGGCGGCGTCGATCAGACGGCGGTTGCCGTGGCCGAAATTGAGCGCCGAGTACCCGGCCAGCATGTCGAGGTAGCGCCGCCCCTCCACGTCGGTCATCCACGCGCCGTCCGCGGAGGCGACGACCACGGGCAGCGGGTGGTAGGTGTGCGCACTGTGCGCTTCGGCGGAGCGGATGGCATCAGCAGTTGTCGACACGGGGTCTCCGATCGTCCGTCTTGCCGGGTGAGCCGGTGACGTGAGTGGCGTCACCTTCCTATCGTCGCTCGTATGCCGGACTCAGAAACCTCTCCCGTGACACGCCCGCTAAGGTGAGCGCTACGCACGGCGACTGGCGTACGGAGACCGAACTCCGGGGGAGTCGTGCGCGCTCGACCGCATACAAGGCCGCTCGCCTGGGCCTCGCGGGGTACCGATCCAATCGACCCCGGAGGAGCCCGCCATGTCCGCGAGCCGCCGTCCCGCCCTTCTTGCGACCGACCCCGAACTGGCGTCCTTCGTCGCAGCGGAGGAAGTCCTGCAGGCGCAGACCCTGCGCCTGATCCCCAGTGAGAACTACGTGTCCGCGGCCGTCCTCGAAGCCTCCGGCACGGTCCTGCAGAACAAGTACAGCGAGGGTTACCCCGGCCGCCGTTACTACGAGGGCCAGCAGAACATCGACCGCGTCGAAGCCCTGGCGATCGAGCGGGCGAAGGGCCTGTTCGGCGTGGACCACGCCAACGTGCAGCCGTACTCCGGCTCGCCGGCCAACCTCGCCGTCTACCTGGCCTTCGCGAAGCCCGGCGACACGGTGATGGGCATGGCCCTGCCGATGGGCGGCCACCTCACCCACGGCTGGGGCGTCTCGGCGACGGGCTCCTGGTTCCGCGGCGTGCAGTACGGCGTCCAGCAGGACACCGGGCTCATCGACTACGACGCCGTGCGCGACCTGGCGCTCGCCGAACGGCCGAAGATCCTCTTCTGTGGCGGCACCGCCCTCCCGCGCACGATCGACTTCGCGGCCTTCGCGTCCATCGCCGAGGAGGCGGGCTCGGTGCTGGTCGCCGACGTGGCGCACATCGCCGGTCTGATCGCGGGCGGCGCGCACCCGTCCCCGGCCGGGCACGTGGACGTCATCTCCACCACCACCCACAAGACCCTGCGCGGCCCGCGCGGCGCGATGCTGATGTGCCGCGAGGAGCACGCCAAGGCCATCGACAAGGCGGTCTTCCCGGGCCTCCAGGGCGGCCCGCACAACCAGACGACGGCGGGCATCGCGGTCGCCCTGCACGAGGCGGCCCAGCCGTCCTTCACCGCGTACGCGCACGCGGTGGTCGCCAACGCGAAGGCGCTGGCCGCCCAGCTGCTGGAGCGGGGCTTCGACCTGGTCTCCGGCGGCACCGACAACCACCTGATCCTGATCGACCTCACCGGCAAGGCCGTCCCGGGCAAGACCGCGGCCAAGGCCCTGGACCGGGCCGGGATCGTCGTGAACTACAACACGGTGCCCTTCGACACCCGCAAGCCCTTCGACCCCTCGGGCATCCGCATCGGCACCCCGTCGCTGACCTCGCGGGGGCTCGGGGTGGACCACATGCCGCAGGTCGCCGACTGGATCTCCCGCGCGGTGGACGCCGCCGCCAAGGGTGACGAGCGGGCCCTCGCCGCGATCCGGGCCGAGGTCACCGACCTCATGTCCGCCCACCCCGCCCCGGGCCTGCCGTTGTCGTAGCCCTGCGGCCCGGCCGCCGGGGGCGGAGCCGAGCCCCCGGCAGCGCCGTGCGGCGGCAGGGCAAAGCGGTCGCTCGGCCGGGGCAAGATCCGGCCTCCCCGCTACCGCCCGGTACCCCGGCGCGGCACGGACCGGGCCGGAGCGCCCCGGATGGATCAAGCCAGCGGCGGGCCCGAGCCCGCCCCGGCACCTGAGAGAATGGAGCCATGGCTTCTGATCGTCCTCGCGCGCTCTCCGGCATCCAGCCCACCTCCGGTTCGTTCCACCTCGGGAACTACCTCGGAGCCATTCGCCAGTACGTGGCCCTGCAGGAGACGCACGACGCCTTCTACATGGTCGTCGACCTGCACGCGATCACCATGCCGCAGGATCCCAAGGAACTCCGCGCGAACACCCGGCTCTCCGCCGCCCAGCTCCTCGCCGCCGGCCTGGACCCCGAGCGCTGCACGCTCTTCATCCAGAGCCACGTGCCCGAGCACGCGCAGCTCGGCTGGGTCATGAACTGCATCACCGGTTTCGGCGAGGCCAGCCGGATGACGCAGTTCAAGGACAAGTCCGCCAAGGGCGGCGTCAACAACGCCACCGTCGGCCTGTTCACGTACCCGATCCTCCAGGTCGCCGACATCCTGCTCTACCAGGCGGACGCCGTCCCGGTCGGCGAGGACCAGCGCCAGCACATCGAGCTGACCCGCGACCTCGCCGAGCGCTTCAACCAGCGCTTCGGCCAGACCTTCACCCTGCCCGCCGCGCACATCGTCAAGGAGGTCGCGAAGATCTACGACCTCCAGGACCCGGCGATCAAGATGTCGAAGTCGGCCTCCTCGCCCAAGGGCCTGATCAACCTCCTCGACGAGCCCAAGGTCACCGAGAAGAAGATCAAGAGCGCGGTCACCGACACCGAGGCGGAGGTCCGCTTCGACACGGAGAAGAAGCCCGGCGTCAGCAACCTGCTCACGATCTACTCCACCCTTACGGGCGAGACGATCCCCGCCCTGGAGGCCCAGTACGAGGGCAAGGGCTACGGCGCGCTGAAGACCGACCTGGCCGCTGTGATGGTCGACTTCGTCACACCCTTCAAGCAGCGCACCCAGGAGTACCTCGACGACCCCGAGACCCTGGACTCCTTGCTGGCCAAGGGCGCGGAGAAGGCCCGCGCGGTCGCCGCCGAGACCCTCGCACAGACCTACGACCGCCTCGGTTTCCTGCCCGCCAAGCACTGACGGACAAGAGGACCTGGCGGGACGGGGGGTGCTGGCGCCACACTGGGGCGGCAGCACCCAAGCAGACAAACGGAGGAGTCACTCGTGGGGACCGTAACGCTCGGCGTTTCGATCGCGGTCCCGGAGCCCTACGGCAGCCAGCTCCAGGAGCTGCGCGCGGGCTTCGGGGACGCCGCCGCGCACGGCATCCCCACGCACGTCACCCTCGTCCCGCCCACCGAGGTGGACGCGGACCGGCTCCCGGAGATCCGGGCCCACCTGGCCGCGGTCGCCTCCGCCTTCCGCTCCTTCGCCATGCGGCTGGCCGGGACGGGCACCTTCCGCCCCCTCTCGCCGGTGGTCTTCGTCCAGATCGTCGAAGGCGCCCCCGGCTGCACCCGGCTCCAGGGCCTGGTCCGCGACCCCGACGGGCCGCTGAGCCGCGAGCTGGCCTTCCCGTACCACCCGCACGTCACGGTCGCCCACGGGATCTCCGAGGAAGCGATGGACGTGGCCTTCACGGCCCTCGCCGACTACGCCGCCGAGTGGATCTGCACGGGCTTCGCCCTCTACGAACAAGGCTCGGACGGGGTGTGGCGCAAGCTGCGCGAATACCCTTTCGGGACCGGGCCGGCGGGCGTCCCGGCACAGCTGGGCTCAGCCGCCGACACCGCGGCCGAGGCGACCGTACGGCCCTCCTGACGCAGCGGCCGCAGGGCCCGACGGGTGCGGAACCTGAGCCCGCGCAGGACCAGGGAGTGGAACGGACGGCCCGTCCGGGGCACTTCGCGAAAAGTCACAATCGACGACCGTAGTCCCCGGAAACGACAATCCCGGCTATTTGCGGCGGCTCAATTACGGTGACGCTATGGACTGGCTGACGAAGATTCCGGTGATCGGGCCACTGGCAGCCCGCCTGATGCGGACGCACGCGTGGCGCTCCTACGAGCGGCTCGACCGCGTGCACTGGACCCGGCTCGCCGCCGCGATCACCTTCATCAGCTTCCTCGCCCTCTTCCCGCTGATCACCGTGGCCGCCGCCGTGGGCGCGGCGCTGCTCAGCCAGGAACAGCTCGACAGGCTCCAGAAGAGCCTCGCCGAACAGGTCCCCGGCATCTCCGACCAGCTCGACCTCGACGCGCTCGTCGCCAACGCGGGCACGGTCGGCCTCGTCGCCGGCGTGATCCTGCTCTTCACCGGCATCGGCTGGGTCGGCTCGATGCGGGACTGCCTGCGCGCGGTGTGGGACAAGGACGACGAGGACGAGGGGAATCCCTTCGTCCGCAAGGGCAAGGACGGCCTGGTCCTCCTCGGCCTCGGCGGCGTGGGCCTGGCCTCGGCCGCCGCCTCGATCTTCGGGGCCAGCGCCGTCGGGAAGTCCGCCGAATGGCTGCACATCCCGCGCGAGGGCGCGGGCGGCGCCCTGCTGCGCGGCGGTGCCTTCCTCGTCGGCGTCGTGGCCGCCTTCGTCCTGCTGCTCTACGTCCTGACCCTGCTGCCCGGCGTGGACCCGCCGCGCATGCGCCTGATCCAGGCCGCCCTGATCGGCGCGGCGGGCTTCGAACTGCTGAAGCTGCTGCTGAGCGGCTACATGCGGGAGGTCGCCGCGAAGAGCATGTACGGGGCGTTCGGCGTGCCGATCGCCCTGCTGCTCTGGATCAACTTCACCGCGAAACTGCTGCTCTACGTGGCGTCCTGGACGGCGACGCGCGACGACGGGGACGGGGACGGCGCCGAGGACGGTACCGAGGACGCACCGGAGCCCGACGCCGCCGGCCCGTCCGAGCCCCGCTCCCCGTCCGCGGCCCCGTCCCCGTCCGCCTCCTAGACCAGCTCCTCGTCCCGGCCCCGGCGGCCGCGCGGCCAGCGCCGGTTCACCACGAAGGCACCGCCCGCAAGGACGGCCAGCGCTCCGCCCGCGACGCCGAGCGCGGTGCCGATCCCGCTGCCGCCCGCACCGCCGTCCGCCGACGGGCTGTTCTCGTGGGACTGGGCCGGGGAGCCGTGGGACTTGGTGTCCGCGCCCTTCGGCGGGACCAGCTCACCCACCGGCTTGACCTTGCCGGCCGCCGCGAAGCCCCAGTCGAAGAGCGCCGCCGTCTCCTCGTACACCGAGTTGGCACCGCCGGTGCCCGGGTTCATCACCGTGACCAGCAGCTTCTTGGAGCCCTGCTGGGCTGCGCCGGTGAAGGTGGAGCCGGCCATGGTGGTGTTGCCGTTCTTCACCCCCGCGATCCCCTTGTAGGGGGAGAGCCCGCTGGCACCCGTCATCAGCCGATTGGTGTTCTGGATCTCGAAGAAGTCGCGCGGCTTGCCCGGCTCCTGCAGGCCGGGGAACTTCGCCTCGACCGTGCCGCAGTACTCCCGGAAGTCCTGTTTCTGCAGTCCGGACCGGGCGATGAGGGTCAGGTCGTAGGCACTGGACACCTGCTCCGGCGAGTCGTACCCGTCGGGGGAGACCACGTGGGTGTCCAGTGCCTGGAGCTCCTCGGCGTGCGCCTGCATGTCCCTGACGGTCTTGTCGATGCCGCCGTTCATGGCCGAAAGAACGTGCACGGCGTCGTTGCCCGACCGCAGGAACACCCCCAGCCACAGGTCGTGGACGCTGTACTCGTGGTCCTCCTTCACGCCGACCAGGCTGCTGCCCGGACCGACGCCCTCCATGTCCTGGTCGGTGACCTTGTGGACCTGCTCCTTGGGGAGGCTGGGCAGCACGGTGTCCGCGAAGAGCATCTTCATGGTGGAGGCCGGGGGCAGCCGCCAGTGCGCGTTGTGGGAGGCCAGCACCTCGCCGGACTCCGCGTCCGCCACGATCCAGGACCGCCCGGAGAGGTTCGCCGGGAGGGCGGGCGCCCCCGGCAGCAGGTTCACCTGCGTCCCCGGCTGACCCAGCAGGGACCCGCCGACCGTGGACATCGACGCGGGCGGCGCGGGCGCCGCCGGGGCCTTCGGCGGCTGGCCCTTCCCGTCGGCCGGCGGGGTGGACGGCGGGGGCACGGCGTGGGCGGGCGCCACGAGCATCGCGGGCACCAGCAGCGCGGCGGAAAGGACCGTCAGCGCGGTCTTTTTGGCAGACACGCAGGTGAAAGTACATCCCGATGGGCTGTACGCCGTCGCGGACCGGCCAATTGTGCGCAACCACTGCCGGGACAGCCCACCCCGGCGCGTCCGTACCGGGGAGGAATCCGATACTGGGGGCATGAAACTCAGCCGTGCCGCCTCCTGGTTCCTGCTCTCCTTCGGAGTGTGGAGCTGGGTCATCTGGGTGTCTTTCGTCCGGAACCTGTGGAAGAACGGCAGTGGCCTCGCGTTCGATGCGGCGGGTGACCCCACGTCCTACTTCTGGGTGCACCTGGTCCTCGCGGTGACGTCCTTTCTCCTGGGGACGGCCGTCGGTGTGATCGGGTTGCGTGGGGTCCGGGCCCTGCGGCGCGGATCACCTGCGGATGCGCCGTCCGACCCGGGCGCCGGCAGGGACGCGGGTACGGGGGCCGGCGCATGAAGATCGTGATCTTCGTCCTGGTCGCGCTGGCGGTCCTCGCCCTGCTGGTCGTCGTGCACCGCTGGCTCTGGATCCGCCTGGTCCGGGACACCACCGTCCCCGGCGGCCTGCCCCGGCGTATCGGCACGGCCTTGGCCATCGCGCTGCCCCTCCTCTCTGTGGCCGCCCTGACCTCGGGCCGCGCCGGAGCCCCGTTCCTGCTCCAGCAGACGGTGGCGTGGCCGGGGTACCTCTGGCTGGCGGTGCTCCTCTACCTGACCCTGACGATGCTGGTGGCGGAGCCGATCCGCGCGCTGTTGCTCCGCCGTCTGGCCCACCGGTACCCCTCCGCGGGCGCACCGGAGGCCGAACCGGCCGCCGTGGAGGCCGTGGCGGCCCTCGCGAACGGCGCCGCGCAGCCCGGCCCCGAGGCGCCGGCGCCCGCACCCGCAGCGGACGGTCCGGGCGCACCGGCACCGGAGGCGGCTCCCGCGCCGCAGGGCTCCGGCCCCGCGGCGGACTCCGCCCCCGGGCTGCCGCTGAGCCGCCGCCGGTTCGTCGCGCGCACGGTCGGCGGGGCGGCCGCGGCCGTTGCGCTGGCCACCGTCGGAAACGGGGCGTACGGGGTCCTGCGCGGCCCCAGCGTCAAGCGCGTCCACGTGCCCCTCGCCAAGCTGCCGCGCGCGGCCCACGGATTCCGGATCGCCGTCGTCAGCGACGTCCACCTGGGTCCGGTCCTCGGCAGCGCCCACAGCCGGCGCATCGTCGAGGCCGTGAACCGCACCCAGCCCGACCTCATCGCGATCGTCGGCGACCTGGTCGACGGCACCGTCGAGGACCTCGGGTCCGCCGCCGAACCGCTGCGCGGTCTGACCGCCCGCCACGGTGCGTACTTCGTCACCGGCAACCACGAGTACTTCTCCGGGGCGCAGCCCTGGATCGACCACGTCCGCGAGCTGGGCCTGACCCCCCTGGAGAACGCCCGGCGGGCACTGCCGCACTTCGACCTGGCCGGCGTGAACGACATCGCGGGCGAGACCGAGGGGCAGGGCCCCGACTTCGCCGCCGCCCTCGGTGACCGGGACCGCTCGCGCGCCGCCGTCCTGCTGGCGCACCAGCCGGTCGTCATCCACGACGCCGTCCGGCACGGCGTGGACCTCCAGCTCTCGGGACACACCCACGGCGGGCAGCTCTGGCCGGGGAACTACCTCGCCGAACTCGCCAATCCCACCGTCGCCGGCCTGGAGCGGTACGGGGACACCCAGCTGTACGTGTCCCGGGGGGCGGGCGCCTGGGGGCCGCCGGTCCGGGTCGGTGCACCGTCCGACATCACGGTCGTAGAACTCGCCTCATATCAGGCCTGACCTGGCATAACGACCCGTGGGCCGGTGATGTGGAGCCTTCCGGTGGCCGATATTCCGTGATGGGATGACCGGTAATCGGACAGCGCACCGCTGTCTCCGGTACAAGGGTGGGGTTCAAGGGATGCGGTCTGTCCGCTCTAAGATCATTGCGGCCGGGCTGGTCCTCGGCCTGGCCGGTGCGGCCGCCTGGCAGCTGCTGCCCGAGGACGGCAACGGCAGCGGTGCCATCCGGGTCGGCACGAGCGACGTCCTGTCCTCCCTGGACCCCGCCGGGGCGTACGACGCCGGTTCCTGGGCCCTGTTCAGCAACGTCTACCAGGCCCTGCTGACCATCAAGCCCGGCTCCGACACCCCCGCGCCCGACGCCGCCTCCACCTGCAACTTCGTCGGCCACAAGCTCACCACCTACCAGTGCGAACTCCGGCCCGACGTGAAGTTCTCCAACGGCCGCGCGATCACCGCCGAGGACGTCAAGTTCTCCTTCGACCGCATCAAGGAGATCAACTCCGAGCAGGGTCCGGCACCCCTCTTCAACACCCTGGACTCGGTCAAGGCCGACGGCCGGATGGTCACCTTCAACCTGTCCGCCCCCGACGCCACCTTCCCCTTCAAGATCGCCACGGGTGCCGCCTCGATCGTGGACCGGGAGAAGTACCCGGCCAAGGCCCTGCGCGAGGGCGGCAAGGTCGACGGCTCCGGCCCGTACACGCTCTCCCGGTACAAGGAGGGCGCGAGCGTCGAGCTCAAGCCGAACGCCTCGTACAAGGGCCAGGGCAAGCCCGCCCACGTACCGGTCACCGTCAAGTACTTCAAGGACTCGGCCCAGCTCGACCAGGCCTGGAAGAGCCGCGACGTCGAGGTCGCGCACCGGGAGATGCCCCCGGAGGTGCTCGCGGCGCTCAACCCGGGGCTGAAGGACACCCGTTACCAGGCCTCCGGCGGCACCGAGACCCGGTCCATGGTCTTCAACGTCCGCCAGGGATCCACCACCGCCGCACCCGCCGTGCGCCAGGCCGTCGCCGCCGTCCTCGACCGTTCCAAGGTGGCGACCGACGTCTACAAGGGCACGGTCACCCCGCTGTACTCCCTCGTACCGGCGGGCGTCGCCGCACACGGCACGCCGTTCTTCGACACCTACCCGGCGCCCAACGGGGCCACCGCCAAGAAGCTCCTGAAGGACGCCGGCATCACCACCCCGGTCCCGGTCAGCCTCGGCGTCAACACCCGCGGAGCCAACCTCCCCGAGGCCGAGGAGCTCAAGCGGCAGCTGGAGTCCACCGGGCTCTTCCAGCTGACCCTCAAGCCGGTCGAGGAGTGGACCGACTTCCAGAAGGCCTACGCCGCCGGAGAGTTCGATGCCTACACCATCGGCTGGATCGCCGACTTCCCCGACGCGGACAACTTCCTCTCCCCGCTCGTCGGCGCCGACTCCTCCATGAACAACGGCTTCTCCGACAAGAACATCGACGCCCTGATCGCCCGCACCCAGTCCTTCTCGGACCGGGGCGAGGCGGCCGCCGACTTCCGCGAGCTCCAGAAGATGGTCACCCAGCAGGCCCCGATGGTGCCGATCTGGCAGAAGAAGGACTACGTCATGTCCCGCGAGGCCGTCACCGGAGCCCAGTACCTCTCCGACGGCACCGGCGTCTGGCGGCTGTGGGAACTCAACTGGCTCTAGGCGGTGGCGGCGTCCGGGCCCGGGCCCGAGGCCGGGTCCTCGTCCGCGTCCCGGCCCCGGGACGCGGCGGATGCCTTCTTGGTCGAGACGGCCGTCTGGGCCATGCCCGGAAGGAAGTCCGCGAACAGCTCGTGCACCTCCCGCACCAGCGGCCGCAGCACCCGGAACCGGGCCAGGACGATGCCCCGCGTCGTCAGCTGCGCGCCGCGGTCGGCGAGCCGCCGGGTCTTCTCGCTGTTCGGCGAACGGTCGAAGACCCAGTAGAGGACCAGGCCCATCTGCGAGAGCCACATCAGCTCCGGCAGTACGTCGGCCAGTTCGGCCGGCACCTTCGTCTTCGCCCCCGCCAGCACCTCGCGGTGGATGTTGATCGCCGCCTGTCGCGCAGGCTCCGATTCCGGCGAGAACGGGCTGAGCGGACTCTCTGGGTCCGCCGCGTTCTTGAAGAACTGGGACGCGAACTCGTGGTAGGGGGCCGCGATGTCCATCCAGCTCGTCAGCACGCCCGCGAGCCGCTTCTGCAGATCGGTCTCGCTGTCCAGGATCGGCCGGACCGCCGCCTGATGGGCCGCGCCGATCCGGTCGTAGAACCCCTGGACCAGGTGTTCCTTCGATTCGAAGTAGTAATAGGCGTTGCCGACCGAGACACCGGCCTCCTTCGCGATACCCCGCATCGTCGTCTTGTCGAAACCACGCTCCTGGAAGAGACGGAGCGCGGTTTCGAGGATGAGCGTGCGGGTCTGCTCGCTCTTGGGAGCCTTCTGATCAGTCACGGTGCACGAGCCTATCCGGGGACGGGGCAAAGGTCGTCACAAGCCGGTTCCTCCACCCCGTCGGTCCGCACCGCCTGCCGCCACGCGGAGGCCGCGTACATCGCCGCCCTGGCGAAGGGGCGGCCGGCCGGCGTGGACAGCCACACCGCCCTGGGCCGGTGTGCGGTCAGTGCCCAGAGGCACATGATGAAGGCGTCCGTCCCCGTCCACACGTGACCCGTGTCCCCGACGACGGTGATCTCCCGCAGCGTGGACGCGTGGTCGAGCCGGGGGAAGCGCCGCCGCGCCTCGACGGACGCGGCGGGCACCAGGGCGATCGGGACGATCTGGTGCTGGCCCATCAGCCAGTGCCTGATGTGCACGCAGAGCGGACAGTTGGCGTCGTACAGGACCGTCAGGCTGCGGACCACTCCCGGGCGGGCCACCGGTCAGACCCCGGCCGGTGCGGTCCACCCCTGGGGGGCGACCGGCGGGACCTGGCTGCGCTCCATGATGCCGCGGCGGCGCATCTTGTTGAGCACCCAGACGTTGCCGAGGTGCATGACGCCGAGGACCAGCAGGACCACACCGAGCTTGACCGACAGCGCCTCGAAGAGGTCGCGGGCCTGGAGTATGTCCTCGGTCGAGCGCAGGTAGAGCGTCACGAAGCCGATGTTCACCAGGTAGAAGCCGACCACCAGGAGCTGGTTCACGGCGTCGGCGAGCTTCTCGTTCCCCTGGAGGACGTCGCCTATGAAGACGCGTCCGTTACGGCTGAGCGTGCGGGCCACCCAGACGGTGAGCCCGATGCTGATGAGCAGGTAGATGACGTACGCGACCACGGTGAGGTCCATTGCCCTCAGCCCCCTTGAACGTGTTCAACTCGTTGGCATGACTGACTGTAGACCTATTTTTGAACAGGTTCAAGCGAAGGGTGGGGTGGGGTCCGGGCCATCAGTCCCCGGTGAGGGGGAGGGCCCGGACCGCAAGGGGGGGGAAGGGCTCGGACGGTTCCTCGGCGGGGTCCTCCCGCAGTTCGGCCCACGGGACGAGGCCGGGGGGGAGTCGTAGAGAAAGGCCCCGACGATGACGGTCAGGTCCCCCCAGAGGGCGTAACCGCCCCGAAGGGCAGCTCGGCCGGGGGCAGGGCCGCCGGATCCTCCCCGTCGCCGCAGCACAACAGCCAGGTGTTGACCGACATCTCCCGGGCCCGGTCGGCCGGGTCCAGGACCAGCGGGTCGTCGGCGATCTCGGCGATCCAGGCCAGCAGCACGTCAGCTCCGGTTCGAGGAGGCGCCGGGGCCCAGGAAGTCCAGGAGCAGGCCCGTGACCTCCACGGGGCGCTCCAGGGACGGCAGATGGCCCGCCCAGGGCAGCTCCTGATGGCGGGCGCCCGGGACGAGCTCAGGGAGCTCGGCGGCGATGCGGCGGAAGTCCGGCACGTCATGGGCCCCGCCGACGGCCAGGACGGGCGCGGTGACGGCGGCCAGGTCGACGGGGGGCTCGGGGAGCTCGTGGTCCTCGGTGACGGCCAGGCAGGCCTCGAAGTTCCCCAGCTGCATGGCCCGTACGAGGTCCCGCACCGAAGCATCGGCATCCGGCCCGAGCCAGGTCCGGACATTGAGCTCGACCGCGCCGGCCAGGTCGCCCGCCTCCAGCAGGGCGTCCTCGGTGGCCCCGAACTCCCGCAGCTCAGGCCCCGCCACGTGCCCGGGGCGGCCGGGGCACAGCAGCACCATCGAGCTGACCCGCTCCGGGTGCAGCGCGGCCACCTGCAGGGCGACCCGGCCCCCGTAGGAGCTCCCGACCAGCGCGGCCCGCTCCACGCCGAGGTGGTCCAGCAGGGCCCGCACGTCACCCTCGTCGCTGTACGGGGCTCTGGCGGCGGGGGACTCCCCACAGGTCCGGAAGTCCGCACGGACCACCCGGAACCCGGCTTCGGCGAGGGGCCGCCACTGGGGCTCCCACATGCGCCGGTCACAGACGGAGGAGTGCAACAGGACCACAGCGGGGCCACCGACGGGCCCGTCCACATCATGAGAAAGGATCACCGCCCGATCCTGCCGCGCGGGGCCGGGGGGTGCCAGGGGGTTTCGGTGGGGGTGGGGGTTGTGGTGTGGGGGGCGTGGGGCTGAGGGGGGCTTCG
>NZ_JOFT01000055.1 GCF_000725805.1 Streptomyces xanthophaeus | reverse complement strand
GCTCGTTGAGGTGTCCGCTCCGCTCCCACCTCAAGGCCCTTCCGGCTCCGCCTCCAGGACCAGCCCGCTCCGCGGGCGGCTAGCAGCAATGCGGGCGGGGGTGCGGCTCTTGATGCTTGGGACGGCTTGCACTGTCCTAGGGGTGAAGTGGGTCAGAAGGTGTGCCACTCCTCGGCGGGGATGCAGTCCCACATGTCTCCGGTCCAGCCCTTGAAGAGGAAGACCGGCCGAGTCAGGACGATATCGCCGGCCCTCTGAACGCGAATGAACAGGCCCAGGTCGCCTGAGACGGGATTCCCATCCACGGCGTACTTCAGATCCGTGTGCCCACGCTCCCCGGCATAGGTGTGCAGCCAGTCTTCGGCTTCTGAGGGAACACGCCCAACCAGCCCCGTACCGCCCAGAGCCACCTGAGGACCATTCAAAGCATCGACAGCCACGGCAGCCAGGTGGCCCGCGCCCGTGTAGTAGAGCGCCACCCCGGGGTCGGGGTACCGCTCCCAGCTAGGCACCGGACTACGGTCGTGATACCCGGCACACGACCATGTACGGGGTTCCAGGCCGCTAAGCGCCTCGGCCACCTCGTCCGGCCTCATACCGAACTCCAACGGCCCCACACCAACCAACGGGCTCCACACCCACTGCTCACGCTCCCCGTCCTCGTTGACGTCCCACGGACCCAACGTCTTGCCTCCCCCACAGCCAGGTGATTCTTGTGTTGCTTCTCGATCCCACCAGATCACCACACCCCGCAGGACTGCCAGCAGCCAGGGCCACCATCGTCTGTGACTCAATATTGCACCCGGATGAACTCTGGAACCGAGGTTAAGCACCACACCTGGTGAGGATCCGCAGTGCCTGTCCGGCCGGAACGTCATCGCTTGTCACCGTCAAAGCCGCAACGCCCTGTCACCAGCCCTGCCACGTCGAGCCCGTCAGCGAAACTGCGCAGCACCCGGCCTGGATTCTCAGCAGCATCCCAGTCTGCTGAATGCCCAGCGCAGGACTTCTTGGTCCGGATGGTCGCGTCCTGTCCGTTCCAGGGCAGTCAGGGTATGGGCCGTTAGCCGGGCCCAGTTACGGAAGTTGCCATGCGCCGCGTGACGGTCGGCGAAGGCGATGTCTACGGGATCGGTCTGTGCCCAGATCGGATGGTAGAGCGGGATGACCTGCTGAACTTCCTCCAGGGTGAGCTTGGTGACGTGCTGCCAGATGAAGATGCGGGAGGAGAGCATCGGCTCCTTCCGCAACACCGTGTGCGCTCCCTCGCCGCCGGCGAAGACGATCGCGATCTGCGAGTACGGGTGATCCCAGACGAACCGGAAATATTCGAACGTCTCTCGATTCAGCCACTGAGCTTCGTCCACGACCAGCGTACGAGGCTGGGCTGCCAGCAAGTCCAGAAGCAGCCGATCGAACTCGGACGGGTGACGCGGCGGTTCACCTGGCAGCCCGAGCGCAGTGAAGAGCTCGTGGCGCACCGCTCTGGCGGTGGGGCGGGCGCGGAAGGCGATCCGACAAACCTCCTCGCCCCGGGTCCGCTCAAGCTCACGCAGGCAGACGTTCGCGGCAAGGGTCTTGCCCACGCCTGCCGGGCCGTGGAGGCACATCATCGCCCTGGCATCGATCATGTCGGTGATGTTCTCCCGGGCTGCCAGGAGCGCACGGGTCGTGACGACCGCAGCGTCCGCGAGCTGGGTGTAGTGATCGGTCTCCCGCGGCGGCAGCTGGCTCGTCATCGCTCCTCTTCCCGTGTGGCAGGGCGCAGGGAGGCCGGGGTGTTCCAGTCGTCGGGCGGCGTGGCGGGCGGGATGAGGTCCGGCAGGGCCAAGGCCACCATGTCACTGTCGGATGCCGAGGCGAGTTCCTGATCGGCTTCGGCTGCCGTCACGGCTCCCAGGCGCTGCGCGGACGTGGGAGTGGTGGCCGGGGCGAAGCGCTGCCGTCGCAGAGCCTCGGCCTTCTTCGCGTCCTCGCGCAGGCGGCGGGCTCGCACCGTGCGGGTACGGCGCAGCTCGTCGAGCCGTTCCGGTGTGGCGGCGTCGGCGAGGTGGGCGGTGCCCAGGTGGCGGCCGGCCGGGTCGCATACCTCGATCTCGTGATCGTGGTGGGGCATGTGCCGGATCCTGACCTGGCGGCCTGCCTGGCCGGCCATCCATGCGCCGAGGTAGTCCCGCCCGCGCCAGCGCACGCCGTGGCTGCTCAGTTTCCGGACCCTGCCGTCGTCCTCCAGCATCAGCCCCCACAAGGCGGCCTCGGGGATGTCCGAGAGGGGCGTGGGGTCGGCCTGCCAGGCCTCGAGGGGGGTCCGGCCGGCCAGGCCAGCTGGGCGGTGCGCGGTGTTCCACCACCGTGCCCAGTCGAGGACCTCGGTGGTGAACTCGGCGAAGGTCAGCGGCAGCGGCTCGTCGGGATCGGGCTTCTTCTTACCGGGCCGGGGCTTGGGGGTGAGGGTGTAGCCGGGCAGGACGGCGAAGAGCATGCGGTCCGCGCACCGGTTGAGGTTCTCCACCGTGCCCTTCAGATGGGGGCTGTAGGCAGGCAGGTCCTCGCAGTTGGTCTTCAGGTCGGTGAAGGCGGCCAGGACGGTCTTCGACAGGAAGTCCCGGCCGCGGTCGACGCGCACGTGCTCAGGGATGCCGCCTGCGGGCCCGTACGGTCCGGTGCGCAGCACCGCGGCGCACAGGGCCGCGAGGATCGAGGCCCTCGACGGATGGCCAGGGGTGACCGCGGTCCCGGTGATGGTCTTCGTCGCGACGTCGATGAACCACGTCACCCACGGGCGCACCAGCTCCCCGTCCGCGTCGACGACCAGCGGCGCCTGGACGTGGTCGGCCTCTCAGGTACGGTTCCGCCACTCCGTCAGGCGGCGCCCGAACACATCATGGGCCCGGGCCGCCTCCGGCCCGCGGGCCAGACCCGCGCGCTCGCCCGCGGTCAGGTCACGGCGCACCGCGCGCAGGAACGTCGACAGCGACGGCACCGGATCCAGTAGAGGGACCGCGTCCGCCAGCGCACCGCCCGGAACCGCGGTGGCCGGCTCACCGGCCGCCGTCCGAGCGCGGGCCACCAGCTGCCGATGGACCGCCGAGGCGTTCCCCCGCCAGTACGCGAGCAGCACCCGTACCTCCGGCGTCACCTCGAACCGGTCCACCGACCGGGCACCCGGAACAGCCCCTGCGTCTGGATCGGCTTCGGCCTGCGCGAGCCACCGCCACACCGTCCGCTCCGACACCCCCAGACACTCCCCCGCAAGACGTACACGCCTCCGCGACAGCCGTCCCTGGGCCCGCAGCAGCAACAAACGCTGCACGGCAGGCCCGCGCAACGCCGCGAGCGCCGGGCCCTGGAGCTCGGGCATTGGTTTTGGCACATCGGGCGGTGCCGACTCTCCCGCCCCGGATGAACTGATCATGGAACCGCTCCCTGCCGCACGGCCTTGGTCTCCCACTTCCGATCCCGCGCCGCCAGCCGATACGGGTAGGGGCCGAGCCGGGTGCAGGCCTGCTCGATCAGCGCACGGTCCACCTGTACATTCCGGCCCCGCTTGGACAGGGCGTAGACGTGGGAGGTGATCTTCGCCCAGGTACGGAAGTTGCCGCGCGCCACCGTCGCGTCCGCCCATGCCACGTCCGCCGGCTCGGCGCCTTCCCACACGTCGTGGAACATCGCCAGCGTCTCCGCGAGCCGCTCCTGCTCCAGGCCGGGGACCTGATGCCAGGTCAGCACCCGCGACCGCAACGCCGGCGCCCGCGCGATCACCCGCTCCGCGCCCGCCCCACACAGCAGCAACGCCGACGCTGTGCCCGGCTCATCCCACAGCAGACGCGGGTAGTCCAACAGTGGCGGGGACAAGCGTTGCGCGTCATCGAGGAACAGCACCCCGGGACGGCGCAGCGCCTCCCCCAGGGCACGGTCCGCCGGCTGCGCACGGTGCGAGAGAGAAACCGCAGCCAGCCCCAGCGCGTCCAGCAACGACGCTCGCATCTGAGGCAGGCCCGGCTTCACCCCCACCACCGCCCGCCACACCGGAACCCGATCAGGCAGCAGATGCAGCGCCTGCTGCACCGCCACCGTCTTTCCCCACCCCCGGCTCCCCGAACACACACCCAATCCCCCGCGCCGCCACCGTGTGCCCCACCACATCGACTACCTCCGCGACCGGGGCCGTCGACACCACACGGGCACCCGGCACGAACAACCGCACCCCACCCCGCGACGGACCGGTGCTCCCCTCGCTGTCCTCGCCCGTCCCGGGCTCCGGCTGGGTCGGCGGGGCCGCGTCCACCACCGGCAATCCCTCACCCGCCCGCTGCAACCTCAACTCGGCCAGGACCCGGTCATAGCGGCCGGCCTCGGCCCGATTCCGGGACGGCCTCGCCACCTCCAACACCCGCCCAGCTTGCAAATCCCGGCGCACCACACGATGCAGCGTTCCCAGAGACGGCACACTCCCAGGCAACCGCGAACCGTCAGCCGTCAGCCGCCGGTGCAAAGCCGCAACGTTCCCGCCGACCTCGGCCAAGACCGCCCACTGCTCGTCATCCAGAGCGAACCCGTACTGCCGACCCATCGGCTCCAGTCGGCCCTCCCGCGCCTCCGCCAGCCACTTCCACACCGTCCTCACCGTCACCCCGGCAGCCCCCGCCATCACCCGGACATGCAGCGACGACACCGACCCCGGCCCCTGATCCACCGCTAACAACCGACGCACCACCACACCACGCGCCAACCGGCCGTCCTCACCCATACCCACCAGCACACCCCGCGGCCAAAGCCACGTGCACAGGAATGGGCAACCCCATGACAGCCAGCCACCAGCGTGCTAGCCACCTCATGGCAGCACCTTGGTCACTCAGTGGCAGCCAAGATCAGCATCAATACGCGGTGAGACCAGGGACAACCACGCGGACCCGGCTGACGCCCGACCAGTGCCACCAGCCAACCCATTCACACGTTCGGTGTCGAGGCATCCCCTCGGGCTCCTCTCCTGATGCCGCACCAGATTTCAGTCCGACCTGACGCCGGAAGGGGTCACCTCCCTGGGCGTTTGCGGTCCTCAGAACGTGGCGCGACACTGGACAAGGACCGTTTTGTCATGAGCCGTTGGTATAGCTGAGAGACGAGGGTGCCATGACCGAGAACGGAACGCCGAAGCTTCCGTACACCGAAGGTTCGGTGTGGTCTCTCCAGTTCATTCAGGTTAAGCCCGGCGCGACGAGTAAGTATCTCGATCACTTGCGCGGGACCTGGACGCCCTTGATGGAAGAGGCGAAACGACAGGGAGTGCTCACTGGTTATCGGATTCTGATGGGCCCGCCCTCCGGTGCGGACGACTGGAACGTACTGCTCGTGGTGGAAGTTCCGAATATGTCATCCCTCGACGGATACGGTCAGAAAATCGCCGCGATCGAGGCCGGCATTCGGAATGGTGAGCACCCTACAGGCACCGCTGAACTTCGCGGTGTACTCGGAGCAAAGCTCGTGAGAGAAATCACCCTCCACTAAACCCTCAAGGGTGATCGAAAGGCCGTGGAACCATGGAACCCAGAAGAGCGCGAGACGAAAAGGCAGGCGGGCGGACACTCGACCTGAAGCGCGAGACCCTGCGCGATCTCGACGACCCGCTTCTCAGCAGTCAGGGATGGACGCTCTGGTGTTGCGACGACACCGCACTGCCGCCCGGCGCCACCACCAGGCCGACCGGGTCGAAGCCGTCAGAGTAGCCCTGTAATGGACCTTCACCCGGTTCCCAGAGTTCCGAGGGGCGCGTTCCGTCCGGGATTACTTCTCCGGGACCGCCCCGCGATCGTGCCGGATTGCGCGCTGCACTGGCCGGCCACGAAGTACTGGGACTCGGATTACCTCCGGCGGGCGGCCGGTCATCGCGATGTCGCGGTGAGAGAGACGGACGGGCCTCCGCGCAACATATTCCAGCACCTGGGCCCCGGCGGTCGCGTCCAGTTCGGCCAGTACCTTGAGTGGGTTCTGGAAACTGCCGAGGATCTTGAGGATCTCGTCCGACCGGGTCTCGACCCGGGTGCCGTGACGAAAGCCGTCTGCGACAGTCGGTTCGAACGGTCCTACTATCTCGACGCGAAGCTCGCTGCGCTTTCTCCTGTGCTACTCCAGGACGCTCCGGCGCCGGACTGGTTCCGTTCAGAGCTCGTGGACACGAATTTCTGGTGCGGAGTCCTCGGTACTTCCTCGGGGTTGCACTGCGATGTGACTCCGAATTGCAACGTCCAGGTCATCGGGGAAAAGAGCTTCTTCCTATTTCCCCCGTCACAGGCCCGATCGCTATACAAGCTGCCCCGAGTGACCCACTGCCGGTTCGACCCGAACGTGCCGGACTACAACGCGTTTCCCCGCGCTCGTCGGGCAGTCGGCTTCCACTCCACTCTCCGACCCGGGGAGTCCTTGTACATCCCGGCGGGCTGGTACCACCAGGTGACCGTCATGTCCTCGTGGGCGGTCAACGTGAACTTCTTCTGGCGACGTCCCTTGATGCAGACCGCCGCACGTGCCGAATTGTGGCCGCTGCTGCTTCGACGTTATCGAGCGGGCCTGCGGCAGCGGACCCACGCTCGAACGGAGTCGCGCGGGTGAGGGCCGGCCCGGGGTCCGCGTCACTGCGCGCGACCACCCGTTGGACGTCCTCAGAGTTCTTCATCCTGCGCACACCGCTGCTTCCGCTCGAGGACCTGCTGGCCCTTGGCGAAGACCTCAGGGCTCCGGACGCCGACGGTCAAGCGGACGCCACGGAGCGGGCCCTGTCCCACGACCGCCGCTTGGTTCGCAGCCGACTCGCGGACCTGTGTGGCCGCCCCGAAGTGAGAGAAGCCCTCTTTCTGGCCTCGCCCTCGCTCGCAGAAAGCGTGAACGCCTGGCTACGCGACCCGGACAGTCGACGTGGGCGCAAGACCGAGCGAGCCCTGTACCGCTACATCTCCCGGATGGCAGCGCGGCCGACGCCGTTCGGACTCCTCGCGGGCTGGACGACCGGACGCGTGGATGCCTCGCCTGACACCGTGACGAGCCTGTCCCTGGGAGCTCGCTCGTCCTACCGGCGGCGCACCCAGATCAGCTATGCCTACGTGAGCGCCCTGTCGGAGGCGCTGCGGGATCACCCGTCCGTGCGTAACGGCGTACGCTTCCACCCGAATTCGACGCTGTACCAGGCGGCCGGACGGGTCCGATACATCGGCGAGGGTATGAAGGATGGATACCGGACGCACCATCTGTTCGCCGTCGCCCCTTCAGCGCATCTCTTCACCCTGCTGAAGCACGCCGCTTCTGGAGCGCGGCGTCACGAACTCGTGGCAGCCCTCAGAGCCGAAGACTCCGGCATCACGGACGACGACGCCGGAGATTTCGTGGACCAGCTGATCGACCACCAGGTCCTGGTTCCTGAACTGGGCCCGAGCGTCTGTGGGCCGGACGCCGCCGACCAGTTCGTTCGGCAACTGAAAAACCTTCCCGATCCTGGTCCGACCACCGGCGTCGCGGACGGGCTGATCACCGTTCGCGACGCTCTGGCCGCCCTCGGCAAGCATCCCCTCGGAACCGAATCCGCCGTGTATCGGAGGATATCCTCGTCTCTCCCCGATCTGCCGCCGAGGAACAACGGACAGCAAGTCCATCATTTCCACACGGACCTCATCAAACCGGCGTGCTCTGTGGTCCTCGGTGCAGACGTGACCGAGGAGATCCTCCGCGGCGCCCACCTCCTCCACCGCATGGACGATGGCGGGCGTGACCGCCAGATCCGTCGTTTCGCACATGCCTTCAGGCAGAGATACGGCAGTCGGGAAGTTCCGGTCTGCGAGGCACTCGACGAGGAAACGGGAATCGGCTTTCCGGCATCCGAAGCCCCGCGACCCGCCGCCGAGCCCCTTCTGGCAGGCCTAGCGTTCGCTGGCGCCACGGCAACGAGCGCTGCGCCAACGGCAGAACGTCAGCTCTCCCCGGCGCTGTTGGCCACATTCAGCGACGCGCTCCGCTCGGAGGCCGGCGAATGTGAAGTGGCTGAGGCCGACCTGCAATCCCTCGGCATGACGACCGAGGAGCAAGCCGGGCCTCTCCCGGACTCTTTCAGCGTGCTGGCGACCCTGCTGGCCCGGGACGAGCGGGCCGTCGCCGCCGGCGCCTACCGGGTGCTCGTCACCGCCGTCGCGGGCCCCTCGGCGATGAGTCCCCTCGGCCGACTGTGCCACGAGGACCAGGATCTGACGCATCGGCTACGCGCCCACGTCAGGGCGGAGGAAGCCCTGCAGCCCGACGCGGTGTTCGCCGAGGTCGTGCACGTACCCGACGAACGGGTGGGTGACCTCCTGACCCGGCCCCACGTGCGCCACGCCGAGATTGCCGTCCTCGCCAATTCCGGAAGCGGACATGCCCGGCGAATCCCGCTGGCGGACCTGTTCGTCCGTGTGTCCGAGGACCAGGTGGTCCTCGCTTCGCGTCGTCTCGGCCGCAGGATACTTCCCAGGCTGACCTCGGCTCACAACTTCGCAGGGCCCACCAATCTCGGCCTGTACCGGTTTCTCTGTGCCCTTCAGGGACAAGGAGTGACGCGTCCGGCATTCTCGTTCGGAGCGCTGGAGGCGGCGCCGTTCCTTCCCCGTGTGACGTCCGGCCGTCTCGTGCTCTCTCCAGCCCGCTGGAACGTTCCCCTGGAAGAGCTGGAGCCGCTCGCAGGACTCGGAGACAGGGAGCGGTTCGAGGCGGTGGCACACCTACGCAGACGCCTCCGCATGCCACGCCGGGTCGCTCTGGCGGAGAGCGACCGCCTTCTGCCTGTCGACTTCGACAATGTGCTCTGTGTCGACAGCCTGGTTCACCACCTCGTCCGCCGTGCCGCCGACGCGACCTTCACCGAGGTGTTCCACGGACCGGACGAGGTGGTCGTCCGGGGACCGGAAGGGCGATTCACCCATGATCTGATCGTGCCGTTCATCAGGGTTTCGGAGACGCACGGTGGACCCGGTCAGGCATCCGGGCGTTCCTCCACCTGCTTGCAAGCACCGACCGTTGCGCGGGCTCATCCGCCGGAACTAGCTGCTCATCCTCCGGGATCGGAGTGGCTCTACGCCAAGCTGTACGTGGGTCCCGCTGGGGCGGACGACATCCTGCGGGAGGTCGTGAGGCCGGTAGTGAGACACGCGCAGGCCGCCGCCGGATCCGACAAGTGGTTCTTCATCCGTTACGGCGATCCCGAATGGCACCTGCGTCTGCGCATCCACGGCGACCCCAGGAAGCTCACGCGCGAGGTTCTGCCGTGCCTGGTCGAGACCGCTGCGCCCTTCCTCGCTGACGAAACGCTCCAGCGTCTACAGCTCGACTCATACGAGCCGGAAGTCGTGCGCTACGGGGGCCCCATCGGCATGCTCATCGCTGAGCGTCTGTTCCACGCCGATAGTGAAGCGGTCCTCGACACCATGGAAATGTGGGCAACACACGGGACCGAGGCGGCCGATGGGGCGTGGAACGGTCTTTTGGCGGGACCCGACGGCCGCTGGCGGCTCTGCCTGGTGAACATGGACCGCATACTTCGCGGACTCGGCATGTCCGTGTCGGACCGTCGCGCGGTCACGGCAGCCGCTCGCGACGCCTTGGCGGAGGAGATCGGCGCTGACCGGTCTCTCCGCCGTGGGATCCGTGAGCGATACCGCTCGGAGCGGGCAGCGCTGGAGAGTCTGTTGCGGCTTGACCGCCCGTTCGAAGACGACCGGTGCGCGGCCGCCCCGTGGGGACCCGCCCTCCCACTGGTCGGCGTCGGCGTCCCGTGGTCGGTGGTGCACGAAGTGGCCTGCGATCTGCGGGGAGCCATGGCGGCCGGCCGCGTCACCACCTCGCTCCCGGAGCTGGCCGGCAACTACCTCCATTTGCATGCGAACCGCCTCCTGCGTTCAGCGGCCCGCTCCCAGGAGTTCGTGCTCTACGAGTTTCTCCATCGGCTCTACACGTCGCGCGCCGCACGCGGGAGCGAGGCCGCGCGGTGACAGCCGCATCGGCATCGGCCCCGACCTGGACAAGCGCGGTGAGCGGCGCACGCAAGCAGGCTGCGCTGAAGGTGGCATGCGAGGTCGCGGAGCGGGCCGTCGACCGCCGGCGCGTCGCCGAGGCCCTCACGGCGGCCCGTCGTCAGGCGCACCATCCGGACAGCGTCAGCTGGCTGCCATACTCCGTGGCCGAGGGTGACGCCGGGCTCGCAGTCCTGTGCTCGTACGTGGATCAGTGCTTTCCCCGATCCGGGTGGGACACGATCGGCGACGACTTGCTGACCGCGGGCCTCCGTGCGGCCGAACGCGCTGGCTCGTCCGCTGGCCTCTTCGGCGGGCTCAGCGGACTGAGTTTCACGGCGTCGTTGTCGAACGGGCAGGGATCAGGCCGCCAACGGCTGCTGGCGGCTCTCGATGCCGAGTTGTCGTCACAGGTGCCGCTCGTCGCAGCCCGCCTGCGCTCCGAGCAGGGGGTCGCAGCGGTCGGGGGCTACGACGTCGTCACGGGGGCAAGTGGTGTGGCGGCCGGCCTCTTGGCCCGTGATCCTCACGAGAGACTGCCAGAGGTAATGAGCGCCTTGGTATGGCTTGCCTCACCGGTACCGGGCGCACCGCGTTGGGCGACCCCGCCCGAACGACTGGTGGGCGACGCCGTACGTCGTACCTATCCCTACGGCAATCTCAACTGCGGGCTGGCGCATGGCATCCCAGGACCACTGAGCGTGCTGGCCTCGGCCCTCCTGGGGGGCCATGAGGTACCGGGCCAGTCGCAAACCGTACGGCACCTGGCCGACTGGCTCGTGGAGCACCGGAGCGACGATGGCTGGGGCATCAACTGGGCGTCCGCCGTCCCCTTGTCGAACGACGGCCGGACGCCGGCCTCGGGGCGGTGTGCGCCGGCCCGCAGCGCCTGGTGCTATGGAGCTCCGGGAGTGGCACACGCCCTGTGGCTTGCGGGCACGGCTCTCGATGACTCTGATCTGCGCAACTTCGCGATCGACGCCATGTCTGCCGTACTGAGCCGCCCCGTCAGTTCGCGCTTCATCGACTCGCCGACGTTCTGCCACGGCGTGGCGGGCCTCCTACAGGTCGTCCTGCGTTTCGCCCACGCCACTCGTCTGCCCTTCTTCCTCGATGCGGCCGACGAGCTCGTGGGGCAGCTGCTGGCCGCCTACGATCCGGACCGCCCGTTGGGCTACGCCGCGCTGGATCCGGGAAACACCCCGGTGGACCGTCCCGGGCTTCTGGACGGCGCGACGGGCGTGGCGCTTGTGCTGCTGGCCGCAGCAACCGATGTCGACCCCATCTGGGACCGACTGTTTCTGCTGTCATGACGGAGTTCATCTGCCGTGGCGCAGGATGAGGCCGTCCATCCCCTGTGCGTAGAGCAGCGTGAACCCGGCGCCGAGGAAGAGCTCCGCGTGGCGAGGGTGGAGATAGACGACGTGGAAGGGGCGCGGTGCCCGGCCGAGCGAGTCGAGGATGCGGCCGATGACGATCTCCAGTACGTCGGGACCGAATGGATTGAAGAAGAAGCCCACGCTCACGTCGTCCGGGACGGCGAAGTCGAGGACATCCCCGTGGCACACCTCGACGGTGGCGCCTGGGAAGCGACGCTGCCGGCGGGCGGCATTGGCGACCGCGACCCGGCACAGGTCGCCCTCCCGCTCCACCCCCGTCACCGCCGTGAAACCGTCCGACGCCGCCAGCAGCAGCGCCCGCCCCTTGCCGGCGCCGAAGTCCAGGAACCGTCCGCGCCTCGCGGTCGACGGCAGATGGGCGACGACCTCGGCGAAGACCAGGGGGTTCGTTCCCTCGTGGCGCGGCGGCTCCATCCGGGTGTCGGTGTGGTGTCGCAGGTCGAACCACACCTCACTCAGGGCGAGTCGCAGCCCGCGGACGACGCCCGTGCGTCCGCACACGGCGGGCAGCGATCTCCCGACGAGGACCAGGGTGCTCCAGGCTGTGCTGTCCATGATGGACGACCATTACCACACGTCGGCGCGTCGCACCTCACATGCCGATCCGCTGTCGGGACGCTTCCGTACGTGTCGAGGCCACGACCTCCGACGTCCGTGAACGGCTGGGAGGGCCGGCCGACCCCCGCGACCACGTGGTCGCGGGGGTCGGCGTGCGCGCGGGCGATCTGGTCAGGACGTACCTGGCTGCGGCATGTGGACGCTCCTGAACGCCCCATGAAGCGCACTCCAATCGCACACTGAGTCGGACCGACCATCGGGCTGCGCCGGAAACATCTCCGAAAGATCCTGTTTGCTGTCAATAATTCTGACTTCAGGGTGAGTTGGGGGCACACCGCTTAAGCCGCATACGCGTACGCGGGGGCTCTGATTCACCCCTGCGGCGGAACCGGGACCGGCCCGGGCACACGACAGCGCGGGCCGCCACCAGGTGGTGGCGGCCCGCGCTGGGGTCGTCGGAGGCGCCCGCTCAGGCGGGCCGCAGGACGACGGTCGAGGCCGTCGGTCGGATCAGAGCGTGTTCACTCAGGCTGCGGGTTCGACAGGTTGTTGACCAGGTCGGAGAGGGCCCCCGGGTCACCCGTCTTCACGAGGTGGCGGTTCGATGACGCGTGACCGCCGCCGCTGTCCCCGTCCGTGCCGTCAGCGCCGAAGCCGAGCGATGAGCTGCCTTGCCCGATGGCGCCCTTGTTAGCGCCGGGGGCGTCGTCGGCTGAGGCTGGAACGGCGGCCAGGAGCAGGGCCGCGACAGCGAGTGTGGAGTAAGCCAGGATCTTCATGCCCGGCCAACGAAGAGACCGGCAGCAGGGTGCGCCGTTCAACCAACCGCCGCAGCCGGGCCTGGCCGAACCGGGGCACGTCCTCGGCCGTGACGTCCAGGCGCAGCCGCTGGAACCGGAGCTGGTGCCGGGAGACTCCGCCCCTGTCGATGGACCGGTCGGCGCTGATCTCAGCGACCAGGTCCGGGCGGACCAGGACCGCGTCCAGGACGTCGCGGGACCCCCACGCTGCGGCGAAGCGCACACCGGTCCATGGATGCCGGGGTCGGCGGCGGTCAGGTACCTGGCGACCTGGCGGGCCTGGTCCGGGCGCAGCGCGACCGTGCGGCCTACTGCCCGCAGGCGGCCGGTGTCGTCGTGGCGGCCGAGGACGAGGAGCTGCGGGCGGGTCAGGGTGCCGGTGATGGCGCCGACGATCGCCTCGGTGGTGTGCCGCCGGCGGACCTTGCTCCAGCCGCGGTGGTTCGGGAGATATTTGCTGTTCAGAGGCTTGATGACCCGGCCTTCGACGCCTGATACGTCGGTCCACGACTCCAGGACAGTTGCCCGGCCTCGGTGTCCCAAACCAGCAGCTCGCCGTCGAGGACCAGGCCGCCGGGCAGCTGCCCGGCGGCCGCGACAAGGTCCGGGAACCGGTCCTGGACTAGCGACCCGCGGCGGGTCTGCAACACCACCGGCCCGCCCGCCTCGGCGGGGGTGAACAACAGCGCGCGGCGTCCGTCGAACTTCTGCCCATAGGCAAGATCGCCCGCGAGCGTGGGCACCGACTCCACGGCCTGTGCCAGCATCGGCTCAACCGGTAGTCTCAGCGTCACCCGCAGACCTCCCTCGTCCTCTCCTCTTTCCAGGGTCCGCCGGACCAGACAGACCCGGACCGGTGCGCGCGTGGAGGGTCATCCATCCGAGGGGCCGCCGAGCCGTCAGGAGCGCCGAACAGCCGGTATGCGGCACGGTGACAACCATGCGTCGCCCGGTGCCCCTGCTGGCTTTGCCGCGACTGCCCTTGCCGCCCCTCCGTGCCATCGGACACGGGTGCGGAAGCCAGATGCAATCCTGCACGTATGAACCATCTCGGCGATACGAGCCTGCGCACCTGGGTGCTGCGCTTGATGGCCCTCCTAGCAGCCGAAACCCCGGATCAACTTGCCTGGCTGGGCGAGCGTGAGCTGGAGACGAAAGACGTCGTTGAAGAGGTGGAGCTCCTCTGCCGAGTCTCCGAAGGACTTGCGGAACGCGGAGCCCTCGAGCCCGCGGATCTACGCGGTCTTCGGGCCGTCGGCCGTCGCCTCGGCGAGATCGATGGCACCGGCCGCGTCGGCCTCTGGCACATCGCCCTGGCCGCAGATCCGGCGTGGGACGACATCCGTTCTCTCGCCCGCCAGTTTCTGCTCACGAGGATGGGCGACTGGCGGCAGCCACTGCCGCGCCCCATGGGCCGGCACACAGGCGGCCACTGAGCATGTCCAGCCGTCTGTGTGACTCTGACGCAGTAGCTCAAGCAGCGCTCGAATTCTCGGTGTGCTCTCGTCCCTCCGAACTCGTGAACAGCTGCTGTCCGTTCTCAGGTTCTGGCACAGATCATGTCCGAAGCCCACGTACAGGAGAACGCGGTCCCTGGCGTCGCTTCCGGGGCCTGTGAACCACACTGGGCTCAATGCACTCGCGAGGTATTTCCCCGTCCGCGTACGGTCTGCCCATGACGAGGACCACGCCGCCCAGACCTGTACCCGTGGAAGCTGTGTTCCCCGACCTCGCCGCCCGTCGGGGCCGCACCACCCGACTGCACCCCAGGCCCGGGCAACCTGGCGTGCGCGAGAGCCATATCGGCGGGCCCATGCTGTGGCCGGCCGACGAGCCGTGGCCGGTCTGCCAGGAGCCCCACCAGCCCGAAACCAAAGGGTACGAGCCGGACGAGATCCGCAGCGCGCGGGCCGCGGGTGTCTGGCCGCGGAGCCAGCCATGGCCGCGCGCCGGAACGCCCGGGGAAGGCGGCCCGGTGCCGTTCCTAGGCCTCGCCCAGTTCTTCCGCCGGGACGTCCCGGCTCTGGCGGCCGGGCCCGACGGCGCGGATCTGGTACAGATACTCCGCTGCCCGTTCAACCACAGTCCGTACCTGGAACGCCGATACCACCTGCGGTGGAGACAGGCCGCAGAAACCGAACGCGCGGAGCTCCTCGCCGCTCCGCCCGAAGTACCCATGCTGCGATGGGAGCACGAACTGCCCGAGCCGTGTGTCCTGCATCCCGAAGAAGTGGACACCTATCCCTGGGCGGAGGACGACACCCTGCCTGCCTCTCTGATCGCCCGCATCGACGCGTGAGACGACGCCCGAACAGCGGAACACGGCCCCGAGGCCCCCAGCTACCAGTTCGACCTGTCGATCCCGCCCGGCTGGCGGGTCGGCGGCTTCCCGAGCTGGGCATCGACGGGCCCGATGGCCATCGGCTGCAACTCTTGCTCGACCCCGATGCGACTGCTGCTGACCGCCGGCAGCGAGGAGATGGACGCCGGCTCGCACAGCTGGATGCCTCTGGAGGACCGCGACCCGTCCCTGCAGGGGAAGGCCTCGATACAGAGCGGCCCGTCCGTTGCCCAACCAACCCGACTCCGCTTCGGCCGGGACCGGGACCTGCACATCTTCACCTGTCCGACCGATCCCAGCCGCCCACCCCAATGGGTCCTCTCCTGACGAGCTCGTGCATGGTTGGCGGTGACGCGTCGAAGGGTGCATCTGGGCCCGGTAGTCACAGTGGCTGATAGACCCCACGGGTGGCGGTCTGCTGGTGTGAGAGCAGTCCTACGATGGCTTGGATCGTGTCGCTCATGTGCTCGCGTCGGCCGTGGTGGCGGGCGAGTGCCCGCCAGTTCTTGAGGTGTGCGATGCCGTGCTCGACGCAGATACGGCGTGAAGAGTGCGCCTTGCGCTGGCGCTCGTAGATTTCCTCTTACCAGTCCGGCGGGTTCTTCTTGAAGTTACGGTGCGGTGGTGTCACCACGCGGCCGCCGGTCTGGGCGCCCAGACCCTGGTAGCCGGCGTCGGCAAAGATCTCCACGGCTGGGCCGTCAGCCCGCGACGCCGCGGATCGACGAGAACCGCAAGAACATCGCCTGGAAGAGTGTCGACGTCCTCGACGCCGATGACATCGCCGCGGTCGTACCCGGCCTCGACGTACTGATCAGCGCATTCCAGCCCGGAAACGCCGCCAGGGACATCGCCGATACGGTGGCCCGCTCGATCGCCGGCCCCACGGTGTACGCCACGGCCGCGCGAGCACTACTGAAGGCGCTGGAGAGTCATCCGCGGATCCGGCTCATCGTCATCGGCGGCGCCGGCAGCCTGGAGATCGCGCCCGGAGTCGTACGGGCCGGTTCCGGATCGGCGGCGACCAGCCGGGCCTCGACGCGGACGGGCGCAGCCGCATCTCCATGGAGGACGCCGCTGCCGCCCTCGTCGACGAGGCGGAGCTGCCACGCTTCGTCCAACGCCGCTTCACCGTCGGCTACTGACCCATCTGCCGGATCTCCCGCCTGCTCGGCACCGGCTCGTACGCCTGCCGCCTACGCTCCGGCCTTCGGCCGGTAGGTGCACACGTGCACTCCGGTGCCGCTGACGACCGTGGAGACCAGTTCGAACGTGCGGAGGTGGCCATCGGTCGGGTAGATCGTCTTACCGCCGCCGATGAGCACCGGCAGGATCATGAGCCGCAGCTCGTCGACCAGCCCCTCGGCCAGCAGGGTGCGGGTGAGGGACGCGCTACCCATGACCACCAGGTCGCGGCCTTCGGCCTCGCGCAGCTTCTTGATCTGGTCCAGGGCCTGGTCGCCGGGAATGCGCATGGTGTTGTTCCACGTCAACTCGTCCTCGCCGAGGGTGCTGGAGACGACGTACTTGGTGACGCTGTTCATGTGGTCGGCGAACGGGTCGCCGGCCCGCGCCGGCCACGCCGCGGCCATGGTCTGCCAGGTGCGGCGCCCGAACAGCAGGGCTTCGGTGCCTGCCTGCCACTGGGCCAGGGCCCCGCCCATCACCTCCGGGTCGAAGAACGGGTGGCTCCAGCCACCGTGTGCGAAGCCGCCGTCGGTGTCCTCGTCCGGGTGCCCCGGGGCCTGAACGACGCCGTCCAGGCTGATGAATTCACCAATCGCAATGCGCATGGGGATGTCTCGCTTTCTGATCAGTCGGGTGACGGGGATGGACCGCGGTCGTGTCGACGGCCTGGAGGCTCGCGCCGGACTCGTTACCGCTGGGAATGTTGTTCGCGATGGAAGAAAGCTATGTTGCGTTCAGAGTTTCAGCAACCGATCGAGTGCTCAATCGACTTGTTTCTGCAGGTCACTTGAGAGATATCCTTGCAATGGGCTTGCCACGAAACGCAACGCGATCCGTCGAATCATTGCAATGATCTGGACGTGAACGCTCACTGGCAGCCGGCGTGGACTATTCCGCCTCGTTCTCCGCAGGGGTGGGCGACCAGGGCGTTGGCGTGGCCGTGTCCCAGGCCGTGCTCGGACTTGAGCCACGAGACGAGTTCCCTGTGCGGCGTGCGTGAGTGGCGAGTTTGTGAGTCCGGTCCGGCTAGAGGCGCGCCAGCCGGGCGGTCACCGCGGCGAGTCCGGCCAGGCCGAGTGCCGCCCCTGCCGTGAAGGACAGTACGGAGGCACCGGATCCGACGAACCCGGCGAGGACGCCCACCGGGAGCAGGCGGCAGGCGATCGCCCAGCCTCGCTGCCCTTCGGCGGCGAAGCGGCGGGCCAAGACCAGGAAGGCGGCGCACAGCGCGAGGTAGCCGACCATGCCGCCGGCCATGTGGACCGCGCCATGCACGCTCAGTACGGCAGTCGCGGAGTCCGGCGTACCAGCCGGGAAACCGGCCCCGGGGTCGGCCGAGAACACGCCGCTGACCAGAAAGGACGCCCCGAACACCCCGACCGACCACGGCGCCGCGCGGCGACCTGGCCCCTGTGACACCGAGCGCCGCATCCCGACCGCACCGGCGATCAGCAGAGCCCCGGCGACGAAGAAGTTGGCGATCTGGATCCAGCCCAGGCCGCCGAGGCTCAGCTGACTGATGGCGTTGCGCGTGAAGTCGAAGCCCTCACGCGTCAGGCCCTGGGTGATCCCGACGACCAGGAACAGTGGCCCCGCCACCGCTGCGCCCTTCAGCAGCACCCGCGCCGAGGAGGCGGACCCCGCAGTGGCGGAAGCAGAAGTTGCGGCGGAAGCGGTGGCGGAGGCGCTGATCGTGTGGGTCATGGCATGCCTTCCTCGTGTGCCGCACCCACCCTGGGGGCCGGGCTTGCGGCGGTGGAATCTCGTTGCATGTAAGACCGTGGCGGAGACCCGAACCCATCGGCCCTGCCTGTGTGACCTGAGTCACGCAGACAGGGTCGATGCCGACGACGCAGGCTCTAGCTCAGGCGAACAGCTCGGCGAGCAGCTCGGGGCCGATGGCGATGGGAGCGGGGCGGTAGGCAGGAGGCTGGGTGCCCAGCAGCTCGCGGACCAGGAAGTCCCAGCAGCGCGTACGGACATAGGCCAAGTGGTCGATGAACGTGTGCTCGGCGCCGGGCACGATGAGCAGCTCGAAGCCCTTGCCGGCGGCGATGAGGCGGTCGGCCAGGCGGAGGGTCTGGTCCGGGTGGACCTGGTCGTCCATCTCGCCGTGGATCAGGAGCAGTTTCCCCTCCAGGCGGTCGGCGAGGTCGATGCTGGAAGTGTGGCTCCAGGCCTCGGGGTTGTCCGCGCCGTCGTAGGTCTCCACGAAGCCGGCGTTGAAATGACGGGCGTCGTGCGAGCCGGAGAGCGCGACTCCCACCTTGTACGTCTCGGGGAAGTCCAGCATCGCGCGGCCCGCGGCGAAGCCGCCGCCCGAGTGGCCGAACACGCCCACCCGGTCCAGGTCCATCCACGGCCGGGCCTCTGCCAGTTGGCGCAGAGCCGCGACGTGGTCGGCCAGGCTGCCTGCGTCGGCCAGGTGGCCGTAGGAGGCGTCGTGGAAGGACTTGTCCCGGCCCGGGGTGCCGCGTCCGTCCAGTGCCACCACCACGAAGCCCAGCGCGGCCATGGGTTCCGCGTCGAGGCCCATCCCGCCGGGGTCGAAGCACGGGGAGACCCGGGAGACCTGCGGTCCGGGGTAGACGTTGTCGACCACCGGGTAGGAGCGGGCGGGGTCGAACCCGCGTGGCCGGTAGAGGACTCCGTAAATGTCCGTCACCCCGTCGTCCGCCTTGACGCGGAACCGCTCCGGCGTCGTCCAGCCGGTGGCGGCGAGCTTTGCGATGTCGGCGCGCTCCAGCTCGACCAGGACCCGCCCGGACCAGTCGCGGACCGTCGTCACCGGCGGAGTGTCGACCGTGGACGCCGAGTCTATGAAGTAGTCCGGGTGGTCGGGGATGGTGACGGTGTGGTCGTGCTCGTCGTCCGTGAGCCTCGCGAAGCCAGAGCCGTCCAGGCCGATCCGGCACACCGCGCGCCGGTACGGGTCCTCGCCGACCAGCCCGGAAGCGGTGAAGTACACCACCCGCTCGGCCTCGTCGACTCGCAGGATCTGCCGTACCCCCCACGGCCCGGAGGTGACCTGTCCGAGCAGCTCGCCAGTGCGCAGGTCATACCGGTAAAGGTGGCCCCAGCCGTCCCGCTGCGAGTACCAGAGCACCTCGCCAGTCAGCACCCGCACGATCGGCGGCTCGTACCCGAACTGGTTGGGCTCGACACGGGTCGCCCCGGTCTCGCTGAGCACCGTGGTGACCTCGCCGGTGGCCGCGTCCAGCCGGTACAAGGTGAGTGTGCGCAGGTCGCGCGGCCGGCCGAGGTAGTACACCGCCGAGCTGTCCGATGCCCACCAGGCCCACTTGATCGTGATCGGCGACAGTGTCGGCATGAGCAGCGGCTCGGCCTGGGCGCGGACCACCGTGCCCTCGGCGACGTCCAGTACGACCAGTTCGGCCAGCGGTACGTGCTCGTCGCCGGGGTAGGCGAACCGCTGTGCGTGCAGCACCGGGGCGCCACCGTCGACGGGCCTGGCCTCCAGCAGGTGGGTCTCCCGGACCTCGCGCTCGTCGGTCCGGTGCGCCAGCACCTTCGTCGAGTCCGGCGACCAGGCCACCGAGGGCGGCAGGTACGGCAGGCCGATCTTACGCAGCAGGGTACTGTTCGCCGTGCACTCCGGGACGGTGCCGTACTGGTGACCGGGCACGCCGTCGGCGGTCAGCGCCCACTCGCGGCCGTCGGACAGCGAGCGCGCCCACAGGTCGTGACCTCGCCGGGACACCACGGTCTTCCCGTCGGGTGACGGTACGTCGAGGGGGCTGCCCGGCGGAGTGAACTCGGCCCGCTCGCATGCGTAGTCGTCCAGGCGGCAGCGCCACCACTCGCCGAACGCATCGAACTCGACGGTGTTCGCGGCCAGTTCGATCACCGTGGTCGGCAAGAACTCTGGGTCGACCGGCTGCCCGGAGGCGGCGGCCAGCCCGGCGGCGAGCAGGGCGTGGTCGAAGGCCGGCTCACGGGTGCCCGCAGCCGGGTCGACCAGCAGGAACCGTCTGCCGACCCCATTGCTCACCGCGTACCAGAAGCGAGCGCCTCCGTCGATCCACTGGGGCCTGACCTTGTCGCCGATGACGAGCTCGCCGGGGCGGGCGGGGCGGCGCAGCAGTTGCTCCGCGGCCTGGTAGTCCTGAGTGGTGCTCATTCTTTCGGTCCGTCCTTGGTATCGCGGTGGTCAGAGGCTGCGGGCGGTGATGTTGCCGTAGGAGGTGGTCGCGTGGATGTTCAGGGCGGCCGCGGTGCCAGCGGTGTTGTTGAGCGCATTGTCCATCCGGCCGTAGCCGGTGCCGGCGTCGAGAGTGGCGGAGACTCCGCGGGCGGCGCCGATCGTCACGTCGCCGGCCTCGGTCCGCAGCACGACCGTGCCGTGCACGGCCTCGGCGATGTCGATGCCGCCCTTCTGGACGCGGATCTCGGCGGGGCCGCCCAGGCGGCCGACCGTGACGTCGCCGGCCTGGAGGGTGAGGCGGGCGCCGGCGGTCTCATCGAGCTTGACCATGCCGTGCGCGCCGTCGTAGGTGACGTCGCCGAGCCGTCCGACGCTCTGGAACTCGGCGGTAGCCGTCTTCGCCTCGACGCGGGAACCGGCTGGCAGTTGGACCGTCACCTCGAGCGAGCCGGAGTTTCCGAGGATCTGGTTCTTCGCCTCCAGCGCCTCGATCCGCAGGACACCGTCGGCGCATACGACCGCGACCTGCTCCGCCGCCTTCACGTCGCGGGGCCTTGGAGGCGTCCGCGGGCAGGACCTCGACCGTGGTGTCGGCCCGGTCGGCGGCGACGAACCGGATGCGTCCCGCGGGGATGTCGAGGAGGGCGGCGATCGGGGCGGGGGTGTCGAACTTCTGCATGATGCTCTCCCGTGACTGGTTGTTTCTGATGTCGCCTTCTCCTCCGCGGCGGCTTCGGCCTTGCGGCTCCGTAGGAGGCGGAGTGCCAGCACTGCGGCCCCCAGCACTCCGCAGGCGCCGGCCTACGGCCACACCGAGGGCGGCGTCGGCCTCTCGGTCAGATCTGTTCGGGGGCGCCGACCGGAGGCACCCATTCGGTGAGCCGGACCACGACGCCGTTGGGATCGGTGAGCTGGAACTGCAGGTCGCCCCAAGGCTCTTGGTGCAGCCGCCTGGTGAGGGGGGCGCCCTCGCGCCGCAGCCGTTCGTACTCGGCCACGACATCCCTGACCACGAGGGTCACGACCAGATCCGCCAGCCCCAGGCCGAGCCGGGCCGGCGGCGGGAGCGCGAGGTCGCGTTCGGACAGGGCGATCTCGGCGGAGGCGTCATCTCGGCGGAGGCATACGTACCCCTCGGCCGACTCGGCTTCACGGAACCCCAGATGAGCGGTGAAGAACCGGCTGGACGCGCCCACGTCCCGCACGGTCAATGACACTTTGGTGGTGACGACGTTCATGCAGACAGCATCCGTTGTGGACAAGAAGATGATCAACGACTGATCATGCAACGCCGGTTAAGTCTGGAGTTAACGAACATGCGGGGGCGTGCGGGCGCGTGGAGCTGCGAGACATAGAGATCTTCCTGACGCTGTCGGAGGAGCTCCACTTCGGCAGGACCGCCGAGCGTCTGCACGTATCGGCGGCGCGGGTCAGCCAGGCGATCAAGAAGCAGGAACGGTCGATCGGGGCGGAACTCTTCGAGCGGACCAGCCGCCACGTTCGGCTCACGCCGGTCGGTGAACAACTGCGCGACGACCTGCGGCCGGTGTTCCAGAGCCTGAAGGCGAGCGTGGACCGGGCCCGGCTCACCGCCCAGGGCAAGACAGACGTCCTGCGGATCAACCTGTTGGTCTCCAACGCACACGAACTGCGGCCCTTCTGGGATGCTTTCCGCTCCCTGAATCCGACGTGCGGGATCCGACTCCGCTACAACGGCTTCATCGATCCGTTCGGGCCGCTGCGCAGGGGCGAAGCGGACCTCCTGCTCGCCTGGCTCCCCGTAGAGGAACCGGATCTCACCGTGGGCCCGGTGCTGTTCGAGGAGCCCCGGGTCGCGGCCGTGGCCTCCGACCACCGACTGGCGGACCGGCCGTCGGTGTCCATGGAGGTGCTCGCCGACCACGGCGTGATCGGCGGGGGATGGGTGCAGCCCGACTACTGGGAGGACGCGTTCATGCCCTTCTACACGCCCAGTGGCCGGACGATCGAACGGAACTTCACCTGCACGGATCTCGACACGCTCTACATGATCATCTCCTCGGGCGACGCCATCCACACCCTGGGCGCCCAAGTCCGCCGCTTCCACGTCCGCCCCGACATCACGTACCTGCACCTCGACGACGCCCCGATGCTCCGCTGGGGCCTGGTCTGGCGGTCGGACAACGACAACCCGATGGTCCGGTCCTTCGTGAGCATTGCCCGCGAACTCGGGACGATGTCCTTGTGAAGGGCTTTCGGCCAGCCTCTCACGCACCGACCCCCGGCCGAGGAAGTGCCGGCCGTCGGTCGCGGGAACGGTGGGACCGACCACGCCTCGAGGGGAGTCCGGCCAGCGAGGCCGGCGCGACGGTGCTCGGTGTTCCACCACCGCGCCCACTCCAGGACCTCGGCCGTGCCCTCAGGTCTCTGCCTCGGTCCACCGAGGCGGCGGCGAGGAGCCTGTTGCGGGCGGGAGGACGGTCCGGACGGTCCCCGCCGAACTCGACGGGGGAAACCTGGGCTCGCGCCGCAAGAACGTGCAAGACCGCAGGCCGGAGCGGTCCCTTCCGTCTGAGCGTGGCAGAACTGTCGGCCCGTGGGTACCTCGATCTTGTCGTGGGCGAGGAGCCAGGCGACGACTGCGGGTGCACGTCCGTGCCAGGCCACCGGTTCGGGGAAGCCGGGGAGCGGCGGCCGGGCCGGCGTCGAACGGCGTGATGCGGCCGCCCCTCACCCAGCCACTCTGTTTCCCCGGCCTGACGCCCCGACCCGCCGTCCCCGCCCGCCCGCATTCGGCCGTGGCGGTCTGCCGACGGGCGGGGAGTGCGGCTGCGGCCGGGATTTCTGTCCAGGGCCGCTGTGCCGCTGGAGGGAGGCGCGCCGGTGGCCGCGCCCGGACGCCGCTCGGACCAGATCCGCGAAGATGCCTCCTGCCCGCCCGGCCCGTCTCTGACGGTGCTGCCCTCCGCGCGGTGTGTCCCCCGGCCGCGGCGGAGACTGGGCTGTTGAATCAAAGGCATGACCAAGCATGACGATTCGGCTCTTTTCGGTAACCGCTTTCTGACGGTGCCAGCGCCCTCGGAGACCTTCCGCCACGTTCGTCACCACGTGGATGGAGCCGGAGGCGCAGCGGATGATCGCCGAGAACCTGCACCGCAATTTCATCGACCATGCGGAGTACCCGATCTCCGCCGAGATCGAGCAACGGTGCGTGCGCATGCTCGCCGACCTCTTCCATGCACCGGGCAGGACGCCGGACGCAGGGATCGTCCGAGGCGATCATGCTCGGCGCGCTGTCGCTGAAGTGGAAGTGGCGCGAGCGCCGACAGGCCGTCGGCCTGTCGGCCGACCGGCCCAACCTGGTCTTCGGGGGCGACTTCCACGTCGTGTGGGAGAAGTTCTGCCGCTACTTCGACGTCGAGCCGCGGATCGTGCCGCTTGCCGAGAACAAGTACACGATCGGCCCCGAGGACGTGGAGCCGCACCTCGACGAGAACACGATCGGTGTCGTCGCTGTCCTCAGCACCACGTTCACCGGCCACATGGACGATGTCGTCGGCATCGACAAGCTCCTACGGGACATCCGCAAGAAACGGGACCTCGACATCCCGATCCATGTCGACGGTGCCAGCGGCGCATTCGTGTGGCCCTTCCTCTACCCGGACACCAAATGGGACTTCCGGCTCGAGCAGGTCCGCTCGATCAACGTCTCGGGGCACAAGTACGGGCTGGTCTATCCCGGCATCGGATGGCTGGTGTTCCGTGAGGAAGCCGATCTCGCCAAGGACCTCGTCTTCTACGAGAACTACCTGGGCAAGACCGACGCGACGTTCACCCTGAACTTCTCCACCGGGGCGTCGATGGTCCTTGCGCAGTACTACAACTTCGTACGGCTCGGCCGCCAGGGCTACACCTACATCATGAAGATCATGCAGGAGAATGCCCGCGCGCTGGCGGCGAACCTGCAGAGCAGCGGCCGCTTCGAAGTGATCGGGGCCGACCTCGAGCAGCTGCCGCTGGTCGCTTTCCGTCTCGCCGGCCAGCACTCATACGACGAGTCCGACATCGCCTGGCAGCTCTCGGCCGAGCGGGGCTGGATGGTGCCCGCCTACACCCTCCCGCCCAACGCGGAGAACGTGAAAATCCTGCGGGCCCTGGTCAAGGAGACCCTCAGCCGCGAACAGATCGACCGCCTGACCCAGGACATCGCCGACGCCTGCCGCACCCTGGACGACAAGGGACCGGCCCACAGTATCGAGCGGACGCAGGTCAAGCGCGGCACCGGCTACTGACGCACAGTCGGCAGCAGAGGTCCACCCCGGGCTGCCGCCGCGCCTCTGGGGTGAGGGCGGGGCGGGCCGGCCTGGTGTTGGGCTCGCGGGAGGGAGGAGGGCGCCGGTCAGTGCCTTTGCAGGCAGCGGCGGAGGTGACACGGCCGGAATGGCAGTGACCGCTTCCGGTTCCCCCCAGGGACGGGCCCATCGAGTGGACGGGGCGCCGGCCGACGGTTCGTCATGCCGGCGCGGATGTCTTCGGTGCGCCGGCGTCGGGCCCGCCTGCCGGAGTGGGGCTGAGTCTGAGCGTCACGACATAGGCGACCACCACGGCGTCAGCTGCAGCCCCGGAAGGTGCGAAGGAGCGATCCCGCCCGCCGCCCCCAGAAACATCGCCGGGAAGATCGGGCCCCCTCTAAACGCGCTCAGCGAAGCTCAGTAGGCCAGCCCCTTGCAGACGAGGAGCAGCAGCAGGGCGGCGACGGTGCAGCCGGAGCTGTTGGAGAGCAGCGGTCCCAGAGCGGACTGCCCCGAGTACAGCTCCTCGGCCGCGGCCTTCCCCGAGCCTGCGGCGTAGGCGATGGCGAGCCCGGCGACCACCAGGCCCATCAGCACGGTCGCGGGGATCAGGGGTGCCGCTCGACCCGCGCCTGCAGCAGCAGGGACAGCCGCCGGATCCCCGTGCCCACGAAGGCCGCCACCAGTCCGATGACCAGCGCCCAGCCGAACTCGGCCACCGTGGGCGAAGCGGCCTGCGGCACGTCCGGAATCGCGAGGGAAAACGTGCCCAGACCAGTCCAGTTGTCCAGGCCGACGAAGACAAGCGACCCGGTACCATCCGTGCCGACGCCGAAGGCCGGTACGACAGCGCGGATGCCGGGGAGCGGGTCGTACAGCGCCCGGCCGCCGGGCCACCGTCCCAGCTCGGTCATCAGGGCGACGCCGTCCTCGATCTCCTGCGGCCGCCAGCCGGTGATGTCGAGCAGCGGTCCGTCCAGCGGCCCGCCGGCCAGGAAGGCGTACGTGGGGTGCGGCAGCGGGCCGGGGTTGGGGTCGTCGTGGTCGTGGCCGTACACCCGGCATCGCAGCAGCTGCTCGTCACCGTCGTTCATCCGGCCGGCCTCCCAGCGGCCACCGGCATCGCGGGACCGGCGCCGGGCGCCGATGCGAAGAGACCTCTCCCCCACGGCTCTCACGTGGGAAAGACACCTCATGGAGTTGAGCCGTCAAGTGGACCTTGGTCGCCGCTACTGCTCATAGGCGACGCTGAACCCCTGGACCGTCTCGTCGTATCTCTTCAGCTGGTCCCTGAGCATGGTCGCAGCCAGTGGTACTCGGAGTTCCAACTCGGCCCATCGGACGAAGCGCAGTCGCTTGGGCATCTCGACGAGGCCGGTAACCGCATCCCAGAAGGCGTCCCAGTTCATGCCGTAGAACGACGGGAAACCGAGGTCCCGCTTCAGGACCCCGTGAAGATCACGCTCGCTGCGCACCGAACCGACGTCGATCACCACCTCGCGGTTCGGATCGTGCGCCGGCTCTTCGGGAACGCCCCAGAAGGAAGGGAGCCACCAGCACAGGGCTGACCCATCATCAGGCCAAGGACGGTAATCTTCGCCCGCGAAGTCCTCGAACAAGTCGGTGGCCGGGTCGATCGGGCGCCACCCCGGGTCGACGGGTTCGTCGTCCGCCGGGGGCCGAACAAACCGCCGACCCCGCTGGTTGCAGGCGCCATAGGCCCGGAAGTTCTGCTGAGCCTCGGCGAGCGACCATTGATTGGCGCCACCCGGCCTGAACGGCCAGCGGAACTGCACCGGGTCATCTTCCCAGAAGCAGACCGGGCAGACGGCATAGGAACCGGGCCACCCATCTTCAACATCGAAGACGAGATGACCACAGCAGGGGCAGGGGCGACGCGTATCCACTGGGTCAGTCTGGTCTGTGCCACGAACAGCAGCGACTCAATTTCGCGGGAGCAGTCACTTCCGGTCCGGAAGCGCAGCAATCGGAAACGCGGTGGACTCGCCGAAGGGGACCGGGTCTGGAGGCAGTGGTGGAGGTGGCCGAGCATCCGGTTGAACAGGTGCCGCAGAGCCTGCATGTGCCAGTCTCCTCCTCCCCGTCGGCGCCGGTAGTGGGGCGACCGTCTGAACCCCGCGCAGCACATCCTCCCTGGCCGCCGCCCAGGCGGCCCCGACCGCGCGCTGGGCGGCAGCGGACTCCCCCTGGGACCGCCGCATGTAGGCGCACCGTGGCCGTCAGCCGGGCCGGTTACCCGCGGAGAGGCGCCGGGCGGGCTGTGCGGGTCGGGAGTCTGGCAAGGCAGCGGCCCTGACAAGTCATAAACGGACCAGGTTTTCTCTCGCGGCAGAGCACAATGAGATTGTCCCGATGACCCATCGTCAGGAGATCCATGTCGATCATTGAGTCGGTAGGTGTCCCACTGCTCACAGTCGCGGCCACTCTGGGCGGCGGCTGGCTCGTGAGCACTCGAATAACGGACCACTGGGACCAGGTCAAGAAGAATCGCGACATGGACCTTGCCGCAGCTCAGAACTTCCAACGGCTTTACGGAGAGTTCGTAGCAGTATGGAAAACGTGGAACGCCTTAACAAGCGGCCACACACCTGTCACTACGCCTGAGCATGTCGGCTGGGGATGCCTGGAGCGGGCGACGGCAGCCGAAGGCGAGATAGAGGCCCTCCTGGCCAAGGTGGCCGCCGAGCGCATGCTGACCGGGCAGGAGGTCGACGTGCTCGGCGGTGTCCGCCAAGCCTTCAAGGCCGTCCGGCGGGCCATCCAGCGGGGTGAACCGCTCGACTGGTGGTCCTCCGGGGTCCAGCCCTACGTGGCGTTCAAATCGCTGTCGACAGCCGTGTCCGTCCTGCTGAGCACCACACCAGACACCAAGCGCCGGCCGAGTGTCGGCCTAGCCGCCCACAACTTCAGAGAGATCACGCACAACCGTCACGAAATTGCCTGGATTGATACCGCCCGACGTCTTGCCCCGGAAGACCAGTCGCCCTGACAGTCACGCCGCGTCATCGGCAGGATTGGGCCGGCGGCCCGCGAGGCGGACCCGCAGGAGCACGAAGTGCGAACTCATCGCCGCCTTTGAAACCCTTGCGCCAAGTCAGCGTGCCTCCCGCCTGCCGGCCCGCGGTCAGCACGTAGTCGCATAAGGAGCGGGGCCGGGTACGGTAACGGGGCAGCGGCCTGGTCCCAGCCCTAGCTGTACACGGCGATCCGGCGCGACCCCCGTGGCGGCATGAAGATCCGGGAGATCGAGCGCAAGTACAACGTGTCGTGGCGGACGGTCCGCAAGGCCGTGGACTCGGTCTGGCCGGAGCCCAGGGAGCAGCTGCCGCCGCGGCCGACGGCCACTTCTCCGGCCTCAAGGGGAGTTGGCTGGCGGCCCGGCAGAGCAAAGCGCGGTCCGCTACTCGTCGGGGGTCGCAGGCTCTGGATCAGGCACTGGCTGTCCCACGTCGGATGACCAATGGGGACGGAAGCGCTCGACCACGGCTGTGAAGTCTTTCCGCAGATACCGAGAATCGCACGGCATCAGCCGGATCTGTTGGCGGCTGTCAGCCCACCAGATCTCGAAATCGGCGACCGTGCCTTCCGCTGGCCAGTCCTCGGTCTCGCCTGGCAGCCACAGCGCATCGACAAAGCCTCCAACGCTCAGGCCAATGTCCACGAAGATCCCGACCGCGCCAGGCCGGGGGACCAGCACAACAGTGCCCTCGAAGATCTGCCCGAAGCGCAGGCCCCTCCGAATCCGAGCCCACTCGGCATCTGTCACCACGAACAGATCATCGCACCTTCGTCCGAGGCGCGAGTAGCTGGACTTGACTTGCATTGCATTGCATTGCAGCGTCCCCTCTCACGTTGTTCGCCGCAGCGGCACGGCACTGCCCGCTACTACTCGTGAACATCCACGGCCCAGATGCTGACCAACCGCTAGAACTCATCGACGCACGCTGCTGCTGAACGTGAACGAAGCCAGCCATGTCGAGCAGGGTGTTGATGGTCTTGCCGTCCAGCTCACTGTGCGGTGCGGACGGACCCGCTGGTGAGCGCCGACGGCGGGGGCGCCCGGTGGCCCGGTGCGGGCACGACGAGGTGGCAGGATGACGCGGTGTACGACTCTCTTCGTGAACCGTGGCTGCGCGGCATTGCCTTCAATCCGGCGGCGCCCTCCGACGTACTGATACGCCTGATGGATCGAGCGGCCGGTGAGGCCGGCCTGCTGATGTGTGAGGGCCGCGACCTGCCCGACGGCGTTGTCGCGGCAGCCCTGCGCCACCCGGCCATGGGGATCCGCCGCGCGCTCGCCGGCAACCGGTACGTAGACCCTTCGCGACTCGTCCCGCTGGCGACGGACCCGTCGGGGCTCGTCCGTGCGCGGCTCGCCAACCCCCGCCCCCGCCCCAGACGGGTCCGACCGCTGCCGGACGACATCCTCGTCACCCTCCTGACTGCCCAGGACGGGGGCGAGGACGGCATGCTCACCGAACACGAGATCGCCCAGGAGCTCGACTTCTCTCGGCAGATCCCGTTGTCCTTCCACCGCTCCATGGCCGGGCACGCGCACCCCCAGCTCCGCATACGCGCCACCTGGAGGTGGCAGTCGCTCACCCCCGCGCAACAGGAGGCGCTGCTCGACGACCCCGACCCCGCGGTGCGGGAGGCGGCGCAGGAGAGCACCTGGGAGCTCGACCCGGAAGCGGTGGAGGCCAAACTGCCGTCCATCGGCTCGCACAGCAAGTGGTTCGTGCTCGGCACGTGCGCCCTGTCTGCCGCGCTCGTCGAGCAGTGCTTCGCGGATGACGCGGTGCACCCCCTGACCCGGAACCCCCACACTCCGGCCGACGCCCTCGCCCGGCTCGCCCGCCATCCCGATGCGAAGGTCCGCGGGATGGTGGCCGCCCGGCCCGACCTGGGACCGGACCTGGTAGCGGAGCTGAGCGAGGACCCGGACGAAGGAGTGCGGATGCGCGCCCGTCTGCACCCGTTCCCCCGTACCTGGGCCGAGTACGGGGCGATCCAAAGGGTCATCGGGCACGGTCCGGACTGCACCTGCCCGATCACCGAGCCGTCCCCCGAGCCGTCCCCCGACTGGTTCGCCGCCTGCGCGGTGTCCGGGGAACCGGTGCTCCGCCGGGTTGCGGCAAGCTGGCCCGGCCTGCCCGCAGAACTCGTCGGGACGCTCGCGCAGGATGACGACGAGGAGGTACGGATCCGGCTTGCCTGCTTCCACCCGCTGGCTCCGTCACAGCTGCTCCTGGACGTCTTCGTCACCCGCCCGGCGCACCGCCCGCACCTGCTGACCCTGCCCGCGTTCCCCCGCACCGGCCGGACCCACCTCATCGGCCACCCGGATCCCGAGGTACGCGCCCTGGCCGCAGCCGATCCCACCCTGTCCGAACCACCGGTGGGAGACCCCGACGAGTCGGTGCGCCGGGCAGCCGCCGCCAACCCGAGCCTGACAGCAGAGGCCTTGGAGGCCCTCCTCGCCGACCCCCGTACCGCAGAGGGCGCTGCAGCCAACCCGTCCCTCCCCGTTCCCCGCATGCACGCACTCCTCGACCGCTGCCTGAACGGCGCCGCCACCCCACTGACGGCAGCAGCCCCAGGCCGCGGGACGACGTCCACGTAGCGGTTGCAGGCAGGGCAACCTCGGCCAGCCCGCGGCTGCTGCCGACATGCCGGACAGGCGTTCCCCGGGGGGGTCCTTCAGCCTGCGCTGGTGGTGAGGGGCGGCTGGGAGGCGGTCGGTGGGGTGAAGAGTGCCTGGACGGTTTCGCTGGCCAGCTCCCGCAGCCAGGTGTGGGCACGGTCGTTGTCGTATCGCTGGTGCCACAGCAGGTACAGGGGGATGCCGGGCAGCGGGAGTGGCGGCGGCAGTGTGACCAGGCCGAGTTGTTCCCGGGCCGTGCGGGTGACCGCGTCGGGGAGGGTGACGACCAGGTCGGTGTCAAGGGCGAGTTGGAGTGCGAAGGCGGCGGTGGGCCCGGCGGCGATGACGCGTCGTCCGAGGCCGCGTGTGGTCAGGGCGTCATCGATCGGGTCGCGCAGGCTTCCGCGCCGCGAAACAGTGACGTGTTCGGCGGCTGCGTAACGCTCCGAACTGAGCGGGCCTTCGGTGAGCGGGTGGCCCGGGCGGACGGCGACGACCAGCCGGTCCCTGCCGACGAGGCGATGGCGGATGTCGGGGAGCGTCGGAGCGCTGGAGCTTGATTCGAGGTCGACCTCACCCCGGCGCAGCTCGGCGTCGTCCGTCCCGGGTTCGGCGGACAGGCGCAGCCGGACGCCGGGGGCCTGATGGTGGACGGCGGCGATCAGGGCCGTGCCGGAGGCTGCGGTCAGGGCGTCGTGCCAGCGCACGGTGAACACCCGCTCCAGGGATGCCAGGTCGAGTTCCTGCTGTGCGGACAGAAGTTGGTGGGCCTGCTGCACCAGGGCGTGTACCTCGGCTCGCATGGCCAGCGCGCGGGTGGTGGGGACCATGCTGCGGCCGGTGCGGACCAGGATCTGGTCACCGGTGGCCTTGCGGATGCGGCCCAGGGAGCGGCTCATCGCCGGTGCGGTGACGTGGAGGCGTGCTGCCGCGCCGGCGACGCTGCCCTCTTCCAGCAGGGCATCCAGAGCTGTGAGCAGGTTCAGATCCAATTGCATGACAGTAACTCTACAAGTGCCAAGCATGCACTTGTTGTTAATAGTTGGGCGGCCTACCTTCGAAGTGCGGGGGCGAGACAACCGCCCCGCTTCGACCGATCCCAGGGAGACCGCCATGAGCACAGCCATGCCTTTCGACACCGGTACGACGCTCCTGTCCTACGTGACAGCCGCGGTGAAGACGGCCGGCGTCACGCTGCGCGACCGCTACACCTCGCACGCCCGGGGCGTGAGCCTGGACGAGGTCGTCGGCGAGATCCACGCCAACGACGACGCGGTGCTGGAGGTGCTGCGGGAACCGCTGCTGCGGGCCCGGCCGGGGTCGCAGTGGGCCGAGGACGAGCTGGCCGGCGGCGCGCTCCCGGCCGGGGAGTGGTGGGTCGTCGACCCCGCCGAAGGCAACATCAACCACGTCCACGGCATGGAGGACTGGGCCGTCACCGCCACCCTGGTCCGTGACAACCGGCCGGTGCTCACCGTCGTCCACCTGCCGCTGACCGGCGACACTTACACCGCGGTCGTGGGCGGCGGCGCCCGCCTTAACGGCCGGCCCCTGGAGGTGTCCGCCAAGACCGACCTGGGCGCCGCCCTCACCGGCACCGGCCAGGCCAAGCCCGGCGAGGACGAGCGTACCTTCCGGCGGATCGGTGACTCCGTCACCGCGATGCTCATCAACGGCCTGGTCGTGCGCGTGTCCGTTCCCGCCACGATGCAGCTCATCCACGTCGCCGCCGGACGCATGGACGCGTTCTGGCAGTTCTCCGACGTCCGCTCCGGCCTGGTCGCCGGCGCCCTGCTGGTCTCCGAGGCCGGAGGCACCGTCACCGACCTGACGGGCGAACCCTGGAACACCGGCAGCCGTGACTTCCTGGCCGCCGCCCCCGGCATCCACGGCGCCGCCCTCAAGGTCCTCTCGCCGATCGCCTGACCACCGGACGTCCGCGCTCTTCCCCACCCTGATACCGCAAGGAGCACCACCTCATGACCAGCATCGGCATCCTGGGCGCCGGCCGCGTCGGAACCAACCTCGCCGACAGGCTCTCGGCAGCCGGACACCATGTCACCCTCGGTGGCCGGAGCCCCGAAGACACCGCCGCCCGCACCGCCGGGCTCGCCCCGCGGGTCACCTTCGCCGACCAGCACACCACTGCCCACACCACGGACATCGTGATCAACGCGACGCCCGGCGACAGTTCCCTGGAACGCCTCACCGACCTGCGCACCGAACTCGCCGGCAAGATCCTCGTCGACGTCTCCAACGCCACCCGCACCGACGGTGACGGCCTGCCCGGCGCCCTGTGCTATCCCGGTAGCAGCCTCGCCGAGAAGCTCCAGGCCGCGCTTCCCGACACCCATGTGGTCAAGACCCTCAACACCATGCTTTTCATGGTCATGACCGCTCCGGAAATCCTGGCCACCCCACCGACCGCCTATCTCTCAGGTGATGACGAACACGCCAAGAGGACCGTCACCCGCCTCCTCGGCGACCTTGGCTGGCGGCCCGAACGGATCGAAGACCTCGGCGACATCACCACATCCCGCGCCACCGAGGCCATGATCCTGGTCGTGCCCCACATCATGCGCCGGCACGGCTTCAAGCCCTTCGCCGTCTCCCTCGCCCGCTGACCCACCAGCGCCCAGGCACGGCGCTGGACCCGGACATGAGCTGGGAGCACGGCCCCGGCTTGGTGTGCGGTACGGGCCGGGGTGTGGCAGGCAGGGAAGCCTGGCCTCCCAGGGCGCCTCGTACGTCTTCCGGGACCGGCTGCTGCTCGGGCTCGCGCTGCGTCCGACGGTCGGGAACATCG
>NZ_KL647139.1:37218-37629 GCF_000725805.1 Streptomyces xanthophaeus | reverse complement strand
ATGTAGCGAAATGCCGAATAATCCAACGACAGACTCCGAGAGGGCCGTTTTCCGCCCCCAGCGGCCCCAGTTGGCTCCGAATGGCGCCCAGATGGCCTCCAGCGGCGCCCCCACCGGCCCCCACCGGCTCCCGCCGGCCCCCAACTTCCCCCACTGCCCGCAGGCGCCCGCTTGCGCCGCGAAAAGTCGGCTCCGGCGGCCTGTGTGCCTATGTCCAGCCCCAGACGGGGCGGCAGACGCTGAGCGGGAGAAGCGCGTAGCGATCTGTGGCGGCTTATGAACGGCCACAGACGGGCGCCGGACGCTAAACGGTGAGGAGCGCGTAGCGATTTGATGCGCCCACCGGCCCCGCCGAGGGACTGGACCGGCCCCGGGCTGCGACTGGGCTCCGCGGGAGCCTTGCCCGCCGGG
>NZ_KL647139.1:0-37176 GCF_000725805.1 Streptomyces xanthophaeus | reverse complement strand
CCATCGCGAAGCGACGCGACCGCAGGGAGCGCCCTTGAGGGCCCGGCCCGGCACGGAAGGACCCTGGGACTGACGGGAATCCCCCAAGACATCCCTGATCAGGCCAAGGGGTAACAGGCCCCCGAAGCCACCCTCAGCCCCGCCCCTCCCCCACCCCCGCCACACGGGGGAGTTCCGGCGGCTGGCCGACTCGGGTGGGGGATTTGTCATACCGGGCGTGGCAGCATCGGGCCCTCGGAGGTGACCCCATGTCACGTCGGCCGCTTCGCGCCGTCTGCATCGCCGCAGTGCTCGTGCCCGCGCTCGTCACGGCCGGGCCGGTCCCCGGTGCCCACGCCGAGCCCACGGGGCCGGGTGAGTCCGTCGGGGCGCTGCTGACCCGTCTGCAGGGGCTGTACCAGAAGGCCGAGGAAGCGACCGAGGCCTACAACGCCACCGAGGCCGCGCTGGGAACCCGGCTGGGTGAGGAGCGGCGGCTGCTCACCGAGCTCGGGAAGGTCCGTACCGCCCTCGGCTCCGAAAAGGCCGCCGCCGGGCGGCTGGCGCGGGAGCAGTACCAGGGCTCCCGGGGCCTGTCCCCCTACGCGCGGATGCTGCTCGCCGGGGACCCCCGGGTCGCCCTCGACCAGCGTCGGCTCCTCACCCGTGAGGGCGCGCGGCGGGCCGGGGTGCTGGAGCGGCTCGCGCGGGGCGAGCGGGAGGCGGGCGCCCTCGCCGGGCAGGCCCGCAAGGCCCTGGACGCCGAACAGACCCTGGCTGCGGAGCGCAAGCGGCACAAGGACGAGGTGGCCTCGCAGTTGCGGGAGGTGGAGCGGACGCTGGCTTCGCTGACTCCCGCACAGCTCACGCAGTTGGACGCGCGGGAGGCCGCCGAGACGGCGGCCGCGCAGCGGAAGCTGGTGGACTCGGGCCGGCTCGGGAGCCCCGGCGTCGCTGCGGCCCGTACGCCGACGGCCGCCGGGGGCGTGGCGCTGACGTACGCGGCGGCCCAGATCGGCAAGCCGTACGTCTGGGGCGCCGAGGGGCCGGGGTCCTTCGACTGCTCGGGGCTCACCTCGCAGGCCTGGGCGCGCGCGGGGCGGACCATTCCGCGGACCAGCCAGGAGCAGTGGGCGCAGTTGCCGAAGGTGCCGCTCGACCGGTTGCGGCCCGGTGACCTGGTGGTCTACTTCCCGAAGGCCACCCACGTGGGCCTGTACGTCGGCGGCGGCAAGGTGATCCAGGCGCCGCGCCCCGGGGCGCGGGTCAAGGTGTCGCCCATCGCGGCCAATCCGCTGCTCGGGGCGGTGCGCCCGGATCCGGACGGGGCCCCGCTCGACCACTTCGTGCCCCCGCCGCTGCCCGAGGGGGCTTCGGCGGGGGACGATGCGGGCTATTCGGCCGAGGAGGCTCCGACGGACGGGGAATCGGACGGGGAGTCCGCGTCGGGTGCCGGGGCTGCTGCGGAGGACGCGGCAGCGGCCACCTCCGCCAGGTAGTCCGCGGTGTCCTCGGGGTCGTAGAAGTACGCTTCGAAGTCGGCCGGGTTGTCGAAGCCGTTGGCGAATCGATCCGCCACCGGCTGGAGCTGCCCGGCCGCGCCGATCAGGTTCAGCACGTGCTCGGGCGGGACGCCCAGCATGGCGTTGGTCCACTGGGTGACCGGCTTGCCCGTGGTGAACCAGTACTTGTCGAAGGTCGCCTTCATCCACGACTCGTCGAACGGCTTGTCCCCGTGCATCAGGATCGACGACAGGTACGAGGCCGCGCACTTGGCGGCGGAGTTCGAGCCCTGCCCGGTGATCGGGTCGTTGGCGACGACGACGTCCGCGACGCCGAGCACGATCCCCCCGCCCGGGAGGCGGCCGATCGGGTTGCGGACCACCGGGGCGTAGCGCCCTGCCAGGGTGGCTCCGGCGTCCGTCAGGTCCACCTTCGTGGCGCGCGCGTACTCCCAGGGCGTGAACTTCTCCATCAGCTCCAGCGTGAGCGCCAGGTGTTCCGCCGGGTCCTTGACGCCCGTGAAGGCGTCCAGCGGGCCGCCCGGGATGCCTTCCCAGAAGAGGATGTCCGCGCGGCCGGAGGTGGTGAGGGTCGGCATGACGAAGAGTTCGCCGACCCCCGGCACCAGGTTGCAGCGGACCGCTTCGGTGCCGGGGTGCTCCGGGCGGGGGCCGAGGCCGTGCACGTACGACACGGCGAGGGCGCGCTGCGGGGCGTCGTAGGGGGAACGGGCCGCGTCCCGGCCGAACATCGACACCAGCTCGCCCTTGCCCGCGGCGACCAGCGTCAGGTCGTACGTGCGGGAGAAGAAGTCGAGGTCGGCGACGGAGGCGCCGTGGATGACGAGCTGTCCGCCGCGCTGCACGAAGGCGTCGAGCCAGCCGGCCATCTTGACCCGCTGGTCCACGGACTGGGCGTACCCCTTGAGCCGGCCGAGCCAGTCGATGACGCGCGTGCTGTCGGGGCCGGCGACGGAGACGCCGAGGCCCTCGATCTTCGGGGCCTGCTGCTCCCAGAAGTTGATCTGGAGGTCGCGCTCGTGCTGGAGGGCCGTGTCGAACATGCACTGCGTGGACATGACCCGCCCGGTACGGATCTCGTCCGCCGTCCGGTTGGACATGAGGGTGACCTCGTACCCCTTCGACTGGAGTCCGAGGGCGAGCTGGAGACCGGACTGGCCGGCCCCCACGACGAGTATCTTGCGCATGGCACGTTCTCGATTCGGTCTATTCGGGGGTGGTGTCGAGTGCGTGTCCCACCAGGGTCAGCAGGGATTCCACGACGGTGACACGGCTGCGCGCGTCCATGATCACAACGGGTACGCCGGGCGGGATCGTGAGCGCCTCGCGCACGTCCTCGGGCTCGTACGAGCGCGAGCCCTCGAAGTGGTTGACGGCGACGGCGTAAGGAAGTCCGCAGCTCTCGAAGTAGTCGAGCGCCGGGAAGCAGTCGCGCAGCCGGCGGGTGTCGGCCAGGACGATGCCGCCGATGGCCCCGCGCACCAGGTCGTCCCACATGAACCAGAACCGCTCCTGGCCCGGGGTCCCGTACACGTAGAGGACGAGGTCGTCGTCGAGGGTGACGCGGCCGAAGTCCATCGCGACGGTGGTGGTGTTCTTGTCCGGGGTGCCGGTCAGGTCGTCGGTCGGGGCCGCGGCCTGGGTCATCACCGCTTCGGTGCGCAGCGGGGTGATCTCGGAGACGGAGGAGACGAAGGTGGTCTTGCCCACGCCGAAGCCGCCGGCGACCAGGACCTTGACGGCCACGGGAGCGCGGGAGCGGTCGTACTGCCAGGGCTGGACGGGCTCGTCGTCCGGCCCCGACGTCACCGGCGGAACCGGCCGGTCAGAGACGGCGAAGGCCACTGAGCACCCTTTCGAGCAGCGCGCGTTCGGGGCGGCCGGTGCCGTGCCCGGTCCCGTAGACGCGGATCCTTCCCTGGTCCGCGAGGTCGCTGACCAGGACGCGGACCACGCCGAGCGGCAGCTTCAGCAGCGCGGCGATCTCGGCGATCGTGCGCATGCGGCGGCATATCTCGACGATGGCGGGCATCTCGGGCGTGGGGTCGGGCTTCTGAGGCTCGGAAGCCTTGCTGTCCAGGGCGGCGACGAAGGTCTCCACCAGCAGGACCTGCGTGAAGCGGGTGCGGCCTCCCGTGAGGGAGTAGGGGCGGACGCGGGCGGGGCGGCGGTCGGCGCCGCGTATCGGCAGCCGGTCGGAGGCCGGACTCCTCACGGGGTGTTCTCCATCGACTGGCGCAGCTCACTGCGGACTTCGGGGGTCAGGACGTGGCCGGCGCGGCCGACGAACAGGGCCATGTGGTAGGCGACGACGCTCATGTCGCAGTCCGGGGTGGCGTGCACCCCGAGCAGGGAGCCGTCGCTGATGGCCATGACGAAGACGGAGCCGTGCTCCATGGCCACCATGGTCTGCTTGACGGATCCGCCGTCCATGAGGGCCGCGGCGCCGGTAGTGAGGCTGCCGAGGCCGGAGACGATGGTGGCGAGGTCGGCCGAGGCTCCGCGCGGGCCCTTGGGGCGCGGGCTCTCGGCGGGGCCCGCCGGTCCTGCCGCTCCGGCCGCTCCGGCTGGTTCCGAGGACAGCAGCAGCAGTCCGTCGGAGGAGACGACGGCGACGGAGTTGACGCCGGGCACCTCCTCGACCAGGTCGGTGAGCAGCCACTGCAGGTTGCGGGCCTGGGTGCTCAGTCCGTACGTACTGGGCGCGGTCATGTGCGTGCCTCCTGTGCGGTGTCCCCCCGGTCGGTCTGCCCTTGCCCCCGGTCCTGCGCGTCGTCCTGGTCGCGGCCGTGTATGCCGTCCTGGTCCTGTGCGAGCTCGGCGGCGACGACGCGCCGCCCGTCCTGGGCGCCCTGGTAGAACCCGCCGAGGCGGCGCCGCAGTTCATCGGCGTCGACCTTGCGCGCGGGCTCGGGGCGTACGTCGTCCGGGCGGCCGGCGGCCACGGTGCGCGGGGTCCGCTTCGGCAGGCCCTTGTCGGTGACGGCGGAGTCGGCCGGAGCGGAGGTGCCGGCCGGGGTGTCCGGGGTGTCCGGGGTGTGCTCGGCGGGGTCGGCGGGGTGGCTGCCCTGGCGGGGCAGCCAGTTGCCTTCGTCGGCGGTGTGGCGGTGCGGGTCCGGCTCGGGCTCCGGGTCCGGCTCGGGCCCGGCTGCGGTCTCGGCGGGCGGGGCCGGGGCCGGGACGGTGAAGACCTGCTCGGCGGGCGGCAGCGGCCCGTCCTGCGGGTCGGCGAAGACCACGGCTTCGGCGAAGGCCTCCGCGTCCGCCTCGGCGACGACCCGGGCCAGGAGTTCCTCGGCGGCAGCGGGCTCGGGCTCCGGGAGCTGGTCCTGGGGCTGGTCCTGGGGCTGGTCCTGGAGCTGGTCCTGAAGCTGGTCCTGGGCCGACTCCTGGAGCTGGTCCGGTACGGGCTCCCGGGCGGGCTCCGGCACCGGCGCCTCGGCCTGCTCCGCCGGCGCAGTCGGCTCGGCCGGCTCCACCTGCTGCTCCGCGCCGGGCTCCGCCTGCTGGTGGTGCGCCTCGGCTCCGCGGGCGCGGCTCGGCAGGACGTGCTCGTTCGCCTCGGCGACCACACCCGGCAGCCGCAGCGCGGGCGCGCCCGGCGTGGCCAGGGCATGCACCGGGGACACCGGCGGGGTGGTCGGCAGGAGCGCGGCGGGGACGACCACGAGGGCCTCGGTCCCGCCGTCGCGCGGGGCGCGCAGCTCCGCGGTGACGCCGTGCCGGGCGGCGAGCCGTCCGGCCACGTACAGGCCGAGGCCCAGGCCGTGTTCCGCCTCGGGTTCCTCGTCGTACGCCTCGGGCGTGGACAGCCGGAGGTTCAGCGATTCCAGCCGGTCCTCGGTGACCCCGATGCCCACGTCCACGACGGACAGCACCACGTCGCCGGAGTCCAGCAGCCGTCCGGACACCTTGACCTTGGCGTCCGGCGGGGAGAAGGTCGTCGCGTTCTCCAGCAGTTCGGCGAGGACGTGCGAGATGTCGTCGGCGGCGTGTCCCGCGACCTGGGTGTACGAGGGCAGCTCCGCGAGGTCGACGCGTTCGTAGCGCTCGATCTCGCTGACGGCGGCCCGCATGACGTCGACCAGCGGGACCGGGAGTCCCTGGCCGTGGCCGTGTTCCTGGCCGGCGAGGACCAGCAGGTTCTCGTTGTGGCGGCGCATCACGGTCGCCAGGTGGTCCAGCTTGAACAGGGTCGCCAGCCGGTCCGGGTCCTGCTCCTTGGACTCCAGTTCCTCGATGACCGCGAGCTGGCGCTCGACGAGGCCGAGGGTCCGCAGGGAGAGCGACACGGAGGTGGTCGACATGACCCGGCGGTGTTCCTCCAGGCCGGCCCGGAGCTTGGTGAGTTCCTCCTCCAGCACTTCCCGGCTCGACGTCAGCGCTTCGTTGCGGCCGATGAGCCGGCGGCGGTCGGCGTCGAGCCCGGCGATCCGGGTGTGCAGGGAGACCGTCTGGTCGCGTACGGCGTTCAGGTGGCGGACGACCTCGGCGAACTCGTCGTTGCGGCCGGTGAAGCGCACCGGCTCCACCGAGCCCTCCGGCGTGGCCAGCCGTTCCGCGCCCCGGCGCAGCACCGACAGCGGGCGCGTCAGGGAGCGCGCCACGGCGGTCGTGACGCCGACGGTGACGAGGAAGAGCACGCCCAGCAGGGCGACCATGGTCTCCAGCCGGGTGACGTCGTCGTCGCGCAGGCCGGCGAGGGCGGTGGCCCGCTGTCCGGCCAGGGTGGATTCCACGGACCGCATGCGGTCGATGCGGGCGGTGAGCGCTGCGCCGACGGCGGCGCTGTCCGTCCTGCGTTCGGCCGCGGTCAGGGTGGGCCGTTCGGTGAGCCGCTTGAGGTGGTCGTCGGCGGCCTTGACCTCGGGTCCGGTGACGGTGGCGGCGAGGGTCTGGCGGACGTCGGGGCGGGCGACCCGGGCGAAGTCCTCCAGGGCGGCCTGTTCCCGTACGCGGGCCCGCTGGGCGGCGGTGGTGAGTTCGTCCACCACGGCCGAGTTGGGGGGCTGCTCGCCGCGGGGGACGGCCAGCGCGGCGAGCAGCAGTCCGCGGGTGGCCGAGGCCTGTTCCACGGCCTGGCCCAGCGGGGCCAGCGGGCGGACGGTGGCCAGGGCGGCCTCGGCGCGCGGCGGGGTCAGTTCGGTGAGCCGGTCGCCGGGGGCGAGGAGTTCGGCGATGACGCCGGCGTAGGCCTGGTGGGCGGCGAGGGAGCTGCCCTTGCCGTCGACGGCCTCGGTGCGCACGGCCTGGACGCGGCCCAGGGCGCGGGCGAGTTCCTCGTCGGCCTCGGCCCGGACCTCGGCGAGCTGCCGGTCGGTGCGGGTGGCGCGTTCCTGGACGGCGCCCTTGCCGGAGCCGAGGCGGCCCTTGGCGACGTACTCGATGACGGCGTCGCGCTCGTCGCCGAGGAGGTGCGCGAGGGTGAGGGTCTGCCGGGTCTGTTCCGCGAGGGTGACCAGGCTCTGGGAGTCGTTGAGTTCCGTCGATGCGGTGACGACGGCGGGTGCGCCGGCCGCGAGGACGGTGAGGCCGGCGACGGCTACGCCAATGACCAGCCTGCGGCGCACGCGGACGCGGCGTCCTGCGGGGGCCGGGCCGTCGGTGGCGGTGCCGTTCTTCCGAGACCGCTTCTTCTGCACCGGTGCTCGCAATCCTGTACGTGTGCTCGTGCTCGTCTACTCGTGTGGCCGAGGTAACGGCCGGTCAACAAGTAAACGCTCCCTGCCCCCTCGTACCGCCTCAGACCTTTGCAGTGTGATGGGTAGAGAGCCGCACAACGCCCACCCGGCCACTCGAACGAGTGAACATCACGGATGAGTTGGCATCCAACTCGGACACCCCGTGCCAGAGCGCGTCCGTGGACGGGTGGTTGAAAGATCCCTGCGGGCTTTGGCAGGATGCCCGCCCACATCGCGCGCCGGGGCCCGGTGGACGGGTGCCCGCGGGCGGGCAGGGGCCGGTCCCGTCCGGCCCGCTTTGGTACGAACCTTCCTGTGCTGCGCCGGGTCCTGCGGGCAGAATGCCGGTATGCGCATCGATCTCGCGTCCGCCCCCGGCGACCCGGAACGCCCCAACGAGGATTGGGTGTCGGCGGCGCTGCCTGCCTGCGGCGGGGGCGTCGTCGTCGCCTTGGACGGGGTCACCCCGCCGCGCGGTGAGGACGGCTGCGTGCACGGGGTGCCGTGGTTCGTGGCGCGCCTCGGCGGCCGATTGACCGAACTGTCCGGATCGCGGCGGGACATGTCGCTGGACCGGATCCTGGCGGAGTCGGTCCGCGCCACGGCCGACGCACACCGCGGGACGTGTGACCTTTCTCACGTCCGCACGCCGCAGGCGACGGTGGTCGTGGTCCGTTGGGACGGGGCCTTCGTGGAGCACCTCGTGCTCTCCGACTCGGTGCTGCTGCTCCAGGCGCCCGCGGGCGAGGTGAGTGCGGTGCTCGACGACCGGCTGGACCGGGTGCCCCGGGAGGTACTGCGTTCGGTGGCGGCCACGGACGCCCTGCGCAACGCGGAGGGCGGCTTCTTCACCGCGGCCGCCGATCCGGCGGTGGCGGCCCGGGCGGTGACGGGGCGCACCCCGCGCGAGCGGGTCCGGGCGGTGGCGGCGCTCACCGACGGGGCGAGCCGCTGGACGGACACCTTCGGGGAGGGTGACTGGCAGGAGTGCATGGGGGTGCTGCGCAAGGAGGGGGCGCAGGGGCTGATCGGGCGGGTCCGTGCCGTCGAATCCGATCCGGCCCGCCCGCCGGGCCGGTACAAGCGCCACGACGACGCGTCGGCGGTGTACGCGGAGCTCTGACGCATCCGGGGGCGAGGCGGGCCAGGGGCAGGGTCAGGGCCAGGAGGAGGCGCGGCTGCTCGGTCGCGGCTACTCGGTCTCGGCGCCCGCGTTGAGCTGGTTCAGCAGGCGGGCCAGTTCCGCCACCTCGCCGCGGTCCCAGTCGGCGAGTTTGCGCATGTACTGCTCGCGCCGGGCGTCCCGTACGCGCAGGAAGCGCTCGCGGCCCTCCTCGGTGAGGCCGATCAGGAAGGCCCTGCCGTCCGCGGGGTCAGGCTCGCGGGCCACCAGGCCCAGCACTTCCAGGGCGCGCAGCTGGCGGCTCATGGTGGCCTTGCCGACCCCGAAGTACGCGGCGAGCTCGGTGGCCCGCTGGCGGCCGGCGGCCTCCAGGCGGGTGAGGAGTCCGTACGCCGCTGGTTCCAGCTCGGGGTGCAGGGCGCGGGCCATCTCCCCGGACGAGGCGCGTGCGCGCCGGAGGAAGACGGACAGCTCCCGCTCCAGGGCAAGGAACTCCTGGTCTTCGCTCCCGTGCACGTCCCGCTCCCATCGGTGGTGTGAGCCGCCAGTATTTCGCAGCGGGCGCGCGCACGGCCCGGGGCCCCGCCGGGGCGGGGCGCCGGGCCGTACGGGGGCCGGGTCAGGCGGCGGCGGTGACGGGGGCGCGGTCCCGGTCGAGGGCGAGTTCCAGGACCTGGCGCACATCGGTCACGGGGTGCACCTCCAGCCCTTCCAGGACCTCGGCCGGGACGTCGTCCAGGTCGGCCTCGTTGCGCTTGGGGATGATCACCGTGGTGAGTCCGGCCCGGTGCGCGGCGAGCAGCTTCTGCTTGACCCCGCCGATCGGCAGGACCCGTCCGGTGAGGGAGACCTCGCCGGTCATGGCCACGTCGGTGCGCACCTGGCGTCCGGAGAGCAGCGAGGCGAGGGCCGTGGTCATGGTGATGCCCGCGCTGGGGCCGTCCTTGGGGACCGCTCCGGCCGGGAAGTGGATGTGCACGCCCCGGTCCTTGAGGTCGGCGACGGGCAGTTCCAGTTCCGCGCCGTGGGAGCGCAGGAAGCTGAGGGCGATCTGCGCCGATTCCTTCATGACGTCGCCGAGCTGGCCGGTGAGGGTCAGGCCGGCCGCGCCCGTCTCCGGGTCGGCCAGCGAGGCCTCGACGAAGAGGACGTCGCCGCCCGCGCCGGTCACGGCGAGGCCGGTGGCCACGCCGGGTACGGCGGTGCGGCGCTCGGCCGGGTCCTGGGCGGCTTCCGGGACGTGGTGCGGTCGTCCGATGAGCTCCCGCAGGTCTCCGGCGCCGATCCGGAAGGGCAGTTCCCGTTCGCCGAGTTCGTGCTGGGAGGCGACCTTGCGCAGCAGCCGGGCGAGGGAGCGTTCCAGGGTGCGCACGCCCGCTTCGCGGGTGTACTCCCCGGCGAGCCTGCGCAGGGCGTCCTCTTCGAGGACCACCTCGTCGGCGCCGAGTCCGGCGCGCTCCAGCTGGCGCGGGAGCAGGTGGTCCCGGGCGATGACCACCTTCTCGTCCTCGGTGTACCCGTCGAGGCGGACGAGCTCCATCCGGTCGGCCAGCGCCTCGGGGATCGCCTCCAGGACGTTGGCGGTGGCGAGGAAGACGACGTCGCTCAGGTCCAGTTCCACTTCCAGGTAGTGGTCCCGGAAGGTGTGGTTCTGGGCCGGGTCGAGGACCTCCAGCAGGGCGGCGGCCGGGTCCCCGCGGAAGTCGGAGCCCACCTTGTCGATCTCGTCGAGGAGCACCACCGGGTTCATCGACCCGGCTTCCTTGATCGCGCGGACGATGCGGCCGGGCAGGGCGCCGACGTAGGTCCGCCGGTGTCCCCGTACCTCGGCCTCGTCCCGTACGCCGCCGAGGGCGACGCGGACGAACTTGCGGCCCATGGCGTGGGCCACCGATTCGCCGAGGGAGGTCTTGCCGACGCCGGGCGGGCCGACGAGGGCGAGCACCGCGCCGCCGCGGCGGCCGCCGATGACGCCCATGCCGCGCTCGGAGCGCCGCTTGCGCACGGCGAGGTACTCGGTGATGCGGTCCTTCACGTCGCTGAGGCCGGCGTGTTCGGCGTCGAGGACGGCCCGGGCGCCGCGGATGTCGTACGCGTCCTCGGTGCGTTCGTTCCAGGGGAGTTCCAGGACGGTGTCGAGCCAGGTGCGGATCCAGGAGCCCTCGGGTGACTGGTCGCTGGAGCGCTCCAGCTTCTCGACTTCCTTCAGGGCGGCCTCCCGCACCTTCTCGGGGAGGTCGGCGGCCTCGACGCGGGCGCGGTAGTCGTCGGACTCCTCGCCGTCCTTCTCTCCGTTCAGCTCGCGCAGTTCCTTGCGGACGGCTTCCAGCTGGCGGCGGAGCAGGAACTCGCGCTGCTGCTTGTCGACGCCGTCCTGGACGTCCTTGGCGATGGACTCGGCCACGTCCTGTTCGGCGAGGTGGTTGCGGAGCCACTTGATGGCGAGTCCGAGGCGGGTGACGGCGTCTGCGGTCTCCAGCAGCTCGACCTTCTGGTCCACCGTCAGGAAGGGGGAGTAGCCGGAGTTGTCGGCGAGGGCGGAGACGCCTTCGATCTGCTGGACGCGGTCCACGACCTGCCAGGCCCCGCGCTTCTTGAGCCAGCTGGTGGCGAGCGCCTTGTACTCCTTGACCTGCTCGGCGACCGCGCCGGGCAGCGGGTCGGGGACGCTCTCGTCGACGGTCTCGCCCTCGACCCAGAGCGCGGCGCCGGGGCCGGTGGTCCCGGCGCCGATGCGGATGCGGCCGCGGCCGCGGATGAGCGCGCCGGGGTCCCCGTCGGAGAGCCGGCCGACCTGCTCGACGGTCCCGAGCACGCCGGTGCCCGCGTACTTGCCGTCGATGCGCGGCACGAGCAGGACCCGGGGCTTCCCGGTCCCGGCCGCCGCCTGGGCGGCCTCGACGGCCCCCCGTACCTCGGAGTCGGACAGGTCCAGGGGAACGACCATTCCGGGCAGCACGACCTCGTCGTCGAGCGGCAGCACGGGCAGGGTGAGCGTTACGGACGTCGAAGCCATGATCTTCCCTCCGGCAGTGAAGTTGAGCTATGCCGACTCAATGCATCTGCGCCCCCTGGTGTTCCCCAACACCCGTTCGCCCCGGGCGAACAGCTCTCGGGTGCCGTCCGGCGCCCTATCCGGCCGTGGAGATGCGGACGTCGCCGGAGGTGGTACTCGCCGAGAGGGCGGAGGGGGCCGCGGGGTCCGAGGGGAGGGAGACCTCGCGGGAACCGGAGGTGGTGGAGACCGCGACCCGGTAGGCGGCGGCGGGGACCTTCAGGGTGAAGTCCCCCGAGGTGGTCTCGGCGGCCACGGAGGCCGGGGTCCGCGCGAAGTCCAGGCGGGCGTCGCCCGAGTCCGAGCGGACGTCGGCGCTCGGTCCGGCCAGGCCGGTGGCGGTGATCCCGCCCGAGGAGGTACGGATCTTCAGCGGGCCCGCGACCCGGTCGGCGCTGACGCGGCCGGAGTCGGAGGTCAGGTCCGCGCCGGCGATCCCGGCGACGCTGATCCGGCCGCTGCTGTTGCCGAGGCGGACGGTGGCGGAGGCCGGCACCTCCAGGCGGTAGTCGACGAAGCAGGTCCCGGAGCAGCCGTCGGTGAAGGTCAGCACGCCGCTGCCGGAGACCTGCTGGCCCGGCGCCGGCCGGGTGTCGCCGCGGTAGTGGACGGTGCGGCGGACCGTGACGCCGGGGCCGGTCCCGGGGACCACCTCGATCGAGCCGGCCCGGGCCCCGGTCAGCTCGACCGCGGTGACGGCCTCGGTGACCGTGGCGTCGGCGTCCGCCGTCCGCTGCTCCCCTTCGACGAGGGAGCAGCCGGACAGGAGCAGCCCGGCGCCGAGGGCGGCGACTGCCGTGCGGGCGAGGCGATGTGACGTGGCGTGAGGGCTCATGGACCGATCCTCGGGCAGCGGCGGCGCCCGGCCGATGGGGGCGGTACCCGAACCGTGGTGGGGCTATCCCCCCGTCGCCACCGGCCGGTCCGAGGGCATGCCCCACTCGCTCCAGGAGCCGTCGTACACGGCCAGGTCCCGGTATCCGGCGAGGTGGGCGCCGAGGGCGAGCACGCAGGCCGTCACCCCGGACCCGCAGCTGAACCGGAGCTGCTGCCGGTCCCCCGCCGCCGCACCGAAGGCCGCGCGGAGTTCGGCGGCGGGCCGCATCAGCCCGCCGGGCCCCTGGAGCTCGCCGAACGGCAGGTTCACCGCGCCCGGCATGTGGCCGCCGCGCAGGCCGGGGCGGGGTTCGGGCGCGGTCCCGGCGAAGCGCCCGCGGGTCCGGGCGTCCAGGACGGCCGCGGACGGGTCGGCCAGGGCCGCGGCGACGGCGGCACTGCCGATGAGCAGCCCGGGGCGGGGGCGGGCGGTGAAGGAGCCGCGCGGGCCCTCGTAGGCCGGGCCGGTGCTCTCGGCCGGCAGGCCGGCCGCGGTCCAGGCGGGCAGGCCGCCGTCGAGGACGGCCGCCCGGTCGAAGCCCATGGCCCGCAGCATCCACCAGGCGCGGGCGCTGGAGTAGATGCCCGCGCCGTCGTAGACGACGACGGTGTCGGTGTCGTGGACGCCGAGGGTCCGCAGCGCCTCGGTGAAGGCGGCGGGTGAGGGCATGGTGTGCGGGGCGGGGGCGTCGTGGTCGGACAGGTCCCCGTCGAGGTCGAACGGGCGGGCCCCAGGGATCCGCCGGTCCGCGCCCCGGTGGGCCCCGACGGAGGCGTCGAGGATCACCAGCCCGGGCGCCCCGAGCCGCGCGGCGAGCCAGTCTGCCCCGACGAGGGCCCCGGGCACCCCGGCGGCTCCGGCGCCGGCCCCGCCGGATCCCGGGTCGCGGGGGGCGGAGTTCTGGGACGTGGTCATGCGGCACCTCCTGGTACCCGGCCGCCACCCCCGTCGGGACGGCCCACCGGACGGACGAAGCGGGACGCCCCATCCTGCGGCCTGCCCCCCGCCCCGCACCGCCCGGGGCCCGGGGTGCGGTCAGGGGCAGGTGCCCGGGGCGGCGTACAGCGCCACGCGGGCGCCGTGGACCGGGGTGACCGAGCAGAGGTCGAAGCCGGTGGCCAGGGCGCCGCGTTTGGCCTCCTCGGCGGGGTACGGGTCCAGGGGCTGGCCCTCGGGGTCCAGCAGGGCGATCACCCGGGGCGAGGCGGCGAGCGCGGCCCGGATCGCCTCCGGAGGCAGTTCGGTGCCCTGGAGGCTGCGCGAAGCCGCCGGGGAGCGGTCCAGGGCCACGTCGCGCAGGCCCTCGTAGACCGGGGGCGAGGACAGGAGCCACTCGCGGCGCCGGGAGGGCATGAAGAGCACGGCGTCCCCGGGCCGGGCCCGTTCCCGGACGGCGGCGGCCACCGCGAGCACGTCGTCCTTGCGGCTCTGCGGGGTGCGCAGCCAGGCCGACCAGTACGCGCAGGGCACCAGCAGCGCCGCGGCGAGCAGCCATGGCCACCAGGGCCGTACGGCAGCCAGCCGGGCCCCGGCGAGCAGGGCGGCCCCGGCGAGCGCGTAGAGCACGTACCGGTCGACGTACCAGGGGTGCACCAGCGAGACCGCCATCAGCAGCCCGGGCGGCAGCAGGGCCAGCGGCAGGGCGACACGGACGAGGTCCGGCGCGGCCCCGCGGGCGAGCAGCAGCGAGGTGGCCGCGAGGACCCCGTAGGCCGCCCAGTCCTGCCAGCTGGGCCGCCCGAGCCAGCCGAGCTGCTGCGGGGCCTGCCGCGCGCTCACCAGGGCCAGGGGCAGCAGCAGGGCCACGACGGCCGCGGCGCTCCACCGCCAGCCGCGCGAGCGCCCGGCGGCGAATGCGTGGGCGAGGAGGGCCAGGGCGGCGAACTCGTGCAGCCAGCAGCCGAGCAGCAGCACGGCCGCGTACGCGGTCCAGCGCTCGCAGAGCATCAGGTACGTCGCCCAGACGACGGCCGCCGCGACCAGGGCGTAGGAGCGGCCCTCCTGGGCGTACATCTGCACGGGCGGCAGCGCCGCGTAGACGAGGCCGGAGATCAGCGCGGCCCGCTCCCCCGCGAGGAGGTGGGCGACGGCTGCGACCCCGGCGGCCGCGAGGGCGGTGGCGGCGACCGAGGGCAGCCGCAGGGTCCACAGGCCGCCGTCCCAGGCGAGGAACGCCCCGTGCATGAGCAGGTAGTACAGGCCGTGGACGGCGTCGACCTGGCCGAGGAGTTCCCACAGGCCGCCGAGCGGGCGGTGGGCCACCTGCCAGGTGACGGACTCGTCGCGCCACATGGCGCCCCCGCGGGTGAGCCCCCACAGGCCGAGGGCGGCGGCGAGCAGCGGGGGCAGCAGGCGCCGGGCTGCGGTGCGGCGGATGGTGTCCTCCGGGTGCTGTTCGTCGGGGTGCTGTTCGTCGGGGTGCGGGCACTCCATACTCGGGGTCCGGTCCCCGTACCCGCGGAGGTGGGTGTGCGCACGTTCCGAGCAGTGGCGGCGACGGTGCTGAGCGCGGTGGTCCTGGCGGGGTGCGGGGCCTCGGGTACGGGTGGTGACGACGCGCCTGCGGCGTCGGCCCCGGCCCCGCAGCCGGCCCCGGGCGGGAGCACGCCTGCGGGTCCGGGTCCGGGCTCCGGCCCCGGCGGCACCGGCGCGAGCGGCACGACCGGTCCCGGCGGCTCCAGCGGCCCCGCGACCCCCGCCCCGCCGGAGGCGACCGGCGCCCCCGCGACGCCCGCCGGCACGCCCTCCGCGGCCGAGACCCTCGTACGGGTCTCCCGCAGCGGCGGCTTCGCGGGCGACACCCACACGCTGCTGGTGAAGGGCGACGGCTCGTGGACCCGGCTGGACCGGCTGGCGAAGCCGGAGGGGGCCGGGAAGCTGTCGGACGCCGGGCTCGCGCGGCTGCGCACCGCCCTGCGGGAGGCGGATTTCTCCCGCCTCCCGAGGATCTCCACGGGCGGCCCGAAGGTCTTCGACGGTTTTTCCTTCGCCTTCGTGCACGGCGGCCACGAAGTGGCCGGGGCACAGGAATCTTTGCCACCGGTTCTGACCAAGGTGCTGGAGGCTCTGCCTCCGTTTACGGCCGGGTAGGGCCCGGAGAAATCCGGTCACCCGGCACATCCTCCAAGCCCGGACGAACCCGTCCCTGTCCGAACCCCGCATAGCCGCAGGCCGGTGGCTCCTCTACGCTGCACCCCATCACGCGGGATCTTCACGGGGCGGGACCTGGACATGGAACAGACACACACGACCCACAACAGCGCTGCGGCGACCCCCGGCGCCCAGCGGCGTGTGCTCGTCGTCGAGGACGACCGCACCATCGCCGAGGCCATCGCGGCCCGGCTGCGCGCCGAGGGCTTCCAGGTGCAGACGGCCCCCGACGGCCCGGCCGCCGTGGCCGCCGCCGAGAGCTGGCTGCCCGAGCTGCTGGTGCTGGACATCATGCTGCCGGGCTTCGACGGCCTGGAGGTCTGCCGACGGGTCCAGGCGCAGCGGCCGGTTCCGGTGCTGATGCTCACGGCCCGGGACGACGAGACCGACCTGCTGGTCGGGCTCGGGGTCGGCGCCGACGACTACATGACGAAGCCGTTCTCGATGCGCGAGCTGGCCGCACGGGTGCACGTGCTGCTGCGGCGCGTCGAGCGGGCCACGCTCGCCGCGCACACCCCGCGCGGGGCCACCCTGCGCCTGGGTGACCTGGAGATCGACCACGCGCAGCGCCGGGTCCGGGTGCAGTCCGAGGACGTGCACCTGACGCCGACCGAGTTCGACCTGCTGGTGTGCCTGGCCGGGACACCCCGGGCGGTGCTCTCCCGGGAGCAGCTGCTGGCCGAGGTCTGGGACTGGGCCGACGCGTCCGGCACCCGTACCGTCGACAGCCACATCAAGGCCCTGCGGCGCAAGATCGGCGCGGAGCGGATCCGTACGGTCCATGGCGTCGGGTACGCCCTGGAGACCCCGGCCCAGGCATGATCGACCGGTCCGGGCAGCAGTCCGGGGCGGGGCTGCGTCCCTTCTCGCCCTTCTCGATCAAGACCAAGCTGGGCACGCTCGTGGTGGTCTCGGTGTTCATCACCACGGGCCTGCTGCTGGTGGCCCTGCGCACGGACACCGAGCTGCGGTTCATCACGGTCTTCTCGGTCATAGCCTCGATGCTGATCACCCAGTTCGTGGCGCACAGCCTGACGGCTCCGCTCGACGACATGACGACGGTGGCCCGGGCGATCTCCCGCGGTGACTTCACCCGCCGGGTGCGCGGGGCGGGGCGCCGGGACGAACTGGGCGACCTGGCCTCGACGATCAATCTGATGGCGGACGACCTGGAGGCGGTGGACCGCCACCGCAAGGAGCTGGTCGCGAACGTCTCGCACGAGCTGCGCACGCCGATCGCGGCGCTGCGGGCGGTGCTGGAGAACGTGGTGGACGGGGTCTCGGCCGCCGATCCGGAGACCATGCGGACCATGCTGAAGCAGACCGAGCGTCTGGGACGGCTGGTGGAGACCCTGCTGGACCTGTCCCGGGTGGACAACGGGGTGGTCCCGCTGCGGGCCCGGCGCTTCGAGGTCTGGCCGTACCTGTCGGGGGTGCTGAAGGAGTCCGCTCTGGCGGCGGCCGGCCGGCCGGGGCTGACCTCGGGCTCGGGCGGCCACACCCGCAACGACGTGCACCTGCACCTGGACGTCTTCCCGCCCGACCTGTGGGCGCACGCGGACGCCGAGCGCCTGCACCAGGTGGTGGCGAACCTCGTCGACAACGCGGTCAAGCACAGTCCCGCGCACGGCCGGGTCACGGTGCGCGCCCGGGCCGGCGAGGAGCCCGGGAGCCTGGCCCTGGAGGTCCGGGACGAGGGTCCCGGGATCCCTGAGGCGGAGCGGCACCGGGTCTTCGAGCGGTTCAACCGGGGCAGTGCGCGCGGCGGCGACGGCGGTACGGGGCTCGGCCTGGCGATCGCCCGGTGGGCGGTGGAACTGCACGGCGGGCACATCGGAGTGGCCGAATCGTCACGGGGCTGCCGCATCCTTGTCACGCTTCCGGGCAGCTCGCAGGCGCCGCGTTGACGTAGGGTTCGAGTGGGAAAGGACATGATCTCGGCCACACGTGCCCGGGGTCGTCAGGGGTGCGAAGCCAAGGGGGCCGCAACCTCGGTGCCCCCTACCCGAACCTCGCTTGTTTCCCGCCATTCCGGTGGGTGAAACCCGCCGTTCGATGTGACCTGCGCGACGGATGTACCGCCCGGTCTGCATCTGGCGGCTCAGGAGGCGTAGCCTTTATTCCCGCTGTCCATACCTTGTGAAGCGGAAGAGGGCGGTTGCCGCCGTGTCGCCACAGTCCCCCAGTAACTCGAGCACCACGACCGAAGCAGCAGAGGGCGGGAAGAACCCTGCCTCAGGCTTCGGTGCCAATGAGTGGCTCGTCGACGAGATCTATCAGCAGTACCTCCAGGACCCGAACTCGGTCGACCGGGCCTGGTGGGACTTCTTCGCCGACTACAAGCCGGGTGGCGCTGCTGCTCCGGTGAAGGCCGAAGAGCCGAAGAAGTCCCCGACGACGGACGGCGCCTCCGCACAGGCCGCCACCACCGTCGCCGCAGCCCCGCAGGCCGTCGACGCCGCCGCCACGGGGGCGGCGGGTGCCGCAGCGCCCGCACCGGCTTCCGTTCCCGGTGCCGCGCCGACCCCTCCGCCTGTGTCAGCTCCTGCCCCTGCTCCTGCCACCCCCTCTGGTGCCCCTGCTGTGACTGTCACCTCCCAGGCCCCGGCCGCCGCACCGGCCGCGTCTGCCCCTCAGGCCTCGGCTCCGGCCGCTGCTCCCTCCTCCGCTGCCCCGCAGAAGGCCGCGCCCTCCACCGAGGCCCCCGCGGGCCCCGAGCTGGTGACGCTCCGCGGCCCGGCGGCTGCCGTTGCCAAGAACATGAACGCCTCCCTCGAGGTGCCGACGGCCACGTCCGTCCGCGCCGTCCCGGTGAAGCTGCTGTTCGACAACCGCATCGTCATCAACAACCACCTCAAGCGCGCCCGGGGCGGGAAGATCTCCTTCACGCACCTCATCGGCTACGCGATGGTGCAGGCGATCAAGGCCATGCCGGCCATGAACTACTCCTTCGCGGAGAAGGACGGCAAGCCGACCCTGGTCAAGCCGGAGCACATCAACTTCGGTCTCGCGATCGACCTCGTGAAGCCCAACGGCGACCGCCAGCTCGTCGTCGCCGGCATCAAGAAGGCCGAGACCCTCAACTTCTTCGAGTTCTGGCAGGCCTACGAGGACATCGTCCGCCGGGCCCGCGTCGGCAAGCTGACGATGGACGACTTCACCGGCGTCACCGTCTCGCTGACCAACCCCGGCGGCCTGGGCACCGTGCACTCCGTGCCCCGCCTGATGCCCGGACAGTCGGTCATCATGGGCGTCGGCTCCATGGACTACCCCGCCGAGTTCCAGGGCACCTCGCAGGACACCCTGAACAAGCTGGGCATCTCCAAGGTCATGACCCTGACCTCGACCTACGACCACCGGGTCATCCAGGGCGCGGCCTCCGGCGAGTTCCTTCGCATCGTCGCGAACCTGCTGCTCGGCGAGAGCGGCTTCTACGACGACGTCTTCGAGGCGCTGCGCATCCCGTACGAGCCGGTCCGCTGGAACCGGGACATCGACGCCTCGCACGACGACGACGTCACGAAGGCCGCCCGCGTCTTCGAGCTGATCCACTCCTACCGGGTCCGCGGCCACGTCATGGCCGACACCGACCCGCTGGAGTACAAGCAGCGCAAGCACCCCGACCTCGACATCACCGAGCACGGCCTCACCCTGTGGGACCTGGAGCGCGAGTTCGCGGTCGGCGGCTTCTCCGGCAAGTCGATGATGAAGCTGCGCGACATCCTCGGTGTGCTGCGCGACTCGTACTGCCGCACCACCGGTGTCGAGTTCATGCACATCCAGGACCCGAAGCAGCGCCGCTGGATCCAGGACCGCATCGAGCGCCCGCACTCCAAGCCGGAGCGCGAGGAGCAGCTGCGGATCCTGCGCCGCCTGAACGCTGCGGAGGCCTTCGAGACCTTCCTGCAGACGAAGTACGTCGGCCAGAAGCGGTTCTCCCTGGAGGGCGGCGAGTCCGTCATCCCGCTGCTCGACGCCGTCATCGACTCGGCCGCCGAGGCCCGCCTCGAAGAGGTCGTCATCGGGATGGCCCACCGCGGCCGCCTGAACGTGCTCGCGAACATCGTCGGCAAGTCGTACGCGCAGATCTTCCGCGAGTTCGAGGGCAACCTCGACCCGAAGTCGATGCACGGCTCCGGCGACGTCAAGTACCACCTGGGCGCCGAGGGCACCTTCACGGGCCTGGACGGCGAGCAGATCAAGGTCTCGCTCGTCGCGAACCCCTCCCACCTGGAGGCCGTCGACCCGGTCCTGGAGGGTGTCGCCCGCGCCAAGCAGGACGTCATCAACAAGGGCGGCACGGACTTCACCGTCCTTCCGCTGGCCCTCCACGGTGACGCGGCCTTCGCGGGCCAGGGCGTGGTCGCCGAGACCCTGAACATGTCGCAGCTGCGCGGCTACCGCACCGGCGGCACCGTGCACGTGGTCATCAACAACCAGGTCGGCTTCACCGCCGCCCCGGAGTCCTCGCGTTCGTCGATGTACGCGACCGACGTGGCCCGCATGATCGAGGCGCCGATCTTCCACGTGAACGGCGACGACCCGGAGGCCGTGGTCCGCATCGCGCGCCTGGCCTTCGAGTTCCGTCAGGCGTTCAACAAGGACGTGGTCATCGACCTCATCTGCTACCGCCGCCGCGGCCACAACGAGTCCGACAACCCGGCGTTCACGCAGCCGCTGATGTACGACCTGATCGACAAGAAGCGCTCGGTGCGCAAGCTGTACACCGAGTCCCTCATCGGTCGCGGCGACATCACCCTGGAAGAGGCCGAGCAGGCGCTCCAGGACTTCCAGGGCCAGCTGGAGAAGGTCTTCGCGGAGGTCCGCGAGGCCGCCACGCAGCCCGCCGCCGGCGCCCCGGTGGCGCCCGCGCAGGTGGCGCAGGAGTTCCCGGTCACCGTGAACACGGCGATCTCCCAGGACGTCGTCAAGCGGATCGCCGAGTCCCAGGTCAACATCCCCGAGCACGTCACCGTCCACCCGCGCCTGCTGCCGCAGCTGCAGCGCCGCGCGTCGATGATCGACGAGGGCACGATCGACTGGGGCATGGGCGAGACCCTGGCCTTCGGTTCGCTGCTGATGGAGGGCACTCCGGTCCGGCTGTCCGGCCAGGACTCCCGCCGCGGCACCTTCGGCCAGCGCCACGCGGTCCTCATCGACCGGGAGACCGGCGAGGACTACACCCCGCTGCAGTACCTCGCGGACGACCAGGCCCGCTACAACGTCTACGACTCGCTGCTCTCCGAGTACGCGGCGATGGGCTTCGAGTACGGGTACTCGCTGGCCCGTCCGGACGCGCTGGTCCTGTGGGAGGCGCAGTTCGGTGACTTCGTCAACGGCGCGCAGACCGTCGTCGACGAGTTCATCTCCTCGGCCGAGCAGAAGTGGGGCCAGACCTCCGGCGTCACGCTGCTGCTCCCGCACGGCTACGAGGGCCAGGGCCCGGACCACAGCTCCGCCCGCCCGGAGCGCTTCCTGCAGATGTGCGCGCAGGACAACATGACGGTCGCGATGCCGACCCTGCCGTCGAACTACTTCCACCTGCTGCGCTGGCAGGTCCACAACCCGCACCACAAGCCGCTGATCGTCTTCACCCCGAAGTCGATGCTGCGTCTGAAGGCTGCGGCGTCGAAGGCGGAGGAGTTCACGAACGGCTCGTTCCGTCCGGTCATCGGCGACAGCACGGTCGACCCGAACGCGGTCAGCAAGGTCGTGTTCTGCGCGGGCAAGGTCTACTACGACCTGGAGGCCGAGCGGGAGAAGCGCGGCATCACCGACACGGCGATCATCCGCATCGAGCGGCTGTACCCGCTGGCCGGTGCGGAACTCCAGGCGGAGATCGCCAAGTTCCCGAACGCGGCGAAGTACATCTGGGCGCAGGAGGAGCCGGCGAACCAGGGTGCGTGGCCGTTCATCGCGCTGAACCTGATCGACCACCTCGACCTGGCGGTCGGCTCGGAGGTCCCGGCGGGCGAGCGCCTGCGGCGCATCTCGCGTCCGCACGGTTCCTCCCCGGCGGTGGGCTCGGCCAAGCGCCACCAGGCGGAGCAGCAGCTCCTGCTGAACGAGGTCTTCGAGGCGTAATCGCCGCGCGGCTCAGCAGTACGGAAGGCCCGGTCCCCGCAGGGGGCCGGGCCTTCCGGCGTGTCCGGGGGCCGGCTACGGCTGGGGTTCGAAGTCCCAGTAGGGGCGGGTCTGTTGCTTTGCCGAGACGGTGTGGACGTGTTGCGCGCCCAGGGTGCGGGTCAGGCCCTTGATGCCGGCGTCCTCGTGCTTGCCGGCCTCCACGTCCTCCCGGACCGAGCGGAGGTCCGCGGCGAGGGCGATCTGGGCGCTCAGGGTCATCGGGTGGTCCGGGCCGAGGACCTGTTCGGCGGTGCGAAGGGTGTACCGGCTCAGGTCCAGCGCGTCCTCCAGGCGGCCGGTGATGTTGCGGTGGCCGGTGGCGTTGAGCGCGCAGCCCAGGGTCCAGGGGTGCCGGTCGCCGAGGGCCGCGCGCATGCCGGTCAGGGCCCGTTCCGCGAGGTCCAGGGCTTCCTGGCGGTCGCCCTGGGCGCGCAGCACCAGGCCGAGGTTGCCGAGCGTGCCGATGCTGTACGGGTGGCCGGGGCCGAGCTGTGTGCGGTAGCCGCGTACGACGTCCTCGGAGATCCGGCGGGCCTCGCCGATGTCCCCGTACTCCCTGAGGTAGGTGGCGTAGTCGGAGGCGACCATCAGGGTCCACGGGTAGTCGGCGCCGAAGACGCGGGTGGCCCGCTCCCACACGGTCCGCAGCCGCAGGCCCGCGCCGGGGATGTCCCCGGAACGGCGCAGGCACTGGCCGAGGTTGTGTTCGGCGCGCAGGGTCTGCGGGTGGCCGAGGCCGAGCACCTGCGTGTTGAGCCGGACGCCCTGTTCCTGGCGGGTCTGGGCCTCCCGGTAGCGGCCCATCAGGCGCAGGCCCATGGCGCAGGCGATGCCGGAGGCGAGGGTGGAGATGTGCAGGGGCCGCAGGACGCGCTCGCGGCGGCGCAGGGTGTCCAGGTCGAGGTCGTAGGCGTCCTGGTAGCGGCCCAGCAGCCGGTAGGTGGCGGCGAGGTTGTTCTGCGCGTCGAGGGTGGTGGAGTCGTCCTCGCCGAGGAGTTCGCGGTAGGTGGCGAGGCAGTGCTCGAAGATCGCGCGGGCCGGTTCGAAGTCGGCGGTGCACAGCAGGACGCCGCCGTAGGCGCTGCGGGCGCGCAGGGTCTGCAGGTCGCGTTCCCCGCGTTCCCCGGTGAGCCGGTCGGCGACGGCCTTGGTGAGGGTGCCGGCGCGGGGGAAGAGGCCGAGGTTGCGCAGGGCTCCGCCGTAGGGGTAGCTGAGTTCGCGGACCTTGGGGTGGTCCTCGCCGAGCAGGGCCCGCCAGGAGCGGTCGGTGTCCTCGCAGAGCCGCAGGCAGGTGCGGTACTCCCCGGCGAGGATCAGGTAGCGCAGGCAGTGCAGCAGGAAGTTCTGGATCCGCGGGTTGCTGCTGGCCAGGACGCCCGAGGTGGTCAGGTGGGGGACGAGTTCGGCGTAGCGGGGCCACAGGCGGGCGTCGGAGGGGTGGCCGGGGTCGGCGGCGGCGAGTACCTGGCGGACGGCTCGGGCCAGGGGTTCGGCCTCGTCGTCGGAGAGGTTCTCGCGGACGATGCCGTGGACCATGCGGTGCAGTTGTACGGTCTCCAGGCCGCCGCCGCCCTCCTCGACGGGCAGGTCGGAGTACTCCAGGCGTACCACGGAGAACTGGACGAGCTTGTTGAGGGCGGCGTTCCAGCGGATCTGGTCGTTGATGAGTCCGGCGAGCTGTTCGGGCACGTCGTCGGCGGGGAACTCGCGCAGCAGGCGCAGCGGGACCGGGCCGGGGGCGAAGAAGACGAACAGCCGGAGCAGGGCGAGGGCGTCGGGGAAGTTCTCCCGGACGTTGTTGAGGAGTATGGCCAGGGCGGTGGGGAAGGGCAGCGGGTAGTCGTCGGAGACGGTGACGGCCTCGTGGGAGTCCAGGCGGCGCTGGAGCAGGGCGAGGTAGTCGCCGACGGTGAGCGGGGAGTCGGCGAGCCAGCCCGCGGTCTGGTCGAGGGCCAGGGGGTAGTCCTCCAGGGCCTCGGCGAGCTGGTCGGCCTCGGCGGCGGTGAGGCGCAGGGCCCGGCGGCGGATGAAGGTGACGGACTCGGGCCGGGCGTAGAGGGGGACTTCGACGAGGCTGCTGTGGCGGGCGGCCCATTCCCGGTTGCGGGAGGTGATGATGACGTCGCCCGCTCCCGAGGGCAGCAGGTCGGTGAGGTCGTCGGGGTTGTCGCAGCCGTCGAAGACCAGCAGCCAGCGGTGGTACGGGGAGCCGCGGCGCAGTGCCTCCAGGACGGCCCGGATCTGTTCGCCGTAGCTGCCCGCACCGCGGGGCAGGCCGAGGGCGGGGGCGAGCTCGGCGAGGCGTTCGCGCAGGGTGGGCCGGTCCTCCGCGGGGACCCACCAGACGAGGTCGTACTCGGAGGCGAAGCGGTAGGCGTACTCGGTGGCGACCTGGGTCTTGCCGACGCCGGAGAGGCCCAGCAGGGTGACCACGCTGGCCCCGGGCGGGGCTTCGGCCAGGGCCTCGCGCAGGGTGCCGATGACGTCGTTGCGGCCGGTGAAGCGCGGGTTGCGGCGCGGGACGCGGCCCCAGATCTCCGGCGGGTCGTTGGGGAAGCGGGGGCCGCGGCGGCCGGTCTCGGTGCCGATCCGCTCGGTGGGCAGGTCCAGGCGGCGCAGCACCCGGTACTCGGCCTCGTACGCGTCCACCCCCCACAGGTCGGTCTTCTCCAGGACGGCGACGGCGCTGGGCAGCGGGGCGTCGGTGAGGCAGACGGCCGCGAAGCGGTCGGGGTGGCGGTCGGTGACGGTGCGCAGGGCGGTGTTCCACTCCGCGTCCTGCACGTCGCCGGGGGTGCCCGCGGAGAAGTAGCGCTCGCTGAGGACGAGGAGGACCCGGCTGCCGGAGCGGGCCAGGTCGTCGAGGGCGGGCACGAGGCCGGGGCTGTTCTGGGGGTCCCAGCGCTGGAGGGCGACGCGGTGGCCGTGCTCCTCCAGGCGGTGGGCGATCCACACGGCCCAGGGGCGGTTGAAGCCCGCGAAGCTGATGACGAAACGCTGCGGCTGGGGCTGGTGTTGCGGCTGGTGCTGCGGCTGGAGCTGTGGCTCAGCCGCCGGGCTGGAGTCCTGCCGGCTACCGGTCATGCGGCCGTCTCCCTGGAGTCCGGGCGGTGGACGGGGTTGAAAAGGTACCGCAGGAGGTACCCGTACGGACCCGGTCAGACCTGGGTGAACGGTTCGAGTTCGGGGTGCGCCTCGCACCAGGTGCGGCGGTCCCTCTCGACGGCCCGGCGGGCGGTGCCGTGCTGGTCCCCCGGCGGCGGCAGGTCGTCCATGGCCCGCTCGGCGCCGGCCATGGACTCGGTGAACTCCCGTCCCGCCGGGGTCAGTGCGGGGTGCGCCCGCAGGACGGGCAGGACGGCGGCGACCTGGGCCCGGATCCTGGCGTGCTGGGCCCAGGCGCCGCGGGCCCCGTACAGGGCGGCGCGCTGCCAGTACCCGGCCAGCGCGAGGTGGGCGTACGCGCCGTGCAGCAGCCCGTCCAGGGGGCGGGGGTCGCTGCGCCAGGGGGCCCAGTGCCGGGGCGTGCGGTCGGCGGTGTGCAGGGTCAGGACGTCGGCGAGGGCACTGAGCTTGCCGTGCTGGACCTCGTGGACCAGGGTCGCGGCGAGCGCGGGCGGGGCCTGCGCGCGGGCCAGCACCGAGCCCGCGGCCGCCGGGAGGGTGGCGCCGTGGGAGCGGGACACGCCGCCCAGCGGGACGACGGAGCGCAGCAGTTGGACGGTCTCCTCGGCGCGGACGCTGTCGTACCGCTGGAGGAGGGTGAGGGCGCCGGTCCACTGGGTGTCCCAGCGCTTGTGCCCCTTGGGCGTGAGCCTGCGGGCGGGGCGGACGGAGGCGGTCGCGGGGGCCGCCGTGGGGAAGACGGGGCCGGGGGCCCGGTAGGGGTCGAGGTCGTCGAGGGCGGTCCGGCCCCCGGGCAGGGTGTGCAGGGGCAGGGTCGCGGGGTCGTCGGAGTCCCAGGAGCGTTCGGTGAGCGTGGCCGGGCCGGGCCGGTCCGGCCGCAGCAGCCCCAGCGTGGGCAGCAGGAGCTTGCCCTGCACGGGGCGCAGGGTGAGGGTGAAGGAGATCCCGGAGCGCAGCGCGGCGGCCGCGGCGAGGGCGCCGAGGTGCGCGAGGTCGGGGGCGGGTCCGTACGGGGCGTGCAGCCGGCGCAGCGTCTCCTCGGCCCACACCCCGGTGGCCGGGTAGTGCAGTACGTCGCGCACCGCGCGCGGGTCCCGCCGCTCGGCCGCCTCCAGCAGGGCCCAGTGGTCGGCGGCCTCCCCGGCCGCGCCGCCGGGGGCGCCGTCGAGGACCGCGCGCAGCAGGAGCAGCCGCTTGGAGCGGCGTACGTCGCGCACCAGGCGGGTGCCGTCCGCGGAGGGTTCGCCGGAGCCGAGGGCGCGCAGGGTCGAGGAGGTGACGGCGAAGGCGGCGAGCGGTGCGGTCACGAGGCGGCCGCCGGAGGGGCGCCTGCGGCGCGGTGCACGGCGGCGGCGACGTGCCGGATCAGGGCGGTGAGGTCGGCGCAGTACACGGAGGGCTGCCGGAAGCCCTCCCCGGCCCGGTAGCGGTGCGGGTAGTGGCCGCCGCCGCACACCTCCACGAGTGCGCAGGCCCGGCAGCCGTCGGCGAGCGCCTCCCGGCCCAGCTGGCGGGCGGCGAGCCCGGGGTGGTCCAGCAGTTGGTCGAAGCTGTGGGTGTCCAGGGTCAGGCCGGTGGCGGCGGCGCCCTCGTAGGCCGATTTCAGCGAGTCGGCCTGCTCGATGGAGCCGTCGGTCTCGATCACGGCGGTGGTGGCGGGTGCGAGGCCGAGGGTCTCGGTGGCGGCGGGCAGGCCGAGCAGCAGGGCGATGATCTCCTCGAACATGCCGATGCGGGTGCGCCGCACCGCGTCGTGCCACCAGCGTTCGAAGACGGCGACGAGCCAGTCGGCGTACGGGGTGGGGTCGCCGGGGCGGTGACAGGGCGGCGGGGAGCTCCAGTTGGCGAGCGGGAGGAGCAGGCCGAGGGTGGGCGGGGCGAAGGCGAGCAGCGACTCGTAGGTCTCCACCGGGTCCTGGCGGGGGTCGACGACGCAGAGCACCCCGGCGTAGCTGTGCGGGTGCCGGGCCAGCAGCCGCAGCCCGCGGGCGGCGGCGCCGAACCCGGGTTGCCCGGAGCGGTCCAGGCGCCGGGCGTTGTGCGCGGGCAGTCCCCCGTCGAGGCTGACCCCGACGCGGATCCCGGCGGCTTCGAGTGCGGCGAGGCGGCCGCGGGTGAGCAGGGTGCCGTTGGTCTGGACGGTGGCGGTGACCCGGGTGCGGGGCGCGGCGCGGGCCACGGCGGCGCGGACGGCGTCGACGGGTGCGGCGAGCCCGGCGGGTGCGGTGAGGAGCGGCTCGCCCCCGTGCAGGACCAGGTCGATGCGGGCGGGGCGGTGGGCGGCGGCGTGTTCGGCGATCCGCTCGGCGGCCCGGGCGACGGTGGCCGGGGTCATGGTGGACGGCTGGGTGCGCCAGCTCTGGTCGGCCATCTCGTAGACGTAGCAGTAGGTGCAGGCGAGGTTGCAGCGGCTGCGGGTCTTGAGGACGAACTGCCGTATCGGGTGCGGGCGGTGGCCTGCGGCGCGCAGCGCGGGTACGTCGAGGCGGGTGTAGGGCCAGGGGGCGTGGGCGGCGTGCCGCCGGTCGACCGCGGCGGGGTCGGGGGCCGCCCGGCGCGGGGCGGGGCCGGTGGCGGGGCCGCCGGGGCCCGAGGGATCGGGCAGGGCGGGGTCGGTCGTGATCGCTCGCCTCATCGCCTGCACCTCCCTCCCCCGGCTGCCGCCGGGAGGCATGCCCGGGGGACGGTCCATCCCTGCCCGGCGGACGGTCCCGGCTAACGGCGGAAAGTGGTCAAGTCGCGTGCGGCCGGGACGGATCAGACAACTCCGGAGTCGAAGGCGTTCAGGATCTCGGCCGGGTGGGTCACCCGTTCGACCATGCCTTCGATCACCTGGGCGAGTACGGGGTGGTCGATCCGGCGCAGCGCGGCCAGATCCAGCCCGGAGAGGTCCGGCAGCCGCCCGGGGCACTCCGTCCGGGGGGTCGCGCCGGACCCGTCCTGGCGTTTGGTCACCATGCCTCGCGCGTCCCCCTGTCGTATCGGCGTCGGCGGTCCCCTGCCCTTTCCCCGTGGCCGGTCCACGGAAACGGCGGACCGGGCTCCGCGGCGGATTCCTCAGAGCCCCGCCTCCAGGACCCGTACCCGCGCGCGCAGGGCTTCGTGCCGGTCGTCGACGCCGGTGTCCGGGCCGAGCCGGGTCCACAGCTCCAGTGCGGAGCGGTAGGCGTCCAGCGCGGCCCGGGGCCTGGCCAGCCGCTCCAGCACTTCCCCGCGGAGCTCCTGCACCTGGGCGGCCAGCCGGACGGCGGCGTCCCGGCTCTCCTGGCTGCCGTGGTGCTCGCGGTGTTCACGGTGCTCCTGGGGGCCGTCCCGGTCCGCGTCCAGGGCGGCCCGCCAGGCCCGCCGGTAGGAGTCCGCGGCCCGGTCCAGCCGGTCCGCCGCCCGGGTGTGGGCGTGGATCTCCTGCTGGACGTCCCCGTGGTCCCACCAGGCGCGGGCCTGCTCCAGGGGGCTGCGGCTCTGCCGGACGGCCAGCTCCAGCAGGTGCTCCGCCTCCCGCAGGTCCACCAGGTCACCCTCGTAGGTGTGGCGGAGCCGAAGGCCCGCGGCGAGCCGCAGCAGCCGGTGCGCGGCCCGGTGGTCGGACTGCGGAACGGCGGCCCGGCTCTCGCGCAGCACCCGCACGGCGGCCCCGCTGGAGCTGCGGCCGCCCGGGGTCCGGGCCCGGGCCAGGAGCACCTCGCCCCATTCGGGCAGCAGTTCCCCGAAGGCCTCCGCGTCGCGGGGGATCAGACGCCGGGCCCGGCCGTAGGCCTCGGCCGCATCCTGGAGGGCGGCCGGGTCCCCGTCCCGTTCGTAGCGGGCCCTGTGCACCCGGGCCGTGCCGACCAGGGCGGCCACCCGCAGTTCCGGGTCGCCGGCGGCCTCCTCCAGGGCCGCGGCGAGCTGGCCGGAGGCCTCCTCCAGACGGCCGGGCAGGTGGCGCAGCGCGGTCGCCCGCTCCACCCGGACCCGCGCCCGCTCCTCGCGGGCGGCGGCCGGGTCCACGACCAGCCGGGCCGCGGCCTCGAAGGCCAGCTCGGTGCGCTCGGCCGGGTCGGAGGTGCGGGCCAGGAGCGCGAGCAGCACCCGGCCGAGCGCCAGGTGCAGTTCGGCCCCGGCGCGCGCGTACGACCGTGCCCCGGCGTACGCCCCGCCCCCGGACCGCCCTCCACCCCCCACGGGGGTGCCCGTGCCCGTGCCGGAGGCAGGGCCGGGGTCCGCGGCCGCACCCGGGGCAGGGCCCTCGCCCGCGGCAGCGGGGGAGCCGGAGCCCTCGCCGGCACCGGGACCCGGGGCCGCGCCCGAGGCGGGGCCCGCGCCCGGGGAAGCGGCCTGTCCAGGAGCAGGGGCCGGGCCAGAGCCACTGCCCGGAACAGAGCCCCCGCCCGTACTCGGGCCCGGGCCCGAGGCAGGACCGGGGGCCGGGCCCACGCCCGGGGCCGCACCCGAGGCGGGGCCCGGGCCAGGGGCCGGGGCCCCGCCCGGGTCAGTGGCCGAGGCGGGGCCCGGGCCAGGGGCCGGGGCCCCGCCCGGGTCAGTGGCCGCGCCCGCGCCGGGGCCCGCGCCGGTGGTCGGGGTCGTGCCCGGGGCAGAGGCCGTGCCGGGGGCGGAGGCTCCGGCCGGAGAACGGCCCGGGGCCGGGGCGGGCCCGCCCACGCCAGGAGTTGGAGTCGCACCCGAGGCGGAGCCTGGGCCCGAGCCGGGGCCCGAGGCAGGGCCCGAGCCGGGGCCCGAGCCCTGGCCCGAGCCGGGGCCCGAGGCAGGGCCCGCGCCGGGGGCTGTGGCCGCGCCTGGGGGCGGGGCGGGAGGGCGGCCCGGCGTCGGGGCGGGGCCTGCCAGGGGTTCCAGGGTGGCTCGGGCTTCGCGGAGCGCGCCCGGGTCGTCGCGGAGTTCGCTCAGCCTGATCAGGGTCTGCGCCCGCCGCACGGCGCAGGCGCCCCGTAACGGGCCGGCCGGGTCCGCCACGGCGCCCGCCGCGGCGAACTCCCGGTCGGCGGCGGCCAGCAGCTCCGCGTCGGGTTCCCCCGCGAGGGCCCGCTCGTACAGGGCGCGGCCGCGGGCCAGCCGGGCCGGGGCCGTGACCAGCCCGGTCACGGCCCGTTCGGCCTCGGCGAGGAGTTCCGGGCCGCCCTCGGCCGCCCACAACTGCAGCAGCGCCTGAGCCAGTTCGGTCTCGGCCTCCTCCGGCGGGTCCTCCGGCCCGGCCGGGGCCGCGACCGCCCGGCGCAGCACCGCCACGGCCTCGTACAGCGCGCGGGTGTCCGCCTCGGCCTCCGCGTCGGCGAGCCGGTCCCGGGCGGTGCGTACCGCCCAGGCCCGGCCGGCCGCCGGGGCGTCGGCGGCCGGCGCGGCCAGACGGGCGGCCGGGCGCGCCTCGGGGCCGTCGCCCGCGGTGGTGCCCGGCAGGCCGGGGACGTCCGGCAGGTAGCGGCGTACGACCTTGGCCGACACCTGGGCGAAGGCCTGCGGGAGCGGCCCCGCGGGCAGCCGCTCGGGCTCCTGCGGGCCGTCGGGGTCCGCCCCGGCCGGCGCCCCGGTCAGCTGGGAGACGGCGAGGGCGGGGAAATTGCGCACGCCGCGGCCGAAATGCGCCAGGACGTACTCCGAGCAGTGCTTGAGCACCAGCGCGGCCTCGTCCCGCCCGAGCGGTCCCAGCAGGACGTCCTGCACCCCGGGGACGAACTCGTACCACTGGGCCGGAGCCGGTCCGCTGCGCCGCAGCAGTCCGCTCAGCAGCACCTCGGCCAGATCCGAGGGTTCGGAGTCCGGCAGCATCGTGCGCTGCACCAGCCGCATCACGGGCAGCGTCAGCGGGGCGGCGGACAGGTACACGGCCAGCTGGACGGCGCGCGGCGCGGCCGAGGAGCGGAAGCGCCGTACGAGCTCGCGCGGGGGCCGTGCGGCGGCGGGCGGCGGGGCGGGGGCGGACGGGTGCGCGGCCAGCACCCGGCCCACCTCGGCCGGTACGGGGCCGGTGCCGAGCCCGGCGACGAGCCGGGCCCACGCGCCGAGCGCACTGGCGCTCGGCGGCAGCACGGGCACGGCCAGGCCGCCGTCGGGCCGCCCGGGGCGCGGCGGCCGGTCCGAGCGGAATTTCAGCTTCCCCCCGCCGCCCTCGATCCGGGAGAGCCTGCCCCGTTCGGTCGGCAGCCAGCTGCGGCCCCACAGCCGCTGCGGCAGCGGCTGGACGACCACGCAGGGGGTGCATTCGGCCCACCGGTGCAGCAGCCGCTGCGCCTGGCCCTCGCGCCACAGCGGTCCGGTGCAGTCGGAGACCAGCAGGGTCAGCGCCCGTCCGGTCGGGTCGCGCAGCTGGTCGCCCGAGCGCAGGCCCGCGGCGGGCAGGGGGCAGCGGCCGAGCGCGGGCGTTCCGTCGGCGAGCCTGTGCAGGTAGTGGACCTGTACGTCCCGGAAGGCGCCCAGGCGCTCGCACACGGACCGCAGTTCCTCGAACATGTCCTGCCAGACCGCCATCGACGGGGAGGCGTCCATGACCAGCCGGGCGGTCGCCTCGCGGCGGCTGTCGGAGCGCAGCACCGGGATGATCAGCCCGAGGGCCCGGGCGCTGGCCTCCGCGGTGGCCGCCTCGTCGAGCACCAGCCGGGTGGGCGGGCCGGGCGCACGGTGGCGCTGGAGGGCGCGCAGGGCCCGCTGGATCTCCAGGATCCGCGGCAGTGCGGCAGCGCGGGGCACGCGTACGGGTACGCCCACCTCTTCCGGCAGTTCGCTACCGGCGGCCGCGCCGCGGCGCTCTCCGGCGGCATAGAGGCTGACCGGTTCCTCAGCCTCCGGACGGGCCGGCTCCGTCCCGCGTACGGGCTCCCCGGGCAGGCTGACCGGATCTTCGGCATCCGCCTGTACGGCCGGCTGCGCCACCTCCGGCCCGGCCGGCCCGGGCCGGCCGATCTTCCCGGCCAGCCAGAGGGCGTCGGCGAGCTCCTCGGCGGTCGGGTCGATCCCGGCGGCGCGCAGCAGGGCGGCCAGTTCACGGATGGGCACGTCGCCTCACCTCGGGCGGTCGAGGCGCTGGATGAGCAGGTCGGCGAGGTCCTCGCGGGTGGGCGGGGCGGCGTAGTGGGTGAGGTAGACGGCATTGAGCAGTTGGTCGGCGGCGACGAGTTCGGTCTGGGAGCGGCTGAGGAACTCCCGGATCAGGTCGGCCCCGAGGCGGGCGGCCTCCTCCCCGAGGTGGGCCCGGACCATGGTGGCGAGCCGCTTCTCGCCGGGCTGTCCGAGCCGGAGCTGGATGCAGCGCCGCAGCAGCGCGGCCGGGAAGTCCCGTTCCCCGTTGCTGGTCAGGATGATGAAGGGGAAGGACCGGCAGCGGATCCGGCCGTCCTGGACGGTCGCCTTCGCCCCGTCGTCGGTGAGCACCTGCACCTCGGGCTCGGTGTCGGCGACCCGTTCCAGCTCGGGGAGGGTGAACTCGCCTTCCTCCAGGACGTTGAGGAGGTCGTTGGGCAGGTCGACGTCGCTCTTGTCGAGCTCGTCGATCAGGAGCACCCGCGGGCGGGCCGTGGGCAGCAGGGCGGTGCCCAGCGGTCCGAGGCGGATGTACTTGCCGATGCCGGGCGCCCCGCCGGGGGCGCCGCCGCCGGCCGCGATCTGCACGTCCTGGAGCCTGGCGATGGCGTCGTAGCGGTAGAGGCCGTCCTGGAGCACGGTCCGGGAGACCACGGGCCAGCGCAGCACCCTGCCCAGCTTCAGCTCGTGGGCGACGGCGTGCGCGAGGGTGGACTTGCCGGTGCCGGGGAAGCCGGTCACGAGCAGGGGGCGGCGCAGGTACAGCGCCGCGTTGACGGCGTCGAGTTCCTCGGGCTCCGGCCGGTGGAGCTCGGCTGCCTGCCGGTGCGCCCCGAGCCGCCGGGCGACGGAGCCGTCCGATGCGGCGCCCTCCCCCGCAGGGCCGCCCGGCTCGCCGACCGGCCCGCCGTCGAAGTCCCGCCACGGCGGCGGGTCGGGCAGGGCGTCGATCCCGTCGTGGGGCTCGCCGACACCCCGGTAGATGAGCCATTCGTCGTTCATGGGTGCTGCTCCCTCCTGCCGCTCACAGGTCGCCCCGGAGCGGCTCGTCCTCGGGCAGGGGCCGCGCCGGGTCGTCCCACACGAGTGCGGTCCCCGCCGCCCAGTACGCGTCCGGGTCCGCGCCGTACGCCCTCCCGCGCAGCGCCTGGAGGCGCAGCGGCAGCGCCTGCGCCCGGCCCGCTTCGGCCAGTTCCTCCCGCAGCCCCCGGTGGAACGGCGCGCAGGACACCCCCGGGTCGGCCGGGGGGCGGCGACAGACCACCACCCCGTACCCGGCCTGCCGTACGGCATGCAGTGACCCCAGCGTGGGCTCCAGCGCGGCGGCCCGGCAGTGCACGGGCACGGTGTTGTCCGCGAGCGCCGCGAGCCACTGCGGGGAGGGGCTGCGCGGCCGGCCCCGTACGCAGTCGGCCCGTTCGTCCAGGAGCGGGCCGGTCTGCACCCGCGCCCAACGGGCGGCCGCGTCGGGGCCGGGGCAGCCGACGGGGCGGCGCAGCACCACGGGCCGCTGGACGCCCAGCGGCGCCCCGCCCACCAGCGTCCACTCGTCCACGGGCAGCCCGAACAGCTCGGGTTCCACGGCGACTTCGAGCAGGGCCGCCGCCTCGTGGGTGTCGCAGCGCCGGAAGGCTTCGGCGAGGGGGGCCCGCAGGGCCTCCGGCAGCCGGGCGGGGGCGGCTCGTACGCCGGAGTCCACCGGGGTGACCAGGCCGGGGCGGGCCGGGCCGGCGAGGACCGAGACCCGCCAGTCGTAGAGGTCCTCCCAGCCGTGCGCCCACACCTCCAGGAGGACCGAGGCCCCCGGTGTGAGCCCGCCGGCGGGCCGCGCCGGGCCGCGGCCGGTCCGTCCGGCGGCGGCCCGGCGGCGGCGTTCGCGTTCGGCGAGGCCCCGTTCGTGCCGCTCGCCGAGCTCCCGCCGCAGGGGCCGCCACAGCCGTTCGGCGGTGGCGCGGACCCAGTCCCACAGCTCCTCGTCGGCGCCGGGGGTGGGCGGCTCGCGGTGGTCGGCGACGCTCACGTCCGTCGCGTAGCGGAGCACCGCGGCGGCCTCCCCCGCCCCGTCGGGCGGGTCGTACAGCAGGCCGAGGCCGTCGCGCCAGCTCAGCGGGGCGGGCGGGTGCGGGTCGGGCTCCTCGCCGCGCGCCGCCTCGACCAGGGCCCGGACGACCTCCGAGGAGCCGGGCGGGGGCAGTTCGGCGAGCAGCCCGCACAGGGTGGTGCGCTCGCCCGGGGTGAGCCGGGCGCGGCCGCCGTGGGGTCCGCCGTCCGGCGGGGGGAGTTCGCCGTGCACGTCGGTCCAGGTCCGGCGGGTGTTCAGGTCGCTGAGGTGCTGGTCGTAGTGGTGCAGGTCGTGGGCCTGAAGGACCCGGCGGTAGAGCCCGGTCTGGCCGCGCCCGGCGGTGGGCAAGGTGCGCAGCTGGACGACGGAGACGGCCAGCCCGCCGCCGCCCGCGGGCCGCCGGGCCTTGACCACGCCGACGACCTCGCCGCGGGCGAGGTCGACGACGGGGCCGCCGGACATGCCGGGGGCGATCTCGTCGTCGTCGCCGAGGCGGATGGCTGCGCCGTTGCCCGCGGTGCCGCGCAGTCGGGTGGTGCGGCCGGTGATCTCGGGCGTGCCGAGGTCTTCGGTGCAGCCGAAGTAGGCGACGTCGTCGAAGCGGGGCCGGGAGCGGTCGGTCAGCCAGACGCAGGCGTGCGAGACGGGAGCCAGGACCCGGACGAGGGCCAGGTCGGGCAGGTCCCACAGGGCCCGCGGGGCGGGGCGGCGGTCGTCCAGCCGTTCGGGCAGGACGCATTCCACGCGGCCGGTGACCGTGCCGGTGGCCGCGCGGTTGCCGGCGTACCGGCCGGACTGGAAGGTGATGCCGACCTCGCGCCCGGTCAGCCGCACGGCGGCCCCCCCTTCACCGACCACGTGGGCACACGTGAGGACCCAGCCCGGAGCGATGAAGAAGCCGCTCCCCCAGGTGGGCCCGGTCCCGGGGGTTCCATACCCGTCCGGGGGCGCGTGGACGCGTACGGTCGCCGCTTGGACGAGGGGTTCGAGGAGCTCGTAGGCGCGCGTCGAGCCGGTCGTGCGCCCCTGTGTCATCCGCGCCCCCCGCTCGTGAGGCATTCAGGCTAGCGCCGGGGGCGCCGGGGGCGGGAGGGCTTCGGGTGCCCGCGGATTATCCTGGCGGGAAACACCCCCATCACGGCACGGAGCCCGACTTGTACTTCACCGATCGCGGCATCGAGGAGCTGGAGAAGCGGCGCGGCGAGGAGGAGGTCACCTTCGAGTGGCTCGCCGAGCAGCTGCGCACCTTCGTCGACCTGAACCCGGACTTCGAGGTCCCGGTGGAACGCCTGGCCACCTGGCTGGCCCGGCTGGACGACGAGGACGACGAGGACGAGTAGTCACCCCCGCCGGGCCGTCGGGCCCGGCCGTGCCGTGGCCTGCGGGCCCGCGGCACGCGGGAACGGCCCGGCTGCGCGAAGCAGTCGGGCCGTTCTCGTCTGCGCTGACCAGCAGCGCAAGGGGTGGTCCAGGTCGCCGGATCAGGCGGCCTTGGTCTCCCAGAAGATGCGGTCGATCTCGGCGATGAGGTCGAGCGCCTTCTGGCCGGTCGCCGGGTCGTTCGACGCCTTGGCGGCCGAGAGGGCCTTCAGGGTGTCGTTGACCAGGGCGTGCAGCTGCGGGTACTTCTCGAAGTGCGGCGGCTTGAAGTAGTCGCTCCACAGCACCGAGACGTGGTGCTTGGCCAGCTCGGCGCGCTGCTCCTTGATGGTGATGGCGCGCGCGCGGAAGTCGGCGTCGTCGTTGGCCTGGTACTTCTCCTGCACGGCCTTGACGGACTCGGCCTCGATGCGGGCCTGGGCAGGGTCGTACACGCCGCACGGCAGATCGCAGTGGGCGGAGACCTTCGCCTTGGGGGCGAAGAGGCGGGAAAGCATTGGAGTGTGTCCTCCTCGTGATCGTCTTCTCAAGGGGGAGATTACTCGCTGGGGAACCGGATTTCGCGGTCGCCCCCATGGGCTTAGGACAAAAGTCCAGCCGCGCGGTCGGACCGGTGAGCGAACGTACGGGGCGGTGCGGCAGCATGCGGGAAGGATGAGGAGGTCGCATGGTGGAGAACCGCCGCCGACGGTTTGCGTTCGAAGTGCTGGAGGTGACGGGGCCGTCGATGGTGCCGACGCTGCTCCACGGGGACCGGTTGGTGGTCCGTTACGGGGCGTCCGTGCGCCGGGGTGCCGTGGTGGTGCTGCGGCACCCGTTCCAGCAGGACCTGCTGGTCGTCAAGCGGGCGGTGGAGCGCCGGCCGGGCGGCTCGTGGTGGGTGCTCGGCGACAACCCGTACAACGAGACCGGCGACAGCACCGTCTACGGGGCGGTGCCCGACGAGCTGGTGCTGGCGACGGCGGTGCTGCGGTTCCGGCCGGCCGCCCCTGATCAGCGTTCGCTGAGGGCGCGGCTGTCCTGGGCGGTGTCGGCGCTGCGGCCGCTCTGGGCGGACCCCTCGGCCTCGCGCCGCTTGCGGGCGCGGTAGGCGGCCACGTTCGCCCGGGTGGCGCAGCGGTCGGAGCAGTAGCGCCGGGAGCGGTTGGTGGAGGTGTCGAGGTAGGCGTTGCGGCAGGGCGCCGCCTGGCACAGGCCGAGGCGGTCGGCGCCGTGCTCGGTGAGGTGGAAGGCCAGGCCCATGGACGCGATGGCGGCGTAGCCCGCTGAGGCGTTCGAGGGGTGGTCGGCGAGGTGGATGTGCCAGTGCGGGCTGCCGTCGGGGCTGGGGCTGTCGTGGCCGCTGATCTGCGGGCTGACCGGGAACTCCATGAGCAGGGAGTTCAGCAGGTCGACGGCGAGGGCGTGGTCGCCGCCGTCGGCGGCCTCGAAGACGGTGCGCAGCCGGCCGCGGACGTTGCGGAAGCGGGTGACGTCGGTGTCGGTGACGCGGCGCGCCATCTGCACACTGGCGCCGAACAGGGCGCGGACGGCGTCCACCGAGGTGAGCGAGTCCTTGTTGCGGGCCGGCTCCTCGGTGTTGACCAGGCGCACGGCGTAGTCCGAGTAATGGGCCAGTTCCACTTGTAGTCCTTACGGCTGCGGATTAGTGCCCCGGTAACGACCGAGACTGGTTCGAGGGTATTACGAACGAGGGAGTTCGTGACGGCTGATCCGGACAGGGCCGGGGCCCTGGCCGGCCCTGCCCTCCCCGGGTCCCGGACCTCGCGTGCGGTACGGGAAGTATTACGGACCACGCCCTCCGGTGGTTCCCGGAAACCACCGGCGGGGCCGCCTGCGCCTGGTGTTCCGGGTCGGCCCGGGCATGCGCGAGGGGCGGTACGGGTGTCCGTACCGCCCCTCGGGCGTCTGCCGGGCGTGTGCCGGTGTGTGCTGTGGGTCAGAGCACCTTGGACAGGAATGCCTTGGTGCGGTCGTGCTGGGGGTTGCCGAGGACGTCTCGGGGGTTGCCCGATTCGACGACGACGCCGCCGTCCATGAAGACGAGGTTGTCGCCGACCTCGCGGGCGAAGCCCATCTCGTGGGT
>NZ_JOFT01000052.1 GCF_000725805.1 Streptomyces xanthophaeus | reverse complement strand
AGGCCAGATGTGGAAGCCCGGTAACGGGTGAAGCTGACTGGTACTAATAGGCCGAGGGCTTGTCCTCAGTTGCTCGCGTCCACTGTGTTAGTTCTGAAGTAACGACCGTGTTTTTGCCCGGTTGGTCAACTTCATAGTGTTTCGGTGGTCATAGCGTTAGGGAAACGCCACCCGGAAGCTAAGCCTTTCAGCGCCGATGGTACTGCAGGGGGGACCCTGTGGGAGAGTAGGACGCCGCCGAACAATCATTGTGGGAAAGCCCCGCACCAGCCTTCGGGCTCGGTGCGGGGCTTTTCTGCGTTCCGGGCACGTGTGCGGTCTCCTGTAGGGTCAGGGGGAATCGTTCGACATTTCTACAGTCACAGTGGAGGCCCCCGGGTGGAGGTCCAGGAGACTCGGGTTCAGACTGACCGAATTTTCACCATTCCGAACATCCTGAGCATGGCTCGCCTGGCCGGCGTGCCCCTGTTCCTGTGGCTGATCCTCGAAGAGCACGACGGATGGGCCCTGGCCGTCCTCATGCTCAGCGGGATCAGTGACTACCTCGACGGGAAGCTCGCCCGGCGCTGGAATCAGATCAGCAACCTCGGCAGGCTGCTGGATCCGGCCGCGGACCGGCTGTACATCCTCTCGACCCTCTTCGGTCTGACCTATCGCGGACTCCTGCCGCTCTGGCTCACCGGCGCCCTGCTGGCCCGTGAGCTGATGCTGCTGGTCATGGTGTGGATCCTGCGCCGGCACGGCTATCCGCCGCCGCAGGTCAACTTCCTGGGCAAAGCCGCGACCTTCAACCTGATGTACGCCTTCCCTCTGCTCCTGCTCAGTGACGGCACCGGTTGGTTGGCCTGGATGGGGTCAGTTTTCGGATGGGCGTTCGCAGGATGGGGTACAACCCTGTATTGGTGGGCAGGAGTGCTGTACGTGGTCCAAGTCCGCCGTCTCGTGAAGGCGGATTCCACGGCCGATTGAGCACGTTCGCGCCGGCTGACGCGTAGGAGTTGCGGAGTCACCGTCCGGGACGGGTGAGGTCGGCGAGAACGTCGTCTCTCAAGGAGGACTCTTCCGACATGAAGGCCGTCGTGATGGCCGGTGGCGAAGGCACACGTCTTCGCCCCATGACCTCGAGCATGCCCAAGCCGCTCCTGCCGGTGGCCAACCGGCCGATCATGGAGCACGTGCTCAGGCTGCTCAAGCGGCATGGGCTCAATGAGACCGTGGTCACCGTGCAGTTCCTGGCGTCTCTCGTCAAGAACTACTTCGGTGACGGCGAGGAGCTCGGGATGGAGCTCACCTATGCCAACGAGGAGAAGCCACTCGGGACCGCCGGCAGCGTGAAGAACGCCGAGGAGGCACTGAAGGACGACACGTTCCTCGTGATCTCCGGCGACGCGCTCACCGACTTCGACCTCACCGAGCTCATCCGCTTCCACAAGGAGAAGGGCGGCCTCGTCACCGTCTGCCTGACCCGGGTGCCCAACCCCCTGGAATTCGGCATCACCATCGTGGACGAGGAAGGCAAGGTCGAACGCTTCCTGGAGAAGCCGACCTGGGGACAGGTCTTCTCCGACACGATCAACACCGGCATCTACGTGATGGAGCCGGAGATCTTCGACTACGTCGACGCGGACGTCTCGGTGGACTGGTCCGGCGACGTCTTCCCCCAGCTCATGAAGGAAGGCCGGCCGATCTACGGCTACGTGGCCGAGGGCTACTGGGAGGACGTGGGCACCCACGAGAGCTACGTCAAGGCGCAGGCCGACGTGCTCGAGGGCAAGGTCCAGGTCGACATGGACGGCTTCGAGATCTCCCCCGGCGTGTGGATCGCCGAAGGCGCCGAGGTCAGCCCCGACGCGGTCCTGCGCGGGCCCCTCTACATCGGGGACTACGCCAAGGTCGAAGCCGGTGTGGAGATCCGCGAGCACACGGTGATCGGCTCGAACGTTGTGGTCAAGAGCGGAGCCTTCCTCCACCGGGCCGTGATCCACGACAACGTGTACATCGGGCCCCACAGCAACCTGCGCGGCTGCGTCATCGGCAAGAACACCGACATCATGCGTGCCGCGCGGATCGAGGACGGGGCGGTCATCGGCGACGAGTGCCTCGTCGGCGAGGAATCGATCGTCCAGGGCAACGTACGGGTCTACCCGTTCAAGACGATCGAGGCCGGTGCCTTCGTCAACACGTCGGTCATCTGGGAGTCCCGGGGACAGGCGCACCTGTTCGGAGCCCGTGGTGTCACGGGCATCCTGAACGTGGAGATCACCCCCGAGCTGGTGGTGCGGCTCGCCGGTGCGTACGCGACCACGCTGAAGAAGGGCGCGATCGTCACCACCGCCCGCGACCACTCCCGAGGCGCCAGAGCGCTCAAGAGAGCCGTGATCTCGGCGCTCCAGGCCAGCGCCATCAACGTCCGGGACCTGGAGAACGTACCGCTGCCGGTGGCGCGGCAGCAGACCGCGCGGGGCAGCGCCGGCGGGATCATGCTGCGGACCTCGCCCGGTATCCCGGACTCCGTGGACATCATGTTCCTGGACGAGCGCGGGGCCGACCTCTCGCAGGCCGGGCAGCGCAAGCTGGACCGGGTGTACGCGCGTCAGGAGTACCGGCGTGCCTTCCCCGGCGAGATCGGCGACCTGCAGTTCCCGTCCAGCGTCTTCGACTCCTACACGGGGTCCCTGCTGAGGCAGGTGGACACCACCGGTATCGGTGACGCCGGGCTCAAGGTGGTCGTGGACGCCTCCAACGGCAGCGCCGGGCTCGTCATGCCCAGCCTGCTCGGCCGGCTCGGCGTGGACGCCCTCACGATCAACCCCGGCCTCGACGAGTCCCGGCCCACGGAGACCACGGAGTCCCGGCGGGCCGGACTGGTGCGGCTCGGGGAGATCGTGGCCTCGGCGCGGGCGGCCTTCGGGGTGCGCTTCGACCCGGTGGGCGAGCGGATCTCCCTGGTGGACGAGCGCGGGCGGATCATCGAGGACGACCGGGCCCTGCTGGTGATGCTCGACCTGGTGGCCGCGGAGAAGCGCAGCGGCAAGGTCGCGCTGCCCGTGACCACGACGCGGGTGGCCGAGCAGGTGGCGGCCTACCACGGCACACAGGTGGAGTGGACGACGACGTCCCCCGACGACCTGACGCGGGTGGGCCGGGCGGAGACGACCATCTTCGGCGGCGACGGCCGAGGCGGATTCATCGTTCCGGAGTTCAGCAGCGTCTTCGACGGGTCGGCGGCCTTCGTGCAGCTGCTCGGACTGGTGGCGCGCACCCAGCTCACCCTGAGCCAGATCGACGCCCGGATCCCGCGGGCGCACGTCCTCAAGCGTGACGTGCCCACGCCGTGGGCCGTGAAGGGGCTCGTCATGCGACGGGTAGTGGAGGCGGCCGGCGACCGGCAGGTGGACACCACCGACGGGGTACGGGTGGTCGAGGCGGACGGGCGCTGGGCGCTGGTCCTGCCGGATCCCGCGGAAGCGGTCACCCACCTGTGGGCCGAGGGCCCCGACGACGCCTCGGCGCAGGCCCTGCTCGACGAGTGGGCGGACGTGGTGGACGGCGCCGGGCACTGAGTGCCGTTACCGGGGGCCGGGTGTGCGTACTGCACGTGCCCGGCCCCCGGTCACGGGCGCATTGGGTGTGTACGGCGCCGACATGCGACGATGTGCGGCATGTCGCAGCCGTCCCACAACAGGAGTTCGGCGTCCCCGCCCGCGCGCCCGGACGCTTCCATGTCGCTGCTGACGCACGTGATGGACCACAGTCTCGACGAGGGCTACGCGGAGGCCTCGGCCCGGCGTGAGGCCGACGGCACCGCGGGGCTGCCCCGCACCCTCAAGGCCAAGCTGGGGCTCGCCGCCGGGCTCGTGATCGCCGCGATGGTCGTCACGCTCGGAGCGGCCGAGGCGCGGATAGCCGCCCCGGTGCTGGCCAAGGAGCGACAGGAACTGATCGACCGGGTGGAGCGTGCGGACGGGCGTGCGCACGGCCTGGAGAAGGACATCGAGCGGCTGCGGCAGGACGTCGCGGACCGCCAGCTCGCGGTGCTGAAGCAGCCCGGCGGGGACCGGGGACAGCTCGTCGCGCTGCTGTCCGGGGCCACCGAGGTCCGCGGCCCCGGCGTGAAGCTGGTGGTCGACGACGCCAAGGGCGCCTCCTCGGGCGGTGGCGGCGGTCCGCGCGAGAGCGCGGGATTCTCCGACACCGGGCGGCTGCGCGACCGTGACATGCAGAAGATCGTCAACGGGCTCTGGCAGTCCGGGGCTGAAGCCATCTCGATCAACGGGCAGCGGCTGACGGCGCTGTCGGCGATCCGGGCCGCGGGCGACGCCATACTGGTCGACAACAGGCCGCTGGTGCCGCCGTACGAGGTGCTGGCGGTGGGGGACAAGAAGCGGCTCGGCACCGCATTCCAGGACTCGGCCGACGGCCAGTACCTGCACGTGCTGCAGGAGAGCTACGGGATCCGCTCCACCCTGTCCGCCGAGAACGAGCTGCGGTTGCCGGCCGCATCCAGCCTGACGGTACGGACAGCCACAGCAGAAGAGCAGCAGAAGGGTGCATCGTGATCGCGGTACTGGGCCTCGTGGCCGGAGTGGTGGTCGGGCTTCTGGTCCGGCCCGAAGTGCCGGCCGTGGTGGAGCCATATCTGCCGATCGCCGTGGTGGCGGCACTGGACGCGGTGTTCGGGGGCCTGCGCGCGATGCTGGACGGCATCTTCGTCGACAAGGTCTTCGTGGTGTCGTTCCTGTCCAACGTGGTCGTGGCGGCCCTGATCGTCTTCCTCGGCGACAAGCTGGGCGTCGGTTCGCAGCTGTCCACCGGTGTGGTCGTGGTCCTCGGCATCCGCATCTTCTCCAACGCCGCGGCCATCCGCCGGCACGTGTTCCGGGCGTGAGGCCGATGAGTACGAACGACACCCCGCCCGAGCGCCCCGAGCGTCCTGGGGGCCCCGATGGAACGCAGGGTTCCGGGGAGCCCGCGGACCGGGTGACACCCCCGTCACAGGCAGCGCAGGCACCGCAGACGCCCCCGGCGGAGCCCGGCGGGCCCGTACCGCCACCGGCTCCCGCCGGGCCCGTGGCGGCCGAGGAGACGGGCCGGCAGCGGCTCGCGGCCGGACTGTGGCCCCCGCGGGTGAGCCGCGCGCAACTGATCGTCGCGCTGCTGCTGTTCGTCCTGGGGCTGGGACTGGCCATCCAGGTGCGCTCCAACAGCGACTCCAGCGCACTGCGCGGTGCGCGCCAGGAGGACCTCGTACGCATCCTCGACGAGCTCGACGGGCGGACCAAGCGCCTGGAGGACGAGAAGCAGCGTCTGGAGGATCAGCGCAGGGAGCTGGAGAGCAGTTCCAACCAGGCCGAGGAGGCCCGCAGACAGACCGTGGAGAAGGAGCGTCAACTCGGCATCCTGGCCGGTACGGTGGCAGCGCAGGGGCCGGGCATCACGCTGAAGATCACGGATCCCACGGGCCAGGTGCAGTCGGACCAGCTGCTGGACACCCTCCAGGAGCTGCGGGCGGCCGGGGCCGAGGCGATCCAGATCAACGGTGTGCGCATCGTGGCGAGCTCGTTCTTCTCGGACGAGGACGGCGGGGTCGGCATCGACGGTAAGAAGATCACACAGCCCTATGAGTTCAAGGTGATCGGCAAGCCCCAGGATCTGGAGCCGGCGCTCAACATCCCCGGCGGTGTCGTCCAGACGCTGGAGAAGGAGCAGGCCACCGTAGCCGTCACACGGTCGGCGAAGATCGTTGTGGATGCCTTGCGGGTTGCGAAGCAGCCTGACTACGCTCGGTCGTCATCGTCATGAGACGGGGCGGAGCGTGGACCGGCTCACGTGGGCTGATGCCTGCGGGGGGTCGGCGCACAGAAGTCGCCGTACGTGGTGGAAACTGTCTGGTGGTTACGGACGTTGTGAGAATGTCCGGGTCGGCAGGTGTGTGCATGTGGAGTTCGTCCTGCCCCACGGGCGGGTCTATTTCGGTCAAGGGGAATCGCCCGTGAAGTTGTTTGAGAAGTTGTTCGGCAAGAAGAACCGTGAGGACAGCGGCGCAGCACGTCATCGTGCCGGGCACGGTGACGTGGAAGGGCAGGGCGACCGGCCGCTCTTCCGCGACGAGGTCGCGGGCGCGGGTGATGTTCCGGGCTCCCACGGCGCGTCGTCTGTTGACCCTGCCGGTACCGGACGCATAGGTTTCGGGGAACCGTCAACCTCAAGTTCGGGTGGAGGGTTTGCCCCCGACCCGTATGCCACCAATGCCTCCGCGGGGCAGCCGCGGCGCGAGGAGCCGTCCATGTCGGCCGAGCAGATTTGCAGCAGGTGCGGGCACCGCAGCGATGCGGCCAGCCGGTTCTGCTCCAACTGCGGGGCGCCGCTGCGGGCGGGTCTGACGCCGGAGCGTGCCTCGGAGACCACGTCCACCATCTCGATCTCGGGCCTGGAGGCCTACGAGGCCGAGGTGTCGGGACAGACGCACGCGTCGTCCTCGCTGTCCCCCGAGGCCCAGGCCGCGGTGGAGGCACTGCCCCCCGGTTCCGCCCTGCTGATCGTGCGGCGCGGTCCCAACTCCGGCAGCCGCTTCCTGCTGGACGGCGAACTGACCACGGCAGGCCGGCACCCGCAGAGCGACATCTTCCTGGACGACGTCACGGTCTCCCGGCGGCACGTCGAGTTCCGCAGGAGCCCGGAAGGCGGCTTCACCGTCTCCGACGTGGGCAGCCTCAACGGCACGTACGTGAACCGTGAGCCGATCGACGCGGTCGCCCTGCACAACGGCGACGAAGTGCAGATCGGCAAGTACCGGCTGGTCTTCTACGCGAGCCTGCGGGGCATCTGACCTGCCAAGGAAGGCCCCATGCTGCGCACCCCGACCGGCGGTGCCCCGAAGAACGGCACCGCCGGGTCAGTCGGCCCGGCCGGGCGGCTGGTGAGCATCGGCACGGTGCTCACCACGCTGCGTGACGAGTTCCCCGAAGTCACGATCTCGAAGATCCGCTTCCTGGAGGCGGAGGGGCTCGTGGAGCCCACGCGCACACCTTCCGGATACCGCAAGTTCAGCGCCGGGGACATCGAGCGGCTGGCCCGCATCCTGAGGCTGCAGCGCGACCACTACATGCCGTTGAAGGTCATCCGCGAGCAGCTCGACGCGCTCGACCGCGGTGAGCAGATCCGTATCCCGGCGCCCGCCGGCAGTCGCGACGGTGCAGGTCAGCTGGACCCGGCCAGTCCGGCCGCCCTGTACGGCGAGGTGGGCCGGGAGAGGCCCACGGCGTCCCGTGTGGGCCGCGCCGAGCTGATCGCCGCCGCGGAGGTGGACGAGGCCCAGCTGGCCGAGTGGGAGTCGTACGGGCTGCTCGCCGAGGTGCCCGGCGGCGGATTCGACGCCGAGGCCGTCACGGTGGCCCGGCTGGTCGCCGACCTGGGGCGGTTCGGGCTGGAGCCGCGTCACCTGCGGGCGATGAAGGCCGCCGCCGACCGGGAGGCCGGCCTGGTGGAGCAGGTCGTGACCCCGCTGCGCAGGCATCGCAATCCCCAGACCAGGGCCCATGCGGAGGCCACCCTGAAGGAGCTCGCGGGGCTCTCCGTACGGCTCCACGAGGCGCTCGTGCAGACCGCTCTCGGCGTCCGGTTGCGCTGAGCGCGCTGGTCGGAGTGGAGCCCCGACTACCCAAACCTGCCGGGCAGGTCCTAGGGTTGCTGTGTGAACGAGCTCGACGTTGTGGGTGTCCGGGTGGAAATGCCCTCCAACCAACCGATCGTGCTCCTGCGTGAAGTGGGAGGCGACCGGTACCTCCCCATCTGGATCGGTCCAGGGGAGGCGACCGCCATTGCCTTCGCACAGCAGGGCATGGCCCCTGCCCGGCCGCTGACGCACGACCTGTTCAAGGACGTGCTGGAGGCGGTCGGTGAGGAGCTCACCGAGGTCCGGATCACGGATCTGCGGGAGGGTGTCTTCTACGCGGAGCTCGTCTTCGCCAGCGGGGTCGAGGTGAGCGCGCGGCCTTCCGATGCCATAGCGCTGGCCCTGCGGACGGGGACGCCGATCTACGGCAGTGACGGCGTGCTCGACGACGCCGGAATCGCCATTCCCGACGAGCAGGAGGACGAGGTGGAGAAGTTCCGCGAGTTCCTCGACCAGATCTCGCCGGAGGACTTCGGTACCGGCCCGCAGTGACGCGGCGGCCGCGTCGCCCACCGTGAACTTTCAGCCCATTCGAGTAGCCTTTCCCCGCAAGGGGATACGGGAAACCACTCTCAGGGTGATTATCACTCGGCGTGCCGAGTGTGGCGATCGTTGACGCACCCCTGGTGACTGCCTACCTTCAAGGTGGGCAGGTCAAGGACGGAGGGTCGGCGTGAGGATCACGGGCGACGGTACGACCGGGGGTACCCCCGCGCGGAGTGACGGTGGGCCGTACCCGTTGCACGGCAGCGGACTGGGTTCCGCGCGCCGCCAGCCGGAGTCGACACCGGTCGCACCGGTGGACGGCGAGGACCCGGCCCCCGAGCAGGTCGGCTACCGCGGGCCCACGGCGTGCGCCGCGGCCGGCATCACCTACCGGCAGCTCGACTACTGGGCGCGCACCGGACTGGTGGAGCCGAGCGTGCGGCCCGCGTACGGGTCGGGCACCCAGCGGCTGTACAGCTTCCGGGACGTGGTCGTTCTCAAGATCGTCAAGCGCTTCCTCGACACCGGGGTGGCGCTCCAGAACATCCGCACCGCCGTGCAGCACCTGCGGGACCGCGGTTTCTCGGACCTTGAGCGCATGACGCTGATGAGCGACGGCGCCACCGTGTACGAGTGCACCTCGCCCGACCAGGTCGTGAGCCTGCTCCAGGGCGGGCAGGGCGTCTTCGGCATCGCCGTGGGCGTCGTGTGGCGGGACGTGGAGAACGCGCTGTCCCAGCTGCACGGGGAGCGCGTGGACACGGGCGAGACCGTCGTGGGCCGCAACCCGACCGACGAGCTGGCCGCCCGGCGCAACCGCGCCGTGTGAGCAGCACCGGGGCGATGTCAGTCCCGTAGGGCAGCATCGGGCCTGTGAGAGCCGCCCCGACCATCCTCCACCTGGACATGGACGCCTTCTACGCCGCCGTGGAGCAGGCGTCCAAGCCGAGCCTGCGCGGGAAGGCCGTGATCGTCGGGGGCCTGGGGCCGCGCGGTGTCGTGGCCACCGCCTCGTACGAAGCGCGGCGGTTCGGGGTGCATTCGGCGATGCCCATGGGCCAGGCGAGGCGGCTCTGTCCGAACGGCGCCTGCCTCATCCCGCGCTTCAGCCTCTACCGCGAGGTCAGCGAGGTGGTCATGGGCCTCCTGCGGGAGCTGTCACCGCTCGTGGAGCCGCTCAGCCTGGACGAGGCCTTCGTGGACCTGGAGGCGGGCGGCACGGCCTTCGACGCCCGGGGCGCCAGGGCGACGGGGGAGCGGCTGAGGGCGGACATCCGGGCCGCCACGGGGCTCAGCGGGTCAGTGGGGCTGGCGGGGTCGAAGATGCTGGCCAAGGTGGCGTCCGAGGAGGCCAAGCCCGACGGGCTGCTGCTGATCGAGCCGGGGACGGAGCGGGAACTGCTCGCGCCGATGCCGGTACGGACCCTGCCGGGGGTGGGGCCGGCCACCGGGGAGCACCTGCGGCGGGCCGGGATCACCCTGGTGGGGGAGCTGGCCGAGGCGGGGGAGGACGAGCTGGTCCGGATGCTGGGGCGCTCCCACGGGGTCGGCCTGTACCGGATGGCGCTGGGCCTGGACGACCGGCCGGTGGTGGCGGAGCGGGACGCGAAGTCGGTTTCGGTCGAGGACACCTTCGACGTGGACCTGCACGACCGGATCCGGATCCGGGGCGAGGTGCAGCGGCTGGCCGACCGGTGCGTGCAGCGGCTGCGGGGCTCCGGCCACTCGGGCCGCACGATCGTGCTGAAGGTGCGGCGGTACGACTTCTCGACGCTGACGCGCTCCGAGACGCTGCGGGGGCCCACGGACGACCCGGGCGTGGTGCGGGAGGCCGCCGCGAGGCTGCTGGAGGCCGTGGACACCACGGGAGGGGTGCGGCTGCTGGGCGTGGGGGTGACGGGGCTGGCCGACTACACGCAGGAGGACCTGTTCGCGCAGGCGCTCACCGCCGAGGCGGGCGGGGTCGGCGGGCCAGGCGAGACGGGTGGGTCAGACGGGGAAGGCAGGGAAGGCGGGACTGCCGGTACGGAGGCGGCGCCCGGTGCGCCCGGTGTACCCGGGCTGGAGGGGGCTGACGAGGCGCCTGGGGCTCCCGGGACGCCCCGGGCGGGTGCGGAGCCGCCCCGGGAGCCGGAGACGGCCCCCGGGCGGCGCTGGGCGGCGGGCAGCGACGTACGGCACGCGGTGTACGGGCCCGGGTGGGTGCAGGGCAGCGGGGTCGGGCGGGTGACCGTACGGTTCGAGCAGCCCGGTTCGGAGCCCGGCCGGGTGCGGACCTTCCGGGTGGACGACCCCGAGCTGGAGCCGTCCGATCCGCTGCCGCTGGTGGGGGACGGGGGCTAGCCTTCTCCTCCGGCCAGGCGGCCGAAGTCGCGGCCGGACCCGGAGCCGGATGCGGGCGGGTGGCGGAACTCGCTGGGCAGGGTCACGTCCAGGCCGTAGTGGTGGTAGAGCTGGAGCTCCTGTTCGGGGGAGAGGTGGCGGCCGACTCCGAAGTCCGGGGCGTCCTTGATGAGGGAGCGCTCGAAGGGCACGTGCAGGGCGTCCCCCACCATCTCGCTGGGCTCCAGGGGGACGAATGCGTCCCGGCCGAAGAGGCCGGTCCGGACGGCGGCCCATTCCGGGGTGCCCGTGGCATCGTCGAGGTAGACCTCGTCCACGGTGCCGATCTTGGTGCCATTGCGGTCGAACGCCTTGCGGCCGATCAGGCTGCGCGGATCGATGTCGGTCTGCACGGTCCCTCCAATTGGTCGCAACTGCTCCGTAATGACTACAGAAGTGCATATCCGGGGCTGAGGCCACTCGGGGGAGGGTCCGGATCGTCGCTGGTAGGCTGGGTGACGGCTGTCGACCCTGTGCGGGAGAGTCCTCCGAGTGAAAGCGACGGAGGCGCCGAAGGAGCAAATCCTCCCCGGAATCTCTCAGGCATACGTACCGCACGGACGAGGCCACTCTGGAAAGCAGGGGCGGGTACCGGGCGCGCAGTGCCGGTTCCCCTCCTCACCGACGGTGAAAGCCGGTCTGTCGAGCGACCCTCGAGCGGCCGGTGAAACTCTCAGGTTGAGATGACAGAGGGGGAGGCCGCTCGGGTGCCCGCGCCGTGGTACCCCTCGCAGGTCATACGACCAGGAGGCCTCCGTACATGACCGCCAACCGCATTCCGCTCTCCCAGCTGGAGCGAGGCATCCCCTTCGAGCAGCGCCACATCGGCCCGGATGCCGAGGCGCAGGCGAAGATGCTCGCCCACGTGGGCTACGGCTCCCTGGACGAACTGACCGCCGCCGCGGTACCGGATGTGATCAAGACCGCCGAGGCGCTCGACCTGCCCGAGGCGCGGACCGAGGCCGAGGTGCTCGCCGAGCTGCGTTCGCTCGCCGACCGCAACCAGGTGCTCTCCTCGATGATCGGTCTCGGCTACTACGGGACCTTCACGCCGCCGGTGATCCTGCGCAACGTCATGGAGAACCCGGCCTGGTACACGGCGTACACCCCGTACCAGCCGGAGATCTCGCAGGGCCGCCTCGAGGCGCTCCTCAACTTCCAGACCGTCGTCGCCGACCTCACGGGTCTGCCGACCTCCGGGGCCTCCCTGCTCGACGAGGGCACGGCGGCCGCCGAGGCGATGACGCTGGCCCGCCGGGTCGGCAAGGCCAAGGGCAACGTCTTCCTGGTGGACGCCGACGCGCTGCCGCAGACGATCGCCGTGATCGAGACCCGCGCCGAGCCGATCGGCATCGAGGTCGTCGTCGCCGACCTGTCCGCCGGCATCCCGGCCGAGATCGCCGAGCGCGGGATCTACGGCGTGCTGCTCCAGTACCCGGGCGCCTCCGGTGCCGTGCGGGAGATCAAGCCGGTCATCGACCAGGCGCACGCGCTCGGCGCGATCGTCGCGGTCTCGGCCGACCTGCTCGCCCTGACCCTGCTGACCTCCCCGGGCGAGCTGGGCGCGGACATCGCGGTCGGCACCACCCAGCGCTTCGGCGTCCCGATGGGCTTCGGCGGACCGCACGCCGGCTACATGGCCGTCCAGGCCAAGCACGCCCGCTCCCTGCCGGGCCGCCTCGTCGGGGTCTCCGTGGACGCGGACGGCAACAAGGCCTACCGCCTCGCGCTGCAGACCCGCGAGCAGCACATCCGCCGCGAGAAGGCCACCAGCAACATCTGTACCGCGCAGGTGCTGCTCGCCGTGATGGCCGGCATGTACGCCGTCTACCACGGCCCGGACGGCCTGCGCACGATCGCCCGCCGCACCCACCGCTACGCCGCCCTGCTGGCCGCGGGCCTGAAGGCCGGCGGCGTCGAGATCGAGCACGGCTCGTACTTCGACACGGTCACCGCCCGGGTCCCCGGCAAGGCCGCCGAGGTCGTCGCCGCTGCCCGTGAGGGCGGGGTCAACCTGTACCAGGCCGGCGCGGACCTGGTGTCCGTCTCCTGCGACGAGACCACGCTGCGCGCGGACATCGAGGCCGTCTGGGCGGCCTTCGGGGTCACCGCCGACATCGAGGCGCTCGACCTGACCACGGCGGACACCCTGCCCGAGGGCCTGCTGCGCTCGGACGAGGTCCTGACGCACCCGGTCTTCCACCAGCACCGCAGCGAGACCGCGATGCTGCGCTACCTGCGCAAGCTGTCGGACAAGGACTACGCGCTGGACCGCGGCATGATCCCGCTGGGCTCCTGCACCATGAAGCTCAACGCGACCACCGAGATGGAGCCGGTCACCTGGCCCGAGTTCGGCCAGCTGCACCCGTTCGCCCCGGTCGAGCAGGCCGAGGGGTACCTCACGCTCATCACCGAGCTGGAGGAACGTCTCTGCGAGGTCACCGGCTACGACAAGGTCTCCATCCAGCCCAACGCCGGTTCCCAGGGCGAGCTCGCCGGTCTGCTGGCCGTGCGCGCCTACCACCGCGCGAACGGTGACGAGCAGCGCACCATCTGCCTCATCCCGTCCTCCGCCCACGGCACCAACGCCGCGAGCGCGGTCATGGCCGGCATGAAGGTCGTCGTCGTCAAGACCGCCGACGACGGCGAGGTGGACGCCGCCGACCTGAGCGCCAAGATCGAGCAGTACCGCGACGAGCTCGCCGTGCTGATGATCACCTACCCCTCCACGCACGGTGTGTTCGAGGAGCACGTCGCCGACATCTGCGCCCAGGTGCACGACGCCGGCGGCCAGGTCTACGTGGACGGCGCCAACCTCAATGCCCTGGTGGGCCTGGCCAAGCCGGGTCACTTCGGCGGCGACGTCTCCCACCTGAACCTGCACAAGACCTTCTGCATCCCGCACGGCGGCGGCGGCCCGGGCGTCGGCCCGGTCGGTGTCCGGGCGCACCTGGCCCCGTACCTGCCCAACCACCCGCTCCAGCCGGCCGCCGGTCCGCAGACGGGCGTCGGCCCGATCTCGGCCGCTCCGTGGGGCTCGGCCGGCATCCTGCCGATCTCCTGGTCGTACGTGCGCCTCATGGGCGGCGAGGGCCTCAAGCGTGCCACCCAGGTGGCCGTGCTCGGCGCCAACTACATCGCCAAGCGCCTGGAGCCGCACTACCCGGTGCTCTACACCGGCCCGGGCAACCTGGTCGCGCACGAGTGCATCATCGACCTGCGTCCGCTGTCGAAGTCGACGGGCGTGAGCGTGGACGACATCGCCAAGCGTCTGATCGACTACGGCTTCCACGCGCCGACCATGTCCTTCCCGGTGGCCGGCACGCTGATGATCGAGCCGACGGAGTCCGAGGACCTCGCCGAGATCGACCGGTTCTGCGACGCGATGATCGCCATCCGCGGCGAGATCGAGCGGGTCGCGGCCGGTGAGTGGCCCGCGGACGACAACCCGCTGGCCAACTCCCCGCACACCGCGGCGGCGCTGGGCGGCGAGTGGGACCACCCGTACAGCCGTGACGAGGCCGTCTTCCCGGGCGGGGTCACGGCCGCCGAGAAGTACTGGCCGCCGGTGCGCCGCATCGACGGGGCGTTCGGTGACCGCAACCTGGTGTGCTCCTGCCCGCCGCTGGACGAGTACGACAACTGATCGCACCGCACGTGAAAGGGGCCGGCCCCGGGATCTCCTCCCGGGGCCGGCCCCTTTCCCGTACGTGCTGTGGCGCCTAGGCCGCCGCGAGCGGGCGGTGCGGGGCGATGATCTGGCCGTCCGGCAGCAGCTCGCCGGTGTCCTCGAAGAGCAGGACGCCGTTGCACAGCAGGCTCCAGCCCTGTTCCGGGTGGTTGGCCACCGGGAGGGCCGCCTCCCGGTCGGCGGAGTCGGCTGACGGGCAGGCTGGCTGGTGCTGGCACATGGATGCGTTCTTTCGCTGCGGTGTGGTCTGCGTGCTACGGCTCGATACGTGGTTCATGGCCGTCCCCCTGGGTCATCCCCGCACCCGCGGGGAGCGTGTCCTCAGTCTTCCCCCACGACAGCCGCTTCGCAGGTATTTCCCAGCAGCTGTCCTCATAGATTGATGACGCATCACTCGTGCGGGCGGTTCAGGCCAACTCCCCTGTCATTTCGGATGGTTCGCACGTGGCCCCAGCGGACTAGGCCGAATGGGCGAATCGGGTCAGGCGGCGGGTGCGGCCAGCGAAGGAGGTGTGGCAGGGGTCAGCCGGTGGGTCAGCACGGGCAGCAGCTCGGACACCAGGTGTGGCCGGTAGGCGGCGATCCCGGGTGGAGCCGGTGCCAGCGGAACGAGCAGGTCCTCCCCGGCCGGCAGGCCGGAGGCAGCGTCGGCGCCCACCGCTCCGTGCAGCCACAGGGTCAGCATGTACAGCTCCGGTACGGACAGCAGTCGCGGCTGGTAGCTCTTGCCGAGCGACTCCGCCTGGTGCAGGGCGCGTTCCGTGGCGGCGACGTAGGGGCCCTCGAAGAAGTGGGAGAAGGCCCACCCGTCGGGCGTCAGCCGGGTGTCGGCCGCGGCGACGAACCGGTCGCCGCTGCGGATCAGGAACCGCCAACCCGTGAGCCGGGTGCGGGGAGGCCGGCCGCCTGCCGCGAGGTTCGACAGCTGCAGGCGGTCGAGAACGTGGACCGGAAGGGGGAGTTCGGCGGTCATCGGGCCCTGCAGCGCACGCAGGGCCGGAGTGTGCGCCTCGTGGACGGCGGTGGGGGATCCGAGTGCCGCGAGGACGCTGCGCAAGGCGGGTGCGGGGGCCGGGGGGACATGCAGCGGCATGGTGGGTCGCCTCTCACTTGGGAGACCGGTGGAACGGGGGCAGGTGCGGACGGCGCTGTCGCATTCTGGGGCCAGAGGGGGGCTGAGGGGCAATGGCCGCGCGCCAACTCTCTGCCTCGTTTGCGGAGTTTATACGACACGTGTTCACGCGGTGTTTCGGCTAGCTGTCCCGGCTATTGCCGACAAGGCGCTTACCGGTCCCGCTGTTACGGGATCCATGCCGCATGGGCGCGAAGGTGCCGCGCTGACCTGGGAGGCTACCTGACGGGGGCTCGGCTGGAAAGCGCCTGTTATCAGAAACCGGCAAAGTCGCAGCGGAATGTGCACCGGACGAGTTGCCAGACGAATGTGCCGAAGCGCCGTTCGGCCAAACCGGCGCGCGCTCCTCGCCAGGTGCACCCCCGCCGCGTTATGGATCACCGAGCCGGGGCATCATCGACCGTACATGCGCGCCCGGGTGCAACCGGCCGTGCCCACTCGAGGAGGGACGCTTCGATGGGGGAGAAGGTCGTGGCGGGCGGATTCGACCTGTCCGATCGGCAGCGGTATCGAAGGAAGCTTCACGAGTGCCTGGAGGGGCTGGAGCGGCTTCTGGCGGAGAAGAGGTTCGACCGTCCCAAGAATATGATGGGGCTGGAGATAGAGCTGAATCTCGCGGGTGCCGACGGAATGCCGAGAATGGTGAATGCCCAGGTACTGGAACGGATTGCGAGCCCCGATTTCCAGACCGAACTCGGAATGTTCAACCTGGAGGTGAACGTCCTTCCGCACCGGCTCGGCGGCCGGGTATTCGACCAGCTCGCCGAGGAACTCAGCGCGGGTTTGGCCTATGCCCACCGGCAGGCCGCGGAGATCGATGCCGGGGTGGTGATGATCGGCATTCTGCCGACGATCTCCCGCGAGGACCTGGTCACCGCCAACCTCTCGGCGGTGGACCGCTACTCCCTGCTGAACGAGCAGATCCTGATGATGCGGGGCGAGGACTTCACCCTCGACATCGACGGTGTCGAGCGGCTGGTGTGGACCTCCGGGTCGATCGTGCCCGAGGCCGCCTGTACCTCCGTACAGCTGCACTTGCAGGTCACGCCCGCCCGCTTCTGCGACGTGTGGAACGCGGCGCAGGCGGTGACCGCCGTACAGATCGCCGTCGGCGCCAACTCGCCGTTCCTGTTCGGGCGGGAGCTGTGGCGGGAGTCGCGGCCGCCGCTGTTCACGCAGGCCACCGACACCCGGCCGCCCGAGCTGCAGGCGCAGGGCGTGCGGCCGCGCACGTGGTTCGGCGAACGCTGGGTGGACTCGGCCTACGAGCTCTTCGCGGAGAACGTGCGCTACTTCCCGGCCCTGCTGCCGATCTGCGACGAGGAGGAGCCGCTGCGGGTGCTCGCCGAGGGCGGCGTGCCGAGCCTGCAGGAACTGGTCCTGCACAACGGCACCGTCTACCGCTGGAACCGGCCCGTGTACGGGGTCGCCGACGGGGTGCCGCACCTGCGCGTGGAGAACCGGGTGCTGCCCGCGGGGCCGACGGTCGCCGACGTGGTCGCCAACGCCGCCTTCTACTACGGGCTCGTGCGCACCCTCGCCGACGAACCCCGTCCGGTGTGGACCCGGCTGCCCTTCGCCGAGGCGGAGGCCAACTTCGACGCCGCCTGCCGGTACGGGATCGACGCGCGGCTGCGCTGGCCCCGGCGCGGCCGGGCCGGGGGACTGGCGAGCGTGCCCGCCGTACGGCTCGTCCTGGACGAGCTGCTGCCGATGGCGGCGGCCGGGCTGGACGCGTGGGGGATCGAGCCCGCCGACCGGGACCACTACCTCGGGATCATCGAGGAGCGCTGTCGGCGCCGGGTGAACGGGGCGACCTGGCAGGTGGACACCTACCACCGGGCGCTGGCCGCCGGGCTGGAACGGGACGAGGCGCTGGCCGCGGTGACCCGGCGGTACAGCGAGCTGATGCACAAGGGCGATCCCGTGCACACCTGGCCCGTGGGGCTCACGGAGGAGGAGGCGAGCCCGACGGCGGCCGTGGGGCGCTGAGCCGGGCGTCGGCCGGTGCCGTGCCGTCCGCTGCTGCTGCTGCTGCCGCCGTCCGCCTCGTTCCGCGCGCGTCCCGATGATCCCCGCGCCGACCCCTGCGCCCCGCCGAGGGGGCAGTATGGGGGTGTTGCAATCGGGACGTCGCCGTGGACGGCGGGAGCAGGAGTCGGGCGTGCGGGCGGAGCCGGAACCGGTGGTCGTGGAGCTGGACGGGGACGGACACCGTCCGGGACGGGCGGTCCTGCGCACCGAGACGCTGCTCGTGCTCGCCCTGTCGCTGGGCGCGAGCGGGGTCTCGGCGCTCATCAGCTTCATCGGCTCGCTGACCAAGCCGGGCGGGCTCAAGGACCAGGCCGCCACCCTCAACGGCTCGTACGCCCCCGGCCGGCCCTGGCTGGACCTGGCCTGGCAGCTGTTCGGCATCGCCAGCGCCCTGGTGCCCGTCCTGCTGGTGGCGCACCTGCTGACCCGGGAGGGCGCGCCGGGGCTGAAGGTGCTGGGCTTCGACCGGACCCGTCCGCTGGGGGACCTGGGGCGCGGGGCCCTCGTGGCGGCCGGGATCGGGAGCGCCGGGCTGGCCTTCTACCTCGTGGCGCGGGCCACCGGCTTCAACCTCACGGTGGTGCCGGAGGCACTGCCCGACGTGTGGTGGAAGTTCCCCGTGCTGATCCTCTCCGCGGTGCAGAACTCCTTGGTCGAGGAGATCATCGTGCTGGCCTACCTGCTGCGCCGGCTCGACCAGCTGGGCTGGTCCCCGCTGGCCGCGCTGCTGGCCAGCTCGGTGCTGCGCGGCTCCTACCACCTCTACCAGGGCATCGGCGGCTTCATCGGCAACATGGTGATGGGCGTCGTCTTCGTGCTGGCCTACCGCCGCTGGGGCCGGGTGGCGCCGCTCGTCGTCGCACACGCCCTGCTCGACATCGTGGCCTTCGGCGGGTACGCGCTGCTCGCGGGCAAGGTGGACTGGCTGCCCACGCCGTGACGGGCGGGGCCGCGCCGCTGTGGTGCGGCCCGCCCCGCCCCGGCGGTCACGGGGAGGCGAGGAGTTCCCCGTCGAGGACGGTGACCGCGCGTCCGCTGAGCAGCGTACGGTCGCCCGCCAGGCTCACCCGGACCAGGCCCCGGCGGGCTCCGCCCTGGAGGCCGGTGAGCTCGGTGCGGCCCAGGCGTGCGGCCCAGAAGGGGGCGAGTGCGGTGTGCGCGCTGCCCGTCACCGGGTCCTCGTCGATCCCGAAGGCCGGGAAGAAGCCCCGGGAGACGAAGTCGTAGCCGCGCGAGGGGTCCTCGGCCGGCGCGGTGACGATCACCCCGCGCTTGGCGAAGGTGCGCAGGGCGGCGTGGTCCGGTGCCAGCTCGTGGACGGTCCGCTCGTCGGCGAGCTCGATCAGGAGGTCCCCGATGTGCGCGGCGGTGTCGTGCACGGAGAGGATCGGGACCCCGCCGAGTGCGTGGTCCACCGCTCCGGGCGCGTCGGCCGGGGTCAGGGAGGACGTGGGGAAGTCCATCGTGACGGTGCCGTCCTCGGCGGCCTCGGCGGTGAGGATGCCGCAGCGCGCGGAGAAGCGGATCAGGCCCTTCGCCAGACCGCTCGTGGCCAGGACGTGCGCGGTGGCGAGCGTGGCGTGCCCGCACATGTCGACCTCGGCGGCCGGGGTGAACCAGCGCAGCGCCCAGTCGGCGTCCCCGCCGGGCGGCAGGGGGTGCGCGAAGGCGGTCTCCGACAGGTTCATCTCGGAGGCGACCTGCTGGAGCCAGGCGTCCGGCGGGAATCCGGAGTCCAGGAGCAGGACGGCGGCCGGATTCCCGTGGAAGGGGCGGTCGGTGAAGGCGTCGACGATTCGGATGCGCATGGCTCCGACGTTAGGACGCTTCGCCGATCGCTGACAAAGGCCAATCCGGGGTGATTGGCATCGTGTCCGGGGCAAGCGCCGCGCGGGCCGCGCGGTCCGTCCGTCAGTGCAGGTCGAGGCGCATCAGGACGCGGGGGTGTCCGGCCAGTACGGAGGTGGTGTCGGCGGCGTGGGTGAACCCGGCGCGTTCGAAGTTCTTCCGGATCCCGGCGTAGGCCATCGTCAGGTCGACCTTGGCGCCCTTGTTGTCGAGGGGGTACGCCTCGATCGCGGGCGCGCCGTGGCTGCGGGCGAAGGCGACGGCGCCGTCGATCAGGGCGTGGGAGATCCCCTGCTTGCGGTGGCCGGGACGGACCCGGATGCACCACAGGGACCAGACCGGCAGGTCGTCGACGTGCGGGATCTTCCGGCTGTGCGCGAAGGAGGTGTCCGAGCGCGGGGCCACGGCGGCCCAGCCGACCGGCTCGTCGCCGTCGTAGGCGAGCACCCCCGGGGGACCCGTCCGGCACAGCTCGGCGGCGTACTCGCCGCGGGCCGGGCCGCGCAGTGCGTTGTTGAGCTTGGAGGGGATCCGGTAGCTCAGGCACCAGCAGACATTGGCCGCGGGTGACTTCGGGCCGACCAGGGTGCGGAGGTCCTCGAAGACCGAGGCCGGGCGGACGTCGATGGTCATGGCTCCACGATGTCATGGCGGGCTGTTCGTTGAGAAAGTTTCCGATATATCGTTGACGCATCGCGATGGGTCAGTGATAGTTGAGATATCGGACAACCGATGACAGGACGTACCGAACGGAAACGGAAGGAGCGCAGTCATGCGTTCACACGGACAGCACGGACAGCACGGGCACGACCAGGGATCCGAGCGGGGGCGGGGCCACGGGCACTGCGGCCCCGACCGCCGGGAGGAGTTCGCGGGGCTGCGCGCCGCGTTCGGCCCCTTCGGGCCGCCCTTCGGAGGCGGGCCCTTCGGTGGGCGCGGAGGCCGCGGCGGACCGCGGGGCCGGGCGCGCCGGGGTGACGTGCGCGCCTCGATCCTGGCGCTGCTCGCGGACCGGCCGATGCACGGCTACGAGATGATCCAGGAGATCGGCGAGCGCAGTGGCGGGGTCTGGAAGCCCAGCCCGGGGTCGGTCTACCCGACGCTGCAGCTGCTCGAGGACGAAGGCCTGATCACCAATGAGAGCGAGGGCGGCAAGAAGCTGTTCACGCTCACCGAGGCGGGCCGCACCGAGGCCGCCTCGGGCCCTGCGGCACCCTGGGCCGAGGCGGGGCGCGGCTTCGACTTCGAGGCGATGAGCGAGATCCGCACGGCCGGCTTCGGCCTGATGGAGGCCTTCGGGCAGGTCTGGAAGACCGGCTCGGCCGAGCAGCGGGAGAAGGCGGTCGCGGTGATCAACGACGCCCGCAAGAAGCTCTACCTGATCCTGGCCGACGAGCACTGAGCGGCCGGCCGTGCAGCGGCGGGCCGGACAGGGGGCGGCGCGCCCCGCGGGTCTTCTCGCGGGGCGCGCCGTCGTGTGCGGGGGGCGTCGTGCGGGTCGTCCGACGGGCTCAGGCGACCAGGCCGGCGAGCTTGCGCAGGGATTCGTTCAGTGCGGCGGTGGCCGAGTCCTTGAGCTTGCCCGCCATCAGGGAGACGGCGGCTCCCGTGAACTCCCCGTCGATGCGGACGGTGGTGGCACCGCCGTCGGGGGTCAGGGTGTACCGGGTGAGGACGGCCACGCCCATCGGACCCTTGCCGGTGATGGCGAAGAGGCGCTCGTCCTCCAGCTCCGAGACGGTCCAGACGACCTCGGCGGGGAAGCCCATCATCTTCATGTTCTCGGCGAAGGTGGAGCCGACCGCGAAGGTCTCCGGGCCGCCCTTCGGGAAATTCGTGTGGGTCATGCTCCACTGGCCGTACGCGTCCCAGTCCGTCAGCTGGGCCCAGAGCTTCGCGGCGGACGCCTCGATGCGTGATTCCGCGGTGACTTCGGCCATGCGACCACCCCTTCTCGTCGGGTACGTGCGGCGGAACGTAGCCCCGGCGGCCGGAACATTCAATACTGACGACCTGTCAGAAATCGCCGGTTCCGGTGCGGTGCGGCCGAGGGCCGTCTCAACAGGCGTCTGGTGCATGACGGTGCTGACCGGTCCTGTCATGATGGCCCGATGCAAGCGTCAGGGAGAAACGCCGGGCTGGGCCTCGCCCTGGTCTCGGCGTGCGCGTTCGGTGGTTCCGGTGTGGCGGCGAAGCCGCTGATCGAGGCGGGTCTCGACCCCCTCCACATGGTCTGGCTACGGGTGGCCGGGGCAGCGCTCGTGCTGTCCCCGCTGGCCTGGCGCCACCGTGACCTGGTGCGCCGCAAGCCGGCCCTGCTGGCCGGCTTCGGGCTGGTGGCCGTCGCGGGCGTACAGGCCTTCTACTTCGCCTCCCTGTCCCGCATCCCCGTCGGGGTGGCCCTGCTGCTGGAGTACCTCGGCCCCGCGCTGCTCCTCGGCTGGATCCGCTTCGTGCAGCGCAAGCCGGTGACCCGGGCGGCCGCGGCCGGAGCCGCCGTGGCCGTCGTCGGCCTGGCCTGCGTGGTCGAGGTCTGGTCCGGACTGAGCCTGGACCCGCTCGGGGTGCTGCTCGGCATCGCCGCCGCGTGCTGCCAGGCCTTCTACTTCGTCCTCGCCGACCAGGGCACCGACGGGGACGAGGCGCCCGACCCGATCGGCGTGATCGCGTACGGCATGATCGTCGGCACCCTGGTGATGACGGTGATCGCCCGCCCGTGGGAGATGGACTGGCAGGTGCTGGGCGGTCAGGCCGCTCTCGGGGACACGGCGGTGCCCGCCGTGGCGCTGCTGGCCTGGGTGGTGCTCGTCGCCACCGTCTTCGCCTACCTCACCGGCGTGGTCTCGGTGCGCAAGCTCTCGCCGCAGGTCGCGGGGGTGGTGGCCTGCCTGGAGGCGGTGGTCGCCACCGTGCTGGCCTGGGTGCTGCTGGGCGAGCACCTCGCCGCCTGGCAGATCGCGGGCGGTGCGCTGGTGCTGAGCGGCGCCTTCATCGCGCAGTCGCTGCGGCCCACCCCGCCGGCCGCGGCCGACCCGGCCGTACTGGACCGGGAGACCACCGGCGCCCGGTGACGACGTCCGGCCGGCGGGAGCCTGGCGCGAGCGGCCCGGCAGCCCGTAGGGTGGCGATCATGCCCTCGACCGTGCTTCCGCCTCCCGCCGCCTAGCGCGGGCGGCACCTCGACGACGTAGGACCCGGCCCGGGTGTTCCCGGGCGGGTGTGCGCTGCCCGCGAAGAGATGACCTGTTCCTCTCATCCTTCACGCATGCGCGGAGAACCACGTGTCGAACCACTCGCCCGCTGCCGGGCGCAGTCTGCTGTACCTCGTCGTCGCCGGAGCCGCCTGGGGCACCGCCGGGGCGGCCGCTTCCCTCCTCTTCCTGGCCAGTGACCTCGGTCCGCTCGCCCTGTCCTTCTGGCGCTGCGCCGGGGGGCTCGTGGTGCTGCTGGGGGTGCTCGCCGTCCGCCGCAGGCCTGCCGCCGCGGCTCCCGTCCGGCCTTCGGCCGCCTCCCTGATCGGAACGGGGCTGCTGTTCACCCTCTTCCAGGCCGCCTACTTCGGCGCCGTGCACGAGACCGGGCTCGCGGTCGGCACCGTCGTCACCCTCGGTGCCGGGCCTGTGCTGATCGCGCTCGGCGGCCGGTACTGGATGGGGGAGCGCCTCGGCCGGGGCGGGACCGCCGCCGTGGCCGGGGCGCTGGCCGGGCTCGCCGTGCTCGTGCTGGGCAGCGGGGCCGGCCAGGTGCGTCCGTCGGGCGTCGGGCTGGCCCTGCTGTCGGCGGCCGGGTACGCCGCCATGACACTGCGGGCCCGGTGGCTCGGGCAGCGCGGAGCCGGCGGAGACCCGCTGGTCACCACCGCCTGGTCGGTCGGGGTGGGCGCGGTGTGCCTGCTGCCGCTCGCCGCGCTGGAGGGGCTGGCGCCGCACGCCGCCGAACCGGCTCGGGTGCTCTGGCTGCTGGTGTACGTGGCCGCCGTGCCGACGGCCCTGGCCTACGCGCTCTACTTCACCGGGGCCGCCGCGGTGCGGGCCGCGACCGTCTCCGTGATCATGCTGATCGAGCCGGTGAGCGCGGCCGCGATCGCCGTCCTGCTGCTCGGGGAGCGGCTGACCGGCGCCGTCGTGCTGGGCACCGTCCTGCTGCTGACGGCGGTCGGGGCCCTGATCGCGGCGGAGTCCCGCCGCCCGGCGGGCGGCCGGGACGGTGCTGCCGCGGCGCAGCCCGGCGCCGTGCGGCAGCGTCCTCAGAGCGCGGCGAGGTAGTCCGGGGCGGCGATGCCGGGGGCCAGGTCCGCGGCCGGTACGGGGGTGCCGTACGCCGGGGCGACCGGGACCACGCCCGACCAGTAGGGCAGGTCCAGGTCCTCGGCGTCGTCGTTCGGACCGCCGGTGCGCAGCTTCGCGGACACCTCGTCCAGGTCCAGGCGGATCACCGCGGTGGCGGCCAGCTCCCTGGCGTCGGCGGGCCGGGAGTCCGCGGACCGGCCGGGCACCACCTGGTCGACGAGGGCGTCCAGGGCGGTGCGGCGCTCCTCCTCGTCGGTGACCTGGTAGGCGGTGCCGTGGACCACCACGGAGCGGTAGTTCAGCGAGTGGTGGAAGGCCGAACGGGCCAGGACCAGACCGTCCACATGCGTCACGGTCACGCAGACCGGCAGTCCGGGGTCCGCCTTGCCCGCGGCGAGCAGCGGGCGCGAACCGGTGGAACCGTGGATGTACAGGGCTTCGCCGACCCGGCCGAAGAGCGTGGGCAGGACCACCGGGGCGCCGTCGCGGACGAAGCCGAGGTGGCACAGGTAGGCCTGGTCGAGTATCGAGTGCACCGTCTCGCGGTCGTAGCGGGCCCGGTCGCGGGAGCGGCTGGGGACCGTGCGGCCGGTGGGCTCGTAGGTGCTGGGCGTCCCGGTGCCGGGGGTGTCGGTGGCGGGGGTCTCGGTGGCGGGCGTGGCAGTCATGATGCGGACTCCGTTGTACTAGTGCATACTTGTCTTTGTGCTAGAAGATTATCGGATCGTTGGGCGTCGCGCATCGGATATCGCGGCCAGTGTCGAAGCGGGCGTGGGATCGGGTGCGCTCGCCCCCGGAACGCTGCTGCCGCCCATGCGGGAGCTGGCGGGCGCGCTCGGGGTCAATCCGAACACCGTGGCCGCCGCGTACCGGACCCTGCGCGAACGCGGGGTCATCGAGACCGACGGGCGGCGCGGCAGCCGGGTGCGCTCCCGCCCCTCCAGCACCCCGCGGGACGCGCTGCGCACGCTCGTGCCGGCGGGCGTACGGGACCTCGCGTCGGGCAACCCGGACGTGACGCTGCTCCCCCCGCTGGACGGTGCCCTGGCCGCCGCCGCCCGCCGCTACGCCGAGGCGCCGACCCTGTACGGACAGGACCCGGTCGTTCCTGACCTGGCGCGGCTCGCCCGGGCCGAACTGGATGCGGACGGGGTCCCGGCCGGAGCGCTGGCGCTGACCTCGGGCGCCCTGGACGGCATCGAACGGGTGCTGGCCGCGCACCTGCGGCCGGGCGACGCCGTCGCGGTCGAGGACCCGGGGTGGAGCAGCGTGCTGGACCTGGCCCCGGCGCTGGGGCTGCGGGTCCTGCCGGTGGCGGTGGACGACGACGGCCCGGTGCCCGACGCGGTGGCGCGGGCCCTGGCGGACGGGGCGCGGGCGCTGGTGGTGACCTCGCGGGCGCAGAACCCGACCGGGGCGGCGGTGAGCGAGGCGCGGGCGAGGGAGCTGCGGGCCCTGCTCGCCGCCCATCCCGAGGTGCTGCTGATCGAGGACGACCACGGGCTCGGCTTCGTCGACCTGCCGCTGTGGCCGCTGGGCGGGGTGACCCGGCACTGGGCGCTGCTGCGGTCCACGGCCAAGGCGCACGGGCCGGACCTGCGGATGGCGGTGCTGACGGGCGACGAGGTGACCCTGGACCGGGTGCGGGGACGCCAGCGGCTGGGCCCGGGATGGGTGAGCCGGCTGCTCCAGTACGCGGTGGTGGAGCTGTGGACCGCGGGCGCGGTGGACCGGGCGGCGGTGGCGCGTTCGTACGGGCTGCGCCGCGACGGGCTCGTCGGGGCCCTGCGCGAGCGGGGGGTGCGGGCGTACGGGCGCAGCGGGATGAACGTGTGGGTGCCGGTGGCCGACGAGACGGGGGTGGTGACCCGGATGCTGGCCGGGGGCTGGGCGCTCGCCGCGGGGGCCCGGTTCCGTGTGGAGACCGGGCCCGGCGTGCGGCTGACGGTGTCGCAGGTGGCCCCGTCGGAGATCGCGGGCCTGGCGGATTCCCTGGCCTCGGCGGTGCGACCCGGCACACCGGGCGTCCGCTACGACTGACGGGGCCCGCCGGGGTGCGCCCGGCGCGGCGGGCGCGGGCGGGTCAGGCGGGCTTGCGGGGGCCGGAGCGGGTCTGGGTGAGGGCGGCCCCCGCCAGCACGATCGCCGCGCCGACCGGGGTGTTCCAGTGCAGCTGCTCACCGAGGACCAGGACGCCCGCCGTGGTGGCGATGACCGGGATGAAGTACGTGACCATCTGGGCGGTGGTCGGGCCGACCTCCGTCACCAGCCCGTACTGCATCTGCAGGGCCATGCCCGTGCCCAGGGCGCCGAGCGCGACGACCGCCAGGGTGGGCCAGAGCGGGAAGGACGCGGGGGCCGAGGTGAACAGGGCGCTGACGAGGCCGAGCTGGAGCGTGGAGAGGAGCAGCTGCGCGCCGGTCAGGGCCACCGGGGAGCCGGGAGCGGCCGCCAGGGTGCGGCGGACGTAGATCCAGCCGATCGGGTAGCAGAGCGAGGCCAGCAGGGCGAGCGCGGTGCCCTTGGCGTCGACGCCCGCGAAGCCCTGCCAGGCGCCGAGGACGATGAGCACGCCGAGGAAGCCCAGGCCCAGGCCCGCGAACCGGCGTCGCGTCGGACGGTCCTCGGACAGCGCGACCATCGACAGGGCCATGCCCCACAGCGGGGAGGTGGCGTTGCAGATGCCCGCCAGGCCGGAGGGGATGGTCAGCTCCGCGTACGCGAACAGGGAGAAGGGGGCGGTGTTGAGCAGCACGGCCGCCACCGTGAGGTGACCCCAGGTGCGCAGCCCGCGGGGGAGCGGTTCGCGGCGCACCAGCAGGACGCAGAGCAGGGCGAGCGCCCCGAACAGGACCCGGCCCAGGGCCACCTGGAACGGTGCGTACGCCTGCGTACCGACCTTGATCAGCAGGAAGCTGAAGCCCCAGACCACCGAGAGGACGGCGAAGCGGACCCGCCAGTCCAGGGAGCGGCCCCGGCGCACGGCGGGGCGGGCGGCCCCGACCGGTCCGGCGGTGGGTGTGGCGGGGTTGGCCGATGTGGCCAGTGTGGCCGGTGTGGCGGAGGTGGTGCCAGGGGTGGCGGGTGCGCTCATGTCCCTTACTGTGCGCGTGTCAACTACGTAGGACAAGCGAGAGTTCCTGAGGGCAACGGCGTAGCATTGCTTATATGTTGAACCTGGAGCGCCTGCGCACCCTGGACGCCCTCGCCCGCCACGGCTCGGTCAGCGGCGCGGCCTACGGTCTCCACGTCACCACCTCGGCCGTGTCCCAGCAGATGGCCAAGCTGGAGCGCGAGGTCGGCCAGCCCCTGGTGGCCAAGAACGGGCGCGGGGTCCGGCTCACGGACGCGGGCCGCCTGCTCGCCGACCACGCGGCCCGGATCATCTCCCAGGTGGAGCTGGCCCAGGCCGATGTCGAGGCCCAGCGCGGCTGCGCCGTGGGCGAGCTGCGCATCGGCGCCTTCCCGACCGCGATGCGCGGCCTGCTGCCGCGGGCCCTGTCCGCCCTGCGCGCGGACCATCCGGAGCTGCGCGCCCTGGTGCGGGAACAGGAGCCCGAGGTGAGCATGGCGGCCGTCGTGCGCGGGGACCTCGACCTGGCCCTGGCCATCGACTGGCACAACAAGCGGATGCCGGTGCCCGGCGAGCTGACCCGCACGCACCTGCTGGACGACTCGGTCGACATCGCGGTCCCGGCCGGTCACCGGCTGGCCGAGCGCACCGAGGTCTCCCTCGCCGAATTCGCCGAGGACGACTGGATCTCCTGGAACGAGGGCCAGTTCTGCCACGAGTGGCTGGTCTACACCCTGCGCGGAACGGGCACCGAGCCGCGGATCACCCACATCGCCGAGGAGCACCACACCCAGCTGGCCTTCGTCGAGGCCGGGCTCGGGGTGTGCGTGGCGCCGAAGCTGGGCCGCGGTCCGGTGCCGGAGGGCGTACGGCTGCTGCCGGTCTGCGACTCCGTGCGCCGCCACGTGTACGCCGTCTGGCGCTCGGACGCCGACCGGCGGCCCTCGGTCCGGGCCGCCGTCCAGGCCCTGCGGCAGGCGGCGCACGGCATCGGTGCGGCGGGGGCGCCCCTGTCGCCGCGCCAGGGCGTCTAGGTCGTCTCTTTCGGATCTTGTCGGTCAGGTCCGCGTCGTCCGGTGCCGTGTCTCGGCGTGCTGCCGGGGCTGCCGTGTACTGGACGTACTCGGTTGCCCCGGCAGTGCGGCGAGGCGCGGTGCCGGGCGGCGCGGGCCCGGCAAGATCCGAAAGAGACGGCCTAGAGCTTGCGGAAGTCCCACGAGACGACCGAGTCCGGGGTGAGGCGGATCCAGGCGTGCCGGCCGTCGTGCGGCATCTCCTCGATGCCGAAGTTCTTGACGGGGAAGATCCGTTCGGCCTCCGCCAGCTCCGGGCAGGGCTCGCCGGTGCGCGGGGCCTCGCCCACGAAGACGGCGCTGCCGGAGAGCTCCACGCCGCGCAGTTCGTCGTAGGACTCGCCCGAGTCCACGACCACCGAGATCCGCGGGTCCTTGCGCAGGTCGGACCAGCGGCGGCTGCGCGTGATCGAGTACAGCCACAGGGAGGTGCCGTCCCAGGCGAACCACAGGGCGCCCACGTGCGGCCGCCCGTCCGGGGAGACGGTCGCCACCCGGCAGGTCCGCTGTTCGCGCAGGAAGACCTCCAGCTCGGCGTCGGTCATCATGATGCGCCGACCGCGCCGCTGCGCCCGGTCCGCTCGTGCCTCGTCCATCGGCCTCGCACCCCTTCACATCTGACTGTGTGTCAGGAATCATGAGGGCTCTTCCGTCGCCACGCCAGGGGGAGCCATGCCGGAACTCGATCCCGCCACCACCGCGCTGCTCACCGTCGAGTGCCAGAACGGCGTGGTCGGCGAGGAGAGCGCCCTGCCGGAACTGGCCAAGGAGGCCCGGGACTCCGGCGCCCTCGGGCGGATCGCCGCGCTGGCCGAGGCCGCGCGCGGGGCGGGCGTCCAGGTGCTGCACGCGGTGGCCGAGCGGCGGCCGGACGGCCTGGGGGCCAGCACCAACGCCCGGCTGTTCCGGGCCGCGGGCAAGCTGCCCGTGCGCCAGCTCACCGGGAGCCCGGCGGTGGAGGTCGCGGCGCCCATCACCGTGGCCGAGCAGGACATCGTGGTCCGCAGGCTGCACGGGCTCTCCCCGATGGCCGGGACCGACCTGGACGCCCTGCTGCGCAACCTCGGCATCCGCACCCTCGTCGTCACCGGGGTCTCCTCGAACATCGCCGTCCCGAACACCGTCTTCGACGCCGTGAACCTCGGCTACCAGGTCGTGGTCCCGTCCGACGCCATCGCCGGAGTGCCCGCCTCCTGCACCGCCGAGGTGATCCGCAACTCCCTCGCCCTGGTGGCCACCATCACGACCGCCGAAGCCCTGCTCGCCCAGTGGGCGCCCGCGCACTGACCCGCCGCCGCCCCCCGCACACGGCCGCCCCCACCCGTACGCCGGGTGGGGGCGGCCGTTGCATGTGAGAAGGCCGCGGCCGGTGCCGGGCCCGGTGCGGCGCTGACCTGCCGCCCCCGCGGCCCGGCAGGGCGCGCCGGGCGGCCCCGAAGGTGATCCGTGTCATGCGCAGTTGTGTACATAGGTCCAATGCCCTGCGCGGAACAGCGTGTTTGGATCTTGCCTGGATCCCGGACGGGGGAGAGGTAGTTCAATGATCGACGTCCAACAGCCGCTTCAGCAGACCGAATTGACCGCACACTGCCTGCACGACATGTTCGCCGCGCACGCGGCGGCGGACCCAGGGGCTCCCGCGGTCGTCCAGGACGGGCAGACCCTCTCCTACGGCGAACTGCTGGACCGGGCCCGCCGGCTGGCCGCGCACCTGCGCGACCGGGGCGTCGGGCCCGACACCGTGGTCGGCCTGCACGTCGAACGGTCCCTCGACATGATCGTCGGCATGCTCGGCATCCTGGAGGCGGGCGGCGCCTACCTGCCGCTGCGCACCGACGACCCCGCCGAGCGGGTGACGGGCATCCTCGCGGACTCCGGGGCCCTGGCAGTGATCACCTCCGCGGCCACCCACGAGCGGCTCGCCGCCTTCGGCGACGCACGGGTCCGGGCGGACGCCGCGTACCCGCCCGTGGCGGACGGCGCATCCGCGGGCCCGCGGCCCACCGCGGAGAACCTGGCCTACGTGATCTACACCTCGGGAACCACCGGCGCCCCCAAGGGCGTCGCGGTCCCGCACCGGGCCGCCGCCCGCATCGTCCGCCCCGGCGGCTACGCCGACTTCGGCCCGGGGGTGACCTTCCTCCAGACGTGCCCGCTCTCCTTCGACGCGCACGTCCTGGAGGTCTGGGGCTCACTCGCCAACGGCGGGCGCCTGGTGCTCCACCCGGACACCCGGGTCTCGGCCGAATCGGTCATGTCGGCCGTGCGGGCCCACGCGGTGACGTCCCTGTGGCTCACTCCGACCGTGTTCAACCAGGTCGTCGACGACGGCCTGTTCGCGGACTCGGGGCTGCACCAGGTCGTCGTGGGCGGCGAGGTCGTGTCCACGGCGCACCTCGCCCGGGCGATGCGCACCACCGACATCCGCTTCTCCAACGGCTACGGACCCACCGAGGCGGGCGTGTTCACCTGCTGCCGCGTCTTCGAGGCGTCCGACCTCGCCCACTCACCGCCCCCGGTCGGCGCCCCGCTGCCCGGCACCGAGGTCTGGGTCGTGGACGCCGCCGGGAAGGTGCTGCCGGAAGGGGAGCTCGGCGAGCTGTACATCGGCGGCGACGCGCTCGCCCACGGCTACCACGGCCGACCCGACCTGACCGAGGCGGCCTTCGTCCCCCACCCGTTCGGCGGCGCGCCGGGCGAGCGGGTCTACCGGTCCGGCGACCTCGCCCGGATGCTGCCCGGCGGCCTCGTCCAGGTCATCGGCCGCATCGACAGCCAGGTCAAGATCCGGGGCAACCGGGTCGAGCTGACCGAGGTGGAATCGGCGCTGCTGGAGGAGCCGCAGGTGCGGCAGGCGGCCGTGGTGGACCGGCAGCAGGGCTCCGAGCGCATCCTGGCGGCCTACGTCGTCCCCGCGGAGGGCGCGGCGCCGACCGTCGCCGAACTGCGCGGCGGGCTCGCCCGCCGGCTGCCCGACTACATGATCCCCTCGGAGCTGTTCCGGCTCGACCGCATCCCGCTGACCGGCAACGGCAAGGCCGACCGGGCCGCGCTGCGGCAGAGCACGGACGGCACGCGGCTGGAGCTGGGCGTCGCGTTCCGGCCCGCCGCCACGGACCTGGAGGGCGCGCTCGGCGCCATCTGGGCCGATGTCCTGAAGACCCGCCACATCGGTGTCGACGACAACTACTTCGACCTGGGCGGCACGTCGATCTCGATCAAGCAGGCGCACCAGCGCATCCAGCAGGAACTGGGGGTCCGGCTGTCGCTCGTGTCGATGTTCGAGTACCCCACCGTACGGCTGCTGGCCGGTGCGATCGCCAACTCTGAGGTGGAGAAGAAGTGACCACTCCCGTGAACACCGGCCGTCCCGACATCGCGGTCGTCGGCATGGCCGCCGTCCTGCCCGGCGCCCCCGACCTCGATGCCTTCTGGTCCCTCGTGCGCGAGGGCCGCGAGGCGATCACCCACGGCTCGCCCCGCGTCGTCGAGGACGACGGCAGCGGCCGGCGCCTGGTCCACGCCCGCGGGGTCATGGACGGGGTGAAGGAGTTCGACGCCGACTTCTTCGGCATCCCCCGGCGCGAGGCCGAGGTGCTCGACCCCCAGCACCGGCATCTGCTCCAGTGCGCCTGGAACGCCATGGAGGACGCGGGCTACGACCCGTACCGGATCGCCGACGACGTCGCCGTCTACTCCTCCGTCGGCCCCAACACCTACTACGAGGGCCGCGACTTCGGCTCCCGGTCGGCAGCCGAGCGGATGCTCATCCAGCTCTCCAACGGCCCGGACACCCTCGCGACCCGCATCTCCTACAAGCTGGGCCTGACCGGCGAGAGCGTCAACGTCCAGTCCGCCTGCTCCTCGGCCGCGGTCGCCGTGCACCTGGCCTGCGAGGCCCTGCGCGAGGGCCGGGCGGGGACCGCGCTCGTCGGCGCGGCCAGCATCGGCACGGCCGACACCCTCGCCTACGAGCACCAGGAAGGCTTCATCCTGTCGGCGGACGGCAGCACCCGCGCCTACGACAGCAAGGGCTCCGGATACGTCGAGGGCGACGGGGTCGGCGTCCTGGTGCTGCGCCGCCTGGAGGACGCCCGGCGCGACGGCGACCACATCCACGCCGTGATCAAGGGCAGCGCCGTCAACAACGACGGCCGCGTCAAGGCGGGCTTCTCCGCGCCGAGCGTCGAGGGCCAGTCGCGGGTCATCCGCACCGCCCTGGAGGCGTCCGGGGTACCCGCCGAGTCCATCGGCCTGCTCGAAGGGCACGGGACCGGCACCCTCGTCGGCGACCCGATCGAGGTCCGCGGACTGGTCCGCGCCTACCAGCCGTTCACTTCGCGGACCGGGTACGTGGCGCTCGGCTCGGTGAAGGCCAACATCGGCCACCTCTGTTTCGCCTCCGGCATCGCGGGGCTCCTCAAGGCGATCCTGTGCCTCAAGCACGCCGAGATCCCCCCGATGGCGGTGCTGGACGAGATCAACCCGGACATCGAACTCGACGCGACGCCCTTCTACATCAACCGCGAACTCAAGCCCTGGCAGGCCGAGGTGCGGCGCGCCGGCGTGAGCTGCTTCGGCATGGGCGGCACCAACGCGCACTTCGTGCTCGAACAGGCCCCCGAGCCCGAGCCGGAGCCCGAGCGCGCGGACGGGGACGCCGCTGACGGCCCGTACGCGGTCCTGCTGTCCGGTCGCACCGAAGAGGCCCTGGTACAGGTCCGGGAGCGGCTGCGGGAGTTCCTCGCCGCCCGCCCGGAGACCGGCCTGGCCCCGCTCGCCTACACGCTGGCCGCGGGCCGCCGCCCGCTGGCCCACCGCTGGGCCGCCGTCGTCGGCTCGGTCGCGGAGCTGGAGCGGGCCCTGTCCGTACGGGAGCCCGACGGGAGCCGCGTACCGGCCGGTCCCGCGGCGCAGATCGCCCGGGAGTGGACCGACGGCGCGAGCCCCGACTGGGCCGCCCAGTTCGAGGGCGTGCGGCCCCGCCGGATCCCCCTGCCCACCTACCCGTGGCAGGGCGAGCGGACGTGGATCGACCTGCCGGCCGGCGCGGGCACCGGCGGCGCCCCGGCGGAGCCCGAGGAGCAGGCGCCGTTGGCCGAGTGGCTGTACCGGCCGGTGTGGAACCGGACCGCGCTGCCCCGGCCCTACCACCGCGGCGACCTCCAGGACACCGACGGAACCGCACTGGTGATCGGCGACGGCCGCCCGATGACCGAGTCCGTCCGTGAGGAGCTCGCCGCCGCCGGACTGTTCTGCGTACTGGTCGAGCCCGGCTCCGCCTTCGAGACGGACCGCGAGCGGCGCCACGTCCGGATGCGGCCCGCGGACGCCGAGGACGCGGCCCGCCTCGTCGCCTGGGCGGTCGCCGAGGGCGGGCCCGTACGCAAGGTCGTGCACCTGAGCTCGTACGGCGGCCACGCCTCCGGTCAGCAGGAGGGCATCACGCTGGGTGCGCTCAGCATGCTCAGCCTGGTCCAGGCGCTCGCCGGCGCGGCGCAGACCCCCGAGGTCTGGGTGGTGACCGAGAACGCCCAGCCCGCCCAGGGCGAGGCCGCCACCCTGGACCTGGAGGCCTCGGCGCTGCTCGGCCTGTGCCGGGTCGTCCCGCAGGAGCACAGCGGGATCAGCTGTCACTGCGTCGACTTCTCGGTCGGCAGCCGTCCCGCCGACGTGGTCCCGCGGCTGCTCGCCGAGATGTCCACGGGCCAGGACGAGCTCGAAGTCGTCTACCGCGGAGCCGACCGCATGACGAGCACGGTGGAACGGGTGCCGGCCGAGCCGGGCCAGGCCGCGCCGCTGCAGACGGACGGCGTGTACCTGATCACCGGCGGCCTCGGCCGGATCGGCCTCACGATCGCCGAACAGTTCGCCCGCACCACCCGCGTCCGGCTCGCCCTCCTGTCGCGCAGCGGCCTGGACCCGGCCGACACCGAGCGCAGCCGCGCCGTCGAGACCCTGCGCGGACTCGGCGCCGAGGTACGGACGTTCGCCGCCGACGTGGCCGACGAGCACCAGCTGGAACAGGTCGTCAAGCAGATCACCGAGGAGTGGGGGCCCGTCAACGGCGTGGTCCACGCGGCCGGCATCGAGGAGGGCCGCAACTTCTCGCTGCTCGCCTCGACGACCACCGGACAGGCCGTCGACGCGCTGCGTCCCAAGGTGCCGGGCATCGCGGCCCTCGACCGGGCCACCCGGGCGCAGCCGCTCGACTTCTGCCTGGTGTGCTCCAGCCTCGACACCCTGCTCGGCGGCATCGCCTTCGGCGTGTACACCGCGGCCAACCGCTACCTCGACAGCTACGCCCACTGGCGGCGGGCCCACGGCGCCCCGTGGGTCAGCGTCGACTGGGACTCCTGGCGCTTCGACGACCGGGGCGGCGCGCGGATCGGTGCGGCCGCCGCACGTACCGCGATCCGCCGCGAGCAGGGCGGCGAGCTGATCGGCCCGATCCTGGCCTCCGGCGAGGCGCAGGTCGTGGTCTCCACCGTCCCGCTCGCCGAGCGCATCGAGCGCATCCGCCTCACCTTCGCCCGCAAGGAGGAGGCCGGGGACCCGGCCGGGACCCAGCGCGTCACCAAGGACGAAGTGGCCGCCCTCGTACGGCAGATCACCGCCGAGGTCGCCGAGGCGGACGAGGTCGCCGACGAGGACGAGCTCCTGGCGGTCGGCTGCGACTCCCTCGCGCTCCTCGAAGTGGTGGCCCGGCTGGAGCAGGCGCTGCACGTCAAGGTGCCCCTCGCGGAGTTCTGGGGCTGCACCACCGTCGGCGAGCTCGTCGAGGTCGGCTGGGGCAGCGTGCCCCGGCAGCCCGAGGAGGAGGGCGACGCCGGTCAGGAGGCGCTCCGGCACCTCGCCGGCTAGGGAAGCTCCCCGTTCCTGCCCCCCCACGGATGCCAGCAGACTTGGACTGAAGATGAACGAGACACTCGATCTCGCCAGGGCGCGCGCCGAAACACCCGGCGTCAACCACGTGGTGCACCTGAACAACGCCGGTGCCAGCCTGATCGCCTCGCCCGTGCTCGACGTGATGACCGCGTACATGCGGCTCGAGAGCAGAGTGGGCCCGTACGAGGCGGCCGAGCGCTCAGAAGGCGCCATCGGCAACGCGCACGTGGCGCTCGCCTCCCTGCTCAACTGCAGCCGCCAGGAGATCGCCATCCTGGACAGCGCCACGCGCGCCTGGGGCCTGGCGATGTCCTCGGTGCCGCTGCGGGAGGGCGACCGGGTGATCGTCTCCGCGGTCGAGTACGGCAGCAACTACCTCGCCCTGCTGCACCTCTCGGAGCGGCTGGGGCTGTCCCTGGAGGTGGCACCCGTGGACGGGAGCGGCCTGGTGGACGTGGCCGGGCTGGAGGCGATGCTGGACGAGCGGGTCAAGCTGATCGCCATGGTGCACGTGCCGATGCACGACGCGCTGGTCAACCCGGTGGCCGAGATCGGCAGGGTGGCCCGCAGGCACGGCATCCCGTACCTGGTCGATGCGTGCCAGTCGGTCGGGCAACTCCCGGTCGACGTAGCGGAGATCGGCTGCGACCTCCTCGTCGGCACGGGGCGGAAGTTCCTGCGCGGGCCCCGCGGCACCGGATTCCTCTACGTCCGCCAGGAGATCGCGCACCGGCTCGTGCCGCCGATTGTCGGCCTGGACGGCGTCGAATGGCTCTCGGGCAGCTACCGCCTGGCCCCCGGCGCCCGCCGGTTCGAGACCTGGGAGACCAACGCCGCGTCCCGCATCGGCCTCGGCGTCGCCGTGGACTACGCGCTGGGCTGGGGGATCGGGCGGACCTACGGACGGACGCGGAGCCTGGCCGCGGGCCTGCGCGAGGACCTGGCCGGGATGCGCGGGGTCGTCCTGCACGACCGGGGCCGCGAACGGTGCGGGACGATCGCGCTCGCCTTCGAGGGCCGGGGCGAGTTCGAGGTCCGGGGCGCCCTGAAGGACGCGGGGATCAACACATGGGTCTGTCTGGAGAACGCGGCCTGTGTCGACATGCAGGAACGGGGACTGAGCACCTTGCTCCGGGTCTCTCCCCACTACTACAACTCGGAGCAGGAGCTGGAACGGTTCTGCAACGTGCTCGAAGACATACTCGCCGGCACCCGACGCGAGCGGGTGCTCGCATGACCGGGACGACGACCGCCTCCCGCTGGATCAAGCGCCCCCGCGTGCTGCCCGGGGCCCGCGCCCGCCTCTTCTGCGTACCCCACGGCGGCGGCGGTCCGTCCTCCTTCGCCCGATGGGTGCCGGGGCTGGCCCCGGACGTGGAGGTGTGCCTGGTCCACCTCCCCGGACGCGAGGACCGGCTGCGCGAGGAGACCGTCACCGACATCAGGCTCATCGCGGCGCACGTGGCCGAGGCGGTGGCCCCGCTGCTGGACCTTCCCTTCGCCTTCTTCGGGCACAGCATGGGCTCGGTCATCGCCTACGAGACCGCGCTCCTGCTGGAGCGGGAACCGCGCCACCTGTTCGCCTCCGCCTCGCCGCCGCCCCACCGGGTCGAGGAGGAGCCGCCGGTCGCGCACCTGCCCGATGCCGAGTTCCTGGCCGAGGTACGCCGCTCCTACGACGGCATCCCCGACGCCGTCTGGAACGACCCGGAGATGGTGCGCCTCATGATGCCTTCGCTGCGCGCCGACTTCGCGGCGTACGAGACCTACCGCTGGAGCGGCGACGGCGCACGCCTGAGCTGCCCGGTCACGGCCCTCGGCGGCAAGGACGACCCGCTGGTGCCCGACGAGGTCCTCGCGGACTGGTCCAAGCTCACCTCGGGCAGCTCCCGGACGCAGCTGTTCGAGGGCGGGCACTTCTACGTCAACGCGGCGCGCCCGCAGCTCCAGGAACTCGTGCGCGAGGTGCTGCTCGCACCCGCCGCGGCGGCGAAGGGACGTGGCTGACGATGGCGGTGCGCACCTTCGAGTCGGTGGAACAGGCCCGGGGCAACGGATGGGACGACCTGGCCCCGTCCTGGGACCTCTTCCACTCGGCGGACTGGCTGTCGCTGGAGAGCGAGCAGACCAACATCGCCCCCCGGTTCCACCTGGCGGGCGCCGAGGACGGCCCGCCGGAGGCGGCCGTCGCCTGCTTCCCCCTCGACGAGGCCTCGGAACCCTGGCCCTTCATGCGGGTCGACTGCACGCTGCGCATGCTCGCGGACCGGTACGGGGTCCCCGTACCGGACGGCGTCCTGGACCCGGAGCGGCTCCTGCCGTCCTACCTGGCGGGCAGCCGCCGGGTGCCGGACAGCCTGCTGCTGACCGCCGCGCACCTGGGAGAGGGGCGGCGTCGCGAGCTCACGCGGGAACTCGTGGCGGCGGCGGAGGAAGAGGCGCGCGGCCGCGGTTCGCGCAGCGTGGCCTTCCTCTACGTCGGCGAGGACGACCCGCTGCGGGAGGTGCTGCGCGAGGGCGGCTACGCGGAGTTCCCCACGGCCCGCTACGCCACCCTGCACCTGCCGGAGCCGGGGTTCGGGGCGTACCTCGACGGCCTGCCGAGCCTGCGCCGCCGCAAGGTGGCCAAGGAACGCCGGCAACTGGAGGGCGCCGGCCTGGACTTCGACGTGCAGCCGCTGACGGGCGAGCTCATCCCCGAGCTGGTCCCGCTGATGGTGCGGCACGGCGCCAAGTACGGGCACGCGTACACCGAGGAGACGCTCACCCGCTCCCTGGAACTGCACGTCCGCCACTGCGGCGAGGCGCTGTACGCGTGCACGGCACGGTCCGCGGACGGTGCGCTGCGCGGATTCTCGGTGTTCGTGCACCGGGGGTCCAAGCTCTTCCTGCGGCAGACCGGTTACGACTACGACTGGCTCGGGAAGCTCCCCCTCTACTTCGAGATGATCTTCTACCGGCCGATCGAGTTCGCGGGCGCCGTGGGCGCCACCGCCGTCGACTACGCGGTGGAGTCCGAGCAGACGAAGCTCTCCCGCGGCTGCACCCTCGAACAGCGCCACGGCTACGTCAAGCTCTTCGACGCGCAGCACCAGGCAGTGCTGGAGCCGCTGCTGGAAGGCATCCGCCAGGGCCCGGGCCAGGGCGTCCCTGCCGAGACGACCTGACCGGACCACCACGGGCCGTTCGGCGTGCCCGCCCCCGCCATCCCCATTCCCTGAGGAGTTCCATGTCCCGCCGCCTCTTCACCTCGGAGTCCGTGACCGAGGGCCACCCCGACAAGATCGCCGACCAGATCAGCGACACGATCCTCGACGCCCTGCTGCGCGAGGACCCGACCTCGCGCGCGGCCGTGGAGACCCTGATCACCACGGGGCAGGTGCACATCGCCGGTGAGGCTACGACTCCTCGAAGAAGGGCTTCGACGGCGCTTCGTGCGGTGTGTCGGTGTCCATCGGTGCGCAGTCCCCGGACATCGCGCAGGGTGTCGACACGGCCTACGAGAAGCGCGTGGAGGGCGATGAGGACGCTCTGGACAAGCAGGGCGCGGGCGGCAGGGCGCGGGCGACCAGGGCCTGATGTTCGGCTACGCGTGCGACGAGACGCCCGAGCTGATGCCGCTCCCGATCCACCTGGCGCACCGGCTCTCCCGCCGGCTGTCCGAGGTCCGCAAGAACGGGACCATCCCGTACCTGCGTCCCGACGGCAAGACCCAGGTCACCATCGAGTACGACGGCGACGACGCGGTCCGGCTGGACACCGTCGTGGTCTCCAGCCAGCACGCGGCCGACGTGGACCTGGAGCTGCTGGCCCCGGCCGTACGGGAGTTCGTCGTCGAGCACGTGCTGGCGCAGCTCGTCGAGGACGGCATCAAGCTGGACACCGAGGGCTACCGCCTGCTGGTGAACCCGACCGGGCGC
>NZ_JOFT01000051.1 GCF_000725805.1 Streptomyces xanthophaeus | reverse complement strand
CGGGCCGTCCTCGACGCTGCCGAAGCGGAGCTCGCTGCCGGGACCCACGCTCCAGGCGTGGATGCGGTGGCCGTCGGCCCAGGTCCCGTTGGTGCTGTTCTCGTCCTCCACGGTCCAGTGGTCCCCGTCGGGGCGCAGGACCGCGTGGTGCCAGGAGACGCGGGCGTCGTCGAGGCAGATTTCGCAGAGGGGGTCGCGGCCGACGTGATAGATCCGGCCCGGACTCATCGCGGTGGAGCCCCTGTCGGTCTCCATGACGAGCTCGGGCGCGGTCGGCGCACCGGGGCGCTGGACCATGACCAGATTTTCCCACGATCTGGCCGGGGCGGCAGCGGCCGGACATCGTCGCAGGTCAGAGGCCTCTTATGGGTAATGACAACGGTCCCCGTTGCAGCCTTTGCCCATCGCGCCGCAGTGCGCTTCACTTCACGCGACGGGACCGAACAGCGGGCCGAACAGAGCAGGGGACGTCATGAGCGTGCACGACCACGCCCACGGCACGGGCCGGGTGCCGGACCACGGTCCGGACGAGCACGAGCACGGTCACGAGCCCGGCGGCCACGGTCACGAGCCCGACGGTCACGGGCCGAACGGCCACAGCCACGGGCCGGGCGGCCACAGTCACGGGGTCGCCGCGGACGCCGACCGGCGGTGGCTGGCGATCGCGCTCGGCCTGATCTGCTCGTTCATGGCCGTCGAGGTGGTCATCGGCATCATGGCCAACTCCCTGGCCCTGATCTCCGACGCGGCCCACATGCTGACCGATGCCGTCTCGATCGTCCTCGCACTGATCGCGATGCGGCTGGCCGCCCGCCCGGCGCGCGGCGGGTTCACGTACGGCCTCAAGCGGGCGGAGATACTCTCCGCCCAGGCCAACGGCCTGACCCTGCTGCTGCTCGCGGTCTGGCTGGCGTACGAGGCGGTGCGCCGGCTGATGGACCCGCCCGCGGTCGAGGGCGGCCTGGTCGTGGTGACGGCGCTCGCGGGCATCGTGGTGAACGTGGCCGCGGCCTGGTGCATCTCCCGGGCGAACCGTTCCTCCCTCGTCGTCGAGGGCGCCTACCAGCACATCCTGAACGACCTCTTCGCCTTCATCGGTACCGCCGTCGCCGGTCTGATCGTGCTCACGACGGGCTTCCGCCAGGCCGACGCGATCGCCACCCTCGTGGTGGTGCTGCTGATGGTCAAGGCGGGCTACGGCCTGGTGCGCGAGTCCGGCCGGATCCTCCTGGAGGCCGCGCCGGCCCATGTGGACCCGGACGCGGTGGGCGACCGGCTGGTCGGGCAGCCGCCGGTCACCGAGGTGCACGACCTGCACATATGGACGATCACATCCGGCCAGGCGGCGCTGTCCGCCCACGTGCTCGTGGAAGCGGAGGGCGACTGCCATGCGGTGCGCAGGGATCTGGAACAGCTGCTGGCCAAGGAGTACGGGATCACGCACACCACGCTCCAGGTGGACCACGCGCAGGACTGGCTGCTGACCGTCGGCCGCGCGGGCGAGGGCTCCGCCGACCGGGATCCGCACTGCGCGGACGCACACGGTCCGGTCCACCGGCAGGGCCCGCACGACCACTGATCACTGACCCGGGCGCGTACGGGGCATAGATGGGTCCATGACGCGCAAACGCAGTGCCGGCCTGCTCCTGTTCCGTAGGACCGGCGAGGAGCCCGGCCCCGGGGTCGAGGTCCTGCTGGGCCACATGGGCGGCCCCCTCTGGGCCGGCCGCGACACCGGCGGCTGGGCCATCCCGAAGGGCGAGTACGAGCCGGACGAGACGCCCCGGGACGCGGCGCGCCGGGAGTTCACCGAGGAGATCGGGCTGCCGCCGCCGGAGGGCGACTACCTGCCGCTGGGCGAGGTGCGGCTGGCCAGCGGGAAGCTGGTGACGATCTGGGCGGTGGAGGCGGACCTGGACCCGGCACTGATGGTGCCCGGGACCTTCTCCATGGAATGGCCGCCGCACTCCGGGGACGTACAGGAGTTCCCCGAGCTGGACCGGGTGGCCTGGTTCACCCCGCAGGTGGCCAAAACCAAGGTGATGCCACCTCAGGTCCCGTTCCTGGAAAGGCTGTTGGAACTCCTGAAGGGTTGACCCGACCTTGACTTGCCAACACACAGGACCTGCGTGGACATTACACACATGACGAACGTCGTGCTGGTGGGAACCCTGGACACCAAGGGTGTGGAGTACGGCTGGCTGCGCGAGAGGCTGCTGCGCGCCGGCGTCGAAGTGGTACTGGTCGACACAGGAATCATGGGCGAACCCCGGGTGCCCGCCGACGTGCCGCGGGAAGAAGTGGCCCGGGCAGCGGGAGCGGAACTGTCGGAACTGCGCGCGGCCGCCGACCGGGGTGCGGCCGTGACCACGATGGCGCAGGGCGCGGAAGCGACCCTGTCACGGCTGTACGCCGAAGGCCGGCTGGACGGGGTGCTCGCGATCGGCGGCAGCGGCGGTACCTCCATCGCCAGCCGGGCGATGCGGGCCCTGCCGCTGGGCGTACCCAAACTCATGGTCTCGTCCATGGCGTCCGGGGACGTGGCCCCGTACGTCGGATCCGCGGACATCACGATGATGTACAGCGTGGTGGACATCGCGGGGATCAACAGCATCTCCGAGCCGGTCCTGGCGAACGCGGTGGAGGCGGTGGCCGGCATGGCCAAGGCCCACGCCCGCGCCGCCCTGGACCTGCACCGTCCGCCCCGGCTCGGTGCCGGGTCCCGCCCGCTGATCGCGGCGAGCATGGCGGGCGTGACCACGACCGGGGTGGACGCGGCCCGGGAGCGGCTGACCGAGCTCGGCTACGAGGTGCTGGTCTTCCACGTGAGCGGAACCGGCGGCCGCACCCTGGAGACCCTGGCCGGGCAGGGCGTCTTCGCGGGGGTGCTGGACCTGACGCTCAGCGAGATCGCCGACGACCTGTGCGGGGGCATCCTCACCGCGGGCCCCGACCGGCTCACCGCCGCCGGGCGCGCCGGGATTCCGCAGGTGGTGAGCCTGGGCGCGCTGGACATGGTGAAGTTCGGCCCGTTCGAGACCCTGCCCGACCGGGCCCGCTACCGGCGGGTCCACGTGCACAACCCGTCCATCACGGTGATCCGCACGACCGAGGACGAGTGCACGGAGCTCGGCCGCCGGGTCGCCGCCAAGCTGAAGGCGTCGACCGGTCCCACGGCCGTCTGCGTCCCGCTCCGTGGACTGTCCACGCTCGGCGCGCCGGGCGGCCCCTACCATGACCCCGGCGCGGACCGGGCTCTGTTCTCGGCGCTGCGCGAAGGCTTGCGGGGCAGTGCCGCCCGGCTCTACGACTACGACACCCACATCAACGACCCGGCGTTCGGCCGGGCAGCGGCCGACCGGCTGCACGCCATGATCGGAGCGGTTTCGGCCGCCGCCTGAGACACCCCCCGCGGTCGGGAACCGGCCGTGGCGGAATCCGTGTCCCAGGGGGTGGCCGGTCGGGACCGGCCGCACTCGGGGCACGAAGTCACGGCAGGGGGGCGGGAACGATGGACGGTACGCGGACGACATGGTCGGTCCCCGGTTACACGGAGGTCAGGGAACTCGGTTCGGGGGGCAGCGGCCGCGTGGTGCTCGCCGTCCACGACGGTACGGGCACCGCGGTCGCGGTGAAGTACCTCAGCGACCGGCTGCGCGAGGACCCCGTCTTCGTGGGCGGGTTCCGGGCCGAGGCCCGTCTGCTCGGCGGGCTGAGGTCCCCGTACGTGGTGGGCCTGTACGAGTACGTGGAGGCGCCCGGCGGCGCGGCCATCGTGATGGAGCTGGTGGACGGCATCTCGCTGCGGGCGCTGCTGAAGCGTTCCGGGAAGGCCGACGCCGAGGCCGCGCTCGTGGTGCTGAAGGGTTCCCTGCTGGGGCTGGCCGCGGCGCACCGGGCCGGGGTCGTGCACCGGGACTACAAGCCGGAGAACGTGCTGGTCGCCGCGGACGGCTCGTCCAAGCTGGTGGACTTCGGCATCGCGGCGGACCACGGGGCGACACCCGGGGTGGCGGGTACGCCCGCCTACATGGCCCCCGAGCAGTGGCAGGGCCGGCCCGCCTCGCCCGCGGCGGACGTGTACGCGGCGACCGCGACCTTCTTCGAGTGCCTCACCGGGCGCAAGCCCTACGACGGGGAGAACTTCGCCGAGCTCGCGGTGCAGCACATCGAAGCGCCGGTGCCGGAGACCGAGGCGCCGGAGCCCGTGCGCCCGCTGATCCGGCGGGGACTGGCCAAGCAGCCCGAGCAGCGTCCGGAGAACGCCGAGGCCTTCGTCGCGGAGCTGGAGGGCGTGGCGCTCGCGGCGTACGGGCCCCAGTGGGAGGAGCGCGGTCAGCGCAAGCTGGCGGCGCTGGCGGCCCTGCTGCCGCTGCTGTTCCCCTCGGCGGGCGGGCCTGCGGCCGGCACCACCGACGTGGCCACGACCACGCTGAACAGCGGCTCCGGCTGGGCCCCGGGCAAGAGCGGCTGGCTGGCCGCGGGTCTCGCGCTGGTGCTGGGGACGGTGCTGCTGGTGACGACGGACGCGATCGGCGCGGCCCCGGACGGCGCCTCGGCGCTGACCGCGTTCGCCACGACGAGCCCGGCCCCGACCGGCCAGGCCTCGCCCGCCCCGGGCGCGGACCCGAGCCCTTCGGCGTCGGCGAGCCCTTCTCCGTCCGCTTCCGCCTCCCCCTCCCCGTCCCCGACCCCGTCCCCCTCCGGGACGCCGAGCCCGACGGTGACCGCCTGGCCGACGGGGAGCTGGTCGCCGACGGCGACACCCACCCCGACGCCCACTCCTACGCCCACGCCCACCCCCACGCCGACCCTGAAGGTCACGAAGGTCGACGTCTCGCTGAAGCCGGGGATCTACCGCGGCGACGCGACCGTCACGGTGGCCACCCAGGGAACCGGCCCGGTCACCGTCGTGCTGGAGTGGTACCTCGGCAGCACCCCGGGCGCCTTCACCGTGCCCGACGGCACGGACACGGTGGTGATCCCGTCCGGCTCGACGAGCGTGGTCCAGACGCACGCCTTCAGCCGGGGACGCGGCTGCTACGGCGGGGTCCGGGTCACCACCAAGCCGGCCGCCGGGAACAAGTCCGCGTCCGCCTCGCAGCAGCTGCTGCGCTGTCAGGACCAGGAGCCCCCGCGATGAGCGATCCGCGCGCCCCCGAGGGCGACGACTACAGCGCCACCGTTCTCGGCAGCCACTGGTTCACCGGACCGCCCGAGCCCGCGGAGGTGGCGCCCGACCGGGTCGAGGGGTCCGTGATGCGGTTCGGGCCCGGGGTCACCGCGGCCATGCCCGCACCGTTCCCGCTGACCGCCGCCGTCGCCCCGCCCCGGCGGCGCCGGTACGCCGGCCTGCGCCGGTACACCCTGGCCGCGGTCGTCCTGCTCGCGGTGATCGCGTACCTGGGCTGGCAGCGGCTCGGGCCCGGCATCGAGGTCCGGGACGTGGCCGTGACCACGGACACCGCGGGTCCGCCCTGCGACGCGGCGGCCGACGTGGTGGCCGTCGTACGGACCAACGGGCGCCCGGGGACCCTCACCTACCGCTGGATCCGCAGCGACGGAACGCAGTCGGACCAGCTGACCGAGCGTGTGCCGCGCGGGCAGCGCGAGGCCCGGCTGCACCTGCTGTGGACCTTCCAGGGCGCGGGGACCTACCCGGCGCGGGCCGAACTCCAGCTGCTCTCCCCCGACCGGCGCACGGCCGCCGTGGACTTCACCTACCGCTGCCGCCCGTAGCCACGGTCCGGGCTACGGTCCGGTCCGGGCAGGGGGCGCGGACGGCAGACGGATCACGGCGATCCGGCCGTCGAGGTCGACGCGGGAGCGCGGCGGTGCGCCGTCCTCCTCGTCGTCGCGCATCACGAGGGCGCTCTGGCGCTCCTTGAGCTCGTTCTGCTTGCCCGGCGAGAAGCTGGCGTGCAGCTGCTCGAAGCCGGTAGACGAGATCTGCCCCTGCCGCCCGTTCCACCGCCAGGGCAGCAGACCGGCGCGGCCCGCCCGCAGCAGCGCCAGGTCGAGGAACGCCACCGCGGTGAGCAGCAGCGCCAGCCCCGGAAGCGTCATGAAGATGACAAAGCCCATGGCCCGACATTAACCGACCCCTGCTGCAGCCGTTCAGCCGTTCGGCCGAGCCGGATCCGGCCGTCCGGCCGAAGCGCCGGTAGCCCGTCCGCTGGTTGACTCGTAAGCGTTGACGAGGGCTCAGGGTCGCCCTCAGGCACCCATGCGTGTCACGTTCCAGCCGGCGAACACCCCAACCGGAACGTGGCCGTCCCGCACGGATGCCAAGTCCGCGCGGGAGGCCCGCAGCCGCTTTGGGGAGGGGCTGCGGGCCATTCGCGTATCCGTCCCCCGCCGCAACCGGGGGACGGAGATCAGAAGCGGGCGTGCGCCGTGATGTCGGCCTCGAACTCGCCCGTCATCGCCGGCGTGACCGTCGGCCGGCACTGCCCGGCCGCCGCCAGGTAGTCCTGCGTGGTCGCGCCGAGCTGTGCGGCCGCAGCACCGCGGGCGCCCACAGCCTCCAGGTCCCGTTCGAAGGACACCTGGGCCGCGATCCGCGCCGCGTGCTCGATGTCGGCCGGGGTGAACAGCTCGGTGGCCGCCACCAGGGCCGTGACGTCGACGTCCGGCCGCCCGGCCGTGTAGCGGGACCAGATCGCGGCGCGGGCCCCTGCGTCGGGGGTCCCGATCGGGATCAGGTAGTCGAAGCGTCCGGGGCGCAGGAAGGCCGGGTCGAGGGAGCGGATGGAGTTCGTGGCACACACCAGCAGCCGCTCGTCCCCCTCCCGGAAGCCGGGTATCAGCTTCAGCAGCTCGTTCGTGACCCCGTGGATCCCGCCGGGCTGCGCGGGCTCGGTGCGCACCGGGGCGATCTCCTCGACCTCGTCGATGAAGACCAGGACCCGTTCCAGTTCGGCGATCCGGGCGAAGGCGTCGCGCAGCGCCGCCGCCAGGTTGCCCTCGTCCGCGAGGCGGGAGGGCAGCAGTTCGACGAAGGGCCAGCCCAGCCGGGAGGCGATGGCCCGGGCGAAGGTGGTCTTGCCGGTGCCGGGCGGCCCGAAGAGGGTGATGGCGCGCGGCGGCCGCACCCCGTGGGAGGCGGCCCGCTCCGGCTCGGCGAGCGGCAGCACGACCCGCCGTTCGATGAGGTCCTTCTCCTTCTCCATGCCGGCGACCTTGGCCCACAGGTCGTTGGGCAGGAACCGTCCTCCGAGGTCGTCGAGGAGGCCCGCGGCCGGTCCGTGCAGCGGCTCGGTCTTCTCGAAGTAGGCGACGGCGGGCTGCCGCGTGTACCCGGCGTTGAGGAGGCCCTCGCCGAGCAGGTCCTCCTCGGGAAGGACGTAGGCGATCCGGCCGACGCGGGCGGCGATGAGCCTTCGTTCGAGCTCGACGAGGAGGGCGCTGGCCAGGCCCCGGCCGCGCCATCCGGCGGCGATGGCGATGCGCATCACCCAGGCCCGCTCACCGGTGACGCAGGCCAGGGCCGCGCCGATCGGGACGCCCTGGTGGACGGCGACCACACAGGGCTGGCGGTCGGTGAGGGCGCTGATGCACTCGGCGAGCGAGAAGACGGACTCCTGGCCGAGCTCGGCCGTCGTGTCGATCAGATGGACCACCGCTGCGAGATCGCTCTCGCGGTAGTCGTGGATGAGCCAGTTCACCGGGTACCGCCCCTCGTTCGTGCTCCTGCGGCGAGGCTAGGCGCGGTGGTGCCCGCCGCTCACGCTCCGTCGTGCACAACAGGCGGTACGTGAACCCGCCGCGCCGTCCATAGACTGCCGCGCCCGGTCCGGGCGGCGTCGTCCGGCTTTCACACGGGGTCCACCGGATTCACAGCTGATTCATACGGAACTTTGGGCTCCGGACAAAGGTTCGGCGGGCAGGCTCGGATCATGATCCACCGCCTGCTCCCGCACCCCCGACCGGCCGGCCGCACCCGGGCCCGGGCCCGGCGGACGTCCAGGATCCTGCTGACGCTGACGGCGATGGCCGCCCTGATCAGCGTGGACCTGCCCGACGCCGCCGCGCGCCCGCCGCTGGGCGTCACCGCGCGGGCCGCGTCCGACGCCGCGGCGGACCGGGTGGGCGCCCTCTTCGCGGGCGGTCTCGACGGCGGGCACTTCTGCACCGCCTCCGTGGTGCGCAGCGACGACCGCGATGTGATCGCCACGGCCGCGCACTGCCTGGGCGATCCCGGCGGCACGGTCTTCGCGCCGGGCTACCGGGACGGCAGGGCCCCGTACGGCACCTGGAAGATCACCGGCGTGTACGTGGCCCCGGGGTGGACCGAGGGCGAGGACCCGGACGACGACATCGCCTTCGCGACGGTGGCCCCGGCCGAGGAGGGCCGGACGGGCGCCGTCGAGGACCTCGTCGGCGGGTTCCCGGTGGCCGCCGGGCAGCCGGACGACGCCACGGTGACGGTGATCGGATACCCGCGGGAGGAAGAGGCCCCGCTGCTGTGCACCAACACCACCGACCTGTTCTCGGACACCCAGCGCCGGATCGGCTGCCCGGACCTCAGCGGCGGCACCAGCGGAAGCCCCTGGCTGGTCGACGGCACGCTCGCCGGGGTGCTCGGCGGCTACGAGGGCGGGGGGACGGTGCCGGAGGTCTCGTACAGCGCGGTGCTGGGCGACCAGGCGGTGGAGCTCTACCGGGAGGCGGCCGACGAGGGCTGACGCCGGTGCTCAGCGGGGGCTGTGATCGGCGGGCTCGGAGGGCTCGGCGGGCTCGGCGGGCTCGGCGGGCAGCTCGAACCAGGTGGGTTCGTCCCGGAGCGCCTGGTGGATCCGGTCCAGCGCGAACCGCTCCAGCGGCGGCAGCGCGTCGACCTCGAACCAGGCCACTTCGAGCGATTCGTGGTCGTTCGCCCGGGCCTCGCCGCCGGTCGCCCGGCAGCGGAAGGTGATGTCCTGGAACTGGCAGACGTCGCCGTTGGGGTAGGTGATCGGGGTCAGCATCTGGACGAGGACGACCCGCTCAGGGACGCACCGCACCGCCGTCTCCTCGTACACCTCGCGCACCGCCGTCTCGGCGGGCTGCTCCCCCGGTTCCGCGATTCCGCCGATCACGGACCACCGTCCGGTGTCGGACCTGCGGCCGAGCAGCACCCGGCCCAGGTCGTCGAGCACGATGGCCGTGACGCCGGGCAGCAGGAGCAACTGGTGCCCGGCGGTGGCGCGGATGGCACGGATGAAATCGGGTGTGGTCATCCCCCGACCCTACGAGGCCCCGGGCCCGGACCGGCCTCAGGCGGCGCGGCGGGCGCGGATCCGGCGGCTCAGGACCCAGCCGAGCCCGGCAGCGGCGGCGGCCAGCAGGGCGTACTCGGGCAGCGGCCCGACGAGGGTGGCGGGGGTACGGCTGGAGCGCAGCGGGATCTCGGCGACCAGCGCGTCGGCGGTGAACAGCTCCGTCTGCTGGACGATCCTGCCGTCGGGGCGGATGACCGCGCTGACCCCGCTGGTGACGGGGACGAGGACGGTCCGGCTGTGCTCGATGGCGCGGATGCGGTCCATGGCGAGCTGCTGGTAGGTCATCTGGGACCGGCCGAAGGTGGCGTTGTTGCTGGGCACGGCGATGACCTGGGCACCGGCCTGCACGGTGGAGCGGACCGCGTCGTCGAAGGCGGCCTCGAAGCAGGTGACCATGCCGACCCGGCTGCCGGCCATGTCGAAGACGCCGGGGTCCTTGCCGGGGCCGAAGTCGCGGCGCACCCGGTCCACGTCTGAGCTGAAGAGCCGCACGACGGAGCGCATCGGGATGCGTTCGCCGAAGGGCTGGATCTTGCGCTTGTCGTAGGTCTTGGTGGGGCCCTTCACCGGGTCCCACAGGATCATCGTGTTGCGCAGCGGGCCTGATTCGGGGACCAGGACGGAGCCGATCGCCACGGGCACGCCGATGGCCTTGACCGCGGCGTCGATGGCCTCGTAGGCGTCCGCTTCGAGGTACGGGTCGAGGTCGGAGGAGTTCTCCGGCCAGACGACGAAGTCCGGCCTGCGGGCGGTCCCGGCCTTCACCTCTTCGGCGAGCTGGGTGGTCCGCAGCGCGTGGTTGTCGAGGACCTGGCGGCGCTGGGAGTTGAAGTCGAGCCCGAGGCGCGGGACGTTGCCCTGGATGACGGCGGCCACGACGGTGCCGTCCTCGGCCGCGTCGGTGACCAGCGGACGGGCGGCGAGTCCCGCCACGACCGGGGCGCCGACGGTGAGCACGGCGAGGGCGGCGGTGGCGCGGCGCGGGTGGCTGCGGGCGATACGCAGGGCCTCGTAGATCCCGAATCCGCACAGGGCCACGGCGAAGGACAGCACCGGGGTGCCGCCGAGGGCGGCCAACGGCGCGAAGATCCCGTCGGCCTGGCCGAAGGCGAGCTTGCCCCACGGGAAGCCGCCGAAGGGGGCCCGGGACCGCACCGCCTCTCCCGCGACCCACACGGCCGCGGCGAACAGCGGCCAGGCGGGGAGCCTGCTGACCAGGGCGATGCCGAGGCCGGTGAGGCCGATAAACAAGGCTTCGACGGCGGCCAGCGCCAGCCAGGGCACCGGGCCGACCTCCTCCCCGGTCCAGACGAGCAGCGGCAGCAGGAATCCCAGCCCGGCCAGGAACCCGATGCCGAAGCCGGACCGGGCGCGACGGCCGTACAGGCAGCCGGCCAGCAGGGCGAGGGCGAGGGGGGCGAGCCACCACAGCGGGCGGGGCGGGAAGCTCAGGTAGAGCAGCACCCCGGCCAGTGCGGCGAGGACGGCACGCGGCCAGAACTCCCTCCGCCTGGCCGACCGCGCGTCCTTCCGGGCAGCTGCGGCGTCTGCGGAGGCTGCGGCGTCTGCGGGTCCGGGGACCGCTCCGGTCCGGTCTGCGGGCTGCGCGGGCTCGTTACCGGCCGCGCGGGTGGCACTGCTGCTCATCTGGCGGAGTGTACGTCCCCGCGCGCCGGGACCCGGTAAGGACCTGCGGGTGTCCGCGGGTCCCCTCCGGCGTCCGTCCCGGCCAGGACGGACCCGGAGGGGACCCGAACGCGCCCCGGCGAAGGGTCGGGGTCAGCGGGCGAGCGCGCGCAGGTGGGTGCGGATGACCCGGACGGCGTTCTCGGCGTCGTCGACGGTGACGGTGAACCGCTTGCCGTCGTCGAGCTCCAGCACCAGCCCTTCACCACGCCGGACGATGATCGCGGTGCCCTTCTCGGGCCGCCAGCGGTGGCCCCAGCCGCCCCACTGCTGCGGGGTGATGCGGGGGAGGAACTCGGCGGAGGTGATCTGCGCGAGGCGGATCTTGCGTCGGGGAAGCCCTATGTGACCGCAGCGCACCTCAAGGGCCTCGGCGTCGACGGTCACGGCGACGTGGACGAAGGCGAGGGTGCCGTAGAGGATGAGCAGCCCTGCGGCGAGGCAGCCGATGACGGCCATGAGCAGCGGGATCATGCCGGCGGTCCAGGCGTTGTCCACGGCGAGTTCGATGCCGAGCGCCAGACAGGCCGCACCGGCCGCTGCGAGCAGCCACTGTGCACGGTTGGAGGCCCGGCCCGTCCAGAGCGGACCCGGGGGGTGACCGGTCATGAGTAGCAGCGTACTCACGTTCCGCATGCCTGCCACCGCCTCTCGCCCACTCGGTGCAGCGCGGTGTGCGCACGGCGCGTCTGCCCGGTGTTGACCTGAACCAAACTTGAGGTCCTACGTTCGTCCTCATGACCACTCACGAGGCAGTTCAGCCCACCCCCGAGACCCCCGAGCGCTACCGCACGGCCGTGGTGCCGCACGTCATGGTGTCCGACGCGGACGCCGCCATCGCCTTCTACGAGCAGGCCTTCGGCGCGGTCGAGGAGTTCCGGCTGGCCGCGCCGGGTGGCGGCGTCCTGCACGCGGAGATACGCATCGCCGAGGCCGTCCTGATGCTCGGGGACACCTCCGAGGGGCCCTTCGCCGCCCCTTCGGCCCTCGGCGGGACCTCGGTCGCGCTGCACGTCTTCGTACCGGACGTGGACGCGCTCACCCGGGCCGCCGTGACGGCCGGGGCCGAGGTGATCGAGGAGCCGGCGGACCGGTTCCACGGCGACCGGAGCGCCATCCTCCGCGACCCGTTCGGGCACCTGTGGGTGTTCCTGACCCACCTGGAGGAGGTCTCGCAGGAGGAACTGACGCGGCGCCTCGCGGACGCCGCGCAGGCGTAGCCGCGCACCCGCGCGTACCCGTGCGCTCACGTGCCGGGTCAGGGCCGCCGCAGGACGGGTTCTCCGCCGCCGGGGAGGAGGCGCAGGAGGGCGTCGCGCAGCCCCGGGCGGCCGGCCGTGACGAGGCGGTGCAGGCTCCGGGAGCCGAGGGCCACGCGCTGGGCGCTGCGTCGGCGCTCGGCATCGTAGGCGCGCAGGGCGGCGGGCAGCAGGGCCGGGCCCGCCGCGGCCACGGCGCGGGTCAGGGCTTCCGCATCGAGCAGGGCCGTACAGGCGCCCTGGCCCAGGTTGGGCGTCATCGCGTGGGCGGCGTCGCCGATCAGGGCGACCCGGCCGGCGGCGGTGAAGGAGGGCAGCGCCGGGTGGAGGTGGCGCATCTCGTACCGGATCCAGCCGGCGGGGTCGGTCTCGGCCAGGACGCGCGGGATCGGGTCGTGCCACCCGGCGAAGGCGGCCCGCAGCTGCGCGGCGGCGCCGTCGGCCGGTCCGGGGGCGGTGGGTGCGGTGGCAGCGGGGGCGGGAGGCGCCGGCACGGCGGCGTACCAGTTGGTGCGTCCCGGCTCCACGGGGGTCATCCCGAAGAAGCGGCCCTCGCCCCAGGTCTCGCCGTACAGCCCGGTCTCGAAGTCCGCGATGCCGATCCAGGCGACGGTGCCGACCGTCCGAGGGCGGCTCCGTTCGCCGAAGTACACGGTGCGGACGGTGCTGTTGATGCCGTCGGCGCCGACGACGAGGTCGGCGCCGAGCCCCGCGGGGTCGGTGAGGTGCTGGCCGTACGCGATCTCCACCCCGCCCAGCCCGTCGAGCCCGGCCAGCAGCGCTTCGATCAAGTAGGGCCTGGAGAGCAGGAGTTCGGGGCGCCCCGCCTTGCGCTCGATGCGTTCGAGCGGCAGCGAGGCCAGTACGGAGCCGTCGGGACGCCGGATCCGGGCCCCGCGGTACGGGACCGCGCGCGACCCCAGCGCGCCACCGAGGCCGAGCCGCTCCAGCGCGGCCTGGGCGGTGGGGTGGATCCCGAAGGCGGTTCCGTAGCGGTCGAGCGAGGCGCGGCGTTCCAGGACGGTCACCGCCCAGCCCGCACGGCGCAGCCCGATGGCGGTGGCGAGCCCGCCGACCCCTGCTCCGACGACGACGGCCGTGCCCTTCGCGCTCCCCATGACGGACCCTCGCTCCCGCGGCCACCCCGGAAATCACCACAGCCGTGTTACCACATCTGTGGTACCACGGCTGTGGTTAGGCTGGCAACGTGAATCAGGACCGGAGGGACCGGCTGCGGGACGCAGCGATCGCCGTGCTGGCTGAATCGGGCGGGCGCGGGCTGACGCACCGGGCCGTCGACGCGGCCGCGGCGGTACCCGCGGGCACGGCCAAGAACTACTTCCCCACCCGCGACGCACTGCTGCGGGGCGTGGCGGAACGCTGTCTGGAGCAGTACCGGGAGGTGGCCGCCGCGCTCGCCGGGTCAGGCCCGGGGCCCGCCGACGCCCGGCAACTGGCGGCGCTCCTCGCCGGGATGCTGCGGGACGTCGCCGGGCCCGGCCGGGTCCGCGTACTGGCCTATCTGGAACTCCAGGCGGAGGCGGCCCGGCGGCCCTGGCTGGCCGCCCTGCTCGACCCGATCGGCGCGGCGGACTTCGCTGCGTACGCGCACCTGCTGCGTTCGGCCGGGCTGCCTGCCGGACCCGGGCACGTCCGCGCCCTCACCCTCGCCCTGCACGGCGCCCTCCTCCATCTGCTGGCCGGCGCCCCCGCCACGCTGGCCGCGGCCGGCCTCGACGACCTGGAGGGCTTCGCCCGCGACCTGCTGTCCGCCGTCCTCCCGGAGGCGGCGCCGTGACCGGCCGCACCGACCGGGTCGACCGGGCCGTGGGCGCCGTACTCGGCTCGGCGGTGGGCGACGCACTCGGCGCTCCCTACGAATTCGGGCCCGCCGGGCAGTTGACCGCGCGCGGGCAGGAGATGCGCAGGGGCGGCGGCTGGGATCCGGGCGAGGCCACGGACGACACCCAGATGGCGGTCCTGGTCGGCGAGTCCCTGCTGGAGTGCGGCGGCCTCGAACTCCCGGACGTCTTCGCCCGGTTCCAGCAGTGGGCGGCGGGAGAGCCCAAGGACATCGGGCTCCAGACCGAGGACGTGCTGACGAACGGAGCGGCCTGGGACCTCGCCGCCGCACTGCACTTCCAGGTCAACCTGCGGGCCGCGGGCAACGGTTCACTGATGCGCGCCGCCACCTCGGCGGTGTACTTCGCCCCGGCCGGCCGGCAGGGCACGATGGACGCGGCCCGGCGGATCGCCGCCCTGACGCATGGCGACCGGGCGGCCTGGGAGGGCACGGCCCTGCTGCACGAGCTCGTACGGGTGGCCCTGGACGGCGCCGACCCGCTGGCCGCCCTCCCCGCGGCGCTGGACGCCGTCCATCCGGACCACCGCGAGCGCTACGGGCGGGTGCTGGCCCCCGACTGGCACCCGGACCTGGCCACCGAGTTCAACGGGGCCGTCTGGCCGTGTCTGGGGTCGGCCGTCTGGGCCCTGCGGACGACCACCGGGTTCGTACAGGCGGTCCGGGCGGCGGTGGACCTGGGCGGGGACACCGACACGGTGGCGGCGGTGACCGGAATGCTCGCCGGGGCCCGGTACGGGCAGGCCGCGGTGCCGGAGCAGTGGACGGGCCCGCTGCACGTACCGCTGCCGGGCTTCGGGGACCGCGTCCTGGACGCGGACGACCTGGCGGCGCTGGCTCAGCGGCTCGCGGAGGCGGGCTCCGCGGCTGCTGCCGGCTCGGCGGGCGCGGCCGGCTGACGCCCGGGGGCGAGCTCCAGGCGGCGGCCCCGGAAGGCCGTGCGCAGCCGCCGGTCGTGCGTGACCAGCACCAGGGTCCCCTCGAAGTGGGCCAGAGCCGCCTCCAGTTCCTCCACCACGGCCGGGGCCAGGTGGTTGGTCGGCTCGTCCAGGAGCAGCAGGTCCAGCGGCTGCGCCACCAGCCGGGCCAGTTCCAGCTTCCGGCGCTGACCCGCCGAGAGGTCGCGCACCGGCTTGGCCAAATCGCCGGGGTGGAGCAGCCCGAGGGCCGCGACCCGTTCGGCCTGCTCCTCGCCGAACGCCTCGGCCGCGCAGCGGTGTTCACGCGCCCACGGGTCGTCCTGCCGGAGCATCCCGGCCTGCGGGGTGGTGCGTACCAGGCCCTGCTCGGCCTGCACTTCACCGGCCAGCAGCTTCAGCAGGGTGCTCTTGCCTGCCCCGTTGGGGCCGGTGACCAGGAGCCGCTCGCCCGGTTCGAGCCGGAGGGAGAGCGGCGCCAGCCGCCCCGGCACGGCGGCCCCGGCCAGCTCCACCACGGGTGCGGCGCCCGCGGTGAACCGCCCGGTGAAGACGAGCGGGCGCGGCGGCGGCTGTACGGGGCGTTCGTTGAGCCGGTGGAGCCGTTCGCGGGCGGCGCGGATCCGGCCGGCCGCGCCGTGCGTACGGGAGCGGGCCCGGAAGGCACCCGCTCCGCTGAAGCCGCGCGGCATCTTCCGCGGGATTCCGGCGAAGCGCGCGATGTTGGTGTCGGCGAGCCGCTCGGCTTCGCGGACCTGCTCGCACCATTCCTCGTGCTCGCGCTCCCAGCGGGCCCGTCCGGCGGCCTTGGCGGTCAGGAAACCGGCGTAGCCGTTGCCGTAACGGCGCACCGTACGGCGGTCGGCGTCCACCTCCAGGACGGCGGTCGTGACGCGGTCGAGGAAGATCCGGTCGTGCGTGACGGCGACGACGGTGCCGCGGTGGCCTCGGAGCCGCTCCTCCAGCCAGGCGACGGCTTCGTCGTCGAGGTCGTTGGTGGGTTCGTCGAGGAGCAGCAGTTCGGGCCCGGCGGCGAGGGCCGCCGCGAGGGCGAGCCGGGAGCGCTGCCCTCCGGACAGGGTGCCGAGGCGGCGGCCGGGGTCGAGCGGGGTGCGCTCGCCGAGGTGGCGCAGGGTGGTCGCGACGCGGCGCCCGGCGTCACGGCCGCCGCGGGCCTCGTACGCGGCGAGCAGGTCCCCGTACGCGGCGAGCCCCTCGGCACCGGCCTCGTGCAGCCGGGCCTCGGCGGCGCGGATCCGGCGCTCCAACGCGCGCAGGTCTGCGAGTGCGAGGTCGATCGCGTCGCCGACGTGGGCAGTGGGCGGCAGGTCGAGGGTCTGCGCGAGGTGGCCGAGTCCGCCGGGCGCGGTGACGCTCACCTCCCCGTGGTCGGGGCGTTCGCGTCCGGCGAGCAGCCGCAGGAGGGTCGACTTCCCGGAGCCGTTGTCGCCGACGATTCCGACCCGCTCGCCGGGCCGGACCGTACAGCTGACGCGGTCCAGGACGACGCGGGTGTCGTAGCTCTTGGTGACCTCGGACAGGACGATCTGGGTGGAGGCGAGTGGAGCGCGCAAGGGCAGTTCCTCAGTCGGAGACATCGATACAGACAAGACGAGACGGGCCGTCTCGTTTGATGACAGTAAACGACCCGTGGTGACAGCGCAAGACGTTTCGTCTCGCCTTGGGAGGTGAGTCGCCGACGACGGGACTTCGGTACGACCGCTACGCAGGACGTTCAGGGCGCCGGCAGGGGCAGGCGTTCGGAACCGTGGAACACGGGCCCGGCGCCGCCGGTGCGCAGTCGGGCGTTACGCGACGACCGCGCCGCGACCCGCGAGCAGCCGGCCCTCCGCGTAACCGAGCGCTGCCGCGGGCAGCGCCTCGGTACGCCCGCTGCGCAGGACGGTCAGGGTGCCGGTGGCGGGCAGGGCGGTGGCAGACCCGGCCCCGATACGACGCAGCGCCTGCACGGCGACGGCCTCGGCGGAACCGTGGAACACGAGCCCGGTGCCGCCGGTGCGCGAGGCCAGGGCGGTGCGGATGGCGCCCGCGACCAGCTCGTAGTGCGTGCAGCCGAGCACCACGTCGGTGACGTCGGCCGGGGTCAGCTCGGCGGCCGCGGCCACCGCGGCGGCGACGGCGGCCTCGTCCGCGAACTCCACGGCTTCCGCGAGCCCGGGGCAGGGCACCTCGGTGACGGCGGCTCCGGCGGCGAAGTCACGGATGAGCCCGCGCTGGTAGGGGCTGCCGGTCGTGGCGGGGGTGGCCCAGATGGCCACGCGGCCACCGGCGGCCGCAGCCGGCTTGATCGCCGGGACGGTCCCGATCACGGGGATCGTGGGCTCCAGCTCGGCCCGCAGGGCGGGCAGGGCGTGCACGCTGGCGGTGTTGCAGGCCACGATCAACGCGTCCGGCCGGTGCGACGCGGCGGCCCTGGCGACGCCGAGCGCGCGCTCGGTGAGCGAGGCGGGGGTCCGCGGACCCCAGGGCATCCCGTCGGGGTCGGAGGAGAGGAGCAGATCGGCGTCCGGCCGCAGCCGCCGCATCGCGGCGGCCGCCGCGAGGAGGCCGATTCCGGAGTCCATGAGCGCGATCTTCACCTGGCCACCTTAGTCGAAGCCCCCACCGAAACGGCCCTCGCACACCCCACGCCACATCCCGACGCCCCCGGACCACTCGCCGGAACCCACGGACCCGCGACCCGTACCGCCGAGCGAAGTCCCAGGCGCCGAAGCACGCACCGCCGGGGCACGAGCCCAAGACCGACGGACGCAGAGCCGGGCAGGAACCCCGGGTCCGAGGCAGGCAGGCAGGGCAGGTGTCCCCGCCGGACAAGCCGCGCCCGTACACGGGCTGACGGGCTGCGGGAACGGCCAGAGGCGGACTCCGCGGACCGTCGGGCTGCGGAACCGGCGGAGGCCACCTCCGCCCCACCGGGCCGCGGGAAGCCGCCGAGGTCGGCGCAGCCCCGGCGGGTCCCGTGGACCGGCCGGGCCCCGCACGGGGTGGAGGCGCGACAGGGGGCGGGGGGAGCGGCACACTGCCGGGATGGGCCTTCTCCTCGCCGCCTGTGCGGCCTACGCCTCCCTCGCCGCCTGGCTCTGGCTCACCCTCGCCCAGGGCATGTTCTGGCGCACCGACGTCCGCCTCCCGCCCCGTACCGCCCCGGCCCGCTGGCCGTCCGTCGGGATCGTCGTGCCCGCCCGGGACGAGGCCGCGGTGCTCCCGTACAGCCTGCCCTCCCTCATCGCCCAGGACTATCCCGGCGAGGCCGAGGTGATCCTGGTCGACGACGGCAGCACGGACGGCACCGGCGAGCTCGCGCTGCGGCTGTCCCGCGAACACCCCGGGCTGTCCCTCACCGTGGTCTCCCCCGGCGATCCCGGCCCCGGCTGGACCGGGAAGCTCTGGGCCCTGCGCCACGGCATCGCCCTCGCCCGCACCGCCCACGCCGACGAACCCGACTACCTCCTCCTCACCGACGCCGACATCGCGCACGAGCCCGACAGCCTCAGCGAACTGGTCGCCGCCGCTACCTCCGCCGACCTCGACCTGGTGTCCCAGATGGCCCGGCTCCGTGCCGTCAGCCGCTGGGAGCGGCTCGTCGTACCGGCCTTCGTCTACTTCTTCGCCCAGCTCTACCCCTTCCGCCGGATCAACCGCCCCGGCTCCCGCACCGCGGCGGCCGCCGGCGGCTGCGTCCTGCTGCGCACCGCGGCCGCCGTCCGGGCGGGGGTGCCCGACTCCATCCGCCAGGCCGTCATCGACGACGTCTCGCTCGCCCGCGCGGTGCAGCGTTCGGGCGGGCGGATCTGGCTGGGGCTCGCGGAGCGGGTGGACAGCGTGCGCCCGTACCCCGCGCTCGCGGACCTGTGGCGGATGATCTCGCGCAGCGCCTACGCGCAACTGCGCCACCAGCCGCTGCTGCTGGCCGGGACGGTGGCCGGGCTGGTGCTGGTCTACCTGGTGCCGCCCGTGGCGCTCTTCGCGGGCCTTGCCGCCGGCCGCCCGGCCCTCGCGTGGGCGGGCGGCCTGGCCTGGCTGCTGATGGCCGGCACCTACCTGCCGATGGTGCGGCACTACCGGCAGCCCGCCGCGTTCGCGCTGCTGCTTCCGTTCACCGCGCTGCTGTACCTGCTGATGACGGTCGATTCCGCGGTCCAGCACTACCGGGGCCGCGGCGCCGCCTGGAAGGGCCGTACCTATGCCCGTCCCAGTGACGCCTGAAACGGCGAACTGCTGCCCGAAACAACGTCATCCGAGGTCACCGCGTTGTGACACTGCGTCAGCAACAAGTCGGTGCACCACACAACCGATGAGTACGAGTAGGAACAAGATGGGGTGGAAGTGGCGAATCGTGCACGTGAACGTCAAGTGAAAGCTGAGGTCCTGACCTGCGAATATGCAGGTCAGGAGGGTGTTGACGACACCTCGCTATGGACCCGGTGAAGTCGTGGGCTTAACTTAGGTCCCATGACCTCCCCCCGCTCCACTTATGGCGGCGGTTACTACTCCGCGCCCTCCTTCCCGGACACCCCCATCTACGACTCCCTCGTCGCCGAACGCGGCACCCCGCAGATCGCCCCGATCCGCGTCCCCGCCGCCTACGACTCCCCGAGTGCCGGGTATTCGAGCGGTGGGTACCTGCCGGCCCTCGCCTCGTCCCTGCCCGCGCTGCCCCCGGCCATGCCCCAGCAGCAGCAGGCCCCCGCCTACGGCTACCCGTACCAGCAGCAGGCCGCGCCGCAGCCGATGCCGCTCCAGCACGCGCCCGCGCCGTACATCCCGCAGCAGCAGCCGGTCGCGGCAAGGGCGGGCTACGTGCCGCAGCCCCAGCCGCAGCAGCCCCGTCCGGTCGCCGCCGGCACCGGGTACGAGGCCATGCGCCCGGCCGCGCCGCGCCCGATGCAGGCTCCGGTCCAGGGCCAGGCCCCCTCGTACGAGGACCCGTACGGCCGCCAGTACCAGGGGCGCGGCTACTGACCCAGCCGCTCGACCGAAAAGATGGGGAGGCTGTGAGGGCGGCTGGCAGTATGCCCCCCATGGCGAACATGTATGTCCAGGCGCTCCACGTGCACCCCGTCAAGTCGTTGGCGGGGACCGCCCCCGACGAGGCGGTCGTGGAGCCCTGGGGCCTGTCCGGGGACCGGCGGTGGGCGCTGGTCGACGCCGGGGGCACGGTCATCACGCAACGCCAGCAGCCGCGCCTGGCCCTGGCGACCGCACGCCCGACGGGGGACGGCGGGATCGCGGTGTCGGCGCCGGGCATGGCCGACCTGAGCGTCGCGGTGCCCGCGCCCGGCCCGCTGGAGCCGGTCGCGCTGTTCGGGAAGAAGATCGAGACGCTGGCCGCGGCGGACGCCGCCGCCGACTGGTTCAGCAGCTACCTCGGGGTGCCCGCCCGGCTCGTGCACCTGGACGACCCGGCCGTACGCCGGCCCGTCGACCCGGACTACGCGCTGCCCGGCGAGACGGTCAGCCTGGCCGACGGCTATCCGCTGCTGATCACCACCCTCGCCTCACTGGACGCCCTCAACTCGCTGATCGCACAGGGGGCCCATCCGCAGGAGGGCCCCGTTCCCATGAATCGGTTCCGGCCGAGCGTGGTGGTCTCCGGCGCCGAGGCCTGGGCCGAGGACGGCTGGGAACGCCTCGCGATCGGCGACGCGGTCTTCCGCGGGGTCCGCGAGTGCGGCCGGTGCATCGTCACCACCACCGACCAGGGCACGGCACAGCGGGGCAAGGAACCCCTGGCCACGCTGGCCCTGCACCGGCGGATCGGCCGGTCGCTGGCCTTCGGCCGGCAGCTGGTGCCGGTGCGCCTCGGTACGGTGCACGTCGGGGACGAAGTGCGCATCCTGGGATGAACGGATGACTCCGCTCGAATCCACGCAGCCGGAATGACACCTTCGAGGGCCTCTTGAAGCCGACTGGAACCAACGTGCACAGCAGCGCCGTTGAAGCATCCGAGACTGCACACTCGTGATCCATCATGGTGTGCACGCCCGGACGGTGCGGTGACCGCGCACCGGAGCGGGTGACCGGACAGACAGACGGGGGCAAGGGGGAGCCGGACGGTGCGGACGGTACGGACGGCCATGGGCGTGTGGCGCTGGCGGAGCAATCCGCTGCGCAGACAGACCGATCTTTTCGAGGCGTGGGTGGCGCTGGCCGCTTTCGTGTTCCTCCTGGTGGTGGCCCCGGCCGTGGGCTGCCTGGCCGGCCTCCAGGTGGAGAGCACGCTTCAGCGGGCCGCGCGCGAACAGCGGCAGGAGCGGTACCTCGTCCCGGCGACGGTGGTCCGGCAGGCCCCGGAATCGCTCCCGGCCGCCTCCGCCGATCCCTGGACGCAGCAGGAGGCCCCGCAGCGCACGCAGATCGTGGCCTCCTGGACCGCGCCCGACGGCAGCCCGCACCAGGGCACGGTGCCGGCCGCAGAGGAACCCCCGGTCCCCGGCGACCGGTTCCGGATATGGACCGACACCCACGGCCGGCTGGTGGGGCAGCCGCTCGACCCGTCTTCCGCCTCCTTCCACGCGGGGACGGCCGGCCTGGCCGCCGCCACCTGCGCGGCCGTCCTCGGGGAGACGGTCCGGCGGCTGGTCGTACGCCGGCTCATGCATCGGCGGTACGTCCGTCTGGACCGGGCATGGGCGGCGGCCTGGCCGGACTGGGGCCGGGCGGGCGCGGGCAGCTGACCTGGCAACTCCCCGGCCCTGCGCGCGCTACGGTGGGACGGCCAGATCAGTCGGCTTCAAGCGGCCCCGGTCGCTTCGACAGCGTGAGTAAGAGGGTGGGGGCACGACAGCACCATGGCTCAGGGCACGGTCCAGGTGACGCACGGCGGCACATCGCGGTGGCGGCGCCGCTCCGGTGAATATCCGACGCTGACCGCCGCACTGGCCGTCGCGGGTGACGGGGACGTCCTGTCGATCGGGCCCGGCACCTACCGGGAGAACCTGGTGCTGCACCACGCCGTCACCCTGCGCGGGCCCGAGGGCGGGCTCGGATCGGTGCGGATCGCCCCGCTGGACGGGGTCGCGCTGACCGTGCGCGCCTCGGCCGTGGTCCAGGACCTGCACCTGGAGGGCCAGGACCGGGCGGCGCCCGCGCTGCTCGTCGAGGACGGCGCTCCGGAGCTCACCGACCTGCGCGTGCACACCCGTTCCGCGGCCGGGATCGAGGTGCGCGGCAGCGGGGCCCGGCCCCTGGTGCGGCGGTGCACGGTCGAGAACCCGACCGGGGTCGGCATCGCCGTACTGGACGGCGGCGGCGGGGTGTTCGAGGAGTGCGAGGTGGTCGCCGCCGGCCAGAGCGGGATCTCCGTCCGCGGCGGCGGACACCCGCGGCTGGAGCGCTGCCGGGTCCACCACGCCACCGGTGCGGGCATCGGGGTCACCGGCGAGGGTTCGGGCCTGGAGGCACTGGGCTGCGAGGTCTACGAGATCAAGGGCACCGGCGTGCAGATCGCCGCGCGCGCCACGGCACGGTTCACGGACTGCGCCGTGCACCGCACCTCCGCGGACGGGGTCACCCTCGACACGGATGCGGTGCTGATGCTGGCGGGCTGCGACATCCACGACATCCCGGAGAACGCGGTCGACCTGCGTTCGCGTTCGGTGCTCACGCTCAGCCGCACCACGGTGCGCCGGTTCGGCCGCAACGGCCTGTCGGTGTGGGACCCGGGCACCCGCGTCGATGCCGACTCCTGCGAGATCCACGACAGTACGGGCGACTATCCGGCGGTGTGGATCAGCGACGGGGCCAGCGCCTCGCTGGACTCCTGCCGCGTTCACGACGTGCCGGACGCCGTGTTCGTCCTGGACCGCGGTTCGCGGGCCGACGTGGTGGACAGCGATCTGTCCCAGGTGCGCAACACCGCCGTCTCGGTGAGCGACGGGGCCACCGCACAGCTCGACGACTGCCGGATCCGGGAGGCGGCGACGGGGGCCTGGTTCCGCGACCACGGCAGCGGCGGCACCCTCGCGAACTGCACCATCGACTCCGTGCAGACCGGCGTGATCGTCACGAAGGGGGCCGATCCGACGCTGGAGCGGTGCACGGTCACCTCCCCCGCCGAAGCCGGGTTCTACGTGTCGGCGGGCGGCCGCGGCACCTTCACCGCCTGCCGGGTCACCGGCAGTTCCGGCTTCGGCTTCCACGTGCTCGACGGCTGCCGCACCACGCTCACCCGCTGCCACACCGAGCGCTGCGCGCGCGGGGGCTACGAGTTCGCCGAGGACGGACCCCTCGCGCAGGAGTGCACCAGCGACGAGTCCGGGCCGCGGCTGGCGGCCCAGGCCGCCTCGGGCGGCGGGCTCGCCGGGGCGCAGCCCGCGATCCGTACGGTCACCGCGGTGCAGGGCCCCGTACCGGGGGCGGCTGCGATGCCCGCGCCACGACCCGCCGACCTGCCGGGCGGTCCGGCCGCGGAGGGGTCCGTACGGGGCTCCGGCGAGGTGCTGGGCCAGCTCGACGGGCTGGTCGGCCTGGAGAGCGTCAAGCGCGAGGTACGGGCGCTGACCGACATGATCGAAGTGGGCCGCCGGCGTCAGCAGGCGGGGCTCAAGGCGGCCTCGGTGCGCAGGCACCTGGTCTTCACGGGCTCCCCCGGTACCGGCAAGACCACCGTGGCCCGGCTGTACGGGGAGATCCTCGCCTCCCTCGGGGTGCTGGAGCGCGGGCACCTGGTCGAGGTGTCCCGGGTGGACCTGGTCGGCGAGCACATCGGGTCCACCGCGATCCGCACCCAGGAAGCCTTCGAGCGGGCGCGGGGCGGGGTGCTGTTCATCGACGAGGCCTACGCGCTGGCCCCGGAGGACTCGGGCCGGGACTTCGGGCGCGAGGCCATCGACACGCTGGTGAAGCTGATGGAGGACCACCGGGACGCCGTCGTGGTGATCGTCGCCGGGTACACCGCGGAGATGGACCGCTTCCTGACCGTCAACCCGGGCGTGGCCTCCCGTTTCTCCCGCACCATCACCTTCGGCGACTACGGCCCGCAGGAGTTGCTGAGGATCGTGGAGCAGCAGGCGGAGGAGCACGAGTACCGGCTCGGCGACGGCACGGCCGAGGCGCTCCTGGGGTACTTCACGGAGCTGCCCAAGGGCCCGGCCTTCGGCAACGGCCGTACCGCGCGCCAGACGTTCGAGTCGATGGTGGAGCGGCACGCGGGCCGGGTGGCCCAGCTGTCGGAGCCGAGCACGGACGAGCTCACCCTGCTGTTCCCGGCCGATCTGCCGGCGCTTCCCGCCCTGCCCGCTCCTTGCTGACGCCGCCCCGCTGGTCGGGTACGCCGTCCCGCTGGTCGGTCACGCCGTCCCGGGCGGCCTCGTCCAGCCGGGCGAGCAGGGCGTCACGTTCGGCCGCGAAGGCCGGGTCCGCCTGGTAGTCGGAGTGGCCCAGGACCGGGGCGGGCAGCGGGTGGCGGGCGCTGCGCCCGTAGGCGACCGGATCGGCGAGCGGCCCCCGGTCCACCGCTCCCGGGACGGCGGGCAGCACCGGGCCGCCGATCGGGTCGGTGGCCCGCCACAGGTTGCGCCAGCAGTCGACCTCGCGGTGCAGCACGGCGAGCGGCCCGGGCCCGAAGTGGGCGGGGAACCAGCGGCCGTAGAGGCGGCTCAGCGGGGAACCGTAGGTCAGCAGGGCGACGCGGCGGCGGACGTGCGGCGGCAGCTGCCAGACGGCGGCCGCCGCGAGCACACTGCCCTGGGAATGGCCGGAGATCACCAGGCGGCCGCCGGTGCGCCCCGTCCAGCCGGACATGCGCCAGGTCAGGTCGGGGACGGCGCGCTCGGCGTAGCAGGGCGGCGCGAAGGGGTGCGCGGCGCGCGGCCAGAAGGTGCCGACGTCCCACAGGATGCCTATGGTCCGGCGGGCGGCGGGATCCCGGTAGGCCCGGCGGCCCCAGGCCACGAAGAGCACGAACCCGAAGCCGATGAGCCAGGACCCCGCGTCCTGCGCGGCCCGGGCGGCGGCCTCCAGCAGCGGATGGGCGCCGCGGGCCGCCTCCCCCGGGACCTCCCCGCTGAGCCGCGCCCCGACGAGGGCGACCGCGCCGAGCACGAGGGTGATCCCGGAGACGGCCCCCACGAACCAGGGCGCGGCATCGGTGAGCGCGGCGGCGGCCCGCGCTGAGGCGATCCGGCGGCTGCGGGCCAGGTCCGGCTGCGCCCCCGGGTACTCGGCGGCCACGCCCTCGGCCAGCCGCCTGCTGATGCGGGCCCCCCGGACCGCGAACCAGGCGGCGAGCAGGGCCAGTACGAGGAGCAGCGGCGGCAGTACGGCGGCCTGCCAGGACAGCAGCACGGGCGGCCCGGGCAGCGCCGCCCCGGCCATGCCGGGGGTGTCTCCCCCGTCGAGCCAGTCGGCGACCCGCTGGGCGACCCCGCCGGACATCACCCCGCCGAGCGCGCAGCCCAGCATGGCGATGGCGGGCCCGCCGAGGCCGTGCAGGGCGGCGGCCGGGTCGGGCGCCCGGCGGTGCAGGTGGGCGACGACCACGGCGAGGGCGAGCACGCACAGCCCCTGGCCGAGCATGAGCGCGCCGAAGGCGTACTCCCCGGGGAGCCTTCCGGCGGAGGTCCAGCCGGGGCGCGACCACGCGGCGTACAGCAGGACCGCGAGGAGGAGGGTCAGGGAGGCGCCGGGCAGCACGGTGACGGCGGCCCGGTCGAGGCGGTGGTCGGGCCGGGCCTCGGCACGGCCGCGCCGGCACACCACCCAGGCGACCGAGAGGGCCCCGGCGGCCACCAGCGCCTCCACGGCCCAGCCGAGGGGTTCCAGGACGGGGGTCCCGGCCCGCCGGTCGTAGCGGGCGGTGGGCACGACGACGGCCGCGGCCACGGTGAGCAGCCCGGCTGCGGTGTGTGCGGCGCGCAGCCGGGCCACGAGCCTGCGCCCGTACCAGAACCCGGGGCGGCCGAGCGCGGGCACCTCGGCGCGGGCGCTGTCGTCGGCCGTGTCCGGGGCGGCGCCGGGGGCGGTGTCCGGGTCCGGGGCGCCTTCGGGGGGCGGCTGGGACTCGTACGCGCTCCAGGTGCGGTTCGACAGGTACCAGAGCAGCCCGGTCAGTGCGGCCGGGACGAGGGCGCCGAGCACGAGGCGCCGCCCGGGCTGAGCCCACCAGCCGCCGTCGGAGAGGAAGGAGAGCCAGGACCGGGAGCCGGTGCAGGTGCCGGAGCCCGCGCACTGCCAGGCGACCAGGTCCAGTGCGACCTCGCAGGCGGCCGCGGTCAGGAGCACGGTCAGGGTGAGGGCGAGGATCCGGACGAGCAGCCCGTACGTCCGTACCGCGCGCCGTACGGGACCGGTGGCGTGCGGTGCGGCCGGGCGGGCCCAGTGGGCGAGGTTGACGACCATGAACGGCAGGAGCAGCAGCCACAGTGCGCGGGCGCCGTTGCCGGAGGTGAGCCGGGACCAGCAGTAGGCCTCGGGGACGGGCCGGCCCGCGTAGCGGCCGGGGTGTGCCTCGGCGTCGGCGTCCTCGGTGCGGCGGAAGACGGCCGCGGTGGAGTCGCCGGTGATGCGGACGGTGCGCGGATCGCCGAGCAGTTCGCCGGGGGTGGCGCCGCCCACGCCGTGGACGAGGAGTTCGAGGGCGAGGGGCGCGGGGGCGTGCAGGGGCGGCGCGGGGGTGCTCAGGGGCGCAGGGGTCTTCAGGGGTGTGGGGGTGGTGGCTTCCGGGCTGCTGTCCGGCACGGCGGGCTCCGCTCGCGGGGGCGGTCTGTGCACCTGCCAGCATCCCGCGCGGGGGACGGCCGGGCCAGACCGAGGGGTGATTTCCGGCCGCGTTGCGGACATCTGACGGTCAGCCAGTTAGGGTGGCCCGCATTCGCGTCCCGCACTTCACCCAGGGGGTACCGCCATGGCTCGCCGACTCCGCCCGGTCGGGCTGGACTTCGCCGAGGTCGCGCCGATCCGCCTGGTCTTCGAGGCCGATGCGACGGCGCCTCCCGAGGCCGTGTACCAGGCTCTGGCGGAGGAGCTCGAGGGCTGGCCCAAGTGGTTCAGGGCCGTCACCCTGGCCCGGCCCACCCATGGCGGCGCGGGCCGCGAGGTCAGGCTGATGGGCGGGGTCCGCTTCCAGGAGACGATCATGGCGGCGGATCCGGAGCAGCGGTACGCGTACCGGGCCGACGAGACCAACGCCCCCGGCCTGCGCGCCCTGCTGGAGGAATGGCGGCTGACGCCGGCCGGCTCGGGCACGCACGTCCGCTGGACCTTCGCCGCGGACGGGCCCACCCCCTTCCGGCTGGCCCTGACCGCCGCCCGTCCGGGGCTGGGCCACTCCTTCCGTACGGCGGTCCGCACGCTGGACCGGCGGCTCGCGGCCCGCCGCGCGGCGGGTCAGTAGCCGAAGCGTCCGCCGGTACCGGCGGACGGACCGTCAGGGCCCCGTGCGCTTCGCCGCCAGGTCCCCGTAGCCGCCTGCCGTCCACACCCGCGTACGGAACTCCCGCAGGGTCATCGCCCGGCCCCGGGCGAAGTGCACCGAGCCGCACCGGCCGCAGTACCAGCCGTCGGACCAGACGCGGTCGGCGGCGTCCCGGCCGGGTCCGGTACGCCGGCGCCACCGGGCGGCCGTCCCGTTCAGGATGACGATCAGCAGGATGCCCAGGACGAGCGCGGCGCCCGAGATCCACCCCAGGAAGGTGTAGGGCGGGTCCTCGACGAAGTGGCCGTCGCCGTTCCAGGTCTGCACGAACCGCCGTGCGCCGTCCCGGTCGAACCATTTCCCGGCGATGGCGCCCCAGATGAAGGTGCCGATCGCCGTCAGCACGAGTGCCCCGGCCCAGCAGCCGGCGCCGCCGTCCGAGGGCTCGGGCGGGACGGCTTCGAGGGCGGCCGCCAGCGCGGAGTTGTCCTCGACGACGGTGACCGTCTTCTCGTCGCCGGTGCCGGCCTCCTCCCGACGGGTGGACTTCGCCGCGAGGTAGGCGGCCGGGACCCCCCGCACCTGGTCCGCCCGGCCGCAGCGCGGACAGGCCGACGGACCGGCGGGCCGCGCAGCGGCGCCGTCCTGGAGCGCGGCAGCGCCGTCGCCTTGGAGCGCGGCAGCGCCGTCTTCCTGGAGCGCGGCCGGGTTCGGCCCGCCGCCGTCGTCGTTGCCCGCCATGGCTTCCCCCCGGGTTCCGGCGCGTTCGCGAGTCGGCACAGCGTAGCCAGCCGGCCCGGGCCCGGCCAGGGGCATTCCACCCCGTCCGGCGGGGCCGGTCAGGCCGCGGGCTCGCGCCAGACCCCGGTCGTCAGCAGGGTGTCCAGGGTCGCGGCGTACGGGGCGATGTCGAGGCCCTGGGCCGCGAGCCACTCGTCGGAGTAGTACTTGTCCAGGTAGCGGTCGCCCGGGTCGCAGAGCAGGGTGACGACGCTGCCCTTGCGGCCCGCCGCGGCCATCTCCGAGACGATCTTCAGGGCGCTCCACAGGCCGGTGCCGGTGGAGCCTCCGGCCTTGCGCCCGATGGCTCGTTCCAGCGCCCGGCAGGCGGCGACGCTCGCCGCGTCCGGGACCTTCATCATGCGGTCGATGGCGCCCGGTACGAAGCTCGGCTCCATCCGCGGCCGCCCGATGCCCTCGATGCGCGAGCCGCAGTCGCTGCTGGCGTGCGGGTCGTGGTGGGTCCATCCGTCGAAGAAACAGGAGTTCTCCGGGTCCGGGACGCACAGACGGGTGTCGTGCTGCATGTAGTGCACGTAGCGCGCGATGGTCGCGGAGGTGCCGCCCGTGCCGGCGGTCGCCACGATCCAGGAGGGCTCGGGGTACCGCTCCAGGCGCAGCTGCTGATAAATCGATTCTGCAATGTTGTTGTTGCCGCGCCAGTCGGTGGCCCGCTCCGCGTAGGTGAACTGGTCCATGTAGTGGCCGCCCGTGCGGGCGGCCAGCTCCGCCGACTCCTCGTACATCTTCATCGGGTCGTCGACGAAGTGGCATTCGCCGCCGTGGAATTCGATGAGGCGGCACTTCTCCGGGCTGGTGGTGCGCGGCATGACGGCGATGAACGGGACGCCGATCAGCTTGGCGAAATACGCCTCGGAGACGGCGGTGGAACCGGACGAGGCCTCGATGACCGGGCGGCCGGGACGGACCCAGCCGTTGCAGAGGGCGTAGAGGAAGAGCGAGCGGGCGAGGCGGTGCTTGAGGGAGCCGGTCGGGTGCGTGGACTCGTCCTTGAGGTAGAGGTCGATGCCCCAGGCCTCGGGGAGCGGAAAGCGCAGCAGGTGGGTGTCGGCGGAGCGGTTGGCGTCGGCCTGGACCTTGCGGACGGCTTCCTTCAGCCAGGCGCGGTAGTCCGCGTCGCTGCGGTCGACGTCGACGGTCGTACGGGTCGTGGCAGTCGAACGGGTCGTGCTCATGCGCCGTGCTCCTTCGTGTGTTTCTTCGCCCCCTGCTTTCGAAATGTACCTCCCCCACCTGCACAAACAGTCACTTTGGGTTTCTATGCGGAACGCTTTCGATCGCGTTCGGTTGCACTGCGGCGCACCGTAGGTGACCCTGGTGGAGCATTACCGAGGGTGCAGCACCCGTAACACTCATGTCGGGGAGTCGCAGCCGTGATCAGTCATTCCCGCAGGCACTGCGTCGTCGAACTGCAGGCCTTGCCGTCGCGCATCGGGCAGATCCGCAGAATCGTTTCTGCGCAATTGCGCCACTGGCAGCTCGATCCGCTCATCGACCGGGCCGCGCTCGGCGTGACGGAACTGCTCAGCAACGTCCATCGCCACGCCGCGCCCGACAAGACCTGCACGGTCGAGATCGAGCTCCGCCTCGGACGGCTCACCGTCTCGGTGTTCGACAGTGATCCCCGGCTCCCCGTGCTGCGGGAGTCGCAGCCGGGGTCGCTGGAGACCTGCGGACGCGGGCTCGCGCTCGTCGCGGCGGTCAGCGAGGCCTGGGGCGCCCGGAACCGGGCCGACGGGCCGGGCAAGGTGGTGTGGTTCTCGCTCCGGGCGCAGCCCGCGCCCTCGGCGCCTGCGCACCCGGTGTCGATCGGGTCCAAACCCGTACGGGAACCCGCGCGGGCGGTCGTCGTGGCCGTGGACCCCGCAGCGGTCGGGTCGGCCCTGCCGGTGGCCGCGTCGGCCGGCGCCAGGCCGGGATAGGGCCCGGCGTCCGGTGCGCGCGGCGGCTTCGGCCAGGGGCCTAAGCCGCCGCGCCCAAGGTCCCCAGCGGGTCGTCGAGCACCGGCTGCCAGGCCAGCTCCGCCGCCCCGACCAGGCTGTTGTGGTCCAGGGTGCACGGCAGGATCGGCACTCCCCCGCTGCGCCCCCACAGGCTCCGGTCCGCGACCACCGCGCGCAGCCGCTCCGGGTCGGCGTGCAGCAGCTCCCGGTGCAGACCGCCCAGGATGATCCGGTCCGGGTTCAGGATGTTCACCAGCCCGGCGAGGCCGAGCCCGAGCCGGTCGATGAGCTCCTCGGTGGCGGCCCGTACCGCGGGCGCCCCGGACTCCTCGCGCAGCAGGTCGCGGGCCTGCTGGAGCAGGGACACCTCCGGGCCGGGGGTACGGCCCGCCGCGGTCAGGAAGGCCAGGGGGTCGGCCTCCACGTCCAGGCAGCCGCGGCTGCCGCAGTGGCAGGCCCGCCCCTCCGGGTTCACCGTGAGGTGGCCTACCTCGAGGGCGAGGCCCGAACTCCCGCTGTGCAGGCGGCCGTCCAGCACCAGCGCCCCGCCGACGCCGCGGTGCCCCGTGGCCACGCACAGCAGGTGCTGGGCGCTGCGCCCCGCGCCGTGCCGGTGCTCGGCCAGCGCCGCGAGGTTGACGTCGTTGCCGGTCAGGGCGGGGCCGTCGATCCCGGCCGCCTTGACGCACTCGGCGAAGATCGCCCGTACGGGAGCACCCGCGGGCCAGGCCAGGTGCAGCGGGTTCAGCGCCGTCCCGTCGGGTTCGGCCACGGCCGAGGGGACCGCGAGGCCCGCACCGACGCAGCGGCGGCCGGTCCGCTCCAGCAGCTCCGCGCCGGCCTCCACCACCGCGCCGAGCACCTGTGCCGGGTCGGCGGAGACGGTGACCTTGCCGGGGGCCGTGGCCACGATCCGGCCGCCGAGGCCGACCAGGGCGGCCCGGAACCCGTCGGAGTGCACCTGCGCCGCCAGCGCCACCGGGCCGTGCTCGTCCACCGAGAGCCGGTGCGAGGGCCTGCCCTGGGTGCCGCCGCCCGCGCCGCCGGGCCGGGAGTCGACGCGGATCAGCCCGAGCGCCTCCAGCTCCGCCGCGACGGCCCCGGCGGTGGCGCGGGTGACGCCGAGCTCGGCCGTCAGGACCGCCCGGGTCGGGGCGCGGCCGGTGTGGACGAGCTCCAGCGCCGGCCCGAGCGCGCCGCGGCCCCGTTCCAGTTTGGTCCTCGCGGAAGCAGTGGACACCGTGGTCACATCCCCCACCCGCGGCGGGGCCCCGTTGCCGTTCATGACAGCGATCCTCGCACGGCCGGAGGACGTCGGGCGCCGCCGCTCAGCCGAGCCCGCCGACCCGGAGGGTGATGTTCAGCCGCCCGGTCAGCCCGAGGCCTTGGGGGGCCGTGCCCGGCAGGACCTTCGGCACCCCGTGATAGGCCAGTCGGCTCGATTCCCCGAAGACGAACAGATCACCGCTGCGCAGTTCGACGTCGCGGTACGGGCGGCCCCGGGAGAGCGTGTTCCCGAAGCGGAAGACACACGTATCGCCGAGGCTCAGCGAGACGACCGGTGCCGTGGAGTCCTCGTCCGCGTCGCGGTGCATGCCCATCCGGGAGTCGGCGCCGTAGAAATTGACCAGCGCGATGTCGTACGCCGTTCCCGGCTCCGGGGGCCGGCCGTACGCGGCGGCCACCGCCGCCGGCCCCAGTGCGGCAAGCTCCGGGGGCATCGGTTTGACCGGTGCGCCGTCGCCGTCCACGGCGGTGCGGGCGTAGCCGTACGGGTACCAGTGCAGCCCGAGGCACACCTGCCGGGCGCTCATCACCCCGCCGCCGGGGATGCGCACCGTGCGCAGGCCCGCGGGCGGGCGGGCCCAGTCGCGGCAGTCCGCCAGCAACTCCCGCTGCCGGTCCGGCCCGAGCCAGTCGGGCACGTGCACGGCGCCGGGGGCGATCACGGTCCGCTCGCGCGGGAAGAGTTCCCCGTCCATCCCTCCATTGTCCCGGGTCGGGCTGAGAGACTCCGGGCATGGAGATCAACGACTTCGTGAAGACCTTGGAGCGGGAGGGCGAGCTGCTCGCGGAGGTGGCCGAACGGGCCGGCCCCGACGCCCAGGTGCCCACCTGTCCGCAGTGGCGGATCGCCGACCTGCTGCGGCACACCGGCTCGGTGCACCGCTGGGCGGCCGCGTACGTGGCCGAGGCCCGGCGGGATCCCGTCCCCTTCCCGGACCCGCCGGAGCTGACCGGTGCGGAGCTGTTCGCATGGTTCCGTGCGGGCCACGCCGATCTGGTGCGCACCTTGCAGGAGGCCCCGGCCGACGTGCAGTGCTGGACGTTCCTCCCGACGGCCCCGCCCTCTCCGCTGGCTTTCTGGGCGCGCCGCCAGGCCCACGAGACCGCCGTGCACCGGATGGACGCGGAGTCGGCGCTCGGTGCGGAGTTCTCGCCGGTCGATCCCGGGTTCGCGGAGGACGGGGTGGACGAGCTGCTGACCGGTTTCCACGCGCGGCCGCGCAGCCGTGTGCGGACCCCGGAGCCCCGGGTGCTGCGCGTACGGGCCGCGGACACCGGAGCGGTGTGGACCGTGCACCTGTCACCCGAACCGGCCCGCACGGTGCTCGGTGACGAGGGGCCGGCGGACTGCGAGCTGAGGGCCGAGGCGGGCTGGCTCTACGCGGCCCTGTGGAACCGGCTGCCGCTGGCGGGGCCGGCCGTGACGGGCGACCCCCAGCTGGCGCGGCTGTGGGGGGAGACGGCGGGGGTCTGACGCCGGGTTCCCGCCGCGGGCGTCCCGCTGACCGGCAGGCTCAGCGGGGCACCCCCGATCCGGTGGCCGCGGGGCAATCGGTAGGGTCGGCACCTCGAACGATCACGGGGGTAACCGATGTCCTTTGTCATGTACCGGAGAGCGGCGGTCCTCGCCGTGGCGCTGGCGGCGTTCACGGTGTCCTGCGACGCGGAGCCGTCGGCCTCGCCGGGCTCCTCGGCGTCCGCGCCCGCGTCCCAGGGGGTCCCGGAGCCCGGTTCGACGCCCTCGGCCGCGGGCTCGCCGACGGCTTCCCTGCCCGATCCGGAGAACCTGCCTCCGGAGAAGGTCCGGGACTCGTTCGCCGGGCTCCAGGCGACGCTGGACGATGCGTGCACCCCGGGCAACTGCGCCTACTTCCTCGGGCGGGTCTACGACGAACTCCACCGCCTGGACCGCTCCATGAAGGCCGACCCCAAGGGCCCGGGCCACTTCCCGGAGCCGATCGCCCTGATCGCGAAGCTCGACAAGGAGCTGGGCGGCGACCGGACCTTCGAGAACCTGAAGAAGCACCAGACCTCGCTGATCGGCACCCGCGACAAGATCAACACCTGGATGCAGGGCCACCCCGACGACTACCGCTAGAGCGGCGGGGGGCGGGTCAGCCGAGAGCGGGGCTCGCGAGGTCGAGTGTCAGGCGGTTGCCCCAGTCGTTGGTCAGGACGGCGCTCGTGCCTTCGAAGCGCACCCTGACGAAGGGGTTCGAGTGGAACATGACGGCGAGCCACCGCAAGGAGTGGTCGGCGTCGAGACGGGCGAAGTGGCCGATGTTGCCCATCCCGCCGCCCCCGCCCGTCATCCATCCGGATCCGTCCGGCAGCGGGCTCTCGAAACGGGTGTCCACCTCGCCGACGCCGTCCTCCTCGATGGCCCGGGCCACGTCGAACGGCCCTGAGACGCGGAACGGGATCGGCTGCCCCGCATCCGGGTGGTAGGCCCCCGGACCGTCGACGTGCAGCTCCAGGCCGGTGTCGTCCGGACGGTACAGGCCGTCGCAGAACGGCATCTCCCCCGCCTGCCAGAGCGCCTCGACCATCCCCATGACCCACCCCACCGTCAACGACTGGTAACGAACGACCGATCTGTACACCCTCTTGATCGGACTGCGATAGATTGCGCGCCATTACAAGAAGAGAGCGCGCATGGACTCCCGCATCCCGCGGCTGCGACGCAAACTGGCACGCATCCCCTACGTATACGGCCGGAGCCGGTCGTTCGGTGAGGAACGGCACGAATTCCGGCTCGGCCCGCGCCTGTCGCGGGCCCGGGTCGACGCCTTCGAGGCCGAGCACGACATCGAACTCCCCGAACCCTACCGGGACTTCCTGCTGCACATGGGCGGCAGCGGCGCCTCCCCGCGCTACGGGCTGATCCCCTTGGAGGAATGCCTGCTGTTCACGATGGACCCCGAGGGCGCCGACGGACTCCCGCGGGGGTTCAGCCGGGCCCACCGCCCCACGCGCCGCGGCGACCTGTTCCTGGAGATCGTCGGGAGCGGCTGCAGCGACCTCACCCTCCTCGCCGTGACCGGCCCGCTCACCGGGCGCGTGCTCTTCGGCAACGCCTGCGGGTTCTTCGCCCCCGACGTCTCCTCGCCCCGGGACTTCCTCGCCTGGTACGAGCGCTGGCTCGACCACATGGCCCGGGGCCTCGACGACAGGGCGCTGTCCCTCACCTCGCCGGGAACCGAGAGCCGCCGGCGCAACCCGACGGCCTTGGCCGCGGCCGCGCCCTAGCCGAGGGTCGCGGCGTACGTGGTCTGCGGGTGGTACTTCCACACCGGGCCCGTGTTCCAGGGGTTGGGCATCGTGGCGCCGGTGGCGTACGCGTAGCCGGCGCCGCGGTCGAAGGCGGTGCGCAGGGTCGTGCGCATCGCCTCGTCGTCGGGGACCCCGTGGACGAGGTGCCAGAACGCGGTCCCGCTCGGGTCGAGTTCGGTTCCGGCGCGGTAGCCGGTGGCATGGTCGAAGACGTTGCCGCCGAGCCAGCCGCCGGAGGTGTAGGCCGCGTAGGTGTCCTCGTAGGTGACGAAGACGTCGGCGGTGCGGCGGCCCGGCTCCAGGTAGCAGTCGGCTATCGCGGTGCCGGGGTTGTTGACGACCAGGTCGGCGGCGGCGGGGTCGACGGCGTGCATCGTGTCCTGGACGTAGCGCCGAAGGTCCGCGTAGTGGTCGCGGGTGGCGTTGCCGGGCCCGCAGTCGCGGCTGACGACGTCGAAGAAGATGCCGTCGACGTGGAGGCGGCCGTCCGCGGTCCTGAGGTAGTTGTCGACGGAGGCCTTCACGGCGGCCGGGTCGCGGCTTCCGTGGTCCGTGTGGACGTAGCCGAGGACCTTGGTCCGCTCGCCGGTGGCGGTGGTGCCGCCGCGCAGGGCGTCGGCGCGGGCCTGCCAAGGGGTGTCGAAGGGGGAGTCGCCGTTGCCCGGGTTGAGGACGACGACCGAGGCGGCCGGGCCGGTCGCGGTGAGGTCGCTGAGCATGTGGTCGTTCGCCCAGACGTAGGCGGGCACCCCGATCTCCAGGCCCCGCACGCCAGGGGCCCGGGGCACGGGAGGCACGCTGGGCGCCGGGGCCGGGGCGATCGGCTCGGCCTTCGGCTTCGAGCGGGCGGACCGCTGCGGGTCCGCAGCCCGGGCCCCGTCCTCGGTACGCGCCGACGCCGTGACGGCGGGTGCCGGTGCGGCCAGTGAGGCGGTGACGAGGACGGCGTAGAAGGCCTTGACGGCGCGGCGCATGAACGTTCCTCCGGCGGCGGCTGGGGGCGACCCGAAGAACACTAGACGGGCGCTGCGCCCTTCAGGCCTGAACGCCCGCATTGGACCGAGGAACAGCAGTACGACCTGCCGCCTCCGTAGGTGAACCCTCGTCAGCGACCCGGCACGCCCGGCCCGCCCGCCCTGCACACCAGGCCCGGCCCACCCGACCGGCCCGCCCGGCCGTCAGACGGGTGGCAGCCCGACCGCGTGGGCCAGCTGATCGGCGGCGTGCGCGAAGAAGGCCGACCGGTCCTCGACGACCCGCTCGAACTGGCCGAACAGCTCGAAGGAGACCAGCCCGACCAGTTGGGCCCAGGCGGCCACCAGCGCGGCCGTGACCTCCGGGGGCAGCCCCTGGGCGAAGTCGGCGGTCATCCGCTCGGCTTCGGGGCGCAGGGCCGCGGGAAGGGGCGGCAGCGCCAGGCCGCGGCCCTCGTAGGCGGCGCGCAGGACGCCGATGAGGGCGTTGCCCACGCGGGAGGCGGGGCCGACGGTGTCCATGGGCGCGCTGTAGCCGGGGACGGGGGAACCGTAGATGAGGGCGTACTCGTGCGGGTGCTCCAGTGCCCAGGCGCGGACGGCCTCGCAGACCGCCGTCCAGCGGGCGCGGGGCGGGGCTCCGGCGGTGACGGCGCGGGCGTCGGCCTCCTCCGCGGCGGCGCCGATGCTGTCGTACGCGTCGATGATCAGCGCGGTGAGCAGCTCGTCGCGGCTGGGGAAGTAGCGGTAGAGGGCGGAGGAGACCATGCCCAGCTCGCGGGCGACGGCACGCAGGGAGAGTTTAGCGGCACCCTCCGCCGCGAGCCTGCGGCGCGCCTCGTCCTTGATGGCGGCGGTGACCTCGATGCGGGCCCGTTCCCTGGCCCCTCGCACGGTGTTCATGCGCTTCAGCCTGCCACAAGTCTGGAGCACCGCCCAAGAAACGGATCGCCGATCCATTCGGAGAGCAGTGCTCTTGTTTTGGTGCACCGATCCATGCACACTGTTCTCAAGCGAGAGCAGTGCTCTCGCAAGACCCGCCCGCATACTCGAAGAACCGGCATCGGAGGCCACCATGAACGCGCCCACCCCGTACTACGCCCAGGCCGGCCCGTTCGCGGTCCGCCTCAACGCGCTCTTCGGGAAGCTCGCCCGCTTCGGCATCAGCCTGGCCGGTACGGCGGAGCTGTCGGTCCGCGGCCGCAAGTCCGGCGCGATGCAGCGGATCCCCGTCAACCCTCACACGTACGAGGGATCCCAGTACCTGGTCTCGGCCCGCGGGCACTCCCAGTGGGTCCGCAACATGCGCGCCGCGGGCGGCGGTGAGCTGCGCGTGGGACGCAAGGTGCGCACCTTCACCGCCGTCGAGGTCACCGACCCCGTGCAGCACGCCGCCGTCACCCGCGCGTACCTGGAGAAGTGGGGCTGGGAGGTCGGCCGGTTCTTCCAGGGGATCACCGCGAAGTCCTCCGACGCGGAACTCCAGGCGGCCGCGGCGGACCACCCCGTCTTCCGCATCACGGTGTCCGGCTGACTCGCCCCGGCGGCACGCCGGGGCGAGTCAGCCGGCAGCGCTAGGAATTGTCTGCGGGAGCCGTCGGACCTGCGGGAGCCGCCGGGCCTGCCTGCCCACCCGAGCCCGCCGGGCCCGCCGAGCCGGTTCCGCCGCGGCCTCCGGTGCGGGCCGCCTGGCGGGCGTCCAGCAGGTGCAGGGCCTTGCGGATCAGCGGGTAGGTGCGCACCAGGTCCGGCAGCGTCGCCCCGCCACGGGTCACCTGCGCGAAGGCCAGCCACGCCGGCCGCAGGCCGGTCAGCACCGCGTGCATCAGCCCCGGCCTGCTCTCGAAGGCGGTCAGCATCCGCTTGCCCACGGCCATCTCCACCCCCAGGCCCGCCTTGACCGCGAAGGTGTAGTTGAGGGCCTGACGCCGGGCGTCCACCGCGTCCTGCGCCTCCGAGATCTTCACGGCCCACTCCCCCGCGAGCCTGCCCGAGCGCAGCGCGAAGGAGATGCCCTCCCGCGTCCACGGCTCCAGGAGTCCGGCCGCGTCGCCCGCCACCAGCACCCGGCCGCGCGAGAGCGGCGAATCGGGCTTGCGGCAGCGGGTCAGGTGCCCGGAGGAGACGGCCGGTTCGAAACCGGCCAGCCCGAGCCGGGCGATGAAGTCGTCGAGGTAGCGCTTGGTCGCCGCACCTTCGCCCTTGGCCGAGATGACCCCGACGGTCAGGGTGTCGCCCTTGGGGAAGACCCAGCCGTAACTGCCGGGCAGCGGGCCCCAGTCGATGAGGACCCGCCCCTTCCAGTCGTCCGCGACCGTCCGCGGGACCGGGATCTCCGCCTCCAGGCCCAGGTCGACCTGGTCCATCTCGACGCCGACGTGCGCGCCGATCCGGCTGGCACTGCCGTCCGCCCCGACCACCGCGCGGGCCAGGACGGTCTCCCCGTCGGCGAGGACCACGGCCACGGTGCGCCGGTCGGGCACGGCCGCGCCGTGCTGCTCGACCCGGGCCACGGCCGTTCCGGTGCGCACCGTCGCGCCCGCCTTCTCGGCCTCCGCGACCAGCCCGGCGTCGAACTCCGCGCGGTTGATGAGCCCGAACAGCATCTGCTTCGAGCGGCGGGTGCGGGCCAACTTGCCGTTCAGGGAGAAGGTGACCGCATGGATCCGGTCCTTGAACGGCAGCACGAAGCCCGGCGGGAGGGCGTCGCGCGACGGGCCGATGATGCCTCCGCCGCAGGTCTTGTAGCGGGGCAGGACGGCCTTCTCCAGCAGCAGCACGCGCCGCCCCGCCGCCGCCGCGGCGTGCGCCGCCGAGGCCCCGGCCGGCCCGGCGCCGACCACGACCACGTCCCACACCTCGCCGGTCTCCCCGGCTGTCCCGTCGCCCGCGCCCTGCTCGGCCTGACCTGCGCTTGCGTCGCGTACGTCGTCGTCGCTGCTCACGATGTGCTGCTGCTCCTGATCACCCGTTGCCTCCGATGCCGGGGAAATCCTACGGCGCGAGTCCGCCTCGTCCTGCTGTGCGAGGATCGGAGCTGACTTCGCCGTACCCGGCATACGCGCACCACGCGGATGCGGGTGGCGTACACATACGACAACGTCGCACCCAAGAGGAGCGTGCCCATGTCCCAGAATCCGATCGCCGAGACCATCGCCTCGTTGATGCCCCGCGCCAAGCAGGAGCTGACCGAGCTGGTGGCTTTCCAGTCGGTCGCGGACTGGGCACAGTTCCCCAAGAGCGAGAGCGAGGCCGCGGCGAACTGGGTGGCCGACGCCCTGCGCGCCGAGGGCTTCCAGGACGTGGCCCTGCTCGACACCCCCGACGGCACCCAGTCGGTGTACGGCTTCCTGCCCGGCCCGCAGGACGCACCGACCGTACTGCTGTACGCGCACTACGACGTGCAGCCGCCGCTGGACGACGCGGCCTGGATCTCCCCCGCGTTCGAGCTGACGGAGCGCGACGGCCGCTGGTACGGGCGCGGTTCCGCCGACTGCAAGGGCGGGTTCATCATGCACCTGCTGGCGCTGCGCGCCCTGAAGGCCAACGGCGGCGTGCCGGTGAGCGTGAAGGTGATCGTCGAGGGCTCCGAGGAGCAGGGCACCGGCGGTCTCCAGCAGTACGCGGAGGCGCACCCCGAGCTGCTTGACGCCGACGCGATCGTGATCGGCGACGCGGGCAACTTCCGCCTCGGCCTGCCGACGGTGACGGCCACCCTGCGCGGGATGACCCTGCTCAAGGTGAAGATCGACACGCTGGGCGGCAACCTCCACTCCGGCATGTTCGGCGGCGCCGCCCCCGACGCGCTGGCCGCGCTGATCCGCGTACTGGACTCGCTGCGCGCGGCGGACGGTTCGACGACGGTGGACGGGCTCGCCTCGGACGCGGTGTGGGAGGGCCTGCAGTACCCGGAGGAGGACTTCCGCGCGGACGCACGGGTGCTGGACGGGGTCGGGCTGATCGGCGACGGCACCGTGGCGGACCGGCTGTGGGCGCGTCCCGCGGTGACCGTGCTGGGCATCGACTGCCCGCCGGTGGTCGGGGCCACGCCGTCCGTGCACGCGGGCGCGGGCGCGCTGATCAGCCTGCGCGTGCCGCCGGGTGTGGACACCCTGGAGGCCATCAAGCTGCTGGAGGCGCACCTGGTGGCGCACACGCCGTGGAAGGCGCGCCTGGAGCTCGAGGTCGTCGGCAAGGGCCAGCCCTTCCAGGCGGACACGAGCAGCCCGGCGTACGCGTCGATGGCGGCGGCCATGCAGGTGGCGTACCCGGGCCAGGAGATGCAGGTCAGTGGCATGGGCGGATCGATTCCGCTGTGCAACACGCTGACGTCGCTGTACCCGGGGGCCGAGATGCTGCTGATCGGGCTGAGCGAGCCGGAGGCGCAGATCCACGCGGTGAACGAGAGCGTGTCCCCGGAGGAGCTGGAGCGCCTGTCGGTGACGGAGGCCCTGTTCCTCGTCAACTACGCGCAGTCCAAGCGCGGCTGACGGCGTCCGCAGGTACGCAGTGCGGCCGGGGTGCGGCCGGGGTGTGATTGCGCCCCGGGCGTACTTCGCCGAGGGTGAAGCAGCCACCGCCGGGCGGGTGGCGCTGCGTAGGTTCACCGTATGGATCTTGTCGAGGTACTTCCGGACCGGCTGCACATGTTCCGCTTCCCGATCGGCCAGGCCTACCTCTGGCAGGACGGTGGGGCGCTCACCCTGATCGACGCGGGCAACAGCGCGTCCGCCGCCGCGATCGAGGGGGCGATACGGTCCCTCGGGCTGCGTCCCGAGCGGCTGGAGCGGATCGTGCTGACCCACTGCCACCGCGACCACGTCGGTTCGGCCGGTGAACTCGCCGACCGCTGGGGCGCGCGGGTGCTGGCCCACCGGCTCGACGCCCCCGTGATCCGGGGCGAGGCGCCGGTGCCCGTGCCGGTACTGCGGGACTGGGAACTGCCGTTGTGGGAGAAGGGCCTGAGCGTCCCCGAGGCCCCGGCGACCCGGGTCGACCAGGAGCTGGAGGACGGCGACGAGCTGGGCTTCGGCGACGGGGCGCTGGTGGTGCACGCGCCGGGCCACACGGACGGCAGCATCGGCGTCCACCTGCCGCGCCACGGCGTGCTGTTCACGGGTGACTGCGTCGCCGCCGTGGGCCCCCTGATGCTCGGCGTCTTCAACACGGACCACGCCCGGGCGCTCGACTCCTTCCACCGCCTGGCCGCTCTGGCGCCCGCCGTGGCCTGTTTCGGCCACGGCGACCCGCTCACGCAGGACACCGCATCCGCCCTGGCGCGCGCCGCGGCCGACACCGTGCTCTAGGTCGTCTCTTTTGGATCTTGTCGGTCAGGTCCGCGTCGTCCGGTGCCGTGCCTCGGCGTGCTGCCGGGGCTGCCGTGTACTGGACGTACTCGGTTGCCCCGGCAGTGCGGTGAGGCGCGGTGCCGGGCGGCGCGGACCCGGCAAGAGCCGAAAGAGACGGCCTAGATGTGTTGTCCGGACAGGTTGGTGACGCGGCTGGCGGGTGTTTGGCCTTGGATGCCGGTGTGGGGCCGGTGGTAGTTGTACCAGTCG
>NZ_JOFT01000050.1 GCF_000725805.1 Streptomyces xanthophaeus | reverse complement strand
TCCGTGTCGGGACGGGCGGTCAAGGGTGGCCGAAGGCCATCGCGAAGCGACGCGACCGCAGGGAGCGCCCTTGAGGGCCCGGCCCGACACGGAAGGACCGTGGGACTGACGGGAATCCCCCAAGACTTCTCTGATTCGGCCAAGGGATAACAGCCCCCCGAAGCCCCCTCAGCAAACCTTCCCCGGGCCCGCCTCCGCCGTGGCCCTCAGGAGGTCGCGCAGGAGGTCGAAGTCGACCTTGGCGGGGTTGCGGAAGCGGAGGCAGGCTTTGCCCATGTCGTGGGGGGCCAGGCGGTCCGCGAAGGCGTCGCGGACGTCCGTGCGCAGCAGGTAGAAGGAGATGTACTGCTTCTGGTTCGCCCAGGCGATCTCCCCCGCCTCGGCTCCCGGCCGGACGTACGCGGGCATGCCGTAGGCGATGTACTCCTCGTACCCCGTCAGCTCGGCCAGGCACAGCTCGCGCAGCCGGGTCAGGGCCGGGCGGCGGGCGTCCGGGGCCGCGGCGAGGTAGCTGTCGACGGTGACCGGGGCGGCGTTGGCGGCGGGGGTACCGGAAGCGGCGGGCGTGGCGCCGGAGACGGGGTCCATCAGGCGGGCTGCTTTCTCATCTGGGAACGGACGGCCCCCATGCTGGCCGCGATCACGAGGGCGATGGCCAGGGCGTCCAGGGCGGACAGGGCCTGGTGGAGGACGAGGAAGCCCGCGGTGGCGGCGATGGCCGGTTCGAGGCTCATCAGGATCGCGAAGGTCGGGGCGGGCATCCGGCGCAGGGCCAGGAGTTCCAGGGTGTAGGGCAGTACGGACGACAGCACGGCCACGCCGACCCCCAGGGCCAGGGTGCTCGGGACCAGGAGGTCGGAGCCCGCTTCGACGACGCCCAGCGGCAGCGAGAGCACCGCGGCCACCGCCATGGCCAGGGCCAGTCCGTCGGCCTGCGGGAAGCGGCGGCCGGTCCGCGCGCTGAAGACGATGTACGCGGCCCACATCGCGCCCGCTCCGAGCGCGAAGGCCGCGCCCGCCGGGTCGAGGGATCCGAAGCCGGACCCGCCGCCGTGCCCGGACAGCAGGACGACGCCGCCGAGGGCCAGTCCGGCCCACAGCAGGTTGACCAGGCGCCGCGAGACGATCACCGACAGGGCCAGCGGGCCGAGGACCTCCAGGGTGACGGCCGGACCGAGCGGGATCCGGTCCACGGCCTGGTAGAAGAGGCCGTTCATGCCGGCCATGGTGACGCCGAAGGCCAGGACCGTGCCCCAGTCGGCGCGGGAGTAGCCGCGCACCTTGGGCCGGCACAGGAGGAGCAGGACGAGTGCGGCGGCCGCGAGGCGCAGCGTGACCACACCCGCCGCTCCGGCCCGCGGCATGATCATGACCGCCAGGGCCGCGCCGAACTGGACCGAGATGCCCGCCGAGATCACCAGCGCGACCGGCCCGAGGCCGCTGCCGCCCGTACGGAGCGGAGCGGAAGCTTCCGCGGAAAGGGCGGCGGTCGACGGGGGCGAGGAAGGCGCGGGCATTTCTCCAGATTACGGGGTCCGTAAGGTCCGTACCTCGGTGTTTTGCCTTACATCTTCGTTGCGACCATGCGACATGCGACATGCGACTACGTGTCCAGCCCCTCCGCCAGCAGTTCCGCCAGGTGCCGGGCCCGCCGGCCGTCGCCGAGCTGGGCGATCTGGGTCCGGCAGGAGAAGCCGTCGGCCTGCACCAGGGCATCCGGCGGAGCCGCGCGCAGCGACGGCAGCAGTTGCTCCTCGGCGCAGGCGACCGAGACCTCGTGGTGGCCCGGCTCGAAGCCGAAGTTGCCCGCCAGGCCGCAGCAGCCGCCGCTGAGCTCGCCCACCAGCCCGGCCCGCTCGCGCAGCCGCCGGTCGGCCCCGTCGCCGAGGACCGCGTGCTGGTGGCAGTGGGTCTGGCCGACGACGGCCCGGTCCAGGCGCGGCGGACGCCAGGCCGGGGCGTACTCCTCCAGGGCCTCGGCGAAGGTCCGCACCGCGGCGGCGAGGCGGGCGGCGCGCGGGTCCTGCGGGAGCAGGGCCGGGAAGTCGGTGCGCAGGGCGGCGGCGCAGCTGGGTTCGAGGACCACGACGGGCCCGTGCACCTCGCCCAGGGCGTCCAGGGTGCGGCGGGCGACCGTGCGGGCGCGGTCGAGGCGGCCGGTGGAGACGTAGGTCAGGCCGCAGCACACCCGGGCGGCGGGGACCTCGACGTGCAGCCCGGCCGCCCGGAGCACCCGTACGGCCGCGCGCCCGGCCTCGGGGCTGAAGTGCTCGGTGAAGGTGTCGGGCCACAGGACGACGGAACCGGCGCCGGAGCCCACTGCGGCGCCCGCGGTCGCACCCGAGCCCGCACCTGCTCCTCCCGCACCCGAGCCCGCGCCCGAGCCCGCACCTGCTCCCCCCGCACCCGCCCCGTCCCCCGACCGCCACCACCGCGTGAACGGCCTGGGGGCCGGCTGGGGCAGGGGGCGGCTTCGGGTGAGGCCCGGTACGGGGATCCGGCGGGCCAGGGCGCCGGCCGGCCGGGCCGCGCGCAGTGCGGCGATCAGGCGGAGCCACCCGGGCAGGCCGCCCAGCAGGTAGTGGGACAGCGGGCGGATCCGGCCCGCCCAGTGCCGGTGCAGGAACTCCGCCTTGTACGCGGCCATGTCCACGCCCACCGGGCAGTCGCTGCGGCAGCCCTTGCAGCTCAGGCACAGGTCCAGCGCCTCGGCCACCTCGGCCGAACGCCAGCCGTCGGTGATCACCTCCCCGGCCAGCATCTCGTGCAGCAGCCGGGCCCGGCCACGGGTGGAGTGCCGTTCCTCGCCGGTGACCCGGTAGGAGGGGCACATCACGCCGGGTCCGCCCGGCTCGGTCGTACGGCACTTCGCGACGCCCACGCACCGCGCGACCTCCCCGGCGAAGGGGGTGGGCGGCAGCACGGCGAAGCGCAGGTCCTCGTCGAGCCGCCCCGGCCGCACCAGCATCCCGGGGTTCATCCCGCCCGCCGGGTCCCAGGTGTCCTTGTACGCGCCGAACAGGGCGACCACCCGTGCCCCGTACATCCGCGGCAGCAGTTCGGCGCGGGCCCGGCCGTCGCCGTGTTCCCCGGACAGGGAGCCGCCGTGGCCGATGACGAGGTCGGCGAGTTCCTCCGAGAAGGTGCGGAAGCGGGCCACCCCCGGCTTCGACACCAGGTCGAAGTCGATCCGTACGTGGACGCAGCCCTCGCCGAAGTGCCCGTACGGGGATCCGTGCAGCCCGTGCGCCGCGAGGAGGGCGCGGAAGTCCCGTAGGTACGCCCCCAGCCGGGCCGGCGGGACGGCGCAGTCCTCCCAGCCGGGCCAGGCCATGCCGCCGCCGGGCATCCGGGTCGCCGTGCCGGCCGCGTCGTCGCGGATCCGCCACAGGGCGCGCTGCCCGGCCGGGTCGGTGACCACGACCGCGTCGAGCGCGTCGGCGCCCCGGACCAGGGTCCGGGCGGCGCCCTCGTCGGGCATCTCCACGAACAGCCAGGCCCCGCCCCTGGGCAGCCCGGTGGCGCCGCGCACCAGGTCCTGCGCCATTCCCTCGACGGTGAGGGGGTGCAGGGGCAGCAGCCCGGCCGCGGCGTCCGCCGCCGCGCTCTCGTCGGCGTACCCGAGGACGGCGAGCACCGGGGCGGGCGGCGCCTCCACCAGGCGCACCACGGCCTCGGTCACCACCCCGAGGGTGCCCTCGCTCCCGCAGAAGGCCCGTGCCTGCTGCACGCCCCGTTCGGGGAGGAGCGCGTCGAGGCCGCCGTAGCCGGAGATGCGCCGGGAGAAGGCGGGCGGCATCCCGGTGCGCAGCAGCCCGAGGTTCGCTTCGACGAGGGTGCGCAGGCCGTCCGGGGCGCCGGCCCAGCCGGTGGAGATGCGGTGGGAGGAGCCGCCGTAGGCCGTCACGGCCAGCTCGGTCACGTTGTCGGCGGTGGTGCCCCAGGCCACGGAGTGGGCCCCGCACGCGTTGTTCCCGATCATGCCGCCGAGGGTGCAGCGGGCGTGCGTGGAGGGGTCGGGTCCGAAGGTGAGGCCGTAGGGGCGCACCGCGGCCCGCAGCCGGTCGAGGACCAGGCCCGGCTGGACGACGGCGGTGCGGGCGGTCGGGTCCACCGAGACGAGGGCGTTCATGTGCCGGGTCAGGTCGAGGACCACGCCGGTTCCGGTGGCCTGGCCGGCGATGGAGGTGCCGCCGCCGCGGGGGACGACGGGGACCCCGGCCGCGGCGCAGACCCGCAGGGCGGCGGCCACGTCCTCGGCGTCGCGCGGGGCGATCACGCCCACCGGGACGCGGCGGTAGTTCGAGGCGTCCATCGTCGTGAGGGCCCGGGCCGCGGCGCCGAAGTCGACTTCTCCGCGCAGCTCCGTCCGCAAGGTCCGTTCGAGTTCCCCGGGTGACGTCACGGGGCCAAGCCTCGCACCGCGGGCGTCCGTCTCATCGGGTGGACGCGCCTCCGGAACCGCGTCTCGGACCCGATACGCTCCGCTCGTGGCCGAGATCCAGATTCCCGCTGACATCAAGCCCGCCGACGGACGCTTCGGCGCGGGCCCCTCCAAGGTGCGGACCGAGGCGCTGGACGCCCTGGCCGCCACCGGTACCTCCCTGCTCGGAACCTCGCACCGCCAGGCCCCGGTCAAGAACCTGGTCGGCTCGGTGCGTCAGGGCATCCGGGACCTCTTCTCCCTTCCCGAGGGCTACGAGGTGATCCTGGGCAACGGCGGTTCCACCGCCTTCTGGGACATCGCGACGCACGGGCTGATCGAGCAGAAGTCCCAGCACCTGACCTTCGGTGAGTTCTCCTCCAAGTTCGCCAAGGCCGCCAAGCTGGCGCCGTGGCTGGACGCTCCGACCGTGATCTCCTCCGAGCCGGGTACGCACCCCGAGCCGGTGGCCGAGGCGGGCGTGGACGTGTACGCGTACACGCACAACGAGACCTCGACGGGTGTCGCGGCGCCGCTGAAGCGCGTCGCGGGCGCCGACGCCGGGTCACTCGTCCTGGTGGACGCGACCTCGGGGGCCGGCGGTCTGCCGGTGGACATCACCGAGACGGACGTCTACTACTTCGCACCGCAGAAGTCCTTCGCCTCGGACGGCGGCCTGTGGCTGGCCGCGTTCTCCCCGGCCGCCCTGGAGCGTGCGCAGCGCGTGCACGACTCCGGCCGGCACATTCCGGAGTTCTTCTCGCTGCCGACGGCGATCGACAACTCGCTGAAGAACCAGACGTACAACACCCCGGCGCTGTCGACGCTGTTCCTGCTGAACCAGCAGCTGGAATGGCTCAACGGGCAGGGCGGTCTGGAGTTCGCGACGGGCCGTACGTCGGCCAGCGCGCGCAACCTCTACGGCTGGGCCGAGGCGTCGAAGTACGCGAACCCGTTCGTGGTGGACGCCGACAAGCGTTCCGCCGTGATCGGCACGATCGACTTCTCGGACGACATCGACGCGGCCGCGGTCGCCAAGGTACTGCGCGCCAACGGCATCGTGGACACCGAGCCGTACCGCAAGCTCGGCCGCAACCAGCTGCGCGTCGCGATGTTCCCGGCGATCGACCCGGCGGACGTGCAGGCGCTGACCGCTTGCATCGACTACGTGATCGAGAAGCTCTAGCTCTAGCTCTGGCTCTGGCTCTGGCTCCGGCTCCGGCCCTAGCTCGGCTCCAGCCCTTGCCTGCGGAACCCCCGGTGACGTCCCGTCACCGGGGGTTCCGTCGTTCCTGCCTCAGCGGCAGGGACACCAGGACCAAGGTCCCAAAAATGCGGGCAAAGAGGCCGTAAACGGAGGCTCCCGAGGTGCCGTGCGGCCTGCGCTTTCGTGCCGGGGGACCTTCGGCACGGCCCTCCGGGGGCCCCGCAGGGCCCCGCAACCAAGCGCGCAGGATGTCCCTCATGTCTGGTGTGCCGGGAAAAATCCCGGCCCGTTCAGGAGGAAACCTCATGCGCAAGGCACTCACCGTCTCGGCGATCGTCCTCGCCTCGTCGATGGCCCTCGGCGGCGCCGCCACCACCGCTTTCGCCGCTGACGCCCCGACCCCCACGCCGACGAGCAGCCCCAGCTCCAGCCCCGCCCCGCACACCGCCCCGGCCGGCCTGAAGCTCTCCACCGCCACGGCGAAGCCGGGCGACTCCGTGCAGTTCCAGATGGAGGTCCCCGACGGCTCGACGAACCTGTCCGTCTCCTCCAAGGCCCTGAACGACGTGAAGATGACCGACGGCCGGGGCGGCACCGCCAAGGTCGCCGAGGTCCCCGACGGCAGCTACGGCATCTCCCTCACGGGCACCGGCCCCGACGGCGCCAAGCTCCAGGCGACCGCCCAGCTGAGCGTCAAGGCCGCCCCCCAGCCCGCCCCGCAGGCCCCGAGCCTGAACCTGTCCACCGACTTCGGGCACCCCGGCGACAAGGTCGTCGTCACGATCCGGACGACCGAGAAGAACGCCTACGTCCGCTCCGACGCCTTCGGCGGCCAGGTCAACCTCAAGAGCGACGGCAAGGGCACCTGGACCGGCACCGCGATCGTGGCCAAGGACGTCAAGACCGGCTACTACGGGGTCCAGGCCTTCGCGGGCGGCAAGCAGTTCGACACCGTCAAGTTCTCCACCGAGGCCACCGGCGGCAAGGACGTCAAGCCGCACACCGACCCCCGCGTGAAGCCCCTGAAGCCCAGCGAGCACAAGAAGCCCCAGGGCTCCGTGAACACCGGCCAGGCCCCCGCCGGCTCCCCCGCCGATGCCTGAGCCCCGCACGCCCCGCCAGGGCGGCCTCCTCCGCGCGCGCCGCGTGGCCGCCCTGGCGGGGGTCCCGGCCCTCGCCGTCGTCCTCGCCACCGGATGTTCGGCCGGCTCCGCGGCGGGCGCCGCGGACGCCTCGCACAGCCCGGTGGCCGCGGCGGCGGCCTCCTCGCTGGAACCGTCCGTCCCCGACCGCATCACGATCCCCTCCATCGGGGTGGACGCCCCCCTCGACGCCGTCGGCCTCGACGCCCAGGGCGTCATGCAGGAGCCGGACTTCGCCAAGCCCGACGACGCCGCCTGGTACAAGCAGGGACCCACCCCCGGGGAGCCGGGCGCGGCCGCCGTCGTCGGCCACATGGACACCCCGCAGGCCCCGAAGGCCGTCTTCTTCAACCTCAAGGACCTGAAGAAGGACCAGCAGGTCGAGATCCACCGCGAGGACGGCAGCACCGCCGTCTTCGCCGTCGACGACGTCCAGACCTACAAGAAGGACGCGTTCCCCACCGAGAAGGTCTACGGGGACACCCACGGCGCGGCCGCACTGCGCCTGATCACCTGCGGCGGCAACCTCACCGCGGACCGCCACTGGGACGCCAACGTCGTCGTGTTCGCCCACCTCACGGGCAAGGCGTAGCCCGCCACGCGATACCTTCAGGAAGTTCGGGGCAGGTTCAAGGGCTCCGGGAATCCTGAAGGCGGCACAGCATGGAGGCAGCGGCGTGAGCGTGCGAGTGACGGCGGCCCAGAGCGGCGTGGACCCCTTCGGCACGGCCCGGCTGCGGCGCGGGGTGCTCGACGCCTGGGGAGCGGGCCCGGCCCGGTTCCGCGAGGACGCCAACGCCGAGGAGGACCTGGCGCTCGGCGGCTACCGGGACCGGCTCGTCGTCGAGCTCGCCCAGAACGCCGCCGACGCCGCGGCCCGCGCCAAGGTCCCCGGCCGGATGCGCATCACCCTGCACGCGGGCGAGGGCGGGCACGCGGTGCTGGCCGTCGCCAACACCGGGTCCCCGCTGGACGCGACGGGCGTGGAGTCGCTGAGCACCCTGCGCGCCTCCGCCAAGCGGGAACCCGCCCTCGCGGACGGCCCCGCGGGCGCGGGCACGAGCGTCGGCCGGTTCGGCGTCGGCTTCGCCGCCGTCCTCGCCGTGTCCGACGAACCGGCCGTCCTCGGCCGCCACGGCGGGGTCCGCTGGTCCCTGCCCGAGGCCCGCGAACTGGCCCGCGGCGCCGCCGTCGGCAGCCCCGGCCTCGGCGACGAGCTGCGCCGCCGCGACGGCCACGTCCCGCTGCTGCGCCTGCCGTTGCCCGCCGAGGGCTCCGCCCCCGACGGCTACGACACCGTCGTCGTCCTCCCGCTGCGCGACGCCGCCGCCGAGGACCTCGTCGAGCGGCTGCTCACGGGCATCGACGACGCCCTGCTGCTGACCCTGCCCGGGCTGCGCGAGATCGTCGTCGAGACCCCGGCCGGCCCCGCCCGCACCCTCCTGCGCAGCGAGGAGGGCCCGTACACCGTCATCGAGGACTCCCTGACCGGCACGAACCGCTGGCGCACCGTCCGCCACGGCGGCCCCATCGAGCGGGCGCTGCTCGCCGACCGGCCGGTGGAGGAGCGGCTGCGGCCCGTCTGGGCGGTGTCCTGGGCCGTACCCGTCGACACCGACGGCGCACCGCTGCACCCCGCCACCGCCCCCGTGGTGCACGCGCCGACCCCCACCGACGAACCGCTGGGCATCCCCGCGCTGCTCATCGCGACGCTGCCGCTGGACACCACCCGCCGCCACCCCGCGCCCGGGCCGCTGACCGACTTCCTCGTGGAGCGCGCCGCCGACGCCTACGCCGAACTCCTCGGCGCCTGGGACCCGGTCACCACCGCCCTGGTGGACCTCGTCCCCGGCCCGCTCGGCAAGGGCGAGCTCGACGGGGCGCTGCGCGCCGCGGTGCTGCGCCGGCTCCCCCGTACGGCCTTCCTCGCGCCCGCCGCGCCGCCCGAGCACGCCGAGGAGCGGGCCGCGCTGCGCCCCTTCGAGGCCGAGGTCGTGGAGGGCGCGGGCGCCGACACCGTACGGGTCCTCGCCGAGGTCCTGCCGACCCTGCTCCCGGCCGGCCTGGAGCGCCGCTCCGAGCTGCGGACCCTGGGCGTGGGCCGGCTCCCGCTGGGGGACGCCATCGAGCGGATCGCGGGCATCGAGCGGACCCCCGACTGGTGGCACCGGCTCTACGACAGCCTCGCCGGGGTGGACCCCGACCGGCTGTCGGGGCTGCCCGTGCCGCTCGCCGACGGCCGCACCGCGATCGGCCCCCGCCATCTGCTCCTGCCCGACGCGGACACCTCCCCGGACGCCGGCGCTGACCTGGCCCGGCTGGGCCTGAAGGTGGCCCACCCGGACGCTGCGCACCCGTTGCTGGAGAAGCTGGGCGCGCTGCCCGCGACCCCGCGGGCGGTGCTGACCACTCCGCAGGTGCGGGCGGCGGTCGCGGCCTCGCTGGACGCGGGCGAGGTCTGGGACGAGGACGCCCTCGACCCGGAGGAGCTGGCCGAGGTGGTCCTGGGCCTGGTCCGCGACGCCGATCTGGCCCCGGGCGACGAGCCCTGGCTCGGCGCGCTGGCGCTGCCCGACGAGGACGGCGAACCGACCCCGGCGGGCGAACTGCTGCTGCCCGGCTCCCCGCTGGCCTCCGTCATCCGCGAGGACGAGGTCCCGTACGTGGACGCCGAGCTGGTGGAGCGCTGGGGCGCGGGCCCGCTGACGGCCTGCGGGGTGCTGGCCACGTTCCAGCTGGTGCGCGCCGCCGACCTCGTCCTGGACCCCGACGAACTGGAGCCCCGCGACGGGGACTTCGCGGAGCCGGACGACGCGGGCCTGCTGGACGCGGTGGACGTGTGGTGCGAGGACCTGCTGGACCAGCTGCCGGACACCCCGGTCCCGCCGGTGGCGACCGAGCTGGTGGCCGTGCGGGACCTGGACCTGGTCGACGACGACTGCTGGCCGCAGGCCCTGGCGATGCTGGCGCAGCCCCCGCTGCGGGACGCGCTGACCCAGCCCGTGCGGATCCTGCTGCCGGACGGCACCACGCAGTCGGTGCGCCCGTACACGGCCTGGTGGCTGCGCGACCACCCGGTGCTCGACGGCCGCCGCCCGGCGGGCCTGCGCGCGGCGGGCGGCGACCCGCTGCTGGAGGGCCTGTACACCCCGGCGGACGCCACCGGTTTCGAGGACGAGCAGGTCCTGCGGGCGCTGGGCGTACGGACGACCGTGGCGGCCCTGCTGGACGAACCGGGCGGCGCGGGCGAGCTGCTGGGCCGTCTCGCCGATCCGGAGCGTGAGGTGAGCGGCCGCCAGCTGCACGGCCTGTACGGGGCGCTGGCCGATCTGGATCCCGAGCAGGTGACCCTGCCCGACGAGCTGCGGGCGGTGGTGGACGGCGAGGTCGTCGTGGTGGACGCGGCCGACGCGCTGATCGCGGACGCCCCGGACCTGCTGCCGCTGACGGCGGGCCTGCCGCTGCTGCCGGTCGCGCCGTCCCGTGCGGCGGACCTCGCGGAGCTGCTCCAGGTGCGCCGGCTCTCGGACACGGTCCCGGCGGAGGTCACCACCCCGGGCGAGGAGCACGAGGTCCCGGAGTCGGTCCTGCTGCTGCTGGGCCCGTCGACCCCGCTGACGTACGTCGAGCACGAGGAACTGGTCGCGGGCGGCATCGAGCTGGACTGGCGCCGCACCCCTGACGGCACCCTGCACGCGGCCACCCTGGAGGGGGTGGCCGCGGGCCTGGCCTGGTCGGCGGGGCAGTGGCCGCGCCGCTTCGAGGTCGCGGCCCTGCTGGAGGACCCTTCCCGCACGCCGGAACTGGCCCGCGACCGCTGGTTCGACTAGCCGACTGGTTCGACCAGTCGGCTGGTTCGGCCAGTCGGCTGGTTCGGCTAGTCGGCCTGGCCGCGCAGGACCTTCACGGCCCGGTCGAAGGCCGAGTCCTCGTTCCGGGCGAACTCCTCCGGGGTGAAGACCGGTTCGGTGAGGTGAGGCGGGATTCCGGCGCCGTCGAAGGTCCTGCCCGACCGGGTCAGCAGTTCCTCGTTCGGCAGCCAGACCGCCATGCCGTTGGGCAGTTTGCGTTCCAGGACGTCCGAGAAGACGCCCTGCGTGGGCTGCCCGATCCGCACGGTCCGGCCGGGCCGGTCCATGAGGGCCTGGGTGAAGGTCTCGCCCGCGCTGACGGTGGAGCCGCCGGTCAGTACGGCGACCGGCCCGGTGTAGCGGGGGCCCGGGGCGGGCGTGACGTACAGGGGCTGGGGGCGCGTGTGCCGGGCGGGGTCCGCGGGGTCGTTGCGGGCCCGCTTGGAGTAGGCGAGGTAGGGGGTGTCGGTGAGCCGCCCGGCGATGTGCAGACCCATGGCGTCGGAGCCGCCGCCGTTGATCCGCAGGTCGATGACCAGGCCCAACAGGTGCCGGGTGCGGTCCTGGCCGAGGACCGCGTCCAGTGCCTTGTCGAGCTCGGCCAGCTCGGCGGCGTAGGGGGCGTCGTCGCCCGCGTAGCCACCGAAGCCGGAGATCCGCAGGTAGCCCTGCCCGCCGGGGAGGTCGGCGTAGGTGATCCGGCCGGCGGCGAAGTCCTGGACGTTCCGGGCGTCCTTGAGGTCGCGCTCCACGACGAACTTCTTGACCTCGGCGTCGAGCTTCCCGTCGGGCAGGACGGTGCCGGGGCGGGGCTGGGCGAAGCGCCGGTCGGGGTAGCCGTCGCCGTCGGCGTCGACGTCCCAGACGGCGACGTGGGCGTCGTGGAGCGGTTCCACCATCTTGCCGAAGACGGCGAAGAGTTCGTCCGGGCTCGTCCCTTCGTGGACCGTGGGCCGGTACCGGTCGCGTACGGCGTGCCAGTCGATGCCCTTGGCCGCGAAGAAGGGGTAGTTCTCCTCGAAGGACTGCCAGAAGACGTCGAAGGAAGCGAGCGGATCCCCGGGGGCCGGACGGGTGCAGGCTCCGGGCAGTTCCGTCATCCGGCGCAGGTTCCGTTCGCCGACGTCACCGTCCAGCCGTACGGAGGCGCGGTCGCGGTCGCCCCGGGTGCGCACGGTGAGGACGGCGTTGCCGGACGTGGTGTAGGTGCCGGGGCCGGTGCGCTGCGCGGTGTCGCCCGCGATGCAGCTGACGGCGGTGGTCTGGTACTCCTGGAGAGTTCCGTTCCGGATGGACAGCACGGTGCCGTAGCCGTCGGTGCGCCAGATGCCGTCGGTGGCCGACTGGTGGGCGGTGGCGGCCGGCGCGGCTGCGCCGACGAGGGCCAGGGCGACGGCGGTGGCCGTGACAATGCGCACGATCTTGCCTTCTCTGTAGGCGACTTGCTCGGTACCGCCCACCGTCGCCGACAAGAGATCCACCGGGCCATCCTGCTGTCCGGCCGGTCAGGGGTGGGGCCAGCCCCCCGCTACCGGCGGTACCCCGGCCCGGACGAGCTAGCTGCCGGCGCCCTGGCGTTCGGCAAGCAGCCGCTTGCGGTGCAGGTGGCGGCGGACGGCGGTGACGAGGACGATGACGACGCAGACGGTGACGCCGAGGACGGGAAGGGCGATGGCCAGGATCAGCCAGCCCGCGAGCGCGAAGATCCCTCCGGAGTCCCCGATGGCGTACTTGGACTGTGCGTGGGAGGAGCAGGTGATCTCGTAGTCGCCCGCTCGTGCCACGTCGATGGTGAGGAGCGGGTTCCAGGTCTCGTGACGGGTGAGGAACACGTCGATCCCCGGTTCGGTGAGACGGGGGTCGCCCGGCCCGGTGATGCTGCACTCCGGGTCGGCCGTCGGCTCGAATTCCTCGTCCCGGATCCAGATCGCCTGCTCGCTGTCCGGGTCGAGCCGCAGGGAGACGGTCTGGCCGTTGGCGAACTGACGGTCGGTGTCGACCGCGTCGATCACGTTGTAGAACCGGTACACACCGATGAGCACACCCAGCACGATCAGCACGACGGCGATCGAGGCTGCTGTGACGTACCAATGACGGCCGGGCCGGAGGTCGTTCGCCGGTATCCGCGGCGGCGCGATGGTCTGCATCAGCGCATCCTAGACGGACTCATGATCAACGCCGCGGGCCACTACACCTAGGGCGCCGCCACCGGCGTGAGCAGGGCGTCGGCGACGGCCGTGCGGGCGTAGAGCACCGAGCGGCCGTTGCGGTGCGCGGTGACCAGGCCCGCGTTGCGCAGGGCCGTCAGGTGCTGGGACACCCCTGGGGCGGACAGGCCGCAACTGCGGGCGAGCTGCGTGGTCGAGGCCGGGGTGTCGAGTTCGGCGAGCAGCTGGGCGCGGGAGCGGCCGAGGACGGCGGCGACGGCCTCGGCGGCAGCCCCCGTCGTACGGGGCTCCCACAGGTCGCCGATGCCCCGGGCGGGGTAGGCCAGTTGGGGCGGGTCGGGCGCCACCGAGCGGGTCAGTACGCGGGGCCAGGCGAAGGCGGAGGGCACCAGGAGCATGCCGGAGCCCGTCTGGTCCCGGGTCAGCGCGCACTGCCGGCGGACCAGGTGGAGGGTGCCGTCGTCCCAGCTGACCGTGGAGTGCAGCTCGTTCAGGACGTAGGCGGAGCCGTGCTCGGCGACCTGCCGGGCGCGGTGGAAGAGGTCGGCTTCCAGCAGCTGGCGGATGCGGGGCCAGTACGGGGCGAGCGCGAGCTCCCAGTACGTCTCGATCTCCTCCGCGACCTTCTCCAGCGCGGCGGCCGGCTCCTCATGGAGCAGCCGGAGCCGGGCCGAGGGGGCGCCGGACTTGCGGCTCAGCGTGGCGAGGTCCGCGCGGACCTGTTCGGGGCTGCTGCGGCGGATCGCGTCGAGTTCGTCGCAGAGCTGGGGGAAGGGCCCGGCCGGGGCCGGGTTGAGGAAGTCCGCGAGGTAGCCGTCGCCGGGGATCAGCGCGGCCAGCCAGCCCCGGTCCAGGCCCGCCCGCAGCAGCCGGGGCCTGACCTGCGCGGCCCAACGGCGGTGCAGCGGCGGGTCGGTGTCCTCCCCGAGCAGCCGGAAACTGGTGACGACCTCCCACATCGGGGAGACCGCGAACCTGGTCTGCGCCAGGTCCGCCGCCGAGAAACTCAGCCCTGATTCCATGAAGAACGCCCCCCGAGGATCCGTTGGATTCGGTCTGAGCTTAATCAGTTCGGGTCCCGGGGTGCAGGGCGCAGGCTCCACACATGCCCTCCACCTTCCGCGGACTCCCGCCCACCGTCTGGACCCTCTTCGCCGGGACGATCGTCAACCGGCTCGGCCACCTCGTCACCCCGTTCCTGGTGTTCCTGCTGGCGGACCGCGGCATCACCGGCGCCGAGACCTCGTACGTCCTGGGCGCGCTCGGGGCGGGCAACCTGCTGGGGCCGGTGCTCGGCGGGGCGCTCGCCGACCGGATGGGGCGCCGCCCGACGATGCTGATCGGCCTGGTCGGCGCCGCGGCCGCGCAGGGCGCGCTGTTCCTCGCACCCGGGGTGTGGACGATGGCGGCGGCGGCCCTGCTGCTCAGCGCCGCCTCGGCCACGGTCGGGCCGGCCGCGTACGCGCTGCTGGCCGACGCGGTGGACGCGCAGCGGCGCCAGCGGGCGTACGCGCTGTTCGGCTGGGGCGTCAACATCGGCACGGCCGTCGCCGGCGTCCTCGGCGGCTTCCTCGCGGCGCACGGCTACTGGCTCCTCTTCGCGGTCGACGCCGGGACCCTGCTGGTCTACGCCGCCGTGGTCGCGGCCCGGCTGCGCGAGCCGGAGCGGGCGCCGGCGGCGCCGGGCGAGGACGCGGGCGTGGGCTACGGGGTCGTCGTGCGCGACAAGCTGATGCTCCTGCTGCTCCCCGTCTTCGGCATCCAGCTGTTCGTGTACTCGCTGACCGAGGTCGCGCTGCCGCTGGCCGTCCGCGACAGCGGGCTCTCCCCGGCCGTGTACGGGGCGCTGGCCGCGGTCAACGCGGTGCTGGTGGTGGGCCTCCAGCCGTTCGTGACGGCCCGCCTCGCGAAGCTGCCGCAGCTACGGGTCCAGGCCGCGGGCAGTGCGCTGATCGCCCTCGGGGTGGCGGTGACGGGCCTGGCCGACAGCATCGCCGGCTACGCGCTGTCGGTGGTGCTGTGGTCGCTGGGCGAGGTGGTCGTCGCCGGGATCGCGGCCTCGGTGGTCGCGGGGCTGGCCCCGGCCCATGCCCGCGGCCGCTACCAGGGCGCCTTCAGCTGGACCTGGGGCGTGGCCCGCTTCACCGCGCTGACGGTGGGCGTGAGCGTCTACACCGGCCTGGGCCCTGCGGTCCTGTGGTGGGCCGCCCTCGTCGCGGGCCTGGTCACGGCGGCGGTCACCTTGGCCCTGCGCACCCGCGTCGAGGCGCGCGACGCCCACGCGCTGGCCGCGTAGGGCCCCCGGACCCCGTGCCGCCCGGGCCCTGTACAGGGGTCAGGACCCGGGCGGCACGGTCGTACGACGGGCTTACGACGGGCGTACGACCGCGGTCAGGCGGGGAACTTCCGGTCGACCCAGCGGAAGGTGAACTCGATCAGGGTGGCGGCGCCCGCGGCGATGGCCACCGCGATCCACGGCATCGTGGTCCCCTCCAGCTTGAGCTGGAAGAAGTCCTGGAGCCAGGGCACGACCAGGACGATCAGGAACGCCCCGCCCATCGCACCGACGAGCCCCACCCGCCACCACGTGTACGGGCGGGCGATGATCACCAGGACCCACATCGAGGTCAGGAACAGCGTGAGCGTCGCCGCGCTGGTCTCGGCCTTCAGGGCGTCCGGGCCGGCGTAGTGGTGGCGGGCGACCAGGTACGTCACGAAGGTGGCGGTCGCCGCGATCACGCCGCCGGGGATGGCGTACCGCATGACCCTCTTCACGAAGTGCGGTTTCGCGCGTTCCTTGTTCGGGGCCAGGGCGAGGAAGAAGGCCGGGATGCCGATGGTCAGGGTGGAGAGCAGCGTCAGATGGCGGGGCAGGAAGGGGTACTCGACCTGCGAGCAGACGACCAGGACGGCCAGCAGGACCGAGTAGACCGTCTTGGTGAGGAAGAGCGTCGCGACCCGCGTGATGTTGCCGATGACCCGGCGGCCCTCGGCGACCACCGAGGGGAGGGTGGAGAAGCTGTTGTTCAGGAGCACGATCTGGGCGACGGCCCGCGTGGCCTCGGAGCCGGAGCCCATGCTCACGCCGATGTCGGCGTCCTTGAGCGCGAGGACGTCGTTGACGCCGTCGCCGGTCATCGCGACGGTGTGGCCGCCCGCCTGGAGGGCGCCGACCATGTCCCTCTTCTGCTGCGGGGTGACGCGGCCGAAGACGGAGTTCTCGTCGAGGACCTTCGCCATGTCGCCCTGGTCGGTGGGCAGGCTGCGGGCGTCGACGGTGTTCTCGGCGCCCGGCAGGCCCAGCTTCCCGGCGACGGCGCCGACGGAGACCGCGTTGTCGCCGGAGATGACCTTCGCCTTGACGTCCTGGTCCTCGAAGTAGCGCAGCGTGTCGGCGGCGTCGGGGCGCAGCCGCTGTTCCAGGACGACGAGGGCGGTCGGCCGGACGCCGGTGGCGACGGCGGCGTCGTCGAGCTCGCGGGCGGAACGGGCGAGCAGGAGGACGCGCAGGCCCTGCTCGTTGAGGTCGTTGATCTCGTCGAGGGCGGGGTCCCCGGTGGGCAGCAGCACGTCGGGGGCGCCGAGGAGCCAGGTGTTGTTCTCACCGTCGCCCTCGCTGAAGCTGGCGCCGCTGTACTTGCGGGCGGAGGAGAACGGCAGGGACTCGGTGCAGCGCCACTCCGCGCTGTCCGGATAGGCGTCGATGATCGCCTGGAGGCTGGCGTTGGGGCGGGGGTCGGATTCGCCGAGGGCGCCGAGGACCTTCTTGACGTACGCGGCGTCCGCGCCGCCGAGCGGGCGGAGCTCGGTGACGTCCATGCCGCCCTCGGTGAGGGTGCCGGTCTTGTCGAGGCAGACCACGTCGACGCGGGCGAGGCCTTCGATGGCGGGGAGTTCCTGCACCAGGCACTGCTTGCGGCCGAGCCGGATGACGCCGATCGCGAAGGCCACGGAGGTGAGGAGCACGAGGCCCTCGGGGATCATCGGGACGATGCCGCCGACGGTCCGCGCGATGGAGTCCTTGAAGTTGTTCTCCTTGACGACCAGCTGGCTGATGATGAGGCCGATCGAGGTCGGGATCATCATCCAGGTGACGTACTTGAGGATGGTGGAGATGCCGGAGCGCAGCTCGGAGTGGACGAGCGTGAAGCGGGAGGCCTCTTCGGCGAGCTGGGCGGCGTAGGCCTCGCGGCCGACCTTGGTGGCGGTGAAGGCGCCGCCGCCGGCCACCACGAAGGAGCCGGACATGACCTCGTCGCCGGGCTTCTTCAGGACGGGGTCGGCCTCGCCGGTGAGCAGGGACTCGTCGATCTCCAGTCCGTCGGCCTCGCCCACGGACCCGTCGACGACGACCTTGTCGCCCGGGCCGAGTTCGATGACGTCGCCGAGGACGATCTCGGAGGTGGAGACCTCGGCCGTCCTGCCGTCGCGGCGGACGCTGGGTTTGGCCTCGCCGATGACGGCGAGGCCGTCGAGGGTCTTCTTGGCGCGCAGTTCCTGGATGATGCCGATGCCCGTGTTCGCGATGATCACGAAGCCGAAGAGGCTGTCCTGGATCGGGGCGACGAGGAGCATGATCACCCAGAGGACGCCGATGATGGCGTTGAACCGGGTGAAGACGTTGGCGCGGACGATCTCGGTCGTGGAGCGGCTGCTCCGGACGGGCACGTCGTTGACGTCGCCGCGGGCGACGCGTTCGGCGACCTCGGCGGTGGTCAGACCGCCGGGCTTGAACTTCGGCGCGGGCGGCTTCACCGGGTGTACGGGGTCCAGCTCCGCGCCCGCGTCGATGGCGGTCGAGGCGGACCCGCCGCCGGGCTCCGGTCCCTCTGATTCGGTCTTCGCCCGCTGCGTCATGCTTCCGACGTTAAGGGCGGTTCGAACGGTTCACCCGCCGAGGAGTCGGAAGATCCGACTTCGGGATGACCCGAATCCTTCCCGGGTGGCACACGGCGCGGGCCGGCCCTCAGCCGCCCGGCCGGGCCTGCCCGTCCGGACCCGCCTGGCCCGCCTGCTGTCCCGGCTGCCCGGTCGGACCGGTCGGCCCCGGCTGTACGTCGGCGGCTGCGGCTGCGGCCTCGGCCTCCGCGGCGTGGCGCTTGAGGGCGGCGTCGCGGCCGCGGACGTACCAGATGCCGATCAGGCCGAGGAAGCCGCCGGCCGCGCAGGTCCACACCCACCACAGCTGACCGCGGTCGGCGAACCATCCGTAGAAGGGGAGCTGGACCAGGAAGAGGGCGAACCAGATGATCGTGCCGCCCGTGACGGTCGCGACCACAGGACCCTCAAGGGGCTCGGGAGCCTCGTGCTTCGCAGTCCATTTCGCCATGGCCCAAGTCTAGGCGGCGCATTTTCGGGTCTACGCGCGGAGATGGACGGTCCTTCGTTCATGTGTTCATACTGAAACGGTTTGGGCGTGGCCCATTTTCTTCATATGAACCACCCAATGAGGACCGTATGAGCACCCCGGCCCCCGCCCCCGCCGACACCGCTCCGGAGCCCGGCCCCCGGCCCGCCTCCGCGGTGGACCGCTACTTCAAGATCTCCGAGCGCGGCTCCACCATGGCCCGCGAGGTGCGCGGCGGCCTGGCGACCTTCTTCGCGATGGCGTACATCATCGTGCTGAACCCGATCATCCTGGGCAGCGCGAAGGACATGTACGGGAACCAGCTCGACGGCGGCCAGCTCGTCACCGCCACCGTCCTGACGGCCGCCTTCACCACCCTCCTCATGGGTGTCATCGGCAACGTCCCGATCGCCCTGGCCGCGGGCCTCGGCGTCAACACCGTCGTCGCCCTCCAGCTGGCCCCGCGCATGAGCTGGCCCGACGCCATGGGCATGGTGGTCCTGGCCGGCTTCGTGGTGATGCTGCTGGTCGCCACCGGTCTGCGCGAGCGCGTGATGAACGCCGTCCCGCTGGGCCTGCGCAAGGGCATCGCCATCGGCATCGGCCTGTTCATCATGCTGATCGGCCTGGTCGACTCGGGCTTCGTCTCCCGCATCCCGGACGCCGCGCACACCACGGTCCCGCTCCAGCTCGGCAGCGACGGCCACCTGCACGGCTGGCCGGTGCTGATCTTCGTCGTCGGCGTGCTGCTGACCCTCGCCCTGCTGATCCGCAAGACGCCCGGCGCGATCCTGATCTCCATCGTGGCCATGACCGTCGTCGCGGTCGCCGTCCAGCTGATCACCGGACTGCCGGACGAGGCCTGGGGACTGACCGTCCCCGAGTGGCCGGGCAACCCGGTGGCGGCTCCCGACTTCGGGCTCGTCGGTCAGGTCAGCCTGTTCGGCGGCTTCGGGAAGGTCGGGATGCTGACCGGCATCCTCTTCGTCTTCACCGTGCTGCTGTCCTGCTTCTTCGACGCGATGGGCACCATCCTCGGCGTCGGCGACGAGGCGAAGCTGATCGACAAGGACGGAAACTTCCCCGGGATCAACAAGGTCCTGCTGGTCGACGGCCTGGCCGTCGCCTCGGGCGGCGCGACCTCCTCCTCGGCCACCACCTGCTTCGTGGAGTCCACGGCCGGGGTCGGCGAGGGCGCCCGCACCGGCATGGCGAACGTCGTGACGGGCGGCCTCTTCGCCGTGGCGCTGTTCCTCACCCCGCTCGCCACCATGGTCCCCTCCCAGGCGGCCACCCCGGCGCTCGTGGCGGTCGGCTTCCTGATCCTGGCGGGTTCGGTCAAGGACATCGACTGGAGCGACTTCACCATCGCCGTGCCGTCCTTCCTGGCCATGGTGATGATGCCCTTCACCTACTCGATCACCAACGGCATCGGCATCGGCTTCGTGAGCTTCTGCGCGCTGCGCCTGGCGACGGGCCGGGGCCGCGGGGTCCCGGCCGCCATGTACGTCGTGGCGGCGGTGTTCGTCTTCTACTACGCGATGCCGGCGCTCGGCCTCACGTAAGGCCGTAGAACTTCTCTGTCTCGTCGACGGCCGCCTTGAAGCGCTCGTCGAAGTCGTCGCGAATGAGCGTCCGGACCACATAGTCCTGGACGCTCATTCCGCGTTTGGCGGCATGAGTCCGGAGCCGTTCGAGGAGCTCCCCGTCTATGCGCATGCTCAGCACATGTGTCCCCATGCCGAAAGAGTCGGGGCAGCGGGTGCGCACGCGTGTCACTTTCCGCCGCCGACTCACCCGTACGAGTGACTAAATCTATCCGTTGTTCTTTAGGGAGGGTAATGAGTTACTCTAAGGACATGCAGGACCTCTCCCATGGCGACGACGCTGCCGCCGTGAACGACCTCCGCTCCGCCGTCATGCGACTGGGCCGACGCCTCAAGCACCAGCGCGTCGACGAGTCGCTGAGCCCGACCGAGATGTCGGTCCTCGGCACCCTCGCCCGCTGCGGCCAGGCCACCCCTGGCGAGCTGGCCCGGCGCGAGCACGTCCAGCCTCCGTCGATGACACGCATCGTCGCGCTGCTGGAGGCCAAGGGGCTGGTCACGCTGGAACCGCACCCCGACGACCGCCGCCAGAAGGTGGTCCGCCAGACGGAAACGGCCGAGGCGATGCTCGAAGAGAGCCGCCGCAAGCGCAACGCCTTCCTGGCCGGGCTCGCGGCAGAGCTGACCGAGGACGAATGGGCCAAGCTGCGCGCCGCAGCCCCCGTCCTGGAGAAGCTCGCGCACCTGTAGGAACGACGCCAGGAGGCGAACGCTTTTGAGTACGGGAAACGGAGCAGACTCCGCACCCGGCCACATATCCACCCCCACTACCGCCGTACCCGCGGGCAAGAACTCCATGTTCAGCTCGCTGAAGATCCGTAACTACCGGCTCTTCGCGACCGGCCAGATGGTCTCCAACACGGGCACCTGGATGCAGCGCATCGCCCAGGACTGGCTGGTCCTCTCGCTGACCGGCTCGGCCTCCGCCGTCGGCATCACCATCGCCCTGCAGTTCCTGCCGATGCTGATGTTCGGCCTCTACGGAGGCGTACTCGCCGACCGGCTGCCCAAGCGGCCGCTGCTGCTCGCCACCCAGAGCGCGATGGGCCTCACCGGCATAGCCCTGGCCGCGCTCACCCTGGCGGGCCACGTCCAGGTCTGGCACGTCTACCTCGCCGCCTTCGCACTCGGCCTCGTCACCGTGGTCGACAACCCGGCCCGGCAGACGTTCGTGCCCGAGATGGTCGGCAAGGACCAGGTGGCCAACGCCGTCAGCCTGAACTCGGCGAACTTCCAGTCCGCGCGGCTGGTCGGCCCGGCGATCGCCGGTGTGCTCATCACCGCCGTCGGCTCCGGCTGGGCCTTCCTGCTGAACGGGCTCTCCTTCGCCGCACCCATCGCGGGCCTGCTCATGATGCGGACGGCCGAACTGCACCCCGTCGAACCCCGGCCCCGGGCCAAGGGCCAGCTGCGCGAGGGCCTGCACTACGTCGCGGGCCGCCCCGAGCTGGTCTGGCCGATCGTGCTCGTCGGCTTCATCGGCACCTTCGGCTTCAACTTCCCGATCTGGCTGTCGGCCTTCGTCAGCGACGTCTTCCACGGCGACGCCGGCACCTACGGGCTCTTCAACACCCTGATCGCCGCGGGTTCCCTGGCGGGCGCCCTGCTCGCCGCCCGGCGCGGGCACTCCCGCCTGCGGCTGCTGGTCGCCGCCGCGGTGCTGTTCGCGGTCCTGCTGCTCGTGACGGCCTTCGCACCCGGCTTCTGGCTGTTCGCCGCGCTGCTCGTCCCCATCGGCGTCTTCGGTCTGACGGTCAACGTCACCGCCAACTCCAGCGTCCAGATGGCCACCGACCCCGAGATGCGCGGCCGGGTCATGGCCCTGTTCATGATGGTGTTCACCGGCGGCACCCCGCTGGGGGCACCGCTGCTGGGCTGGATCACCGACACCTACGGCGCCCGGATCGGCATGGCCGCCGGCGGCGCGATCTCCCTGGTCGCCTCCGTGGCGATCGCCGTGGTCCTGGCCCGCGTCGGCAACCTCCGCCTGCACGTCAGCCGCCACGGGGTGTCCTTCGTACCCGCCGTGCGCAGCGGGGAGCTGGTGAAGGCCGCCTGACCGGCGCGCCCGCCCCGGGGGCCGGACACGCCCTAGGCTCGGGGGCATGAGACTGTTCGCCGCCGTCCTGCCGCCCGAGGCCGCCGTCGCCGAGCTGGCCCGGGCCGTGCAGGGGGTGCAGGACGACCGGCTGCGCTGGACCGGCCGGGCCGGCTGGCACTTCACGCTCGCCTTCATGGGGGAGGTGCGCGAGGAGGTGCTGCCGGACCTGCACGCGCGGCTGGCCCGGGCCGCCGGCCGCACCGCCCCCTTCGCGCTGCGGCTGCACGGCTCCGGCCACTTCGGTGACCGGGCCCTGTGGGCGGGCGCGGCCGGGGACCTCGACGCGATGCGGCTGCTGGCCGAACGCGCCGACGCCGCCGCCCGGCGGGCCGGCGTACCCATGGACCAGCACCGCCGCTACACCCCCCACCTCACCCTGGCCCGCAGCCGCGACGGTGCGGACCTGACGCCGTACGTGAGCGCCCTCGGCTCCTACGAGGGCACCTCCTGGCAGGTCACCGAGCTCAGCCTGGTCCGCAGCAACCTGCCCGCGAGCGGGGTGCCCGGCGAACAGCCGCGCTACGAGACGGTCGGGGCCTGGCCGCTGAAGGGCTGACGGGCTGGCGGACTGGCGGACTGGCGGACTGGCGGACTGGCGACGAAGCCCTGACGTGCGGGAGCGGCCCGTCCCCCCGGGGGGACGGGCCGCTGCTCGTTTCAGGTGCGGTGCTGCGCCGGGGCTACCAGCCCGCGGTGCCGATCTCCTTGCGGTCGCCCAGGCCGCCCGAGCCCGTGCCCGGGTAGAGGAAGAGCTTGCCGGTCGTGTTCTGGACCGCGACCAGGTCGTCCGAGAGGCTGGAGTTCAGCAGGTCGCCGCCGATCAGGTCGGACATGCCGTTCCAGCCGCCCGAGCCGATCTCGATGCGCGGGCTCAGGTAGCCCTTGTCACCGGGGTACATGAACAGCTTGCCGCTGGACTTCTCCACCGCGACGAGGTCCTGGCGGCCGCTGTTGTTCAGGTCCATGCCGGTCAGGTTCGACATGCCGTTCCAGCCGCCCGAGCCGATCTCCTTGCGGGCGCCGATCTGACCGCCGGCCGTGCCCGGGTAGAGGTACAGCTTGCCGGTGGAGGTCTCGACCGCCGCCAGGTCGGCGATCTTGTCGCCGTTCAGGTTCAGGCCGGTCAGGTTCGACATGCCGTTCCAGCCGCCGCTGCCGATCATGACGCGGGTGGCGAGGGCGGAGTTGTCCGCGCCCTTGTAGAGCCACAGCTTGCCGGTGGACTCCTCGACGCCGACGATGTCGTCCTTGCCGTCGCCGGTGAAGTCGCCGCCGGTCAGGTTGGACATGCCGTTCCAGCCGCCGCTGCCGATCATGACGCGGTTGCCGCCGCCCGCGATGGTCCCGTTCGCGCTGCCCTTGTACATCCACAGCTTGCCGGTGGAGGCCTCCACGCCCACGACGTCGACCACGTTGTCGCCGTTCAGGTCGGCCGAGGCCAGGTCCGTCATGCCGCCGTTGCCGGTGTCCCCGCCGCCCGGGCCGGTGGGCTTCGGCGGCTCCGGGGTCTTGGTGGCGCAGTTCTTGCTGGTGAGCGACTTGGACCAGCGGCCGCTGCCGTAGAAGGCGGTGTCGTTGAAGACCGTGCGCTGGTCGTCGCGGTTGTAGCGCTGCTCGTAGTGCAGGTGGGCACCCGTGGAGTTGCCGGTGCTGCCCACGATGCCGATCTGCTGGCCGGCCTTGACCTGCGCGCCGTTGGAGATGCTGAAGCCGTTGAGGTGGGCGTAGACCGTGGACCAGCCGCCGCCGTGGTTGATGATCACGTACTTGCCGTAGCTGCGGCCTCCGAGGTCGGTGACCGTGGCCGTACCGGCGGCGCTCGCCACCACCGGGGAGTTGGCCGTGGAGCCGCCCTGCGTCCAGTCGACGGCGTTCGGGCTCGGGCTGTGGCCGGAGCGGGACGCGCCCTGCCAGACCTCGCCGCACTTGAACGGCATCTGGAAGTCGGGCCGGTTGTCGCCGGAGGCCGTGGCCGCCGCGCTGAACGTGCCGTTCTCGGGGAGGCCGAACTCCGTGGCGCTCAGCTCGTGCAGGTCGCCGTGCGGGTCCTCCGGGGCGCCGTCGGCGTTGGCCCCGCCGGCGGAGAGGGCGACGGCAGCGACGGTGGCGCAGACGAGACCGGTGGCGATGCGGACCCGGCGGGTCAGGAAGCGGGCGACGGAGGTGGAGGAGACGGAGGAGGACGAAGAAGACATGGGGAAGTCCAAACCGGCACGGGGTGCCAAGGGAGTTTCAGGAAGAGGGAGTCGTGCCCGAGGGCGAAGAAGGAGGGGAGGGCGGGGCGGAGGTGCGCAAGGGCGGGGCGGGTACGGACGCCGTCCCGCCCCCCGCGCTCCTGCGGCCCGGCCGGGGCTACCAGCCGCCGGTGCCGATCTCCTTGCGCGCACCCAGGCCCGTGCCGGTACCCGGGTAGAGGAAGAGCTTTCCGGTGGACTTCTCGACGCCGACGAGGTCGTCGTTCGCGTTCGAGGTGAAGTCGCCGCCGGTGAGGTCGTTCATGCCGTTCCAGCCGGCCGAGCCGATCTCCGTACGGGAGTTCAGGCCCGCGCCGTTGCTCTTGTACAGCCAGAGCTTGCCCGTCGAGGTCTCCGCCCCGACGACGTCGGACTTGCCGTCGTTGTCCACGTCCATGCCGACCAGGTCGTGCATGCCGTTCCAGCCACCGCTGCCGATCATGACCCGGCTGCCGCCCCCGCCGACGGCGCCCGCGCCGTTGCCCTTGTAGAGCCAGAGCTTGCCGGTGGAGGTCTCGACGCCGGCGATGTCGGCCTTGCCGTCGCCGGTGAAGTCGCCGCCGACCACGTCGTGCATGCCGTTCCAGCCGCCCGAACCGATCTCCTTGCGGGTGCCGAGGCCGCTGCCGGTGCCGGGGTAGAGGAAGAGCTTCCCGGTGGACTCCTGGGTGGCGATGATGTCGTCCTTGCGGTCACCGGTGAAGTCACCGGCCGCCAGGTTGGACATGCCGTTCCAGCCGCCGCTGCCTATCTCCACACGGCCGCCACCGTTCGCGATGGTCCCGTTCGCGCTGCCCTTGTACAGCCACAGCTTGCCGGTGGAGGCCTCCACGCCGACCACGTCGTCGACCCCGTCGCCGTTGAGGTTGGCCGCGACCAGGTCGCTCATGCCGGAGGGCACCACCGGGGGCGTGACCACGGTGTCGTCGGCGATGTTCTTGTAGCGGACCGGGTAGTACGGGCCGTAGCCCGGGTAGTACGGGTAGTCGTAGACGCGGTGGTGGACCCCGCTCGGGGTGAAGTCGAACCCGTAGTACTTGGTCTTGTCGGAGTTGGCCCACTTCTCGAAGAGGACGACGTGGCCGCCGGCGCCCGAGTCGTTGTCCAGGAGGGCGTCACCGGCCTTCAGCTCCCCCTTGGAGATCGACTTGACCACGCCCCGCGGCTCGAAGGTGTCGGTGGTCAGCGAGGAGTCGAGGTCCCAGGCCATCGAGACGAAGCCGGAGCAGTCGGTGCGGTACCCGTTGTGCTTGCCGTCCCAGTCGTATCTGAGCCCGATCCCGACCCAGTCCCTGGCCCGCTCGATCACCGCGCTGCGGCTGATCTGCTGGGTGGAGGCGGCGTACAGCGACCCGCGGAGCTCCTCCTCCACCGGGGACTCCGTTCCCTGTCCGGTGCTGCCGAAGTCGGGGTTGGGGGCGGGCTCCGCGGTGACGGCGGCCGGTGCGGCGCTGGCGGTGGACTGGACGGCCACCACCATGCCGGAGGCGACGGCCCCGGCGACGAGGGCGGCGACGGCCGTGCGGCGGGTGTTCTGCAGGTATCGGGACATGGCTGTGCTCCGGTTCGGGTTCGGAAGGTTCGGATGCGACGGCCGGGAGCGGGGGGCTCGACCGGCGGCGCGGGGAAGTACGAGGTGCGCGGTGGTGCGCGGTGGTGCGGTGGTGCGGTGGTGGTGCGGACGGACAGCTGTCCTGCAGGTACAGCGGTCCAGGGGGAGCAGGGGTGGTGCGGGTGGGGCGGGTGGGCCGGTCGGCTAACGCGCCGCGGTGGCGGGGGCGTTGGCCGGCGCGTTCACCTTCGCCGGGTGGGAGGGGGCGTGGGCCGAGGCCATCGGGGCGATCGAGGTGATGCCGAGGGTGAGGGCGAGGACCGCGGTGGCCCGGAGGATTCCCGTACGCATGAGAGGTGTTCTTCCTTTCGTCTTCCGTGCTGGTCCCCGAGGTCTCCCTCGCTGACAAGCAATAGATTCGCCGCCCGCAGCACGCACCGGAAGAGAGATCGACTGGCCCGAACGGGCCATGGCCGAACCCGTCCATGCAGAAGGCCGCCCGGCCGGATCACCTGGGGTGATCCGGCCGGGCGGCCTCGGTGGGACGGTTCGGGCCCTACGGGTTCAAGGGCAGCCAGCCCTGCTGCACGGCGCGCACGCCCGCCTCGAATCGGCTGCGGGCACCGAGCCGTTCCATCAGGTCGTTGGCGATGCGCCGGGCCGTCCGCGAGGACACCCCCAGCCGCTTGGCGATCGCGTCGTCCGTGTGCCCCTCGGACAACAGCCTCACCGCGGTGCTCTGTTGTGACGTGAGCCCGTGCGGCCCCGGCACCGCCACCTCCGCCAGCGGCTGCGCCGACTCCCACGTCGACTCGAAGAGCGCGCACAGCGCGACCAGCATCCCGTGCCCGGTCAGGACCACCGCGCCCGCCGAGGAGTCGTCGCTCACCGGGATCAGCGCGGTCGAACGGTCCGCGATGAGCATCCGCGTCGGCAGCGCGGCCACCGTGCGGACCTGCCCGCCCAGCTCCGTCAGCCAGTTGGCGTGCTCCACCGAGGGCCGGCTGTTGCGCACGCTGTCGAGGTAGAGCGTGCGCATCCGCACCCCGCGCTCCAGCAGCGTCCGGTTCAGCGGGCGCGAGGCCGCCAGCGCCGACTCGCTCAAGGTGGCGTCGGGCGAGAAGGCCAGCAGTTCCTCCTTCGTCTCCCGGGTCAGCGCGACGAGCCGGTCGCGGACCGCGTCGAGGCCGATGAGCTGCTCGACCCCCGGATGGCTGGCTGCCGGGCGCAGCTCGGAGTACTCGGAGATCAGCCGGGCGGCGGCCGCCCGCGAGGCCTCCAGCCGCTGCTGCTGCGCCGCCAGCTCGGCCTGCCCGCGGGCCATCAGGATCTCCATCCCGATGTCCGGGGAGACCGCGCGCAGCCGCCCGCTGTCCTCGGCGGACGGCTGCACCAGCGCGAGCTCGCTGAGCAGGTCCAGCGCCTCGCGCACGCCGTCCTCGTCGGACCCCACGGCCGCGGCGAGCGCCGCGACCCCCGACATCGGCTGCACCAGCATGGCCCGGTAGACGGCCTCGGCTCTTGCGTCCAACCCCAATTCGGTCAACACCTGTGTCCCCCAACACCCATTGGTACGTCGCTACGCGCATGATCATCTCAGAGGGGAGGCCCCTTGGGACCGATCCGGCCACGTCCTCAACCGGCCAGCCCTGCTGGCACGTAGAGCGCGCCCGGCGGGGCACGGTGGAGACATGTACCTCGTCCACGCCCGTCTGCGGACGGCTCCCCCGCAGGATCTCCCCGACGACTTGCGCGAGGCGGCCCGCGCGGGCCTGCGCCCCGGCGACCGGATCGAGCACCTGGCCGTGCACCCGCAGCCGCCCGGGCACTTCACGCTCGGCTTCTACGTGGTGGCCGACTCCCTGGAGGCGGCCGAGGAGCGTGCGGAGTCGGTCTGCCTGCGGCTGCTCGGGGTCCGTGCGCTGCCCGCCGCGCAGCTGCTGGACGTGGGCGTCCCGCTGATGCCCGCGTACTGGTCGCAGAGCAGGGCGGGCTGAGGGGCGGCGGTGGGCGTCCCGCTGATGCCCGCGTACTGGTCGCAGAGCAGGGCGGGCTGAGGGGCGGCGGTGTCCGTAACCGTCCAGGGACGGTTTGGGCCAGCGGAGATGCCTTCTGCGCCCGGCCGGGTGCGGCTTAGCTGTGTCTCACCGGAAAGGGACGGCGCCACCGCGGGGCGCAGGACCACCGGGAACCACCAGCCGCACCTGCCTCAGGGCACTCCGAAGGGAAACCGACCTCATGAGCATCACCCGTATCTTCCAGGCCGCCGCGGTCCTCGCCCTCACCCTCGCCGTCGGTGCCCCCGCCGTCGCCTCCGCCGCCACCCTGCCCACCGCGAAGCCCCCGGTCTCCGCCACCAACGACATGAGCTGGCAGTGACCGCTCCACGCCACGCCGCCACGGCCCGCTGCGCCCCGCAGTGATCCGCGGCACATCGCCCGCGCAGCGCGGGTACGGCACAGCCCCTGCGTCCACGATGCAGGGGCTGCCGCGTTAGTCTCGACGGGTGGATCCCAAGACCAGAAACCGTGTCATGGCCGGTGTGCTCGTGCTGATGTTCGTCGTCGTGGCCGTGGCAGCAGCCGTCGGCCAGTAGCCCCACCCGCCGGCGAACCCGCCCGGGGCCAGGCGCCACCTTTCGCGTGCGTCACTCCGTACGCCCGACCCACGCGAAGGACGTACACCGGCGGCGGAAGCCCTGATGCCCCGTACGGCCCGTGTGGCTCATGCACTCGACATCGACGGCCGCCCCGTCCTGCGATGCCGGCGCCTGCCAGTCGCAGCGCAGGCACTCGGCCTCGAAGGTCACGTCCGTCCCCGGATGCTGCACGACCCGGTGCTCCACGTATCGCAGCACGGTGCGCCTCATCGAGGCCTCCGCGCCCGGTGAGGATGGTTACGGATCTCCACGTCGGCATGCGTCGCCGCCGACAGGTCGCCCCTGCCCCGTGCCTCCCGTCGCTGCACGATCAGGGCACTGCACACCCCACAGCCGTCCGCCGGTTCTGGCGGCAGGTTCGGCAACGACAGGTGCACCGGTCCTGACATCGTCGTCTTCGCTCTGCTCATGGCGTGCGCCTCCCCACTCGCTCAATCGGTGGAGACGATGGTCCAGCCTCTGATCACCGGTATCTAGCCCGTTTCCCGTTCGCGCAAGAATCCGTCCCGGACCTCAGCGAGCATCGCCCGCATCGCGTGACCGGCCACGGCCACCGAGGCGAAGCGCTCGTACTTGTCGACGTACAGGGCGACATCCCTGGGTTCGGTCACGATCACCTCGGCGTGCGTGGTCTCGACCGTCACCATGCGGTCGTCCCGAATGACGAAGGAGTGCCCCGGCACGTCGGCCTGCGGGCGGTCCAGGGGGACGACTCGGACGTCCACGTTCGGCAGGCGGGAGACGGAGGCGATGCGGTCCAGCTGTCCTGCCATCATCGCGGGCGGGAGGAGGCGCCAGCGCAGCACGGGTTCCGTGATGACGAAGCGGAGCTGTTTGCCGGTGTCGTACAGCACCCGTTGACGCTCGATCCGAGCTCCGATGGTGCGGGCAAGCTGTTCCTCGCTCAGTCCCTTGCCGCGCAACACGGCGCGCACATATTCGGGTGTCTGCAACAGCCCAGGGACCAGGGACGGCTGGAACAGCCGCAGGAGCTTCATCGAGGCTTCCAGAGCCCTGATCTCCTCCTGCTTCCGGTGGAAGCCCATGCGCCGGAACAGCCGCCAGGCCGTCGCCTCCGTGGCCTGAGCACGCGCCGCGGCCATGTACTCGGCCTTCACCTGTTCGGACACGTCCAAGGCCGTAAGGATGCGTTCCACGTCCACCACGCTGGGCGCCACGTGACCGTTCTCGATCTTGGACAGCTTGGCGGTGGACATGACGGCGCTGCGTGCGACGGCCTTGGCCTCCTTCCCGGATGCCTGCCGGAGCGCCCGCAGCGCCGACCCCAGTTCGGTTCTGTTCACCCGCCGTACTTCGCCCACCATTCGGAGAACGGCTCGGCGTGGGCGAGAGCCGTGTCCCGGTAACCGACGAAGTCCGCCGCACGCCCGGCATCAAGGAACTCCGGCCCGAGGAACGCACCCGTGTCGTCGTAGTTCATGACGACCGGGGAAGCCTCGTCGAACAGCCAGAAGTCCGGCACCCCTGCCAGGGGGTTCGGCTTCCCGGTGATGTCCAGGATGAAGAACTCCTCGCCGCCCGTCATGTTCTTCATGTATCCCCAGCCGAGCTCGTAGCGTAGGTAGTCCGTCAACGGTCGGGAGACAATGTGCACCCGGTACATCCGTTTGCCGGTCTGCGTGGCGGATCGAACGGTCTCGACCCAACCGTCGTTGAAGTCCTCCGGCTGCGGCTCACCGGCGAGGAACGCACGCAGGTTCTCTGCGCTCGACGGCACGTTGTAGTCGTCCAGGATCTCCAGCCGGAACGCTTCACGATCGAAAGTCTTGAACCGCCCCGCCAGGTTGCTAGATGAGCTGATCACGGATGGCCTTCCGGATGAGTTCCATGGGGACTTCCACCAGGCTCTCGTGCGCCGGGATCGCCAGTCCGTGGTCGGCCGGCACCCCACCCTGTACGAGAAGGGTGTCCCGGTCAGTCGCGTAGAGCGTGGGGCAGTCCCCGTTCTCACAGGTCGTGACCAGCTTCCTAACCTCCACCGTGCCCCCTCGCTGTGGCGCCCTGCGGTCCACTCCATGCTCTCCATAGCGCCTTCAGCCAGGCAAGACCTTCGGGTTTCCACAACGGGAAACCGGCTAGCCTTCCGGCGCACAGCACATAAAAGGGGCGGCTGCACGGGTTGGCTCTTGCCTGGAGTGGACTCCAAGCAGTTGGCTTGTGCCTCATGAAGTACACGCAGCTCGGACGCACCGGACTCAAGGTCAGCCGACTTGTACTCGGCACGATGAACTTCGGTCCGCAGACAGACGAACCGACCAGCCACGGAATCCTGGATGCCGCGCTCGACGCGGGTCTGAATTTCGTGGACACGGCCAATGTGTACGGGTGGGGTGAGAACAAGGGCCGCACCGAGGAGATCATCGGTACCTGGTTCGCCAATGGGGGCGGGCGCAGGGAGAAGACGGTCCTGGCCACCAAGGTCTACGGCTCGATGTCCCGCGAGGGCGACACCTGGCCGAACGAGGACCGGCTGTCGGCGCTGAACATCCGCCGGGCCGTCGAGGCCAGCCTCAAGCGGCTCCAGACCGACCACATCGACCTGTACCAGTTCCACCACATCGACCGCCGGACCCCCTTCGAGGAGATCTGGCAGGCCGTCGACGTACTGATCCAGCAGGGCAAGATCCTCTACGCGGGCTCCTCCAACTTCCCCGGCTACAAGATCGCCCAGGCCAACGAGACGGCCGCCCGGCGCGGGATGGTCGGCCTGGTCAGCGAGCAGTGCCTCTACAACCTCGCCGAGCGGCGCGCCGAGATGGAGGTCATCCCTGCCGCCCAGGACTACGGCCTCGGGGTCATCCCCTGGTCCCCGCTGCACGGCGGGCTGCTGGGCGGCGTCATCAAGAAGGAAGTCGAGGGAGGCCGCCGCGCCTCCGGCCGGTCCGCGGACGCGCTGGCCAACAGCACGGTACGGGCGCAGGTGCAGGCGTACGAGGACCTGCTCGACAAGCACGGCCTGGAGCCCGGCGAGGCCGCCCTGGCCTGGCTGCTCACCCGGCCGGGCGTGACGGGCCCCATCGTCGGCCCGCGCACCGCCGAGCAGCTCGACAGTGCGCTGCGCGCGCTGGAGCTGGAGCTGAGCGAGGAGGTGCTGGCCGGACTGGACGAGATCTTCCCCGGGCCGGGGCCCTCCCCGGAGGCCTTCGCCTGGTGATCCAGTAGTACATCGGCCGCCGCCCCTTGCGAGGGGGGCGGCGGCCCTCGCACCACACGGTTACGGCGTCTGCCGCGGGACGTACGGGCCGCCGATCGCCCAGGCCTGGTGGAGGGCCGTCGCGAATTCGCCCGCCAGGCGGTGCTCGCCGGAGGCGTTGGGGTGGGTGCCGTCGTAGGTGTCGTGCCGGATGTCGTACGCGGCCGGGCGCGCGGCCAGCAGGACCGGCGAGGCGGGCGTGCTCAGGTCGGCGACCGCCTTGGCCAGGAGCTCGTTGAAGCGGACGACCTCGGCCGCGAAGGGCGCGTCCTCCTCGGCCCGGACGTTCGGTATGACGGGCAGCAGGACCATCCTGATGCCGGGGCGTGCGGCGCGCGCCGCGGCGACGAAGCGGTGGACGTTCTCGGCGGTCTGGTCGGCGCGCGTGTAGAAGCCGAGGTCGATGAGGCCGAGGGAGACCAGCAGGACCTCGGCTCCGCTGTCGCGCACGGCGGGGCCGATGAGCGGGGCCATGTGCTGCCAGCCCTCGCCCCAGCCGGCCAGGTGGCGGCGGGCGTGCTCCGGGAAGTCGGGGTCGGCGTACGCGTGGCTGACGGCCGCGTCGGCCCTGGCCTCGTACAGCTCGCAGCGCGGGCCGACGATCTCGTGGGGGCCGTCGGGGGCGGCGTCGAGGTGCTGCCACATCCGGTAGCGCCAGGTGTAGTCGCCGGCGCGTCCGATGGTCATGGAGTCGCCGACGAACATGAAACGCATCCGGTCATCATCGCGGATCACGGCGCGGGCGCCCCTGTGATGCCGGACACGCGCCGTGGCCTGGCAAGCTGGTCGGATGCGCCTGCTGCCCGTGTCGTCCGCCCTCGTCGCCGTCGTCGCCGTCGCCGCCTCCCTGGTCTCGCTGCCGGGTGCGGCGCTGGCGGCCGAGACCCCCGGGGCGGCGTCCTTCACCATCTCCGATCCCCGGATCAAGGAGTCGAGCGGGCTCGCCGCCAGCCGGATCCACCCCGGCGTGTACTGGACCCACAACGACAGCGACGACGGGCCGTACATCTACGCGGTGGACTCCGCGACCGGCAGGACGGTGGCCCGCGTGACGCTGACGGGCATCGGCAAGCCGCGCGACGTGGAGGCGGTGTCGCTGGGTCCGGACGGGCAGTTGTACATCGGCGACATCGGCGACAACCTGGACGGGTCCTGGGACCACGTGTGGATCTACCGCTTCCCGGAGCCGAAGGAACTGGGAGACGTCACCGTCAAGGCGACGCAGTTCACGGTCCGTTACGCGGACGGACCGCGCAACGCCGAGGCGCTGATGGTGCATCCGGTGACGGGCCGCGTGTACATCGCGAGCAAGAACGAGGACAAGGGCGGGCTGTACGAGGGTCCGGCGGAGCTGTCGACGGCCGTGCCGAACGTGTTCCGGCGGGTCGCGGACCTGCCGTGGGTGACGGACGGGGCGTTCTCCCCGGACGGCGGACGCCTGGCCCTGCGCGGGTACTTCTTCGCGAAGACCTACGCATGGAAGGACGGGCGGCCGCAGGGCGAGGGCGAGCGGGTGGACGCGCCGTGGCAGGGGCAGGCCGAGTCGGTGACGTACACGGCGGACGGCTCGGCGCTGATGTTCGGCTCGGAGGGCGGCTCCAGCCGGGTCGTCGCCGTCCCGGTGGGCGCGGCCCCGCAGGCTTCGGCGTCCCCCGGTGCGGCGAAGCCGGGCTCCCCGCCGGACGGGGCCCCCTCGGCGCAGTCGCCGGAGCCGGAGGGCAGCTTCACGAAGGGCGCGCTCGTCCTGGCGGGAGGCACGGTGCTGGTGGTCGCCCTCAGGCGGCTGGTGCGGCGCCGGGCCCCGAAGTAGCCCGGGCGCCGTCTCAGCGGCCCGCGCCGAGGGCCGCCTCCAGGTAGCTCCAGCCGTCGGCCCTGGTCTCCTGCCGCTCCTGCGGCCGCCAGCCGCGGGCCAGCGCCGCGTCGAGCAGGACCCGTACGGTGCCGGGCTCGTGCAGGTTGAGTGCGCCGATGCCCACGGCGCCGACCTCGCCCGAACCCGTGGTGAAGCCCGAGACGTAGCGGCCGGGGCCCTCGTCGAAGACGAAGCGCAGCATGCCGCCGGAGCCCGGGGGGTCGGCGTACACGCTGAGGGTCTTGCGGCAGCCGTCGTCCTCCAGGACCCGGTGGCCGTGCCGGACGGCCCACCGGTAGGCACGTCCGTCGGCGACGAGGCGGCGGGTGCTGCTGTCCTTGCGGGGCATGCGGCCGAGCCTACGGACGGGGGTCGTCCCTCGTCGAGGAGGTATTCCCCGGAGTCCGCGTGGCCGGGTACGCCCGCCGGTCAGGCCCGCCCGCCGGGCAGGCCGAGTCCGCCGGGCAGGCCCCGGCCCCGCAGGGTCAGGCCGAGTCGATCAGGGTGGACCGGGGGGCCGCGCCGGCTCCGGTCGCCGCTTCCGTGGCGGCGGGCCCGCGCGGGAAGGTCAGCCACAGGGCGGCCGCCATGCCGAGCACCGCGGACAGCGAGGCGAGGGTGTAGGCCAGGCACACGCGGGTGGTGGCCTCGCCGGGCAGCAGGGTGACGCCGACCAGGACCAGCGTGGCGACGGCCCAGCCCAGCAGCTGGAGGCCGTGCTTGTGCAGGACCATCAGGGCCTGGCCGAGGACCATGGCCAGCATGTAGAAGAGGGTGCCCGCGGAGATCCAGAAGAACACGGTCTGGCCGAGTCCGTCCTCGGCCTTGAACAGCACCTGGATCAGCCAGGGCCCGAGCAGGGTGGCGGGCAGTCCGCCTGCCACACCCAGCGCGGTGACCACCAGGCAGGTCCGGCCCAGGAGCCGGGAGAAGCCGGCCCGGTCCCCGGCGGCGGCCGCCGCGGAGAGCCCGGACAGCAGCGAGGCCTGGAGCGAGCCGAAGACGAAGAGCGGTACGCGGGCCAGCACGATGACGTTCAGCAGACCGGCGACGACCGCGGCCTCGGCGGGGGCCAGCAGCTTGGTGCTGACGACGGCGGCGTTGACGACGACCTGCGAGAGCAGGGTCGAGGCGATCAGCGGGCCGAGACCGGCCAGCAGCCTCGTCCAGCTCTCGGCCGGGCCCGGCCCGAGCCCCTGGAGCACGGGCCGCAGCGTGGCCAGGACCGCGATCAGCGGGGCGACCGCGAGGATCAGTGCGAAGGCCAGCGGGGAGCTCACTCCGGCCAGGGCGAAGCCCACGGCGAGGCCGATGCGCAGGACGCCGTCGATGCCGAGCTGACGGCCGAAGGGGGCGAAGTGGCCGAGGCCCGCCAGGACGCCCCGGGTCACGTTGCTGGCGGCGAGGGTGACGAAGGACAGGGCGAGCGCCCACACCATGTCGACGCGGCCGTCGAAGAAGGTGTCGGCGAGCGGCCGGGCCGCGACGCCCATGCCCGTCACGAGCAGGCCGCACAGGGCGGCGGTGAGGACCGTCACACGGCGCAGGACGCCGGAGACGCCGTGGCCGCCGACGCGGTGTGCGGCGACGATCCGGGTGAGTTCCTGCTCGACGGGGAAGAACAGGCCGATGCCCACGCCCATGAGCACGGTCCACAGCACGGACAGCGAGGCCATGGCGTCGGTGTCGAGGCTGTGTCCGGCCGCCATGAGGTGGACGTACGAGGCGGCGCCGAGGACGACCGTGCCGCCGATCACCAGCAGGGTGCCCGGCGGCAGGGTGGCGGCCAGCTTCGCCAGCGGCGACCGCTTCACGGCCGCCGCGGCATCCGGCGTGTCGTTCACGACTGCTGGGCGGCCTTCACCTTGAGCGGCTCCCACCAGGCACGGTTCTCGCGGTACCAGGCGATGGTGTCCTTGATGCCGTCCTCGAAGGTGACCTGCGGCGCGTAGCCGAGCTCCGAGCTGATCTTGCTGATGTCGATGGAGTAGCGCAGGTCGTGGCCCTTGCGGTCCTCGACCCGGTCGACCATTTCCCAGCCCACGCCCGCGGCCTCCAGCAGGACGCCCGTGAGCTCCTTGTTGGTGAGCTCGGTGCCGCCGCCGATGTTGTAGACCTCGCCGGCGCGGCCCTTGCGCAGCGCCAGCTCGATGCCGCGGCAGTGGTCCGAGACGTGCAGCCAGTCGCGGACGTTGCCGCCGTCGCCGTAGAGGGGGACGTGCTTGCCGTCCATCAGGTTGGAGACGAACAGCGGGATGACCTTCTCGGGGAACTGGTACGGCCCGTAGTTGTTGGAGCAGCGCGTCACGACGACGTCCATGCCGTGCGTGCGGTGGTAGGCCAGCGCCAGCAGGTCGGAGGAGGCCTTCGAGGCGGAGTACGGGGAGTTCGGCGCGAGCGGCCACTCCTCGGTCCAGGAGCCCTCGGTGATCGAGCCGTAGACCTCGTCGGTGGAGACGTGGACGAAGCGGCCGACGCCGTGCTTGCGGGCGGCGTCCAGCAGCACCTGGGTGCCGACCACGTTGGTCATCACGAAGGGGCCGGCGCCCGCGATGGAGCGGTCCACGTGGGACTCGGCGGCGAAGTGCACGACGGCGTCGTGGCCGGCCATCACCTGGTCGACGGCCTCGACGTCGCAGATGTCACCGCGGACGAAGGTGTAGCCGGGGTGGTCCGCGACCGGGGCGAGGTTCGCCTCGACGCCGGAGTAGGTCAGCTTGTCGAGGACCGTGACCCGCGCCGCGGGGTCCTGCGACAGGAGGGAACGGACGAACTGCGAGCCGATGAAACCGGCGCCACCGGTCACGAGAATGCGCATAGTGCGTTCAGCTTACTGTGCGACCGGCGGGGCCCTCACTGCGCCGTCCGGGGGCGGCCCTCGCGGGTTACCTCACCCGAAGGGACGCAACGTATGGTGGCAACCATGCGTGGAATTCTCCTTGCGGGCGGCACCGGCTCCCGCCTCTGGCCCTTGACCCGAGCCGTGTCGAAGCAGCTGCTCCCCGTCTTCGACAAGCCAATGATCTACTACCCGCTCTCCACGCTGGTCATGGCGGGGATCCGCGAGATCCTGATCATCACCACCCCGCAGGACCAGGAGCAGTTCCAGCGGCTCCTGGGCGACGGGTCCCAGCTCGGCCTGGACATCCAGTACACCGTGCAGGAGCGTCCGGAGGGCATCGCCCAGGCCTTCGTCCTCGGCGCCGACTTCATCGGTGACGAGCCGGTCGCGCTGATCCTCGGCGACAACATCTTCCACGGCAGCGGCCTCGGCACCCGGCTCGCGCAGCGGACCGACCCCAAGGGCGGCATGGTCTTCGCCTACCCGGTGGCCGATGCGACCGCGTACGGCGTCGTCGAGTTCGACGCAGACGGCCAGGTCATCTCCATCGAGGAGAAGCCCGAGAAGCCGAAGTCCCGCTACGCGGTGCCCGGCCTGTACTTCTACGACAACCGTGTCGTGGAGATCGCCCGCACCATCGAGCCCAGCGCCCGCGGCGAGCTCGAGATAACCGCCGTGAACGACGCCTACCTGCAGTCCGGCGACCTCCAGGTCACGGTCCTGGACCGCGGTACCGCCTGGCTCGACACCGGCACCTTCGTCTCCATGGTCCAGGCCTCCGAGTTCGTCCGCGTGATCGAGGAGCGCCAGGGCTTCAAGATCGGCTGCATCGAGGAGACCGCCTGGCGGTCCGGCTTCGTCAGCGACGACCAGCTCCGCGAGCTCGCCGAGCCGCTGCTCAAGAGCGGCTACGGCCAGTACCTGCTGGACCTGCTCGACGAGGAGAACGGCCGATGAAGATCCGCGAGCTCTCCATCGAGGGCGCCTGGGAGATCACCCCGGTCCAGCACGGCGACCCGCGCGGGCTGTTCATGGAGTGGTACCGCTTCGACCACCTCGCCGAGGCGGTCGGGCACCCGCTGCGCCTGGCGCAGGGCAACCTGTCGGTGTCGGCCAAGGACGTCGTGCGCGGCATCCACTTCGCCGACGTCCCGCCCGGCCAGGCCAAGTACGTCACCTGTGTGCGCGGCGCCGTCCTCGACGTCATCGTCGACCTGCGCGTGGGCTCGCCCACCTTCGGCACCTACGAGTTCGTGCGCCTGGACGACGTGGACCGCCGCGCGGTCTACATCTCGGAGGGCCTGGGCCACGGCTTCTGCGCGCTGAGCGACGACGCCACCCTGTCCTACATCTGCTCGGAGACCTTCAACCCCTCCGCCGAGCACTCGGTGCACCCGCTCGACCCCGACCTGGCGATCGAGTGGCCCTCGGGCACCGCCTCGCAGCTGTCGGCCCGCGACGCGGCCGCTCCCTCGCTCGCCGAGGCCATCGAGTCGGGGCTGCTGCCCGACTACGAGGAATGCCTGCGTCACCGCCGGTCGCTGCGCGACGCCGGCTGAGCTCCGTCCCGATCCCTCCCGAAACCCCTGGTGCGCTGCTCATGACAACTCTCGACATCATGCTGCCCTACTACGGCAACGTGGCCCTGATGCAGGCCGCCGTGCGCAGCATCCTGGCCCAGAGCGACCCCGAGTGGCGGCTGGTGGTGGTGGACGACGGCAAGGAGCCCGACGTCCCGGGCTGGTTCGCGGAGCTCGACGACCCGCGGGTCTCGTACCAGCGCAACGAGCAGAACCTCGGCGTCACCGGCAACTACCGCAAGTGCCTGGGCCTGGTCCGCGAAGAGCACTTCGTCATGATGGGCACCGACGACATCATGCTGCCCGACTACGTGGCGACGGTGCGGTCGGCCATCGCCCGCCACCCCGGCGTGGGCATGATCCAGCCCGGCGTCCAGGTGATCGACGGCAACGGCAAGCCCACCGAGGGACTCGTCGACCAGGCCAAGAAGCGGCTATACGCACCCAAGTTCAAGGGTGAGGTGCTGATGGGCGGCGAGCAGCTCGCCACCAGCCTGCTGCGCGGGAACTGGCTGTACTTCCCGTCGATCTGCTGGCGCACCGAGGCCGTCCGCAAGGCCGGCCTGCGCGACAACCTGGAGGTCACCCAGGACCTCGCGCTGGAGATCGACCTGATCCAGGCCGGCGAGCAGATGCTGATCTCCGACACCCAGTGCTTCCAGTACCGCCGCCACGCGGTCAGCATCTCCTCCCAGCAGGCCTTCACCGGCCGCCGGTTCGAGGAGGTCAACCGCTACTTCATGGACGTCGCGGACCGGCTGGACGCGCAGGGCTGGACGAAGGCCGCCAAGGCCTCCCGGCTGCACCTGTCCTCCCGCATCCACGCGGCGACGATGCTGCCCGGCGCGCTGAAGAACAAGCAGAGCGAGGGCGCCCGCACACTGCTGCGGCACATCGTCGGCAACGACCACCGCTGACCGACCACCGCTGACCGGGCGCCGCGTACCGCCCGGCCGCGCGCCCCGTCCGCCCACCCCCTCCGACCGCCGGGAGCCCACGCCATGTCCGTCACCAGCCCGTCCCTGCCCCGCGTGGCCGTCCTCGGTGCCACCGGCTTCATCGGCCGCCGCCTGTGCGCGACGCTGCACGAGCGCGGCCACGGCCTGCTCGCCGTCGCCCGCAAGCAGCCGGCCGACGCACTGCCCGGCGAGTTCGCCGCCTTCGACCTCACCGTCGACGCCCCGGCCGAGCTGGCGGAACTGTTCGCGCAGCACCGCATCGACGTGGTCGTCAACGCGGCCGGCGGCATGTGGGGCCTGACGGACGAGCAGATGGGCCCCGCCAACCTCGGCATGGTCAGCCGCCTGCTGGAGGCCCTGCGGTCCATGGCCGAGCCGCCGCGGCTGGTGCAGATCGGCACCGTCCACGAGTACGGCCTCTTCCCGGTCGGCGAGACGTACACCGAGGACTCCCCCGCCCGCCCGTCCACGGTCTACGGGCAGCTGAAGCTCCGGGCCACCGAGCTGGTGGCGGCGGCCGTCCGCGACGAGGGCCTGGACGCCGTCGTCCTGCGCCTGGGCAACGTCGTCGGCGCCGGACAGCCCGCGCACAGCCTGCTGGGCGTCATGGCCGGCAAGCTGGCCGACGCGCAGGCCGCGGGCACCGTCGCCGAACTGTCGCTGATGCCGCTCACGGCGCAGCGCGAGTTCCTCCACCTCCAGGACGGGGTCGACGCCATGGTCGCCGCCCTCGCGCCCGCGAACCCCTGCCCGCCGGTCCTCAACCTCGGCCTCGGCCGGGCGAGCACCGCCCGCGAGCTCGTCGAGCTGCTGATCGAGGAGAGCGGCGTCCCCACGCAGGTCACCGAGGTGCCCGCGCCGGACGGCAGCGGCCCGGAGACCGAATGGCACCAGCTCGACATCAGCGCCACCGAGCGTGCGCTGGACTGGAAGCCGGTCCGCAGCCTGCGCGACGCGGTCGCCGAACTGTGGACGGCCGCTTCCGCGGCCCGGAACTGACGACCCTGTCCGCCGGACGGAATCCGGGCACGCGGCAGGAGCACGGCGCCGCCCGTCCGTAGGATTCTGCGAGGCCCCCGTCGGCCCCACGCCGAGCCAGCACTCCCGGCGCCCCCTCTCCAGGAAGTCTGACCCTCCCTATGTCTCGCAGAGCACCCGTCCTGCCCGGCCGTCGCGGAACCCTCGCCGAGCTGTACTCCCCGCGGGCCAACAGCTTCGGCGTGCTGAGACTGCTCCTCGCCTCCTCGGTCGTGCTCTCGCACGTGTGGCCGCTCGGATGGGGGCCCCTGGACCCGCTGTGGCGCTGGAGCGGTGAGCAGACCGACGTCGGCAAGATGGCCGTCATCGGCTTCTTCGTCCTGTCCGGCTTCATGATCACGGGCAGTGGGGCGCGGACCACCGCCGGCCGCTACGCCTGGCACCGCGCGCTGCGCATCCTGCCGGGCCTGTGGGGCTCGCTCCTCGTCTCCTCGCTGCTGATCCTCCCCGCGCTGTACTACTGGCTCCACGGCTCGGTCAACGGCTACTGGAACCACCCCGAGGGGCCGTTCAGCTACCTCAAGGGCACGTGGAACACCTCCATCAGCACCCACTGGGACATAGCCGGGGTGATCGCCGAGGGGAAGGCCCGCGGGACCAACTTCGACGGGAGCGTCAACGGCGCCCTGTGGTCGCTGAAGTACGAGATCTTCTGCTACATCATGGTCGGCGTGCTGGCCGTCGGCGGAGTCCTGACCCGGGCCCGCAAGTTCGTCCCGCTGCTGACCGGGGCCCTCGGCCTGCTGATCCTGCGGGACTGGCTCACCGCCCCCTCCCTGCGCGGCATCCCCGGTGACATGGGTTCGGCCGTGCAAGTGCCCTTCCTGGGCAGCATGACGGTGCACTTCATCGTCCACCTGTGCTTCGTGTTCCTGATCGGCGCCACCTTCCAGCTGTACCGCGACCGCCTGCCGATCAGCGACGGCCTGGCCGCCCTCAGCGCCCTGGTCCTCGGCGCGACGATCCTCTTCGGCGGCGTCTTCGTCTTCGGCTACCCCGCCTTCGCGTACCTGCTGATCTGGCTCGCGGTGCGGCTGCCGCGCCCCTTCCAGAAGGTCGGGCGCAAGCGCGACTACTCGTACGGCATCTACATCTACGGCTTCACCGTGGAGCAGGCGCTGGCCCTGATGGGGTACGCCAAGTACGGCAAGCCCGTCTTCCTGCTGCTGGCGATGGCCGGCACGGTGGCCCTGGCGGCCCTGTCCTGGCACCTGATCGAATCGCCCGCGATGAAGGCGAAGAACTGGACTCCCTGGTTCGTACGCAAGCTGCGGCGCGAGCCGGGCGTCCCCGCCCAGCAGTCCGCTCCGGCGGCCGCCCCCGAGGCCGGCGGGACGAAGCCGGAGCAGTCCTCCACGGTCTCCGCCTGACCGGCTTCCGCAGCCGAAGCCGTACCCGTACCCGTACGAACGACAGCGCCCGCCCGGGCCGGACCCGGGCGGGCGCTGTCGTTCGTACGGGGCGTTGCTGCGGCTCAGGAGTGGCCGAGGTCCGCGGCCTGGAGGTCGGAGACCGGGACGGAGCCGGTGTCCGGGGCCGGGCGCAGCGGGAACTCGTCCGTGGCCATCGAGTCGAGGACCGGCGGCGCGGGCCGCAGCGGCGCGGGCATGACCGCGGCCTCCGAGTGGCCGCCGCAGCCGTAGGACAGGGAGACCAGCCGGCCGTCCGCCGGGCTGAACTCGTTCGCGCAGACGCCGAAGGCCTGGCCGAGCGAGCCGCCGATCGCGACGAGGAAACCGCAGGAGACGCACGAGGCGGGCGCGGCCTGCGCCATCGGGGTCTTCGCGCCGAAGGAGTCGTCCCAGCGGTCGGCGGCGCTGTGCAGCCCGTACCGCGACAGGACGCGCGCACGCCGCATGCCGAGTTCCTCGGCGACGGAGGTGATGGAGCCGCGCACCGGGACCACGGTGCGGTCGGTGACGTCCGCGTCCTCCGCCTCGACCAGTTCGGCCATCTCGGTGGAGACCACGGAGTTCGGCGGCGGGGCGTCCTCGCCCGACCAGCCCGGCTCCAGGCGCAGGTCCTCGGCATCGGTGGGCAGCAGGTCGCCGGGGCCCATGTCGCCGGGACGCAGGCGTTCGCTCCACGGCACCCACTCGGGAGCCAGCAGGGCGTCGTCGCCGGGCAGCAGCACCGTTTCGTCGAGCGTGACGTTCTTCGCGCGGGAGGCGCGCGTCACGGTGACGGCCCAGCGCCAGCCCCGGTAGCCGGGTTCCTTGCACTCGAAGTAGTGGGTGACGACACGGTCGCCCTCCGCCACGACGGAGGCGTGCTCGCCCACCACTCCGGGGAAGGCGGCCTCCTCGGCCGCCGCGCGGGCGAGTTCTACCGCCTCGACGCACAGGCGGTCGGGGGTACGCGGGGTACGGCTTCGCGTCGTCGCAGCACTCACTGGTCTCGTTCTCTCCTACGCCGTCTCACGTGTGCGCCGTCCGTACTGTCGTCCACAACGACCCGTCGGTGCTGTCCGTACGTGGCGCGGGCGGAGCGGACCAGAGGGCCGCGTCGACGTCCGCACCCGATCGGCCTCGGGCGCACCTTCCTGCGATCCATTCTGCGGGATCACCAAGAGGCGCGCGGCCAAGAGCAACCGCCGGTGGCGCGCTACGCACGCTACCTCCTCCGAAGCCTTGGGCCCACATGCAAGGTCCGATTCGCGCAACGATCGGGTGCCGAGCGGGTCCCGGTCCCGTGACCGGCCGGGGTCCGCGACGCGCCGGAGGGGGGTCGCCACGGGCCCTGTGGGGCACTATGGCCAGGTGGCACCCGTACGGTCGTCCGGCGACGGCTCGGGACCGGCCAGGCGGGCCGGCCGGGCCCTGGGGCATGCCCTGCACCTGCCCATCACCGGTACGGCGCGCGGGATCCGGCGGGCCACGCACGCCCACGGCGCCGGTGAGTCGGGGCTCGGCAAGCTGATCGAGCTGCACGCCATCAACGGCGCGGGCGACGTGATGATCACGGTGGCGCTGGCCTCGACGGTCTTCTTCTCCGTCCCCACGGACGAGGCCCGCGGCCGGGTCGCGCTGTACCTGGCGATCACGATGGCCCCCTTCACCCTGCTGGCCCCGGTGATCGGACCGCTGCTGGACCGGCTGCCGCACGGGCGGCGGGCCGCGATGGCCGCCGCCATGCTGACGCGGGCGCTGCTGGCGGTGATGATGTCGGGCGCGGTGGCGACGGGCGGCCTGGAGCTGTACCCGGCGGCGCTGGGCGTCCTGGTGGCGTCCAAGGCGTACGGGGTGGTCAGAAGCGCCGTGGTGCCGCGCCTGCTCCCGCCGGACTTCTCACTCGTCAAGGCGAACTCCCGGGTCACGCTGGCCGGTCTGCTCGCCACCGGCGCTGCGGCGCCGGTGGGCGCCGCCCTGCACACGATCGGCCCGGCATGGCCCCTGTACGGGGCGTGCGTGGTGTTCCTCTGCGGCACCTTCGCGGCGTTCACGCTGCCGCACAAGGTGGACGAGGCCAAGGGCGAGCGCCGGGCCCGGCTCTCCACGCACGAGGCGCACTCGAAGCGGCCGGGCCTGCGCACGGTCAGCCGCCCGGTGCTGTGCGGGCTGCTCGCGAACGCCTCGATGCGCGCCCTGTCCGGGTTCCTCATCTTCTTCCTGGCGTTCCTGCTGCGCGAGCACCCGCTGGCGGGACAGAGCGCGGCGGTGTCGCTGGGCATCGTGGGCGTCTGCGCCGGCGTGGGCAACGCGTGCGGCACCGCGGTGGGGGCGTGGCTGCGGGCGCGGGCCCCGGAGGCGATCATCGCGGCGGTGCTGTCGGTGACCCTCGCGGTGGCGGTCCTCGCGGCGATCCTGTTCAGCGGCCTCTTCATGGCCGTACTGGCCGCCACGGCGGGCTTCTGCCAGGCCCTGGCGAAGCTCTCCCTGGACGCGATGATCCAGCGCGACGTCCCGGAGGCCGTCCGGACCTCCGCCTTCGCCCGTTCGGAGACGCTGCTCCAGGTGGCGTGGGTACTGGGCGGCGCGATCGGCATCGCCCTGCCGCTGAACGGCGTCCTGGGCATGGCCGTGGCCGCGACCCTGGTGGCCCTCGGCACGACGATGGCCCTCCGCGGCCTCTTCACCACCCCCCGCCCCCACCAGGGCACGTCCCGCCCCCGCGTGGCGTGACCCTTGCGGGGCCCTGGCGGGGCCTGTGCGTATGGCCGGGCCCAGACACCCAGCCCCCTGGGGCTCCGCCCCAGACCCCGCTCCTCAATCGCCGGAGGGGCTGATTTTTGCCTCGTTGCAGCGGGGCCTGTGCGTTGGGGGTCGGGGAGCGGTGCCCCTCCGGGGTGTCTCCTCGGCTCGCGCACTGAGCCCGGTCTCGAATATCAGAGCCCTGGTTGCGCGCTCGTCCTGCGGCCGCCACGGCTCCGCCAAGGAGACCAGGCTGTGCTTCCAGGGCCCGGGCGTGTGGGGTGGGGGCGCGCAGGAGGGTCCCCGCAGGACGAGCGCGCAACCTGGGCCGTCTCTCTCGCAGCCAGGGCTCAGTGCGCGAGCCGAGGAGAGGAGACACTCCGGAGGGACCCCGCCCCACACCCCCCGACCCCGCCAAGCACCGCAACGGCCAGCACATCCAACGCCCCGCCTGGGCAAAATCCAGCCCCGCCGGCGTTTGAGGCGCGGGGTCCGGGGCGGAGCCCCGTAGCAACGGCGCCGCAGGCGGGACACCGCCACACGGCTGAGCCCCGCACGGGAAACCGCGGAGCCCCGTAGCAGCGGCGCCGCAGACGTACGCCACACGCCAGGCCCGGGGGGACCCCGTGCAGCGGCGCAGCCCACCGGCCCGATAGCCTTCGGCTCATGACCGCACCGCTTTTCTCGGGTAGGGCCCGCCGCAGCGTCGCGGCCCTCGGAGCCGTGTCCGCCGGCCTCCTCCTCCTCTCGGCCTGCGACAAGCCGACACCACTGGCGACCGTGACGGTCGGCACCTCCTCGGTGTCCGCCGAGTCCGCCTGCCACGACGGCACCGAGCTCTCCACGGACAAGGTCCAGGAGTGCCTCAGCGGCCTGAAGAACGCCAAGACCATCGACTACGCCCGCGGCGACACCCTGCGCCTCGGCGTGGAGCCGGAGGTCGTCGAGGACGGCAAGAAGTGGCAGGCGGTCCTCGACGGACAGCCGATCACCGAGCCCTCCTCGAACACCTACCGCAGCTTCCCCGGCGCCGACGTCTTCGCGACCGGCGGCCAGGGCGAGGCCCCCTCCTCGAAGAAGCTGGCCATCGTCCAGGTGGCCGAGGACGGCAAGCCCCTTTCCGTCTGGTCCTTCAACCTCAAGCTCAAGTAACGGGCGGCCCCCGTGCGCGCGCTCGTCGTGACCGCGGTGGCGGCGGAGGCAGACTCCGTCCTCACCGGTCTCACCCCTCATCCGGACTCTCCCGGTCCTGAGCCGCGCACGCTTCCCGCCGGGTACCTCATCACCCGGCGGGACCTCCCCGGCATCGCCTTCGACGTGCTGGTGGCGGGCGTCGGACCGGCGGCTGCCGCCGCCGGCACCGCCACCGCCCTGGCCCTCGCGCAGTACGAGCTCGTCGTCTCCGCGGGCATCGGCGGCGGGTTCGAGCCCGCCGCACCCGTCGGTTCCCTCGTCGTCGCGGACGCGCTCGTCGCCGCCGACCTGGGCGCCGAGACCCCCGACGGTTTCCTGGACGTCGCCGCGCTCGGCTTCGGCCACAGCGTGCACCTGCCGCCCGCCGAGCTCGCCGCCCGCGCCGCCGAGGCGACCGGGGCGCTGCTCGCCCCCGTCCTGACCGTCTCCACCGTCACCGGGACCGCCGCCCGGGCCGCCGCGCTCGCCGCCCGGCACCCGCTGGCCGGGGCCGAGGCCATGGAGGGCTTCGGGGTCGCGGAGGCGGCGGCCGCGCACGGGCTGCCCGTGCTGGAGATCCGCGCCGTGTCCAATGCCGTGGGTCCGCGCGACCGCGCCGCCTGGCGGATCGGGGACGCCCTCGCCGCCCTCACCGAGGGCTTCCGCGTCCTGGGACCCGTACTCGCGAACTGGGGAGAACGCCATGAGCATCGGTGACCGCGAACCGCTGAAGATCGCCTATTCGCCCTGCCCGAACGACACCTTCGTCTTCGACGCCTGGGCGCACGGCCGCGTCCCGGACGCGCCCGCCCTCGACGTCACCTTCGCCGACATCGACATCACCAACGGCATGGCCGAGCGCGGCGAGCTGGACGTGCTGAAGGTGTCCTACGCCGTCCTGCCCTGGGTCCTGGAGGAGTACGCGCTCCTGCCCTGCGGCGGGGCCCTGGGCCGCGGCTGCGGCCCGCTGGTGCTGACCCGCGAGCCCGGCCTGGACCTGACGGGCCGTACGGTCGCCGTGCCGAGCGAACGGTCCACCGCCTACCTGCTGTTCCGGCTGTGGGCGGCGGACGTGCTGCCCGAGGGCGTCGGCAAGGTGGTCGTGCTGCCGTTCCACGAGATCATGCCCGCGGTCCGGGACGGGCGGGTGGACGCCGGACTGGTCATCCACGAGGCCCGGTTCACCTACCGGGACTACGGGCTGCACTGCCTGGCCGACATGGGCGAGCACTGGGAGTCCACCACGGGCCTGCCCATCCCCCTCGGCGCGATCATCGCCAAGCGGGCACTGGGCGCGCAGCGGCTGCGGGAGCTGGCCGCGTCGGCCCGTACCTCGGTCCGGATGGCCTGGGCGGACCCGGAGGCCTCCCGCCCCTACGTCCGCGCCCACGCCCAGGAGCTGGACCCGGCCGTCGCAGATCAGCACATCGGGCTCTACGTCAACGAGTTCACCGCCGACCTCGGCGAGTCCGGCTACGCGGCGGTGCGGGGGCTGCTGACCCGGGCCGCGGCGGAGGGCCTGGTGCCGGCGCTCGCTCCGGGGGCGCTGGACTTCCCGTAGACCGGGACCGTACGGGGCGGCCGCGCCCCGCCGCTCACGGGGAGCGGCGGGGCGCGGCCGTGGTCCGTAGGGGTCAGACGTCGAGCTGGTCGGCCACCGCGCGCAGCAGGCCGGCGATCTTCGCGCCGTGCACCTTGTCGGGGTAGCGGCCGCGTTCGAGCATCGGGGTGATGTTCTCCAGCAGCGTCGTCAGGTCCTGCACGATCGAGGCGAGGTCGTCGGGCTTGCGGCGCTGGGCGGCCGCGACGGACGGCGCCGGGTCGAGCACCGTCACCGACAGCGCCTGGTCCCCGCGCTGGCCTGCGACGACACCGAACTCGACGCGCTGGCCGGGCTTGAGGGAGTCGACGCCGGTGGGGAGCACCGACGAGTGGACGAAGACGTCGCCGCCGTCGTCGCGGGAGAGGAAGCCGAAGCCCTTCTCACTGTTGAACCACTTGACCTTGCCGGTGGGCAAAGCACGCACCCCGTCTCACATACCCGAAACCGAACCAACATGTCTCAGCAGGTCAGGGTATCCATCTACCAGGGCCGTGACTGCCTGCTCTCGCTGTGAAGAGTCTCCCCTCACAACCACCCCGTCAAGCATGGCCGAACCCCCTCTGCCCGGATCTCGTCCCTGGCGCGAGAACGCTCCCTGCGGGCCTTCCCGGCGCGGGAACTACCCTGGTGCGGTGACTGATACTTCTCGCGTCGACGAAGCACGCCCCGGTGACGCACTGGTGAAGGCCGGTGGCATCGTGTTCATCGCGGGCGCCGTGGCCACCCTGGTGACGATGGCCCCGCTGGTCCTGGACATCGACCCGTTCCCCTCGTACGCCTGGGCCGTGTGCATGCTCATGGGCGTGGGCTTCGCGATCTCGGCGGCGGGCGTGCTCCGCTCGGCCGCGGCGGGGCGCAGGCAGGCCCGGGACTCCCAGGCCTGACGGGTCGCGCCGGGGCGCCCGGGGCGCCCGCGGGATCAGGCCGCCTGCTCGGCCACGTACTGCGCCAGCCACTGCGGCAGCGCGGTCAGGTCCGCCAGCACCACGTCGGCGCCCGCCGCCCGCAGTTCCGGCTCCGCGCACGGCCCCGTCGGCACCGCCACCGACAGCGCACCGGCCGTACGGGCCCCGCGTACGTCGCCCACGTGGTCGCCGACGTAGACCTGCGCCCCGTACTCCCGCAGCGCACCGGCCTTGGCCTCCGCCCAGAGCCAGCCGATGACCGCGTCCGGCTCGATGCCCAGGTGAGCCAGGTGCAGGCGGGCGTTGGGCTCGTGCTTGGCGGTGACGACGATGGCCCGGCCGCCGAGCGCCCGGACCGCCTCGACCGCCTCGCGGGCGCCCGGCATCGCCGGGGTCGGCGCGATGGCGTGGGTGGGGTAGATCTCCCGGTAGCGGTCCGCCACCTCCGGGATCCGGGCCTTCGGGAACCAGTGGGCGAGCTCCTCGTCCAGCGGCGGACCGAGCCGCGTGACGGCCTCGTCGGCGTCGATGTACGTACCCGTCTCGGCCGACAGGGCCTGATAGGCGGCCCTGATGCCCGGGCGCGAATCGATGAGGGTCATGTCGAGGTCGAAGCCGACGGTGAGGTTCATACCGGCCATTGTGCCGACGGGGGCTGCGGGAAGGGGAACACGGTCTGAGGCCCGCCTTGCCAGATCATGAAATGGCTGACATGTCTCGCCCGGCACACCGCCTGTCGCCCCGGCCGTGACCACAGGGCGAGACCCGCACATCCGTGCTCAACCTTTTTCCTGCGGCGGTACTCAGGACAGGGGTGAGAGACACGATGTGAAGGGGAGGGCGGATGCCGCCAGGCACCGAGCACGACTTCGAGGCCTTTGCCCGGGCCAGTCAGCGCAAGCTGTACCGGACCGCGTACCTGCTGTGCGGGAACGCGGACGGGGCACGCGATCTGACCCAGACGACGCTCGCGAAGCTGTTCCAGCACTGGCGGCGGGTGTCCGCCGCCGATCACCCCGAGGCCTACGCCAAGGCCGTGCTCACCCGTACCTTCCTCGCCGAGCGGCGACGGCGGCTGCGGGACCTGCTGGCCCACACGCACGCCGATCCGCTCCCCGTGCCCGAGCACGCCGAGCTGCGCGTCACGCTGCTCGCCGCGCTGGCCGCGCTCCCGCCGCGGGCCCGGGCCATGGTCGTCCTGCGCTACTGGGAGGACCTCAGCACCGAGCGGGTCGCCCAGCTGTTGCGGTGCAGCGAGGGAACGGTCAAGAGCCAGTGCTCGCGCGCACTCGCGAAGCTGCGCACGCAGCTCGGCGAGGCGCACATCTACGCCACCGAGAGCTGAGGAGACGTCATGGGCACCAACGAAGACCTCACGAACGACGACCGGGCGGTGCGGCTCCTGCGGGAGGCGATGGACCGGACGACCGCGGAACTGCCGCCGCTGCCCGACCTGGCGGGTCCGGCCCTGGCCCAGGGGCGCCGCCGCAAGGCCCGCCTGCGGGCGGTGATCGGCGGCGGGGTGCTGGCCCTCGCCGTGCTCGGCGTGGCCGGGGCCGCCGCGCTGCCGGCCGGGTCCGGGAAGGCCTCCGGGGCGGGCGAGGTGGCCGCCGCGCCCTCGCCGACCGCACCGCCGCAGGCCACGCCGTCCTCCTCGGGCCCGCCTCCGCCGGTCCACATCGAACCGAGCCCGGGCGAGTCCTCGATGGCGCAGCTGCCGCCCGCCGAGCGGGTCCGGCAGGAGAGCTTCCAGGACCAGGCCGTCACCGTCCTGCAGGACCTGCTGCCCGATGCGGTCGGCCTCGTGCAGCGGACCGACCTCGCGGTGCGCCAGTACCAGGCCACCAAGGACGGCAGCACCTTCACGCTCCTCTTCTCGGTACGGCCCGCGGCCGGACCGGGCACCGGCGAACGGGAGTGCCTGGAGATCAAGGGGCAGACCTGCAAGCGGGCCACCCTGCCCGGCGGCATCGAGGCCACCGCGTCGACCAGCCCCGAGGGCGACGGGAACGTGACCGTGGCCCGGGTCTCCTTCCGCTACGGCGCCAGCACCGTCCTGCTGTACGTCGGCGCGGACTCCACGACGAACACCTCGGCCCCGGTCACCAAGGAGCAGCTGCTGGAGGTGGTCAGGTCCCCGGCCTTCCTCGGCCTCGTCAAGACCGCCGACGCCAACCCGATGGAGAAGAAGCAGACCGTCGTCCAGGGCGGCTGACCCGCCCCGCCCCCGGCCGGGGCCGACCGGGGGCGGCCGGCTCCGGCCCCGGCCCGGGGTCAGTGGCGGCGGGAGCGCCAGACCAGGTACGCCGCGGAGGCGAGGGCCGCGCCGCGCAGCAGCCACGGCCACATGCCCGTCAGGGCGCCGCTCAGCTGGTCCTCGGCCAGGGCCTCGCCCCACCTGCCGTTCATCCGGCCCCACAGCCACACCCCCGCGCCCGCCAGCACCACGCCCGGCGGACCGAACACGGCCCACTTGCGCTCGGCGGGCGCCAGCAGGCGCGAGGCGTACGGCAGCAGCCAGCCGACGACGAGCAGCAGCCAGTAGCCGCTGACCACGCCGACGACGAGGACGGCAGCCGCCAGCAGCAGGAAGGCGTTCGGCCGGGGCCGGGCCGCGGGGGCCGCCGGCGCCGCGGCCTCGGGCGCGGGCCGCGCCTCCCGCTTCGCCCGCCGCCGCTCGCGCAGGAACCGTACGAAGCCCCGTCCGCGCCCCTCCGGCTCGCCGGCGGTCGCCGCGGCGTCGGCGGCCGGGGCCGCGTCCTCCTCCTCGAACCCCTCCTTGTACAGGTCCGGGATCTCGATGCCGCCCGCGAAGCCCTCCACCTGCGGCCCCGCCCCGTACGGCCCGGGGGCGACCCGCCACCAGTCGGGCTCGGCCCCGCCGGAGGGCCCGAGGTCGTCGAGCCCGGCCAGGTGCGGCGGCACGTTCACGGGCTCCGCCGCCGGAGCGGGCCCGGGCGCTGCCCTGCGGCGCAGCCGGCCCGGCCCCCGCTGCGTGGGCACGCCCTGGGCGGCCTCCCCGGCCGGGGCCGGGGCGGGGGTGACGGCCGACGGACTCCCGGCGGCGGCCAGGGTGTCCAGGACCTCCTCCGGCGTGCCGATCCGGTCCAGGATGCGGCGCACGGCCGCCGGGGTCTCCGGCTCGTACTTGGCGCGCCGACGGTCGATCTCGTCCCGCAGCCCCGCCACCAGGCGCATCCGGTCGCCGGAGGACAGCTGCCGCTGCTGCGCCAAGTCCCCGACACGGCTCAGATATTCGTAGACCAGATGGTCGCTCTCGATTGCCATGCCCCGGCTCCTCCCGTACCGCCTGCCGGAACCGTAGCGCGTGCGCCCGTGGAGCGGCCCCGGGCTCAGCGGATACCGTTGGCCGGATGGGGACCGGCCGACTGACCGGCCGACGCGACCAGGAGGCGACTGTGCCTGAGGCAAGCAGTGCTGCAGGAAGTCCGGGGGCGGGCACGGGCCGAAGTGCGCCCGCGACCACGGGTGCAGGCGCCCACCGCTCCCTCGCCGAGGCCCTGCGCTCCCGCGACGACGCGTCCCTCGCCGCCCTGCTGCGGGCCCGCCCGGACCTGGTCAGCCCGGTACCGGGCGACGTGACCCAGCTGGCGACCCGCGCCGGGACGCGGGCCTCCGTCGTACGGGCCCTGGACCGCCTCGACCGGTTCGCGCTGCAGACCGCCGAGGCCCTGGCGGTGGCCCCCGAACCGTGCCCGTACCCGGTGCTGGAATCCCTGCTCACCGGCCACCTCGGCGCATCGGACGCCGCGGGCGACCCGGCCCGCGCCGCGCTCCCCGGGGCCCTGGAGACCCTGCGCGACCAGGCCCTGGTGTGGGGTGACGGGGACCGGCTGCGGCTGGTCCGCACGGCCCGCGAACTCCTCGCGCCCTCCGCCCAGCGCCCCTCCCCGACCGGGCTGGGCCCCACCACGGCCGAGGCCACGGCCGGGATGTCGCCGACCCGGATCCAGGAGATCGTGCTGGCCGCCGGGCTGCCCGCCACCCACGACCCGGTGTCCGCGGTGACCGCGCTGACCGCCCTGTTCACCGACCCCGAGCGGATGTCGGCGCTGCTGGACGAGGCCCCGGCGGAGGCGCACCAGGTGCTGGGGCGGCTCGTGTGGGGGCCGCCGTACGGGGAGGTGACCCCCAGCCCGACGCCGCCGGTGCGCTGGCTGCGCGACCGGGGCCTGCTGCTGCCCGCCTCCGCGCGGACCGTCGTCCTGCCCCGCGAGGTCGCCCTCCACCTGCGCGGGGGCCTCGCGCACCGCGACACCGCGCCGGTGGCCCCGGCGGTGGCCGTGCACCGCGAGCACCGTCCACAGGCTGTGGACGCGAACGCCGCGGGCCAGGCGCTGGCCGCCCTGTCGACCGTCGAGGAGCTGGTGAAGTCCTGGGAGCACGCCGGTCCGCCGGTGCTGCGCGCGGGCGGCCTCTCCGTACGGGACCTGAAGCGGGCCGCGGCCTCCCTGGACACCACCGAGTCCTCGGCCTCCTTCTGGATCGAACTCGCCTACGCGGCCGGGCTGCTGGCCAGCGACGGCGAGGCCGACGAACGGTACGCGCCCACCCCCGCCTTCGACGTGTGGACCGAACTCCCGCCCGCCGAACGCTGGTCGGTGCTCGCCGCGGCCTGGCTGCCCGCCACCCGCACCGCGGGCCTGGTCGGCGAACAGGACACCAAGGGCCGCACCCTCTCCACGCTCGGCCCCGACCTGGACCGCTCCGCCGCCCCCGAGGTGCGCCGCCGCGTCCTGGAACTCCTCGGCGAACTGCCCGAGGGCGCCTCCGCCGACCCCGAGACCCTGCTGGCGCGGCTGGCCTGGGAACGCCCCGTACGCGGGGCGAGCGATCTGCGGGCCCGCCTCGCGCACTGGACCCTGACCGAGGCGGAGGTCCTCGGCGTCACCGGCCGCGGCGCCCTGTCCGGCCCGGGCCGCGCCCTGCTGGAGCACCAGGACCCGGCGCCGCTGCTGGCCCCGCTGCTGCCGGAGCCGGTGGACCACGTCCTGCTCCAGGCCGACCTGACGGCCGTGGCCCCCGGCCCGCTGCGCCGCCCCCTCGGCGACACCCTGGCGGTGCTGGCCGACGTGGAGTCCAAGGGCGGGGCCACCGTGTACCGGTTCACCCCCGGGTCCGTGCGCCGCGCCCTGGACGCCGGGCACGCCGCCGCCGACCTGCACGCCTTCCTCAAGGAGCACAGCCGCACCCCGGTCCCGCAGCCGCTGGCCTACCTGATCGACGACGTGGCCCGGCGGCACGGGCACCTGCGGGTCGGCGCGGCCTCCTCGTACGTCCGCTGCGACGACGACTCGGTGCTGGGCGAGATCCTCGCCGACAAGCGCTCCGCCGGGCTGGGGCTGCGCCGCCTCGCCCCGACGGTGCTGGCCGCGCAGGCCGAACCCACCGTGCTGCTCGACGGGTTGCGGTCGATGGGCTACGCGCCGGCCGCGGAATCCCGTACCGGTGACGTGCTGGTGTCCCGCGCGGACGCCCACCGCACCCCGGCCCGCTCGGCGCCCGCCCCCGTCCCGGACGGGCCGCCGGTGCCCGACGCCACGCTGCTGGCGGCGGCCGTACGGGCGATCCGTGCGGGCGACCTGGCGGCGACGGCGGTCCGCAAGGAGCCGGCCGCCGGGACGGGCGTCCCCGGCGAACTCCCGCGCACGAGCGCCGCGGAGACCCTGGCGACGGTCCAGGCGGCCGCGCTGACCGGGTCGGCGGTGTGGATCGGCTACGTGAACGCGGAGGGCGCGGCGAGCCAGCGGGTCCTCGCCCCGGTCCGGGTGGAGGGCGGATTCGTCACCGGCTACGACCACACCGCCGACGAGGTCCGCACCTACGCCCTGCACCGGATCACGGGCGTCGCCGAGCTGGAGGACGAACACCTCTGACGGAAATCCGCTGGCCCGGCCGCCGGTGAACCCGCAGGCTGGACCCCATGTCCGAGCCCGCCCCGCACACACCGCGGCACCAGATCCGCGCCGCGCACACCGACGCCACGGTCACCGTCTACCAGGCCTACGCACCCCGCCTGGGGGTCCCGGCGGCCCGCGACGGCCGCTTCCCGCCCGCCTGGAAGCGGGAGCGGATGACGTGGGTCAAGCCCTCGTTCCTGTGGATGATGTACCGCTGCGGCTGGGCCACCAAGGCCGACCAGGAGACGGTCCTCGCCGTCGAGATCACCCGCGAGGGCTTCGACGAGGCCCTGCGCGGCGCCTGCCTGTCCCACTACGTCCCCGGCGTCCACGCCGACCGCGAGGCCTGGCAGCACGCGCTGCGCGGGAGCTCGGCCCGCGTCCAGTGGGACCCGGAGCGCGACCTGCACCTGAACCCGCTGCCGCACCGCTCGCTCCAACTGGGCCTGTCGGGCCCGGCCTCGCGCGCCTACGCCGACCGGTGGACCGTCTCCATCCGCGACGTCACCCCGCTGGCCCGCGAGGTCCACGGCCTGATCCGGGGCGGCGAGGACGCGGCGGCGCACGCCCTGCTGCCCGTGGAGACCCCGTACCCGGCGGGCCCGCTGCCTCACCTCGGCGCGTAGTCGACCTGCCCGGCCGCGAAGGGCCAGGCCTCGGCCAGCCAGCGGGTGACCGCCGCGTACAGCGGGGCGTCGAGCCCGGCCCGGTCGGCGCGCACCCAGGAGCTGACGTGGGCCCGCTGCGGGTCGTCCTTGCCGGGGTAGACGTAGACGCAGCCGATGACCTCATCGCCCCCGTCCGCCCCCTCCAGCACGGTGTACGCGAATCCGCGCCGCCCGGCGAAGTCCCGTACGTGCTGCTGCAGATCGGACAGGTTCGACTCCTCGGACATCCCCTCCGGCGGCGGCCAGCACGTCGTCCCGTAGCCGGGGGTGGCCCGGATGTGCGCGATGCTGGCGGTCCAGGCGGCGTGGTCCCGGGCGTTGTGCTCCTCGCGGAGCGGCTCCAGCCGGAAACCGTCGCCCTCCAGGCTGAGCGGCGGCGTGAACCCGGCCGGTACGAAGGCCTGCGCGGCCCCTTCCGGGCCGGCGCCCCGGTCGGCGTACGGGTCCGCGTACGGGCCGGCTTCCGCGTCGGACTCCAGGTCGACGAAGGCCACGGTGTCCCCGGGCAGCAGGTAGCGCTCGGTCTCGGTGAAGCCGTGCGCCAGGGCGAAGCGCAGCCCGTCCGCGTCGGACTCCAGCACCACGGTCCGCACCCGCTGCGCCCCGAGCGCCCGCGCCTGCGCCAGCCCGTGCGCGTACAGCCGGGCGCCGAGGCCGTGCCCGCGGTACTCGGGCAGGATCCGCGCGATCACGGTGACCACCCGCGCCCCGTCACCGCCCGCTTCGCCGTCCCCGTCCCCGTCCGCGTCGCCGTCCCCGGGCGGCCGTACGGTCATGCAGCCGACCAGCGCGTGCCCGGCGTAGGCGACGTCCAGCCGGTGACGCCCGGCGCGTTCGCGGACCGCGTCGGCGGAGAGCGGGTCGGTGGGAATGATCAGATTGTGGACGTACCGCCAGTCCCGGAGCGTGACATCGTCGCCCACGGCCTCAATACGAAGATCAGACATCCCCCCAGCGAACCCACCCCGCCCCCACCCCGTCAACCGCCCCGGCCGCCCGGAACCCTCCTGCCGGCACGGCGATGCGGCAGACTGGAGGTTTGGCCGCCCGCGCCCGGACGGCCACCCCACGCAGGAAAGGGACGTGTGTGAACGGGCCTCTCATCGTCCAGAGCGACAAAACCCTCCTTCTCGAGGTCGACCACGAGCTCGCCGGTGCCGCGCGGCGGGCCATCGCTCCCTTCGCCGAACTAGAGCGCGCTCCCGAGCACATCCACACCTACCGGATCACCCCGCTCGGCCTGTGGAACGCCCGCGCCGCCGGGCACGACGCCGAGCAGGTCGTCGACGCCCTCGTCGAGTTCTCCCGCTACCCCGTCCCGCACGCCCTGCTCGTCGACGTCGCCGAGACCATGGCGCGCTACGGCCGCCTCACCCTCTCCAAGCACCCCGTCCACGGGCTGGTCCTGACCAGCACCGACCGGCCGGTGCTGGAGGAGATCCTGCGGTCCAAGCGGGTCACCCCGCTGGTCGGGGCCCGGCTCGACCCCGACACCGTGGTCGTGCACCCCTCCGAGCGCGGGCAGATCAAGCAGACCCTGCTCAAGCTGGGCTGGCCGGCCGAGGACCTCGCCGGGTACGTCGACGGCGAGGCGCACCAGATCGACCTGGCCGAGAACGGCTGGGCGCTGCGCCCGTACCAGCAGCAGGCCGTCGAGGGCTTCTGGCACGGCGGTTCCGGTGTGGTCGTGCTGCCCTGCGGTGCGGGCAAGACGCTGGTGGGCGCCGGGGCCATGGCGATGGCGAAGGCGACCACGCTGATCCTCGTCACGAACACCGTCTCGGCCCGCCAGTGGAAGCACGAGCTGGTCAAGCGGACCTCGCTGACGGAGGAGGAGATCGGCGAGTACTCCGGCACCCGCAAGGAGATCCGGCCCGTCACGATCGCGACGTACCAGGTCCTCACGACGAAGCGGAAGGGCGTCTACCCGCACCTGGAGCTGTTCGACTCCCGGGACTGGGGCCTGATCGTCTACGACGAGGTGCACCTGCTGCCCGCGCCGGTGTTCAAGTTCACCGCCGACCTCCAGGCCCGCCGCCGCCTCGGCCTGACGGCCACCCTCGTCCGCGAGGACGGGCGCGAGTCGGACGTGTTCTCGCTGATCGGGCCGAAGCGGTTCGACGCGCCGTGGAAGGAGATCGAGGCGCAGGGCTACATCGCGCCCGCCGACTGCGTCGAGGTCCGCGTCAATCTGACGGAGACGGAGCGCCTCGCGTACGCGACCGCCGAGACGGAGGAGAAGTACCGCTTCTGCGCGACGACGGCGACGAAGCGGAAGGTCACGGAGGCGCTGGTGCGCAAGCACCAGGGCGAACAGACCCTCGTCATCGGGCAGTACATCGACCAGCTCGACGAGCTCGGCGAGCACCTGAACGCCCCCGTCATCAAGGGCGAGACCTCCAACGCGCAGCGCGAGAAGCTCTTCAACGCCTTCCGCGAGGGCGAGATCAGCGTGCTGGTCGTCTCGAAGGTGGCGAACTTCTCCATCGACCTGCCCGAGGCCACGGTCGCCATCCAGGTGTCCGGCACCTTCGGCTCGCGCCAGGAGGAGGCGCAGCGCCTGGGCCGGGTGCTGCGGCCGAAGGCGGACGGGCACGAGGCGCGGTTCTACTCGGTCGTCGCCCGCGACACGATCGACCAGGACTTCGCGGCGCACCGCCAGCGCTTCCTGGCCGAACAGGGCTACGCCTACCGGATCATGGACGCCGACGAGCTGCTGACCAGCGACTGACGGCCGCGGCGGGAGCCCCGGCCCCGCCCGGGAGGAAGCCGGCCGTCCTGCGCGCCGCGGCGAACAGGACGGCCAGCAGCGGGATGCCCCAGACCCACAGCCTGGGCCAGTCCAGCAGCATCCCGGGGCCGGTGTGGGGCAGCTGCCGGGCCCAGAACTCCGCGGAGGCCTGCGGCAGCACCAGCAGGCCCAGCAGGGCGGCGCAGGTGAAGGCGGCCAGGGCCGTCAGCCCGGCCCGGACGCGGCCGGTCAGCAGCAGGTACCCGGCGACGGCCGCGGCGGCGGGAGCGGCACCGGCGGCGATGCCCAGCGCGAAGCCCTTGCCGAGCGCGGCCCGGGGCCGGCCCAGGTCCCACACGGCCAGGCAGGCGAGGGCCAGGTCGGCCTGGCCGGGCAGCGGCGTCTGGAAGAGCGGCTCCAGCCACAGGCCGGCGATGGTCACGGCCAGGACGGGGCCGGTCCGCGCGGGCAGCCCCGCCAGCCGGCAGGAGAGCCTGACGAGCAGGGCGAGCAGCACGGCGTTGCCGAGGACGAAGACGGCCCGCAGCAGCGCGGGCGGCAGCCAGGCGGCCGGGGTGAACAGGATCGCCGCGAACGGCGGATAGCCGGGCGGCGGCCCCCACTCGGCGGTGGTCAGCCCCTCGGCGAAGACGTCCGCCATGGGAATGCGCAGGGCCACGCACAGCACGCCGAGGGCGAGCAGCGGCCCCGCGAGCAGAACGCCGGCGAGGGACGACGGCGAACGTCTGACGGCGGCACTCCAGGTCACGGCGCGACCCTATTGGATCTTCCCCGCGCCCCCGCCGAATCCGGCCACCCGGTCAGCGGCAAGGACCCGGCCGGCTCAGCGGGCCACGGGCGACCGCCCACCTCCCGGCTGCGCAGCCAGGGCCGCATCAGCGGCCCCCGGCGCGGACGGGTCTACGCAGCCGTGGCGGAAGCCGCCGCCCCGGCACGAACAGGGCAGGTCAGACGCGTCCCCGGGCAACGGTGAACCGGGGCCACCAGCGCGCGGCGGTGCACCGGGGCCGCGTCAACGCAGCGGGCAGCGCAGCCCCAGCAGCGAGCATCCGGGCCGCATCACGTGTGACGGCAGAGCCCGTCAGCGGCAGCAGGGCACGGCACCCGCAGGGGCGCGGCGCAGCCAGGTCAGCGGCGGCAAGGCCGCACCCGCAGGGGCGCGGCGCAGCCAGGTCAGCGGCGGCAAGGCCGCATCCGCCGGGCGCGGCGCAGCCGGTCAGCGGCGGACTACGCCCGCTTCCTCGGCGTACTCGCCCAGGACGACGACGCTCACCGCGGTCGTCGCGAAGACCTTCGCGGCGCGCAGGAGGCCGCCGAAGCCGGTGCGGTGGCGGGTGTCGGTGAGGGCGGTGGCGCCTGCCGGGCGCCCGCCCCGGGCCGGGGTGAAGGTTGCGGTGCTCATGGATCCATGGTGCTCCCGGGCCCCCGTCCGGCGCATCGCCCTGCGGACGGAATCCCGGGCCCCCCGGCGTCCTCCTCACGGCTCATGCCGTCCCCTAGGGCCCCTACCCCGGTCTGACCTCCGCCCGGGAGCCGGGTCCTGCAACCCGTACGGAGGTCCCGCACCGGAGGACTTCCGGCCCCCGTATTCCGTTCGCGCCGCCGCACCGCGATGGCTAGAATCTCCGCTCTTGCCGCCTCCCGTCCGCACGTCCGGGGAGAGCCGCCCACCGGTCGGTAACCGGCGGGCCATCTGTTCAGCACCCAGCCAGCAGTTGGAGGCAGTCCCGTGCCCGCGCACGCCCCCGTCCCCGCACCCGTCCCCGCACCCGCACCTGTCACCGCCCCCCACGCCCCGGATCCGCTGGCCCGCGAGCGCGCGCACCTCGCCGCCTCCCGTTCGGCGCTGCGCGCCATGCGCGAGGACGTCGAGTCCCTCGACATCCGCGACGTCACCGCGAACTGGGTCAACGCGATCGTCCTCCAGGCCCAGATCGACGACCGCATCAAGGCCCTCGCCGACCTCGCCCACACCCCGCTGTTCTTCGGCCGCCTGAACTACCTGCACGCCCCGGGCGCGGACCTCGCCGAGGGCGCGGAGGGCGAGCAGTTCTACATCGGCCGCCGCCACGTCCACGACGCGGGCGGCGACCCGATGGTCATCGACTGGCGCGCACCGGTCTCCCAGCCGTTCTACCGGGCCTCCAAGAAGGACCCGCAGGACGTGTCACTGCGCCGCCGCTTCGGCTACACCGGCGGCGAGCTGACCGCGTACGAGGACGAGCACCTGTCCGACCCCGCCGAGGCGGCCGCCGTCAGCAAGCTGCTCCAGCAGGAGATCGAGCGGCCGCGCGTCGGCCCCATGCGGGACATCGTCGCGACGATCCAGCCCGAGCAGGACGAGATCGTCCGCTCCGGCCTGTCGGGTTCGGTGTGCGTGCAGGGCGGACCGGGCACCGGGAAGACGGCCGTCGGCCTGCACCGCGTCGCCTACCTCCTCTACGCCCACCGCGACCGCCTCGCCCGCACCGGGACCCTGGTCATCGGGCCGAACCGTTCCTTCCTCCACTACATCGAGCAGGTCCTCCCGGCCCTGGGCGAGCTGGAGGTCCAGCAGGCCACCGTCGACGACCTGGTGGCCCGCGAGGGCCTGGAGGTGCGCGGCGCCGACGCGGCGCCGACCGCCGTGGTCAAGGGCGACGCCCGGATGGCGGAGGTCCTGCGGCGCGCGGTCCGCTCGCACGTCACCCTGCCGACCGAGCCCCTGATGGTGGTCCGCGGCTCGCGCCGCTGGCGGGTGCCCGCGTACGAGCTGGAGGAGCTCGTGACGCAGCTCCTGGAGCGCGACATCCGCTACGGCGCGGCCCGCGACGCCCTGCCCCAGCGGATCGCGCACGCGGTGCTGGTACGGATGGAGCAGGCGGGCGAGGCCCCGGACGACCGGGTGCAGGACGCGGTGGCGCGCAGCGCGGCGGTCAAGGCGGCGGTGAAGCAGATGTGGCCGCCGGTCGAGCCCGCGAAGCTGGTGCTGCGCCTGCTCTCCGACCCCGAGTTCCTCGCGGTGCACGCGGCGGACGTCCTGACGGAGGAAGAGCAGGAGCTGCTGCTGTGGGCGAAGCCCTTCCGGAGCGTGAAGTCCGCGAAGTGGTCGGCGGCGGACCTGGTCCTGATCGACGAGGCCTCGGACCTGGTGGAGCGGACGCACTCCCTGGGTCACGTGGTGCTCGACGAGGCGCAGGACCTCTCCCCGATGCAGTACCGGGCGGTGGGCCGCCGCTGCACGACGGGCTCAACCACCGTGCTGGGCGACCTCGCGCAGGGCACCACCCCGTGGGCCACCCGCAGCTGGGACGAGGCCCTGGCGCACCTGGGGAAGCCGCAGGCGGTGGTGGAGGAGCTGACGGCGGGCTTCCGCGTGCCGCGCGAGGTGATCGCGTACGCCTCCCGGCTGCTGCCGTCGATCTCGCCGGGGCTGGCCCCGGTGTCCTCGGTCCGCGAGACCCCGGGCTCGCTGCGGATCGAGGAGAGCACGGACCTGACCGCGTCGGTGGTGGCGGCGTGCCGGGCCGCGCTGGCGCACGAGGGCTCGACGGGCCTGATCGCGGCGGACGCCCGCATCCCGGAGCTGGCGCATGCCCTGCGGGCGGCGGAGCTGGCGTACCTGGAGCCCGGTGAGGAGACGACGGCCGAGTCCCGGCTGACGCTGGTCCCGGCGTCGCTGGCGAAGGGCCTGGAGTACGACTACGTGGTGCTGGACGAACCCGCGGCGGTCGTCGAGGGCGAACCGGACGAGCGCACGGGCCTGCGCCGCCTCTACGTCTGCCTCACCCGAGCCGTCTCCGGCCTCACCCTCGTCCACTCGGCCCCGCTGCCGCAGACCCTGACGTGACGACAGCCCCCGCCCCTGCGGCCTGACCCAGAGGGCCTGGCCCACGCCCTGACCCGGAGGGCCGGGCCTTGCCCCCGCCTTACCCAGAGGGCCGGGCCCACGCGCCCTACCCGGAGGCCCGGGCCCACGCCCTGACCCGGGGGCCCGGCCCACACCCCTGACCCAGAGGGCCCGGCCCACACCCTGACCCAGAGGCCCGGGCCCACACCCTGACCCGGGGGCCCGGCCCGCGCGCCTGATCCCAGGGCCCCGGCCGGGGGTCAGTACAGGGCTACGCAGCGCGGCACCCTCGGGCTCCCACCGCCCACCGCCCGGGCGGCAGCAGCGCCCGGGCGCACAGCGACAGACCCGCAGGGCCGGAGCCCGGGCCGTGGATCAAGGTCAGGGCTGTGGGCCACGGCCCCCAGCCTCACTCCGCCCGGGCATCAGTGCCCGGCTCCGCGGCGGACCGCACGGCCGGGCCGGCCGACAGACCTGCGGGCCGCAGAGCCACGCCTGCCCGCAGGGCCAGGCCGGCCGACCGCCCGTGCGTCCGTCAGGACAGGGCTTCGCGCCAGGCGGCCACCGCCGGGGTCGAGACCGGGCGGGACCAGCCGTCCGGGCGGGCCGCCCCGCCGATGTGGAAGCCGTCGATGCCCCCGGCGCGCAGCACCGGCAGGTGCTCCAGCGTCAGGCCGCCTCCGACCAGGATCCGCGGCCCGTAGCCCGGTTCGCCCCGCCGGGCCGCCTCCGCGAGCAGCACCGGCAGGCCCTCGTCGACCCCGGACGCCGCACCCGCCGTCAGGTAGGTGTCGAGGCCGGGCAGGTCCGCGACGGCCTTGCGCAGGCCCTCGCGGTCCGCGGAGCGGTCGATCGCCCGGTGGAAGGTCCACCGGCAGCCGTCCAGCTCCGCCACGACCGCTTCGACGGCCGCGAGGTCGGGGCTGCCGTCCGCGTTCAGGAAGCCGAGGACGAACTCGTCCGCGCCCTCGGCCCGCAGGGCCCGCGCCTCCGCCAGGAGGACGTCGAGCTCCGCGGCGCCGCCCGCCGCGAAGCCGTCGGCCTTGCGCAGCATCACGCGCAGCGAGATGTCGACCGCAGCCCTGATCGCCGCGAAGGTCTCGCGCGGCGGGGTGAGCCCGTCGGCGGCCATGTCGGTGACCAGTTCGAGTCGGTCCGCCCCACCGGCCTGGGCCGCGACCGCGTCCTCCGCGTCGAGGGCGATCACCTCCAGGAGCGCACGGTTGCTCATTCGATCCCATCCTTCGGAAAGCTGCTCATGTGGCTCATACGGCGATATGGCCAGTATGGAAAATAGGTCTAGTCCAATATCCAGAGTACGGGCCCGTGCCCCGGCTTCACCAGCACAATCACGCCACCCCCACAATGTGCGCATGGACACAGGGACCACGCACACCGACACCGCGGCCCTCCGCGCCCACTGGCGGGCCACCGTCGACGCGGCCGGCGCCGCCGAGGACACCGACCCGGACCCCTACGCCGAGCGCCTCCTCGCCGCCTGGGCGGAGCCGCAGCGCCGCTACCACACCACCGCGCACCTGATCCACGTCCTCGCACGGATCGACCAGCTCCAGCAGTACGCCGCCGACCCGGCCGCCGTCCGGCTCGCCGCCTGGTTCCACGACGCCGTCTACCGCCCCGACCGCTCCGAGAACGAGGAGCGCAGCGCCGCCCTCGCCGAGCGCGCCCTGCCCGAGCTCGGCATCGACCCCGCGCGCACCGCCGAGGTGGCCCGCCTGGTCCGGCTCACCGTCACCCACGACCCGGCCCCCGGCGACGCCGACGGCGAGGTGCTCTGCGACGCCGACCTGGCGGTCCTGGCCGCCGCCCCCGAGGCGTACGCGGCCTACGCCGCCGCCGTCCGCGCCGAGTACGGCTTCGTCCCCGACGACGCCTTCCGCACGGGCCGCGCCGCCGTGCTGCGCCAGCTGCTCGACCTGCCCAGGCTCTTCCGCACCCCGTACGCCGCCGCCCAGTGGGAGGCCCCGGCCCGCGCCAACCTCACGGCGGAACTGGCCGCCCTGGAGGCCCGCGCCTGACCGGACGCCGGCCGGACGCCGCCGTCCCGCCGCCGGGCCACCGGCGGGACCCCGACCGGACGCCCGACCGGACCACGACCGGCCCCTGACCGGACCCTGACCGGACCCCCGCCAGGACCTCCGACCCGCCCCCCGCCGGGCCCTGGGACCGGCCCGCCACCCGGTTTCCGGGAATTCGATCCCGTTCGCCGGGGTTGGTGAGGTACATGCCCGCACCAGCCGCACGCTCCCGCATGCCCGTCGCCGTCTATGTCCTCGGCCTGTCCGTCTTCGCACTCGGCACCAGCGAGTTCATGCTCTCCGGGCTGCTGCCCCCCATCGCCGAGGACATGGGCGTCACCATCCCGCAGGCGGGCCTGCTGATATCCGCCTTCGCGATCGGCATGGTCATCGGGGCCCCGCTGCTGGCCGTGGCCACCCTGCGGCTCCCCCGCCGCACCACCCTCCTGTCCCTCATCAGCCTCTTCGGCCTCGGGCAGGTCGCGGGCGCGCTGGCCCCCTCGTACGAGCTCCTCTTCGCCTCCCGCGTGGTCTCGGCCCTGGCCTGCGCCGGGTTCTGGGCCGTCGGCGCGGCCGTCGCCATCGCCATGGTCGAGCGCAACCAGCGGGCCCGCGCCATGGCCGTCATGATCGGCGGCCTGTCCATCGCGAACGTCCTCGGCGTCCCCGCGGGCGCCTTCCTCGGCGAGCACCTGGGCTGGCGCTCCGCGTTCTGGTCGGTGGGCGCGGCCTCCGCCGTCGCCCTCGTCGGCATCCTCGCCCTGGTCCCGAAGATCCCGCTGCCCGAGCAGAAGCCCCGCCTCCGGCGGGAGCTCAGCATCTACGGCGACCGGCAGGTGTGGCTGTCCATCGTCATCACGGCCCTCGCCGCGGGCGGTGTCTTCTGCGCCTTCAGCTACCTGTCGCCGCTGCTCACGGACGTGGCGGGGCTGGACTCGCAGTGGGTCCCGTGGATCCTCGGCCTCTTCGGCCTCGGCGCGCTGGCCGGCACCACCCTCGGCGGCCGGGTGGCCGACGCGCACCTGTTCGGCGTGCTGCTGTGGGGCATCAGCGCCTCCACCGTCTTCCTGGCCGCGCTCGCCCTGCTCGCGTCCGCGCAGGCCGCGGCGATCGCCCTGGCCTTCCTGCTCGGCTTCTCGGCCTTCTTCACCGCCCCGGCGCTCAACGCCCGCATGTTCAACGTGGCCGGGGCCGCCCCGACCCTGGCCGGCGCCACCACCACGGCCGCCTTCAACCTCGGCAACACCGGCGGCCCCTGGCTCGGCGGTACGGTCATCGACGCGGGCCTCGGCTTCGCCGCCACCGCCTGGGCGGGCGGCGCCATGACCGTGGCCGCCCTCGCGCTGACGGCGCTCTCCCTGCGCCTGCACCGCCGTACGCCGCCCCCGGCCACCCGCGTGATCGCCTCCTCGGCCACCGCCCCGACCACGGCGACGACCACCACGACGGCTCCCGCGCCCGAACCGGCCTAGCGCCTGCGCCTGCGCCTGCGCCTACGCCTGGGCGCGGCCCTTGGGCCGCCGCAGGCCCGCGTCCGTGAGGCGGCGCACCAGTTCCTTGCTGCCGATCTCCACCGCGCCCGCGTCGACCGCGTCCGCGTACCGGTACGAGGGCACGTCGTAGTGGTCCCGCTCGAAGGCGCGCGGCGGGCAGCCGATGCGGGCCGCGAAGGCGTGCAGCTCCTCGTACGAGACATCGCTGACCAGGTGCGACCACATGCGGCCGTGGCCCGGCCAGGTGGGCGGGTCGATGTAGACGGTCACCGGCCGAGTACCGGTCCGAGGGCACCGACCGCCGCTACCTTCACGCCCGCCTCCGTGCACACCCAGTGCGGGTCGGGTCCGAGTTCGGGTTCGATGTCCAGCGCGTGCGGGTCGCCGTGGCCGCAGACCGGGCACAGCGGCCAGCGTCCGTACTTCTCCAGCAGTGCGTCCTTGACGTCCTGGGCGACGAGTCCGGGGAGGTAGTCGGCCCCCTCCGGCCACTGCTCCACCCACCACCGGCGGTGCGTGACCGAGTCCTCGACGAGGGAGACGACATCGGCTTCGGCGACCTCACCGGCAGCGAGATCGGCGAGAACGAGTGCACGGGCGACATGAAGCGCCTGTTCCAGGGGGGTCGCGTGGTCCATGCGCCCATTGTGGACCCGTACGGCCCAACGGGCGAAGGTCCTTTCCTCACGGGGACCTATGGGTTCTTGACGTCCGCCCCGGTCTGAAAATAGATTTCAGACGTGAGCGAGAACGCGAAAGAAACTTTCACCAAGCCCTCCCCTTCCCCCTCCCCCTCCCCCTCCCCC
>NZ_JOFT01000049.1 GCF_000725805.1 Streptomyces xanthophaeus | reverse complement strand
GCCCCACACCCCCACCCACCGCGACCCCGGCCCCGCCCCCGACCCCACAACCCACCCCGGCCCCGGTGCCGACGCCCTGACCGGGCCTTGACTCCGACCGGCGCCCAGGGGGCGTACTGCCGCGGCCGGAGCCCCCGGGCGGGGGCGTAGCGGGGCAGTGCCCGGTGCCCGGTGGAGCCGGCCACCGGGCACTGCTACCGGGCCCGGCCCCGACCGGCCGCGGCGGCCCGACTGCCGGCTCAGGGGCCGGGATCCCGGAGCCGGAGCTCCCGCTGCCGGAGTCGGGCAGCACAGACCCGGTTGCGGCGGCGGGAACCCCCACCCGTCCGGCCGCCCATGCGACCCCGATCCGCCCGGCAGGAGAAGCCGCCCCGGCGGAACCGACCACAGGAGGCCCTGTTGTGACCGACCGGCCCGAGGACCGCACCCGGTGCGATGCCTGCGCCCCGCTCGCCCGACGGGCCCGCGCGCCCCGCGCGGCGCGGCCCCGCCCGGCCGCCCGCACCGCCGCCCTGCTCACCCTCGTGCTGCTCCTCGCGGGCAGCGCGACCACCGGGTGCGGCGGGCGGGCCACCACCCACCACAAGCCCGGCACCACCCACGAGCAGGCCTCCGGCAACGTGGGCACCCTGCTCACCGCCGAGGACGGCTCGGGCCACCGGCTCCGCGAGGTGCCGGCCAAGGGCGCGCCGGAGGTCCAGCTCGCCGCCCGCCCGGACTCCGAGGACGGCTGGAACCTCCAGCTGACGGTGGACAACTTCCGCTTCACCCCCGACAGCGCCGGAGGCGCAGCCCTCGCGGGCGCCGGCCACGCCCACTTGGAACTCGACGGCCGCAAACTGGCCCGGCTGTACGGCCCCTGGTACCACCTGCCCGCCGCGCAGGTCCCGGAGGGCGCGCACACCCTGACCGTCCGCCTCTACGCCGACGACCACACCGCCTGGGCCGTGTCCGGCAAACCGGTCGAGGGCACCACCCAGCTCACCGCCCCCGCCCCGGGCACCCCCGGAGGCCACGGCCACGGCACCACTCCCCAGCCCCCCGCGCCGAACGAGAGCCAGGGCCCGGGCCAGAGCCAGCCCGACCGGACGGTCACCGTCACCGTCCGGGACGGCAAGGTCAGCCCCGCCCCGGGCCGCACCGAGATCAAGCGGGGCGAACGCGTGGCCCTGCGCGTCACCAGCGACCGCAAGGACACCCTGCACGTCCACGGCTACGACAAGGAACTCGCCCTGCCGGCAGGCCAGGAGGCCACCCTGGTCCTGACGGCCGACCGCACCGGCCTCTTCGAAGTGGAGACCCACGAGTCCGGCCTCCTCCTGACCCAACTCGTCGTCCGATGACCCCGCGCCCGCTCCCGAGCCTGAGCCCGCCTGCGCCCCCGCACACAGCCCAGCCCCCGGCCCCGCAGCCACCCGCGGCCACATCGGTGCGCCGGCCCGCGGCCCCGCGCCCAACCCAGGCCGCTGCCCTGTGCACGTCCGGGCCCGTGGCAGCCAAGGCCGCTGCCCTGTGCCCGTCAGGGCCCGTGCCAGGCCAGGACGCAGCCCTGCGCAGATGCCTGCCCCAGGCCGTTCCGGTGGTGCTGTGCAGGTCCTTGTCCCTGCCCGAAGCCCCGCGCCTGGCCCCGCGCATCGCTGCGTTCGCGGCCCGGCCAGCAGCCCCGCACCTGCCCCCAGCGAGGCAGGCGCTGGCTGGTGCGGCCGCGTGTACTTCCCCGGCCGCCCCCGGGCCCAGGCTCGGGCCCGCAGCCGTAGCCGTAGCCGTAGCCGCAGCCGAGCTCGGGGCCGGGTGCGGCCCCGAGCCCGTGCCCGGCCCCGAGCTCGTGCCCGGCCCCGAGCTCGTGCCCGGCCCCGAGCTCGTGCCCGGCCCCGAGCCCGTGCCCGGCCCCGAGCCCGTGCCCGGCCTCGGCCCCGGGTCCGGGCTGCCCCCCGGGCCCGCACCCGCATCCGTGCTCCCGGCCCCGGCTGCCTCCGGCTCCGCCGGGACCTCGTCGGCGCTGCCCCCGCTGGGCGGGGCACGCGGCGGCTCGGCTTGGACGGCCGGGCTCAGGCCCGAGCCCGAGCCCGGAGCCTCGGTCCCGGGCCGGCGGGTGGCACACTCCACGGGCCGAGGCGCGATACGGACCCCGGTGGGCCAGTGGTGAGCCCGGCCGGGCTCCGTACCGGCCCCGGCATGGGCCCCGGCCCCGGCGCGGGCGGTGGCGGCTTCGGCCAGGGCGTGGTCCCGTACCCGGCCGAACCGTTCACCGCTCTCGCGCACGGGATCGGATCCCAGCACGACCTCCCCATCTCTCCCTTCTACGCGTTCGCCGGTGCCTTCACCGCACTCTTCGTCTCCTTCCTCGCCCTCGGCCTGCTCTGGTCCACCTCCCGCTTCCGCGGAGACCGCTCCGGGGCCGCCCTGCCCGCCGCCCTCCAGCGGGCCGCCGACGGACCCCGGACCCGCGCCGCTCTGCGCGGGCTCGGTCTCCTCGCCGTGCTGCTGCTCCTCCTGCACCTCCTCCTCGGCCCCGACGACCCCGCGCGCAACCCCGCTCCCGGCGCCGTCTACGTCCTCTTCTGGGTCGGACTCGTCCCTGCCTCCCTCCTCCTCGGCCCCGTCTGGGGACTGCTCAACCCGCTCCGTGCCCTGCACGGCCTGCTCGAACGGGTGCTGCCCCGCCGCAGCCCCCACCGCCCGCTCCCCGCCCGGCTGGGCCAATGGCCCGCAGCCGCCGGGCTGTTCGCCTTCACCTGGCTCGAACTCGCCGCTCCCGATCCCGCATCCACCACCACCCTCCTCATCGCCCTCGCCGCCTACGCCGGCGTCCAACTCCTGCTCGCCGCCCGCTTCGGCGAGCGCTGGTTCGCCGACGGGGACGCCTTCGAGGCGTACAGCGCCCTCCTGGCCAGGCTGGCCCCGCTCGGCCGCCGCAGCGACGGCCGGCTGGTCCTGCGCAACCCCTTCCACGGACTCGACGCGACGCCCGAGCGGCCCGGACTCGTCGCCACCGTCTGCGTCCTGCTCGGCTCCACCGCCTACGACGGCTTCTCCGACAACCCCTCCTGGATCAACCTCGTACAGACCTCCCCCCTCGGCCGCACCCCCACGGCCACGCTCGGACTCCTCGGCTCCGTCGCCCTCGTCGCCGCCCTCTACTGCCTCTGCGCGGCGGCCACCCGCCTCGTCAGCGGCCCGCACCCCGGCCCGCTCACCGCCTTCGCGCACTCACTGGTGCCGATCGCGCTCGGCTATCTCATCGCCCACTACTTCTCCCTCCTGGTAGTCGAAGGACCACGCACAGTGAGCATGGCACTCGGCACTGACAACGCCCCCGAACCCGCCCCACCACTGGGCCCCGGCGGCCTCGCCGCCCTCCAGGTCGTCGCCGTCGTCACCGGCCACGTGCTCGGCGTCGTCGCCGCGCACGACCGTTCCGTACGCCTCTTCCCGCCCGCGAAGGCAGTGGCCGGCCAGCTGCCCCTGCTCGCGCTGATGATCACCTACACCCTCGGGGGGCTGAGCCTCCTGCTGAACTGAGGTCCCCGCCGACGAAGGAGGCGAAGAGCGGCATGATGTACCCCGTGCCCCCCGCCCACCCCTTGCGCCGTACGCCCGTCCAGCAGCGCAGCGCCGACCGGCTCGCCCGGATCCTCGACGCCTGCGCCGAACTGCTGGACGAGACCGGGTACGAGAACCTGAGCACCCGCGCCGTCGCCCTGCGCGCCGGCGTGCCGATCGGCTCGGTCTACCGGTTCTTCGGCAACAAGCGGGCCATGGCCATCGCCCTGGCCCACCGCAACCTCGACCGCTACGCCGAAGGCATCGCCGCCCGGCTCGCCGGGCTCCCGGCCGCCGACTGGCGGCCCGCCGTCGACGCCGTGCTGGACGAGTACCTGGCCATGAAGCGCAGCGTCCCCGGCTTCGCGCTCGTCGACTTCGGCGTGCCCGCACCGCCGCCCGAGGGTCCGGCGGCCCCCCCCAACCCCCGGGCCCCCCCCCGCCTCACCGAACTCCTCGCCGCCCACCTCGGGCTCACGCCGGACGCAGCCCTGGCGCGGGCCGTCCTCGTGGCGGTCGAGGCCACGGACGCGCTGATCCAGCTGGCCTTCCGGTCCGATCCGGCCGGGGACCCGGACATCGTCGCCGAGACCCGCGCCATGATGCAGGCCTACCTCGCGCGCGTCCTGGACTGAACTCGCCCCGTCCGCCGTTCCCCGCCCCACACTGCCGTTTCCCGCCCCACCCCCACCCCCGCCCCCGGTCCGGTCCGGTCCGGTCCGGTCCTGGCCGGACCTCGGCCCCTCCGCCCCCTCCCCGCCGTGCCTACCGGTCGGTATGCTCGTCGGGCCCCGCATGCCCGTGCCGCAGCCTGCCGCCCCTGGAGGGCCCCATGCCCCGCACCGCCCTGCGTATCTGCCCGCTCTGCGAGGCCACCTGCGGTCTCACCCTCACCATCGAGGGAACCGCCGTGACCGGCGCCCGCGGGGACCGCGACGACGTCTTCAGCCGCGGGTTCATCTGCCCCAAGGGCGCAGCCTTCGGAGGGCTGGACGCCGACCCCGACCGACTGCGCACCCCACTGGTCCGCCGCGACGGCCGCCTCCAGGAGGCCACCTGGGCGGAGGCCTACGACGCCATCGCCGACGCCGTGCCCGCCCTCGTCCAGGAGCACGGCGCCCAGTCGGTCGGTGTCGTCCTCGGCAACCCGAACGTCCACACCATGGCCGGGGCCCTCTACCCGCCCCTGCTCCTCAAGGCCCTCGGCACCCGCAACCTGTTCACCGCCAGCACGCTCGACCAGATGCCCAAGCACGTCTCCAGCGGACTGCTGTTCGGCGACCCCTTCGCCATCGCGGTCCCCGACCTGGACCGCACCGACTTCCTGCTCCTTCTCGGGGCCAACCCGGTGGAGTCCAACGGCTCCTTGTGCACCGCCCCCGACTTCCCCGGGCGGCTCAAGGCCCTGCGCGCCCGCGGCGGCACCCTGGTCGTCGTCGACCCCCGCCGCACCCGCACCGCCCGGCTCGCCGACCGCCACCTCGCCCCCCGCCCCGGGAGCGACGCGCTGCTCCTGGCCGCCCTCGCGCACACCCTGCTCGACGAGAAGCTCACAGCTCCCGGAGTCCTGGCGGAACAGAGCGAAGGCCTCGGGGAACTCGCCGCCGCCCTCGGGAGTTTCACTCCTGAGGCCGTGGCCCCCGCCTGCGACCTCCCGGCCGCCGAGATCCGTGCCCTCGCCCGCGAGCTCGCGGCCGCGCCCACCGCCGCCGTCTACGGGCGGATCGGCAGCTGCACCGTCGAGCACGGCACCCTCGCCAGCTGGCTGGTCGACGTACTCAACATCCTCACGGGCAATCTCGACCGGCCCGGCGGGGTCCTGTTCCCGCTCCCGGCCGCCGGTCCCCGGCCACGCCCGGCCGGACCGGGCAAGGGATTCGCCCTGGGCCGCTGGCACAGCCGGGTCAGCGGCCACCCCGAGGTCAAGAGCGAGCTGCCGACTGCCGCCCTCGCCGAAGAGATCGAGACCCCGGGCGAGGGGAGGATCCGCGCCCTGATCGCCATCGCCGCGAACCCCGTGCTGTCCGCCCCCGACGGCCGGCGCCTCGACGCGGCCCTGGCCGGGCTCGACTTCATGGTCAGCATCGACCCGTACCTCAACGAGACCTCCCGCCACGCCCATGTCGTGCTGCCCCCGCCGCCGCCCTCGCGGAGCGCGCACTTCGACTTCGCCTTCAACGCCTTCGCCATCCGCGACCAGGTGCGCTACACCCGCCCGGCCGTCCCGCTCGAAGCGGGTCTGATGGACGAGTGCGAGATCCACGCGCGCCTCGTCCTCGCCGTCTCCGGCATGCACGGCTCGGCCGGGCCGGCCGCCGTCGACGACCTGGCCGTGCAGGCCACCCTCGCCAAGGAGACCGCCGACCCGCGCTCCCCGCTGCACGGCAAGGATCCGGCGCAGCTCGCCGGGCTGCTGACCGGCCGCAGCGGCCCCGAGCGCCGCCTTGACCTGATGCTGCGACTCGGGCCGTACGGGGACCAGTTCGGCCTCGCCGTCGCCGATGAAGCCGACACCGCCCCGGGCGCCGAAGCCGAAGCCGATGCGGACGCCGTCCCGGGCGCGGGTGAGCGCACCGCCGCTGCAGGAACCCGCGCCGGTGCGGTCGTTGCGGGGGAGCTCAGCCTGGAGCGGCTGCTGGCGCACCCGCACGGCATCGACCTGGGCCCGCTGCGGCCCCGGCTCCCGGGCGTGCTGAGGACCCGCAGCGGCAGGATCGAGCTGCTGCCGGACCCGATCGTGGCCGAGCTCCCCAGGCTGCGTGCCTCCCTCGCCGACCGGCCCGCCGCCCTGGTGCTCGTGGGCCGCCGCCACCTGCGGTCCAACAACAGCTGGTTGCACAACGTCCCGGCCCTCGTCGGAGGTTCCAACCGCTGCACCCTCCAGGTCCACCCCCAGGACGCGGACCGCCTCGGCCTGGCGGACGGGGGCCGGGCCCGGATCACCGCCGACGGCGGCAGCCTGGACGTCCCCGTCGAGGTCACCGACACCGTCCGCACGGGCGTGGTGAGCCTTCCGCACGGCTGGGGGCACGACCGTGCGGGAGCCCGGCTCTCCGTGGCCTCGGCCGAGCCCGGCGCCAACGTCAACCAGCTGCTCGACGGCACCCGGCTCGACCCGCTGTCCGGCACCGCGGTGCTCAACGGATTCCCCGTCGAATTGACACCCCTGCCCTGAGCTGGGGTTTTGCTCGTATTGCTCACGCGTCGACGTCTTGTTGGCCCATGGAGGAGGCACCTACGTTCCCTGCATGCTGACCTTCCTCGGCTTCACCATGATCCTGACCTTCCTGGTCCTGATCATGATGAAGAAAATGTCGCCCATCGCGGCGCTCGTCCTCATCCCCGCACTCTTCTGCGTGTTCGCAGGACAGGGCGCCCACCTCGGCGACTACGTCATCGACGGGGTCGGCAAGCTCGCCCCGACCGCCGCCATGCTGATGTTCGCCATCGTCTACTTCGGGGTGATGATCGACGTCGGCCTGTTCGACCCGATCGTGCGGGGCATCCTGCGCTTCTGCAAGGCGGACCCGATGCGCGTGGTGGTCGGCACCGCCGTCCTCGCCGCGATCGTCTCGCTCGACGGGGACGGGTCGACCACGTTCATGATCACGGTCTCGGCCATGTACCCGCTGTACAAGCGGCTCGGCCTCAGCCTGGTCGTGATGACGGGCGTCGCCGCCACCGCCAACGGCGTCATGAACACCCTGCCCTGGGGCGGCCCCACGGCACGCGCCGCCACCGCCCTCAAGCTCGATGCCGCCGACATCTTCGTCCCGATGATCCCGGCCCTCGCGACCGGGCTGCTCTTCGTCTTCCTCCTCGCCTACGTCCTCGGACTGAAGGAACGCCGCCGGGTGGGCGTCCTGGCCGTGCCGGGCACGCAGGAGCACGCGGCGGAGCACGCAGAGGAGCTCACGGGCGGGCACGCGGAAGAGCAGCAGCTCGTCAAGGCGGCGACCGGCGAGGCCGCCGTCCGTACCGGCTCCGCCGCGCCGTCGGGAGCCGCCCCGCATACCGCCGCCTCAGGAACAGCCGCCTCCGGAACCGCCGCCACCGAAGCCGACGAGGACGGGTTCCAGGGCCTCGACCCCCACCGGGCCACGCTGCGCCCGCGCCTGTACTGGTTCAACGCGGGCCTCACCGTCGCCCTCCTGACCGCGATGATCATGGAGCTGCTGCCGATCCCGGTGCTGTTCCTGCTCGGCGCGGCCCTCGCCCTCACCGTGAACTTCCCCCACATGCCCGACCAGAAGGCCAGGATCGCCGCCCACGCGGACAACGTCCTCAACGTCGCCGGCATGGTCTTCGCCGCGGCCGTCTTCACGGGGGTCCTCTCGGGCACCGGCATGGTCAAGCACATGGCCGACTGGCTCGTCGGAACCATTCCCGAGGGCATGGGCCCGCACATGGCGCTCGTCACCGGCCTGCTGAGCCTGCCGCTCACCTACTTCATGTCGAACGACGGCTTCTACTTCGGCGTGCTGCCCGTCCTGGCCGAGGCCGGCGCCGCCCACGGGGTCTCCCCGCTCGAGATCGCCCGCGCTTCCCTCGTCGGCCAGGCGCTGCACATGTCGAGCCCGCTGGTTCCGGCCGTGTACGTGCTCGTCGGCATGGCGAAGGTCGAGTTCGGCGACCACACCCGATTCACCGTGAAATGGGCGGCCCTCACCTCCCTGGTGGTGCTGGGGGCAGGGATGCTTTTCGGCATCATCTGATCCCCGTGGCCCCTGGCGCTCATAAAACTACCGGCGCTAGTTTGTAGGGTGTCCGCGAGGTCAGGTCTACGTCGCGCTGGTGCGTGCTCGGGAGGAATGCCATGAAGGCCCACGACGGGATGTACATCGACGGCGCGTGGCGGCCCGCCGCCGGACGCGACCGGATCGAGGTCGTCAACCCGGCGGACGAGCAGGTCATCGGCGGTGTCCCCGCGGGCAGCGCCGAGGACGTGGACGCCGCCGTACGCGCGGCCCGCGCGGCCCTTCCCGGATGGGCGGCGGTGCCGCCGGCCGAGCGGGGGGCCCTGATCGGGGCGCTGCGCGACGTGCTGGTCGCCCGCAAGGGCGAGATCGCGGAGACCGTCACGGCCGAACTCGGGTCCCCCCTCGGCTTCTCGGAGGCGGTCCACGTCGGTGCGCCGATCGCGGTGGCCTCCTCCTACGCCGAGCTGGCGGCCTCGTACGCCTTCGAGGAGCGGCTCGGCAACTCCACCGTTCTGCTGGAGCCGGTCGGCGTGGTCGCGGCCATCACGCCCTGGAACTACCCGCTGCACCAGATCGTTGCCAAGGTGGCGCCCGCTCTCGCCGCCGGCTGCACCCTCGTCCTCAAGCCGGCCGAGGACACCCCGCTGACCGCACAGCTCTTCGCCGAGGCCGTGCACGAGGCGGGCATCCCGGCCGGAGTCTTCAACCTGGTGACCGGGACCGGCCCGGTCGCAGGCCAGGCCCTGGCCGCGCACGAAGGCGTCGACCTCGTCTCCTTCACCGGCTCGACCGCCGTCGGCAGGCAGATCGGCGCCACCGCGGGCGCCGCCGTCAAGCGGGTCGCCCTCGAACTGGGCGGCAAATCGGCCAATGTCATCCTGCCGGGCGCCGACCTGGCCAAGGCCGTCGCGGCGGGGGTGGGCCACGTCATGAACAACTCCGGCCAGAGCTGCAACGCGCTCACCCGCATGCTCGTCCACCGGGACCAGTACGAAGAGGCCGTCCTGCTCGCGGCCGCCGCCGTCGCCCGCTACCCCAGCGGCGACCCCACCGACCCGGCCACCCGCCTCGGCCCGGTCGTCAACGCCAAACAGCGCGACCGCGTGCGCGGATACATCAGCAAGGGCATCGAGGAAGGCGCGCGCCTGGTCGCGGGCGGCCCCGACGCACTGCACGAGCACGGGTACTTCATCGCCCCGACCGTGTTCGCCGACGTCACGCCCGAGATGACCATCGCCCAGGAGGAGATCTTCGGCCCGGTGCTGTCGATCCTCCCGTACGAGGACGAGGAGGAGGCCCTGCGCATCGCCAACGGCACCGTCTACGGCCTGGGCGGCGCCGTCTGGGCTGCGGACGCGGAGACGGCCGCGGCCTTCGCCCGCCGCATGGACACCGGGCAGGTGGACATCAACGGCGGACGCTTCAACGTGCTCGCGCCCTTCGGCGGGTACAAGCAGTCGGGCGTCGGCCGCGAGCTGGGCCCGCACGGTCTGGCCGAGTACCTCCAGACCAAGTCCCTGCAGTTCTGAGACCGAGACCCGTACGAGCCCCGCAGTCGTGAGCCTGCCCACCACCGGAAACACGGAGACGACGACCATGGTCCGCGCCGCCATCCTGCCCGCCGTCGGAGCCCCGCTGGAGATACGGGAGATCGTCCTGCCCGATCCCGGCCCCGGGCAGGTCCGGGTGCGGCTCGCTGCCGCCGGGGTCTGCCATTCGGACCTCTCCCTCACCAACGGCACCATGAAGGTCCCCGTCCCCGCCGTCCTCGGCCACGAGGGCGCGGGCACGGTCCTCGCCGTCGGGGAGGGCGTCACCCACGTCGCGCCCGGCGATCCGGTGGTGCTCAACTGGGCCCCGTCCTGCGGGCAGTGCCACCACTGCACCATCGGCGAGGTCTGGCTGTGCGCCAAGGCCCTCGCCGGGGTCGGGGCCGTCTACGCCCACGACGCGCAGGGCGCCGAGCTGCACCCCGGGCTGAACGTGGCGGCCTTCGCGGAGGAGACCGTCGTCGCGGCCAACTGCGTGCTGCCCGCCCCCGCCGGGATCCCGCTGGCCGAGGCGGCCCTGCTCGGCTGCGCCGTCCTCACCGGGTACGGGGCCGTCCACCACAGCGCCCAGGTCCGCCGGGGGGAGTCCGTGGCCGTGTTCGGTGTCGGCGGCGTCGGCCTCGCCGCCCTCCAGGCCGCCCGGATCGCGCAGGCGGGTCCCGTCGTGGCCGTCGACGTCTCCCCGGCCAAGGAGGAACTGGCGCGGGCGGCCGGGGCCACCGAATTCGTGCTCGCCTCGGACACCACCGCCAAGCAGATCCGCGCGCTCACCGGCGGGCAGGGCGTGGACGTCGCCGTCGAATGCGTCGGCCGGGCCGAGACCATCCGCGGAGCCTGGGAATCCACCCGCCGCGGCGGCCGCACCACCGTCGTGGGGATCGGCGGCAAGGAGCAGCAGATCACCTTCCACGCCCTGGAGATCTTCCACTTCGCCCGCACCCTCACCGGCTGCGTCTACGGCAACAGCGACCCCGCCCGCGACCTCCCGGTCATCGCCGAGCACGTCCGGGCCGGCCGCCTCGACCTCGGCTCCCTGGTCACCGACCGCATCACCCTGGACGGCATCCCGGCCGCCTTCGACGCCATGCTCGCGGGCAAGGGAGGCCGTTCCCTGGTCGTCTTCTGAGCCCCCGGCCCCGTGACCGGCGGACGCCCGCCGGTCACGAGGCGCGGGCGGACGCCCGCCGGTCACGAGGTCGCGCGCAGGGCCTCGTACTGGAGGGCCAGGCCGTCCAGGAGCGCGGTCAGGCCCGTCTCGAAGGCGCCGTCGTCCACCTCGCGGCGGCGGTCCGCCAGCAGGTGGGCCTGGCCGAGGTGGGGGTAGGCAGACGGGTCGTAGGCCGTCTCGTCGTCCACGAAGCCCCCGGCGAAGGAACCCACCGCCGCGCCCAGGATGAAGTACCGCATCAGCGCGCCGATCCGGGTGGCCTGGGCCGGCGGCCACCCGGCCGCCGTCATCGCGCCGAACACCGCGTCCGCGACCCGCAGTCCGGCCGGCCGCCGCCCCGGGCCCCGGGCCAGCACGGGGACGATGTTCGGGTGGTCGGACAGGGCGTCCCGGTAGGAGTGCGCCCAGTCGTGCAGGGCCGTACGCCAGTCCCCGCCGCCTTCGTTCCCGTTCCCGGTCCCGGGCGGCGTCAGCAGCTCGAACATCGACAAGTCGACCCGCTCGCTCACCGAGTCCGCCACCGCGTCCAGGATCTCGTCCTTCGTGCGGAAGTGGTTGTACAGCGAAGGCCCGCTGACCCCGAGCGCGGCCGCCAGCCTGCGCGTCGACACCGCCTCCAGCCCCTCCGCGTCCACCAGGGCGCCCGCCGCCTCGACGATGAGGGCTCGGCTGAGAAGGGGCTTGCGCGGTCTGGCCATGCGCCACATAGTAGGGCCTGCCCGCCATAAACTACCGGTGCTAGTTAATGGCGCCGGACCCGCCACGACGCCCCCGGAGGTACCCGGTGAATCTGGAGCTGAGCGAGGAACAGGCCGCCGTCCGCCGGCTCGCCCGCGAGTTCACCGAGCGCGAGGTCGTCCCGTACGCCGCCGAATGGGACCGCGCCGAGAGCGTGGACCGGGCGATCGTCAAGAAGCTCGGCGCGCTGGGCTTCCTCGGCCTGACCGTCCCCGAGGAGTACGGCGGCTCCGGCGGTGACCACCTGGCCTACGTCCTGGTCACCGAGGAGCTCGGACGCGGGGACTCCGCCGTGCGCGGCATCGTCTCCGTCTCCCTCGGCCTGGTCGCCAAGACCGTCGCCGCCTGGGGCACCGAGGAGCAGAAGCGAGCCTGGCTGCCCCGCCTGTGCTCCGGCGACGCCCTGGGCTGCTTCGGACTGACCGAGCCCGGCACCGGCTCCGACGCCGGGAACCTGACCACCCGCGCCGTGCGCGAGGGGGACTCGTACGTCATCAGCGGCAGCAAGATGTTCATCACGAACGGCACCTGGGCCGACGTGGTGCTCCTCTTCGCCCGCACCGGCGACGAGCCCGGCCACCGCGGGGTCTCCGCCTTCCTCGTCCCCACCGACACCCCCGGACTCACCCGCCGCGAGATCCACGGCAAGCTCGGCCTGCGCGGCCAGGCCACCGCCGAACTCGTCCTCGAGGACGTCCGCGTCCCCGCCTCCGCGATGCTCGGCCCGCAGGGCAAGGGCTTCTCGGTCGCCATGTCGGCCCTGGCCAAGGGCCGGATGTCGGTCGCCGCCGGCTGCGTGGGCATCGCCCAGGCGGCGCTGGACGCGGCCGTCGCCTACGCCGCCCAGCGCGAGCAGTTCGGCAAGCCGATCGCCCACCACCAGCTCGTCCAGGAGCTGATCGCCGACATCTCCGTGGACGTGGACGCCGCGCGGCTGCTGACCTGGCGGGTCGCCGACCTCATCGACCGCGGCCTGCCCTTCGCGACCGAGTCCTCCACCGCCAAACTCTTCGCCTCCGAGGCCGCCGTGCGCGCCGCGAGCAACGCCCTCCAGGTGCACGGCGGTTACGGGTACATCGACGAGTACCCGGCCGGCAAGCTGCTGCGCGACGCCCGCGTGATGACCCTGTACGAGGGCACCAGCCAGATCCAGAAGCTGCTCATCGGGCGGGCCCGTACCGGGGTCTCGGCCTTCTGAGGCTGAGTACGCACCTGAGTACGCGAACGGATGTGGCCCCGGTCACCCCGCCCGATGCTGGGCCCATGAACGAGACGCCGGTCAAGCAGCAGAGCACGGGGGCGTACTACGGCCAGGCCGTTGCCTCCTTCGGGATCGCCATGGGCGCCGTGGCCGTGGGGATCTACAACCTGGAGGTGGACGGCTGGGTCCGGTCCTTCCTCGGCATCGCGGTCCTGTACCTCACGACCTCGGCGTTCACGCTCGCCAAGGTCATCCGTGACCGTCAGGAGGTCAGCCAGATCGTCAGCCGGGTGGACCAGGCCCGGATGGAGAAGATGATGGCGGACTACGACCCCTTCGCCCCCAAGTAGCCCGCACGCGATCACTAAGCGCTTGCTCACCCTCCGGTAGGGTGTTCACTCCCACACGGTGAAGAGGGTGAGTGAGCGATGGACAGCGCGGAGGAGACGGCCGGCGGCTATCAGCCCTGGTCGGAGGTCATCCCCGACGCGGCGCGACGGTTGCTCGTCGCCGCGGTCGAGGCCTTCGCGGAGCGCGGGTACCACGCCACCACGACACGTGACATCGCAGGCCGGGCGGGGATGAGCCCGGCCGCCCTCTACATCCACTACAAGACCAAGGAAGAGCTGCTCCACCGGATCAGCAGGATCGGCCACGACAAGGCGCTGGAGATCCTGACGACGGAGGCCGACGGCCCCGGATCCGCGGCCGAGCGGCTCGACGGCGCCGTACGGTCCTTCGTGCGGTGGCACGCGGCACATCACACCACCGCGCGGGTGGTCCAGTACGAGCTCGATGCTCTCGCTCCGGAGCACCGCTCCGAGATCGTGGCACTGCGCCGCCGGAGCGACGCCGCCGTGCGCCGCATCCTGGCCGACGGGGTCGCGGCGGGGGAGTTCGACGTCCCCGACGTACCCGGCACCACCCTCGCCGTGCTGTCCCTGTGCATCGACGTGGCCCGCTGGTTCAGCACGGCCGGACAGCGCACGCCCGACGAGGTCGGCGCGCTCTACGCCGACCTCGTGCTCCGCATGGTGGGCGCCGCGGGAGCGCCTCAGAAGTAGTAGCGGGACACCGACTCCGCCACGCACACCGGCTTGTCGCCGCCCTCGCGCTCCACCGTCACGGTGGCCGTGACCTGCACACCGCCGCCCGCCTCCGTGACCTCCGTGATCACGGCGGTGGCGCGCAGCCGCGAGCCGACGGGCACCGTTGCGGGGAAACGCACCTTGTTAGCCCCGTAGTTGATGCCCATCTTCATGCCCTCGACCCGCATGATCTGCGGCACCAGGCTCGGCAGCAGGGACAGGGTCAGGTAGCCGTGCGCGATCGTGGTGCCGAAGGGCCCGTCCGCCGCCCGCTCCGGGTCCACGTGGATCCACTGGTGGTCGCCGGTGGCGTCGGCGAAGAGGTCGATCCGCTTCTGGTCCACCTCCAGCCACCCGCTGGGCCCGAGCGGTTGCCCGATCCCGGCGTGCAGTTCCCCTGCGGACGTGAAGACCCTCGGCTCGGCCATGCCCTGCTCCTGCTTCTCGCGGATGACAGACGGTGGTGGTGGGGGTGATGTGAGCGAACAAGCGCTTGCTCAGCATGCTGGGGCCGTATGTGTATGTCAACGGGCCTCCGACTACCCTCGGCCTGGTGCCGCAGATTCCCGAGAAAATCCACGAACTCACCGTCGGCCAGCTGTCCGCCCGTAGCGGCGCCGCCGTCTCAGCGCTCCACTTCTACGAGGCCAAGGGCCTGATCAGCAGCCGCCGGACCTCCGGGAACCAGCGCCGCTTCAGCCGCGACGCCCTGCGCCGGGTGGCCTTCGTACGCGCAGCGCAGCGCGTGGGCATCCCGCTGGCCAGCATCCGCGACGCACTCGCGCAGCTCCCCGAGGAGCGCACCCCCACGCGCGAGGACTGGGCCCGGCTCTCCGAGGCCTGGCGCACCGAGCTCGATCAGCGCATCAGTCAACTCGGCCGCCTGCGCGACCACCTGACGGACTGCATCGGATGCGGCTGCCTCTCGCTGGAGAACTGCGCGCTGTCCAACCCGGACGACGTCTTCGGCGAGAAGCTCACCGGTTCGCGGCTGTAGCCCCTGCCGCCGCCACCAGTTCGGCGTTCGAGGCCGCGGGCCGTCCGTCGGGCAGGTGCAGTACGTCGCCCACGCCGGTCCGCGTGCCCGTGCCGCACCGCGCCGCCAGGCGCAGCACCGGCCAGGCGGCGGCCTCCCGCCCGTACAGCAGCACCGCCACGGGCGGCAGTCCGCGCAGCCCGGCCACCAGCGCCGGATCGGCCGACGCCAGCTCGGCCACCAGCCGGACCCGCCCGGGGGTGCGTACGGGCCAGGCGAGGAACCGGGCCATCGGCTGCGCCCCGGCCCGCCCGCCCAGCGCCACCACCGCGTCCACCGCGACCCCGCGCGCCAGAAGGGCCTCGGCCAGTTCCCCGGCCCCAGGTTCGTCGAAGCGCACCGCCGCCCGGTCGGGCAGCACCGTCCAGGACCGGACCCGCTCCAGGCGTGCCGCCGGACCGGGCTCCGTCCCGACGCTCGCGGACACGGTGAGGGGTACGCCGACCCCGGCGCCCCGCAGCGCCTGCAGCAGCGGGCCGACCACGCGGGGGGACAGGCTCTCGCGGCCGCACGGGGTCCGCGGGTGCACCAGCACTTCCCCGGCGCCCGCGGCCACGGCGCCGAGGGCCGCATCGGCCAGGGACCCGGGGGACATCGGCACGGCCGGGCCGTCGGCGCCGCTCCGCGAGCCGTTCAGGGACACCTGCGTCACCCGTGTCACCGGTGTCACTTGCGTCACCTTCGCCACCCGCTCACCTTCGCCACCACCTGCGGTACGTGTGCCCCCGGCACCGTCACGCCGCCCCCGCCGCCGGAGTGTCCGCCAGCGCCGGTCTCGGCACCACGATCCCGCAGCCCGTGCACAGCGGCCCGTCCCAGGCCCACGCCCCCTCCCAGGGCCCGGCCCCGGGCACCCGCCGGCCCGCCCCGGTCCGCTGACCCGGCAAGGGTCCCGCCGTCGGCCAGTGCAGTTCCCGGTCCCCGCAGACCGGGCACACCGTCCCCGGCGCCGATTCCAGGGCCCGCACCAGCCGCCTCAGCACCTCGTCCAGCGCCCCCTCCGGCCGCACCCCGGGGTCGGCGCACCGCACCACCGCGTCCCCGCTCCCGCCCCAGGCCCACTCGGGCCGGCGCAGCCCGTGGTGCTTCTCGCGCCGTCTGCGCTCCGCGAAGTGGCGCTCGTACTCCAGCCAGACCGCGCGCGCCTCCTCCAGTTCCTCCAGCGCGGCGACCAGCCGCAACGGGTCCGCCCCCCGGTCCTCCGGGGCGATCCCGTGCCGGTCGCACAGGTGCCACCAGGTGGCCCGGTGCCCGTACGGGGCGAACCGCTCCAGGCAGCGGCGCAGGGAGTGCCGCCGCAGGGCACGGTCGTTGCGTGCATCGCGCACCTGGTAGGCCAGACTCCGGAATCCCGCCATGACATGTCACCTCCGCCGATGTGCCCAACATGCCCGGCCCGGTGCGGGCGCATGCGGGGGCGGTCGAGGCGTACGGGTGGCACGTGGCCGGAAGTCAGCGCCCCAGGCGCCCCGCGGACACCACCACCCTGGCCAGCTCCTCGTGGCAGATGTCGCTGTGCGCCCCCGAGGGCGCGCCGCCCCGCCGGACCACCGATCCCGCGTCCAGGCTGACGCATCCGGCCGAGGGCACCCCCGTCCGCAGGGCCGCGTCGAGGCTCAGCCGCGGCGCGCCGGGCACCGCCTGCACCCCGTCGTGCCCGATCGCGCCCCACCGCTCGTCGAAGCCCAGCAGTCCGGCCGAATCCCCTGCCATCCGGGAAGCCAGCGGGTAGAAGACCTTCAGGGCCGAGTCGTGTGCGGAATGACAGGCCACCACGGGCCCGTCGACCCTGCGCTGGAGGCCGCGCAGGGCCCCGCCGCTGCGCCGGTCGTGCGGCAGGCGGTCCGCGAAGGCGTAGTGCGAGAAGGCGCCCTGGAGCAGGGTCAGCGACTTCACGAACCGGGCCCCGTCCGGCACCGCGCGCAGGGAGAAGGACACCACGCGGGCCCCGAAGCTGTGCCCGATCAGATGGACGCGCACGGACGGGCGGGCGCGGGCCAGCTCCGCCAGGACCGGACCGAGGCCGCGCTCGCCGACCGCGCCCGCACGCTTCTTCATCCGGTAGTACGTGGCCTGCCGCAGGAGTTCCTTGGCGCCGCCCCACAGACTGCGCAGCCCGCCGCCCAGCAGGGCGTTCCCGTCCTCGTCCGTCCCGGGCAGCGCGCCCGTCTGCGCGAGCCCGCGGGTGAAGGCCGCGCACACCTCCAGCACGTCCTGCGTGAAGATCAGGGGCACCGCGGGCGGCTCCGCCGCGGTGACGCCGTTCACCCCGGCCAGTTCCCGGACGAGGGCGCCGAACTCGATGAACGCGGCCGCCGACCCGGGCCGCTCCTCCAGCAGTTCGGCCACCCGGTCCAGTTCCGCCTCCCGCCCCGGCCAGAACTCCCCGAGCGCCCGCCGGGTGGAAGGGTCCAGAGCCGTCCCGAAGCCCGGCTCGGCGAGCGCACCGGGCGGGTCGAAGTCCGGTATCGGCTCGTCCGCGAACCGGATGGAGGGCCACATCACACCCACGTACCCCAGCCGCACCCCCGACCCCACCAGCCCGGGGAACGGAGCGAAGAAGCGGTCGTACAGCCGGGTCGAGGTGTCCCGGTCACTGTTCCAGCCGTGGGCGAAGACCAGCAGGTCGGTGGCTTCCATCCGGGTCAGCGCGCCCTGCCCGGCCGGGTCCGGGTCCCCTTGCGCGTCGAAGACCAGCTCCTCGTACGGACGGACCCCCGGCCCGTTCACGGCACCGCTGTACGCCATGACGTCCCCCTCCACGCCGTGCCTCCGGTGCGGTCCAGCATCCTGCTGCCGCGCCCCTTCGGCCAGACCCCCGGCACGGCCGGCTCACGGGTAGAGCAGATACCGCTCCCGCACCGCGGCGAACCGGGCCAGTCCCGCCGCCCAGTCGGCGGTGACCTCGTCCGTACCGGCCCCCGCGTCGATCATCGTCCGGACCCGGTCCGAGCCGGTCAGCCGGTCGATCCAGTGGTCCGCGCGCCAGCCGAAGCCGCTCCACGTCCGCCGCGCGGTCACCAGCAGCCCGATGCCGGCCCGCACCGGGTCGAAGGCCTTCCGGTCGTGCACGATCAGCCGGACCCCGCCGCAGACCTTTCCCGCGTGCTTGGAGAAGGAGGGGGTGAAGTACGTCTCCCGGAACCACACCCCGGGCAGCTCCAGCGCGTTCGCCGCCTCCGCCCACCGCCGGTCGACGCCCTCCGCGCCCACCACCTCGAAGGGGGTGGTCGTCCCGCGCCCCTCGGACAGGTTCGTCCCCTCGAACAGGCAGGTCCCGGCGTACGCGAGGGCCGTGTCCGGGGTCGGCATGTTCGGGCTCGGCGGCAGCCAGGGCAGCCCCGTCTCCCCGAAGAAGGCATCCCGCCGCCAGCCGCTCATCGCCACGGTCCGCAGCCTGACCGGCCCGGCGGGCAGCGTTCCGTCGGTGAGGAACTCGCCGTTGAACAGCAGGGCCAGCTCCGCGGCCGTCATCCCGTGGGCGAGGGCGATCGGCTCGCGGCCCACGAAGCTCGCGTACGGGCGCTCCAGCACGGGGCCCGCCGCGCGGCGCCCGCCCACCGGGTTGGGCCGGTCCAGCACCACCACCGCCTTGCCCGCGAGGGAGGCGGCGCGCATGCAGTCGTAGAGGGTCCAGACGTAGGTGTAGAAGCGCGCCCCGACGTCCTGGATGTCGAAGACGACGGTGTCGATCCCGGCCGCCGTGAACACGTCGGCGAGCTGCTGCCCGCTCTTGCCGTACGTGTCGTGGACGGGCAGACCGGTGGCCGGGTCCCGGGAGGCGCCCTCGGAGCCCCCCGCCTGGGCCGTGCCGCGGAAGCCGTGCTCGGGGCCGAACACCGCGACCAGGTCGACCCGTTCGTCCGCGTGCAGGACGTCGACCAGGTGCCGGGCGTCGGCCGTGATGCCGGTGGGGTTGGTGACCACCCCGACCTTCTGCCCGGCGAGCACCGCGTAGCCGTCCGCGGCGAGCCGTTCGAAACCCGTGCGCACCCGGCCCGCCCGCGGACCGGGGCCGGGAGCGGGGGCCGCTCCCGTCGCTCCCGCTGCCCCGACCGTTCCCACCGCGCCCAGGGCGCCCACGGCCCCCGCGGTCCCCGCCAGTCCCAGTACCCCGCGTCGCGACAGCGTCATCCCGCCACGCTAGGCGTCAGGCCCCTTCCCCCCGGACATACCGACTGGTTAGTCTGCCCACGATCCGGCATCCGGCCACGAAAGGTGATCCCCGTGAGCGCGTACCAGGACCAGCGAGTCGTCGTCACCGGTGCGGGCGGAGGAATCGGCGCCGCCCTCGCGCAGCGGTTCGCCGCCGAGGGGGCCACGGTGGTGGTCAACGACCTCGACGCCGCGAAGGCCGCCGCGGTGGCGAGCGGCATCGGACCCCGGGCGATCCCGCTGGCGGGCGACGCCTCGGAGATCGTCGAGGAGGCCCTGGAGGCCCTCGGCGGCGGGATCGACGTCTACTGCGCCAACGCCGGACTCGCCTCGGGCGGCGACGCGTTCGCCGACGAGGCCGTCTGGGAGGCGGCCTGGGACACCAACGTCATGGCCCACGTCCGCGCGGCGCGGCTGCTGCTGCCGCAGTGGCTGGAGCGGGAGAGCGGCCGTTTCGTGTCCACCGTCTCGGCCGCCGGGCTCCTGACGATGATCGGAGCGGCCCCGTACAGTGTCACCAAGCACGGTGCGCTCGCCTTCGCGGAGTGGCTTTCGCTGACCTACCGCCACCGGGGCGTCGAGGTCCACGCCATCTGTCCGCAGGGGGTGCGCACCGACATGCTGACCGCCGCGGGCTCGGCGGGCGAACTCGTCCTCGCACCGACCGCGATCGAGCCGGAAGCGGTCGCGGACGCGTTGTTCGACGGCATGGAGAAGGGCCGTTTCTTGATCCTCCCGCACCCCGAGGTCGCCGACTTCTACGCCGCCCGCGCCACCGAGCCGGACCGCTGGCTGAGCGGCATGAACCACCTCCAGCAGAAGTGGGAGACCAGGTGACGCCCGAGGCCCGTGCGCTCCCCGCGGAGAGGGAGGCGCAGGCGGAGGCCGCCGAGGGCGCGCACGACGGGGCCTCGCGGTACGCCGCCCGGCCCTGGCTCGGGCTCCTCAGCCCGGCCCAACGGGCCCCCGTCGCCCCTCCGCCCTCGGTGCTGCACGCCTTCCGCGCGGCCGTCGCCCGGGCCCCCGGCCACATCGCGCTGGCCTACTTCGACGCCCGGATCACCTACGCCGAAGCCGAGGCGCTCTCCGACTCCGTCGCCGCGCACCTGGCCGCGCAGGGCGTCCGCCGCGGGGACCGGGTCGCCGTCATGCTGCAGAACACCCCGCACTTCGTGCTCGCCGTGCTGGCCGCCTGGAAGGCCGGGGCGGTGGTCGTCCCGGTCAACCCGATGTACAAGTCCGCCGAGGCCGCGCACGTCCTGCGCGACTCGGGGGCCGCCGCACTGGTCTGCTCGGGCGCCGCCTGGACCGCGTACCTGCGCGAGGCCGCGCACGACAGCGCCGTACGGACCGTCCTGACCGCCTCCGAGCTGGACCTCCAGACCCGGGACGACCCGCGCCTGCTCGCCCTGGCCTCCGTCGCCCCGCAGCCGCAGCCGCAGCCGCAGCCGCAGCCGCCGATGACGCCCCGCGTGCCCGGACCCCGGCCGGCCGGCGCGTCCGGGACCGCGGACACCGAGACCGCGACGGACACCGAGACCGCGACGGACACCGAGACCGAGACCGGGCCCGCGTCCGGGCCGGACGTCGTCGATCTGGTCGCGGTGGCCCGCCGGGGCGACCCGGCCCCGCACGACCCCCGGCTCACGGCCGCCGACACCGCCCTCATCAGCTACACCTCGGGCACCAGCGGCACCCCCAAGGGCGCGATGAACCCGCACGGAGCCCTCACGTACAACGCGGTCCGCCAGGTCACCGGCCACCCGGTCCCCGAAGGCGCCGGCTACTTCGCCCTCGCGCCCCTCTTCCACATCACCGGCATGGTCTGCGAGCTCGCCGCCTGCTTCGTCAACGCGGGCACCCTCGTCCTCACCCACCGCTTCGACGCCGGGATCGTCCTCGACGCCTTCCTCGAACACCGCCCCGCCTACGCCATCGGCCCCGCCACCGCCTTCATGGCCCTCGCCGCCCACCCCGGGGCCACCCGGGAGCACTTCGCCTCCTTCCAGGTGCTCTCCTCCGGCGGCGCCCCGCTCCCGCCCGCGCTCGTGGAACGCCTGCGCGCCGCCTTCGGCTTCTACCTCCGCAACGGATACGGCCTCACCGAGTGCACCGCCCCGTGCGCCTCCGTCCCCGTCCACCTGGAGGCACCCGTCGACCCCGCCTCGGGCACCCTCTCGGTGGGTGTCCCGGGCGCCGCCACCGTCGTGCGCATCCTCGACGAGCACGGCGCCGAGCTGCCCTTCGGCGAGACCGGCGAGATAGCCGTCCGCGGCCCCCAGGTCGTGCCCGGCTATTGGCGCCTGCCGGCCGACACGGCCCGGGCCTTCCCGGACGGCGAACTGCGTACCGGGGACGTGGGCTTCATGGACGCGGACGGCTGGCTGTTCGTCGTCGACCGCAAGAAGGACATGATCAACGCCTCCGGCTTCAAGGTCTGGCCGCGCGAGGTCGAGGACGTGCTCTACACCCACCCCGCGGTCCGCGAGGCGGCCGTGGTCGGGGTGCCGGACCCGTACAGGGGGGAGAGCGTGAAGGCGTACGTCAGCCTCCGTCCCGGCGCGGCGGCGGACCCGGCGGAGCTGTCCGCCTACTGCGCCGAGCGCCTGGCCGCCTACAAATACCCGCGCCGGGTCGAGATCCTCTCTGTGCTTCCGAAGACCACCAGTGGCAAGATCCTCCGACGGGAACTGCGCGACCGCGGCTGAAGACGGCCGGACGCTCGCACGACCGACGACTAGGAAGGGAAGGTCAGCGCCATGGCGGCCAGGACCACGGTGCCCGAAGGCACGCACGAAGCCCCGGTTCCGCAGCGGCTGCTGGCCGTGGCCACCCGGCTCTTCGCCGAGCGCGGCTACGACCGCACCTCGGTCCAGGAGATCGTCGAGGCGGCCGGGGTCACCAAGGGCGCGCTCTACCACTACTTCGGGTCCAAGGACGATCTGCTGCACGAGGTGTACGCGCGCATGCTGCGCCTCCAGCAGCAGCGCCTGGACGCGGTGGCCGATTCCGACGCGCCCGTCGAGGAGCGGCTGCGCACCGCGGCCGCCGACGTGGTCGTCACCACCATCGAGAACCTCGACGACGCGATGATCTTCTTCCGGTCGATGCACCAGCTCAGCCCGGAGAAGTTCAAGCAGGTCCGGGCCGAGCGGCGGCGCTACCACGAGCGCTTCCGGGCGCTGGTCGAGGAGGGCCAGCGCACGGGGGTGTTCTCCACGGCGACCCCCGCGGACCTGGTGGTGGACTACCACTTCGGCTCCGTGCACCACCTGTCCACCTGGTACCGCACGGACGGCCCCCTCACGCCGCAGCAGGTCGCCGATCACCTCGCCGACCTGCTGCTGCGCGCACTGCGCCCGTAGCGGGCGGCCCGTGGGCCCGTACGGTCCTCAGCCCAGCGGGAGGACCTTGCGGCCCCAGGTCTCCTCGGTCACCACGGCGAACGAGATGTACCAGGCGATGCCCGCGCAGAGCAGGCCCAGCCAGCCGCCGACGTGGCCGAGCGCGGCGACCTGGGACAGGTCGCCCAGTGCCAGGAAGAGGAAGGTCAGCGCCAGGACGGCGAAGAGCAGCCGGTGGGCGAGATCCAGCTTCATGGCGGCCACGGACATGTACGCGGTGAAGACGAACCAGGCCACGAGGAACCAGCCGGTGGCGATGTGGGCCTGGTCGGCGGGCAGTGTCGGGACGACGAACTTCACGTAGCCCGCGAAGGCCATCCAGAACGCGCCGTACGAGACGAACGCCGTGGTCCCGAAGGTGTTGCCGCGGCGGAACTCCAGCACGCCGGCCACGAACTGCGCGAGGCCGCCGTAGAAGAGGGCGAGCGGCAGGACGACGGCGCTCAGGGCCGCGTCCGAGACCAGACCCGAGTTGAAGAGGCTGAGCACGAAGGTGGTCAGGGCGAACGCGGCCAGACCCAGCGGTCCGGGGTTCGCGAGCCGGGCCGCGGTGGCCGGGGCCTGCGGTGCGGGCGCGGGCGGCGCGGGCACGGTGGTGGCGGGCGGGGCCTGCGGCGCAGGGGCGGCCAGGGTGGGGCTAGGCATGACGATGAGCACTTTCGGTGGGGGGTATACCGAATATATCGGACCCATCGGGATGGTTTAGACCATTCTGATGGGTCCGTGAGGGCCTGCCTGCCTGCCTGCCTGCCCGCCTGACCGCCCCGCCCGGCCTGCCGCTCCCCCCTCAGACCCGGTACTGCTTCAGCTCGCGCCGCGCCAGCGAGCGCTGGTGCACCTCGTCCGGCCCGTCGGCCAGCCGCAGCGTCCGCGCCGCCGCCCACAGCTCGGCGAGGGGGAAGTCCTGGCTCACCCCGCCCGCGCCGTGCAACTGCACCGCCTGGTCGAGGATGCCCACCACCGCCCGGGGGGTGGCGATCTTGATGGCCTGGATCTCGGTGTGGGCGCCCCGGTTCCCGACCGTGTCCATCAGCCAGGCCGTCTTCAGCACCAGCAGCCGCAGCTGCTCCACGGTGACCCGCGCGTCGGCGATCCAGTTCTGCACGACGCCCTGCGCGGCCAGTTCCTTGCCGAAGGCCGTACGCTCCAGGGCCCTGCGGCACATCAGCTCGATGGCCCGCTCCGCCATCCCGATCAGCCGCATGCAGTGGTGGATCCGCCCCGGCCCGAGCCGGGCCTGGGCGATGGCGAATCCGCCGCCCTCCTCGCCGATCAGGTTCCCGGCCGGGACGCGCGCACCGTCGAAGACCACCTCGGCGTGACCGCCGTGGTCGTGGTCCTCGTACCCGTACACCGTCATGGCGCGGCGCACCTCGACCCCGGGGGTGTCCCGCGGGACCAGGACCATCGACTGCTGGCGGCGCGGATCGGCGCCCTCCGGGTCGGTCTTGCCCATCACGATGAAGACCTTGCAGTCCGGGTTCATGGCCCCGGAGATGAACCACTTGCGCCCGCTGACCACGTACTCGGAGCCGTCGGCGGACCGTTCGATGCGGGTCTCGATGTTCGTCGCGTCCGAGGAGGCCACCTCGGGTTCCGTCATCGCGAAGGCGGAACGGATCTCGCCCGCGAGCAGCGGATGCAGCCACTGCTTCTTCTGCTCCTCGTTCCCGAACTGGGCGAGCAGCTCCATGTTCCCGGTGTCCGGGGCCGCGCAGTTGGTCGCCGTGGGTGCCAGGTGCGGACTGCGGCCGGTGATCTCCGCCAGCGGGGCGTACTGGAGGTTGCTCAGCCCGGCGCCGTACTCCGCGTCCGGCAGGAAGAGGTTCCACAGGCCCTGGCGGCGCGCCTCGGCCTTCAGTTCACCGAAGACGGCCGGGGTGTCCCAGGGCGAGGCCAGCCGTGCGCGCTGCTCGGCGGCGACGGCTTCCGCCGGGTAGACGTACTCCTCCATGAACGCGAGGAGCCGCTCGCGGAGTTCCTCGGTCCGGGCGTCGAATGCGAAGTCCATGGGTGGATGCCTCAGCCTTCCTGCGGTTCCTGAAGAGTGGTCAGTCCGTGTGCGATGAAGACGGGCACCAGCTCGCCGATGCGGTCGAAGCCCGCTCCGACGGTCTGCCCGAGCGTGTAGCGGTAGTGGATGCCCTCGAGGATCACCGCGAGCTTGAACCAGGCGAACGCCGTGTACCAGGCGATGGCCCCGGTGTCCCGCCCGGAGCGGGCCGCGTACCGCGCGATCAGCTCCGCCGGGCTCGGATGGCCCGGCGCCCCGCTCGTCGTGCTCACCGGGGATTCGGTCAGGCCCAGGTCCGAGCTGTACATGACCAGCAGCCCCAGGTCGGTCAGCGGATCGCCGAGCGTGGACATCTCCCAGTCCAGCACCGCCCGGATCCTGTCGTCCGGGCCGCCGATCAGGACGTTGTCGAGCCGGAAGTCGCCGTGCACGACCGTCGGTGCGGGGGAGTCCGGCAGCGCCCGCCCCAGCGCCCCGTGCAGCTCGTCGATGCCGGGGAGCTCACGTCCCCGGGAGGCCGCGAGCTGCTTGCCCCAGCGGCGCAGCTGCCGGTCGAGGAAGCCCTCCGGCCGCCCGAAGTCGCCCAGGCCCACCTCCTGCGGGTCCACCGCGTGCAGGTCGACCAGTGTGTCGACCAGTCCGAGCACCGCCCGCCGGGTGCGCTCGGGGCCGATCGCCGCGAGCTGGCCGGCGGTGCGGAAGGGCACCCCGTCCACGAACTCCATGACGTAGAACGGCGCCCCGAGCACCGCTTCGTCCTCGCAGAGCAGCAGCGGCCCGGGCACCGGCACGGCCGTACCGTGCAGGGCCTCGATCACCCGGTGCTCGCGCCGCATGTCGTGCGCCGTGGCCAGCACGTGCCCGAGCGGCGGCCGCCGCACCACCCAGCGGGAGCTCCCGTCGGTGATCTCGTACGTGAGGTTCGACCGGCCGCCTTCGATCAGCCGGCCGCGCAGGGCTCCGGCCACGAGTCCAGGCCGCACACGGTCGAGATGACCGCGCAGCCGCTCCAGATCGAGGCCCCGCGGATCGGCGGGGGCTGAGCTCATGGTGCGCACCTCCGTGCTGAGTCGACTTCGGACGTCGTACGCCACATCATGCCGACCAGTCGGTATGCCGTCCAGGGTCCGGACCGGACGAACCGGCGGACCGGCCCGTTCCGGCCGGAATCCGCACCCGTTCCGCACCCGTTCCGCAGCCGTTCCGGATCAGGCGTGGCAGAGGATCGGCGTACCGCCGTTCATCACCGTCATGTCCTTCAGCACCGCCAGGATGTCCAACGGGACGCCCTCCGGCTCCCCGGCGAGTTCCGCGTAGGCCCGGTGCAGGTTGGCCACGAGCCGCTCGCTCTCGCGCCAGGCGGCGAACTCCCCGAGATCGGCCTCGCGGGCCACCTCCAGCGGCGTCCGCCCCCTCGCCAGGCCCTCGCGCGCGAGTTCGGCCACGTACCGCAGGTAGCGCTCGGTGGCCCCGTAGGCATCGGGGCCGGTCAGGGGCCCGTGGCCCGGTACGACGGTCTCCGCGTCCAGGGAGCGCAGCAGTTCCAGCGCCCGCAGCGATCCGGCCAGGGAGCCCATCGCCAGGAAGGGCGTGCCCTCCGCGAAGACCAGGTCCCCGGTGAACACCACCCGCTGCCGGGGCAGCCACACCACGGAGTCCCCCGTGGTGTGCGCGACGCCGGGGTGGATGACCTGCACCTCCGTGGCGCCCACGTACAGGGTCAGGCGGTCGCTGTACGTGAGGTCGGGCGGGGTGATCTCTATCGCGCCGAAGTCGGTCCCGGGCCAGATCATCTCCAGCTGGTGCCCGGCGGCGAGCTGTTCGGAGCGCGCGTTGTCGTGCCCGACGACCAGCGCTTCGGGGGCGAACACGCCGTTGCCGTAGGTGTGGTCCCCGTGGTGGTGGGTGTTCACCACGGTGCGGGGGAGCGGCACCCCGGCCGCGCGGACCGCCTCGCGCAGGGCCAGCGCCCGCCGCGCGGTGGCGGCGGTGTCCACCAGCAGGGTCCGGCCGCCGTCGCTCACGAAGCCGGCGTTGTTGAGGCACCAACCGCCGTCCGGCTGTACGTAGGCGTACACCCCTGCGGCGGGCTGGACGAGATACGGCTCCGCGACGGTCATCTGCGCTCTCCCCGGGTCGCTGTGACGGGCGGTCAGCATCTTGCCAGTCGTCGTGGGACCCGGGGGAGGGGAGGGGCGGTTCCCGGCCGGTCAGTGGCGGGTGGCCGGCCGGTCAGTGGTCGTCGTAGTGACCGTCGTGCTGGGCGTGCCGGTGCCCGTCGTGCAGGTAGTCGACGTGGTCGCCGTGCCGGACCGTCTCGTGCCCGCAGTCCGAGCCGTGAGCGTGGGTGTGTGCCTCGTGGGGGGTGTGCCCGTCGGTCTCGCACTCGTCCCAGTGGCCGGAGTGCTCGCGGTGGAGGTGGCCGTCGTGCGCGTAGTCGACGTGGTCGCCGTGGGTGACCGCCTGGTGGCCGCAGTCGGGGCCGTGGGTGTGCGCGTGCGTGGGGTGTTCCAGGTGCTGGGTCGTCATGGGGCCGAGGCTAGTGCGCATCGTCCCGTATCGCCTGTTCTGTCCGAAGTGGCGCGCGTAATCCGGATCATCCGACCATGGGTTCAACGGCAGACCCACCCGCAGACCCACCGCGATTTCAGATGATCACGGCCACCGCCCACCCCGCCAGCACCACCGTGCACGCCACCACCGCGAGGGCGGCCCGCGGCGCCAGCCCCCGCGGCCGCTCCGCCGCCAGTTCCCGGATCCGCCGGTGCGCCACCCCCAGGAAGGCCACCCAGACCAGCGCGGTCACCGCCGCCCCGGCCACCTCCACCGGCCTGCCCGACCCGCGCAGCGCCTGCCGCAGCGCCAGCACCGCCACCACCGAGCAGGCCAGCGTCGTACGCCGCCACGCGAGCCGGGTCCGCTCGGGCTGGAGCCCGGCATCGCGGACCTCGCCGCCGCCGGACGCGCTCACTGCCCCGTCGTCCAGCCCAGCAGCACGACCACGACCATCACCACCGCGACCAGGCCCACCCCCAGGCTCAGCACCACCGGGAACCGGGACAGCGGCAGGTCCTCGCCCCGCCGCATCGCCCGCTCGCACCGGACCCAGTGGTTCACCGCCCGCAGCGCGCAGGCCGTGCCCACCCCGAGCAGCGCGACGGCCATCCCGACCCGCACCCCCCAGCGCAGGTCCGGAAGGAACTGGTCCACCGCGAAGCCGCCGCCCACCAGGGCCAGGGCGGTCCGGATCCAGGCGAGGAAGGTCCGTTCGTTGGCGAGGGAGAAGCGGTAGTCGGGGGTCTCGCCCTCGTCCTTCAGCCGCGCGGGTGCGAACCAGAGGCGCACGTCCTTGACGAAGTCGATCACGTCGTCAATCTACTGGGGCGAGCCCCGGAACTCCCGCAGCCGCCGGTACGCCTCCAGCCCGTCCGGCACCCAGGCCCACGTGCCGTCCGCGACGCGCCGCTCCAGCTCGGCCTCCGTCAGGTACGCGTGCCAGTCCACCTCCGAGGCCTGCGGCTCCACGGGCAGCTCGCACCGCACCTCGTGGACGTACGACCACCAGGCCCCGCCCGGCCCCTCGTACAGGAACTTGAACAGCGGCACCGGCTGCGGCAGTCCGGACACCCCCAGCTCCTCCTCGGCCTCCCGCAGGGCGGCCGAAGCGTAGTCCTCCCCGGCGCCCAGCACCCCGCCCACGAACATGTCGTAGTGCGCGGGGAAGACCAGTTTCGACGCGGTCCGGCGGTGCACGAAGATCCGCCCCTGCGCGTCCCTGGCCTGCACGAACACACAGCGGTGGAGCAGCCCGCGGGCGTACACCTCGCCCCGGCGCGCCTGCCCCGTCACCCGGTCGTCCCGGTCCACCACGTCCAGCACTTCGTCTGCGGCACTCACGGGTTCATCCAACCACCGCTGTTGACTGGTTACCGCTCCGTAGCCAAGGATCTGCCCCACCACCGACGGAGGACGGGTAGCGCATGACGTACGACGCAGACGTGATCGTGATCGGGGCCGGGCTCTCGGGCCTGGCGGCCACCGCCGAGCTCGTCGACGCGGGCCGCAAGGTCATCCTGCTCGACCAGGAGCCGGAGCAGTCCCTCGGCGGCCAGGCGCACTGGTCCTTCGGCGGGCTCTTCTTCGTGGACTCGCCCGAGCAGCGCCGGATGCGGATCAAGGACAGCCGCGAACTCGCCCTCCAGGACTGGACCGGCACCGCGGGCTTCGACCGCGAGGAGGACGCCTGGCCGCGCCGCTGGGCCGAGGCCTACGTCGACTTCGCGGCGGGCGAGAAGCGCCCCTGGCTGCACGCACAGGGCGTCCGCTTCTTCCCCGTGGTCGGCTGGGCGGAGCGCGGCGGCTACGACGCCGACGGCCACGGGAACTCCGTACCCCGCTTCCACATCACCTGGGGCACCGGCCCCGGCCTGGTCGAGCCCTTCGCGCGGCGGGTCCGGGCCGGGGTGGACCGCGGCCTGGTCCAGCTGAGGTTCCGCCACCGGGTCACCGGGCTGTCCCGTACGGCCGGCGCCCTGGACACCGTTACGGGCGAGGTCCTTGCGCCCTCCGACGCCGTACGGGGCACCGCGAGCAGCCGCGAGGCCACCGGGGACTTCTCCCTCCGGGCCCAGGCCGTGATCGTGACCAGCGGCGGCATCGGCGGCAACCACGACCTCGTCCGCAAGCAGTGGCCCGCCCGGCTCGGCACCCCGCCCGAGCGGATGCTCTCCGGGGTCCCGGCGCACGTCGACGGACTGATGCTGGGCATCGCGGAGGAGGCGGGCGCCAGCCACATCAACAAGGACCGGATGTGGCACTACACCGAGGGCATCCAGAACTGGGATCCGATCTGGGCCCGGCACGGCATCCGCATCCTGCCCGGCCCCTCCTCGCTCTGGCTGGACGCCACCGGCCGGCGGCTGCCCGTACCGCTCTTCCCGGGTTTCGACACCCTCGGCACCCTCGACCACATCATGAAGACCGGGCACGACCACACCTGGTTCGTCCTCAACCAGCGCATCATCGGCAAGGAGTTCGCCCTCTCCGGCTCCGAGCAGAACCCCGACCTCACCGGCAAGTCGGTCCGCGACGTCATCAACCGGGCGCGGCTGGCCGTCCCCGCACCGGTCAAGGCCTTCATGGACCACGGCCCGGACTTCGTCGTCGAGCGCGACCTGTCCGCGCTGGTGCGCGGGATGAACGCCGTCACCAAGGAGGACCTGATCGACGAGGCCGCCCTGCGCCGCGTGATCACCTCGCGGGACCGGGAGATCGCCAACCCGTTCACCAAGGACCTCCAGGTGACGGCCATCCACGGGGCGCGCAAGTACCTCGGCGACAAGCTGATCCGCACGGCCGCCCCGCACCGCATCCTGGACCCCGCGGCCGGCCCGCTCATCGCGGTCCGGCTGTCGATCCTGACCCGCAAGTCACTGGGCGGCCTGGAGACCGACCTCTCCTCGCGCGTCCTCACGGCGGACGGCGAACCCCTGCCCGGCCTCTACGCGGCGGGCGAGGCGGCCGGCTTCGGCGGCGGCGGGGTCCACGGCTACCGCGCCCTGGAGGGCACCTTCCTCGGCGGCTGCCTCTTCTCGGGCCGTACGGCGGGCCGGGCCGCGGCCCGGGCCATCGGCTGACCCGGCCCCTACGGCTGCCGCCCGCCCGCACGTGAGGGCAGGCGGCAGCCGTAGGCCCCCCGGGCCCGTCCCGCCCGGCACCGCCCGCCTGCCCGGCCGGCTGCCCCGCGGGGGTGCGATTTCAGGCCAGCCGCTCCAGGATGCGGAACCGCTCCGCCACCACCAGGGTGTCGTCGTCCGCGGTCCAGCCGGGATCCCCGAGGGCCTCCCGCACCGGTTCGCCGTGCCAGAACCGCTCGTGTTCCGCGCGCCATTCGGCCACCGAGGCGTACCCCTCGCCCTCGTCCAGCGCGTGCTGAAGGTCCACGTCCGCCAGCCGGACCACCCGCACCCCGGTGACCTCCACGACGGCCACCGGCCGCTCCCGGGAATCCACCAGGACCGAGCGCTGCCCGGCCTCGGGCAGGGGCTCGCCCTCCGCCCCGTACTCGGGCAGCAGCCCCGTCGTCGAGGTCTTCGCCCCGCTCAGCACGGCCGCCACCAACCGGTCGCGCAAGGGTCCGGGAAAGCCCAGCAGGTAGGGGGGAAGATCGTCGAATGAGGTCATGATCCGACCCTGCGCGACCGGAAAAGGACCCCCCAGAACCGGCCTGACCGGCCCAACTACGACCATCCGGGACCCAGTTGAAACCCGCCACCCAGTGGACTGGACCTTGACTCGGAGCTGCGCCTACCGCTTTGCTGTCTGTGATCACCGGTTCGCTCACCGGCACGATCCCAGAACACCCGATCGGCAGCACCAATCACGTGCGTCATGCATGTTTTCAGGCCGCCGCTTGCCCCGTCCGCCCGCGTCCTGAAGGGAATCCCGCGGATGTCCCCGCCTCCGCCGCCCCTCGGCCGCGCCCGCAAGCGGGACGCCCAGCTCTTCGACCCAGCCCTCTGCGACGCCGAACTGGTCGACGTACGCGCCCAGTTCGGCCAGGGGCGCTGGTCCAGGGCCCGCTCCCTGCTGGTCGGCACCGGCGACGACTGGGACCGCCGCGGCCACCGCATCGTGGTCCTCGCCGAGACCCCCGCGGCCACCGCCTGGTCCCGTGAATGGCTGCTCGCCGAGCCCGAGAGCGCCGACGCCGCCACCCTCCTCGCCTGCGCCGCCGTCTTCACCGCCCTGCGCCGCAAGGGCTCGCCCGAGGCCGCCGAGGAGGCCTGCCGCCGGGCCGCCGCCCTGCTGCCCGCCGACCCCACGCCCTGGCTCGGCCTGCTCCTCCTCTCCCGCGCCTTCGGCACCGAGGAGGAGTTCAGCCGCCACTTCGACCAGGTGAGGGCCCGCCACCGCGAGCACCACCACGCCCACCACCTGATGGTCGCCAAGCTCGCCGAACGCACCCCGGCCGCCGGTCAGGACCCCCTCCACGAGGTCTACGACTTCGCCGCCTGGGCGGCCGAGGAGTCCCCGGCCGACTCCCCGCTCGCCGTGCTCCCGGTCATCGCCCACGCCGAGCGCTACCGGGTGCTCGCCGCCGTGCACGGACACACCTTCAGCAGCGCCACCCAGCACTGGTCCGGACGGCGCGCCCGCCAGGTCCTGCGCTCCGCCTTCGACTGGTGGCTGGAGTGGGAGCGCGAGGACCACCCCCGCAACCGCGTCGACCTCAACTTCCTCGCCCACGCCAAGCTGTGCGAGGGCCGCCCCGCCGAGGCCGCCGCCCTCTTCCAGCGCATCGGCAGCCATGCGACCCCCGCTCCCTGGTCCTATCCGGACCTGGACCCGCACAAGGCCTTCCTCGCCGCGCGCAGCGCCGCGCTCGGCACCGCTTGACCCCCCTTGCCCAAGCGCTCCGAGCACCCGAGCACCCCGAGCACCCCGAAGAACCGCACCCCCGAAAGGACGGCGCCATGCCGACGGGCAGATCCACCACGCTCCAGTCCGCACCCGAGATCCGCACGTACAAGGGCCAGGACCGGGCCCTGCGGGCCGACCGTCTCGGCACCGCCGGCCTGCTGCTCTCCGTACTCGCCGCCAGCGCCCCCCTGATGGTGGTCGCAGGTGTCATGCCCACGACTTTCGGCGTGATGGGGGTCGTCGGCCAGCCCCTGCTGTTCGTCGTCCTCGGCATCGTCCTCGCGCTCTTCAGCGTCGGCTACGCCGAGATGAGCCGCCACGTCCACAACGCCGGCGCCTTCTACGCCTACATCGCCCGCGGCCTCGGCCCCACCGCGGGCGCCGGCGCCTCGCTCGTCGCCCTCGTCGCGTACAGCGCCATGCAGGTCGGCGTCTACGGCATCCTCGGCTTCGAGATATCCGGCCTCTTCGCCACCTACCTCGACCTCGAACTCGCCTGGTGGATCCCCGCCCTGGCCGCCGTCGCCGCCACCGGGGCACTCGGCTGGCTCAAGATCGACCTCAACGCGAAGGTCCTCGGCGTCCTCCTCCTCATCGAGTGCGCCCTCGTCGTCGTCTTCGACGTCGCCGCCCTTTCCGAGCCCGGCCCCGAAGGGCTCTCGCTCCACGCCTTCAACCCCGAGACCCTCGGCGGCGCGGGCCTCGGCACCGCCCTGTGCTTCTGCATCGCCGCCTTCGTCGGCTTCGAGCAGTCCCCGGTGTACGCCGAGGAGACCAGCAAGCCGCACATCGTCGTCTCCCGGGTGATGTTCCTCGCCGTCGGCTTCGTCGCCCTCTTCTTCGCCTTCAGCGCCTGGGCCCTCACCGTGGCCACCGGCCCCGGCGAGGTCGTCAGGACCTCCGCCGAGGCGGGCCCCGGACTGCTCTTCCAGCTCACCGAGTCACGGCTCGGCGCCACCTTCACCGACGTCCTGCACATCCTCTTCGTGACCGGCATGTTCGCGGCCATGCTCAGCTTCCACAACGTGGTGGCCCGCTACGCCTTCGCGATGGGCCGCGAGGGCCTGCTCCCCGCCGCCTTCGGCCGCACCAACGCGGGCACCGGCGCCCCCGGCACCGGCTCCCTCCTCCAGACCGCCGTCGCCACCCTCGTCGTCATCGCCTTCGCGGTCACCGACGACAAGCCCACCGGCGACCCCACCGCCCCGGTCCTGCACCTGTTCACCTGGATGGGCAGCGTCGGAGCCCTCGGCGTGACGCTTCTCATGGCGGCCGCCTCCTTCGCCGTCATCGCGTTCTTCGTCCGCCGCGGCACCGCCGGCGCCCAGGTCTGGCGCCTCGTCGCCGCCGGAGCGGCCGGCGTCGCCCTGCTCGGCATCGCCGTCTACACCGTCAAGGACTTCGCCGTCCTGGTCGGCGCCGAGGAAGGCTCCGCCCTCAGCTGGGTCCTGCCCGGCATCATCGGCGCCGCAGTGCTGGGCGGCCTGCTCTACGGGGCCCTGCTGCGCAGCCGCCGCCCCGAGGTCCACGCCCGCATCGGCCTCGGCAACGAGGCCTTCCGCCTCGATCAGGCAGCAGAGGCCACCACCCGCGACTGACCGCGGTTTCCACCCCCTACGAAGCCCCCGACACCCGTTTCCATGGTCGTCGGGGGCTTCGGTGCGCATGGGGCCGATTTTGGCGGGTAGCGGAGGCTCATGGTCTCCTGGGGCGACAAATTCACCGGACCACGGCACAGGGGACACCACCCAGCTCCCCTGCGGCGCGGTCCGGCCCTGCCTGCCCCACCCCACGAAGGCGAAGTCATACATGAGTGACCGCACCTTGACCGAGGCTCCCGCCCCGGCGTCTTCCCGCCATGTCGACGCCGGTGACGAGGGCTACAGCAAGGACCTCAAGTCCCGCCACATCAACATGATCGCCATCGGCGGGGCGATAGGCACCGGCCTGTTCCTCGGCGCGGGCGGCCGGCTGGCCGGAGCCGGCCCCTCCCTGGCCATCGCCTACGCGGTGTGCGGCATCTTCGCCTTCTTCGTCGTCAGGGCCCTCGGCGAGCTCGTGCTCTACCGGCCCTCCTCCGGAGCCTTCGTCTCCTACGCCCGTGAGTTCATGGGGGAGAAGGGCGCCTACACGGCAGGCTGGCTGTACTTCCTGAACTGGTCCACGACCACCGTGGCCGACATCACCGCCGCCGCGACCTACGCGCACTTCTGGTCGCTGTTCACGGACGTCCCCCAGTGGGTGCTCGCCTTCATCGCCCTGGCCGTCGTCCTCACCGCGAACCTGATCTCGGTGAAGTACTTCGGCGAGATGGAGTTCTGGTTCTCGCTGGTCAAGGTCGCCGCCCTGGTGATCTTCCTGCTCGTCGGCATCTACCTCGTCGCCACCAGCCACGAGATCGGCGGCCACACCCCGGGCCTCGCCACCATCACCGACAACGGCGGGCTCTTCCCCTCCGGCGTCCTCCCGATGCTCCTGGTGATCCAGGGCGTCGTCTTCGCCTACGCCTCCGTCGAGCTCTGCGGCGTCGCCGCCGGCGAGACCGAGAACCCCGAGAAGATCATGCCCAAGGCGATCAACTCGATCATGTGGCGCGTGGGCCTCTTCTACGTCGGCTCGGTCGTCCTGCTCGCGCTGCTGCTCCCGTACACCGCGTACAGCTCCGACCAGAGCCCCTTCGTCACCGTCTTCGACAAGCTCGGCATCCCCGGGGCCGCCGGCGTCATGAACCTCGTGGTCCTCACGGCGGCACTGTCCAGCCTGAACTCCGGCCTCTACTCCACCGGCCGCATCCTGCGCTCGATGGCCATGTCCGGCTCCGCCCCGAAGTTCACCGGCGTCATGAACAAGGGCAAGGTCCCCTACGGCGGCGTCCTGTTCACCGCCGCCTTCGGCGTCGCGGGCGTCGGCCTGAACTACTTCATGCCGAAGGACGCCTTCGAGATCGTCCTGAACTTCGCCTCCCTGGGCATCCTCGGCACCTGGGCGATGGTCATGATCTGTTCGCTCTTCTTCTGGCGCCGCTCCCGCGAGGGCAAGGTCGAACGCCCCGCATACCGCCTGCCCTGGGCCCCGTACACCCAGATCGTCACGCTGGTCTTCCTCGCCACGGTCCTGGTGCTGATGTGGTGCGACGGCGGCGTCGGCCGCACCACGGTCCTGTGCGTCCCGCTCATCGCCGCCGCCCTGGTCGGCGGCTGGTTCCTGGTCCGCGGCCGGGTGGCGGCCCTCGCCGCCGCCCGCGACTGACCGGCCCGCGCCACCCCGCACCCGCCCCCGGGACCACTGGTCCCGGGGGCGGTGCCGTGTTCACCCGTTCACCTGCCGGGGGCGGAAACGAAGAAGGACCCCGCCGAAGCGGGGTCCTTCTCTTCTTGCTCTGGTGTCCGAGGGGGGACTTGAACCCCCACGCCCGATAAAGGGCACTAGCACCTCAAGCTAGCGCGTCTGCCATTCCGCCACCCGGACAAGGTGTCTGTCTCGCGTCCCTCGCGGGCCGTTCCGACGTGGAAAACATTACCAAACATTCCGGGGTCCTCGATCACACCCCCCGGCGGCCGGGGATCGCCCTTGGGCAGAACGGTCCGGGGCGGGAGGATGGAGGCAGTTCGGTACTGATCAGTGGGAGGAAGCAGCGTGAGCGAGTCGAGCGCGGGCAGGACCGTCTCCGGCGAGGACGAGGTCGTGGACCTCTGCCGGGACCTCATCCGGATCGACACCAGCAACTACGGGGACCACTCGGGCCCCGGCGAGCGCAAGGCCGCGGAATGGGTCGCCGAGCAGCTCGCCGAGGTCGGGCTGGAGCCGCAGATCTTCGAGTCGCACAAGGGACGGGCCTCCACCGTCGCGCGGATCGAGGGCGAGGACCCCTCGCGGCCGGCCCTGCTGATCCACGGGCACACCGACGTGGTCCCGGCCAATGCGGCGGACTGGACCTACGACCCCTTCGCCGGTGAGATCGCCGACGGCTGCCTGTGGGGCCGGGGCGCCGTCGACATGAAGGACATGGACGCGATGACGCTGGCCGTCGTGCGCGACCGGATGCGCAGCGGCCGCAAGCCCCCCCGGGACATCGTGCTGGCCTTCCTCGCCGACGAGGAGGCCGGAGGCCTGTACGGGGCGCGGTACCTCGTGGACAAGCACCCCGGCCTCTTCGAGGGCGTGACGGAGGCGATCGGCGAGGTGGGCGGCTTCTCCTTCACCGTCAACGAGAACCTGCGGCTCTACCTGGTCGAGACGGCCCAGAAGGGCATGCACTGGATGCGGCTCACGGTGGAGGGCACCGCGGGCCACGGCTCCATGACCAACAACGACAACGCCATCACGGAGCTGTGCGAGGCCGTCGGCCGCCTGGGCCGCCACCAGTGGCCGGTGCGCGTGACCAAGACCGTACGGTCCTTCCTGGACGAGCTCTCGGACGCGCTCGGCACCCCCCTGGACCCGGACAACATGGACGCGACGCTGGCCAAGCTCGGCGGCATCGCCAAGATGGTCGGCGCGACCCTGCGGAACTCGGCGGCGCCGACCATGCTGGGCGCCGGCTACAAGGTCAACGTGATCCCGGGACAGGCCACCGCGCACGTCGACGGCCGCTTCCTGCCGGGCTACGAGGACGAGTTCTTCGCCGACCTCGACCGGATCCTCGGCCCGCGCGTGAAGCGGGAGGACGTGCACGGGGACAAGGCCCTGGAGACGGACTTCGACGGGAAGCTCGTCGACGCCATGCAGGGCGCCCTGAAGGCGGAGGACCCGATCGCACGGGCCGTCCCGTACATGCTCTCGGGCGGTACGGACGCCAAGTCCTTCGACGACCTGGGCATCCGCTGCTTCGGCTTCGCCCCGCTCCAGCTGCCGCCCGAGCTGGACTTCGCAGGGATGTTCCACGGAGTGGACGAGCGGGTCCCGGTGGACGGGCTGAAGTTCGGCGTGCGGGTCCTAGACCGGTTCATCGACAACGCCTGAGATTCGGACCGGTGTGCGCATTCCACTGAGAAGAGTGAATGCGCTCATACGCTCGTAGCCCTGGTGATCCCTCCTCGTTACAGGTGGTGCGGTCCGCGGCTGGGACCGCACTTGACTACTAGGAGGAACAATGATCAAGAAGGTTGTAGCCGCTGTGGCTGCCACGGGTGGCCTGGTTCTCGCGGGTGCGGGTCTGGCCCACGCCGATGCGGGTGCCCAGGGTGCGGCCATCGGTTCGCCCGGTGTCGCGTCCGGCAACGTGATCCAGGTCCCGGTTCACGTCCCCGTGAACGTCTGCGGCAACACGATCTCCGTGATCGGCCTGCTGAACCCGGCCTTCGGCAACACCTGCGTCAACGCCTGACGCCGTTAGAAGTTCTGGCCCCGGAGTGCGTTCCAGCGCTCCGGGGCCGCCGGGCTTTCGGGCCCGGCCCACACGACTTTCGGCGCACCAGGCGGGGGAGCCCGGACGGCCGGGTGGCGGCCGAAGACACGTACGACACCAGGGGACGAGTACAGATGCGACGACCGGCACAGGTCACCAGGAAGACCCTGATCACCATGGCTGCCGCGGGGGGTGTCCTCGCTCTGGGCGGGGGCTACGCACACGCGGATTCCGCAGCCTCGGGGCAAGCGGCGAACTCACCCGGCCTGCTGTCCGGGAACACGGTGCAGGCGCCCGTGGACGCGCCGGTGAACGCCTGCGGGAACACCGTGACGGTGGTGGGAGGCCTGAACCCGGCCTTCGGGAACCACTGCGCCAACATCTCGGGCAAGCCGGGGAAGCCCGGCCACCCAGGTCACCCGGGCCACCCGGGCCACCCGGGTCACCCCGGCAATCCGGGCCACCCCGGTCACCCGGGCGACGACGACGAGCCTTGCGACGACCACCCGGGCAACCCGGGCACGCCGGGCAACCCCGGGAACCCGGGTACGCCGGGCACTCCCGGAAACCCCGGCACTCCTGGGAACCCCGGTACGCCCGGCAGCCCGGGTACGCCTGGCAATCCCGGTACGCCCGGCAACCCGGGAACTCCCGGTACTCCGGGCAACCCCGGCAACCCCGGTACGCCCGGAAACCCGGGGACTCCTGGGAACCCGGGGACTCCTGGGAACCCGGGTACGCCCGGCAACCCCGGCACCCCGGGTAACCCGGGGACTCCCGGTACTCCGGGCAACCCCGGCAACCCCGGTACGCCCGGAAACCCGGGCACGCCCACCGGGCCCGGTAACGGCTCCGTCACCCCCGTGACCAACCCCGGCCAGGGGACGGGCCAGGGGAGCGGCCACGAGGCCGGTCTCGCCGCCACCGGCGCCGGAGACGTCCTCGGCGCGGGCCTCCCGATCGCCGGAGGCCTGCTCCTGGCCGGTGCGGTCCTCTACCGGCGGGCCCGCAGCGCCGCCTGACGGCAGCCTGCACGGCGCGGGCCCCGCCCCCGGGGCCCGCGTCACCAGGTCGCGCGGACCTGTCGGATGATCCGGCGGCGCAGCCGCACGCGGCGGCTGCCGTCCCGGTGCAGGGTCAGGCGGTCCAGTTCCCAGTTCCCGTACTCGGCATGATCGGTCAGCAGGCGGGTCGCCTCCTTGCGAGGGACGCCGCGGGGCACGTACACGTCGACGAATTCGTATTCCGGCATCGCATCTATTGTGCGGGCGGAGGCCTGCTACGGATAGCGTCTGCTCTATGTCTGATGCCGCTCTGCCCACTGTTGCCGAGGTACGCGCCGCCGCCGAGGCGGTCAAGGCCGCTCTCGACCGCCACCTCGCCGCGGTCGAGAGCAGGACCGGGGACGAGGACCCGGAGGTCTACGCCGCCTTCAACGAACTCGCCGCGGCGGCCGAGGAGTACGACGAACTCCTCTACGACCGGTACGACGAGGTCACTCCCTTCGAGATCCCCACCCCCGAGGACGGTGTCCCGTACACCGGCCCCGCCGATCCCACCGCCTTCAGCGTGCTCATCCGCCGTGACTACGCGGTGGTCGAACCGCCGCGGCTGATCGCCCAGGCCGAGCGCGTCGCCGCGCACGACCGGGACGCCGAACTCGTCCAGGACGGCGGCACCGCCGGTGCGCTGGGCGTTCTCTTCGGGGAGTACGAGCCCGACGAGATCGCCTCCCGTTACAAGGAGTTCGGGCTGGAGGAGGGCGACTCCACGCTCTGGATCGCGGCCGCGGAGGAAGTGGCCGAACCGGGGGAGTGGCTCAACTCCCCCTTCGCGCACACCGACCCGGAGGACGTGCTGCACCGCTTCGACGTCAGTTCCGTCTTCGACGAGGAGGACGACGCGGACGACACGGACGCCGACGAAGACGAGGAAGAGGCCGAGACCGCGGAGCCGGGGCTGGCCCCTGCCTGATCCCCCCGACGTCCCGGCCGGACACCGTGGCCCCCGCCCTCGCAGGCGGGGGCCACGGCCGTCACTCCGGCTGTTCCCGGGCGGAGGCCACCAGGGCCTTCAGCAGGCCCGTCAGCCGCGTCGTACGGGGCTTCGGCAGGACCTCCGCCACCGCGCGCGGCAGCGCCTGGTCCACGCCGTGCACCACGGACAGGTGCCGCTCGGCCCGCCCGAACGCCGTGTACACCCAGTCCCGCGACAGGGCCTCGGCCGCGTCCCCCGGCAGTACGACGACCACCGCGGGCCAACGCGCCCCCACGGCCTGGTGGGCGGTCACGGCCCAGCCGTGCCGGACCCGCGCCTCCACCTGTTCCTTCGGTACGACGGTCCGGGCGCCCGCACGCTCCAGGTGCAGCCCCTGCGCATCGGCCGACACCACCCGGGCCGGCACCGCCCGCCCGGGGGAGGGGACGTGGACGACCCGGTCGCCGGGGTCGAAGCCGCCGAACCGGCCCGGCCCGGGGTTCAGGCGCTCCTTGAGGGCGGCGTTCAGCGCCCGGGTCCCCGCCGAGCCGCCGTGGCCCGGGGTGATCACCTGCACCTCGTCCGCGGGGATCCCGAAGGCCCGCGGCACCGACTCGGCCACCAGCTGCACGGTGCGGTGCACGGCCTCCGCCGCATCCCGTACCGGAACGATGACGACCTCCTTGCCGGGGGCCTCCACCTGGTTCAGCTCCCCGATCCCGACCCCCGAGACGAGCTCGCCGACCGGGCCCGGGTCGGGGGTGCGGGAGACCACCTGGGGACAGGCACGGGCCGCCAGCACATCCGCGAACACCCGCCCGGCCCCGGCGGATCCCAGGACACCCGGGTCCCCGCTGAGCACGAGCCGGGCCCCGTCCGGCACCGACTCCACCAGGGCGGCGGCGGTCTCCACGTCCAGCTGGGGTGCGTCGAGCACCACGAGCAGGTCCAGCGCGAACTGCCCGTCCGCGTCCCGGCCCGGCCCCTCCGTCCCGGACAGCAGGCCCGCCACCGTCACGGAATCCGGTCCGCCGGGGGCGTGCGCGGCCAGGCAGGTCCGCAAGCCGAGTTCCCCGGCGGCCGCGAGCAGGGCGGCCGCTTCGGCGCGGGCGGCCTCGCCGCCGGTGTGGGTGACCAGGCCGTGGCCCGCGACGGCGCGGATCAGCTCCGCGGCGGAGGGGTTCGGCGCGGCGCCGACGGCCTTGTCCCAGTCCGCCAGGGCGTCGAAGGCGTTGGCGAGCCGGGCCAGGCCGTCGGCCAGGCTCTCCTCGGCCATGGCGGAACCCTCCAGGCCCACCAGGATGCGGACCGGCTCCTCCTCGCCCTCCTCGTACTGCGCGCCGGGCGCGCCGAGCGGTTCCTGGAACACCAGTACCGCCCCCTCCGCGATGGCCGTCTCAAGGGCCCCGGCCGGGTCCGGTACGGCGTACTGGGCCAGCGCCGAGCGCAGTACGGGCGCCTCCAGGGCGGTGTGGCCCTTGAGCGCGGCCTGGAGCAGAAGCCAGCCCACCAGGGCTCCGGTGCGGCGCTCGTCCCCGGGACCGGCCCCGGCGCCCAGCAGGGCCCGCGCGAAACCGTCCGCCTGCGTCGGGCGCACGGAGGCCACGGACAACAGCCGCCAGGGGTTCTCGGCGAGGGCCTCGGCGGCGTCCTCGCCCAGGGCCGCGGCGGTCTCGGCGGCGAGCGCCTCCGGGGCGCCACCGCGGGCCAGGACGACCCGTACCTCCTCGACGGTGCCGGGGGCGACCGCCACGGGCCGTGGGGCCGGGGTGCGCGGCTGCGGGGGCGCGGGGGCGGGCCTGCGGGGCGCGGCGGGCGCCTCGTCGAAGGTGGCGGCGGGGGGCTTCGCCCCGCTCTCGACGGCGCGTACGGCGGCCAGCAGGTCGGCGGCCTTCCCGCTGAGCTTCGCCCCGGCGTCGACGGGGGCCTCCCGCTCGGCCTTGCGCCGGGCGATCCGCTCCCGCTCGACCCGCTGCGCAGCCAACTCGGCCTGCGCCTCACTCAGCCCCGCAGGAACAACCCCGTCGACCGCAGCCCCGGCCCCGGCGTCGGCGCCGGTGCCAGCCCCGGCCTCAGCCCCCGACTCGGCGTCCGCCCCGGCCTCGACGTCGGCTCCGGCCTCAGCCTCAGCCTCGGCGCCAGCGTCGCCCCTGGCCCCAGCGTCGGCCTCGACGTCGGTCCGGGCCTCAGCGCCAGCCTCGGCCCCGGCGCCAGTGCCGGCTCCGGCCCCGGTGTCGGCCCCGGCCTTCGCGTCGGCTCCGGCGTTGCCGCCCGCTCCGGCCTCAGCCTCAGCCTCGGCGCCCGCTCCGGCCTCAGCCTCAGCCTCGGCGTCCGCTCCGGCCTCAGCCTCAGCCTCAGCATCGGCCCCGGCGTTGCCCTCGGCATCGGCATCGGGCTCAGCATCGGCCCCTGCCTCGGCGTCCGCTCCGGCCCCCGCGTCAGCTCTGGCCTCGGCTTCGGCCACGGTGTCCGGCGCTTCCGGCTCGGCCTCCGGTGCGGCCGGGGTGTCGGGGGTGGCCGCCTCGGGGGCGGGCTCCGTTTCCGGATCCGCCTCGGCGGGGGTGCGGGCCTCCGCTTCTTCCGCTTCCTCCGCGGCAGCGGGCTCGGCCTGACGGTCCGTACTCACAGCGTGCTCCAGTCCTGATCGGGATAGCGGTGCACCGGCGCCGAGACATCGTCCAGCGCCCGGCAGATCTCCTCGGGAAGACTAAGGGCCTCCACCGACAGGGCCGCCTCGAGCTGTGCGGCCGTCCGCGCGCCGACGATCGGGGCGACCACCCCCGGCCGGTCCCGGATCCATGCCAGGGCCACCTGGAGCGGGGTCACGGCCAGCCCCTGGGCCGCGGTCGCCACCGCGTCCACGATTAGGCCCGCCGTCTCGTCCAGGTACGGCTCCACGAACGCGGCCAGGGTCTGCGAGGCGCCCCTGGAGTCCGCCGGGACGCCGTCCCGGTACTTGCCCGTCAGCACCCCGCGGCCCAGCGGCGAGGCGGGCAGCAGCCCGATCCCCAGGTCCAGCGCGGCGGGCAGCACCTCTCGTTCCACACCCCGCTGGAGGAGGGAGTACTCCATCTGCGTCGACGCCAGCCGGGTCCGCACCCCGGGGGCCGCCAGCTGCCAGGTCGCCGCCTTCGCCAGCTGCCAGCCGCAGTAGCCCGCCACCCCGGCGTACCGGGCCCGGCCGCTGCTCACCGCGAGGTCCAGGGCCTGCAGGGTCTCCTCCAGCGGGGTCGACGGGTCGAAGGCGTGCACCTGCCAGAGGTCCACGTGATCGGTGCCCAGCCGCTCCAGGGACGCGTCCAGGGCGGCCAGCAGGTGCCCGCGCGAGCCGTCGAAGCGCCGGTCCGGGTCGCGGACGCTGCCCGCCTTGGTCGCGATGACCAGGTCCCGGCGCGGGACGAGCCCGCCGATCAGCCGGCCGAGGAGGTACTCCGCCTCCCCGCCGCCGTACGCGTCGGCCGTGTCGACGAGCGTGCCGCCCGCCTCCCAGAAGGCCTTCACCTGTTCGGCGGCGGCCTCCTCACCGGTGTCGCGGCCCCAGGTGAGGGTGCCGAGGCCGATCCGGGAAACGCGCAGTCCGGTGCGGCCGAGATGCCTCTGCTCCATGAGCGCTGAGACTACTGGGGCACTGACGCGGAGCACCCGGGCGCGCTACAGTCCCCCGCAGACCTACGTTACTGATCGGTAAACCGGTAAGGGGACGACACATGCGGCTCGGCATCAATCTCGGCTACTGGGGTGCGGGCATGGACGCCGACAACCTCGCCGTCGCACAGGAGGCCGACCGCCTCGGCTACGACGTCTGCTGGGCCGCCGAGGCCTACGGCTCCGACGCCCCGACCGTCCTGGCCTGGGTCGCCGCCCAGACCGAGCGCATCGACGTGGGCTCGGCCATCCTCCAGATCCCGGCCCGCCAGCCCGCGATGACGGCCATGACCGCCGCCACCCTGGACTCGCTGACCAAGGGCCGCTTCCGGCTCGGCCTCGGCGTCTCCGGCCCGCAGGTCTCCGAGGGCTGGTACGGCGTCAAGTTCGACAAGCCGCTCGCCCGGACCCGCGAGTACGTGGAGATCGTCCGCAAGGCGATGACCCGCGAGCGCCTCTCGTACGCGGGCGAGCACTGGACCCTGCCGCTGCCGGACGGCCCCGGCAAGCCGCTCAAGCTGACCGTGCACCCGGAGCGCGAGCACATCCCGCTCTACATCGCGGCCATCGGCCCGAAGAACCTGGAGCAGACCGGCGAGATCGCCGACGGCGCGCTGCTGATCTTCCCGGCCGCCGAGCACCTGGAGGCCACCGCGCTCACCCACATCCGGGCGGGCCGCGAGAAGGCGGGCCTGACCATGGAGGGCTTCGACGTCTGCCCGACCGTGCCGCTGGCCCTCGGCGAGGACGTGAACGCCCTGGCCGACATGTTCCGCCCGTACACCGCCCTGTACGTCGGCGGCATGGGCAGCCGGAAGCAGAACTTCTACAACCAGCTGGCCCAGCGCATGGGTTACGAGAAGGAAGCCGCCGAGATCCAGGACAAGTACCTGGCGGGCGACAAGGCGGGCGCCGCCGAGGCCGTCCCGCACTCGCTGATCGACTCGACCACGCTGCTCGGCCCCGTGGAGCGGATCGCGGACGGCATGCGGGCCTACGCGGAAGCCGGGGTCACCACGCTGACGCTGGCCCCGGCCGGATTCACCCTGGACGAGCGGGTCGCCGCCCTGCGGGCCGGCACCGAGGCCATGGAGCGCGCCGGACTGGCCTAGGCGGCCAGGCCGGTTACCGAGGCCATGGAGCGCGCCGGACTGCCACGCAAGTACGTCCAGTACGAGCCGTGGCCCTCCGCCTTGCGATGCACCGCACCGGACACCGCGACCCGGCAAACCTTTCCGGCCACAGCACTAGGCGGCCCGGGCCCAGGTGCCCCGGGTCCGCGGACCCCGCAGTGCGGGGTCCGCGTCCGGGCGGGGGGCCTGCGGCCGTGGTGGGGGCTCGGGGGGTCTTCCCCGCCACGGCCGACACCCGCAACAACGCCCGGAGCGCCCCCGGGGTTACGCACCCGGCCGCCGCCCCCGGTTCGTTCATTCGGACGAGTAGTGCGACCTATCGGTTGCCCCGTCCGGCGAGCGGAGTTTGACTCGGTGCATGCTCTCTGCCCGCAGCCTGTTCCAGGAGATCGTCGAGCACGACGACTCCTTCCAGCTGTTCTGCTCCATCGCCGCCAGCGGGGAGTCCCAGGGCGGCTGGGAGAACGCCCGCATCGCGGCCCTGGTGCCCGCCACCATGCGCGATCTCGCCCCCAAGATCACCCGGCACGGCGCCGACGAGGACAAGCACGGGCGGATCTTCAACGCCCTGCTCCGCAAGCGCGGCCTCGAACCCGTCCCCGTACCGCCCGAGACCGACTACACGATGCTGCTGGAACGGCGCGGCATCGGCCTCGCACACGACAAGCTGCGCCGCGAGGCGCCGCTGACGGAGCAGGACATCGTCGTCTACCTCTCCCACAGCCGCGTCACCGAGCAGCGGGCCGCCGACCAGATGGACATGCTGGTGCGCAACTTCGGCGAGCACCCCGAGCTCGGCAAGGCCATCCGGATGATCAGCCACGACGAGGACAACCACCTCGCCTACTGCCACGAAGAACTGCTGCGCCTGGCCCGGCAGGGGCACGGCCGCACCATCCAGCGGGTGCTGCGCGAGAGCGCGCTCGCCGAGATCGGCGTCTACCGCGACGTGAGCCTCGCCGTCATGGGCCACATGGGACGGCTGCTGCAGTGGCCCGCGCCCAAGGCCGCCGCCCTCGCCGCCGGCATCCGCGGCATGTACGCGTACGAACGCTTCAGCGGCTGGCACCGGATGATCAGCCTGCGCATGCCCGAACGGCGCGACGCACTCGGCGGCGCACCGGTCCCCGAGCCCGAGTTCGTCTAGAGGCCGGCCCGGCGGGGCCGCCGGGCCGCTACAGCCAGCCCCGGCGCTTGAACATCCGGTGCAGGCCCGCGCACAGCACCGCCATGAGCACGAGCAGGGCCGGGTAGCCCCAGGGCTGCCTGAGCTCCGGCATGTGATCGAAGTTCATCCCGTAGATCCCGGCGACCATCGTCGGGACGGCCGCCATCGCCGCCCACGCCGAGATCTTGCGCATGTCGTCGTTCTGCCGGACCCCCATCTGCGCCAGGTGCGCGGAGAGGGCGTCCGACAGCAGCCGGTCCAGGCCCTCGACGTACTCGTTCGCCTTCGTCAGGTGGTCCGCCACGTCGCGGAAGAACGGCTGGGCCCGCTCGTGCACGAAGGGGACCCGTCCGAAGGCCAGCCGGTCCATCGGCTGGAGCAGCGGGCTCGTCGCCCGGCGGAACTCCAGCACCTGCCGCTTGAACCCGTAGATGCGGGCGGCGGTGTTCTTGGTGTCCGAGGCGTTCGGGGCGAAGACGTCGGCCTCCAGCTCCTCCAGGTCGGCCTGGAGCTCGGCGGCCACCTCGATGTAGTGGTCCACCACTGCGTCCGACACCGCGTACAGCACCGCCGTCGGCCCGTGCCGCAGGACGTCCCGCTCCTGCTCCAGGCGGTGGCGCACCGCGGCCAGCGGGGCCCCCTCGCCGTGCCGGACCGTGACCACGAAGGAGTCGCCGATGAACACCATCAGCTCGCCGGTGGTCACCGTGTCGCTGTCGTCGTCGTACAGGACCGGCTTGAGGACGACGAAGAGGGAGTCGTCGTACACCTCCAGCTTCGGACGCTGGTGCGCGGTCAGGGCGTCCTCCACCGCCAGTGCGTGCAGCCCGAACTCCTCCCGGACGTAGTCGAATTCCTTCTCCGTGGGCTCGTACATGCCGACCCACACGAAGGCGTCGCCGGTCGCCCGGGCCTGGTCGAGGGCGTCCGAGAAGTCCTCGGGTCCCTCGGTGCGGCGGCCGTCCCGGTACATCGCGCAGTCCACAATCACGCGGTGCATTCTTCCCTGCCCGCGGCCCGCCCGCACGCGCGTGGCACCGCATACGCTGGCCCCATGGCCACGCTGATCCTCGTACGACACGGGCGGTCCACCGCCAACACCGCAGGGCTGCTCGCCGGATGGACCCCGGGGGTCGCCCTCGACGAGCGCGGCGCCGAGCAGGCCGCCGCACTGCCCGGACGGCTGGCGGGGGTGCCGCTCGCCGTCGCCGTCTCCTCCCCGCTGCAACGCTGCCAGGAGACCCTCGCACCGCTGCTGGCCGCCCGCCCCGGGCTGACCGTGCACACCGACGAGCGGATCGGCGAGTGCCACTACGGGGACTGGTCGGGCCGCAAGCTCTCCGAGCTCTCCGAAGAACCCCTGATGAAGATCGTCCAGCAGCACCCCTCGGCCGCCGCCTTCCCCGGCGGGGAGTCGATGCGCGCCATGCAGGCGCGCGCCGTGGACGCCGTACGGGAGTGGAACGCACGGATCGAGGAGGAGCACGGCAGCGATGCCGTCTTCCTGATGTGCTCGCACGGGGACATCATCAAGTCCCTTGTCGCGGACGCCCTGGGCATGCACCTGGACCTCTTCCAGCGGATCCACGTCGACCCCTGTTCGGTCACCGCCATCCGGTACACGCCGACCCGCCCCTTCGTGTTCCGGCTCGGCGACACCGGGGACTTCGGCTCGCTGGTCCCGCGCGCGCCGAGCGACAAGGCCGCCGAAGACGGAGGCAACGCCGTCGTGGGCGGCGGCGCGGGCGCGGCGTGATCGAACGGCGCAGTAGGGTGGACTGGCCCTAACCAACGCGCGCAGCCGTACCCCGGGCAGCCCTGCCCCTGCCGCCGAGACTTGGAGACTGGACGTGCCCCGTCAGGTGTTCCTCTACGACCCCCCGGACCGCTTCGTGGCCGGCACGGTCGGTCTGCCGGGACGCCGTACGTTCTTCCTGCAGGCCTCCTCCGGCCCCCGGGTCACCAGCGTCTCCCTGGAGAAGACCCAGGTCGCGGCGCTGGCCGAACGGATGGACGAGCTGCTGGACGAGGTCGTGCGGCGCACCGGGGGCAATGCCCCCGTACCGGCCGTCGCCCCCGCCGAGGCCACCGACACCGCGCCCCTGGACGTCCCCGTCGACGAGGAGTTCCGCGTCGGCACCATGGCCCTGGCCTGGGACGGCGAGGAACAGCGCATGATCGTCGAGGCGCAGGCCCTGGTGGAACTCGAGGCCGACTCGGACGAGGACCTCGCCGAGGCGGAGGAACGGCTCCTCCAGGACGAGGAGAACGGGCCGCCGATGCTGCGGGTGCGCCTCACCGGCGCCCAGGCCCGCGCCTTCGCCAAGCGGGCCCTGGACGTGGTCAACGCGGGCCGCCCGCCGTGCCCGCTGTGCAGCCTGCCGCTGGACCCCGAGGGCCACGTGTGCCCGCGCCAGAACGGCTACCGGCGCCAGGCGTGAGCGCAGCGGGGGGAATCGAAGAGCTGCTCGCCCTGGGTGAGCTCACCGTCGTCGGCCGGATCCGCGAGGCCTCCAACGCCGTCCTGCTGTGCACCGTCACGCACGAGGGCGTGAGCGCCGACTGCGTCTACAAGCCGGTCAAGGGCGAACGGCCGCTGTGGGACTTCCCCGACGGGAACCTCGCCCAGCGCGAGGTCGCCGCCTACCTGGTCTCCGAGGCCACCGGCTGGGGCCTGGTGCCCGCCACCGTGCTGCGTGACGGGCCCTACGGCGAGGGCATGGTCCAGCAGTGGATCGAGAGCGCCCCGCAGGAGCAGCCCGGGGCGGGACTGCTCGCGCTCGTCGAGGGCGAGGAGCCGGGCGAAGGCTGGAAGCCGGTGGCCTTCGCCGAGGTGGGCGAGGGCCGCACCGCCCTGCTCGTGCACGCCGACGACCCGCGGCTGCGCCGCCTCTCCGTCCTCGACGCAGTGATCAACAACGGTGACCGCAAGGGCGGTCACCTGCTGCCCGCCCCCGACGGCCGGCTCTACGGCATCGACCACGGCGTGACCTTCCACACCGAGGACAAGCTGCGCACCCTCCTGTGGGGCTGGGCGGGGGAGCCGCTCACGGACGAGGCCCGCCAGGTGCTGGCCTCCCTCGCCGAGGGCCTGGCCGCGGGAGCGCCGCTCGCCACCCGTCTGGCCCAACTGATCACGACCGTCGAGCTGGCCGCCGTACGGGAGCGGGTGGCGCAGCTGCTGCGGACGGGAACCCACCCGGAGCCCTCCGGACAGTGGCCCTCGATCCCCTGGCCGCCGGTCTGAACCAGCCATGGCCGATACGCATAGTTCCGGCCGGACCGCAAGAGTGCCGATCAAGACAACAGTGCAGGTCCGGTTCGTTACCGGAACATCCGTCCGGTTAGGCTCGACACATGCATGCCTGGCCCGCTTCTGAGGTCCCCGCCCTTCCTGGCAAGGGCCGCGACCTCAAGATCCACGACACCGCGACCCAGGGGACGATCACCCTCGCCCCCGGTCCCGTCGCCCGAATCTACGTCTGCGGCATCACTCCGTACGACGCGACCCACATCGGTCACGCGGCGACCTACAACGCGTTCGACCTCGTACAGCGCGTGTGGCTCGACACCAAGCGGCAGGTCCACTACGTCCAGAACGTCACGGACGTGGACGACCCGCTCCTGGAGCGGGCGCTGCGCGACGGCCACGACTGGACCGAGCTCGCCGAACGCGAGACGGCCCTCTTCCGCGAGGACATGACCGCCCTGCGGATGCTGCCGCCGCAGCACTACATCGGCGCCGTCGAGGCCATACCCGGCATCGTGCCGCTGGTCGAGCGGCTGCGCGACGCGGGCGCCGCCTACGAGCTCGAAGGCGACGTCTACTTCTCGGTGGAGTCCGACCCGCACTTCGGCGGGGTCTCGAACCTCGACGCCGAGGCGATGCGCCTGCTCTCCGCGGAGCGCGGCGGCGACCCCGACCGGCCGGGGAAGAAGAACCCGCTCGACCCGATGCTGTGGATGGGCGCGCGCGAGGGCGAGCCGAGCTGGGACGGCGGCTCGATGGGCCGCGGCCGGCCCGGCTGGCACATCGAGTGCGTGGCCATCGCCCTGGACCACCTGGGCATGGGCTTCGACATCCAGGGCGGCGGCTCCGACCTGGCGTTCCCGCACCACGAGATGGGCGCCTCGCACGCGCAGGTCCTGACGGGCGAGTTCCCGATGGCCAAGGCGTACGTGCACGCGGGCATGGTGGCCCTGCACGGCGAGAAGATGTCGAAGTCCAAGGGCAACCTGGTCTTCGTCTCCGCGCTGCGCCGCGCCGGGGTGGACCCGGCGGCGATCCGCCTGGCCCTGCTCTCGCACCACTACCGGGCCGACTGGGAGTGGACGGACGCGGTGCTGGCCGACGCGGTGGCCCGCCTGGAGCGCTGGCGCGCGGCCGTGTCCCGGCCGGACGGCCTGGCGGCCGACGCACTGGTCGAGGAGGTCCGCGAGGCCCTGGCGGACGATCTGGACGCCCCGGCCGCGCTGGCGGCCGTGGACCGCTGGGTCGAGTGCCAGCTCGCCTCGGGCGGCGACGACGAATCGGCCCCGGGCCTGGTGTCGCGGACCGTGGACGCGCTGCTCGGCGTGGCCCTGTAGAACAGCGAAACCGGAGGGGCCGGGTTGCGCGCGAAGCGCAATCCCGGCCCCTCCGGCGTGTGCGGAGCGGGACGGGGGCCGAGGCCCCACGAAGCCCGGGCGCACCTGCGCGGCGCCGCCGCACCCGGCCGGCTAGGCCTCCGGCGGGGTGTCGTCCTCCTCCGGAGGAGCCACGGCCGGAGGCTGCGGATCCTCGCCCGAGACGTCCGGCTTGCGCTTCGGTGCGCGGGGGAGCCCGCTGGACGGGTCCCGCAGGTACGAACCGTCACCCGCCTCCGGCGCCGGGCCCGCCGCCGGATCCCGGCGGCGCAGGTACCGTTCGAACTCCCGCGCGATGGCATCGCCCGAGGCCTCCGGGAGGTCCGCGGTGTCCCGCGCCTCCTCCAGCGTCTGCACGTACTCCGCGACCTCGCTGTCCTCGGCGGCCAGTTGGTCCACGCCCAGCTGCCAGGCCCGTGCGTCCTCGGGCAGTTCGCCCAGCGGGATCCTGATGTCGATCAGGTCCTCCAGCCGGTTCAGCAGGGCCAGCGTCGCCTTCGGGTTCGGCGGCTGCGAGACGTAGTGCGGCACCGCCGCCCACAGCGACACCGCCGGCACGCCCGCGTGCGTGCAGGCCTCCTGCAGGATCCCGACGATGCCGGTCGGGCCCTCGTACTTCGTCTCCTCCAGGTCCATCGTCCGCGCCAGGTCCGCGTCCGAGGTGACCCCGCTCACCGGCACCGGCCGGGTGTGCGGGGTGTCCCCGAGCAGCGCCCCCAGGATGACGACCATCTCCACGCCCAGTTCGTGGGCGAAGCCCAGGATCTCGTTGCAGAACGACCGCCACCGCATGGACGGTTCGATCCCCCGGACCAGCACCAGGTCGCGCGGCTTGGCGCCGCCGATGCGGACCACCGACAGCCGTGTGGTCGGCCAGGTGATCTTCCGTACCCCGTTGTCCAGCCACACCGTCGGCCGGTTGACCTGGAAGTCGTAGTAGTCCTCGGCGTCCAGAGCCGCGAAGACCTCGCCCTTCCACTCCCGGTCCAGGTGCGCGACCGCACCGGAGGCCGCGTCACCCGCGTCGTTCCAGCCCTCGAACGCGGCCACCATGACCGGGTCGATCAGCTCGGGCACGCCCTCAAGCTCGATCACCCAGGTCTCCTTCCGAAGTTCCCTTGTGTACGTGGGTCAGCCTAAGCCTTGTTGAGGCACCGGCCACAGCCCACGGCAGAGGGGCGGTTCCCCTCGGAACCGCCCCTCTTCCCCACCTGCGTGACAGCTATGCCTTGCGGCCCAGCATCTCCTCGACCCGCGCGCGTACGGACGCGTCGTCCAGACCGCGGACCGTCACCGTCGTGCGCCGGCGCAGTACGTCGTCGACGGTCTGCGCCCACTCGTTGTCACGGGCGTAGGCGACCTGCGCCCAGATCTCCGGACCGTCGGGGTGGATCCGCTCCGCCAGTGCCGGGTCCTCGTTGGCGATGCGGGCGATGTCGAAGGCGAGCGAACCGTAGTGCGAGGCAAGGTGGCGGGCCGTCAGCGGGTCCATGCGGGCGCCGGGCTCGCGGTCCACCAGCAGCCGGTGCGCGACCGCGTTCGGGTTGGCGACACCGGGCAGCGGGATGCGGCGCACGAGCGACTTCGCCGGCTCCATGTCCTCGGTCAGCGGGCTGCCCGGGAGCTTCGCCAGCTTGTCCATGACCACACGGCCGATGTGGCGGTACGTCGTCCACTTGCCGCCGGCCACCGACAGCATGCCGCCCGCACCCTCGGAGACCACCGTCTCGCGCTTGGCCTTCTCCACGCCGCCGGGGCCGCCGGGCAGCACCCGCAGGCCCGCGAAGGCGTACGTCATCAGCGAGCGGTCCAGATCGGCGTCCTTCACCGAGAAGGCCGCCTCGTCCAGGATCTGCTGGATGTCGGACTCGGTGGCGCGCACGTCGCCCGGGTCGCCCTCGTACACCTCGTCGGTGGTGCCCAGCAGCAGCTGGTCCTCCCACGGCAGGGCGAAGGTGATGCGGTACTTGTCGATCGGGGTGGCCATGGCGGCCTTCCACGGCGACTTGCGCTTCATCACGATGTGCGCGCCCTTGGAAAGGCGGATGGACGGCATCGAGTGCTTGTCTTCCATGCGCCGCAGGTGGTCCACCCACGGGCCGGTGGCGTTGAGCACGACGCGCGCGTCCACCCCGAACTCGGTTCCGTCGAGACGGTCCTTGAGCTCGGCGCCGCTGACCCGGCCGCGCGTCGTGCGCAGGCCGGTGACCTCGGCGTGGTTCAGGACGACCGCGCCGGACTCGACGGCCGCGCGGACCGTCATGACGGCGACGCGGGAGTCGTTCATCTGGTGGTCGTAGTAGACCGCGACGGCCTTGAGGTTGTCCGTCTTCAGGCCCGGGTTGTCGGCGACGGCACGGGCCGGGGATATGACCTTGCCGATGCCGTCACCGAAGGCGGAGAGCGCCGAGTACGCGAACACGCCCGCGCCCAGCTTCGCGGCGCCGACCGGACCGCCCTTGTACACCGGGAGGTAGAAGGTGAGCGGGTTGACCAGGTGCGGGGCCACGTCCTTGGCCAGCACCCGGCGCTCGTGGTGGTTCTCGGCCACCAGCTTGACCGCGCCGGTCTGCAGGTAGCGCAGACCGCCGTGGACGAGCTTGGAGGAGGCGGAGGAGGTGGCGCCGGCGAAGTCGCCGGCGTCCACCATGGCAACCCGCAGACCCGACTGCGCGGCGTGCCAGGCCACCGAAGTGCCCAGGATTCCACCGCCGATGACCAGCAGGTCGTACGTGGCCTTGGCCAGCTGCTCGCGGGTCTCGGCGCGGCTCGGGTTCGAACCGGCGGTCGGGTGCGCGCCCAGCGCGGGGACGCTCTGCAGGCTGCTCATATCTCTCTTAGCTCCTCGTCGATTGACTCAGCTGGTGCGGTCAGCTGGCGTCTTCGTCGTCGACCCAGCCCATGGAACGCTCCACGGCCTTGAGCCAGCTCTTGTACTCGCGGTCCCGCTGCTCGGCGGGCATCCGCGGGGTCCACTCCGCCGCGCGGCGCCAGTTGGCGCGCAGGGCGTCGGTGTCGGGCCAGAAGCCGACGGCCAGGCCGGCGGCGTAGGCGGCGCCGAGACAGGTGGTCTCGGCGACCATCGGGCGCACCACGGGGGCGTCCAGGAAGTCCGAGAGCGTCTGCATCAGCAGGTTGTTGGAGGTCATGCCGCCGTCGACCTTGAGGGCCGCGAGCTCGACGCCCGAGTCCTTGGTCATGGCGTCGGTGATCTCGCGGGTCTGCCAGGCGGTGGCCTCCAGGACGGCACGGGCGATGTGCGCCTTGGTGACGTACCGGGTGAGGCCGGCGATCACACCGCGGGCGTCGGAGCGCCAGTACGGGGCGAACAGGCCGGAGAAGGCCGGCACGAAGTAGGCGCCGCCGTTGTCCTCGACCGAGGAGGCGAGCGTCTCGATCTCGGCGGCGGACTTGATCAGGCCCATCTGGTCGCGCATCCACTGGACGAGCGAGCCGGTGACGGCGATGGAGCCTTCCAGCGCGTAGACCGGCTTCTGGTCGCCGATCTGGTAGCCGACCGTGGTCAGCAGGCCGCTGTAGGAGTTGATGATCTTGTCGCCGGTGTTCATGAGCATGAACGTGCCGGTGCCGTAGGTGGACTTCGCCTCGCCCTCGGCGAAGCAGGTCTGGCCGAAGAGGGCGGCCTGCTGGTCACCGAGCGCCGAGGCGACCGGGACGCCGGCGAGGACGCCTTCCTTGACGTGGCCGTAGACCTCGGCGGAGGACCTGATCTCGGGGAGGACGTTGAGCGGGACGCCCATGGACTCGGCGATCTTGTCGTCCCAGGCCAGGGTGTGCAGGTTCATCAGCATGGTGCGCGAGGCGTTGGTGACGTCGGTGACGTGCACGCCGCCCTCGGCGCCGCCCGTGAGGTTCCAGATGACCCACGAGTCCATGGTGCCGAAGAGGATGTCGCCCGCCTCGGCGCGCTCGCGCAGACCCTCGACGTTGTCGAGCATCCAGCGGATCTTCGGGCCGGCGAAGTAGCTCGCCAGCGGCAGGCCGGTCTCGCGGCGGAAGCGGTCCTGGCCGACGTTGCGGCCGAGCTCCTTGCACAGGGCGTCGGTGCGGGTGTCCTGCCAGACGAGCGCGTTGTGCACGGGCTCGCCGGTGTGGCGGTCCCACAGGAGGGTGGTCTCGCGCTGGTTGGTGATGCCGACGGCCTTGACGTCGGCGGCGGTGATCTCGGCCTTGGCGATGGCGCCGGCGACGACCTCCTGGACGTTGGTCCAGATCTCGGTGGCGTCGTGCTCGACCCAGCCCGGCTTCGGGAAGATCTGCTCGTGCTCCTTCTGGTCGACGGCGACGATGCGGCCGTCGCGGTCGAAGACGATGCAGCGGGAGGAGGTGGTGCCCTGGTCGATCGCGGCGATGAAGGGGCCGGTGCTGCTGGTCATGATGGCTGCTCCTGGCAGGTCTGGTGAGTAGGCGGAATCAGGAGTGCGGTGCGGATCTTACGAGCGCTGCAAATGCTGATCAGGCGAACGCGATGTTGTACAGACCGCCGGCGATGACGGCACCGACGAGCGGGCCGACGACCGGGATCCAGGAGTATCCCCAGTCGGAGCCGCCCTTGTTGGGCAGCGGGAGCAGGGCGTGCACGATGCGCGGACCGAGGTCGCGGACCGGGTTGATGGCGTAGCCGGTCGGGCCGCCGAGAGAGAGGCCGATGCCGACGACGACGAAGGAGGTGATCAGGACGCCGATGACGCCGAGGCCCTTGCCGTTGTCCTGGAGGCCCTGGGTGAGGATCGCCAGGATCAGGACGGCCGTGCCGATGATCTCGGTGGCCAGGTTCTGCACCACGTTGCGGATCTCGGGGCCCGTGGAGAAGACGCCGAGCACGGGGCCCGCCTGGTCGTGCGGGTGCGGGTCCTCCGGGCCGAGCGTGGCGTCCTTGATGTGCTCCGGGTCGGACAGGTGCACTCGGAACTGGCCGTAGTAGGTGACCCACATCAGGACCGCGCCGAGCATGGCGCCCAGCAGCTGGCCGGCGAAGTAGACGGGCACGTCACCCCACTCGCCGGTCTTGACGGCGATGCCGACGGTGACGGCCGGGTTGAGGTGGGCGCCGGAGAGGGGGGCCGAGACGTAGGCGGCGATCAGGACGGCGAAACCCCAGCCGAAGGTGATCGCGAGCCAGCCCGCATTGCGGGCCTTGGAGCTCTTGAGGGTCACGGCGGCGCACACGCCACCACCGAGCAGGGTGAGCAGGGCGGTACCGATGGTCTCGCCGATGAAGATGTCGGAGCTGGACACCCGCGACTCCTTACGTACGTCCAGGGGTGGGCGGAAACCGGGTCCCTCCGGTGGTTCCGCGCACTCGGTGAGTGCTGCACCGGTCCTTGGCCTTGCCACACCTTAGCGCGTATTGCCGGTAGGTGTTCGACAATGCCGACCGATGAACGGCAGTTTTCCGCCCAAGTGAAGAACGCGTCAAGGGTCGACCAGGTCAAAGTGTCGGATCGTTACCACCACGGAGGATCGAACGAAACCAGCCATCACACGGTCGCGATATGGCGAAAAGAGGGCAGAAGGTGCCCAGGGTGTGGCCGAGAAGGGCCTACAAGGGGGTCAGAACCGGCCCGCGCCGAGATCGCGTGAAACAGCGCGCGCACAGTCCCGCACGGACGCCACGAGGGCAGCACGGGGCTCTCCCGGCTCCCCGCAGACCCGCTCCACGGCGCCCGCCACCGCCACCGCGCCGACCGGCATCCGCCGCCGGTCGTGGATGGGTGCGGCCACCGAGGCGATGCCGTCCCAGGTCTCCTCGACGTCACTGGCCCAGCCGCGCGCGCGGGTCAGGGCCAGCACGTCCTCGAAGCCGGCGGCATCGGTGACCGTCCGCGGGGTGAACGCCTCGCGCTCCACCTCCAGGACCTGGGTGTGCGCCACCGGGTCGTACGCGGAGATCACCTTGCCCAGCGCGGTGGAGTGCAGCGGCTGCATGGCCCCGACCTCCAGCACCTGGCGGCTGTCGTCGGGCCGGAACACGTGGTGCATGATCAGCACCCCGCTCTTGTGCAGGACGCCCACGTACACGCTCTCGCCGCTCGCCCGGGCCAGGTCGTCCGTCCAGACGAGGGCGCGGGCGCGCAGCTCGTGCACGTCGAGGTAGCTGTTGCCCAGGCGCAGCAGTTCCGCGCCGAGCTGGTAGCGCCCGGAGGCCGGGTCCTGCTCCACGAAACCCTCCGCCTGGAGGGTGCGCAGGATGCCGTGGGCCGTGCCCTTGGCCAGGCCAAGGGAAGAAGCCACGTCCGACAGCCCCAGGCGGCGCTCGCCGCCCGCCAGGAGTCGCAGCATCGCAGCGGCTCGTTCGAGCGACTGGATGTTCCGTGCCATCGCGCAGCCTCCTGCTGACCTTGCTCACTCATGCGGTTCGACAATGCTGAACAGTATCGGTCGATGCCGACCTCGTGCGAGGGCGGGGAAGTGTTCGAGACACTGTCGACGACCGGAAGCCCCAGGTGAACCCCCGCCACAGAATGCCGTCCGCCACGTGGGACGACCCATCCGGGTCCCGGGCCGCGCGGTTACCCTGACCGCGTGCACCCTTGACATAGGAGGGGGTGCAAAGCCGACAGCCGTCGCATCCCAGGGAGCATAACCATGGCCTCGTTGCCGAACCCGCCCGCAGACACCCAGACCCGGGCCGACGCCCTCCGAGAGGCGCTCGCCACCCGTGTGGTCGTGGCCGACGGGGCCATGGGGACGATGCTCCAGGCGCAGGACCCGAGCATGGAGGACTTCCAGCAGCTCGAGGGGTGCAACGAGGTCCTCAGCGTCACCCGCCCCGACATCGTCCGCTCGGTGCACGAGACCTACTTCGCTTCGGGCGTCGACTGCATCTCCACCAACACGTTCGGCGGAAACTACTCGGCCCTCGCCGAGTACGACATCGCGGACCGCAACTTCGAGCTCAACGAGGCCTCCGCCCGCATCGCCCGCGAGGTCGCCGACGAGGTCACCGCCTCCACCGGCGAGCAGCGCTGGGTCCTGGGCTCCATGGGCCCCGGCACCAAGCTCCCCACCCTCGGCCACATCGGCTACGACACCCTCCGCGACGCCTACCAGATCAACGCCGAGGGCCTCCTCGCCGGCGGCGCCGACGCCCTCCTGGTGGAGACCTCCCAGGACCTCCTCCAGGCGAAGTCCGCGCTCATCGGCGCCCGCCGCGCCATGGACGCGTACGGCGTCTCCGTGCCGCTGATCTGCTCCGTCACGGTCGAGACCACGGGCACGATGCTGCTCGGCTCGGAGATCGGCGCGGCCGTCACGGCGCTGGAGCCCCTCGGCATCGACATGCTCGGCCTGAACTGCGCCACCGGCCCCGCCGAGATGAGCGAGCACCTGCGCTACCTCGCGCGCCACTCCCGGCTGCCGCTCTCCTGCATGCCCAACGCCGGCCTGCCCATCCTGGCCAAGGACGGCGCGTACTACCCGCTGACCGCCGACGAGCTCGCCGACGCCCAGGAGACCTTCGTCCGCGAGTACGGACTCTCCCTGGTCGGCGGCTGCTGCGGTACCACCCCGGAGCACCTGCGCAAGGTCGTGGAGCGCGTGCGCGGTGCCCAGATCACCGAGCGCCACCCGCAGGCCGAGCCCGGCGCGGCCTCGCTCTACCAGACCGTGCCCTTCCGCCAGGACACCTCGTACATGGCGATCGGCGAGCGCACCAACGCCAACGGCTCCAAGAAGTTCCGCGACGCCATGCTGGAAGCGCGCTGGGACGACTGCGTGGAGATGGCGCGCGACCAGATCCGCGAGGGCGCGCACATGCTCGACCTGTGCGTGGACTACGTGGGCCGCGACGGCGTCGCCGACATGGAGCAGCTCGCAGGCCTCTTCGCGACCGCCTCCACCCTGCCGATCGTCCTGGACTCCACCGAGGTCCCGGTCATCAAGGCGGGCCTGGAGAAGCTCGGCGGCCGCGCCGTCATCAACTCCGTCAACTACGAGGACGGCGACGGACCCGAGTCCCGCTTCGCGAAGGTCACCCGGCTGGCCCAGGAGCACGGCGCCGCACTGATCGCGCTGACCATCGACGAACAGGGCCAGGCCCGCACCGTCGAGCACAAGGTCGCCATTGCCGAACGCCTCATCGACGACCTCACCGGCAACTGGGGCATCCATCGAGGCGATCCGCGAGCTCAAGCGCCGCCACCCCGACGTGCAGACCACCCTCGGCCTGTCGAACATCTCCTTCGGCCTCAACCCGGCCGCCCGCGTGCTCCTGAACTCCGTCTTCCTCGACGAGTGCGTCAAGGCGGGCCTGGACTCGGCCATCGTCCACGCGAGCAAGATCCTGCCGATCGCCCGCTTCGACGACGAGCAGGTCACCACCGCCCTGGACCTGATCTACGACCGGCGAGCCGAGGGCTACGACCCGCTGCAGAAGCTGATGGCCCTCTTCGAGGGCGTCAACACCAAGTCCCTCAAGGCCGGCCGCGCCGAGGAACTCCTCGCGCTGCCGCTGGACGAGCGCCTGCAGCGCCGGATCATCGACGGCGAGAAGAACGGCCTGGAGGCCGACCTCGACGAGGCCCTCCAGACCCGCCCCGCCCTCGACATCGTCAACGACACCCTCCTGGAGGGCATGAAGGTCGTCGGCGAGCTCTTCGGCTCCGGCCAGATGCAGCTCCCGTTCGACATCGGCAAGAACCTCGTCGACATCATCCTGTCCAACAACGGCTACAACGTCGTCAACATCGGCATCAAGCAGCCGGTCTCGGCGATCCTCGAAGCCGCGGTGGAGAACAAGGCCGACGTGATCGGCATGTCCGGCCTCCTCGTGAAGTCGACCGTGATCATGAAGGAGAACCTGGAGGAGCTCAACCAGCGCAAGCTGGCGGCCGACTACCCGGTGATCCTCGGCGGCGCCGCCCTCACCCGCGCCTACGTCGAGCAGGACCTCCACGAGATCTACGAGGGCGAGGTCCGCTACGCCCGCGACGCCTTCGAGGGCCTGCGCCTGATGGACGCCCTCATCGCCGTCAAGCGCGGAGTCCCCGGCGCCACCCTCCCCGAGCTCAAGCAGCGCCGTGTCGCCAAGCGGGACACCCCCGCCCTCCAGGTGGAGGAGCCCGAGGAGCCGGGCGGCCGCTCCGACACGGCCACCGACAACCCGGTCCCCACCCCGCCGTTCTGGGGCACCCGCGTGGTCAAGGGCATCCCGCTCAAGGACTACGCGTCCTGGCTGGACGAGGGCGCCCTGTTCAAGGGCCAGTGGGGACTCAAGCAGGCCCGCGCGGGCGGGGCCACGTACGAGGAGCTCGTCGAGACCGAGGGCCGGCCCCGGCTGCGCGGCCTCCTCGACAAGCTGCACACCGAGAACCTGCTCGAAGCCGCCGTCGTCTACGGATACTTCCCCTGCGTCTCCAAGGGCGAGGACCTGATCATCCTCGACGAGGCCGGCAACGAGCGGACCCGCTTCACCTTCCCGCGCCAGCGCCGCGGCCGTCGCCTGTGCCTCGCGGACTTCTTCCGCCCCGAGGAGTCGGGGGAGACCGACGTGGTCGGCCTCCAGGTCGTCACCGTCGGCTCGAAGATCGGCGAGGCCACGGCCAAGCTCTTCGAGTCCGACTCCTACCGCGAGTACCTCGAACTGCACGGGCTGTCCGTCCAGCTCGCCGAGGCCATGGCCGAGTACTGGCACGCACGCGTCCGCGCCGAGCTCGGCTTCGGCGGCGAGGACCCCGCCAAGGTGGAGGACATGTTCGACCTCAAGTACCGCGGCGCCCGCTTCTCGCTCGGCTACGGCGCCTGCCCCGACCTGGAGGACCGCGCGAAGATCGCCGACCTCCTCCAGCCGGAGCGGATCGGCGTCCACCTCTCGGAGGAGTTCCAGCTCCACCCGGAGCAGTCGACGGACGCGATCGTGATTCACCACCCCGAAGCGAAGTATTTCAACGCACGCTGAGGCGGACCGACGTACACTTGTCGGTCCCATACAGGCCGGTCACCTGTTCCCCGGGGAATACCCCGTGGAGCTGGGTGACCGGCCTTCTCGTCCCCAGAGAGAGGTGTGCCGGATGACCAGCACCGTACCCGCGCCCGTGACCCGTACGGCCGACGGGCATGCCCTGCAGGCGGTGCTCCTCGACATGGACGGCACCCTCGTCGACACCGAGGGATTCTGGTGGGAGATCGAGGCCGAGGTCTTCAGAGAGCTCGGACACCGGCTCGAGGAATCCTGGAGGGACATCGTCGTCGGCGGCCCCATGACCCGCAGCGCGGCCTTCCTCATCGAGTCCACCGGCGCGGACATCAGCGTCGGCGAGCTGAGCGTCCTGCTCAACGAGCGCTTCGAGGCGCGCATCGCCGACCAGGTGCCCCTCATGCCCGGCGCCGAGCGGCTGCTGTCCGAGCTCGCCCGGCACAACGTGCCCACCGCCCTGGTCTCCGCCTCCCACCGCCGGGTCATCGACCAGGTGCTGCTCACCCTCGGCCGGGACCGCTTCACCATGACGGTCGCCGGGGACGAGGTGCTCCGCACCAAGCCGCACCCGGACCCGTACCTGCTCGCCGCCCGCACCCTCGGGGCGCACCCCTCGCGCTGCGCGGTCATCGAGGACACCGCCACCGGCGTGGCCGCCGCCGAGGCCGCCGGCTGCCGGGTCGTGGCCGTCCCCTCCGTCGGCCAGATCCCGCCGGCCCCCGGGCGCACCATCGTCGGCTCGCTCGAGGACGTGGACCTGCCGTTCCTGCGCTCCCTGATCGCCTCGATGAACTGAGCGCGCCCACCCGGCACGGCCCGACACCGGCCGGCACGGCGGCGCCGGCCGGCACGCCCGACACGGCCCGACACGGTCCGGCATGCCCCGTACACGCTCCGTACCGAACGGAACGCCCGCCGGATCGAGGTCCCACGGAAGGATCTTCCGCCAACTGCCCCGGAGGCTGAAATTCCATCCTCTCCGGGGCGGTTGTCCCGGGTGACGTTCGTCACGCGTCAGAGCCCCGACACACCTGTCCGAGGGCCCCGATCGGTTCCCTTGTGTCCGCATTGATCAGCTCGTGACCGAATCTCCGGCGACCTCCGCATGGACAGCCAGTCCGCGCCCATCACCGTGCGATTACGCCCCAAGTCCGGCCAGTTCCAGCCATCCCGCCCCGGGCCACTAGTGTCGACGCCGGGCACTGCGCCGCACCTCAGCCGTACCGGACACACACCCCTGTGCCCGGCACCGCGTGGACCGATCGTCACAACACCGGCCCGATCGTTCCGCCCTGAACGGGCGACGCCGCGAAGTGCCCTTCACGCCGCTTTGAGCAAGTGCCGGTCAAGGGAGTACTTCCAGCATGAACCGCAAGACCCTGGTGCTGACGGCCGCGGCCGGACTGCTCACCCCCGCCCTGGCCGCATGCGGCAGCGCGAGCGGCGGAGGAGCGGGATCCGGAGCGATCGTCGTCGGGACCACCGACCGGTTCGAGGCAGCCGACTACGCTCCCGCCCCCTTCGACCCCGCCTACGCCTACGACGCCGGCGCCTGGAACGTCCTGCGCCAGACCGTCCAGACGCTGATGCACACCCCGCGCGGCGGCGGCCAGCCCGTCCCCGAAGCGGCCTCCGACTGCCGCTTCACCGACGCCGGCAACGAGAGCTACCGCTGCACCCTGCGCCCCGGTCTGAAGTTCGCCAGCGGCGACCCGCTCACCGCGAAGGACGTCAAGTTCTCCATCGACCGCGTCCGCGGCATCAAGGACGAGAACGGCCCCTCCTCGCTGCTCTCCACCCTCGACACCGTCGAGGTCAAGGGCGCCGACACCGTCGTCTTCCACCTGAAGACCCCGGACGCCACCTTCCCGTCCAAGCTCTCCACCCCCGCCGCCGGCATCGTCAGCGAGAAGGACTACGACGCCAAGAAGCTCCGCGCGGGATTCTCCGTCGACGGCTCCGGCCCGTACACGATGAAGGCGGAGGTCAAGGACAACCAGCTCGTCCGCGCCGTCTTCAGCAAGAACCCGAACTACAAGGGCGACCTGAAGGTCCAGAACGACAAGGTCGAACTGCGCACCTACGCCGACTCCGCAGCCATGGGCAAGGCGCTCACCGACGGGTCCATCCACATGGTCTCCCGCACCCTGTCGCCCGCCCAGATCACCGAGTTCGCAGCCAAGGCCCCCAAGGGCGTCAAGCTCGTCCCGATGCCCGGCCTGGAGATCCGCTACATCGGCTTCAACACCGACGCCCCGGTCGTCAAGGACAAGGCCGTGCGCCAGGCCCTCGCCGCCGCCGTCGACCGCAACGCGATCATCTCCAAGGTCTACGGGAAGTCCGCGCAGCCGCTGTACTCGCTGGTCCCCACCTCCGTGAACGGCCACGTCAACTCCTTCTTCAACAAGTACGGCGAGGCCAATACGGCCAAGGCCGCCGCCCTGCTGAAGGACGCCGGGATCAAGACCCCGGTCAAGCTGACGCTGAACTACACCAAGGACCACTACGGCGACGGCACCGCCATGGAGTTCGAAGCCCTCAAGACCCAGCTGAACTCCACCGGGCTCTTCGACATCACCGTCCAGGGCGGCGAGTGGGCCGACTTCCGCCCCGCCCAGAAGAAGGGCGACTACGCCGCCTACGGGCTCGGCTGGTTCCCCGACTACCCGGACGCCGACAACTTCCTCGCCCCGTTCCTGGAGCAGGACAACTTCCTGGGCACGCCGTACGCCAACAACACGGTGCGCACCAAGCTCATCCCCGAATCCCGGCGCGCGGTCGACCGTAACGTCGCCGTCCCCGCGATCACGGAGATGCAGGACATCGTCGCCGAGGACGTGCCCGTCCTGCCCCTGTGGCAGGGCAAGCAGTACGTCGCCGCACGCGACGGGATCACCGGAGTGGAGTGGTCCGTCAACGCCATCTCCGACCTCCAGCTGTGGGAACTCGGCCGGGGTGTCAGCGGCTGAGACCGGCAGTATCCGGCGGCGGGTGTCGCAGGCCGGCGCAACGATTAGTGAGACTGTGAAGGACGTTCGCGTGATGAGACGTAACCAGTGGCTGACGGCCCCGCTCGGTGCAGCCACCGCCGCCGCGCTGCTCAGCGGTTGCGGTTCGACCGATGGCGCCAATGCCGGCAGCGGCAAGGGCGTCGTCATGGGGATATCCGACAGGGTGAAGGCCACCGACCCCGCGTCGGGCTACGACCCGGGCTCCTGGCTGCTCTTCAACAACGTCTTCCAGTCGCTGTTGAGCTTCCCCAAGGGCGGCACCACGCCCGAGCCCGACGCCGCGCAGACCTGCGGCTTCGAGGGCCCCGACAGCAAGCTGTACAAGTGCACCCTGCGGGCCGGCCTGAAGTTCAGCAACGGCAACGCCCTCACCTCGAAGGACGTCAAGCACTCCTTCGAGCGCACCCTGAAGATCAACGACGACAACGGCCCCGCCGTGATGCTGTCCTCGATCGCCGGCATCGACGCGCCGGACGACAAGACCGTGATCTTCCGCCTCAAGACCTCCGACGCGACCTTCCCCAGCAAGATCGCCTCGGGTGCGGGCTCCATCGTCGACCACACCGAATACCCGGCCGACAAGCTCCGCACCGACGGCAAGGCCTTCGGCTCCGGCGTCTACAAGCTCGACTCGATCAACGACAAGAGCGCCAACTTCTCCGTCAACAGCTCCTACAGCGGCCGCGCCAAGCCCAAGAACACCGGCGTGACCATGAAGTTCTTCAACGAGGACCAGGCCGCCCTCAAGAAGGTCCTGGAGAGCGGCGACGTCGACTTCGCCTTCCGCGGCCTCGCCGCCAAGGACATCGCCGGCCTCGCCAACAAGACCGGCGAGCAGAAGGTCGAGGTCGTCCAGGGCACCGGAGCCGAGGTCGAGCACCTCGTCTTCAACATGAACGACCCGGTCGCGGGCAAGCTCCCCATCCGCAAGGCCATCGCCTACCTCGTCGACCGGGAAGCCCTGGTCAAGGAGGTCTACGACGGCACCGCGACCTCGCTGTACTCCATCGTCCCGGCCGGCATCGCAGGGCACACCACGCCCTTCTTCGACCGCTACGGCGGCAGCCCGCAGCCCGACAAGGCGAAGGCCGTCCTGCGCGCGGCCAACATCAAGGACAAGGTCAAGATCACCTTGTACTCGACGCCCTCGCGCTTCGGCCCGTCCACGGACCAGGAATTCCAGCTCATCGCCAAGCAGCTCAACGAGAGCGGCCTGTTCGAGGCCGACGTCAAGTCCGTCGAGTTCGAGCAGTACGAGAAGGACATCCAGGACGGCAAGTACGGCGTCTACGTGAAGGGCTGGGTGCCGGACTACCCGGACGCCGACAACTTCACCCAGCCGTTCTTCGGCCCGGACAACGTCCTGCGCAACAACTACGACAACAAGGAGATCACCGGGAGCATCATCCCGTCGACCTCCGCGAAGTCCGACCGCGCCGCCGCCAACTCCGACTACGTCCGCCTCCAGGACATCGTCGCCGACGAGATCCCGATCCTCCCGCTCTGGCAGGGCAAGCAGTACGCGGTCACCCGCCCCAACGTCACCGGCCTCCAGTGGTCCCTGGACGCCTCCACGGTCTTCCGGTTCTGGGAGATCAGCAAGGGCTGATCCCCCCACAGGACCGGCTCGACCCGCAGGACCGCACCGACACAGCAGCCCCGGCCGTACGACGGCCGGGGCTGCTGCTGCGTCACGCGCGGCGACGGACCTACTGAGGAGCGCCGGGGCGCACCAGCCCGCTCTCGTACGCGTACACCGCCGCCTGCACCCGGTCCCGCAGGCCCAGCTTCGTCAGCACGTGCCCCACATGCGTCTTCACCGTCGTCTCGCTCACGAACAGGTCCGCCGCGATCTCCGCGTTCGACAGGCCCCGCGCCACCAGCTTCAACACCTCCACCTCGCGCTCGGTCAGCGTCCCCAAGGTGTCCGGGAGGCTCTCCTCGCCCGACGGCAGATGACCCGCGTACTTGTCCAGCAGCCGCCGCGTGATGCTCGGCGCGAGCATCGCCTCGCCGCCCGCGACCACCCGGATCGCCTGCACCAGCTCGTTCGCCGGCGCATCCTTCAGCAGGAACCCGCTCGCCCCCGCGCGCAGCGCCTCCACCACGTACTCGTCAAGGTCGAAGGTGGTCAGCACCAGCACCTTCGCCGGACCGTCCCGGCCCGGCCCGGTGATCTGCCGTGTGGCCTCCACCCCGTCCATGCGCGGCATCCGGATGTCCATCAGCACCACATCGGGCTGCAGCGCCCGCACCTGGTCCAGCGCCTGGAGACCGTCCCCGGCCTCACCGACCACCGCCAGGTCCTCCTCGGCCTCCAGGATCATCCGGAAGCCGGTGCGCAGCAGTGGCTGGTCGTCGACCAGCAGGACGCGGATCGCCACAGGGTCTCCCTCAATTCGTCGGACGGCTTCGGCGCCGCCCATTCTGCCCTGGCCCGACGATCAGGAATCAGCCCGGTCCTGCGCACGCGACGACGGCACCTCCGCGCGGGGACCGGAGGAGATCGTCAGCGGATACACCGGGGGAGTCCCGCCGAACTCCGGGCACACCGACTGATGATCACACCAGCCGCACAGCTTCGTCGGCCGCGGCCGCCACTCCCCGCTCTCCGTCGCCTCCCGGATCGCCTCCCACAGCGCCAGCAGCTTGCGCTCCACCCGCTCCAGATCCGCGACCACCGGGTCGTACGTCAGCACGTCCCCACTGCCCAGGTACACCAGCTGCAGCCGTCGCGGCACCACCTGCTTCAGCCGCCACACCACCAGCGCGTAGAACTTCATCTGGAACAGCGCACCCTCGGCGTACTCCGGCCGCGGGGCCTTGCCCGTCTTGTAGTCGACGATCCGCACCTCACCCGACGGCGCCACGTCCACCCGGTCGATGATCCCGCGCAGCCGCAGACCCGAATCCAGCTCCGTCTCCACGAAGAACTCCCGCTCCACCGGCTCCAGCCGCGTCGGGTCCTCCAGCGTGAACCAGCGCTCCACCAACGCCTCGGCCTCCGTCAGCCAGCGCGCCAGCCCCGCCCCCTCGTCACCCTCCGGGAACAACTGCGACAGCTCCGGCTTCGCCTCCAGCAGCCGGTCCCACTGCCCCGGCACCAAGGCCTTCGCCCGCGGAGCCGTCCGCTCCTGCGCCGGATGGTCGAAGAGCCGCTCCAGCACCGCATGCACCAACGTCCCGCGGGTAGCCGCAGCACTGGGCTTCTCCGGCAGCTTGTCGATCACCCGGAACCGGTACAGCAGAGGACACTGCATGAAATCGCTCGCCCGCGAAGGGGACAGCGAAGCGGGCCGCACCGCACCCGGTACTCCCGGTACTGCACCCGGTACCGCACTCGGCACTGCATCGGCATCGGCTGCGCCTGGCACGGCACCGGAGCTCGTCGTCATGGACAAAACCCTACGGCCCACGACCGACAGCACGCGCATACCATCGACTCCGGGCACCCTCGCACTGCATGATCGGTGCATCACACCGCGCTACCGCGCACCCGGGACCACACTGGAACCAGAGCCGCACCGCACCCCACCGGAGCGGAAACCGCCGACGGACCCCAACCGCCGGACCAGCACCGAACGAAGGACAGCCGTGGCAGACACCGACGAAACCGGCGAGCGCGCAGACCGCCGCTCCGGCCCGGGCGGCGGACTCCTCATGGGCCGCCCCTTCGGCGTCCCCGTCTACGTCTCGCCCAGCTGGTTCCTCGTCGCCGCCCTCATCACCTGGGTCTTCGGCGACCAGCTCGACCGCGTCCTGCCCGGCCTCGGCCCCGTCCGCTACCTCGTCTCCCTCTTCTTCGCCGTCGCCTTCTACGCCTCCGTCCTCGTCCACGAACTCGCCCACACCGTCGCCGCCCTCCGCTTCAAGCTCCCCGTCCGCCGCATCCAGCTCCAGTTCTTCGGCGGCGTCTCCGAGATCGAGAAGGAATCTGAGACCCCCGGCCGCGAATTCGTCCTCGCCGCCGTCGGCCCCCTCCTCTCCCTCGTCCTCTCCGGAGCCTTCTACCTCGGCATGAAGGCCGTCGACCCGGCCACCGTCCCCGGCGTCCTCCTCGCCGGCCTGATGATCTCCAACCTCCTCGTCGCCGCCTTCAACCTCCTGCCCGGCCTCCCCCTCGACGGCGGCCGCATGCTCCGCGCCGTCATCTGGGGCATCACCGGCAAACCCATGACCGGCACCGTCGCCGCCGCCTGGATCGGCCGCGCCCTCGCCGTCGCCGTCCTCCTCGGACTGCCCCTCCTCACCCACACCGGCGTCGTCGGCCCCGGCGGGGACATCGAACGCTCCGGCATGGACACCGTCCTCGACGCCCTCCTCGCCGCGATCCTCGCCGCGATCATCTGGACCGGCGCCGGAAACAGCCTCCGCATGGCCCGGCTGCGCGAACACCTCCCCGAACTGCGCGCCCGCACCCTCACCCGCCGCGCCATCCCCGTCGAGCACACCACCCCGCTCTCCGAAGCCCTGCGCCGGGCCAACGAGGCCGGAGCCCGCGCCCTCGTCGTCGTCGACGGCAACGGCGACCCCACCGCCATCGTCCGCGAGAGCGCCATCGCCTCCGTCCCCGAACACCGCCGCCCCTGGATCGCCGTCAGCACCCTCGCCCAGGACCTCACCGACGGCATGAAGGTTTCAGCGGCACTCACCGGAGAAGAACTCCTCGACCACCTCCGCGCCAACCCCGCCACCGAGTACCTCGTCCTCGAACCCGGCGGCGAGATCTACGGCGTCCTGTCCACCCTCGACGTCGAAAAGGCCTTCGTGAAGGCCATGGCGCGGCCCCAGTCCTGAAGCCAATACACTGGTCACATGTCCGAACCGACCGGTGCCGCCCGCCGACGCGGGCCCTTCGAGGTCGGGGACCAGGTTCAGCTCACCGACCCCAAGGGCCGCCACTACACGTTCACGCTCGAAGCCGGGAAGAATTTCCACACCCACAAGGGTTCCTTCCCCCACGACGAGCTGATCGGTGCCCCCGAGGGCAGTGTTGTCCGTACCACGGGCAACGTCGCCTACCTCGCGCTGCGTCCCCTGCTCCCCGACTATGTCCTGTCCATGCCCCGCGGCGCCGCCGTGGTCTACCCCAAGGACGCGGGCCAGATCCTGGCCTTCGCCGACATCTTCCCCGGCGCCCGCGTCGTGGAAGCAGGAGTGGGCTCCGGCTCCCTGAGCAGCTTCCTGCTGCGCGCCATCGGCGACCAGGGCATGCTCCACAGCTACGAGCGCCGCGCGGACTTCGCCGAGATCGCCACCGCCAACGTCGAGCGCTACTTCGGCGGCCCGCACCCCGCGTGGCAGCTGACCGTCGGCGACCTCCAGGACAACCTGTCCGACACGGACGTCGACCGCGTCATCCTCGACATGCTGGCCCCCTGGGAGTGCCTGGAGGCCGTCTCCAAGGCCCTGGTCCCCGGCGGCATCCTCTGCTGCTACGTGGCCACCACCACCCAGCTCTCGCGCACCGTCGAGTCCATCCGCGAGTTCGGCTGCTACGCCGAGCCGCAGCCGTGGGAATCGATGATCCGCAACTGGCACGTCGAGGGCCTCGCGGTCCGCCCCGATCACCGGATGATCGGACACACCGGCTTCCTCGTCACCGCCCGCCGTCTCGCCGACGGGGTCGAGCCCCCGATGCGCCGCCGCCGCCCCTCCAAGGGCGCCTACGGCGAGGACTACGACGGACCCGGCAGCGACCGCTCCGCATAACGGCCCCACCGGAGCCGATCCAACACGCAGGCGCTGTGGTGCAGTTCCCCGGACCACCCGGGAACTGCACCACAGCGCCTTTTCGTTGTCCCGGCCCCGACCCCGGCGAAGCCGCCGGCCACCCGCGGGCACCCCGCCCGGACCCGGGCGTTCCACCCCGGTGTGAGGTGTGGCACGATGCTGGCTCCCCGTCACCCTTCACACAGGAGACACCCCGCGTGCCGCACAGCACCGCCGAGCAGGCCCCGGCACGGGTAGACCCGGCGCACCACAGCCGCACCAGGCCCGTCCACTGGCTCGCCACGGCCACCGCCCTGGCCGCCGTCATAGCCGCCGCGGGACTCGTCCAGCCCGCCACCGGCACCCCCGCCGGGGAACCCGCCCCCGACGCCCCCCGGGCAGCCTCCGCCCCGGACGCGCCGGCCGCCCCCGACGCAGCCGGGGTCACCTACCCCCTGGACTGCCGCGGCGCCCCTCAGAAGGTCACCGCCACCGCCCACGGCGACCTCGACGGCGACGGCCTCCCGGAGACGGTCGCGGCGGTCCGCTGCGACGCCGGCTCGGGCACCCCGCCCCACGCGATCTACGTCCTCACCCGCGACCGGGGACCCGAAGCAGGCCCCCGCATCGTCGCCACCCTCCTCGACGCAGCCCGCAGGCAGACCGCCGTCGACCTCACCGTCCGTGACGGGATCGTCACCGCGAGCCTCCTCGGCTACTCCTCACCCGAGGTGCCGCGCTACAGCCCCGACACGAAACAGCTCGCCAAGTGGCGCTGGAGCGGCGGAAAATTCCGCCAGGAGCTGACGGACTCGGCCGCCAAGAGTGTTTGAAGCGTCACTCCGCGTCGGGACCGAAGACTTCCACCCTGTCCGAAACCCGCCGCACGTGGATGCAGTCTCCCGGACATTCCTTGGCCGAATCCACCACGTCCTGGAGCAGCGTCAGCGGAACCGGAGTGGTCGCCCCCGCGTCCTGCAGCAGCTCGTCCTCCGCGCTCTTCACGTACGCCAGACCGTCGATGTCCAGCTCGAACACCTCAGGCGCGTACTGCACGCAGATCCCGTCCCCGGTGCAGAGGTCCTGATCGATCCACACCTCGAGCGGCTCGCCGGCCTCGCCGGCACCGCCTGCCGGAGCCTCCTGCTGCACGGTCATATCTCCTGCCGTTTCCTGCGCTGAGTGATCCATCCCAGTCACAACTCGCAGCAAGTCGCGCGAGCCCTGACGGGTGTTGAACAGTTCGACCTTACAACCGGCCGCTTCCCGAGTTTGATGGGTGGGTATTTCCTTGGCGTGAGGGAGTACGCAAGGGTGAAGATCGGACACACCCCTACCGTCTTTGTGATCTAGGGGTTTCAATCACCACCAGCCCAGGTAGGGTCAGGAAGCGTCCAGCTCCCCTTGGAGGAGGTGAGGACCGTGGCAGCCCACGACGACGACATCAACCGCGGCATCCGGCCCGGGCGAGGGTCTGAGGACCCCGCTGGCCAGGTTGCCTATCTCGAGCAGGAAATCGCCGTCCTGCGACGTAAGCTCGCCGACTCTCCGCGACACACGAGGATTCTCGAAGAGCGGATCGTCGAGCTACAGACAAATCTGGCCGGCGTCTCCGCTCAGAACGAACGACTGGCGAATACCCTCCGTGAGGCCCGCGACCAGATCGTGGCCCTCAAGGAAGAAGTCGACCGGCTCGCCCAGCCGCCGGCCGGTTTCGGTGTCTTCCTGCAGTCGAATGAGGACGGCACCGTCGACATCTTCACCGGAGGCCGGAAGCTCCGCGTGAACGTCAGCCCCAGCGTCGACCCGGAAGACCTCCGGCGAGGCCAGGAGGTCATGCTCAACGAGGCCCTCAACGTGGTCGAGGCCATGGAATTCGAGCGGGCCGGGGACATCGTCACCCTCAAGGAGATCCTCGAGGACGGCGAGCGCGCCCTGGTGGTCGGGCACACCGACGAGGAAAGGGTGGTGAGGCTCGCCGAGCCGCTCCTGGACATCACCATCCGCCCCGGCGACGCCCTGCTGCTCGAACCCCGCTCCGGCTACGTCTACGAAGTGGTCCCCAAGAGCGAGGTCGAAGAACTCGTCCTCGAAGAGGTCCCCGACATCGACTACGACAAGATCGGCGGTCTGGGCGACCAGATCGAGCTGATCCGCGACGCGGTCGAGCTCCCGTACCTCTACCCGGACCTCTTCAAGGAACACGAACTGCGGCCCCCGAAGGGCATCCTGCTCTACGGCCCGCCCGGCTGCGGCAAGACGCTCATCGCCAAGGCCGTCGCCAACTCCCTTGCCAAGAAGGTCGCCGAGGTCACCGGCCAGCCCGCCGGGAAGTCCTACTTCCTGAACATCAAGGGCCCCGAGCTCCTCAACAAGTACGTCGGCGAGACCGAGCGGCACATCCGCCTCGTCTTCCAGCGTGCCCGGGAGAAGGCGAGCGAGGGCACCCCCGTCATCGTCTTCTTCGACGAGATGGAATCCCTCTTCCGCACCCGCGGATCCGGAGTCAGCTCGGACGTGGAGAACACCATCGTCCCGCAGCTGCTCGCCGAGATCGACGGCGTGGAAGGCCTGGAGAACGTCATCGTCATCGGCGCCTCCAACCGCGAGGACATGATCGACCCGGCCATCCTCCGGCCCGGCCGCCTCGATGTGAAGATCAAGATCGAGCGCCCGGACGCCGAGGCCGCGAAGGACATCTTCGCGAAGTACCTCAAGGCCACGCTGCCCCTGCACACGGACGACCTGTCCGAACACCAGGACTCGCGGCCCGGCACCGTCCACAGCATGATCCAGACCGTCGTCGAGCAGATGTACGCCGAAACCGAGGAGAACCGCTTCCTCGAGGTCACGTACGCCAACGGCGACAAGGAAGTCCTCTACTTCAAGGACTTCAACTCGGGCGCCATGATCCAGAACATCGTGGACCGTGCGAAGAAGATGGCCATCAAGGCCTTCCTCGAGCACAACCAGAAGGGCCTCCGCGTCTCCCACCTCCTCCAGGCCTGCGTGGACGAGTTCAAGGAGAACGAGGACCTGCCCAACACCACCAACCCCGACGACTGGGCCAGGATCTCCGGAAAGAAGGGCGAGCGGATCGTATTCATCCGCACGCTCGTCACCGGGAAGCAGGGCGCAGACACCGGACGCTCCATCGACACGGTGGCGAACACCGGTCAGTACCTCTGACGAAGCGGAGCGGCTGCGGATGCCCTCCGGGCATCCGCAGCCGACTGCTTTACCGACTGCATTTCAGCCGTGACAGCGCGCAGTCAATGACTGAAATGATCTCCCCACCAGCGCGTGGTGGTCCTAGGCTCATCCGTACCGCCTCATCCGCAGTGCGGGGACGGACACCGCACAGCACACGCACCGGAGCACCAGCGGTACTTGAGCGCCGCTCCCGAACAGGAGCGCCGCCGGGCAAGGAGGGCCGCATGACCGTACGGCGAGTAATGGGAATCGAGACGGAGTACGGGATCTCCGTCCCGGGACACCCGAACGCCAATGCCATGCTCACCTCGTCCCAGATCGTCAATGCCTACGCGGCGGCGATGCACCGGGCGCGACGCGCCCGCTGGGACTTCGAGGAGGAGAACCCGCTGCGGGACGCCCGAGGCTTCGACCTCGCCCGCGAGGCCGCCGACAACAGCCAGCTGACCGACGAGGACATCGGCCTGGCCAACGTGATCCTGACCAACGGCGCACGGCTCTACGTCGACCACGCCCACCCCGAGTACAGCTCCCCGGAGATCACCAATCCGCTGGACGCCGTGCTCTGGGACAAGGCCGGCGAGCGGATCATGGCGGAGGCGGCCGTACGGGCGGCCCAGCTGCCCGGCGCCCAGCCGATCCACCTCTACAAGAACAACACCGACAACAAGGGCGCCTCCTACGGCACGCACGAGAACTACCTGATGAAGCGGGAGACCCCCTTCTCGGACATCGTGCGCCACCTCACCCCCTTCTTCGTCTCGCGCCAGGTCGTCACCGGCGCCGGACGCGTGGGCATCGGCCAGGACGGCCGCGAGCACGGCTTCCAGATCAGCCAGCGAGCGGACTACTTCGAGGTCGAGGTGGGCCTGGAGACCACCCTCAAGCGCCCCATCATCAACACCCGCGACGAACCCCACTCCGACGCCGAGAAGTACCGCCGCCTGCACGTGATCATCGGCGACGCCAACCTCTCCGAGATCTCCACCTACCTCAAGCTCGGCACCACGGCCCTGGTCCTCTCGATGATCGAGGACGGGTTCATCAACGTCGACCTCGCCGTCGACCAGCCCGTACGCACCCTGCACCAGGTCTCCCACGACCCGGACCTCCAGCACCTCATCACGCTGCGCAGCGGCCGGACGCTGACCGCCGTGCAGCTCCAGATGGAGTACTTCGAGCTGGCCAGGAAGTACGTGGACGAGCGCTTCGGGTCCGACGTGGACGACCAGACCAGGGACGTCCTCGCCCGGTGGGAGGACGTGCTGGGCCGGCTGGAGACGGACCCGATGAGCCTGTCGGGAGAGCTCGACTGGATCGCCAAACGGGAGATCCTCGAGGGCTACCGCAGGCGCGACGGACTCGAGTGGGACGCGGCCCGGCTGCACCTGGTGGACCTCCAGTACGCGGACGTACGCCCCGAGAAGGGCCTGTACAACCGCCTGGTGGCCCGCGGCAAGATGAAGCGGCTGGTGGACGAGCAGGACGTGGAACGGGCGCAGAGCAAGCCCCCGGAGGACACCAGGGCGTACTTCCGCGGCCGCTGCCTGGAGCAGTACGCGGACGACGTCGCGGCGGCCTCCTGGGACTCGGTGATCTTCGACCTGCCGGGCCACGACTCGCTCCAGCGGGTCCCGACGCTGGAGCCCCTGCGGGGCACCCGGGCGCACGTCAAGGAGCTCCTGGACCGCTGCCGTACGGCGGAGGACCTGGTGCGGGTGCTTTCGGGGCGCTGAACGCGGCTGAAAGGCCTCCGGCCCGGGAATCATGGAGAAAGCCGGACTTGTGAAAGTGCGGGGACGAATGCCGGGCCCTCCTTGTAGGGTCCGACGTAGGGTCTGATCTTGAGAGATCCCGATCCGGGATCTCTCTGTGTGAGCGTGCGAACCGAGCGGGGTGAGGTAGACATGGCGACCAAGGACACCGGCGGCGGACAGCAGAAGGCGACGCGCTCGACCGAGGAGGTCGAGGAGGCGGCGGTCGAGGAATCGACCGACCTCAAGGAGCGCCAGGAAAAGCTCTCCGACGACGTCGACTCCGTACTTGACGAGATTGACGATGTCCTGGAGGAGAACGCCGAGGACTTCGTGCGGTCCTTCGTTCAGAAGGGTGGAGAGTGATTTCACCTTCTAATCGAAGGTGAAGCTCTTCGGGGAGGGTGAGTGTCGGAGGCCGAGAAGCGCTGTGTGAGATGTGGCGAGACGAAGCCACATAGTGCCTTTGCTTCGAACCGGGCGATGCGCGACGGCTTGCGGGTCTACTGCAGGCCGTGCGTAGCCGACTATCACCAGGAGCGGCAGAAGGCCAAGGGCCGGAATGTGCGTCCACGCGTTCCCGCTCCGGAAGGGCACAAGTATTGCCGCCGGTGCGGGGAGGTCAAACCGCATTCGGCATGGGACCGCAACAAGACGGCGTCGGACGGGTTGTCCACGCGCTGCAAGACGTGTCGTGCGGCAGAGGGCCGGGCGGGCCATCTCAAGCGTTCCTATGGCATGACAGAGGCTCAACGTGACGAAATGATTGCAGCTCAAGGCGGGCTTTGCCTGATCTGCCTAAAGGCTCCGGCCGTGCATGTGGATCACTGCCACGCGACGGGTAAGGTCCGAGGCGTACTGTGCTTCAACTGCAACTCGGCCATCGGCAAGTTGGGAGAGGATCCCGACACTCTGCGTCGGGCCATCTCATACCTGGAGGGACACGCGTGGAAGCCAACAATCTTGGCACAGGGCGTCTACCGGCAGCCTTCCTGACGCCGGGGTCGTCGTCCTTCATGGACTTCCTGGGCGCGCACTCGCCCGAGATGCTGCCGGGCAACCGCAAGCTGCCCGAGGGTGTCGTCGAGGCGCCGCACGGGACGACCATCGTGGCCGCCACCTTCCCCGGCGGGGTCGTGCTCGCCGGTGACCGGCGGGCGACCATGGGGAACATGATCGCGCAGCGGGACATCGAGAAGGTGTTCCCGGCCGACGAGTACTCCGCGGTGGGCATCGCCGGTACGGCCGGCCTGGCCGTGGAGATGGTCAAGCTGTTCCAGCTGGAGCTGGAGCACTTCGAGAAGGTGGAGGGGGCGACCCTCTCCCTGGAGGGCAAGGCGAACCGGCTCTCCACCATGATCCGGAGCAATCTGGGCATGGCCATGCAGGGTCTGGCCGTGGTCCCGCTGTTCGCGGGCTACGACGAGGCCAAGGAGAAGGGCCGGATCTTCTCCTACGACGTGACGGGCGGCCGCTCCGAGGAGCACGGCTACGCCGCCACCGGTTCGGGTTCGATCTTCGCCCGGGGCTCGATGAAGAAGCTGTTCCGTCCCGACCTGACGGAGGAGCAGGCCACCACGCTGGTCGTGCAGGCGCTGTACGACGCGGCCGACGACGACTCGGCGACCGGTGGGCCGGACCTGTACCGCCACATCTATCCGATCGTCACCGTCATCACGGACGAGGGCTTCCGCAGGCTGACCGACGACGAGTCGCAGGAGCTCGCCCGTACGGTCACCAACCGTCGTCTGGAGCAGCCCGACGGCCCGCGCGCCGCCCTGCTCTGACCATCCGCCGCCCTTCCCCCAGGCTCCGTCCGGGGGGACCCCCCCTCCGCCCAGAAGAAAGGGACGGACAGCCGGTGTCGACTCCGTTCTATGTGTCACCCCAGCAGGCCATGGCCGACCGGGCGGAATACGCCCGCAAGGGCATCGCCCGCGGTCGCAGCCTTGTCGTGCTGCAGTACGCCGACGGCATCGTGTTCGTCGGCGAGAACCCCTCCCGTGCCCTGCACAAGTTCAGCGAGATCTACGACCGGATCGGCTTCGCGGCCGCCGGCAAGTACAACGAGTACGAGAACCTGCGGATCGGCGGTGTGCGCTACGCGGACCTGCGCGGCTACACCTACGACCGCGACGACGTGACGGCGCGCGGGCTGGCGAACGTCTACGCGCAGACGCTGGGCACCATTTTCTCCTCGGCCGGCGAGAAGCCGTACGAGGTGGAGCTGGTGGTGGCCGAGGTGGGTGCCACCGCGGCCGGGGACCAGATCTACCGGTTGCCGCACGACGGCTCGATCGTGGACGAGCACGGCTCGGTCGCGGTCGGCGGGAACGCCGAGCAGATCAGTACCTTCCTGGATCAGCGGCACCAGGACGGGATGACCCTGTCCGAGGCGCTGAAGCTGGCGGTGCAGGCGCTGTCCAGCCAGGCGAACGGTGCGGACAAGGCGATTCCGGCGGAGCGGCTCGAGGTCGCCGTGCTGGACCGGACGCGGGCGCAGCAGCGCAAGTTCAAGCGGATCCGGGGCCGGCAGCTGTCGCGGCTGCTGGAGGCGGACGTGACGGCAGCGGTGCAGGCCGATGCCGTGTCGAACGACGAGGCGCCCGACGAGGAAGCCGAGTAGGGATCGCGTGCGAAGTGCCCCGGTCCGCCCTTGTGGGCGGGCCGGGGCACTTCTGCGTTCAGGCGGGGGCGGGTCCGGAGGAGTCGCGGACGACGAGTTCGACGGGGAGGTCGGGGGCGGTCCAGGTGCCTCCGTCGAGGACGGTGAGGAGGGCGGTCATGCCCTGTTCGCCGACGCGTTCGGCGGGGAGGTGGACGGTGGTGAGCTCGGGGTCGACGGCGGTGGCGAGGGCGAGGTCGTCGAAGCCGGTGACGGAGAGGTCCTCGGGGATGCGCAGGCCGAGGCGGCGGGCGGCCTTGCAGGCGCCGGCGGCGAGGATGTCGTCGTCGCAGACGATGGCGGTGGGCCGGTCCCGGGGGGTGGTCAGGGCGGCTTCTGCGGCTGTGCGGGCGGCGTCGACGGTGAGGTGGGCCCGTGCGGTGCGCAGGGTGGCGTGGGGCTCCAGGAGGGCGGCCAGGGCGTGGGCGCGGACGTCGAAGGTCCAGGAGTCGACGGCGGAGGCGAGGTGGAGGAAGCGGCGGTGGCCGTGGGTCAGGAGGTGTTCGGTGACCTGGCGCATGCCGTCGGCCATGGCGAGGTTGACGTGGGCCGCGGCGGTGGTGGCGGTGGGGTCGCTGTCGAGCATGACGAGGGGGAGTCCGTCGCCGCCGAGGGCGTCGAGGGCGTGGGCGGCCATGGAGGAGGCGATGACTCCGTCGAGGGCGGCGCGGGCCGAGGCGAAGGGGTCGCGGGCGGGGCCGGTGCCGTCGGGGGAGGGATAGAGGACGACGCCGAAGCCGTGTTCGGCGGCGATGCGGGCGGCGCCGGTGTAGACGCGGGCGAAGAATTCGTTCGTGAGGGCGGGGACGACGAGGAGGGCGGTGCGGGTGGAGCCGAGGCGCAGGTTGCGGGCGGCGAGGTTGGGGCGGTAGCCGAGGCGGGCGGCGCTTTCGCGGACGAGGCCGGCGGTGCGTTCGGAGACGCGGCCGCGCCATTTGTCGCCGAGGACGAGGGAGACGGTGGCCTGGGAGACCCCGGCGGCGGTGGCGACGTCCCGGCTGGTGGGTCTCGTCACAGGGGTGCTCCTGGAGTGCTGGTTCTTCGGGGGTCCGGGTCCGCCCGGGGTCCGTGGTGGTGTCGTGCGTGTGGACGGGCGGAGTGTGGCCATGGTACGTATGACCTCGTCAAGTTATACGTATTACCCCGGGCGGGTTCCGGGCAGGAGGGGGCAGACATGGCCGCGGGATACGCGGAGCTGCTGCGGACCAGGCATGCCGCGAGGCTGCTGGTGGGCACGCTCATAGGCCGGCTTCCGAACGGCACGGCACCGATCGCGATCGTGCTGTTCACGCGGGCCGAGGGCGGCAGCTACAGCCTGGCGGGGGCGCTGGCGGCGGCGTACGGGCTGGCGAATGCGGTGGGTCAGCCGCTGCTGGGCCGGGCCGTGGACCTGTACGGGCAGCCGCGGGTCCAGCTGCCGGCGGCGGTGGTCTCTGCCCTGGGGATGGTGTGGCTGGCCTTCGCGGGCACCGGTTCGGTGGTCGCCGCGTACGGGGCGGTCGTGGTGGCGGGGCTGTTCACGCCGCCGCTGGAGGGCGGGCTGCGGGCTCTGTGGCCGAGCGTGCTGGGCGGCAAGGAGGAGCGGGTGCACGCCGCGTACGCCATGGACGCGGTGGCCCAGGAGGTCATGTTCACGGTCGGCCCGTTGCTGGTGACGCTGTTCGTGTCGCTGTGGGACCCGGCGGCGGCGCTGCTGGTGATCAATGCGATCGGTGTGCTGGGCGCGCTGTCCGTGGTGGTGTGCGAGCCCTCGCGCACGTGGCGGTCGGAGCCGCGCGAGGCGCACTGGCTGGGCGCGCTGCGCTCGCGCGGTCTGCTGGCGCTGCTGGGGGCGTTCTTCTTCGTGGGGACGGCGCTGGGGTCGATCACGGTGGCCGGTGTGGCGTACGCGGACGACCAGGGGAGCCAGGCGGTGTACGGCTGGCTGATGGCGGCCCTGGGGCTCGGTGCTCTTGCAGGCGGTGTGGTCTACGGCGGCCGGTCGTGGGCGGGTGCGCCGGAGCGGCGGCTGCGGGTGCTGGTGGCCCTGCTGGCGGTGTGCTATCTGCCGTTGATGCTGACGCCGGGTCCGGTGGCGATGACGGCGCTGAGTGCGCTGGCGGGCGTGTTCCTGGCGCCGGCGATCGCGTGTGCGTTCATCGTGGTGGACCGGCATGCTCCGGCGGGCACGGTGACGGAGGCCTTCTCGTGGCTGGTCACCTTCTTCGGGGTGGGTGCGGCGATGGGTACGGCCGTGGCGGGGCCGGCGGTGGAGCTGGGCGGTACGGCGGCGAGCTTCGGGGTGGCGAGTGTGGCGGGGGCGGCGGCGTTGCTGGTGCTGACGCTGACTCAGCGGGTGCTGGCAACTCCCGGGCGCAGCCGGGAGGTGGCGGGTTCGGCCGAGCGGGCGCAGGAAGGCTCCTCCGGTGCGGTGTCCGAGGTGCCTTCCGCGGGCTGACCGGGGGCCGCTGTGCGGGCTGATCGGCAGTCACTTGTGCGGTGTTGCGGGGGCCGGTTGCCGGGAACTGATCGGAACGGCATGGGCGAACCCGGTTTCAGAAGAGGGCAGAAGGCGTAATGTTCAGTCATGGACCGCCGCATTTTCGGGCTGGAGAACGAGTACGGCGTCACGTGCACGTTCAGGGGACAGCGCCGACTGTCTCCTGACGAAGTGGCGCGCTACCTCTTCCGCCGTGTTGTGTCATGGGGCCGCAGCAGCAATGTCTTCCTGCGGAACGGCGCCCGCCTCTACCTCGACGTGGGTTCGCATCCGGAATATGCAACACCGGAATGCGACAACGTGACGGAACTCGTCACGCACGACAAGGCCGGCGAGCGCATTCTCGAAGGCCTGCTCGTCGACGCCGAACGCCGCCTGCACGAGGAGGGAATCGCGGGCGACGTCTATCTCTTCAAGAACAACACCGACTCTGCGGGAAACTCGTACGGATGCCACGAGAACTATCTGGTGGCCCGGCACGGGGAATTCTCCCGCCTGGCGGACATCCTCATCCCGTTCCTCGTCACGCGCCAGCTGATCTGTGGTGCGGGCAAGGTACTGCAGACCCCCCGGGGTGCGGTCTACTGCGTGAGCCAGCGGGCCGAGCACATCTGGGAGGGCGTCAGTTCCGCGACGACCCGGTCCCGGCCGATCATCAACACCAGGGACGAGCCGCACGCGGACGCGGAGCGGTACCGGCGGCTCCACGTCATCGTCGGTGACTCGAACATGTCCGAGACGACCATGCTGCTGAAGGTCGGGGCCACCGATCTCGTGCTGCGCATGATCGAGGCGGGCACGGTGATGCGGGACCTGACGCTGGAGAACCCGATCCGGGCGATCCGTGAGGTCAGTCATGACATCACCGGCCAGCGCAAGGTGCGTCTGGCGAGCGGCCGGGAGGCCTCGGCGCTGGAGATCCAGCGGGAGTACTACGACAAGGCGGTGGACTTCGCGGAGCGCCGGGGGATCCGTACCGGTGTGGTGGACCAGGTGCTGGAGCTGTGGGGCCGCACGCTCGACGCCATCGACGCCGAGGACCTGGACCGGATCGGGACCGAGATCGACTGGGTCATGAAGTACCAGCTGATCGAGCGGTACCGGGCCAAGCACAACATGACGATGTCGAACCCGCGGGTGGCTCAGATAGACCTCGCCTACCACGACATCCACCGCCGGCGCGGGCTGTACTACCTGCTGGAGCGCAAAGGACAGGCGGCGCGGATCTGCAACGACCTCAAGATCTTCGAGGGCAAGTCGGTGCCCCCGCAGACGACGAGGGCGCGGCTGCGCGGTGACTTCATCCGCCGGGCGCAGGAGCAGCGGCGGGACTTCACGGTGGACTGGGTGCACCTGAAGCTGAACGACCAGGCGCAGCGGACCGTGCTGTGCAAGGACCCGTTCCGGTCGGTGGACGACCGGGTGGAGAAGCTGATCGCCGGGATGTGAGTGTGTCGTGTGACACCGCACTGACCTTCTGATCTTGGCCAGGGGCCCCGTACGTTACTCGTACGGGGCCCTCTGCACGGCTTAGAGTGGCGGGCGACCGCCTTGCCGTCTGAGATCTGAGGAACCCGTGCGCCGACTTGCCGGCCTGCTTGTCGTACCCCTCCTGCTGCTGTCGACAGCGGCTTGTGGCGATGACAGCGGCTCCGACTCCGCCCAGATGAAGAACGGGGCGCCCGCGATCACCGAGGGTGCCAAGTTCGGGGAGAAGCCCACCCTGTCGCAGGGGAAGGGCGAACCGCCGAAGGAGCTCAAGGTGGTGAGCATCAGCGAGGGCGACGGCCCGGCGCTGAAGAAGGGCGACGTCGCCCAGGTCAACTACTACGGCCAGGTGTGGGACGGCAAGGAGCCGTTCGACGAGAGCTTCGGCAAGGGCAAGCCCTTCGACGTGACCGTCGGCGCGGGCGCGGTCATCAAGGGCTGGGACCAGGGCCTTGAGGGCCAGAAGGTCGGCAGCCGCATCGAGCTGGTGATCCCGCCGGAGCTCGGTTACGGCGCGCAGGGCTCCGGCGAGAAGATCAAGGCGAACGCCACGCTGGTCTTCGTCGTCGACATCGTCAAGGGCACCTCCGTCCCGGTCTCGGCCACGGGCAAGGAAGTCGCCCAGGACAACAAGGACCTGCCCAAGGTCGGCACCAACGTGGACGGCAAGGAAGTGCCCGTCACCGTCCCGAAGGACGTCGCTCCGCCGGCGAAGCTGGTCTCGAACTACGTCATCGAGGGTGACGGCCCGGTCGTGAAGGACGTCGACAGCGTCGTCGTCAAGTTCAACGGCAAGACGTGGAAGGACGACAAGACCTTCGAGTCCACGTACACCGCCGACACGTCGGTCACCTGGCCGATGGACCAGCTCTCGGTCAAGGGTCTGAAGGACGGCATCATCGGCAAGAAGGCCGGCAGTCGCATCCTGCTGGTCATCCCGCCGGACATGGGCTTCGGCGACAAGGAGCAGGGGACCATCCCGGCCAATTCGACGCTGGTCTTCAGCCTCGACATCCTCGCCGTGATGTAAGACTGTTCCGGTTGACCGTTTCGTACGTATGAGGAGAAGTTCCGTGAGCGACAAGCTCGAGAAGCCCGAGATCGACTTCCCCGAGGGCGAAGCCCCCGAGGACCTCGTCTCCGAGGACATCTGGCTGGGCGACGGCGACGAGGCCAAGGCCGGCGACCGGGTTTCCGTCCACTACGTGGGCGTGGCCTTCTCCACCGGCGAGGAGTTCGACGCTTCCTGGAACCGCGGCTCCGCGCTGCAGTTCCAGCTCGGTATCGGCCAGGTCATCTCCGGCTGGGACCAGGGCGTCCAGGGCATGAAGGTCGGCGGCCGCCGCAAGCTGACGATCCCCGCCCACCTCGCCTACGGCGACCGTGGCGCGGGCAGCGCGATCGCCCCGGGCGAGACGCTGATCTTCGTGTGCGACCTGGTCAAGGTCGGCTGATCCGGACACCCGCGATCCGCTGAGGGGCCCCCGCCGGTACGGCGGGGGCCCCTCGCTTTTGCCCGGACGTCCCGGGACGGTACGGTCAACGGTCACGGGTGTTCGCGGAGAAGGGCGGAAGGGCGTCGATGGCGATTGCCAAGGCCGAGCGGCTGATGAATCTGGCGCTGTGTCTGCTGGGGACCCGTCGGCCGCTGAGCAAGCGCGAACTGCGCGGCTCCATCGAGGCGTACATGGAAGCCGGCAACGACGAGTCCTTCAACCGGATGTTCGAGCGCGACAAGGACGATCTGCGCGAACTCGGCCTGGTCATCGAGACGGTGGAGAACCTGGAGGGCGAGACGGGCTACCTGGCCCGCCGGGACAGCAACCGGCTGCCGCCCGTCGCCCTCGACGCCGAGGAGGCCGCCGCCCTGGGGCTGGCGGCCAAGGTCTGGCAGCAGGCCCGCCTCGCCGGGGCCGCGAGCGGCGCCCTGCAGAAGCTGCGCGCGGGCGGGATGCCGGAGGCGGGTGACCCCTACGAGGGCCAGCACAGCGCCATCGAGCCCCGCATCCCGGTCCACGAGGCGGCTTTCGAGCCCCTGATGCTGGCCTGCCGGGACCGCCGGCCGGTGGTGTTCGACTACCGCAAGTCCAACGCCGCCCGGCCCGAGACCCGTCAGGTGGAGCCCTGGGCGCTGGAGTGCTGGCGCGGCCACTGGTACCTGGCCGGCTTCGACCGCGACCGCGGGGCGGAGCGGGTGTTCCGGCTCTCCCGGATCACCGGCAAGGTTCGCTCCCGCGCCGCGAAGTACACCGCCGAGGTGCCCGACGTGGTGACCGTGCGCGAGACCGTGGCGAGCTGGGCCGGGGAGAGCGCGGACCGTTCCGCGCTGATCCGGCTGCGCAGCGGCGCGGGTTACCCGCTGCGGGCCAAGGCCACCGCCGTGCGCGAGGGCGGGGACGGCTGGGACGAGCTGGAGATTCCGTACGGGCACGGGCTGGACGCCTGGCTGGTGGAGTTCGGGCCGGACGTCGTGGTGGTGGAGCCCGCCGATCTGCGGGCCGACGTCGTGGACCGGCTGCGGGCCGTGGCCAAGGGCTGACCGGGCCGCCGCCGCAGCGCCCGCCGGCACCGCACCGCACCGCACCGCACGACCGCCGGGCGCCTTCGCACCACCGCGCTTCTGCACCACCACCGCGCCGCACCACCACCGCGCTGCCGCACCACCTGCCGAGCACGCCCTGAGGGGGAGACGTACCAGCATGGCTGCCAACGCCATCGACCAGACCCGCCGCATGCTGTCCCTGGTGACCTACCTGCGCGAGCGCCCCGGGGCGCACGTCGCCGACGTCGCCCGAGCCTTCGGGATCACCGAGGACGAGCTGATCTCGGACCTCGACGTGCTCCCCATGTGCGGGACCAGCTTCCGCGGCGGGGACCTGCTCGACATCGACACCGACGGGGAGCGCATCTGGTGGCGCAACCCCGACGCCTCGGGGGAGTCAACCGCCGAGCCGCTGCGGCTCGCCGCCGACGAGGCGACGGCGCTGCTGGTCGCCGCCCGTGCGGTGGCGACCCTGCCCGGGCTGCGCGAGAGCGACCGGGACGCCCTGCTGCGGGCCACCGCCAAGCTGGAGGCGGCGGCGGGCGAGGCCGCCGGGGCCAGCTCCCGGCTCTCGGTGACCTTCGAGGCCGAGGGCGGGGTCTTCGCGGACGTCGACCGGGCCATCGCGGAACGCCGCCGGCTGTGGCTGCGCTACTACTCGCCCGCGCGCGACGAGCTCACCGAGCGCAAGGTCGACCCGATCCGGCTCTTCGCCGTGGGGCACACGTACATGGAGGGGTGGTGCCACCTCTCGGAGGCCCGGCGCACCTTCCGCCTCGACCGGGTCGCGGAGATCCGGCTGCTGGACGAGCGGGCCGAGCCGCCCGCGATCGAGCCGCGCGATCTTTCCGAGGGCCTGGTCCAGCCCGCCGCCGAGGACCCCGAGGTCGTCGTCGAGGTGGGTCCGGGCGGGCGCTGGGTCGCCGAGTACTACCCGCACGACAGCGCCGAGGAGCTGGCCGAAGGGGGCCTGCGGATCACGCTGCGCAGCCCGGACCCGGCCTCGCTGCGGCGGCTCGCGCTGCGGCTGGGACGCGAGGGGCGGATCGTGGCTCCCGCGGAGCTGGCGGAGAGCGCGCGCAGCGCCGCCCGCGAAGCGCTCGCGGGGTACGGGGAACAGGTCTGAGGGAGGTTCGGCCGATGTCGCCAACGTCCGGACCCGTGGCCTTCAAGGCCTCCTGTCCCGACTGCCGGGCCCGCTTCGAGCTGGACGCGGCCGCCCTGCGGCTGGCCATCGGAGGCAGCAGGCGGACCACCTTCTACTCCTTCACCTGTCCCGAGTGCGGTGCCTCCGTACGCAAGCCCGCCGGCGAGCGCATCGTGGAACTGCTGACCGGTGGCGGCGTGAGCACCCTGCGCAGCATCTGAGGCGGCCGGTGGCCTAGGCTCGCCCCATGCTGTGGCCGATGCTCGCAATTGTCCTGGGCTTCCTCGGGGTCGCCGTCCTGTCCGTCCTGGCCGTGCGGGTCTTCGTGGAGGTCCGCAGACTCGCCGGGCAGGTCGAGCGGGCCAGCCGCCGGATCACGGACGCCTCGGGGGACCTGGAGCGGGCCGCTGCCGACCTGGCCCGCGCGGGCCGGATCGCGCGTCCCTGAACCGGGACGAAACCGGCAGTCCGCCGCCGTCGTGACCCGGCCGTACGCAATCGGGGGTACCCCGGGGGATTGCCGGGCGTTAACCCCCGGGGGTTACGATCCTTGTCTGAGCGGTTACCGGATGGGTGTCCGAACCGCCCGGAGCCACCACAACCAGCCGTTTCGGTGAGAAGGAAGACACACATGATCGGCAATCTGAAGCCCCTTGAGATCCTTCTGATCATCGCTGTGATCGTGCTGCTGTTCGGTGCCAAGAAGCTTCCGGAGATGGCGCGCTCCCTCGGCAAGTCGGCCCGCATCCTCAAGAGCGAGGCCAAGGCCATGAAGAAGGACGGCGAGGCGGAGGACGCGGCCGCGGCCCCCACCGCCGCCGACCAGGCCGCCCAGCAGCCCGTCGCCCCGCGCACCATCCAGGCCGCGCCCGGTGACGTCACCAGCTCCCGGCCCGTCAGCGAGCCGAACCGCACCACCCAGGGCTGACACCCGCCGGACACGCCAGTCATCTGCAACGAGACAAGGGACGTGGGTTGCTCAAGTCTGCCCGCAAGCAGGGGAAGCCAGAACGACAGGCCAAGGACGCCGAAGGGCGCATGCCTCTCGTCGAGCACCTGCGCGAACTGAGAAACCGCCTGCTGAAGTCGGTCCTGGCGATCCTCGTGATCACCGTCGTGGCGGCCTTCTTCTACAAGGACCTCATCGACTTCATGCTGAAGCCGATGCTGGACTCCGTCGGCTGCACCGACGGGGTGGTCTCGCAGCGCAACGGCCGCCCCTGCGCCGACATGACGGTCAACGGCCTCATCGCGCCGTTCTCCATCGCCCTGAAGGTCTCGCTGACCGCCGGCATCGTGATCTCCGCGCCGGTGTGGCTCTACCAGCTCTGGGCCTTCACCGCCCCCGGGCTGCACAGCCACGAGAAGAAGTACGCGATGAGCTTCGTCGCGGTCGGTGCGCCGCTCTTCGGCGCCGGCGCCGTGCTCGCGTACAAGGTCCTCCCGCAGACCGCGACCATCCTGCTCGAGTTCACGCCCGAGCACGCGCGTAACCTGCTCCCGGTCGACGACTACCTCGACCTGATCACCCGCATGGTCGTCGTCTTCGGTCTCGCCTTCGAGCTGCCGCTGCTGCTGATCCTCCTCAACTTCACCGGGGTCCTCACCGCGAAGCGGCTGGCGGGCTGGTGGCGCGCCATGGTCCTGGGCATCACGGTCTTCGCCGCGTTCGCCACGCCCACCGGTGACCCGCTGACCATGCTGGCCCTGGCCGGTCCGATCATCGCCCTGTACTTCATCGCGCTCGGCGTCTGCCTGGTCAACGACCGGCGGCGACGGCGCAACGACCCCGACGCGGGCCTGGACGACGACGAAGCAGCCGAGCTGGACCTCACCCCCGCGCCGATCGGCTCCATGGACCCGGTCGCGGCACCCGCCGCCCTCCCCGGGCAGGACGACGGCGGACGCCAGCGGATCAACGGTTACGACGACGCCACCTGAGGAGATCACCCTCCGGTACATTCCGGGGGTGAGCTCTGAGGTCACCCTCTTCGTCAATCCCACCGCGGGCCGCGGGCCTCTGCGTGCGGACCGTCCTCGGCGGCGACGGGCCCGACGCCCTGGCCCGGCTGCGCACCGCCGTCCGTGAGGGCACCGGCGCGGTGATCGCGGTGGGCGGGGACGGCATGGTCTCTCGACCTCGGGCGCGCGGACGGCACCTGGTACGGGACCGTGCTGTGCTCCGGCTTCGACTCCCGGGTCAACGACCGGGGCAACCGGATGCGGCTGCCGGCCGGCCGCTTCAAGTACGACCCGGCGATGGTCGCCGAGCCGGCGGCCTTCCGGCCCTTCCCCTACCGGATCACCCTGGACGGCGGCGGGGTCATCGAGACCGAGGCCACGCTGGTGGCCGTGCAGGGGGGCCCCCGGACGGAGTTCGGGGGAGGGTCCTCGTACGGGGGCGGCATGCGGATCTGCGCGGACGCGGTGCCCGACGACGGGCTCTTCGACGTCACGGTGGTGGGCGACTGCAGCCGGGCCACCCTGCTCAAGGTCTTCCCGCAGGTCTACAAGGGGACCCGCCTCGGCCACCCGCGGCCCTGCGCGTCCTGGTATGACCGTCCGACGACCGTCCGCGTACTCGTATAAATGATCGCGACTGTTGTCAGAGGTGGCGGGTAGGCTCGATCTCAAGATGACCGAAGAACTCTCTCCCGCCGAGCGGTACGCCGCTGCCCGGATCCGCGCCGCCGAAGAGGCCACCGCGCTGCACCCCTTCCGCGAGATGTACGCATTCGATCTGGACCCCTTCCAGATCGAGGCCTGCAAGGCACTGGAGGCCGGCAAGGGCGTCCTGGTGGCCGCCCCCACGGGCTCGGGCAAGACCATCGTCGGCGAGTTCGCCGTGCACCTGGCGCTCCAGCAGGGCCGCAAGTGCTTCTACACGACGCCCATCAAGGCCCTGTCGAACCAGAAGTACGCGGACCTCGTCAAGCGTTACGGCGCCGACAAGGTGGGCCTGCTCACCGGCGACAACAGCGTCAACTCCGATGCGCCCGTGGTCGTGATGACCACAGAGGTGCTCCGCAACATGCTGTACGCGGGCTCGCAGGCGCTGCGCGGCCTGGGCTACGTCGTGATGGACGAGGTGCACTACCTCTCCGACCGGTTCCGCGGAGCCGTCTGGGAGGAAGTGATCATCCACCTCCCCGAGTCGGTGACCCTGGTCTCGCTCTCGGCCACGGTGTCCAACGCGGAGGAGTTCGGCGACTGGCTGGACACCGTCCGCGGCGACACCGAGGTGATCGTCTCCGAAGAGCGGCCCGTACCGCTGTGGCAGCACGTCATGGCCGGCCGGCGGATCTTCGACCTGTTCGAGGAGGAGTCCGACCACGGCGGCCGCAGCTCCGCGCGCCGCGAGGTCAACCCCGACCTGCTGCGGATGGCGCGCGAGGAGAACAGCCGCTCGTACAGTCCGAAGGACCGGCGGCGCGGGAAGATGGTCCGCGAGGCCGACCGCGAGCGCGAGCGGCGCTCCCGCGGCCGGATCTGGACCCCGTCGCGGCCCGAGGTCATCGCCCGCCTCGACAACGACGGGCTGCTGCCCGCCATCAACTTCATCTTCAGCCGGGCCGGCTGCCAGGCCGCCGTCCAGCAGTGCCTGTACGCGGGCCTGCGGCTCAACGACGACGCGGCCCGCCTTCAGGTCCGCGAGATCGTCGAGGCGCGCACCGCCTCCATCCCCACCGAGGACCTGCACGTCCTCGGGTACTACGAGTGGCTCGAAGGCCTGGAGCGGGGCATCGCCTCGCACCACGCGGGCATGCTGCCCACCTTCAAGGAGGTCGTGGAGGAACTGTTCGTCCGCGGCCTGGTCAAGGCCGTCTTCGCCACCGAGACCCTCGCGCTGGGCATCAACATGCCCGCGCGCACGGTGATCCTGGAGAAGCTGGTCAAGTGGAACGGCGAGCAGCACGCCGACATCACCCCCGGCGAGTACACGCAGCTCACCGGCCGGGCCGGGCGGCGCGGCATCGACGTCGAGGGCCACGCCGTCGTGCTCTGGCAGCGCGGCATGGACCCGGTGGGTCTCGCCGGGCTCGCGGGCACCCGTACGTATCCGCTGCGCTCCAGCTTCAAGCCCTCGTACAACATGGCCGTGAACCTGGTCAGCCAGTTCGGGCGGCACCGTTCGCGCGAGCTGCTGGAGACCTCCTTCGCGCAGTTCCAGGCCGACCGCTCGGTCGTCGGGATCTCCCGGCAGGTGCAGCGCAACGAGGAAGGCCTGGAGGGCTACCAGGAGGGCATGACCTGCCACCTGGGGAACTTCGAGGAGTACGCGCAGCTGCGCCGCGACCTCAAGGACCGCGAGACCGACCTGGCCAAGCAGGGCGCGGCCCAGCGCCGGGTGCAGGCCGCCAGCTCGCTGGAGAGGCTCAAGCCGGGCGACATCATCCACGTGCCGAGCGGCAAGTTCGCCGGGCTGGCGCTCGTCCTGGACCCGGGCGTGCCGGCCGGGCGGGTCAACGGGCACCGCGGGCACGAGTACACCGAGGGGCCGAGGCCGCTGGTGCTCACCGCCGAGCGGCAGGTCAAGCGGCTCGCCGCGATCGACTTCCCGGTGCCGGTGGAGCCGTTGGACCGGATGCGGATCCCGAAGACCTTCAACGCCCGCTCCCCGCAGTCGCGTCGGGACCTGGCATCGCAACTGCGGACCAAGGCGGGCGACTTCAGGCCCGGGCGGGCGCCCCGCGGGCGCGCCGCGGCGGCCGACGACCGCGAGATCGCCCGGCTGCGCGCCGAGCTGCGGGCGCACCCGTGCCACGGCTGCGACGAGCGCGAGGACCACGCCCGCTGGGCGGAGCGCTACCACCGGCTCAAGCGGGACACCCAGCAGCTGGAGCGCCGCATCGAGGGGCGGACGAACACCATCGCCCGCACCTTCGACCGGATCCACGCCCTGCTCACCGAGCTGGACTACCTGCGCGAGGACGAGGTCACCGAACACGGGAAGCGGCTCGCCCGGCTCTACGGCGAGCTCGACCTGCTGGCCTCCGAGTGCCTGCGCGCCGGGGTCTGGGAGGGCCTGAGCCCGGCCGAACTGGCCGCCTGCGTATCGGCGCTGGTCTTCGAGGCGCGGCAGTCCGACGACGCCGTCGCACCGAAGGTGCCGGGCGGCGCGGCGAAGGAGGCGCTGGGCGAGATGGTCCGGATCTGGGGCCGCCTCGACGCGCTGGAGGAGGACCACCGCATCAACCAGGCGGAGGGCGTGGGCCAGCGGGAGCCGGACCTCGGCTTCGCGTGGGCGGCGTACCAGTGGGCTTCCGACAAGAGCCTGGACGAGGTGCTGCGCGAGGCGGAGATGCCGGCCGGTGACTTCGTGCGCTGGTGCAAGCAGGTCATCGACGTCCTGGGGCAGATCGCCGCGGCGGCTCCTTCGGCCTCCGGTGACAGCGGGAGCACGGTGGCGCGAAATGCCCGTAAGGCCGTGGACGCGCTACTTCGGGGTGTAGTGGCCTACAGCTCGGTCGGCTAGGCGCTTTTGGGGCTTCCTCCGAGTGTGGGTGTGGCTCGATCTCATCTCTTGCCATGATCGGTTCGTCGTGCGCTGTGCGACGATCGGGCCATGGGTGGGGAAGCAGATGCAGGACCGAGACGGGTCGGTCGGCCGCGCGCCGACCAGGTGAGACCGGTGAGCGGCCGGCCGCCGCGTGAGGAACTCCTCTGCGCGGCGGCCGAGTTGTTCACCGTCCGGGGATACGCGGCCACCACCACGCGGGCGGTGGCCGAGCGGGCCGGGCTGCGCCAGGCCACGATGTACCACTACTTCGGCGGCAAGGAGGAACTCCTCGCCGAACTCCTGGAGTCCACGGTCGCCCCCTCGCTGCTGCTGGCCCGCAGGCTCCTGGCCGACACCGGGCGGCCGGCCGCCCGGCGGCTGTGGGAGCTGTGCCGCTCGGACGTGCTGCTGCTGTGCGGGGGGCCGTACGACCTGGGCGCGCTGTACCTGCTGCCCGAGGTGGGCGGGGCCCGGTTCGGCCAGTTCCGCCGGATGCGGGCGGAACTGCGGCACATCTACCGGGAGTTGCTCCAGGGAGCCTGCGGCGGGGCGGAGCTGGCCGGGGACCGGGCCGGGCTGGCCCTGCGCAACGACCTGGTGTTCGGGCTGATCGAGGGCGTGATGCTGATCCACCGCGCGGATCCCGGGCGGCCGGCCACGGTCTTCGCGGAGGCCACGGCGGACGCCGCGCTGCGGATCGCGGGCGTCGGCGCCTGACGCCCGGCCTAGCTCCCGGGGCCGGACTCCCAGCCCGGGAGGTCGTCCCAGGCCTGGAGGGCGAGCCCGCTCTCGAAGCGGTGGACGGCGCCGGTGACCGGGTCGGTGAAGGCCAGCACCCGGGCCAGGAGCTGGAGAGGGCGCCGGTAGTCGTCCGGAGCCGGGTCGGTGACCTGCGGATACACCGGGTCCCCGAGGATGGGCAGGCCGAGGCCGTTCATGTGCACCCGGAGCTGGTGGGTGCGGCCGGTGTGCGGGGTCAGCCGGTAGCGTCCCAGGCCGCCCCGGGTGGCGATGAGCTCGACCAGGCTCTCGGCGTTCGGCTCGCCGCCCGGCACCTCGGCCGCCGCGATCACCCCACGGGTCTTCTCGATCCGGCTGCGCACCGTGCGTGGCAGGGCGAGCTGCGGATCGTGGCGCGCGAGGGCCTCGTACTCCTTGTGCACCTGCCGCTGCTGGAAGAGGAGCTGGTAGGCGCCGCGGTCCGCGGGCCGGATGCTGAACATGACCAGTCCTGCCGTCAGCCGGTCCAGGCGGTGCACCGGGCTGAGCTGGGGCAGGTCCAGTTCCGCGCGCAGGCGGGCCAGGGCGGTCTGCGTGATGTGGCTGCCGCGCGGGGTGGTCGCCAGGAAGTGCGGCTTGTCCACGACCAGGAGGTGCGGGTCGCGGTGCACGACGCGGATCGCGAAGGGCACGGCCGGTTCCGCCGGCAGGTCCCGGTGGAACCACAGGTAGGCGCCCGCCTCGTACGGGTCCTCGGCGCGCAGGACGCGCCCGCCGGGGCCGAGCACCCGGCCGGCCGTCAGCAGCCCGGCGATGGCCGCGGCTCCGGGCCCGCCCGCGTAGTGCGCGGCGAGGTAGCTGCCGAGGTCGGGCCAGGCGCCGTCGGGGTCCGCGGGCAGGCGCAGCCGGACGGGGTCGATACCGGCGCGCTGGGGCAGCGGCGAGGGGGGTAGCGGGGCTCTGCGTCTCATCGCAGGACAGGCTATGCGGCTCCTGCCGGGTGGGGGTGCCCAGGTGTCGGTGATCCAGAGGTCCTTGAGGGAGGACCCGGGCAGGGTGGAGTGCCGGTCGAACGCGTCGGGGTGGTGAGGGCGCCGGCCGCGACCGTCGAGGAGAGCGGCTCGGACAGCGAGGCGATCTGGCCGCGGCCGCCCCGGAGGCCGCCGCCGTCGCGGTCAGCAGGACCGCGGCTCCGGCCGTGCCCGGTGCGCGGAGCGTACGCACGGGGACGTCCTGCCGCCGGACGGCTGACGGGCGCGCGGCCGGAACGCCGGACAGCCCGGGCCCGAGGGCTCGGGCTGTCCGGGGTGTCCGGGTGTTCCGGAGGGGTCAGGCCGCGGCTTCGTGGCGGAGTTCCTGCTCGGCCTCCACCGTGGCGTTCCAGTCGCGCTTGATCGCGCGCCAGCCCTCGTCCGTCTCGCCCAGGCGCCAGTAGCCGGAGATCGACAGGCGCTCGCGCGGGATGCCGCGTTCCAGGCGCAGGTGGCGGCGGAGTTCCTTGACGAAGCCGGCCTCGCCGTGGACGAAGGCGTGCACGTCCGGGGACGGGAACCGCAGGGCGGTGACCGCTTCGACCAGCGCCTCGCCGACCGGGCGGTCGCCGCGGTGGATCCAGAAGGGCACGGTCCCGTCCGCGGCGGCGATCTTCAGCTCGTCGGCCGGGCCCTCGACCTCGATGAAGGCGTGGACCCGGGTACCGGCCGGGACCGCCTCCATCGCCGCGGCGATCGCGGGCAGTGCGCTCTCGTCGCCGACCAGGAGGTGCCAGTCGGCCGTCAGGTCCGGGGCGTAGGCGCCGCCCGGGCCGAGGAACCGTACGAGTTCACCCGGCTGGACGCGGGCCGCCCACGGCCCGGCCAGGCCCTCGTCGCCGTGGACCACGAAATCGAGGGTCAGTTCGAGGTGTGCCGCATCCCAGGCCCGGACCGTGTACGCGCGCTGGCGCGGCCACTGGGCGCGGGGGAAATCGGCCCGGATCTGCTCGAGGTTCCACGGCGAGGGGTAGGAGACGCCCTGTGGGGGGAAGAGGAGCTTGACGTAATGGTCCGTGAACTCGCCCGCGCCGAATCCCGCCAGTCCCTCACCGCCCAGCACGATCCGCACCATGTGCGGTGAAAGCCGTTCGGTGCGTACGACGACGGCGGCGGCGACTGTACGGGCGCGTCCTTCTGCCACGGTTACTCCCTGACTCCCCTGGTACTTAGGATTACCTAAGTTAGCACCTCAGGGCCGCAGCGCGCTGCTCAGGCGCGACACGGCCCCGCCGAGACCCCACCGATGGGCGAGGGCGTCGACCAGTTCGGGCTGCGCCGCGACCGCGGGCAGAGCCGGGTTGAACTGCGGCAACGGCACGTCCGAGGCCACCTGGACCACCTTCGGAGCCACCGCCAGATAGGGCCGGGACTCGTCCAGGCGCTTGCGCTGGGTGGGGGTCAGCTTCGACTTCGGGTCGTCGATCGCCGCGATGATTCCGGCGAGCGTGCCGTACGCGTCGAGGAGCTTGGCCGCGGTCTTCTCGCCGATCCCCGGCACGCCCGGCAGGCCGTCGCTCGGGTCGCCGCGCAGCAGCGCCAGGTCCGCGTACCCGGGGCCGTCCACCCCGTACTTCTCGCGCAGCCAGGCCTCGTCCGTCACCTGGAGGGTGCCCACGCCCTTGAGGGGGTAGAGCACGCGCCGCCGACGGGCGTCGTCCACGAGCTGGTACAGGTCCCGGTCGCCGGTGACGATGTCCACGGGGCCGCTCGCGCGGGCCGTGAGCGTACCGATCACGTCGTCCGCCTCGAAGCCCGCGACCCCCACGCGGGCGATGCCGAAGGCGTCCAGGGCCGCCTCGATGATCGGCACCTGCGGGGCGAGGGTGTCCGGGGTCTCCTCCACGTCCGGGCCCGCCTCGGTCTCCACGGCGACGCGGTGCGCCTTGTAGGAGGGGATCAGCTCCACCCGCCAGTGGGGCCGCCAGTCGGCGTCCATGCACGCCACGAGGTCGTCCGGGCGGTGGTCCTGGACCAGCCGTCCGATGAAGTCGAGCAGCCCGCGCACGGCGTTCACCGGGGTGCCGTCGGGGGCCTTCACGGAGTCCGGCACACCGAAGTAGGCGCGGTAGTAGAGGGAAGCGGTGTCCAGGAGCATCAGGCGTCGTGTCGTCACGGACACGATGATGCCGCAACGCGCTGCGCGCCCCGGCGACCCCGGACCGCCCTTGGCGGGCCCGCCCGACGGGTCACGGACGGTGAGCGCGCGCATACACCACGGCAGCGTTCGGGGGGACGGGTCCACCCGTGAGCGCGATACCGGAGGCGGTTGCTGCGTAAGGTGCTTACAGCACACCGATGTGCGACGGACAAGGGGAGGGCAGCCCCCACATGAACGACAGGGACGGCACGGACGGCCCGCACGGCTTGGACCGCGAGCACGGCAAGAGCGGGAACAAGGCGACGGACAAGGAAAAGGACAAGGACAAGGACGCGAAGGAACCGCTGCGGGTGGGCGTGGCCGTCCGCAAGCGGCGTCGCGCCCTCCACCTGACCCTGGCGGCCGTCTCGGCGCGCAGCGGCCTGTCGGTCCCCTTCCTCAGCCAGATAGAGAACGAGCGGGCCCGGCCCAGCATGCGGTCCCTGGAGCGGGTCGCGGACGCGCTGGAGACCACGGCCGTCGAACTGCTGGCCGCCTCCGACACGGCGCGCACGGTGGACCTCGTACGGGCCGGTGACGCGTCCGGGCTCACCCCGGTGCCGGGCGTACGGCCCCTGGTGCGCGGCCATCACCAGCTGCACGCCCTGGAGTTCACCGGGGACCAGGACGCGGGCCGCGAGTACCAGCACCGCAACGACGAGCTGATGTACGTGATCTCGGGCGCCTGCCAGGTGGAGGCGGAGGGGCGGGCGTACCGGCTGGAGAGCGGGGACGCGCTGTTCCTGTCGGGCGGTGTGCGCCACCGCTGGCGGGCCGTCACCGAGGACACCCGGCTCCTGGTCGTCGCCGTCGCGGACCACATCCACGCCACGTCCGAGCCGCCGTCGCCCGGCCGGTGAGCGCCGCGCGGCGGGTCGTCTCGCTGGTGCCGTCCCTGACCGAGGCGGTGGCGGTGAGCGCGCCGGGGCTGCTGGCCGGGGTGACCGACTGGTGCACGCACCCCGCCGACCTCGGGGGCGCGGTGCGGATCGGGGGGACGAAGAACCCCGACGTCCGCCGGATCGTCGGGCTGCGTCCGGACCTGGTGATCGCCAACGAGGAGGAGAACCGGGCCCCGGACCTGGCGGAGCTGCGCGCCGCCGGGGTGGAGGTGCTGGTCACCGAGGTCCGGGACCTGCCGCAGGCGCTACGGGAACTGGACCGGGTGCTGGTGGGGGCGCTGGGGCTGAAGAGGCCGGGCTGGCTGGTGGACGCGGAGCGCGCCTGGGCCGGGGTGGAGCCGGTCGGCGCGCTCACCGCCTTCGTGCCGGTCTGGCGGCGGCCGTGGATGGTGCTGGGCCGGGACACCTTCGCGGGGGACCTGCTGGCGCGGCTCGGGGTCCGCAACGCGTACGCCGGGCACCCGGAGCGCTACCCCCGGGTGCCGGTGGAGGAACTGGCGGCCGCCGGCTGCGATCTGGTGGTGCTCCCGGACGAGCCGTACCGCTTCTCGGCCGAGGACGGGCCGGAGGCCTTCCCGGGCCTGCCGGCCGCCCTGGTCGACGGCCGGTACCTGACCTGGTACGGCCCCTCGCTGGCCGAGGCTCCGGCGGCCCTGGCGGCCGCCCTGCACGCGGCGCGCTGAGCGGTTGCCCGCCCTAGGCGAGGAGGCGGCCCGAGAGCAGGCCGCGGAGGGTGTGGGCGGCGGCCAGGAGCCAGGCCGTCAGCAGGGCCAGGAACAGGGCCGTGGCCAGCCAGGAGAAGGCGGTCAGGCCGGTGTGGTGGGCCAGGCCGGTGGCGCCGGTGACGCAGGTGCCGACGGGGAAGGTCAGGGCCCACCAGGTCATGGCGAAGCCCATGCCGGCGCGGGCCGCCCGGACCAGCATGGCCGCGGCCAGGGCCAGCCACAGCAGCGCGAAGCCCATGACGGGGACCCCGTAGACGACCGCGAAGGCGCTCAGCGCTCCGGCGTAGGGGGCGCCGATCGACTGGTGGGCGACGTCGGCGAGCTGGTTCACGGCGGTGGTCGACTGGCCGAGCGGGCCCAGCACCAGGAAGAGGGTGGGGGTCAGGGCCAGGGGGAGGGGGCCGCCCACGATCAGCCGGCCGAGGATCAGGGGGAGCATCAGCAGGGTGGCGAGCAGACTGATGCCGAACATGGCGTAGCAGGCGAGCAGCAGGGCCTCGCGGGGCTGGCCGGCGGGCAGGTGGGGTATGAGCACCGGGCCCAGCGCGGCGGAGACCATGGGGGCGACCAGGGGGAGCAGCCACACGGGGGTGGCCTGCCGGGCGTCGACCTTGTGGCGGACGATCATCAGGTAGGGCACGGCCACGGCCATGACCAGGCCGACCGCGGTGCCGGCGGTGAAGAGCACGGTGTCCACGGCGACGGCCGCGCCGGTCCCGATCAGGTCCTTGCCCACGATGAGGGTGCCGCCGCCGACGGCCAGGAGGGCCATCGAGAGGCAGCCGTAGAACGGGGCCACGGCCGGGTCGAGGAGATGGGCGCGGGCCTGGTCGCGGTGGTGGATCCAGTGCCCGGCCCGGGCCGTCAGCACGGCGGCGAGGGCGAGCGCGGACAGCGCCCAGACGATCTGGCAGGCCACGCGCTGTCCGGGGAGCTGGTACGGGAGGGTCGCGCCGGCGTTGGCGACGATGGCCGTGCCCATGACGGAGGCGTACCAGTTGGGGCCGAGGTTCCGCAGCGCGGGGGCCTTGTGGGCGCGGGGCGCGGGCTCGTCGGGGAGGGTGCGGGGTCGCACGAGGGTGGTGGCCATGGACCCAGCCTCCCGCCGGTCCGTCCCGGTCGGCAGAGGTGATCTCCCTATGAGGCCATAAACTGATGTTATGGGCAATGAAGAGTGGGTTCCGCTGGCTCACCGGGTGCCGGACCTGGGCGCGATGGAGCTGCTCCTCGCGGTGGCGCGGGTGGGCAGCCTCAGCGGCGCGGCCCGGCGGCTGGGCATCACCCAGCCCGCGGCCAGCAGCCGGATCCGGGCCATGGAGACCCGGCTGGGCGTGGCACTGGTCGACCGCTCGCCCCGGGGGTCGACGCTGACGGCGGAGGGTGCGCTGGTCACGGACTGGGCCCGGCAGGTGGTGGAGGCGGCGGAGGCGTTCGACGCCGGGGCGCAGGCGCTACGGGGCCGACGCGATTCGAGGCTGCGGGTGGCCGCCAGCATGACCATCGCGGAGTACCTGCTGCCGGGCTGGCTGATCGCCCTGCGCGGGCAGCGGCCCGACACGGCGGTGTCCCTGCACGCGGGGAATTCGGCGGTGGTCGCCGAGCAGGTCCTCGCGCACGAGGCGGACCTCGGCTTCGTGGAGGGCCTGACCGTGCCCGAGGGCCTGGACTCGGCGGTGATCGCGCAGGACCGGCTGGTCGTGGCCGTGGCGCCGGGGCACCCGTGGGCGCGGCGCACGCGCGGGGTGGCCGCGGCGGAACTGGCGTCGACGCCGCTGATCCTGCGCGAGCGGGGCTCGGGCACGCGGCAGGTGCTCGACGCCGCACTGGCCGGATGCGGGGGACTGGCCGAACCCCTGCTGGAGCTGGCGTCGACGACCGCGGTGAAGGCGGCGGCGCTGAGCGGCGCCGGGCCGTGCGTGCTGTCGGCGCTGGCCGTGGTGGACGAGCTGGCGGCGCGCCGCCTGGTCGCGGTCCCGGTCGACGGGGCGGCCCTGGACCGCGCCCTGCGGGCCGTCTGGCCGACGGGCGCCCGCCCGGCCGGCCCAGCCCGCGACCTCCTCTCCCTCACCAGGGGCAGGAGCTAGTGCTGTGACCGGAAAGGTCCACCGGGTCGCGGCGCCCGGCACGGCACCTCCCCGCGTTGTCGGACCACGCAAGTACGTCCAGTACGAGCCGTGGC
>NZ_JOFT01000048.1 GCF_000725805.1 Streptomyces xanthophaeus | reverse complement strand
GATGCCCCCGTCCCTCATGTCTGTCCCTAGGAGACCGTTCCTTTGGGGGCTTCCCGACAGTCCTTGTCTTTCCGTGTCGGGACGGGCGGTCAAGGGTGGTCGAAGGCCATCGCGAAGCGACGCGACGAAGGAGCGCCCTTGAGGGCCCGGCCCGGCACGGAAGGACCCTGGGACTGACGGGAAGCCCCCAAGACATCCCTGATTCGGTCGAGGGATAAGAGCCCCCCGTAGCCCCCGCCCCTCCGGCGATTCGTGTCGGCCTGTCAGGTTGTGCCAGAAGTCTGGTCCCGGTCAGCATTTCTGACGTACCGTCACATCTGCGCGCCACGCCCGCCCCCGCCACGCCGTCCAGGAGGTCCGCCATGCCCGCCGACCGGCCCGTTGCCCTCGACGAATACCCCATCCACCAGGCTCCGTTGTCGATGAAGCACGTGGTCAGCAGTGACCGCAACGCCTACGACCGTTGCATCTTCCACGTCTTCGACCACGCCGGCCGCGCCGTCCTCATCCTCGGCCTCGGTGTCTATCCCAACGCCGGGGTCATAGATGCCTACGCCACCCTCCGGATCGGCGGGGAACTCCTCGCCGTCCGGGCCTCCGACGCCCTCGGCGACGACCGGATGAACCTCTCGGTGGGCCCGTTGTCCATCACCGTCGACGTCCCGCTCAAGCAGCTCACCCTGCGCTGTGCGGCCGATCCGGACGACCCGCAGGGGCTCTCGTACGACATCACCTGGACCGCCGAGTTCCCCGCCGTCTGGGAGCCCCACCACGTCCAGCGGCGCGGTGACCGGCTGATCCTGGAGGGCCGCCGCTTCGTCCAGGCCGGCCAGGTCACCGGCACCATCCGGGCCAAGGGCGAGGAGTTCGCCCTCACCCCGGGGGAGTGGACCGGCACCCGGGACCGCAGTTGGGGCGTGCGGCCGATCCCCGGGGAGGACGGCGGCCGGGCCGCCGAGGAGTACCGGCCCGAGGGTTTCCACTGGCTCTGGATACCGGTCCGCTTCGAGGACCGGTTCGTCATGGTCATCGCCCAGGAGGACGCGGACGGCCACCGCACCCTCAACGAGGCCGTGCAGGTCTTCCCCGAGGACGGCGGACGCCATGACGTGCAGCTCGGCTGGCCGCACACCGAGATCCGCTACCGCCCCGGCAGCAGGCACCCCGAGAGCGCCGTCGTCCACCTGAGCGACCCCTCGCGCAAACCCCTCGAACTCGGCGTGGAGATCCTGAACTCCTCCCCGCTCGCCGTCGGCGCCGGCTACCCGCCCGCGGCCGACTGGCAGCACGGCACCTGGCAGGGCCGCGGCTGGACCGACCGCCGGGTCTACGACCTGTCCGACCCCGCGGCCCACCCCATGGCCGCCTTCGGCGTCACCGACCACTCGGCCCGTTTCACCCTCGACGGCCAGGTCGGCCACGGCATCTTCGAGCACGGCAGCTTCGGGCGGCACGACCCCAGCGGCTTCGCCGACTACTCCTCCGTCGCCCCGTAAGGGCAGCAGGCACCCGCAGATGCCCGCCGGTGCCCACCAGCACCCGCAGAACCCCGCAGGCACGACCGCCACCCGCAGGAAGGGGCTCAACCATGGCCACCGCACCCCGTCCGCGCACCTCCACCCGGGAGCCCGAGGAGCTCGGCCGGCGGCTCGCCGCCTGGCTGGACGGCGAACTCCCCGGCGCGCAGGTCACCAACGTCTCCGTCCCCGGATCCAACGGCATGTCCAGCGAGACCCTGCTCTTCGACCTGGAGCACCCCGACGCCCCGGTCCGCGCCTGCGCCCTGCGGCTGGCCGCCGACCCCGCCGCCTACACCGTCTTCCCCTCGTACGACATGCCGCGTCAGCACCGCGTGATGAGCCTGGTCGCCGAGCACACGGACCTGCCCGTGCCGCGCGTGCTGTGGCTGGAGGAGGACCCGGGGCCGCTCGGGGCGCCGTTCTTCGTCATGGCCCGCGCCGAGGGGCGCGTACCGCCCGACGTCATGCCCTACACCTACGAGGGCAACTGGCTGCACTCCGCCACGGACGCCGAACGTGCCGCGCTCCAGGAGGCCAGCATCGCGCTGCTGGCCCGCCTGCACGACCAGTTCCCGGCCAAGGAGGCCGAGTTCCTGCTCCCCGAAGGGGAGGGCACCGCGCTGCGCCGGCACGTGGAGGCCCAACGGGCCTACTACGCCTGGGTGGTCGAGGGGCTGGCCCCGTCCCCGCTCATCGAGCGGGCGTTCGCCCGGCTGGAGGAGCTGTGGCCCGCGGACGAGGGACCGGCGGTCCTCAACTGGGGCGACGCCCGCATCGGGAACGTCATCTACGACGGTTTCACGCCGGTCGCGGTCCTGGACTGGGAGATGGCCGCCTGCGCCCCGCGCGAGGTGGACCTCGGCTGGACCGTCTACCTCCACCGTTTCTTCCAGGACCTCACCGTCGGCTTCGGCCAGCCCGGCCTGCCGGACTTCCTGCGCCGCGAGGACCTGGAGCGGCGGTACGCCGAACTCACCGGACACACCCCGCGCGACATGGAGTTCCACACCCTGTACGCGGCGCTGCGGCACGCGATCGTGATGCTGCGCATCGCCTACCGGCAGGCGTACTTCGGTGAGGTGGAGGTCCCGGCGGATCCGGACAGCCTGATCCTGCACCATGCCAGCCTGGCCGCCATGGTGCAGGGCACGTACTGGTAGCTGCTCGGTCAGGCGGCCTGCGCGTGCTGCTGTCGCGTCTGCGGCAGCACGGGGCTCATGACACGGACCGGACGCGAGCCCGGGCCGCCGACGTGCGAGAAGGGCTGCGTCCGCCAGTCCAGGCCCTGGGGCAGGGTCAGCAGGACGACCGCGTCGAGTTCGGGGGCCGCGACCTCCGCCGGGAAGGCGCCGACGGTGGGCAGGGCGTCGGCGGCGGGCCGCCCGGTGCCGGCGCACACCGTGAGCCCGAACGGGTTCCACGGGGTCAGGCAGAGCGCGTGCTGCGGCAGGTACTCCTCGTCCGCGACGAGGGCGATCGCCTGGCCGCAGTCGGGGCAGATCGCGTGGTGGATCTCGAAGCCTTCGGCGTCCTCGAGGGTATCGAGGTACTCGTCGTCATCTGCGTCGAGAAGTTCCAGGGGCTCCGGTTCGGTGCGACCGGCGCGCTTGGTGTTCAGCATGGATGTTCTCCCCCTTGGGTGGGCCGGGCGGGCTGGTTCTTCGTCCACGGCCACAGCAAGCACTTCCCGTCGCGCGGCACGAGTAACCACAACGGGGCGTCGTACGCCGGTACAGCCTTGTGGCTTTGGTCACATGCCCGCCGCAGATGCCACCAGTGGGTGGACAGCGCTGTGCCTGGAGTGCCCTTGGGCCTTAGGTTGAGCGGCTATGAGCGCAATGGAGGAGCTGGACCGCCAGATCGTGGATCTGCTCGTGCGGGACGGCCGGATGAGCTACACCGACCTGGGCAAGGCGACCGGGCTGTCCACGTCGGCCGTGCACCAGCGGGTACGCCGTCTGGAACAGCGCGGGGTGATCCGCGGTTACGCGGCCGTGGTCGACCCGGAGGCCGTCGGCCTGCCGTTGACCGCCTTCATCTCGGTCAAGCCGTTCGACCCGAGCGCCCCGGACGACATCGCCGACCGGCTGGCGGGCGTCCCCGAGATCGAGGCCTGCCACAGCGTCGCGGGCGACGAGAACTACATCCTCAAGGTGCGCGTGGCGACCCCGCTCGAACTGGAGGACCTGCTGGGCCGCCTGCGCGCCCTGGCGCACGTGTCGACCCGTACGACCGTGGTCCTCTCCACTCCGTACGAGGCCCGCCCGCCCCGCGTGTAGTACCCCGGGCTCCGCGCAGGGAGCGGCAGGGAGGGTGCGGCGCCCGTACCCGGGTCGGGGAGCACCCCGCGGAGGGGCGAAACTGGTCCGCATGACCGAGCGCGCGATCCCCGCCCCCAGCGACCCCACCCGTACCGTCCTCCTGCGCGGGGGAGAGGTGCACAGCCCCGCCGACCCGTTCGCCACCGCCATGGTGGTCGAGCGCGGGCACGTCGCCTGGGTCGGCTCGGAGGGTGCGGCCGACGCCTTCGCGCAGGGGGTGGACGAGGTGGTGGACCTCGGCGGGGCGCTCGTCACGCCCGCCTTCACCGACGCCCACGTCCACACCACCTCGGCCGGCCTCGCGCTGACCGGCCTGGACCTGTCCGGTGCCCGTTCGCTGTCGGCCGCGCTGGACCTGGTCCGGGCGTACGCGGCGGACCGCCCGGCCGACCGGGTGCTGCTGGGGCACGGCTGGGACGCCGCCCGCTGGCCCGAGCGCCGGGCGCCGCGCCGCGAGGAGCTGGACCGGGCCGCCGGGGGCCGTCCCCTCTACCTCAGCCGTATCGACGTGCACTCGGCGGTGGTCACCACCGCCCTGCTCGACCTCGTCCCCGGGGTGACCCCCGAGGGGGACGAGCCGCTCACCCGCGACGCCCACCACGCGGTGCGCGCCGCGGCCCTGGCCGCGGTCACCCCGGTCCAGCGCGCCGAGGCGCAGCGGGCCGCCCTCGACCGGGCGGCGTCGCTGGGCATCGGCTCGGTGCACGAGTGCGGCGGCCCGGACATCTCCTCCGCCGAGGACTTCACGGCGCTGCTCGCCCTGGCCGGGGAGCGGCCCGGGCCGCGGGTGTTCGGGTACTGGGCCGACCGGGACCTCGCGGCGGTCAAGGAGCTCGGGGCGATCGGGGCGGCCGGTGACCTGTTCGTGGACGGGGCGCTGGGTTCGCACACCGCCTGTCTGCACAGCCCGTACGCGGACGCCTCCCACACCGGTACGGGCTACCTCGACGCGGGGGCCGTGGCCGAGCACGTGGCCGCCTGTACGGAGGCGGGTCTGCAGGCCGGGTTCCACGCGATCGGGGACGCCGCGCTGACGGCCGTGGTGGCGGGTGTCCGGGCGGCCGCCGGGCAGGTGGGCCTGGCCCGGATCCGTGCGGCCCGGCACCGGGTCGAGCACGCCGAGATGATGACCCCGGAGACGATCGCGGCCTTCGCGGAGCTGGGCCTGACCGCTTCCGTGCAGCCGGCCTTCGACGCGGCCTGGGGCGGCGAGGAGGGCATGTACGCGGACCGGCTGGGCGCCGAGCGGGCCCGCACGCTCAACCCGTACGCGGCCATGCTGAAGGCGGGTGTGCCGCTGGCCTTCGGTTCGGACGCGCCGGTGACCCCGCTGGACCCCTGGGGCACGGTCCGCGCCGCCGCCTTCCACCGGACGCCCGAGCACCGGGTCTCCGTCCGTGCGGCCTTCACGGCGCACACGCGGGGCGGCTGGCGGGCCATCGGGCGGGACGACGCGGGCGTGCTCGTGCCGGGCGCCCCGGCCGACTACGCCGTGTGGCAGACCTCGGAACTGGTGGTGCAGGCCCCCGACGACCGGGTCGCCCGCTGGTCCACCGACCCCCGTTCCGGCACCCCCGGACTGCCCGACCTGAGCCCCGGTGCGGAGCTGCCGGTGTGCCTGGCGACGGTGGTCGGCGGGCGGGAGGTATTCGTACGCCCACAGGGGTGATGCGGTGGGCCTCGGTTCGGTGCGGGCGGCCGGACCCGGATAGGTTCGGCCGGGTCCACCACAGGACGTCCGTGCCGGACGGATCCCTCTGCTCAGCGCGCCCGCGCCTCGGGGGCGAGGGAAGGTTTCGCCGGTGGGGGCACCCCCGGCGGCAGTCAGGGGACGGTGGCTCCGGGTCGGGGCCCGGCGGTCCAGTAGACAACGGTCAGGGCGGTCCGCAGCCAGCGAGCGCCCCGACCGGCCCGAAGGACCGCGGGCCCCGATCGCTGTTCTAAAATCATCCTCTGTGACAGGACGTGCAGGACGAACAGGAATACCTAAAGGGGACTCAGTGAGCGACGGCGGACAGCAGAACTACGGACCGCTCGGTACAGCCTTGGTGATCATTCCGACCTACAACGAGGCGGAGAACATCGGGCTGATCGTCGGCCGTGTCCGCGCGGCGGTGCCCGAGGCCCACATCCTCGTCGCGGACGACAACAGTCCGGACGGCACGGGCAAGCTGGCGGACGAGCTGGCGGCCGGTGACGAGCACGTGCACGTCCTGCACCGCAAGGGCAAGGAAGGCCTCGGCGCGGCCTACCTGGCCGGTTTCGCCTGGGGTCTGGAGAACGGCTACGGCGTCATCGTGGAGATGGACGCCGACGGTTCCCACCAGCCGGAGGAGCTGCCCCGCCTGCTCACCGCGCTGGCCGGTGCGGACCTGGTCCTGGGTTCCCGCTGGGTGCCGGGCGGCCGGGTCGTGAACTGGCCCAAGAGCCGCGAGATCCTCTCGCGCGGCGGTTCGACCTACTCCCGCCTGATGCTGAACGTCCCCATCCGGGACGTCACGGGCGGTTACCGCGCCTTCCGCCGCGAGACCCTGGAGGGTCTGGGCCTGGACGAGGTCGCTTCCGCGGGTTACTGCTTCCAGGTCGACCTGGCCCGCCGGGCGGTGCAGAAGGGCTTCCGCGTGGTGGAGGTGCCCATCACGTTCGTGGAGCGCGAGTTCGGCGACAGCAAGATGAGCAAGGACATCGTGGTGGAGGCCCTGTGGCGGGTCACCCAGTGGGGCGTCAAGGCCCAGGTCGCGAAGCTGACCGGCAAGGGTTCGGGCAAGGCCTGACCGTCCTGGTCCCCGGCCGCCGGGGTCCGGCGGCCCCTTAGGGGATGTCCGGTACCTCCGGCTGAGGCCGTCTTTACGCCGGCCCGGGCACACTGGATGGCATGACGACCGGCGTTCCCATTTCGACGGCCCCCCGGCGGCGCTCGCCCGCCCGTACGTTCCTTCCCCTGGCGGTAGCCGCCTGGCTGATCCTGGAGATCTGGCTGCTCGGCCTCGTCGCCGGTGCGGCCGGCGGTCTGACCGTCGCGGCGCTGCTCGCGGGCGGGATGGTGCTCGGCGTGGTGGTCATCAAGCGGGCCGGGCGGCGTGCCTTCAAGAACCTGGCGGAGACCTTCCAGCAGGCTCAGCAGGGGCAGCAGCCCACCCCGCAGCAGCCCGGCCAGGGCAATGGCCTCACCATGCTGGCCGGCCTCCTCCTGATCATGCCCGGCCTGATCTCCGACGCGGCGGGCCTGCTCCTCATGCTTGCGCCCGTCCGGGCCTGGATCGGCCGGCGTGCGGCCCGTTCGCTGGAGCGGAAGATGGCCGCGGCGCCCGCCGGGAGCTTCGGCGACGCCTTCCAGCAGGCCCGCATCCGCTACCCGGACGGCAAGGTGGTCCAGGGCGAGGTCATCCGTGAGGACCGGCCGCAGGGCCCTGGTCCCGGCCCTGACAGCGCTTACCGCCCGCCGCTCGCTCCGTAGCAGGACAGACAAAGCCGAGGGGCCCCGCCACACACTGTGTGGCGGGGCCCCTCGGCTTGTGCTGTCGTCCGGCTGTCAGGCGGACTTGCGGCTGTCCCGCGGATGCACGGCAATGTTCATGGCGCCGGAACGGAGGACCGCAAGCCTTTCGGCCAGCACTTCCTCCAGCTCCTCGCGGGTGCGTCGCTCCATGAGCATGTCCCAGTGCGTTCGCGCAGGCTTGCCCTTCTTCTCTTCGGGCCCGTCCCCGTCCACCAGGAGTGCCATGGCGCCGCACGCCTTGCACTCCCACTCCGGCGGAATGTCTGCCTCAACCGAGAACGGCATCTCAAATCGATGTCCGTTCTGGCATGCGTACTCCACCGCCTGGCGCGGGGCCAGATCGATGCCGCGGTCCGTCTCGTAGCTGGTAACCACGAGGCGCGTACCGCGGAGAGCTCGCTCACTCATGAATCGTGCCTCCCGGGCTTGTCGCCCACAGGACAGGTGTCGCTGTCGTCGTCATCCGGTCAACGTCCGGTCGGCGGTATAGATTCCCGCTCCGGGTCGTGCGTCGCCCGTCGTGCCGCCCCTTGTTGTACCCACCAATGCCCGTTTTGTCACATCTGGCAGCAGATGTCACCCAACGTCCACGCTTCTTGAGCGCGCAGTAACGGTCCGCCTGGCAGGCCAAAGGCGTACACTACCGGCCCTTTGCTTGAACGTCTAAATTCGTTCGGAATTCGTTCGCAGGTCCGGGCCGGGTGCACTCGCGGACCCCGCTCAGATCCGCTCGGGTACAGGATTGCCTGCCGCCTCCACCGCGCGCCGCACCGGCACTCGCGCGAGGAGCACGAAACCCAGTGCGAAGAACACCACCAACGAGATGATCGCGTCCCGGTAGCTGCCCGTGACCTGGTACGTCAGGCCGAAGACCAGCGGTCCCACCCAGCTCAGCCCGCGGTCGCTCAGCTCGTACGCCGAGAAGTACTCGGCCTCCTTGCCCGCCGGGACCAGGTGCGAGAACAGCGAGCGCGAGAGCGCCTGGCTGCCGCCCAGGACCAGCCCGATCATGGCGGCGAGTGCGAAGAACCACACCGGGGTCCGGGCGGGCAGGAAGTAGCCGACGGCCAGGGTCACCGCCCACGCGGCCAGCGAGCCCAGGATCGTCCGCTTGGCACCGAAGATCCGGGCCAGGCGGCCCATCCCCAGCGCCCCCGCCACCGCCAGGACCTGCACCAGGAGCACCGCCCCGATGAGGGTGGACTGCTCCAGCTCCAGCTCCTCCGAGCCGTAGATGGAGGCCTGGGAGATCACCGTCTGCACGCCGTCGTTGTAGATCAGGTACGCCAGCAGGAACGACAGGGTCAGCGGATAGCGCCGCATGTCCTTCAGCGTGGCGACGAGCTGCTTCCAGCCGCTCACGGCCGGACCCTTCCCCGCCTCCCGCACCACGGCCCGGTCCCGCAGCCTGCGCAGCGGGATCAGTGCGAAGGCCCCCCACCACAGGCCCGCCGAGGCCAGGCAGATCCGCACGGCCTCGCCCTCGGTGAGGCCGAAGGACTCGTGGCCCTGGTAGAGCACCAGATTGACCACCAGCATCACGGAGCCCGCGGTGTAGCCGAAGGCCCAGCCCCGCGAGGAGACCGTGTCCCGCTCGTCGGGCGTGGCGATCTGTGGCAGGTAGGCGTTGTACAGCACCATCGACACCGACAGGGAGGCGTTCGCCACGACCAGCAGCAGGCCTCCCAGCAGATAGCGCTCGCCGCCCAGGAAGAACATCGCGGCCGTCGCCGCGGCCCCCGTGTACGCGGCCACCGCCAGCAGCGGCTTCTTGCGGCCGGTCCGGTCCGCGACCGCCCCCGCCAGCGGCATGAGCACCACGGCCAGGAGCACCGAGGCCGAGACCGAGTACGCGAAGAAGGAACCGGCCCGCACCGGGATGCCCAGCGGGTGCACGAAGCCCTCGGCGTCCGCCGCGGCCTTCGCCACCGAGGTCAGGTACGGCCCCAGGAACACGGTGAGCACGCTCGCCGAGTACACCGAGACGGCGAAGTCGTAGAAGTACCAGCCCCGCTGCTCGCGCTTGCGCCCGGCGGCCGCTGTCGCCGCCGCTCTGCCGCCCTCGGCCCCCGGATCCGCCTCGTCCGTCGTCTGCGCACTCATCGGTGCCCCCTCGCTGGTCCCCGTACCGCAGCGGAAGCCGGATCCGGGGCGGCGGCCGGAGGGGGTGTCAGGCCCAGGCGCCGCGACGGTCCAGCACCGTGCGCAAGATGTCGATCCGGTCGGTCATGATGCCATCGACACCCAGGTCGAGAAGAGCTTCCATGCGTTGCGGTTCGTTCACGGTCCACACGTGGACCTGCAGGCCACGCTCGTGCGCGGTGCGCACGAACCGGCGGTCGACCACCCGGATGCCCGCCTGGGTCTCCGGGACCTGCGCGGCCACCGCCCCGACGCGCAGCGCCGCGGGGATCGCGTAGGACCGCAGCCGCAGGCCGACCACCCCGCGCACGCCGTAGGAGGTGGCCAGCCGGGGCCCGGCGATGTTCTGGGCCCGGGCCACCCGGCCCTCCGAGAACGAGCCCACGCAGACCCGGTCCCAGAGCCCGCGCCGGGCGATCAGGTCGACCAGCGGGTGCAGGGCCCGCTCCGCCTTGATGTCGACGTTCCAGCGGGCGTCGGGGAACTCCTCCAGCAGCTCCTCGAAGAGCGGCAGCGGTTCGGTGCCCGCCACCCTGGCCTCGCGGACCCGGCTCCAGGGCAGCTCGCCGATCTTGCCCCGTCCGTCGGTGACCCGGTCCAGGGTGGCGTCGTGGAAGGCCACCAGCTTGCCGTCGGCCGTGGCGTGCACGTCGGTCTCGAAGTACCGGTAGCCCGCTTCGGCGGCCCGGTGGAAGGCGGCGGCGGTGTTCTCCAGCCCGTCCGCGGCGCCTCCCCGGTGCGCGAAGGGGATCGGAGCCGGGTGGTCCAGATACGGGTGCCGAAGGCGTACGTGCGTCACGGCCGCAGTATCTCCCGTCCCGCGCGCCGGGGCAGCGCGAGGGCGGGTCGCACCCGGGCACCCGCCGCCCCTGGTGGAAGTGGACTGGCCCATGACAGTCTGTGCCGAGGACATCAATCCAATCCCGGCCCCGAATGCCCGCAGTCGAGGCCAATCCGAAGAAGGTGGACCGCACTCCATGGCCGAATGGACCTCGGCGGTCGGTGCCGCTCAGCTCGCCCGCCTCATCGGCTCCCAGCAGGACCGGCCCGCAGCGCCCGGCGCCCGCAAGCCGCCCGCGTACCGCACCCTCGCGGACGGGATCAGGCTGCTGGTCCTGGAGGGCCGGGTGCCGGTCGCCGCCCGGCTGCCCGCCGAGCGGGAGCTGGCCGTCGCCCTCTCCCTCAGCCGCACCACCGTCGCCGCGGCGTACGAGGCGCTGCGCGGGGAGGGGTTCCTGGAGTCCCGCCGCGGCTCCGGCAGCTGGACCTCCGTACCGGCCGGGAACCCGCTGCCCTCCCGGGGCCTGGAGCCGCTGCCGCCCGAGTCCCTCGGCTCGATGATCGACCTCGGCTGCGCGGCGCTGCCGGCCCCCGAGCCCTGGCTCACCAAGGCGGTCCAGGGGGCGCTGGAGGAACTGCCCCCGTACGCGCACACCCACGGGGACTACCCGGCCGGGCTGCCCGCGCTGCGCCGGATGCTCGCCGACCGCTACACCGAGCAGGGCATTCCCACGATGCCCGAGCAGATCATGGTCACCACCGGTGCGATGGGGGCCATCGACGCCATCTGCACCCTCTTCGCCGGGCGCGGGGAGCGGATCGCGGTCGAGTCGCCCTCCTACGCCAACATCCTCCAGCTCATGCGCGCCGCGGGGGTCCGTCTCGTCCCGGTGGCCATGGCGCAGGGGCTGACCGGCTGGGACATGGACGTCTGGCGGCAGGTGCTGCGCGACTCGGCGCCGCGCCTGGCGTACGTCGTCGCCGACTTCCACAACCCGACGGGGGCGCTGGCCTCCGAGGAGCAGCGCCGGGCGATGGTGGAGGCCGCCCGGTCGGCGGGCACGGTGCTGGTCGTCGACGAGACCATGGTGGAACTCCGGCTGGACCCGGAGCCGGCCATGCCGCGGCCGGTCTGTTCCTTCGATCCGTCCGGCAGCACGGTGATCACCGTCGGCTCCGCGAGCAAGGCGTTCTGGGCGGGCATGCGGATCGGCTGGGTCCGCGCGGCCCCCGACGTGATCCGGAGCCTGGTCGCCGCCCGTGCCTACGCGGACCTGGGCACTCCGGTGCTGGAACAGCTCGCGGTGAACTGGCTGATGCGGACCGGGGGCTGGCAGGAGGCCGTCGCGATCCGGCGGGACCAGGCCCGGGAGAACCGGGATGCGCTGGTCGCGGCGGTGCGCCGGGAGCTGCCGGAGTGGGAGTTCGAGGTTCCGGGGGGTGGGCTGACCCTGTGGGCGCGGGCGGGCGGGCTCTCGGGTTCGCGGCTGGCCGAGGTGGGGGAGCGGGTCGGCGTCCGCGTGCCCTCGGGGCCGCGGTTCGGGGTGGACGGGGCCTTCGAGGGCTACGTCCGGCTGCCGTTCACCGTGGGCGGCCCGGTGGCCGAGGAGGCCGCCGCCCGGCTGGCGGCGGCGGCCCGGCTGGTCGGTACGGGTGCGGGGGGCAGCGGGGCGGAGCCGCCGCGCACGTTCGTCGCGTAGCGCGTCCGTTGCGTGACGCCTCGGTCTACGGAGCCTCGACCCGGACCTCGGGGATCTCCGAGGTGTCGGCGGCCGGGCCCTGGGACTGGGCGGGGGGCTGGGACTGGAGGGACCCCGCGGGCGCGGCGTGGTCCGTGCCGCTGCTGCCGTGTTCGTTGCGCCGCTCGGGAAGCAGCTCCAGCACGGCCTGGCGGTACGCCGGATGCGCGGCGTCGTCGTAGGGGTCCGGGGTGGCGGGCACCTGGAGCCGGTGGACGGGGCCCGTGCCGAGCCGGGCGTACCCGCGGCCGGGCGGGACCTGGGCCGTGGGGGTGGTGTGCGGGGGCAGCCCGAGCACGTCGGCGATCTGCTGGACGGCGGCCGGGCCGAGGACGACCCGGGCCCGGGTGTGCTGCCAGACGGAGTCGCTGAGCAGTTCGAGGTGGTCGAACTGTTCGGCCACCACGACCGTGATGTGCGCGGCCCGCCCGTGCCGCAGCGGCACCTGGAGCTGGGCGAGCGGGTCGGGGCGGCCGTCGGCGGCCGCGAGGTGGGCGAGCACGCTGGGCCGGTCGAGCAGGATCCACAGCGGGCGGCGGGTGTCGTCCGGTGCCGGGCGGCCCGCCTCGCGGGCCCGGTGGGTGGCGACGAGCCGCCGCTCGGTCTCCTGGGCGGCCCATTCGAGGGTGGACAGCGCCCCGGTCGGCCCGCATTCCACGGCGAGGACGCCGGTGCGGCCGGCCAGGCAGGCGTACTCGCCGCTGCCGCCGCCCTCGACGATCAGTACGTCGCCCCCGTGCCGCAGGGCCTGCAGTGCGATCGAGCGCAGCAGAGTGGACGTTCCGCTGCCGGGCTGGCCCACGGCGAGCAGGTGGGGCTCGGTGGAGCGGGGGCCGGTGCGCCAGAGCACCGGCGGGACGTCGCGGGGCTCGCCGCCCTCCTGGACGGGCAGGGTCCGCTGGACGGTGCCCGCGTCGGTGAAGCCGAGGACGGTCTCGCCGGGTGAGGTCACGAACGGCTGGGCGGCGATGCCCGTCGGCAGCGCCGCCAGCACGCTCAGGTCGAGCTGGTTGCCCTCCTCGTCCCAGTCGAAGAGATACTCCCGTCCGCGCCCGGACTTGGCGTGCAGCAGTGTTTCGATCCGGGCCCGTGAAGCGGCCTCGCCATCGGTGAAATAGGCCGGGTACCGGATGCGCAGCCGGGTGACGCGGCCCGCCTCGTCGAACTCGTAGCCGCTGAAGGCCTTGTCCCAGTCCCCGCCGTGGGCGAAGAGCGGACTCGGGTCCTCCGGGATGGAGAAGTACGGCACGAGGGCTTCGTAGAGGGAGCCGAGCCGTTCGGTCTCGGCGTCGCTCGGCCCGGTCTTCACCGGGGTGCGGTCGCGTCCCTGCCAGGCCGCGGCCGCCATGACGGTGATCAGGGCGAGAAGCGGACCGTAGGGGACGAGCGCGACCACGAGGACGCAGGCGGCGCCCAGGAACAGCGCGGGACCACGCTTGTCCTTGGGCGTCTCGGCCCATTTGCGCCGCCCGGCCGAGGCCAGGATGCGCAGGCCGCGTCCGATGGTGAGGAGCGGATGGAGGACGTCCGTGGCGCTGTCGGCGGCCGTGCGAGCGAGGTCGCGGCCCCGTGCCAGCGACGTGGTGCCGCTGCTGAGGATGCGGGGAAGTGGGCGCCGGGCCACGGGCGTCTCCTGGAGTTGTGGAGTGTGTCGGTGCTTCGGGTGGGGCTGGGTGTTCGCCTGCGGGGCCCGGCCTAGAGCTTGATCCCGCCGAGCAGGCTCGCGAGGCTCGCGGTGCTCGCCGTGATGCTGGGGGCGATGGCGGAGCCGGCCAGGAAGAAGCCGAAGAGCGAGCAGACGAACGCGTGCGTCAGCTTCATCCCGTCTTTCTTGAAGAACAGGAAGCAGATGATGCCGAGCAGGACGACACCTGAGATGGACAGGACCATGAGAATTTCTCCTGGTGGGTGGGGACAGTCACCATCAGTTGTTCCAGGCTCACAGCAAGTATCAATGCGACAAAAGGTGCATACGGGTGAATCAACCGGTTTTTCACTTGACCGGCTCCCCCCGGCTGGCGCGTCGGCCGGGAAGGGGGCAAGGGTGATCTTTGCCTCGGCCCGGCCCCGGCATGTGCAGGCCCGGGCGCTACTCTGGCGATTCACCCGTACGGACGCAGTGCCGTGCATCCCCCTGCCCGCTCCCGGCCCGGGGACGGGTCACCGGGACCGGGCCGAGCGAGCAGCGAGTGAAAGGCGGTACGAACGATGAGCGAACACCCCGAGGGCACCGCCCCGGAAGGACCCGACGAGGACGTCATCGAGCTGGCCACGAAGCTCTTCGACCTGGCCCGCCAGGGTGACGCCGGGACGCTCGCCGCGTACCTCGACGCCGGGGTCCCGGCCAACCTCACCAACGACCGCGGCGACACCCTCGTGATGCTGGCCGCCTACCACGGCCACGCCGAGGCGGTCACGGTCCTGCTCGCCCGCGGCGCCGAGGCCGACCGCGCGAACGACCGGGGGCAGACCCCGCTCGCCGGAGCCGTCTTCAAGGGCGAGGAGGCCGTCATCCGCGCCCTGCTCGCCGGAGGGGCCGACCCGAACGCCGGAACACCCTCCGCGGTGGACACGGCGCGCATGTTCGCAAAGGCCGACCTGCTGGAACTGTTCGGAGCCAAGTAGTCCGCTTTTGGCCGGGCGCTGGCCGTTACAGACCTCACAGTCTGGTCACGGCGGCCGTAAATGTGGTCGCGGTGCACAAACCGCCTGGGTCATCATGGCGTCGGATTCGATTCGCGAGCACGGGGGGCGGGCCGGAGCGGGCAGGACACGAAGAGTGTCCCGGCCCGACCCGGCCACCATGGTCACGAAGAACTGACGAGAGTGAGAAGACAATGGTCTACATCGAGCGGAACATGACGGCGGACGACCTCACATGCTGTTACGCGGCCCTGTGAATCACGATTCCCGGTTGCGTCCCCAGCTTGATTTGAGGCCTATCCCATGTTCGAACCAGTCATAGCGCCAAGCGGCACCCTGCTCGGGCTCCTCCAGCGGGGCCGTGGCGACGGCACGCTGCACGCCCTGGCGGCGCCCCGTCCAGAGGCCCTCGCGGCCCTCGACCGGTGCGTACTCGGCGACCCGCGTCAGGACTGGCAGGTCGAGAACCGCTCCTTGTACTACGCCCGGCTGTACCTGGACCTCGACGGCCCCCTCGGCGAGATCGAGGCCCACCTCTTCAGCGCCGAGGACCTCGTCGACGACGAGGACCACCGGACGGGCCTCGCGCTGTCCGTGCTGGGCCACCTGGCCTCGTACGGCCGCGACGACGCCCTGATGCTGCTGCGCCGGTACGCCGCCTCCGGCGCCAACTGGGCCTGGGCCCTGGACGAGCTCGCCCTGCGCGACGACGACGAGGGGCTGCGTTCCCTCGGCGCCGCCGTCATCGCCCGCTTCCCCGCCACGGCGGAGGGCGAGGCGCGGCTGGCCGCCGCCGTCCGCGACGCCTACGAGCCCCGGCCGTGGTGCCTGTGGGAGGAGTCGCCCCAGTACGGGGAGCGCCTGCGCGCCGCCCGGCAGCAGGGCTCCTTCGACCGCTGGCAGCGCCAGCTCAACCCGAGCGGCCCCCGCCCCGGCTGGGGCGTCCAGGCCGTCTTCGACTGGGCCGCCGACGGGCTGCGCCGCGGCACACCGCTGCACGTGCCCGCCGCACGCTGCCTCGCCGCCGTGGCCGCACCCGAGGACCGGACCGCCATCTTCGAGGCGGCCGCCGGAGCGAGCGGCGAGGCCGCCCGCGCCACCGCCCTGCACCACCTGGTCCTCGCCGAACCGGAGAACCCGGCCGTGCTGGACCTCATCGAAGCCGCGGGCGACGACCCGGCCGTGGCCGCCTACGAGCGCATGTGCGGCCCTGCCGCCGTCGAGCGCGCCCGGCGCTGGATCCACCGCCCCGACGCCCTGGGCGCCGCCGCCGCGGCCACCCTGGCCTCCCGGGGCGGGGCCGAGGACGCGGGCCTGGTGCTCGGCGCCCTCCGTTCCACGGTCCGCGGCGAGGGTCCCGACACCCGGCGGCTGTACGCCCTGGTCGACGGGGCGGGCCGGCTCGCCATCGGCTGCGCGGCTCCCGTGCTGCGCCACATCTACCGCGAGACGGCCTCGTCGCACCTGCGCGGCCGGGCCGCACGCGCCCTCGCCAGCACGGACCCGACCTTCGCGGCGGGCTTCGCGGTGGAATGCCTGTGGGACTGCGAGGAGACCACCCGAGAGGTGGCCGCCCACCACGCGGAGACGGCCGACGCCCGCGTCGCACCGAGACTGCGCCGGCTCGCCACCGACCCGGCGGAGGAAGAGGAAGTGCAGTCGGCCGTACGCAGCCGCATAGCCCCGGAGTCGGCCGTGTAGGGCCACCGCCCACCCACCGACAGCACCCGGCCCGGCCCCCTGACATGAGGGCCGGGCCGCGTGCTGTGACGACGTGCCGTCACGGAGCGGAACGGGGCGCGACGGGGGTCGGTCTGCCGTCGGGCGGGGTGGAAGGCCCCGACCACCACTTCAGGAGCTCCTCCCGGTGGTCGACCGAGCAGGACGGGACGTGGGCGTCCTGGAGGATTTCCGAAGCTGAGAACCCATCGCAGCGAGGAAGACGTCGGCCGTCAGGTCCGCCGCCAGGTGCGGCTCGGCGACCCGGCGCGTGACGAAGCCGAGCACGGCGTCGATGTGTTCCTCGTAGAACGCCCCGAACCCTTCGGGCGTGGTGAGATCCGGTGGTCCGGTCTCGTGTCGTGGGCTGAGCACCCGGTTCCTCCCCTGCGCGGGGACCTGGCCGGCCCCCTCATCACGTACTTGGCCGCAGCCCCCTCGAACGTTTCACCGGGCTGCCACGAACCGGACCGAAGCCCCCGGCCGGGCCTGCGCCGCCGCGTCCAGGGCCTGCGCCGCGACGACGCCCACCACCGGGTAGCCGCCCGTCACCGGATGGTCGGCCAGGAACACCACCGGCAGGCCGTCCGGCGGGACCTGGACCGCGCCCAGGACCATGCCCTCGCTCGGCAGTTCACCGGACCGCTCGCGCACCAGCGGAGCCCCCGCCTCCGTGCGCAGCCCGATGCGGTTGGACATCGCCGACACCCGGAACGGCGCCCGCAGCAGCCCGGCGAGCGAATCCCGCGTGAACCAGTCCGCCCGCGGCCCCAGCCGCACCGGCAGCACCAGCTCCGCCGGGGCCCCCGGCACCCGCAGGGCGTCCGCCCCGCGTACGGGGTCCGGCCCGGGCCGCCCCACCGGCAGCACCGCCCCGGCCGCGGCGACGGCCGGGCCCAGGCCCGACAGCAGGTCCGTCGAGCGGCTGCCCAGCACCGGCGGGACGGCGATCCCGCCCCGCACCGCGACGTAGCCGCGCACCCCCGACTCCGCCCGGCCGACATCGAGCTCCGCCCCGGCCCGCAGCCGGACCGGAGCCCCCCAGGCCGCCGGGCGCCCGTCCACCCGTACCGCGCAGGGCGCGCCCGTGACCGCCACCGTCACCGGGGCCAGGGCCCGCAGCCCCACCCCGTCCAGGGTCGTCTCCAGCGCCGCCGCGTCCGCCGGGTTGCCGAGGAGCCGGTTGGCCAGCGCGTACGCCCCCGTGTCCAGCGCCCCCGAGCGGGGCACGCCCAGGTGCGCGTGGCCCGGCCGCCCCAGGTCCTGGACCGTGGTCAGCGCCCCCGGGCGCAGCACGAGCAGCCCGCTCTCACTCATCGCCGTCCTCCGTGAACCGCACCCGTACCCCCGGCGCGAACAGGGCCGCCGGTTCCCGCGCCGGGTCCCAGAGCACCGCCCGGGTGGAGCCGATCAGCTGCCAGCCGCCGGGGGAGGAGCGCGGGTAGACCCCCGCGTACTCGCCCGCCAGGGCCAGCGAGCCCGCCGGGACGGCCGGGCGGGGCGTGTCCCGGCGCGGCAGGTGCAGGTGCTGCGGCAGCCCCGTCAGGTAGCCGAAGCCGGGCGCGAACCCGCAGAAGGCCACCCGGAAGACGACCGCGCCGACGAGGGCCGCGACCTCCCGGGGCGCGACCCCCCACAGGGCGGCCACCTCGGCCAGGTCCGGCCCGTCGTACCGCACCGGCACCGTGACCAGCGGGCCTTCGGTCTCCGCGAGCGGCGGCACCTCCCAGCCCGCGATCCGGGCCGCCAGCGCCGCCGGGTCTGCCACGCCGTCCAGCAGGACCGTCCGGGCCGCCGGCACCACGTCCCGTACGCCGCCCAGCTCGCCCGCGTCCCGCCGGCGCAGCACCTCGGCGTGGAGCGCCGCCACCTCCGCGGCCGAGTCCAGCTCGATCAGCAGTGCCCCGGCGCCCACGGGCAGCGCCCGCATGCGCAGGCTCATGCGAAGGCCTCGACCCGTACCCCGGCCGCCTCCAGGGCCCCGCGCACCCGCACGGCCAGCCCCGCGGCCCCCGGGGTGTCCCCGTGCAGGCACAGGGAACGCGCGGCCACCGCGACGACCGAGCCGTCGGCGGCCACCGTCACGCCGTCGGCGGCCATCCGTACGGACCGCGCCACCACGGCGTCCGGGTCGTGCAGGACCGCCCCCGGCTCGCCGCGCGGCACCAGGGCCCCGGCGGGCGTGTAGGCCCGGTCGGCGAAGGCCTCGGGCACGGGAGCCAGCCCGGCCTCCGCGGCGGCCGCCAGCAGCAGCGACCCCGGCAGGCCCAGCACCGGCAGGCCGGCCGGCCCCGAGGCGAGCCGTACGCCCGCGACCACGGCCGCCGCCTGGGCCGCGTCGTGCACGGTGCGGTTGTAGAGCGCGCCGTGCGGTTTCACATACGACACCCGGGAACCGGCCGCCCGTGCGAACACCTCCAACGCCCCGATCTGGTAGGCCACCTCGGCCGCCAGCTCGTCCGCCGGGACGTCCATGGCACGCCGCCCGAACCCCGCCAGGTCCCGGTAGGAGACCTGCGCCCCGATCCGCACCCCCCGCCCGGCGGCCAGCTCGCACACCCGGCGCATGATGGAGGGGTCACCGGCGTGGAAGCCGCAGGCCACGTTGGCGCTCGTGACGACGGACAGCAGCGCCTCGTCGTCGGTCAGCGTCCACCGGCCGAACCCCTCGCCGAGGTCGGCGTTCAGGTCGATCGGGGCGGCGGGCCCGGGGACGGCCGCTGGTGTGATCATGGAAGCCATGCGGCGAGCGTAGAACAGCGCGCGCACCGTCTCCCCCGGGGCCGGGACGATCCGGCCGAACCGTGCCGTTTGGGTTGTTGTCAGGGTCAGCGCCTAGTCTTTGTCCGTGACTCTCCCCGCCCCGGCGAAGACCCTTCCGTCCCCGGCGCCGGGCCCTGCCGCCGACGAGGGCCTGGCCCGGCGGCTGCGCGCCCTCGCCTGCACCGCCCCGCTGCACGACCTCGACGTACGCAAGGCCAATCTGGCGGGCGAGTACGGGGTCTACGCGATGGCGGAGGTCGCGCTGGCCGCGATCGACCTGGTCACGCTCAACATGGACTTCGACACCGGCGCGGACCACGAGCAGATAGTGGCCAGGCTGCTGCCGCGCGTCGCGGCCCAGGCACCGTCCCGCCCGGCGGCCGAGCACGAGCGGGTGGCCCGCTGGGTGCTGGAGAACCTGATCAACGTCGGCAGCGTGGACCGGGGCTTCCGCGCGATCTACGGCACCTTCGGCCCGGACGGCGTCTACGTCCGCCGCGACTACGACTTCAAGCTGATCGAGGAGGTCCCGGGGTACGGCGGCGCGGTCTACCTGCGCACCACCGACGAGGCCGTCAACGTCCTGGTCGGCGCCCTCGACACCGATGTCACCAGCGCGCAGATCGCCGCCGAGGTCAAGCTGGAGGTGCTGATCAGCCGCGGCCGGCTCGCCGACGCCCAGCTCGCGGCCGAACAGGCCCGCTACCGGACCGTCCAGTACGCCGAGACCCTGCGCCGCACCCTCGACGCGACCCGGCGCAACGTGCGGGCCGTGGACTGGCTCCAGGCCGTCCCCGACATGATCGCGGAGGCCCTGGACCACGTCGCGGACCGCTACCGCCACGAGAACGCGATCCTCACCAACATCCGCAAGGCGCGCGACGAGGCGGAGGAGCCCGAGAACAAGCGGCGCGCCGCCGAACTCGTCGACATCGTCAAGGACTGCATCCGCCGGCACACCCAGCTCCAGTCCCGGCTGCTCGACGCGGGCCCGCTGTTCCGGGCCGAACAGGACCGCCAGGCCTTCGCGGCCCCCGCGCCGCGCTCCGGGATCGACCTGTACGGGCAGCTCGTCGCCCCGCTCCTGCCGCTGCCCCTGGCCCAGGCGGGCCGGGTCACCGACGCCTTCTTCGCCTCCGGCGCCGGGCTGCGCACGCCCGTCTCCGTCCGGGTCACCGACCTCGTCGACATCCTGCTCACCCCGCCGGTGGAGCGGGAGCACCTCGGCGCGGAGATGCCGGAGCCCGACCTCATCGCCACGCCGGACGACAGCCGCTTCAGCGAGGAGCAGCTCGCCCGCGCCACGGAGCTGCTGACCCTCCCGCACGACGCGCCGCGCCGCCTGTCCGGTCTGCTGGTGGAGGCCCGGCGCACGGACCCGGAGCTGCCCTACCTGGTGGCACTGCTGGCCGTCCACGCGGCGAGCCCGGCCGTCGGGACGGCGTACCGCCAGGGCGAGGAGCGGCTGCTCTTCGCGGTCGACGACGGCACGCCCCTGGACGACCCCGAGTTCGGCGGGGCCGACCTGATCGTCGGCACGGCCCTGCTGGACGCGGCCGGCATGGCCGCCGACCGCGCGGAGGCCTCATGACCCACCGACCCGCGCACCCGCCCGGGCGGGTCCTTGCGCCCACCCGGCCGCCCGCGCACCGGCCCAGGCGGCTGCTTGCGCCCACTCCGCCGCCTGCGCACCGGCCCACGCCGGTGTCGCCCCCTGCCGGAGCACGGCCACCCGCCTCCGCCGACGTGCCTGCGCGGCTGCCCGAGCCTGCCGGTGGTCTCGCCCCGTTCCGCGTCGCCGCCGACGTGCCTGCGCGGTTCCCGGTCGCCGCCGGTGTGCCTGCGCGGTTCCCGGTCGCCGTCGGTGTGCCTGCGCGGCTTCCCGTTCCCGCCAGTGGGCCTGCGCGGTTCCCCGTCGCTGCCGGCGCGCCTGCGCGGCTGCCCGCCTCCGGCGGAGGGTCTGCCCGGCTGTCCGCCTCCGGCGGAGCGTCTGCCCGGCTGTCCGCCTCCGGCGGAGCGTCTGCCCGGCTGTCCGCGGCCGCCGGCGGTGTCGCGGGGTTCCCCGTCGCCGCGGGTGGGCCTGTGCGGCTGCCCGCCTCCAGCGGTGTGCCCGCGCGCCTGCCCGCTTCTGTCGGTGGCCTCGCGCCGCTGCCCGTCGCCGCCGGAGTGCCTGTGCGGCTGCCCGTCGCCGCCGGCGGATCCGCGTGGCTGCCCGCCCCCGCCAGTGGGCCCGTGCGACTGCCCGTCCTCGTCCGCGTGCCCGCGCAGCCGTCCGGGTCCGCGCCCCTGTCCGTCCCCACCCGTACCGCCGAGGAGAGCCGCCCGTGAGCGACCACCACGCCGAGCACCCCGCGTGGAGCGAGCCCGACGCGCCGTCGGCTCCCGTCGCGCCCGCCCCCGCCGGGGCGCTGACCCCCGCCGACGCCGCCGACGCGGCCCGGCTCGTCGCGTTCGGGCTCCAGCCCAAGCTGCTCCCCGCCCGCGACGCCGAGTACGCCGAGCTGCTGCGCCGCTACCGCGAAGAGCCCGCCTTCGGCCGTCTCGCCGACGCCGTGGCCACCGGCCTCGGCCTCGTCGTCCTCGAGGTGTCCCCGCGCGCGGGCATGGCCGTCGCCGCGGGCGAGGACTCCGTCTTCGCCGTCCGCATGGGCGACTACGCCCGCCGCACCACCGCCGACTCCGCGGACCGCTTCCTGCACGGCCTCGCCCACCTGGCCGTCGCGGCCCTCGCCTTCCCCCGCCCCGAGGACCTCGCCGACGACGGTTACATCGGCCGTGTCACCGTCAACGGCGTCGACGCCTTCGTCCGGCAGACCTGCCGCCGCCTGGAGGAGCGCGCCGAGGAACTCGGCGAGAACACCGACCCCGCCACCGACGCCCCCGGCCTGGAGGCCGCCTGGCGCGTCTACGCCCGCCGCAGTGCGACCGGCGCCACCAAGGACGCCCGCCGCCTGGCCGGTTCCACCACCGGCATCGTCGGCAAGGCCGCCGCCTTCCTCACCGAATCCGGCTTCCTCCAGCGCACCGGGGACGACTCCGGCGGCACCTACCGCACCACCCCCCGCTACCAGCTCCAGGTCCGCGACATGGCGGGCAGCGCGGCCATGGCCGAACTCCTGGAACTCGGCGTCGTCGCCGTCAGCGACGGCAGTGCCACCCTCCTGCCGCCGCCCGAGGGCGACGACCTGGAGCTGGCAGCCGACGCCGGACTCCCCTTCCACGCCTGAGCCACCCGCCCTCAGGCCACCCGCCCCCGGCCACCTGCCCTCCGTACCAAGACACCACGAGAGTCCGCCGCCATGTACGAGCTGTCCCGGATCCGCCTCTACTCCATCGGGCCCGCCGGCGCGCGCTACGCCGACACCGTGCTCGACCTGCGCGGAGTCGGTGAGCCGGTGCCCCACCCGGCGCCCGCCCAGGCGGAGTTCTTCGAGGACGAGCCCACCGGCCCGCCGCGCCGCCCCGCGCCCGCCGGCGTGCTGTTCCTGGAGAACGGCGGCGGCAAGTCCGTCCTGCTCAAGCTGATCTTCTCGGTGATGCTGCCGGGCCACCGCAACACCCTCGGCGGCGCCAGCTCCGGCGTACTGCGCAAGTTCCTCCTCGCGGACGACTGCGGCCACGTCGCCCTGGAGTGGCAGCACACCCAGACCGGTGAGTGCCTGGTCGTCGGCAAGGTCAGCGAATGGCGCGGCCGCCAGGTCTCCAACGACCCGCGCAAGTTCGCCGAGGCCTGGTACTCCTTCCGCCCCGGCCCCGGACTGAGCCTCGACAACCTGCCCGTCGCCGAGGCCACCACCGTCCGGCCGCCCGTCGAAGGCGTCTCCGGCGCCCAGGGCCGGCGCCGCACCATGAAGGGCTTCCGCGACGCCCTCACCGACGCGGGCAAGGCGTACCCGCACCTCGAAGTGGGCTGGGAGGAGATCCACGACCGCTGGAACGAGCACCTCACCGAACTCGGCCTCGACCCCGAACTCTTCCGCTACCAGCGCGAGATGAACGCGGACGAGGGCGAGGCCGCCGGCCTCTTCGCGGTCAAGAAGGACTCCGACTTCACCGACCTGCTGCTGCGCGCCGTCACCGACACCCGCGACACCGACGGGCTCGCCGACCTCGTGCACGGCTTCGGCAACAAGCTCGGCCGCCGCGCCGAGCTGATGGCCGAACGGGACTTCACCGCGGGCTCGGTGGACCTGCTCACCAAGATCGTGGAGGCAGCCGGGACCCGCTCCCGGCTGCGCGACGTCCACGCGGGCGCCGAACGCCGCACCCGCACCCTCGCCCGGCGGCTGTCCGCCCGCGCCACCGCCGAACGCGGCCGCGCCGCCGACCTCGCCCAGCGCGTCACCGGCGCCGCCCACGAGGTCACCGCCGCCGAATCGGCCCGGGCCCGCAGCGCCGCGGTCTCCGCCGAACTCGCCTACCGGCACGCCTCGCTGGCCCTCACCGTCGCCGACAAGGCCGCCGCCGCCCAGCGCCGCGAACTCCTCGAAGCCCGGACGCTGCACTCCGCCTGGCAGGCCGCCGAGACCGTCCTGCGCCACCGCGCCGCCGCCGACCGGTCCGCCCGGGTCGCCGCCGCCATCCTGGAGGCCGAACGGGACGCCGCTCCCGCACTCGCCGCCCGCGCCACGGCCGCCGCCGACCTCGTACGCGCCCTGCACACCGCCGCCGAGCACGGGGAGCGCGTCGCCAACGAGGAGGAGGAACGCTCCGCCGTCCTGCAGACCGCGGGCGAGGCCGCCCACCGCGACGCCACCGCCGCCGCCACGGCAGCCCAGCGGGCCCGCAGCGAGGCCGAACACCTGCGCTCGCGCCTCGGTGAGGTCCAGCAGGAGACCGCCGAGGCCGTCCGCGCGGGCTGGCTCGACGACTCCGCGCCCGACGCCGACCCGGCCCGCGCCGCCCTCGCCGCCGCCGATGCGGAGCAGACCGCCGTGGCCGCCTGGGACGAGGCCAGGGAAGCCGCCAGGACCACCTCCGAAGCCGCCCGCGAGGCCGCCGCCGCGGAGTCCCGCGCCGAACTCACCGCCGCCCGCGCCGCCGACGCGGCCGAAGCGGCCGAAGCCGCCCACGACGCGGAACACCGCACCGCCGCCTCCCTCGCTGCCGCACCCCGGCTGGCCGACCTCCTCGGCCTGCCCTGCGCCACCGACGCCCCGGTGCCCTCGCCCAGGGCCGGCCAGGACCCCGCCGCGGACACCGGCCCTGCCGCGCCCGGGCAGCACCCCGGCTCCGGCCCGGGCACGGGACGCCGTACGCCCGGCGGCCCGCAGGCCGTCGCCCAGGGCGAGGCCCGCTCCGCTCTGGCCACCGCCGCCGGACGGCTCACCGCCGAGGACCTCGACCGCGGCGCCGACGAACTGCGCACCCTGCTCACCGACTCGGTCGCCTCGGCCGAACGCCAGCTGTTCGAGCTGCGCACCGCCGCCGCCGACGACGCCCGCATCCTCGGCGCGCTCGGCGACGGCGGCCTGCTGCCGCCCGGCCCCGACGTCCTCGCCACCGTCGAGTACCTCGGCGAGCACGGCATCCCGGCCCTCCCCGGCTGGCGCTACCTGGCCCAGTCCGTGGACCCCGCCGACCACGCCGCCGTCCTCGCCGCCCGCCCCGAGCTCGTCGACGGCGTCGTCATCACCGACCCCGACACCCACAGCCGGGCCCGCGAGGTCCTCTCCGGCGCCGCCCTGCTCCCGCGCTCCACCGTCGCCGTGGGCACGGCCGCCGCCCTGCTGGCGCCCGTACCCCCGGCCGGCTCCGGCTCCGGTACGGGCGAATCCGGGATCTTCATCGTGCCGCCGAACCCGGCCATGCACGACGAGCACGCCGCCGACGAGGAGCGCCGCGCGCTGCGCACCCGCGCCACCGACCGCGACGCCGAGATCCGCACCCTGGCCGCCCGCCTCTCCGGGGACCGCGAGCTCGCCGCCCGCCTCGCCTCCTGGCGCACCGGCTGCCCGCCCGGCCGCCTCGCCGAGCTCGCGCAGCAGGCCGAGGCCGCCCGTACGTTCGCCGAGGAGGCCGACGCCGAGCTCGCGGAGGCCCGTACGGTACGCGCTGAGGCCGAAGAGGCCGCCGCCGACGCCACCCGCCTGCGCGACGAGCGCCAGGACACCGCCCAGCGGGCCCGCCGCGTCGCCGACGCCCTTGCAGGCCTCGCCTTCCGGCTGCGCGAACGCGCGGGCTGGCAGGCCAGGCTGCGGGAACTCGCCGACGAGGCCGCCGAGTCGGAGGCCCGCGCCGAGGTCTGCCTGGACCGGGCCCGGTCCGCCGACGAGGACCGCCGGGCCGCCCAGCGGGCCGCCGACGACGCCCGGCGCACCGCCCGGGCCCTGCGGGCCGAGCGCGCCGAGATCGCGGGCGCCCCCGAACCCCTTCCCGAGGACGACGGCCGCGCCGACGGGCAGCGGCCCCCGCTGCCCGACCTGCGCGAGGCCTATCGCGCCGCCTCCCAGCTCTACGAGAAGGTCGGCGTCGGCGCCGACCTGCGCGCGGAACAGGCCCGCGCCGAGAGCGACGAGAGCGCCGCCCTCACCGAACTCGACCGCCTCACCAACAAGGTCCGTACCCGCGCGGCCCAGCTCCTCGAAGGGACCGACGGCGCCGACGGCCCGTCCCGCCAGGCGGCCGCCGCCCGCGCCGAGTCCTTCGTGCAGATGCTGGAGACCCGTGCCTCGCACGCCAGCGAGCAGCTGGGCCGGCTGCGCGGCGAGGCCGAGCGGCACGCCCCCGCCGAGGGCGAGGCGCACACCGAACTGCCCGAGGACCTGGTCCCGGCGGACGTGGAGCAGGCGCAGGCCCTGCTGCGTACGGCCACCGCCCAGCTCGGCGCCCACACCGCGGCCGTGGAGCACGCCCGCTCCGCCCACGCGGACCTGCTGCGCGCCCACCGGGCCGCCGAGGACGGGGCCGGCGGCTTCGAGGAGACCGCGGCCCTGCTCCGGGACCTGTTGCGCGACCACACGCACCCGGAGGACGAGCATGAGCCGGCGCCGCACCCCGGCACCCTGGAGGAGGCCCGGCAGTCCGCCACCGAGGCCCGCCGCTCCCTGCGCAGCTGCGCGGCCGACCTGTCGGCCGCCGAGTCCGCGGTGCGCGAGGCGAGCGACGTCCTGGTCCGGCACGCCAATGCCACCCGCTACGAGCAGGTACGCACCCCCGCGCGCCAGCAGATCCGCGAACTCCCCGCCTCCGCGCTGCCCGAGCACGCGGCGGCCTGGGCCGCGGCCTTCGCACCCCGGCTGCGCGTCCTGACCGACGAGCTGGCGCAGCTGGAACGCAACCGCGACAGCATCGTCGACCGGCTGCGCGGCCTCGTCGAATCGGCCCTGGCCACGCTGCGGTCCGCGCAGCGGCTGTCCCAGCTGCCGGAAGGCCTCGGCGAATGGTCGGGCCAGGAGTTCCTGCGGATCCGCTTCGAGGAGCCCGACCAGGCCACGCTCACCGAGCGCCTGGGCGAGGTCATCGACGAGGCCACCCGCGCGGCGGTGAAGAAGAACAGCACCGCCTCCTTCGGCGAGGGCCGCCGCGACGGCATGTCCCTGCTGCTGAGGGCGGTCCAGGCGGCGCTGGAGCCCAAGGGCATCTCCGTGGAGATCCTCAAGCCGGACGCGGTGCTGCGCGCCGAGCGGGTCCCGGTCGGGCAGATGGGCGACGTCTTCTCCGGCGGGCAGCTGCTGACCGCGGCGATCGCCCTGTACTGCACCATGGCGGCGCTGCGCAGCAACGACCGAGGCCGCGACAAGCACCGCCACGCGGGCACGCTGTTCCTCGACAACCCGATCGGCCGCGCGAACGCCACGTACCTGCTGGAGCTCCAGCGGGCCGTTTCCGACGCGCTGGGCGTCCAGCTGCTGTACACGACGGGCCTGTTCGACACCACGGCCCTCGCCGAGTTCCCGCTGGTGATCCGGCTGCGCAACGACGCGGACCTGAGGGCGGGCCTGAAGTACATCAGCGTGGAGGAACACCTGCGCCCGGGGCTGCCGCAGCCCTCCCCGGAGGGGGAGACCATCCACGGCGAGATCACGGCCACCCGGATGTTCCGCAGGGGCACGCCTTCCTGACCCGGCCCGCCCCCGCACCCGGCCCCGCCCCCTGCGCCTCGCGGCGCCGGGCGCGGGCCGGGCCGGGTGCGTTGCCGCCTAGCCCCGTCCGAAGCCGGCCAGGGGGCCGTCCTCCCGGGTTATCCGGCCCGGGCCGCGCTCGCGCGAGGCCCGCGCCGCCTGGGCCGCCCGCTGCGCCTCGCGGCGCCGGGCGCGGGCCGTGCTGCTCGGCGCGGACAGGACCCCGTACCGCTGGTTCCACGTCTGCCGGGTGATCCACACGTCCAGGACGCCCCAAGTGGCCACGACGGTCCCCGCTACGGCGCCTAGGGACATGGGGAAGGCCAGCCAGGACCCGGTGAGCGCGAGGAAGAAGCTGATCGTCGCCTGGGTCAGGGTCACGGCCACGATCAGCACCGCCCGCACCGCTGCGGTCCGCACCGGGTCCGGCATCCGGCGCCGGCGGGCCGGTTCCTCCACCCACAGGCCGGCCGGAGCCCGCACACCAGCTCCGGCGCCGCCGCTGCCTGCGTCTTCCTCGTACCTGCTCATGGTCCGCCCACTCCCCACCACGCGGTCCGCCGTGCCTGCCGCCCACGGCGCCTACCCGTCGTCTACCCCGTCGTCCGTCCCCATGCGTCCCCTCGAACAGACAGACGTCCGGCGGTCACCAGAGATTCCCGCATCGCGGACACCTCACCTGACCGTCCGATCGCGGAACGAATAATTCCAGCCATCCATCCGATTGCAGGAACTGACGCCCCACCAAGTGTCATCTGCCACATATCGGGCTGCTCTTGACCGGAAGTATCGGACAACTGGTGATCTTCGTCCAGGGGTCCGGCCGAAAACGTCCGGACACGCCTTCGAAGCCGCTGCGTGGCAGTAGTAGGCTCACGCCGTTTAAATGACGGAACACCGACCCCCGGCAGCGGGGTTGAGCTGGGGGAGGCTGGGGAGGCCATGCGCTTTCGCGGGAAGTCCATCCGCCGGAAGATCGTGGCGTTGCTCCTTGTGCCGCTCGTCTCCCTGACCGCCCTCTGGGGCTTCGCGACGGTCATCACCGGCCGCCAGGCCGTCCAACTCCTCGACGTCGCCTACGTCATCGACAAGGTCGGCTACCCCATCGAGGACGTCGTCCGCGTCGTCCAGAAGGAACGCCGCCAGAGCCTCGTCGTCCTCGGCGACCCCCGGGCCTCGGCCGCGACCGCCGAACTCGCCAAGCACCGCGCCGCCACCGACGAGGTCGTCGAACGCATCAGCGCCAACGCCCGCGACCCCGAGGTCACCGACGAACTGAGCGCCCCGAACGCCCAGCGCCTGCGCTCCATCCTGGCCGCCTTCCACGGCATCGGCGCCCTGCGCCGCTCGGTCGACCAGAACGCCCTCGACCCCAGCCAGGCCCTGGAGCTCTACAGCCGCCTCGTCGACCCCTGCTACGAGTTCCTGATGAACCTCCACGCCCTGGAGAACGTGGAGATGGACAAGCAGGGCCGCGCCCTCGTGGGCATCACCCGCGCCCGCGAGACCCTCTCGCGCGAGGACGCCGTGATCGCCTCCGCCCTCGCCGCCCACACCGTCAGCGCCGCGGACCTGCGCCGCATCTCCGACCTCGTCGCCAACCGCAGGCTGCTGTACGAGTTCAACCTCGCCATCCTCCCGTCCGCCGACCGCCAGCGGTTCGAGCAGTACTGGTCCGACCCCGAGACCAAGGCCCTGCGCGATACCGAAGAGCGGCTCCTCACCGGCGGCGCCGTCAAGAACCCCAAGGTCACGGCCGCCCAGTGGGACGAGGCCGCCACCAAGGTCCTCGACGACCTCGCCGTCATGGGCACCGACGCCGGGGACCGCTACCAAAAGCGCGTCGAACCCGTCGCCATGGACGTCCTGGTCCAGGCGGCCGTCGCGGGAGTCCTCGGCTTCATCGCCCTGACCGTCTCCCTGATCCTGTCCGTACGCATCGGCCGCGACCTGATCCGCGACCTGTCCCGGCTCCGCAAGGAGGCCCACGAGGCCTCCGGGGTCCGCCTGCCCGGCGTGATGCGCCGCCTGGCCGCCGGCGAGCACGTGGACGTGGAGACCGAGGCACCCCGCCTGGAGTACGAGAAGGACGAGGTGGGCCAGGTCGGACAGGCCCTCAACAGCCTCCAGCGGGCCGCCGTCGAGGCCGCCGTGAAACAGGCCGAACTGCGCCGCGGCGTCTCCGAGGTGTTCGTCAACCTGGCCCGCCGCAACCAGGTCCTCCTGCACCGCCAGCTGACCCTCCTCGACACCATGGAACGCCGTACGGAGGACAGCGAGGAGCTCGCCGACCTCTTCCGGCTCGACCACATGACCACCCGCATGCGCCGCCACGCCGAAGGCCTGGTGATCCTCTCCGGCGCCGCGCCCTCCCGCCAGTGGCGCAAGCCCGTCCAGCTGATGGACGTCGTACGGGCCGCCGTCGCCGAGGTCGAGGACTACGAACGCATCGAGGTGCGCCGGCTCCCGCGCCTGGGCATCGCCGGGCCGGCCGTCGCCGACGTCACCCACCTCGTCGCCGAACTCCTGGAGAACGCCACCGTGTTCTCCCCGCCGCACACCGCGGTCCAGGTCCACGGCGAACGCGTGGCCAACGGCTTCACCCTGGAGATCCACGACCGCGGCCTCGGCATGAACCCCGAAGCGCTGCTCGACGCGAACCTCCGGCTCGCCGAGAACCCCGAGTTCGAGCTCTCCGACACCGACCGGCTCGGCCTCTTCGTCGTCAGCCGCCTCGCCCGTCGCCACAGCGTCAAGGTCGTCCTCCAGCGCAGCCCCTACGGCGGCACCACCGCGGTGGTGCTCATACCGGCGGCCCTGCTCACCGAGGCTCCCGAGACCAACGGCACGGGAGTCCGGCTGGACGCGGCCAGGGGCGGGCGGGGAGCAGGGCCCCGCACGATCCCCTCCGGGCCGTCCGCCCGGACCGCGCCCGCCGTCGTGGAACGCGCCCCGGCCGGCCGCCCGCTCCCGGCCGGCGAACTGCGCGGCCCGGTCGAGCTGGAGGCCCCGCTGGGCGCCTTCGGCCTGGAGGCGGTGGACGGGCTCGACGACCCGGCCGTACCGGACCAGGCCATCGGCGTTCCCGGCGGCCCGGCCCGGCCCGCCATGGCCACCCTGGACGACGAGACCCCGCCGAACGGCACCTCGCGCAGCGCCCTGCTGGGGCTGCGCCCGGCGGACCGGCCGCACACCGACCGGCACGCGGAGCGGGGCGGCACCTGGAAGAACGACCGCGAGGGCTTCCACGACCGGGACGGCTTCCGCGACCGCGACCGGGACGGCTTCCGCGACCGGGACCGCGACGCGGACCGGCCCGGCCGCCGGCCCGCCGAACGGCGTCCCGGCGCCGACCGCGAACCGCTGGCCCCCACCGGTCCGGTCCGCCTGGACAACCCGCGCCGCGACGGGGCCCGCCCCGAGGGGGCGCGCACCTCCGGAGCCGTACCGCTCCCGCGCCGCCGTCCCGCCCCGACCCTGGTCGCCGACCACGGCCGCCGCGTCGAGCCCCGCCCCGTCTCCGTGGTCCCGCAGCCCGGCGCCGGCCCCGGGGACGGTGCGGCGCTGCCCGGCCCGGGAGCCGGGGTGCTGCCCCGGAGGGTCCGCCAGGCCAGCCTGGCGCCCCAGCTGAAGAACTCCGCGGACCACGCCCCCACCGCCGCCGAGACGGCCCCGGCCCCCGACCGTGACGCGGAGGAGGTGCGGTCCCGGATGGCCGCCCTCCAGCGCGGCTGGACGGCGGGCCGCCAACAGCACGCACAGCAGCAGTCCGAGTCCGGGTCCGAGGCAGGCACCCCCGCCGCCTCAGGTCCCGGATACGAGAACGAAGGGGACGGTCGATGACCGCACCGCAGACCGGCAACGACAGCAGGGGCCGCGGCTCCGGCCCGCTCAACTGGCTCCTCGACGAGCTCGTGGACCGGGTCGGCAGCATCCGCAAGGCGGTGGTCCTGTCCGGGGACGGCCTGCCCACCGGGAGCTCCAAGGACCTGACCCGGGAGGACAGCGAGCACCTGGCGGCCGTGGCCTCCGGCTTCCACAGCCTGGCCAAGGGGGTCGGCCGCCACTTCGACTCCGGCACCGTGCGCCAGACCGTCGTCGAGCTCGACGAGGCCTTCCTCTTCGTCATGGCGGCCGGCGACGGCAGCTGCCTGGCCGTCCTGTCCGACGCCGACTCCGACGTCGGGCAGGTCGCGTACGAGATGACGCTGATGGTCAAGCGGGTGGGCGACCACCTGGCGACGGCCCCGCGCACCGGGCTGCCAACCGGAGGGTGAGTCGTACGGCATGAGCGAAACCGGCCAGGACCACCCCACCGACCCGCCTGCCGACACTTCCGTCGAGGCGCCCGTCGACGTCCACGGCTACGAACACCCGCACTGGTTCGACGACGACGCAGGACCCGTGGTGCGCCCGTACGCGATGACCCGCGGCCGGACCAGCCACGCGGGCCAGCACCGGCTCGACCTGATCGCGCTCGTCGTCGCCGAACCGGCGGCCGACGACCCGGTCTGGGACATGACCCTGTCCCCGGAACACGCCCACATCCTCGGGCTGTGCCGGGGGCGGCCGCAGTCGGTCGCGGAACTGGCGGCGGACCTCGACCTCGCGGTCGGGGTCGTCCGGGTCCTGATCGGCGACCTGGTGGACGACGAACTGGTCCATGTGACCCGGCCGGTACCTCCGGCCGAACTTCCCGATGAATCCATTCTGCGTGAGGTGATCGATGGCCTTCGGGCGCTCTAGCCGCACCGGTGCCATGCATGCCGTGTCACCGGTCGAGCCGCTGACCCTGAAGATCCTGGTCGCGGGCGGTTTCGGGGTGGGCAAGACCACCCTGGTCAGTGCAGTGAGCGAGATCAGACCGCTGAGGACGGAGGAACAGCTGTCGGAGCCGGGCATCGGCATCGACGACACCGGGGGAGTGGAGGCCAAGAGCACCACGACCGTCGCCATGGACTTCGGGCGCATCACCCTCCGCGAGGACCTGGTGCTGTACCTGTTCGGCACGCCCGGGCAGGACCGCTTCTGGTTCCTGTGGGACGAGCTGGCCCAGGGCTCGCTCGGCGCCGTGGTCCTCGCCGACACCCGCCGCCTCGCGGACTGCTTCGCCGCGATCGACTACTTCGAGCGGCGCGGGATCCCGTTCGTGGTCGCGGTGAACTGTTTCGACGGCGCGGACCGGCACCCGGTGGTGACCGTACGGGAGGCACTCGACCTCGATGCCGGGGTGCCGGTGCTCCTGTGCGACGCACGCGACCGGGAGTCCGTGAAGGACGTACTGGTCGGGGTCGTGGAACACGCGATGTCGCTGGCCCGCGCGGCCCGGCGGCGGAGCCTGACGCCGTGCCCGTCGCCGGAGGCCTGAGAGGTCTGAGAGGTCCGAGACGCCTGAGAGGTCTGAGAAGGAGGTCTGGCGCAGGCCCGGGAGGGCGGCCCGACATGGAGGCGGCCCGTACCCCCGCCGACTGGGGTACGGGCCGCGGCTCTCACGGGGGGACGAGGGGGTCCCGGTCGCGGCGCGGGACCGTGGAGCGAGTGTGAACCTGCTGCCGGGGGCCGTCAAGCATCCCGACAACACGCGCTGTTCAGCGCACGGCCACCACGGCCGACCCGTGCCCGAACAGTCCCTGGTTGGCGGTGATCCCGGCCTTCGCCCCGGGCACCTGCCGGTCCCCGGCCGTACCCCGCAGCTGCCAGGTCAGCTCGCACACCTGGGCGATGGCCTGCGCCGGCACCGCCTCCCCGAAGGAGGCCAGCCCGCCGCTGGTGTTCACGGGGATCCGCCCGCCGAGGGCCGTCGCCCCCTCCCGTACGAGCTTGGCGCCCTCGCCCTCCGCGCACAGGCCGATGTCCTCGTACCACTCCAGTTCCAGCGCGGTGGACAGGTCGTACACCTCGGCCAGCGAGAGCTCGTCGGGCCCGATCGCGGCCTCCTCGTAGGCGGCCCGGGCGATCGAGGACCGGAACGACCCGGGCGCCGGGCGCACGGCCGCCGACGAGTCCGTGGCGATGTCGGGCAGGTCCAGGACGGTCCGCGGGTACGTCGGCGTCACCGTGGACACCGCCCGGATCCGCACCGGGTCGCCGATCCCGCGCGAGCGCGCGAAGTCCATGCTGCTCAGCACCAGGGCCGCGCCCCCGTCGGAGGTGGCGCAGATGTCCAGCAGCCGCAGCGGATCCGCGACCACGGCCGAGGCGGCTACCTCCTCGGCGGTGACGGCCTTGCGGTAGCGGGCGTTCGGGTTCAGCACCCCGGCCGCCGCGTTCTTCACCTTGACCTGGGCGAAGTCCTCCGGGGTGTCCCCGTACACGGCCATCCGGCGGCGTGCGTACAGTGCGAAGTACGCCGGGTTGGTGGCCCCCAGCACCCGGAAGCGCAGCCAGTCCGGATCGTCCGGCCGCTCGCCCCCGGCCGGTGCGAAGAACCCCTTGGGCGCGGCGTCCGCCCCCACGACGAGCACCACGTCGGCCAGCCCGGCCAGGATCTGCGCCCGCGCCGTCCCGATGGCCTGGGCCCCGGACGCGCAGGCCGCGTACACGCTGGTCACGCGGGCGCCCTGCCAGCCGAGCGCCCGGGCGAAGGTCGCCCCGGCCACGTAGCCCGGGTAGCCGCCGCGCACCGTGTCGGCGCCGACCACGGACTGCACGTCCGTCCAGTCCAGTCCGGCGTCCGCGAGCGCCGTCCGCGCGGCGGCCCGCCCGTACTCGACGAAGCTGCGCCCCCACTTGCCCCACGGGTGCATCCCGGCGCCGAGGACGGCGACGTCGGCGCTCACGAGGCGGCTCCCGCGGCGGGCACCGGCCGGAAGCGCCAGGTGGTCCAGGCCGTACCGGCGTCCTCGTCCTCGTTCAGCACGCCGCCCTCCACCTCGACCTCCATGCCGACCGCCAGGTCGGCCACGCCCACCCCGGGCGCCGCCTGCCCCAGCACGACCATCGCCTCGGCCTCCAGCTCGACCGCCACCAGGGTGTACGGCTCCCAGGGCTCGTCCGGGTCGGACACGTACGGGGCGGGTGGCCGGTAGCGCCCGTCGGTGTAGGACCAGACCCGGCCGCGGGCCGACAGGGGCACTTCGGCGAGTCCGCCGCCGCCCGGACAGTGAGGGTTGCGGCAGTACGCGTCCTCGCGCGGGAAGAACACGGTGGTGCAGGCGGAACAGCGGGTGCCGAGCAGCCGGAAGCCGCCGTCCGGTCCGTCCTCGGTGAACCACCCGGCCACGACGGGTGTGCGTGTGAGTGCCAAGACCCCTCCCCTACCGAATCTGACGCATCGTCAGGAGTCTGCCACGGCAGGGCCGCCCGGTCACCGGTTCTCGGCAAGCCACTTCTGGGCGATGGCGTCCAGCTCCGCGTCCCGGCCGGACAGCATCATCCGGATCATCTGTGCGTCCCCGCGCAGCGACCAGCCCGGATTCCCGAAGGTCGCCGGATTGTTCCCCTCGATCAGGAAGTGCGCGGGCCAGGCCGTCCCGTAGCCGATGAGGGGGAGCGCCGCCAGGTAGCGCCTGCGGCCGCGGGCCAGCCCGTAGGCCGTCACCGCCAGACCCGTGAGGGTCCCGGTGAGATGCACCCAGCGGGTGGCGGCCCGGGAATGCATGGCGACGTAGTAGGGCCAGAACTCCTCGTACGAACTGAAAGTCATGCGGGCACGGTACTCACGGCCGTACGGCGGCGACAGCTACGGGGAAGTCGAAATGCGTCCCGGGGAACGTCTCCGGCCGCAGCGTGAAGTGCCACCACTCCTCGGGGAGGTTGACGAAGCCCTCCACCTCCAGCGCCCGCCGGAGCACCTCCCGGTTGGCCCGGGCCGCGGCGCCCACCCGCGGATCGTCGGTGTGGGAGAGCGGATCGAAGTAGTCGAAGGCCGTCCCCATGTCCACCTCACGGCCCGAGAGTTCCTCCAGGGTCACGTCGACCGTGCTCCCGCGGCTGTGCCCGGACCTCTCCGCGATGTACCCCTCGGGGATCAGCCGGCTCCGCTCCACGTGCGGATAGAACTCGGCCTTGGCCCGCGCGTCCCCGGGACCCTCGGCCCCCCGCGCCCACCGCACGAAGTGGTCGACCGCCCGCTGCGGCCGGTAGCAGTCGTACACCCGCAGCACGTAGCCGCGCCGCAACAGCCCCCGCTGCGCCCGCCGCAGTGCCTCTGCGGCGGGCCGGCCGAGCAGGCAGACCGGCTCCTCGTACCCGTCCACGACCCCGCCCGTGAAGTTCCGCGCACCGGCGTACCGCATGTCCTGGCGGATGCTCGGATCCACCTCGCGCAGCGCCACGAACCCGGGCGGCGCCGCCCCGCCCGGCGAGACCGTGACCAGACCCGCGACCAACCCCGCAACAGCCGTCATCCACATACCCCTTGGCATACCATCGCGGGATGCCGGCACAGCTGAAGGACTCGCACTGCTCCACCTGCGGAGCGCCGTACGGCTCGACCGCATGGCCCCGCACCTGCACCGCGTGCGGCGCCACCGCCTACCGCAACCCGCTGCCCGTCGCCGTCGCCCTCCTCCCCGTCGAGGACGAGCACGGCACCGGCCTCGTCGTGATCACGCGCACCATCGAACCGGCCCTCGGCGGGATCGCCCTGCCCGGCGGCTTCATGGACTTCGGCGAGGACTGGCGCGAGGCCGTGGTCCGCGAACTCCGCGAGGAGACCGGCATCACCGCCGATGCCGAAGAGGTCACCCTCGCCGACGCCCTGAGCTCGCCGGCGGGCCACCTGCTCCTCTTCGGCCTCCTCCCGCCGCGCCCGGCCGCCGACCTGCCCGCCTCGAAGCCGACGGACGAAACCACCGGCTGGCACGTCCTGCGCACCCCCGAGGACCTGGCCTTCCCCCTCCACACCCAGGCCACGTCCAACTGGTTCGCGGGCACCTACACCTGACCCCACCCCCTGAGCGGCCCCCACCACCGCGCCACGGCACGCCCTGCGCCCCGGGTGCTCGGCGGGTCGGGGTGCGTCGTGACCCGTGAGTGCCTGTCGGGTCCGGGGTGCCTCACGGCCGGTGGGTGCCGACGGGTCCGGTGCCTCGTGCCTCGGGTGCCCGACGGGCCCGGGTGTCCCGCGACCCGAGCGTCCCGTGTTCCGTGGGCAGCTCTGCTGCCCGGCCCCCGCGGCGTGCGACGGTCCGCGTGCCCTGTGGTCCGGCTTTCCGCGGCCAGGGTGCCCCGGCCTCTGTCGTCCCGCGTCGTTCCGCGGATGCGGACCCGACACCGGGCCGCAGATGCCCGACGGCCCGGGCGCCCCGCTGTCTGACACTTCAGGGTCAGCGTGCCCACGTTCCCGGTGTCCCCGACCGTGGACGCCCTGCGCCGGAGTGCCGCACGGCCCGGGTGCCTCGCGGCCCGACGCCCCCCGGGTGCCGTCCCGGGGCAGGCCCCTGCCCGGCGCCCCGCAGGTGCGTCCCGGCCCGCCCAGGCCCGGCCGCCCCGCCCCGCCCCGGCCAGGTCCGGCCCGCGCCGCGCCCGCAGGTCAGAGGCCCCGACCTGCCCCGGCCGGCCCCGGCCCGCGCCGCGCCGCGCAGGTCACAGGCCTCGGACGACCGCGTTCTCGACCGGGTGGCCCGCCTCGTCCTCCACCACCACCGTGTCCCCGCGCCAGCGCACCACGTACCGTTCCACCTCTCCCGCCCCGAAGCCCGGCCCCGGGTCCCGGATGACCAGCCCTCCGCCCGTCCGCCCCCGCGCCGGAGCCCAGGCCTCCAGGGCCACCCCGTCCCCGCCGCCGGAACCGTCCCGCACCGCGAGCACCGCGCCCGCCCGCGCCAGCACCGGGATCCGGCCCGGCGGGGCGTCCAGCAGCACCTGGCCCGGACCCTCGTACGCCGCCCCGGTCACGGTGTCGTACCACCGCCCGCGCGGCAGCCGCACCGCCCGCCGGTCCGCCCCGCACTCCAGCACCGGCGCCACCAGCAGCGCATCCCCCAGCAGGAACGCGTCCTCGCAGTCCCGCAGCCCCCGCTCCTCCGGCGCCCCCCACCACAGCGGCCGCACATAAGGGGCCCCGGTGCGCCGGGCCAGGTGCGCCAGCGTCACGAAGTACGGCCGCAGCCGCTCCCGTTCCGCCAGCACCGCCCTGGCGTGCTCCTCCACCTCCGGCCCGAACTCCCACGGCTCGCGCCGCCCGGCCCAGAGCGCCGAGTGGGTCCGGAACAGCGGCAGGTACGCCCCCAGCTGCAACCACCGCAGGTACAGCTCGCCCGACGGCGACCCGCCGAAGCCCCCCACGTCCGGCCCCGAGTACGGCACCCCGCACAGCCCCAGCCCCAGGACCAGCGCGAGGGAGGACCGCAGCCCGTCCCAGCTGCTCTCCACGTCACCCGACCACGAGCCCCCGTACCGCTGCATGCCCGCCCAGCCCGACCTGGAGAACAGGAACGGCCGTTCGTCCGGCCGCAGCCGCACCAACCCCTCCCAGCCCGCCCGCGCCATCGCCAGCGCGTACACGTTGTGCCCCTCCCGGTGGTCCCCGCCCGCGCCGTCCATCGCGTGCCGCGCCGACCGGGGCAGCGTGGCGTCCCCGAACGGGGTGAAGGACACCGGCTCGTTCATGTCGTGCCAGAAACCGGCGAAGCCCTGCGCGAGCCGCTCCGCGTACAGCCCGCCCCACCACTCCCGCACGGCCGGATCGGTGAAGTCCGGATAGGCGCACGTGCCCGGCCAGACCTCCCCACGGACCTCCCCGCCCCGCGCGTCCCGGACGAAGGCGCCGCCCGGCCCCACCGCGAGCCCCGCCTCGTGCACCGGGTCCCCGGCCTTCACCGCCGGATCCACGATGGAGACCAGCCGCACCCCCCGCTCACCCAGCTCCCGCGCCAGCCCCGGCAGGTCCGGGAACCGCTCCCCGTCCACCGTGAAGACCCGGTGGCCGTCGTAGTGGTCGATGTCCAGATGTACGGCCGACAGCGCCAGCCCGCGCTCCGCATAGCCCGCCACCACCCGCCGCACCTCGGCCGCGCTCCCGAACCCCCACCGCGCGTGCTGGTACCCCAGGGCCCACGCGGGCGGCACCGCGGCCGCGCCCGTCAGCGCGGACCAGCCCTGCAGCACCCGCGCCGGCGTCCCCGTCAGCACCCAGCACCTCAGCGGCCCGCCCTCCACGCGCAGCTCGCTCGACCCCGGCCGGTCCGCCCCCGAGCCCGCACCCTCCTCGCCCTCGCGCAGCGTCACCCGCCCGTCCCAGGAGTTGTCGTGGAACACCAGGTGCGTGCCCGCATCCGCGACCACCATCTGCACCGGCATCGTGATGTACAGCGGATCCGTCCCCGGCCCGAAACCCCCCTTCGGATCGGTGTTCCACAGCCGGTACACCCCGTCCCGCAGCCGCGGCCCCGCCGCCCGTCCGCCCAGCCCGAAGAACCTCGCGTCCGCCGCCACCTCGCTGCGCTGCAGCCACCGCGCCCCCGCCCCCTCGGCGGCCTCCACCGGTTCCCACCACCGGGGCGGCAGTTCCCGCCGCAGCACCACCCCGCCAGGAGTGCGCACCTCCACCGCGCCGTGCCGGGACACCGCCACCGTCACCCGCTCCGACACCACCCGCCAGCCGCCCCCGGTGTCCGGCTCCAGCACGGCCCGCGGATCCGGTTCCGGCCCGGTGCCCGTCACCGCGTACGAAGGCGCTGCCTCCGCCCCGTCCCAGCCCCAGAACACCGCACCGCCCACACCGACCCGCACCACGAGCTCCGAGCGGGCGAACCGCAGCAGCCCCCCGCCCGGCCGCGGCTCCGTACCGGACAGCAGTCCCGGCACCCGCGCCCGCTCCGCGCCCCGGCGCGGGAGCCCCACCGCATCCGCGCGCCGGTGGCGCCAGGCGGACAGCCACGCCCGCCGTCCGCGCTCCGTACCGATGTCCTTGACCGCACGCACCAGATCACGACCGTCCATGGAGATCACCCTGCCACCGGGCCACGGCCGAGGGTGCGGCGTTCAACTGTCGTTCACCCGCAGGCGATCACCGCCGACCGGTGGCCGCCCACATACGGGCCGCCCCGAGAGCGGCGATGACGACTCTGGTGCGGATGTCGATCACGTGGCATGGTCCCCTGTGAGCCGCCGCGCACCCACCCGCCGCGCGATGGCACCGTACGCACACGAAGCGCGAGCCACAGACTTGACCGGGAGCCGACCCATGACCTCAGCCACGCAGCCGGAACCCCTCTGGGCCCCGGGCCCCGACCGGATCGCAGCGGCCCGGATCACCGCCTTCCAGGCCTGGGCCGCCGAGCGGTACGGAGCCCCCGTGGACGGCGGCTACGCCGCCCTGCACAGCTGGTCCGTCGACGAGCTCGACACCTTCTGGCAGGCCGTCGCCGACTGGTTCGACGTCCGGTTCACCACCCCCTGGACCTCGGTCCTCGACGACCGGTCCATGCCCGGCGCACGCTGGTTCACCGGCGCCACCCTCAACTACGCCGAGCACGCCCTGCGCGCCGCCGAGGACCCGGCCCGCGCCGCGGACCCCGCCCTGCTGCACGTCGACGAGACCCACGAGGCCACCCCCGTCACCTGGGCCGAGCTCCGCCGCCAGGTCGGCGCGCTCGCCGCGCAGCTGCGCGCCCTCGGCGTACGCCCCGGCGACCGGGTCAGCGGCTACCTCCCCAACATCCCCGAAGCCGTCGTCGCCCTCCTCGCCACCGCCGCTGTCGGCGGCGTCTGGACCTCCTGCGCCCCCGACTTCGGCGCCCGCAGCGTCCTGGACCGCTTCCAGCAGGTCGAGCCCGTCGTCCTCTTCGCCGTCGACGGCTACCGCTACGGCGGCAAGCAGCACGACCGCCGCGACACCGTCGCCGAACTCCGCGCCGAGCTGCCCACCCTGCGCGCCGTCGTCCACATCCCGGTGCTCGGCTCGCAGACCCCCGAGGGCGCCCTCGACTGGTCCGCGCTGACCGCCGGCGACACCGAGCCCGTCTTCGAGGCGGTCCCCTTCGACCACCCGCTGTGGGTGCTGTACTCCTCCGGCACCACCGGCCTGCCCAAGGCCATCGTCCAGTCCCAGGGCGGCATCCTCCTCGAACACCTCAAGCAGCTCGGACTGCACTGCGACCTGGGTCCCGAGGACCGGTTCTTCTGGTACACCTCCACCGGCTGGATGATGTGGAACTTCCTCGTCTCCGGCCTGCTCACCGGCACCACGGTCGTCCTCTACGACGGCAGCCCGGGCTACCCCGACACCGCCGCCCAGTGGCGCATCGCCGAACGGACCGGGGCGACCCTCTACGGGACCTCCGCGGCCTACGTCATGGCCTGCCGCAAGGCCGAGGTCCACCCGGCCCGGGACTTCGACCTCTCCGCCGTGAAGTGCGTGGCCACCACCGGCTCCCCGCTGCCGCCCGACGGCTTCCGCTGGCTCCACGACGAGGTGGCCGAGGACCTGTGGATCGCCTCCGTCAGCGGCGGCACCGACGTGTGCAGCTGCTTCGCCGGCGGCGTCCCCACCCTCCCCGTCCACATCGGCGAGCTCCAGGCCCCCTGCCTCGGTACGGACCTCCAGGCCTGGGACCCGTCCGGCAAGCCCCTCGTCGGCGAGGTCGGCGAACTCGTCGTCACCAACCCCATGCCCTCTATGCCGGTCCGCTTCTGGAACGACCCCGACGGCAGCCGCTACCACGAGAGCTACTTCGAGATGTTCCCCGGCGTCTGGCGCCACGGGGACTGGATCACCCTCACCGACCACGGCTCGGTGATCATCCACGGCCGCTCGGACTCCACGCTCAACCGCCAGGGCGTCCGGATGGGCTCCGCCGACATCTACGAGGCCGTCGAACGGCTCCCCGAGATCAAGGAGTCCCTCGTCATCGGCCTGGAGGAGCCGAACGGCGGCTACTGGATGCCGCTCTTCGTCCACCTCGCCCCCGGCGCCACCCTCGACGACGACCTGCGCGCCCGCATCAAGGCGACCATCCGCGAGGAGCTCTCCCCGCGCCACGTACCCGACGAGGTCATCGAGGTCCCGGCCATCCCGCACACCCTCACGGGCAAGCGCATCGAGGTCCCCGTCAAGCGCCTCCTCCAGGGCACACCGCTGGCCAAGGCCGTCAACCCGGGCTCGGTGGACAACCTCGACCTCCTCCACTTCTACGAGGAGCTGGCCCGCACCCGCCGCTGAGACCACTGTCAGTGGCGGTGATTACTCTGAGTGAGCAAGTGATGGCGATACTCAGGGGGAGCCGGCCATGCCACCGACCGACCGCACCAGCAGCGCGGGACCCACGCACCAGACGAGCAGCAGCACGCGCGGCAGCAGGCGCAGCAGCACGCGCACCAGGACGCGCGACAAAACCCGCAGCAGCCACAGGCGCCGCACGCTGCGCCGCGAAGTCCCCAGCACCGTCGGCCTCCTGGCCGACGCCGGGGACTTCGCGGCCATGTGCGGCTACCCCAGCTTCACCTTCGACGACCACACCGACTATCCCGACTACCTCCACCACGTGGACGGCCTGCTCCGCACCCTCGCGGCCCAGGGCATCCACACCACCGTCGCCCTCTTCGACCCCGACCAGTACACCGACTACTGCGCGGAACACGGCCTGGACCCGGACACCGCCGCGACCCGCGCCCGCTTCACCGCGGAACTCGCCGGCACGGGCTCCGGACTGCCGTACACGGGCCGGCCCGTGGCGGAGATCCTCCCGCTCCTCGTCGACGAGGCCGTCCGCCAGGCCACCTGGGAGTACGCCACCGCCCTGCTGTCCCAGGTCGGCAGCTGCGCCGACTGCGGGGAGGACATCGGCCAGGCCTCCTTCGCGCGCGCCGCCGAAGCACTGAAACGCCTGGTCGCCGGAGCCGGCCCGGGCCGTCACCACCTCGTCTGCAGCGTCCCCACCGAGGCGGAACAGCTCGTCGCCGTCCTCCAGGCCCAGTCCTCCGCGGACCCGGCGGACCCGCCCTGGTTCGAGGGCAGGGAAGGCCTCGACTTCGTGACGGTGCTGGCCGCCGGACTCGCCCTCGGCGGCCCCGGCGGACTGGTCCTGCGCAGCTCCGCCGAGGGCCGCCAGGACCGGGTCCACGGCTGGCGCCTGGACCGCGGCCGCCTCACCACCCTCTCCGCGGCGGCCGTGTTCAACGCCTACTGCACGGACGCCGACACCGGGGAGCCCGTCGCCCCGGAACCAGGCGTCGAGTACTGCCCGGGCTACGAGGTGGACGACCCCGGCCCGCACGGGTAGCTCGGGAAGGAACGGCCGAGGGGCCCCCGCCACCGGCGAAGGCCCCTCGACTCCACTACGACCCGGCCGCGCGGGCCGGGCTCCGGCTACTCGCCGGACAGCACCGCCTGCGCGGCCACGCGGGCCTCCTCGGCACTGTCCGCGGCACGCGCCGCGGCCGCGGCACGCTCGCACTGGGCGAGCGTGTACTTGGCGAGCGTCGCCCGCACGTACGGAATCGAAGCCGCACCCATCGACAGCGAGGTGACACCGAGACCGGTCAGCACACACGCCAGCAGCGGGTCGGCCGCCGCCTCACCGCACACGCCGCAGCTCTTGCCCTCCGCCCTGGCGGCATCCGCCGACAGGGCGATCAGGTCGAGCAGCGCCGGCTGCCACGGGTCCTGCAGCCGGGAGACGGCCCCGACCTGACGGTCGGCGGCGAAGGCGTACTGCGCGAGGTCGTTCGTGCCCAGCGACAGGAACTCGACCTCCTGCAGGATCGAACGCGCCCGCAGCGCGGCGGAGGGGATCTCCACCATCGCACCGAACTTCGCCTGCAGCCCCGCCTCACGGCAGGCGTCCGCGAACGCCTTGGCGTCGGTCCGGTCCGCCACCATCGGGGCCATGACCTCGAGGTAGACCGGCAGCCCCTCGGCGGCCTTGGCCAGAGCCGTGAGCTGCGTACGCAGTACCTCGGGGTGGTCGAGCAGGGCCCGCAGACCGCGCACGCCCAGCGCCGGGTTCGGCTCGTCGGCCGGAGTCAGGAAGTCCAGCGGCTTGTCGGCGCCCGCGTCCAGGACGCGTACGACGACACGGCCCTCGGGGAAGGCCTCGAGCACCTTGCGGTAGGACTCGATCTGCTTCTCCTCGGAAGGAGCCTTCTTGCTGTCGTCCAGGAAGAGGAACTCGGTGCGGAACAGGCCCACACCCTCCGCCCCGGCTTCGACGGCGGCGGGCACGTCGGCAGGACCGCCGACGTTCGCCAGCAGCGGCACCTTGTGACCGTCGGAGGTCGCACCCGGACCGGAGGAGGCGGCCAGCGCCGCCTTCCGCTCGGCGGCCGCGGCCTCCAGCTCGGCCCGCTTCTGCGGGGTCGGCTCGACGAACAGGTCACCCGTGCTGCCGTCGACCGCGATGACGGTGCCCTCGGCGATCTCACCGGCGCCGGGCAGCGCCACGATCGCCGGCACGCCCAGCGCCCGCGCGAGGATCGCGCTGTGGCTGGTCGGACCGCCTTCCTCGGTGACGAAACCGAGGACGAGCGTCGGGTCGAGCAGCGCGGTGTCGGCCGGAGCCAGGTCCCGCGCGATCAGGACGTACGGCTCGTCGCTGTCCGGGACACCCGGCATCGGCACGCCCAGCAGGCGGGCCACGATGCGGTTCCGGACGTCGTCGAGGTCGGCCACGCGGCCGGCCATGTACTCGCCGGCCCCGGCGAGCAGATCGCGGTAGGACGCGAAGGCGTCGTACACGCCCCGCTCGGCCGTGCTGCCGACGGCGATCCGCCGGTCGACGTCCGCCATCAGCTCAGGGTCCGTGGCGATCATCGCCTGGGCCTCGAGCACGTGCTGAGCCTCGCCACCGGCCAGCTGGCCGCGCGCGATCAGGTCGGCCGATACAGCCTCCACGGCCTTGCGGGCGCGCCCCTGCTCGCGCTCCGCCTCATCCGCGGTGATCTGCTTGGCCGGCGGCTCGAGAACCGCCGTGCCCATGTGCCGAACCTCGCCGATCGCCACACCGTGGCTCACGCCGACGCCTCGCAGCGTTGTCTCCATTTCACCCGTCTCCGATTGAGCGGCGGACCGTGGCCGCCGCGGTGGATGTCCGACTCGCGCCTCTTGGGGCGGAGGGGTCAGGCGGACGTCACTTCCAGTTGAAGAGAACGTCGCCGGCCTTCATGTCGCCGCTCTCGGCGACGTCGGAGAGGGACTCGGCAGAGGCCTCCAGCGCCACGACCGGGCAGATGGGGGACTTGCCCGCGGCCTCGACGGCGGCGGGGTTCCAGCGGATGACGACCTGGCCGCGCGTCACCGTGTCGCCCTTGTTGACGAGCAGCTCGAAGCCTTCGCCGTTCAGCTGGACGGTGTCGATCCCGAGGTGGGTGAGGACACCGTGCCCGTCGCTGTCGACGACCACGTACGCGTGCGGGTGCAGGGAGACGACCACGCCGTCGACGGGGGACACCGCCTCCGTGGAGTCACGCGCGGGATCGATGGCCGTGCCCGGTCCCACCATCGCGCCGGAGAACACCGGATCCGGCACTGCCGCGAGTCCGATGGCGCGCCCGGCAAGTGGGGACGTCACGCTGGTCATGGGGGCCTCCCAGGGGTGGGGCTTCTTCGTGTCGCCGTCACTGCCTGTTGCGAACGGCGTACTCTCAGAAGGATAAGTCACGGGATGTACCGGTTCGCCCGAAGTTGGTCCCGACTCGGACGGTCCTTCGGCACGGAGACTAGTGGACTAGACCGGTGGACTAGACCATACGCCTGAATCGATTTGCCTGGCCACCACCGGACCTGTACTGTCGTGACTCCCGCCACGGCGCTTCGTGTGAACTTCTCGCGAACAGCCGGTGGATCGGGAACCTCCTCTTCAGTGCAAATCTTGATCTTCCCAATTCTTTCCGCATGCCTATTCGGTAAACGGTCGAGTGGTCAGAGAGACGGAAAAGCACTGATAGAGTCGGACTCGCCGGAAAGGGAAACGCGAAAGCGGAAACCTGGAAAGCGAAACCCGCTTCGACCGGGAATCGGACACGAAAGAGTCTGATAGAGTCGGAAACGAAG
>NZ_JOFT01000047.1 GCF_000725805.1 Streptomyces xanthophaeus | reverse complement strand
GTGGGCGGCTTGAAGGCCTATGTCCAGCCCCAGACGGGCCGCAGGCGCTGAGCAATGAGGAGCGCGTAGCGATTAGACGCGCCCACCGGCCCCGCCGGGCTGCTGGCCGGGGCCGGGCTACGAGCGGCTCTCCGCAAGCCTTGCCCGCCGGGGCCCTGATGCCCCGTCTATAGATGGCTGCCCCGGAGACCGTTCCTTTGGGGGCTTCCCGACGACGAAGGAGCGCCCTTGAGGGCCCGGCCCGGCACGGAAGGACCCTGGGACTGACGGGAATCCCCCAAGACATCTCTGATACCGCCCCACCGCCACAAAGCCCCCCCCCGCCCCCGCCGCCCTACAAGTAGTCCTCCAAGCGCCCGATGCTGTAGCCCTGCTCCTGGATGCGTTGCAGCATGCGGGTCGTCATCTGGACCTCCGTCGAGCCCTTGAGCTCCGACGGGCCCCTGAAGTGGGCCAGGATGATGTCGCCCGGCTTGAGGGCGGAGCCCTCGGCGTACTGGAAGTTGTTGATCTGCATCGACACGCGCCACAGGACCACGGACGAGACTCCGCACTCCGAGGCGGCCCGGAGGGTGTCGTCGTTGTAGTTGCCGAAGGGCGGGCGGAGGAACGGCGGCCGCTGGCCGAAGCGCTTCTCCAGGCGCTCCTGCTGGCCGCATATCTCGTGCTTCTGCGCCGCGAAGGGCAGCGTGCGCAGGTTCTTGTGGGTCAGCGTGTGGTTGTGGACCGTGCTCGCCGAGCCGTTGTCGCGGAGCTTCTCGAAGTGCCCGTAGTCCGAGGCCGCCACGCTGTCCGTCAGGAACATGCTGATCGGCAGCTTGAGGTCGGCGGCCATCTTCAAGAACTCGGGGTCCTTCTCCGCGCCGTCGTCGAAGGTCAGGAAGACTATTTTCTCCCCGGCCGGCATGGGTATTCGGTCCACGACCGGGACCTTGCCCGGGTCGGCCTTCGGGAGCGCCGGCTTCTGGGCGGGCTTCGGCGCGTACCGGACGGGGGCCGTCAGGCCCCACTTCTTGTACGCCTCGTCCGAGGCACCGCCCGCCGCCCCACTCCCTGTGGCCGACGGTGCGGCCGGCGACGGGGTGGCGGTGGCAGGCGGGTCCTGGGTGGCCTTGCGGCCGAGCCGCTCGATGGGTTCCACGCTTTCCCCGCACCCCGCCAGGGAGAGCGCGAGCGCGCCGGCTGCCAGCGTTCCGGCTACCAACCGGCGCGCGTACTTCACAGATAGTCCTCCAGGCGAGCCACGGCATACCCCTTGTCCGTGACGGTCTTCATCATGTGACGGATCATGTCAGGCATGGTGCCCTTCCAGTCCTCGCGCCCCCGGAAGTGCGTGAGGATGATGTCACCGGGGTGCAGGTCGCGGTCCCACTCCCGGTAGTCCATCCGGTTCGTGAAGGCCTCGGCGTTCCACAGCGGGACCGCCTTGATGCCGCAGGACTTGGCCGCGAGCAGCGTGTCCTGGTTGTAGTTGCCGTACGGCGGGCGGAAGAGCGTGGGCCGCTTGCCGAACGTCTTCTGGATCGTGTCCTGCTGGCCGCAGATCTCCTGGCGCTGCTTCTCGTACGACAGCGCCGGCATGTAGCGGTGGTTGAGCGTGTGGTTGTTCAGGACGACGCCGGCGGCCTGCATCTCCTTGAAGTACGCGTAGTTGTCCCGGACCAGGTAGTCGCTGAGGAAGGCCGTGTAGGGGATCTTCAGCTCCTGCATCATCTTCACGAACTCGGGGTCCTTCTCGGCCCCGTCGTCGATCGTGAGGAAGACGACCTTGTCCTCCGTGGGGACCGTGGTGAAGACCGGCGGCAGTTCGTCGCCGTCCTCCACCTCGAAGCCGTCGCGGGTGGTGATCTCCGGCTTCTCCTTGGGGGCCGCCGGAGCGGTCAGCGGCGGCTTGGCCAGGCCCCACTTCTTGGCGGCGGCGATGCGCGCCTGCTGGGCCGCCTTCAGCCGTTCGGCCTGGCTGAGGGCCCCGGCCGCCGCTTCCGCGCCCTTGCCGGTCTTGGCCTTCTCGGCCTTGTCCGGCGCTCCGGACTCCGCGGAGCTGCACGCCGTACCGAGGGCGGCCACCAGCACCGCGGCGAGCGCCACCCCGAACCGGCCGCGCGGACGCGCCGCACGCCGGTGACCCAGTTGCGTCTTATCTTCCGTTTGTCGGACTAGCTGCATAGCTGCGCATCCTGGCACCGGACGCGCCGACTCCCCGGAAGACACCGCGCGCGGGCGCCCACCTTCCTCCGGCTGGCCCACAGCGGCTCACCCGGCCGGCCCGTCGCCGACAATGGAACCGTGACCCCCGAAGACTTCGCCGCCCTCCTCACCCCGGAGGGCCGCTCCCTCCTCGACTCGCTCCGCGACTACGACCCCGCCCAGGAGCTGGCCGTCGCCACCCGGCTGCGCCGCGAGCACCCCGCAGGCCTGGTCTCCGCCGCGCTCGGGCAGGCCCGGCTGCGGCAGCGGGCGGTGGCGAAGTTCGGCGCCGAGGACGCCTTCCGGATGTACTTCACCTCCGGCGGCGGCGAGATGGCCACCCGGGCGTCGGTGGCCTCGTACCGCGCCGAGCGGCTCGCGGCCCTCGGCGTGCGCAGCCTCGCGGACCTGTGCTGCGGCATCGGCGGGGACGCCCTCGCCCTGGCCCGGCTCGGCATCCGCGTGCTGGCCGTGGACCACGACCCGCTGACCGTCGCCGTCGCGCGGGCCAATGCCGAGGCCCTGGGCCTGGCGGACCTGATCGAGGTCCGGGAGGCGGACGTGACGGAGGTGGACGTGTCCTCGTACGACGCCGTCTTCATCGACCCGGCCCGGCGCGGGGGGCGCGGCCGGATCTTCGACCCGGAGTCCTACTCGCCGCCCCTGTCGTGGGCCGTCGCCACCGCCCGCGCGGCGAAGTACGCGGCCGTCAAGATCGCCCCGGGTATCCCGCACGAGGCCGTCCCCGCGGAGGCCGAGGCGGAGTGGATCTCCGACCAGGGGGACGTGAAGGAGGCCGTGCTCTGGTTCGGCACCGCGCCCGGCACGGTGCGCGCCACGCTGCTGCCCGGTCCGCGCGCCCTGGAGACCTCCGCGCCGCTGCCCGATCCGGAGGCCGGGCCGGTCGGCCGCTACCTGTACGAGCCGGACGGTGCGGTGATCCGTGCGCACCTGGTGGCGGAGGTCGCCGAGCAGTTGGGCGGCCGGCTGATCGACCCGACCATCGCCTACGTGACCGCCGACGAGCTGCGCGCGACGCCGTACGCGACCTCGTACGAGATCACCGACGTGCTGCCCTTCGGCCTGAAGAAGCTGAAGGCGCTGCTGCGCGAGCGCGGGGTCGGCGTCCTGACGGTGAAGAAGCGCGGGTCGGCGGTCGAGCCGGAGGAGCTGCGCAAGAAGGTGAAGCCGCAGGGGCCGAACTCGGCGACCGTCTTCCTGACCCGGGTGGCGGGGGCCCCGTCGATGCTGATCGGCTTCCCGGTGTCGCCCCCGGCCTGAGCCGGGTCAGGCTCAGGCCTGCCCGTCCGCCCGGGCCGGGGAGCCGAAGGCGCGCACGGCCCAGCGGTAGTGCGCCCCCGCCTTGCCGAGGCCCAGGAGCCCGGTGATCCACAGGATCATGCCGAGGCCCATGAAGTAGGCGACTTCGCCGTACGTGTCCTGGCCCGGCCGGGCGGAGCCCGCGACGCCGAAGGTCAGCCACAGGCCGGTCATGCCCAGCAGGAACGAGGCCAGCAGCCAGGTCAGGCTCCGTCCTGGCGCGCGCACCCGGCGGTCGGCGACCGGGTCCCGGTCGGCCTCGGCCCAGGCGCAGAGCAGCCTGCGGACCTGGCGGTCGCGGCGGGCGCCCCAGGCGAACCAGAAGGCCGCGGGGATCAGTACGCCTGCGCCGAGGGCGATGAAGACGACGCCGAGGAGGAAGGAGACGGGGTCGCCCGCCTCGAAGGCCATCAGGGCCATGCCGACGAAGGACCAGCCGAGCGCGAAGACCGCGGAGACGGACCAGAGCAGCAGCAACCGGCCGATGCTCAAGCTGCGTTGACCGAGGTCTTGCAGGAAGCGGGCGCGGTCGGCGCGCATGGCGCTCTCGTCGAGCCAGGCGCGCAGGTGCGCGGGGGGCGGCGGGGGCGGCAGGTCACGACGAGGCATGTCCATGACGATAGCCTCACCGGGTCAAGGCGCACTCGAGTCCCCCACGAGGAGGGTGTGCGAGGGCCGGGGCGGTCAGCCCCCGTCCACCCCCACCGACTCGAACCGCCAGCGGTGCACCGCCCGCGTGATCAAGTCGGGTGCGGGCTCCGGGAGTTCGGGCAGCTCCGCCGCCACGCCCTCGGCCGCCTCCCACCAGGTGATCACGAGCACCCGGTCCTGCGGGGCCCGGAACACCTCGCGGCGCACCGGCTCCCGGGCGAGGACCTGGGCGCGGGCCCACTCCAGCAGTTCGTTGCCCCGGCCGTCCGCGGCCCGGGCTTCCCACATCAGCGCGACGGTGCTCACGAGTACAGGTTGTCCTTGCTCAGCTCGTGCACGTGGTCATGGTCGTGACTGTGGCCGTGGCCGTGGCCGTGCGCATGGCCGTGGCCCTCGCCGTGGGAGTGACCGTTGCCCGGTACGTGCGGGTCGGTGACCGGCAGCGAGGAGTCCGCGGACAGGTCCCAGTCGGAGGCCGGCCGGTTCCGCTTGACCATCTCGGCGCCCAGCGCCGCCACCATGGCGCCGTTGTCCGTGCACAGCTTCGGCCGCGGCACCCGCAGGACGATCCCCGCGGCGTCGCAGCGCTCCTGTGCGAGGGAGCGCAGCCGGGAGTTGGCCGCCACGCCGCCGCCGATCATGAGGTGGTCGACGCCCTCGTCCTTGCACGCCCGGATCGCCTTGCGGGTCAGCACGTCGACCACGGCCTCCTGGAAGGACGCGGCCACGTCGCGCACCGGCACCTCCTCGCCCGCCTTCCGCTTGGCCTCGATCCAGCGGGCCACTGCGGTCTTCAGGCCGGAGAAGGAGAAGTCGTACGCCGCGTCGCGCGGTCCCGTCAGCCCGCGCGGGAAGTTGATCGCCTTCGGGTCGCCCTCGCGCGCGAGCCGGTCGATGACCGGGCCGCCGGGGAAGCCCAGCTGGAGCACCCGGGCGATCTTGTCGAAGGCCTCGCCGGCCGCGTCGTCGATGGTCGCGCCGAGCGGCCGTACGTCGGAGGTGATGTCGGGGGCCAGCAGCAGCGAGGAGTGCCCGCCGGACACCAGCAGGGCCATGGTCGGCTCCGGCAGCGGCCCGTGTTCCAGCTGGTCCACGCAGATGTGCGAGGCGAGGTGGTTCACCCCGTAGAGCGGCTTGCCGAGGGCGTACGCGTACGCCTTGGCGGCGGAGACGCCGACCAGCAGGGCGCCGGCGAGTCCGGGCCCGGCCGTGACCGCGATCCCGTCGAGGTCGCGGGCGCTGACCCCGGCCTCCTTCAGGGCGCGCTCGATGGTCGGGACCATCGCCTCCAGGTGGGCGCGGGAGGCGACCTCGGGCACGACGCCGCCGAAGCGGGCGTGCTCGTCGACGCTGGAGGCGATCGCGTCCGCGAGCAGGGTGGTGCCCCGGACGACGCCGACGCCGGTCTCGTCGCAGGACGTCTCGATGCCGAGGACGAGCGGTTCGTCAGCCATTGCTCTCACTGCTCTCAGTTCTTGCTTGTGCGGGGTCGGTCAGTCGCATGACGAGCGCGTCGACGTTGCCGGGCTGGTAGTAGCCCCGCCGGAAGCCGATGGGCTCGAAGCCGAAACGCTCGTAGAGCTTCTGGGCCCGGGTGTTGTCCACCCGTACCTCCAGCAGCACCTCGGCGCATTCGAAGGCGGTGGCGGCGCGCAGCAGGTCGGTCAGCAGGCGGGCGCCGAGCCCGGTCCCCCACTGGTCGCGGGCGGCCGCGATGGTCTGTACGTCGGCGAGGTCACCGGCGGCGGCGAGTCCGGCGTAGCCCACCAGCCGGCCTGCGCCGTCCTCGGCGACCACGTAGCGGCGGGTGGCGTGCGGGCCGCGGGAGCGGGCCAGCTCGGACCAGAACATCCCCGCCGACCAGGCGTCCTCGGGGAAGAGTTCGTGCTCCAGTTCCAGCACCGGCTCGATGTCCCACCAGCGCATCTCGCGCAGCACCGTGCTCACCTGGGTCACTGGGGTCCCTGGAGTCACTTGGGGGTGACCACCTTGTAGTTCTTGGGCACCTGGGCGTCGGGCCTGCGCAGGTACAGCGGGGTGGGGGGCAGGAAGGGGAGCCCGGCGGCGAGCCGCTGCGCGGCCAGGCCCGCGAGGGCGGCGGCCGACTGGTGCTCGGGGTCCCGCGCGTCCGTGAAGACCTCCGGGTACAGGCGGGCGCCCTGGCCCACCGCGGGCACGCCCGCGACCCGGTCGGCGATGTCGGCCGGGCGGTCCACGGCGGGTTCGCCGACGCGGGTGAGCGGGTCCTCGTACCGGGCCCAGTAGACCTCCTTGCGCCGTGCGTCGGTGGCCACGGTGAAGGGGCCCTCGATCCCGGCGGCCCCCGCGGCGTACGCGAGGCCGTCCAGGGTGCACAGGCCGTGCACGGGTACGCCGAGCACGGCGGCGAAGGTGGAGGCGGTGACGAGGCCGACGCGCAGCCCGGTGTAGGGGCCGGGGCCGACTCCTACGACGATGCCGGTGAGGGCGTCGAGCTTCAGCCCGGCCTCGGCGAGCACCTTGTCGACGGAGGGCAGCAGCAGCTCCCCGTGGCGGCGGGCGTCGACCTGGTTCGACTCGGCGAGGACGGACTCGCCGTCGTGCAGGGCGACGGTGACGGCGGGCGTGGCGGTATCTACAGCGAGCAGGAGCACGCGAACAGCCTACGACTCCCGGCAGCGGGGGCCTTGCGGCCGGGCACCGGGCACCCCGGCTGCTACCTTTCGATCGAGGTCGACAAGGCAGCAGCCGGTTCAGCGCGGAGGGTGGAGCAAGGTGGCACGCAGCAGCTCGGGAATCGTGGCCGGGCTCACCGCCGCGGCAATCGCCGCCGTGGCCTTCCTCGGCTACCAGGCCTCGGCGACCGCCCCCACGCCTCCCCCGAAGGCGGCCGCGCAGGATCCGGCGCCCGCGCAGGACCAGGCGCCCGTGAAGCAGGACCCGGCGAAGCCCGCGGCCCTGCCGGCCGAGTCGGGCACCGGGGTGCGCGTCGTGTACTCCGTGAGCCAGAAGCGGGTGTGGCTGGTGGGAGAGGCGGGGCAGGAGCCCAAGTCCTTCACGGTGGTGCCGAGCACGGTGCACCCGAAGGCGGGCAGCTACCTGGTCACCTCGCGCTCGGGTGCGGTCACCGGATCGGACGGGGTGCCGATCGAGCACGTCGTACGGTTCGCCAGCCCGGACGGCGTCGCGGTGGGCTTCAGTGCCCGCGTGGACGGGGCGATGCCGGAGCCGGACCCGTCCAAGAAGACGGGCGGCATCCGGATGTCGCGCGCGGACGGTGACGCGATGTGGGCCTTCGCCACGATCAACGCGAAGGTCGTCGTCGTTCCCTGACGGGCCCGCACTTCACCCGTACGCGGTACCCGGCAAGCAGGCCGGCTCGTACCGCCTCAGGCCGCTTCGGACTCCGGAGCGGCCTGTTCCATGTCCTCGGCGGCCTCGTCGTCGCCGGGCGCGCGATGGTTCGCGGGCGGCGTGGACACCGCGGTGGCGGCGAGGCCGGCGGCGAGCAGCGCCCGCATCGACACGGCGGACGGCCGGGGGTCGCGGTGTGCTCCTGCTGGTGCCGACATGGTGCCTCCTGGGCCCGGGGACGCCGAACTTAGGCATACCTAAGAAACGCTCGGTACCATGTCACCACGGGGGCCGCCACCAGCGCAATATTTTCCCGACCGCTTGTCGGTACGTTTACTCCGAGAGGGCACCGGACAGGGCTTCGAGCCCCGCTCCGCGGGACCAGCGCGCCCCGACGCCGCGCAGCGAGACCGTGCGCACGTCGTCCAGCACCTCCTCGTGGCCGACCGCCCGGGCGATCACCACGTGCAGCCGGTCGTCGGAGAGCTCCTCCACCTTGCCGTCGCCCCATTCCACGACGACCACGGACTCGGGCAGCGAGACGTCGAGGTCCAGGTCCTCCATCTCGTCCAGCCCGCCGCCCAGCCGGTACGCGTCCACGTGCACCAGGGCCGGTCCGGCGCCCAGCGGCGGGTGCACCCGGGCGATCACGAAGGTCGGCGAGGTCACCGCCCCGCGCACGTCCAGGCCTTCGCCGAGGCCGCGGGTCAGGGTGGTCTTGCCCGCGCCCAGCTCCCCGGTCAGCAGCACGAGGTCGCCGGGGCGCAGCAGCCCCGCGATCCTTCGGCCCAACTCCTGCATCGCGTCCGGGGAGTCGATGGTGATCACGGTCTCGGCGGGGGAAGCGGCCTCAGCCGCCGGTGCCGGGCTGCGCTGTGCTTCCAGCGGTACTTCTTCCATGCTCGCCAACGTTAGTCGCTGCCGGTACCGCCCCGGTGCGCGCCAGCAGGTCCGTCAGCAGCCCGGTCACGGTCTCCGGCTGCTCCAGCATCATCAGGTGCCCGGCGGTCTCCAGGACGGCGAGCTCGGCGCCCGGCAGCACCTCCTTGACGGCCTCGCTGTGCGCGAGCGGGGTGATCATGTCCCGGGCCCCGGCGATGACGGTGACGGGGATGTCCGCGAACCGCTGGAGCGCCTCCGTCTTGTCGTGGGTCTGGAAGGCCGGGTAGAACTCGGCGACCACGTCGATCGGGGTGGCCTCGATGAGCCGCTCCGCGAACCGGGCGATGGCCGGGTCCACGTCCCGGGTCCCGAACGAATACATCTTGATCATGCCGGCGAAGAGGTCGGCGGTGGCCCGACGGCCCTTCTCCACCAGCTCCACCTGCGAGCCGAGCGCCTTGAGCACGCCGGGAAGGATCCTGCGCACGGCCCCCACGCCCATGGCCGGCAGCCCGTACGTCACCTCTCCGAGGCCGCCGCTGGACGTGCCGACCAGGGCCACGCCGACGACGCGCTCGCGCACCAGCTCGGGGAACTGCTCGGCACATCCCATGATGGTCATACCGCCCATCGAGTGACCCACGAGGATCAGCGGGCCCTCGGGTGCGGCGGCGTCGATGACGGCCTTCAGGTCGCGGCCGAGCAGCTCGATGGTGACCGGTTCGCCGTCGGCCTGGGCGATGCCGCGCGCGCTGCGGCCGTGGCTGCGCTGGTCCCAGTACACGGCGCGGACCACTCCGCGCAGGGCCGCGCGCTGGAAGTGCCAGGAGTCCTGGCCGAGGCAGTAGCCGTGGCAGAAGACGACGGTGGCCGGGGGCGTGGTCCTGCGCCTGAGGCGCCGCTTGGCCGTGGCGTCGCCCGGCAGCTCGTCGACCTCGTAGTAGAGCTCGGTGGCGTCCTCGGCGCGGCAGATCCCCTCGGCGCCGCGCAGGGACCCGTAGTCCCCGGCGGCGTCGAGTGCCAGACGTGCCTTTCTCCGCATGCCGCGCCCCACGGTGATCCGTTCTACCGCGACACCGGCCGCAGCGCCTGCTGCGAGCACGCCGATGGCGGCGCCCGCCCAGCCGGCCTTGCGCCAGTTCTCGCTCACGCCGCCCTCACTCCGCCTCAGCGGCCCAGGTACACCCGGGGCACGCGCCCTCCGATACGGGTGACGATCTCATACCCGATGGTGCCCGATGCCCCGGCCCAGTCCTCGGCGGTGGGCTCGCCGCGCTCGGCGTCCCCGAAGATCACGACTTCGTCCCCGGCCTCGGCCAGGTCCTCCCCCAGGTCGACCACGAACTGGTCCATGGCGACCCGTCCGGCGACCTGGCGGATCTTCCCGGCGACGAGCACGGGGCCGCTGCCGGAGGCGTGCCGGGGGATGCCGTCGGCGTACCCGGCGGGGACCAGCGCGAGGTGCGTGGCGGTCTCGGTGACGTGGTGGTGCCCGTAGCTCACGCCGTGCCCGGCGGGGACGGCCTTGACCAGGGCGAGCGAGGCCTTGAGGGTCATCGCGGGGCGCAGGCCCAGCTGGGCCGGGGTCCCGAGCTCGGGCGCGGGCGACACCCCGTAGACCGCCAGGCCGCAGCGGACCAGGTCGAAGTGGGACTCGGGCAGGGTGAGCGTGGCGGGCGAATTGGCGATGTGGCGGACCTCGGGCTCCACGCCCTCCTTCTCCGCGTACGCGAGCATGTCGCGGAACGCGGCGAGCTGGAGCTGGATCGAGGGGTGGCCGGGCTCGTCCGCGCAGGCGAAGTGCGACCAGACACCGGTGACCTGGACGGTGCCCTCGGCCTGCGCGGCGACGGCTGCCCCGACCAGCGCCTCCCAGTCGGCGGGCTGGCAGCCGTTGCGGCCGAGGCCGGTGTCGGCCTTGAGCTGGATGCGGGCGGTACGGCCTGCGGCGCGGGCGGCGGCGCGTACCTCGTCGAGGGCCCACAGGCCGCTGACGGCTACGTCCAGATCGGCTTCGACGGCTTCCCGCCAGGGCCCTCCGGGGGTCCACAGCCAGCACATGATCCGGCCCTCGATGCCGGCGGCGCGCAGCGCGAGCGCCTCGTCGGGCGTGGCGGTCCCGAGCCATTCGGCTCCGGCCTCCTGCGCGGCTTTGGCGCAGGCCAGGGCCCCGTGCCCGTAGGCATTCGCCTTGACCACGGCCATCAGGGCGGACCGGGGCGCCCGCTCGCGCAGTGCGCGCACGTTCTCCCGTACGGCGTCAAGATCGATCTCGGCGTACACGCGCGTCGGTGTCTCGTTCATCGCCCACAGTCTCTCAGAACCGGGTCCCTGCGAGGCTCGGCAGTGTGTGCGTGTGCGGCGCCGCTGCCGGGGGCCAGCCCCCGGACCCCCGCTCCTCAAACGCCGGAGGGGCTGATTTCTGCCCGGGCAGGGCGTTGGAGGTGCTGCCTATCCGAGCCGTGGTCGAGGGGAGTGGGGACACTGCGGGGTGTCCCCGCAGGACGAGCGCGCAACCAGGGCCGCCACCTTTCGACGGGGCTCAGTGCGCGAGCCGAGGAGATACCCCGGAGGGGCACCGCTCCCCGACCCCTACCGAACAGGCCCCGCTTCAACGAGGCCAAAATCCAGCCCCTCCGGCGCGAGGAGCGGGGTCCGGGGCGGAGCCCCAGGCGAGGCGGAGGGTGGGCTACCGGCTGTGGACTTCGTGCCAGGCCTTCGGGAGGGCTTCGGCCACCTCGTGGGCCAGGATCGGGGTGCCGGGGGCGGAGCCCGCGGCGTGGCGGGCTGCCAGACCGTGGAGGTACGCCGCCACCGCGCCCGCGTCCGGGCCGGACAGCCCCGCCGCCAGCAGGGAGCCCGCCAGCCCCGACAGCACGTCCCCGCTCCCGGCGGTGGCCAGCCAGGCGGTGCCCGTCGGGTTGACCCGTACCGGCCCCCCGCCGGAGGCGATCAGCGTCGTCGAGCCCTTCAGCAGCACCGTGGCCCCGTACCGGCGTGCCAGCGCGGCCGCCGCGGACAGCCGGCCCGCCTCCACCGATTCCCGCGGCACCTCCAGCAGCGCCGCCGCCTCCCCCGCGTGCGGGGTCAGCAGCGTCGGGGCGGACCGGGTCCGCAGCAGCTCGGGGTCCAGGCCGCGCAGCCCGTCCGCGTCGACCAGCACCGGCACGTCCTGGGCCAGCAGGTCCGCGACCTCCCCGGCGCGGCCCTCCCCCAGTCCCGGCCCGGCCACCCACGCCTGGACCCGGCCCGGCCCGATCAGCGTCTCGGGGTACCGGGCGAGCACGGCTTCGGCCGCGGGGCCCACGTACCGCACGGCGCCCGCACCGCCGCGCAGGGCTCCGGCCACGGCGAGTACCGCCGCGCCCGGGTACTGGCGGGACCCGGCGAGGATCCCGACCACGCCCCGCCGGTACTTGTCGCTGGTCGCGGTGGGCGCCGGCAGCAGCGCCGCCACGTCGGCGTGCTGGAGGGCCTGCGTCTGCGCGGGCGGCAGCTCCAGCCCGATGTCCACCAGGTGCACCGCGCCCGCCAGCGAGGCCCCGGGGTCGACGAGCAGCCCGGGCTTGTACGCGCCGAAGGTCACCGTCACGTCGGCCCTCACGGCGGGCCCCGCGACTTCGCCCGTGTCGGCGTCGACGCCGCTCGGCAGGTCCACGGCGACCACGGGCACGCCCGGCGGGATCTGCCCGGCGAGGGCGGCGGCCGCGGGGCGCAGGCCGCCGCGGCCGCCGATGCCCAGGAGCCCGTCCACGACCAGGTCCGCGCGGCGCGGGACCTCCTGCGCGAGCCGTCCGCCGGCGGCCAGCAGCGCGGCCAGGCCGCCCGGGTGCAGGCGCTGCGGGTCCATCGGCACCGCCGTGACCCCGGCTCCGCGCCGGGCCAGGCGCGCGCCCGCGTACAGCGCGTCGCCGCCGTTGTCGCCGGGCCCGGCGAGCAGGACGACGCGCGCGCCGTAGACGCGGCCCCGGCGCCGGGTGAGCAGCCGGGTGCACACGGCGGCCAGTCCGGCGGCGGCCCGCTGCATCAGGGCGCCTTCGGGCAGCCGGGCCATCAGCTCCCGCTCGGCGGCCCGTACGGTCTCCACGCTGTAAGCAGTCCGCGTCGTCCGGTGCCGTGCCTCGGCGTGCTGCCGGGGCTGCCGTGTACTGGACGTACTCGGTTGCCCCGGCAGTGCGGCGAGGCGCGGTGCCGGGGGGCGCGGACCCGGCAAGATCCGAAAGAGACGCCCTAGCCCTCCGCGATCACCACGGCGGAGGCGATGCCCGCGTCGTGGCTCAGCGAGATGTGCCAGGACTTCACGCCGAGCGCCAGCGCCCTGGCCTCGACCGTGCCGGTCACCCGCAGCCGCGGCTGTCCGGTGGGTTCGACGTAGACCTCGGCATCGGTCCACAGCATTCCGCCGGGTGCGCCGAGCGCCTTGGCGAGGGCCTCCTTGGCGGCGAACCGGGCGGCGAGCGAGGCGGTCCCGCGCCGCTCGCCGCTGGGCAGCGTCAACTCGGAGTCGACGAAGAGCCTTTGTGCCAGGTGCGGTGTGCGCTCCAGCGCCGCCGCGAACCGATCGATCTCGGCTACGTCGATCCCCACGCCGATAATCACAATGAACCAGCCCTACTCACTCCACCGTCACGGACTTCGCGAGATTACGCGGCTGGTCCACCTCGTTGCCCCGCGCCGTCGCCAGTTCGCACGCGAACACCTGCAGCGGCACCGTCGCCACCAGCGGCTGGAGCAGCGTCGGCGTCGCCGGGATGCGGATGAGGTGGTCGGCGTACGGGACGACGGCCTCGTCGCCCTCCTCCGCGATCACGATGGTGCGGGCCCCGCGGGCCCGGATCTCCTGGATGTTCGAGACGATCTTGTCGTGGAGCACCGACCGCCCGCGCGGTGAGGGGACGACCACCACCACCGGCAGGTCCTTCTCGATGAGCGCGATCGGGCCGTGCTTGAGCTCGCCGGCCGCGAAGCCCTCGGCGTGCATGTACGCGAGCTCCTTGAGCTTGAGCGCGCCCTCCAGTGCCACCGGGTAGCCGACGTGGCGCCCCAGGAACAGCACGGTGTTCTTGTCGGCCAGGGAGCGGGCGAGTTCCCGTACCGGCTCCATGGTCTCCAGGACGGTGTCCACGGCCGCGGCGATGTCCGAGAGCTCGCGGATCACGGCCTGGATCTCGTCGCCCCACTTGGTGCCCCGGACCTGCCCGAGGTAGAGGGCGACGAGGTAGCAGGCGACCAGCTGCGTCAGGAAGGCCTTGGTGGAGGCGACGGCCACCTCGGGGCCGGCGTGGGTGTAGAGCACGGCGTCGGACTCGCGGGGGATCGTCGATCCGTTGGTGTTGCAGATGGCCAGCACCTTGGCGCCCTGCTCGCGTGCGTGCCGCAGCGCCATCAGGGTGTCCATGGTCTCGCCGGACTGGGAGATCGCGACGACGAGCGTGCGCTGGTCCAGGATGGGGTCGCGGTAGCGGAACTCGCTCGCCAGCTCCGTCTCGCACGGGATGCGGGTCCAGTGCTCGATGGCCAGCTTCGCGATCATGCCGGCGTGGTAGGCCGTACCGCAGGCCACGATGACGACCTTGTCGACCTCGCGGAGCACGGAGTCGGGGATGCGCACCTCGTCCAGGGTCAGCGAGCCGTTGGCGTCGATCCTGCCGAGGAGGGTGTCGGCGACGGCCTTGGGCTGCTCGGCGATCTCCTTGAGCATGAAGTAGTCGTAGCCGCCCTTCTCGGCGGCCGAGGCGTCCCAGTCCACGTGGTACGCCCGCACGTCCGCGGGGGCGCCGTCGAAGGTGGTGACCGTGACGCCTTCGCGGCGCAGTTCCACGACCTGGTCCTGGCCCAGCTCGATCGCGGACCGGGTGTGGGCGATGAAGGCGGCCACGTCCGAGGCGAGGAAGTTCTCGCCCTCGCCGACGCCCACCACCAGGGGGGAGTTGCGGCGGGCGCCGATGACGACGTCGGGCTGGTCGGCGTGCACGGCGACGAGGGTGAAGGCGCCCTGGAGGCGCCTGCACACCTGGCGCATGGCTTCGGCGAGGTCCCCGGTCGAGGCGAACTGCTCGGCCAGCAGGTGCGCCACGACCTCGGTGTCGGTCTCGGACTCCAGCAGGTGGCCGCGTTCGGCGAGTTCGGTCCGGAGCGCGGCGAAGTTCTCGATGATGCCGTTGTGGACGACGGCCACCCGGCCGGAATTGTCCAGGTGGGGGTGGGCGTTGACGTCGGTGGGGCCACCGTGGGTAGCCCACCGCGTGTGTCCCAGGCCCGTGGAGCCGGCCGGCAGCGGCCGCCCGACGAGTTCCTTCTCCAGGTTGACGAGCTTGCCGGCCTTCTTGACGGAGGCGAGCTCCCCGTCGGCGAGCACGGCGACTCCCGCCGAGTCGTAGCCGCGGTACTCCAGCCGCTTGAGTCCGGCGATGACCACATCGAGCGCCGACTGCGCTCCCACGTAACCCACAATTCCGCACATAGGCGGCAGGGTACGCCGTAGTCGGCCGTCTGCCTGGTACCTGAACAAGACGAAACCCCGCCCCGGCGAATGCGCCGGAGCGGGGTTGACGTTCGGTCCGGGAGAGGTCAGCCGAGCTTCTTGGCCTGCGCCTCGATCACGGTCTTGGGGGACTCCGGCGCGCCCTTGTGGACGATGGACGAGAAGGTCGCCACCGTGTTCGCCTTGCGCACCAGGTCCAGCACGATGTTCGCCTTGTCCCCGTCCTCCAGGTCCATGACGAGGACCAGGCTGACGGCCTCGTCACCGCCGGTGAGGGCCCCGCCGGGCTTGACGCTGTCGAACTTGGTGACGTCCTTGCCCTCGGTCACGGAGAAGCCGGCCGCGCACGCCGTGCCCGCCGTCTTCACGGACGCCAGCAGCTCCTCGGCGCCCTTGCCGTCGTACGAGGTGAGGCCGACCGCCGTCTTGGTGGCGGTGAGGGCGCCCATGATCGCCGCCGCCTTCTCGTCGTCGGTCGCGTTCGCGCCGAGTTCCTTCGGCTTCGCGGAGAAGGTCGTGACCGCGGTTCCGGTCGGCGAGCCGACCTTGCGCTGGGTGTAGGCGTCGACCAGCACCTGGCACTCGGCCTTGTCGACGGTGCCCGCGGCGCCCTGGTTCTTGGACGCCTCCTTCGCCGCGTCCTTCGCCTCGATGTGGTCGGGCACGTCGGCCTGCGTGACCAGCAGCGGGGCCAGGTCGGCGTCCGTCTTGCCCTTCGCGGCGGGCGCGGCGGAGGTCGCCGGGGCGGAGGCGGACGGCTTGGCGTCCGCGTTCTTGTCGTCGGCCTTCTTGTCGGCGCCGCAAGCGGTGCCGAGCAGGGCCAGGGACACCGCGGAAGCGGTCAGGACGGAACGGCGGACAAGAGCGGAACGCACGATGGATCTCCCCCATGAAGCACAAAAACGCAGGCAGAGCAGCCCGAAGAAGATGCTTCGGTGCTGCGGTGATCCACAATGTACGGCTCCGCCCGATCGCTTGATCGAGTTTTTTCGCGCCCGCCGCCGATCGTGACCGTGGCGATATCCGCGCTCCCCCCAATCGAGACCGGCGCCCCCACAACCCCGCCCCGGCAGGCCCCACGGGCCCGCTCCCCCGCCCGCCGGGCGCCGCACACGTGACCGACCACACCACCCACAACCGGCCCCGAGACCCGACAATGGCGGTGTGATCACTTCGCCGCCACGAAGCAGCACGCCGGAGGGCGCAATGGAGCGCACCGCCGCGGACGGGCCCTCCGGGCGCCCGGCCCACCGCCGGGCTCCCGACGCCTCCCCCTACGTCGACCTCACCCGCGCCGAGTGGAGCGCCCTGCGCGAGCGCACGCCGCTGCCGCTGACCGCGGACGAGGTCGAGCGGCTGCGCGGTCTCGGTGACGTCATCGACCTCGACGAGGTCCGCGACGTCTACCTCCCGCTCTCCCGCCTGCTGAACCTGTACGTCGGCGCCACCAGCAACCTCCGCGGGACCCTGAACACCTTCCTCGGTGACGCGGGCAACGGCCACGGCGCGCAGCAGGGCACCCCCTTCGTCATAGGGGTCGCCGGTTCGGTCGCCGTCGGCAAGTCCACGGTGGCCCGTCTGCTCCAGGCGCTGCTCGCGCGCTGGCCCGAGCACCCGCGGGTGGAGCTGGTCACCACCGACGGGTTCCTCTACCCGATGAAGGAGCTCCAGCGGCGCGGGCTCACCTCGCGCAAGGGCTTCCCGGAGTCGTACGACCGCCGGGCGCTCACCCGTTTCGTCGCCGACATCAAGGCGGGCAAGGACGAGGTGCGGGCCCCGGTCTACTCGCACCTGATCTACGACATCGTCCCCGGCGAGGAGCTCGTCGTCCGCCGCCCGGACATCCTCATCGTCGAGGGCCTGAACGTGCTCCAGCCGGCCCTTCCCGGCAAGGACGGCCGGACCAGGGTCGGTCTCGCGGACTACTTCGACTTCAGCGTGTACGTGGACGCGCGCCCCGAGGACATCGAGCGCTGGTACCTCAACCGGTTCCGGAAGCTGCGCGAGACCGCGTTCCAGAACCCGTTCTCCTACTTCCGCAAGTACACCCAGGTCTCCGAGGAGGAGGCGCTGGAGTACGCGCAGACGATGTGGCGGACGATCAACAAGCCCAACCTGCTGGAGAACGTGGCGCCCACCCGGGGCCGGGCCACGCTCGTCGTCCGCAAGGGCCCTGACCACAAGGTGCAGAAGCTGAGCCTGCGCAAGCTCTGAGCGCCGCCCGCTAGGGTGCGGGCATGCTGCATCTGCGGATGATCGTCCCGCCGGACCGGACGGAGGCGGTGCTGGAGATCGTCGGCCGGACGGTCGGGACCACCCATCTGGTCGTACTGGAGGGCGCGGGCCGGGTCCCCCCGGGCGACCTCGTCATGTGCGACGTGGCCCGCGAGGCCGGGGACGAGCTGATCCAGGAGCTCCAGGCGCTGGGCCTCGACGAGGACGGCTCGATCGCCGTCGAGAACATCGACCTGTCGCTGTCGAAGCGGGCCGACGAGGCCGAGGAGGAGGCCCCTGGCGAGGCCGCCGACGCCGTGCTGTGGCAGCAGCTGACCGAGGCCACCCACGAGGAGTCCACGCTCACCATCACCTACTGCTCGTTCATGGTCCTCGCGACCATGATCGCGGCCTGTGGCGTGGTGCTCGACAACGCGATCCTGATCGTGGGCGCGATGGCCGTGGGCCCGGAGTTCGGTCCGCTCGCCGGGGTCTGCATCGGGATCGTGCAGCGCGAGCGGCGGCTCGCCCTGCGGTCGCTGGGCGCGCTGCTCATCGGTTTCGCCGCGGCGATGGCCGCCACCACCGTCTTCAGCCTCGGCATGGACGCGATCGGGCAGTTCGAGCCCGGCGTGCTGGACCGGCCGCGGCCGAACACCGGCTTCATCTGGCAGCCGGACTCGTTCTCCTTCGTGGTCTCGCTGCTGGCCGGCACGGCGGGGGTGCTCTCCCTGACCTCCGCGAAGTCCGGGGCGCTGGTCGGCGTGGCGATCTCGGTGACCACCGTCCCGGCCGCCGCGAACGCGGCCGTGGCCCTCAGCTACGGGGAGTTCGCGCAGATGTGGGGCTCCGTGGAGCAGCTCCTGCTGAACCTGGGCGGGATCATGCTGGCGGGCACCGTGACCATGTACGCGCAGAAAGCACTGTGGCGGACCCAGCGTGGCCGCTGGATCCGCCGGGCCGGGGGCGGTGCCCCCGGCCACTGAACAGTGCCGGTGCCGCCTAGCCGAGCGCCGACTTCACGACGTCGGCGAGGCGCCCGGCGACCGCGCGGGCCTGCTCGATGTCGGCGGCCTCCACCATCACCCGTACGAGGGGCTCGGTGCCGGAGGGACGCAGCAGCACCCGTCCGGTGGTGCCCAGCTCGCGCTCGGCGTCGGCGACGGCCGCCGCGAGCTCGCCGGAGGTCGTGACACGGGACTTGTCCACGTCGGGCACGTTGATCAGCACCTGCGGCAGCCGCTGCATGACGGCTGCCAGCTCGGCGAGGGAGCGGCCGGTGGCCGCGACGCGCGCCGCGAGGAGCAGGCCGGTCAGGGTGCCGTCACCGGTGGTCGCGTGGTCGAGGATGATCACGTGGCCGGACTGCTCGCCGCCCAGCGCGTAGCCGTTCTCCTTCATCGACTCCAGCACGTAGCGGTCACCGACGCCGGTCTGCACGACCTGGATGCCCTCGCCCTCCATGGCCAGCTTGAAGCCCAGGTTGGACATCACGGTGCCGACGACGGTGTTCTCGCGCAGCTGCCCGGCCTCGCGCATGGCGAGGGCCAGCACGGCGAGGATCTGGTCGCCGTCGACCTCCGCGCCGGTGCCGTCCACGGCCAGGCAGCGGTCGGCGTCCCCGTCGTGCGCGATGCCGAAGTCGGCGCCGTGCTCGACGACGGCCGCCTTGAGCAGGCCGAGGTGCGTGGAGCCGCAGCCGTCGTTGATGTTGAGGCCGTCCGGCTCGGCGCCGATCGTGACGATCTCGGCTCCGGCCCGGGTGAAGGCCTCCGGCGAGACGTACGCGGCCGCGCCGTGCGCCTCGTCCAGGACGACCTTCAGGCCGTCGAGGCGGTTGGGGAGGACCCCGATGAGGTGGGCGACGTACTTGTCGAAGCCCTCGGTGTAGTCGGAGACGCGGCCGACGCCGGAGCCGGTGGGCCGGTCCCAGGGAGCGCCGGTGCGGTGCTGCTCGTAGGTCGACTCGATGCGGTCCTCCAGCTCGTCGGCGAGCTTGTGGCCGCCGCGCGCGAAGAACTTGATGCCGTTGTCGGGCATCGCGTTGTGACTGGCGGAGAGCATCACGCCGAGGTCGGCGCCCAGCGCACCGGTGAGATACGCCACCGCCGGGGTGGGCAGCACACCGACGCGCAGGACGTCCACGCCCGCGCTCGCGAGGCCCGCGACGACCGCGGCCTCAAGGAACTCACCGGAGGCCCTGGGGTCGCGGCCCACCACGGCGGTAGCCCGGTGACCTGCGAAGGTGCCCGCTTCGGCCAGTACATGGGCTGCCGCCACGGAGAGGCCGAGCGCGAGCTCCGCCGTCAGATCCGCGTTGGCAACGCCGCGTACACCGTCCGTCCCGAAGAGTCGTCCCACTGTTGTCCTCCCGAGTTTCCGCTTGGCTTGTGACAGCTTGTAACCGCTTGTGACAGGTATTTGCCGCTTGTGGCGGTAAACGAACCGCCCCGGCAGCACGGAGAGTGCTGCCGGGGCGGTTTCGTTGCAGAACAGCAGGCGCAGATTAACGCTTGCTGTACTGCGGAGCCTTACGGGCCTTCTTGAGACCGGCCTTCTTGCGCTCGACCGCACGGTCGTCGCGGGAAAGGAAGCCGGCCTTCTTCAGCGCCGGGCGGTTGTTCTCGACGTCCGCCTCGTTCAGCGCACGGGCCACGCCGAGGCGCAGGGCGCCGGCCTGGCCGGAGACGCCGCCACCCGAGATGCGGGCGATGATGTCGTAGCGGTTGTCCAGCTCAAGGAGCTTGAACGGCTCGTTGACTTCCTGCTGGTGCACCTTGTTGGGGAAGTAGTCCTCAAGGGTGCGGCCGTTGATCTTCCACTTGCCGGTGCCCGGAACGATCCGGACGCGGGCGATGGCGTTCTTGCGACGGCCCAGGCCGGCGGCCGGCTGGGGGTCGCCGAAGCGGCCGGCAAGGGACTCGGAGGTGTAGTCGCCCTCGACTACGGCCTCGGACTCGCTGGTGTACTCCTCGACGTTGCCCTCGAACTCTTCGACGGTCGTCTCGGCGGTGGTCTCGGCCACGATGCTCCTCAGAATTTTCTACGTCTTAGGGGGTGGCCGGAACTACTGCGCGACCTGGGTGATCTCGAACGGCACCGGCTGCTGGGCAGCGTGGGGGTGCTGGTCGCCCGAGTAGACCTTCAGCTTCGAGAGCATCTGACGGCCCAGGGTGTTCTTGGGGAGCATGCCCTTGATGGCCTTCTCGACGGCCTTCTCCGGGTTGTTCGCCAGGAGGTCGTCGTAGCGCACCGAGCGGAGACCACCCGGGTAGCCGGAGTGGCGGTAGGCCATCTTCTGCGACGCCTTGTTGCCGGACAGGTGAACCTTGTCGGCGTTGACGATGATGACGAAGTCGCCCATGTCCATGTGGGGGGCGTAGGTCGGCTTGTGCTTACCCCGCAGGAGGGCAGCGGCCTGGGTCGCCAGACGGCCGAGGACAACGTCCTGGGCGTCGATGACGAGCCACTGGCGCGAGATGTCGCCGGGCTTGGGGCTGAACGTACGCACGCGTATGCCTTCGCTTCTTCAGTGGTGGTATCCCAAGGGCGCAAGCCCCACGGGAAGGTCCTGACAGGGTCACCACGGACGATCACGACAGCCCTCGTTCACAACGGGGACGCAACCCGGTGAACGGTGTGAACTGCTGGTCATCGGTCCGGTGGACCGGCGCAAGGCCCTTTCACGTGAGAATGAGAAAGCCAATACGCATAACAAACCAGCAGGATACCCAAGCAGACCCGTACGGGTCAAAACGCGGTCCGCGATGCCGATTCTGCTGGCGTCGCGGCGCACTCCGGTTCGGTCCTGGGTGGGGACCCCGCAGTTGTTACGGTCCCAAGAGTAACCCCACCGGAGCGCAGCGCACGACGCGCCAGCAGGACCGCCAGTGCGCACAGGGTGGCGCAGTCCTTGAAGGCACGCCGCTTCGCCTCCAGCTCGGACGGCCACGGGATGCCCGCCACCTGGGGCCCGAGGGCCGCCCAGAACCAGGGCGAGCGCGGCATCGAGCCCGGCCGCACCGCGGACGCCAGCAGCATCGGAACCACCACCAGCAGGTAGTGGTCGAAGGACGGCCGCGACACCAGGAATGCGGCGAGCATCACCATGCAGGCCGTCTCCACCAGCCTCAGGCTCCCCCCGTCACGGTCCTCGGCACTGCCGGTGCGCCGCCAGCGCGTCCAGGCCGCCCACAGCCCGGCCGCCGCCCCCGCGAACGCCACCGGCACGGCCACCGCCGCCGGTATCCCCAGCCGCGGCAGCACCGCTATCGGCGACGCGTCCCACGGCAGGGCGTAGGAGTCCTGCCCCTGGAGCAGGAACGGCAGCGTCTTGGTGAAGAACAGCGACGGGCTCGGCATCAGCAGCGCCCCGGCCAGCGACATCCCCAGCGGCACCAGTACGGCCACCGCCAGCCCCCGCCACTGCCGGGCGAACAGGAACAGCACCCCGATCGGCACCAGCATCGGCTTGCAGGCGATCGCCAGCCCGATCACCAGCCCCGCGGCCCCCCACGACCTGCGGTGGGCGAGCAGCAGCGCCACCGGCAGGGCCGCGGCCGAGATCGCCGTCCAGTTGCCGATCAGCACGAGGTTCGCGTACGGCTTGTAGCCGAGCGCCAGCAGGGCGAGGCCGCCCACCGCGAACCGCGAGCGCAGCGGTACCGAGAACAGCTTCAGCGCCGCCCACCAGCCGGTCGCCAGCAGCCCCGTCATCCCGAGCGGCAGCGCCCAGCGCAGCACCGCGCGCGGCAGCAGCGCCTCCGGCACCGCCATCAGCACGGCGCTGGGCAGGTACAGGAAGCGCTTGTCCTCGTACGGGGACCCGCCCTCCAGCAGCGTTTCGGCCGCCTTGACCACGAAGGCGTTGTCCGAGCCCCAGTTCGCGCGCAGGCTCGTGGAGACGCAGATGCCCAGGAGCGCCGCGAGGGAAAGGATCCGCCACGACCGTGGGGCGGGCCGCAGCAGCCAGTCGATCAGCCGGCCGCCCGTGTCCGGACCGTCCCACTTCATGAGCCAGATGCTAGGCCGCAGCCCCACGACGCCTCTCCCTCGCCTCAGCAGGGGAAGCGGGCTCCCCCTATCGCTCGCGCTCGACCCGACGTTCGTCCCAGACGGGCTCCTGAGTCTCCCTCACAACACCGTCCGAACCGAAGACCAGGTAACGGTCAAATGTGCGGGCGAACCAGCGGTCGTGGGTGACGCACAGCACCGTGCCCTCGTACGCCTCCAGGCCGTCCTGCAGGGCCTCCGCCGACTCCAGGTCCAGGTTGTCCGTCGGCTCGTCCAGGAGCAGGGCCGTGGTCCCGGCCAGTTCCAGCAGCAGGATCTGGAAACGCGCCTGCTGGCCGCCCGAGAGCTTCTCGAAGGGCTGGTCGCCCTGGCGCTCCAGCTCGTACCGGCGCAGTGCGCCCATCGCCTGGCCGAGCGGCTTGGCCGCCTCCGTCCACAGGATGTCGACGAGGGTGCGGCCGAAGAGCTCCGGGTGGGCGTGGGTCTGCGCGAAATGGCCGGGAACCACCCGTGCGCCGAGCTTCCACGTGCCGGTGTGCTTGACGTCCTCGCCCGCCATCAGACGCAGGAAGTGCGATTTGCCGGAACCGTTCGACCCGAGGACCGCGACCCGCTCCCCGTAGAAGACCTCCAGGGAGAACGGCTTCATCAGCCCGGTCAGTTCGAGGTTCTCCACGGTCAGGGCGCGCACGCCGGTGCGCCCGCCCTTGAGCCGCATCCGGATGTCCTGCTCGCGCGGCGGCTCCGGGGGCGGTCCGGCTTCCTCGAACTTCTGGAAGCGGGTCTGCATCGCCTTGTAGCGCGAGGCCATGTCGGGGCTGGAGGCGGCCTGGTTGCGCAGGCGCAGCACCAGCGCCTTCAGCCGGGCGTGCTCCTCGTCCCAGCGCCGCTTGAGCTCCTCGAAGCGGGCGAAGCGCTCCTTGCGGGCGTCGTGGAAGGTGGCGAAGCCCTCGCCGTGCACCCACACGTCCGAACCCGTCGGGCTCGCCTCCAGGCTGATGATCTTCTCCGCGGCCTGGGTCAGCAGCTCCCGGTCGTGCGAGACGAAGAGCACCGTCTTGCGGGTGGCCTCCAGCTGCCCCTCCAGCCACCGCTTGCCCGGGACGTCCAGGTAGTTGTCCGGCTCGTCGAGCAGCAGCACCTCGTCCGGCCCGCGCAGCAGCGCCTCCAGCACGAGCCGCTTCTGCTCACCACCGGACAGCGTGCGGACCTCGCGGAACTGCGCGGTGTCGTACGGCATGCCCAGCGCGGCCATGGTGCAGACGTCCCACAGGGTCTCCGCCTCGTAGCCCTGGACGTCCGCCCAGTCGCTCAGCGCCTGCGCGTACGCCATCTGCGCGGCCTCGTCGTCGACCGTGAGGATCAGCTGCTCGGCGCGGTCCACGGCCTTGGCGGCCTCCCGGAGCCGCGGCTGGGCCACCGAGACCAGCAGGTCCCGCACGGTCGTCTCGTCCCGGACCGAGCCCACGAACTGCGACATCACGCCCAGCCCGCCGCTGACGGTCACGCCGCCGCCGTGCGGCTGCAGCTCACCGGAGATCATCTTCAGCAGTGTGGTCTTGCCGGCGCCGTTCGCCCCCACCAGCGCGACGACCGCCCCCTCCCCCACCCGGAAGGAGACGTCGGGGAGCAGTACCCGCCCGTCGGGAAGGTAGTACTCCAGGTGGCTGGCTTCGAGATGTCCCATGCGGGGCATTGTCCAGGCCCGGCGCCGATCCGCCCAAACGGATTAGCTCCCGGTCAGCAGCAGCCGGCCCCGGGCAGGGTCCGCAGGTTGCGCGCTTCCTTGCTGCGCGCGGCCAGCAGCTCGTCGGCGGGGTAGCCGACCTCCTCCAGGGTCAGCCCGTGCGGCTTGACCACGTGCACCGAGGAGTCCCGTACGGCCGCGGCGAGCACCTTGCCGGGCCAGTCGGTGGGCCGGTGGCCGTCGCCCACGTGCAGCAGGGCTCCGACCAGCGAGCGGACCATGTTGTGGCAGAAGGCGTCGGCCCGGACGGTGGCGGTGACGATGCCGTCCTCGGCGCGTTCCCAGCTGAGCTGCTGGAGCGTACGGATGGTCGTGGCTCCCTCGCGCTTCTTGCAGTACGCGGCGAAGTCGTGCTCGCCGAGCAGCGGCGCGCTGGCCTCGTTCATGGCGTCGACGTCGAGGGGCCACTGGTGCCACAGGACGTGGCCGCGGCGCAGCGGGTCGACTCCGGCCTGGTGGTCGCCCACGCGGTACGCGTAGCGGCGCCAGATGGCCGAGAAGCGCGCGTTGAAGCCCTGGGGTGCCTCGGCGGCCTTCCACACCCGGACGTCGTGCGGCAGCCGGCCCGCGAGGCGGCGCAGCAGCTTGTCGTGGTGCTCGGCCCACACCTCCTCGGCCAGGTCGAACTGTGCGACCTGCCCGCGGGCGTGCACCCCGGCGTCGGTACGCCCGGCCACGGTCAGTTCCACCGGCTCGGACAGCCGCATCACGGTCTGCAGGGCCGACTCCAGCTCGCCCTGGACGGTCCGCAGCACGCGCTGCTTCGCCCAGCCGGAGAAGTCCTTGCCGTCGTAGCTCAGGTCCAGCCGCACCCGGACGTGTCCGGGCTCCACCTCGTCACTCACGTGAGCGATCCTCTCAGACATGCGAAACGGGCCCGCCCCGGAAGGGGGCGGGCCCGTTCAGAGCCGATCAAGCAAGCTCGATCCCGAAGCGGGATCAGGCCTCCTTGGTCTCCTCGACAGCCTCGGTCTCGGTGGCGTCGGCCTTGGCCTCCGCCTCCTTGACCGCGCGCTTGGTGGCGGCCTCGGCCTCACCGGTGGCCTGCTGGGCGACCGTCAGGGCCTCGACCAGCTCGATGACGGCCATCGGGGCGTTGTCGCCACGACGGTTGCCGATCTTGGTGATGCGCGTGTAACCACCGGGGCGGTTCTCGTAGCGCGGGGCGATCTCGGTGAACAGCGTGTGCACGATGCTCTTGTCCGTGATCGTCTGCAGCACCAGGCGACGGTTGTGGATGTCGCCCTTCTTGGCCTTGGTGACCAGACGCTCGGCGTAGGGACGCAGGCGGCGGGCCTTGGCCTCGGTGGTGGTGATGCGGCCGTGCTCGAAGAGCGACTTCGCGAGGTTCGCGAGGAGGTGCTTCTCGTGCGCAGCGCTGCCGCCCAGACGGGCACCCTTTGCGGGACGCGGCATGGTGTTACTCCTTCACATCTGCACCGGCCGTGTCAGGTACCGGTGTCAGTTCCCCCGGGGCGGATGCCGCGGGAAAGTCTTCGTTGGTGCGGGGTGGGACTAGTACTGCTCGGTCTCGACGAAACCGGCGTCCGCGTCGTCGTCGGCGCCGAAGGCGTCGGCGGCGGCGGTCGGGTCGAATCCGGGCGGGCTGTCCTTGAGGGCCAGGCCCATGCCGGCGAGCTTCGCCTTGACCTCGTCGATCGACTTCGCACCGAAGTTGCGGATGTCGAGCAGGTCGGCCTCGGAGCGGGCGACGAGCTCACCCACGGAGTGGATGCCCTCGCGCTTGAGGCAGTTGTACGAGCGGACCGTGAGCTCGAGCTCCTCGATCGGCAGCGCCAGGTCGGCGGCCAGGGCCGCGTCCGTCGGCGAGGGGCCCATGTCGATGCCCTCGGCGTCGATGTTGAGCTCGCGGGCCAGACCGAACAGCTCGACCAGGGTCTTGCCGGCGGACGCCATGGCGTCGCGCGGGCGCATGGCCTGCTTGGTCTCGACGTCGACGATGAGCTTGTCGAAGTCGGTGCGCTGCTCGACTCGGGTCGCCTCGACCTTGTAGGTGACCTTGAGGACCGGGCTGTAGATGGAGTCGATCGGGATGCGACCGATCTCCTGGCCCAGCTGCTTGTTCTGGACGGCGGAGACGTAGCCGCGACCGCGCTCGACGGTCAGCTCCATCTCCAGCTTGCCCTTGCCGTTGAGCGTGGCGAGGACCAGGTCCGGGTTGTGCACCTCGACACCGGCCGGGGGCGCGATGTCAGCAGCGGTGACCAGGCCGGGACCCTGCTTGCGCAGGTACATCACGACCGGCTCGTCGTGCTCCGAGGAGACGACCAGCTGCTTGATGTTGAGGATGATGTCGGTGACGTCTTCCTTGACGCCCGGCACGGTGGTGAACTCGTGCAGGACGCCGTCCACGCGGATGCTGGTGACAGCGGCACCGGGGATGGAGGACAGCAGGGTGCGGCGCAGGGAGTTGCCGAGGGTGTAACCGAAGCCCGGCTCGAGCGGCTCGATCACGAACCGCGAGCGGTACTCGTCGACGACCTCTTCGGTCAGCGAAGGACGCTGAGCGATAAGCATGTCTGTGTTCCTTCTTTCGTGGACGCCCACTATTTGACGTCCGACGGGCACTACGTACAGCAAGGGTACGGGCGGTACGTCCCCCCAGAGGGGTGCGTACCGCCCGGACACTCAAAGACGCACAGGTGCGTCCGCTGCGTCAGACGCGGCGGCGCTTCGGCGGACGGCAGCCGTTGTGCGGGGTGGGGGTGACGTCCTGGATCGAACCGACCTCGAGGCCAGTGGCCTGGAGGGAGCGGATCGCGGTCTCGCGGCCGGAGCCCGGACCCTTGACGAAGACGTCGACCTTGCGCATGCCGTGCTCCTGCGCGCGGCGGGCGGCCGACTCAGCGGCCATCTGCGCGGCGAAGGGGGTGGACTTGCGCGAGCCCTTGAAGCCGACGTGGCCGGCGGAGGCCCAGGAGATCACGTTGCCCGAGGGGTCCGTGATCGAAACGATGGTGTTGTTGAACGTGCTCTTGATGTGGGCGTGCCCGTGAGCGACGTTCTTCTTTTCCTTGCGGCGCACCTTCTTGGCAGCGCCCTGACGACCCTTGGGGGGCATCTAAATCTCCTACGGGAGGTGGTCGGTCCTACAGCGCAAGACCGCTGAACAGGACTACTTCTTGCCCGGCTTCTTCTTACCGGCGATCGCGCGACGCGGGCCCTTGCGGGTACGCGCGTTCGTGCTGGTGCGCTGACCGTGCACCGGCAGGCCACGACGGTGGCGGATGCCCTGGTAGCACTGGATCTCGACCTTGCGACGGATGTCGGCCTGGATCTCGCGGCGGAGGTCACCCTCGGTACGGAGGTTGGCGTCCACGTACTCGCGGATCTTGACCAGGTCCTCTTCGGCCAGGTCACGAACGCGGGTGTCGGGGTTCACGCCGGTGGAGGCGAGGATCTCCTTGGACCGGGTGCGCCCGATACCGAAGACGTAGGTGAGTGCGATCTCCACGCGCTTTTCGCGCGGGATGTCAACACCGGAAACGCGTGCCATTCAATGGCTCCTGTGTGTTCGGGGGTCTTCAGCAGAACCGACCCCGACCGCCGACCACCCTGAGTGGGTGAGTGGTACGTCCGGGTCCCCGGCCCCCGCCGGAGGTACCGCCGGCCCCTTGCAGGGCTGGGCGGGTTCTGCGTATGTACGTTTTCTTACGTCGCGCGAAGAACTGCGGAAGGCAGGTCGGTCGGCGTGCGTCAGCCCTGGCGCTGCTTGTGGCGCAGGTTGTCGCAGATGACCATGACCCGACCGTGACGGCGGATCACCTTGCACTTGTCGCAGATCTTCTTGACGCTCGGCTTGACCTTCATGTTGGTGAGGTTCTCCGGGTCAGTGCCACCACCCGCGCAGGGACAAGACGCCCAAGCGGGAGTGAGGACAAGATCTACTTGTATCGGTAGACGATCCGGCCACGCGTCAGGTCGTACGGAGACAGCTCCACGACGACCCGGTCATCCGGGAGGATGCGGATGTAGTGCATGCGCATCTTGCCGCTGATGTGCGCGAGGACCTTGTGACCGTTCTGCAGTTCCACCTTGAACATCGCGTTCGGGAGGGACTCGATCACGGTGCCCTCGATTTCGATGGCACCTTGCTTCTTGGCCACGCTTCGCCCTTCGAATCGGCTACCTTGATCAGCTCCGTGCGCCATGCAGGCATGGGGGTGCAACAGAGCCGACGAGTCAGTCTACGTCAGGGCATCCCGAAAGACGAATCCGGAAAGTTTGCCCCAGAGTCTAGATCATTAACCGAGGGGGTCCGGAGCCGTGGTGACCCCGTACTCCGCCAGCTTCGCCTTGCCGCAGTCCGGGCTGGTCAGCACGATCGGCCCGGCCTCCGTCAGCGCGATGGAGTGCTCCCAGTGCGAGGACCAGGTGCCGTCCGTGGTGATGACCGTCCAGTCGTCCGCCAGGACCTCCGTCTGGGCGGTGCCCAGGGAGACCATCGGCTCGATGGCCAGGCAGACGCCCGGGACCAGCTTGATCCCCTTGCCCCGCTTGCGCGAGACGTAGTTCAGCAGGTGCGGGTCCATGTGCATCTCGGACCCGATGCCGTGGCCGCCGTAGTCCTCGATGATCCCGTACTTGCCCGTCGCCGGACGCGGCTGGCGGCGGATGTAGCCCTCGATCGCCTTGGAGATGTCCACGAGGCGGTTGCCGAGCTTCATGGCGGCGATGCCGGCCCACATGGACTCCTCGGTCACCCGGGAGAGCTCCAGGAGCTCAGGGGAGTGCCCAGAGCCCACGAAGGCGGTGTAGGCGGCGTCGCCGTGCCAGCCGTCGACGATGGCACCGGCGTCGATCGAGATCACGTCGCCGTCCTTGAGGACCGTCTTGTCGTCCGGGATGCCGTGGACGACGACCTCGTTCACCGAGGTGCAGATGGTCGCGGGGAAGCCGCCGTAGCCGAGGAAGTTCGACTTGGCCCCGGCGTCCGCGATCACCTTGCGGGCCACCATGTCCAGATCCCGCGTCGTGGCACCGGGGACGGCCGCCTCACGGGTCGCCGCGTGGATCGCGGCGACGACCAGCCCTGCCTCGCGCATCTTCGCGATCTGCTCGGGGGTCTTGATCTGCACCATGTGGCCGTGCCTTCCAGCTTCGAAACGGGTCTTCTCAACAGTACGGCCGCGATGCCCTGGGGACACCGCGGCCGTACCTGCACAGCAAAGGGCTGACTACTTCTTGAGGGCGTCCATCGCGCGCTTGGTGACGTCCGCGACCTCACCGAGGGCCGGGATGGTCACCAGCAGGCCCTGGGCCTTGTAGTAGTCGATGATCGGCTCGGTCTGCGTGTGGTAGACCTCGAGGCGGTTGCGGACCGTCGCCTCGGAGTCGTCACCGCGCTGGTAGAGCTCGCCACCGCAGTGGTCGCAGACGCCCTCGGCCTTCGGGGCGGCGTACACGACGTGGAAGACGTGCGCGGACTCGTTGCGGCAGACGCGGCGGCCGGCGATGCGCTTGACGACCTCGTCCTCCTCGACCTCCAGGTCGAGGACGGCGTCGAGCTTCATGCCTGACTCCTGGAGCATCACGTCGAGGGCCTCGGCCTGGGACACGTTGCGCGGGAAGCCGTCGAGCAGGAAGCCGTTCGCGGCGTCCGGCTGCTCCATGCGGTCCTTGGCCATGCCGATGGTGATCTCGTCGGGGACGAGGTCGCCGGCATCCATGAAGGCCTTGGCGCGACGGCCCAGCTCGGTGTTCTGGCTGATGTTGGCCCGGAACAGGTCGCCCGTGGAGATGTGCGGGATCGACAGGTTCTTGGCAAGGAACGCGGCCTGCGTTCCCTTGCCCGCACCGGGCGGTCCGACGAGGACGATACGCATCAGCGGAGGAACCCTTCGTAATTACGCTGCTGGAGCTGGCTCTCGATCTGCTTCACGGTTTCCAGACCCACACCCACGATGATCAGGATGCTCGTCCCGCCGAACGGGAAGTTCTGGTTCGCCCCGAAGCCCGCCAACGCCATCGTCGGCACAAGAGCGATGAGACCCAGGTACAGCGACCCCGGCCAGGTGATCCGGTTGAGTACGTAGCTCAGGTACTCGGCGGTAGGCCGACCGGCGCGGATGCCCGGGATGAACCCACCATACTTCTTCATGTTGTCTGCAACTTCCTCGGGGTTGAAGGAAATCGCCACGTAGAAGAACGCGAAGAAGACAATCAGGAGGAAGTACACCGCGATGTAGTACGGGTGGTCGCCCTTGACGAAGTACCTGTTGATCCAGGTCGCCCAGCCCGCGGTGGAACCGCTGAACTGCACGACCAGGGCCGGGATGTAGAGCAGCGACGAGGCGAAGATGACGGGGATGATGCCCGCCTGGTTCACCTTGAGCGGGATGTAGGTCGAGGTGCCGCCGTACGCACGTCGGCCGATCATGCGCTTCGCGTACTGGACCGGAATCCGGCGCTGCGCCTGCTCGACGAAGACCACCAGACCGACCATCGCAAGGCCCACGAGCATCACGACGCCGAACTCGACCCAGCCGTCGGCGATCTTGCCCTGCTCCTTGATGGCCCACAGGGCACCGATGAAGCCGGCGGCGATCGAGATGAACATCAGGATCGACATGCCGTTGCCGATGCCGCGGTCGGTGATGAGCTCACCGAGCCACATGACGACACAGGTACCGGCGGTCATGGTGATGACCATGACGACGGTGGTGAAGATCGACCGGTTCGGGACGATCTGGCTGGCGACCGTGCAGGACCCGAACAGGGCACCGGTCCGCGCGGTGGCGACCAGGCCCGTTCCCTGCAGGATCGCAAGGGCGACCGTCAGATAGCGCGTGTACTGGGTGATCTTCGCCGTGCCGGACTGGCCCTCTTTCTTGAGGGTCTCCAGCTTCGGGATGACCACGGTCAGCAGCTGCAGGATGATGCTCGCCGTGATGTACGGCATGATGCCGAGCGCGAAGATCGTGATCTGCAGCAGCGCACCGCCGCTGAACATGTTGACGAGACCGAAGAGGCTGTTGCTGCCGCTCCCCATCTGGTCGACACAGATCTGAACGTTCTTGTAGCTCACGCCGGGTACCGGGATGTGGGACCCGAGCCGGAACAGCACGATGATGCCGAGTGTGAAGAGCAGCTTCTTGCGCAGGTCGGGCGTCTTGAACGCCCGGGCGAACGCGGTGAGCACGGTGCCTCCTGCGACCCCCGCGCTACTGCGTCAGAGGTGACGGTCTGAATGGATCGACGATTAGAGAATGGTCTGGGGTTGGTGCCCCGTGCCCCTGCTAGTCAGGGGTGACAACCCCAACTGGACAACGACACTGCAGGCCACCTTACCGGCGAGTGCACCCTTCAAGGAACGACCAGCCACTGATGCCCCTTATGAGGGAGCTTGCCCGGTGCCAGTGGTGGGTGAGACCTGCCCCACGTAGTCCACAGGCCCGGACGCCCTCCGGCGGACGACCACGAGTTCTGCGCAGCCCTGGCCTTCGCCACACCCCCGTGCGGATGTCTGCCGGCAAGGACTCAAGGGCATCCAGCCGGACGATCCCCCCGTGGGCCTCGCCCAGTCCTCTGGGTGCCGCGTCCTGCCGTTGTGTGCGCCTGCAGCCAAATCCTGCACGCTCTGCCGGGAAAAGACAATGAATTCAGGATGGGGGCCGAAATCCGGCGGAGTCTTACCCTCCGGCATCGGATTCCCGGTGAAAGAGAGTCGTTTCAAGCCGGAATTCACCCGACGCGCATCGCCACGCTGCAAGGCCTCCGCGGCTTCTCCTACACCACAGGTGCAGGCTCGGCGCCCTCGCCCCGCAGCACGCCGCCACCCCCGTCCCAGCGGCTTCCGGCGCCACCAAGGGACCCAGAACCTTCCGGTCCGCATCTCCATTCACCGAACCCGGAAAACAAAAGGGTGGTCACCGACTCCGGAAACGACAAAACCGGGGATGCCTCACATGTGAGGCATCCCCGGTCTTCAGTCAGCCCGAAGGCTCGTCTTAGACGAGCTCGGTGACAGTGCCGCCGGCAGCAGCGATCTTCTCCTTGGCGGAGGCGGAAACGGCGTCAACCGAAACCTGCAGCGCCACGGAGAGCTCGCCCTGGCCCAGGACCTTGACGAGGCTGTTCTTGCGAACCGCGCCCTTGGCGACCAGGTCGGCCACCGTGACCTCTCCACCCTCGGGGTAGAGAGCGCCGAGCTTGTCCAGGTTGACAACCTGGAACTCGGTGCGGAACGGGTTCTTGAAGCCCTTGAGCTTCGGCAGGCGCATGTGGAGGGGCATCTGCCCGCCCTCGAAGCGCTGCGGGATCTGGTAACGGGCCTTCTGGCCCTTCGTACCACGACCGGCCGTCTTACCCTTCGACGCCTCACCACGACCGACACGGGTCTTCGCGGTCTTGGCACCGGGGGCGGGACGGAGGTTGTGGGCCTTCAGCGGGCTGTTCTCAGCCATGTTAGTCAACCTCCTCAACCGTCACGAGGTGGCGGACGGTGTGAACCATTCCGCGGAACTCGGGGCGGTCCTCCTTGACGACCACGTCGTTCAGGCGCTTGAGCCCGAGCGAACGCAGCGTGTCGCGGTGGTTCTGCTTGCTACCGATGTACGACTTCGTCTGCGTGATCTTGAGGCGGGCCATTACGCAGCACCCGCCCCGGCGCGCGCACGGAGCAGAGCCGCGGGAGCGACGTCCTCGAGGGGCAGACCACGGCGAGCCGCGATCTCCTCGGGACGCTGCAGGCCCTTGAGCGCTGCCACGGTCGCGTGCACGATGTTGATCGCGTTCGACGAGCCGAGCGACTTCGACAGGATGTCGTGAACGCCGGCGCACTCCAGAACGGCGCGCACCGGGCCACCGGCGATAACACCGGTACCGGGGGAAGCCGGCTTCAGGAGCACGACGCCCGCGGCACGCTCGCCCGTGATCGGGTGAGGGATCGTGCCCTGGATGCGCGGAACCTTGAAGAAGTTCTTCTTGGCTTCCTCGACACCCTTGGCGATGGCCGCGGGAACTTCCTTGGCCTTGCCGTAACCGACACCTACAGTGCCGTCACCGTCGCCCACCACGACCAGCGCGGTGAAGCTGAAGCGGCGACCACCCTTGACAACCTTGGCGACGCGGTTGATCGCGACAACGCGCTCAACGTAAGCGGTCTTCTCGGCGGCAGGGCCACCGTCGCGACCCTTCCGGTCCCGCCGCTCGCCGCCACCGGCACCGCTTCCGCGGCGCTGGGGTCCAGCCATTGGATTACCTCTCTCTGTTACGTCCGTGAGTCCCGGAACCGGGGCTTAGAACTTCAGCCCGGCTTCGCGGGCGGCGTCAGCCAGAGCGGCAATGCGCCCGGCGTATCGGTTGCCACCGCGGTCGAACACGACGGTCTCGACACCCGCAGCCTTGGCACGCTCGGCGACGAGCGCGCCGACGGCCTGGGCCTGGGCGCTCTTGTCGCCTTCGCCACCGCGGATCGAGGTGTCCAGGGTCGACGCGGACGCCAGGGTGTGACCCTGGAGGTCGTCGATGACCTGAGCAACGATGTTGCGGTTCGAACGCGTCACGACGAGGCGCGGACGCTCCGCCGTACCCGACACGTTCTTGCGAATGCGGATGTGGCGGCGAGCCTTGGCAGCGCGCTTGTACGCGTCGCCCTTGGCGATCTTCACACCGTATGCCATGGCTACTTACCAGCCTTTCCGACCTTGCGGCGGATGACTTCGCCGGCGTACTTGACACCCTTGGCCTTGTACGGGTCGGGCTTCCGCAGCTTGCGGATGTTGGCGGCGACCTCGCCGACCTTCTGCTTGTCGATGCCCTCGACCGAGAACTTGGTCGGCGACTCGACCTTGAAGGAGATGCCCTCGGGCGCCTCCACCAGGATCGGGTGGCTGTAGCCGAGCTGGAACTCCAGGTTGGAGCCCTTCGCGGCCACGCGGTAACCGACACCGCTGATCTCGAGAGCCTTGACGTATCCCGTGGTCACACCGGTGATCATGTTCGCCACCAGCGTGCGGGACAGGCCGTGCAGGGCCTTGTTCTGACGCTCGTCGTTGGGGCGGGTGACGTTCAGAACGCCGTCCTCACCCTTCTCGACTGCGATGGGCGCCTTGACGGTGTGCGAGAGGGAACCCTTGGGGCCCTTCACGGCGACCGTGGTGCCATCGATGGTGACGTCCACACCGGCGGGAACCTGGATGGGGAGCTTGCCGATTCGCGACATTGCTTTTCCTCCGTTCCCGACTACCAGACGTAGGCGAGGACTTCCCCACCTACGCCCTTCTTGCCTGCCTGCTGGCCGGTGAGGAGACCGTGGGACGTGGAGATGATCGCCACGCCCAGGCCGCCGAGCACCTTCGGCAGGTTGGTGGACTTCGCGTACACGCGCAGACCGGGCTTCGAGATCCGCTTGATGCCCGCAATGGAGCGCTCGCGGTTCGGCCCGAACTTCAGCTCGAGGACGAGGTTCTTGCCGACCTCGGCGTCCTCGACCTTCCAGCCGGTGATGAAACCCTCCTGCTTGAGGATCTCTGCGATGTGCGACTTGATCTTGCTGTGCGGCATCACGACGGTGTCGTGGTACGCCGAGTTAGCGTTACGCAGACGCGTGAGCATGTCTGCGATCGGGTCAGTCATGGTCATGAAGTGGCCTTCGGCCTCTCTCGCCGGGGTTTCCTGTATGCGCCATCCCTCTCCCCACTCAGTGGCGGGACGGGTGCGGTGCGGGGACCTACGGCGTAGTAAGTCGTTATGGGCGGCGGACGCCCAACCACACAAGCCTAAGGCATGCGCGGCCGGGCACCCACCGTCCAGATGCTTACCGAGAGTGCCTGGTACTCCCCAAGTCCTTGCGGACGAGGGAGATTTACCAGGAGCTCTTGGTCACGCCCGGCAGCTCGCCACGGTGAGCCATCTCACGAAGGCACACGCGGCACAGGCCGAACTTGCGGTACACGGAGTGGGGACGACCGCAGCGCTGGCAGCGGGTGTACGCACGCACACCGAACTTGGGCTTGCGGGCAGCCTTCGCGATGAGAGCCTTCTTCGCCATCTCGCTTACGCCTCCTTGAAGGGGAAGCCGAGGTGACGAAGGAGCGCGCGGCCCTCAGCGTCGTTGGTCGCCGTGGTGACCACGGTGATGTCCATACCCCGGGTACGGTCGATCTTGTCCTGGTCGATCTCGTGGAACATGACCTGCTCCGTGAGACCGAAGGTGTAGTTGCCACGGCCGTCGAACTGCTTCGGCGACAGACCACGGAAGTCACGGATACGCGGAAGCGCGAGCGACAGCGTACGGTCCAGGAACTCCCACATGCGGTCACCACGGAGGGTGACGTGGCAGCCGATCGGCTGACCCTCGCGCAGCTTGAACTGCGCGATGGACTTGCGGGCCTTCGTGACGGCCGGCTTCTGACCGGTGATCGTCGTCAGGTCCTTGATGGCGCCGTCGATCAGCTTGGAGTCGCGGGCGGCGTCGCCCACACCCATGTTGACCACGATCTTCACGAGGCCGGGGATCTGCATGACGTTCTCGTAGGAGAACTCCTCACGCAGCTTGCCCGCGATGTCCTCGCGGTACTTCGTCTTGAGACGCGGAGTGGTAGCCATCAGATGTCCTCACCCGTCCGCTTGGCAACGCGGATCTTGTTGCCCTCGTCGTCGAAGCGGAAACCGACGCGGGTAACGACCTTCTGGCCGTCCTTCTCCACAACCAGCTGAACGTTGCTGACGTGGATCGGCGCCTCGGTGATCACGATGCCACCGGTCTGCGAGCCACCAGCGGTCTGGCCGGCCTTGGTGTGCTTCTTGACCCGGTTGACACCCTCGACGAGGACGCGGTTGTCAGCGGGGAAGGCGACGATGACCTTGCCCTGCTTGCCCTTGTCCTTACCGGTGATGACCTGAACCAGGTCGCCCTTCTTGATCTTCATGCTTACAGCACCTCCGGCGCGAGCGAGATGATCTTCATGAACTTCTTCTCGCGCAGCTCACGGCCCACCGGGCCGAAGATACGGGTGCCGCGAGGGTCGCCGTCGTTCTTCAGAATGACGGCGGCGTTCTCGTCAAAGCGGATGTACGAGCCGTCCTGGCGGCGACGCTCCTTGACGGTGCGAACGATGACCGCCTTGACGACGTCACCCTTCTTCACGTTGCCACCGGGGATCGCGTCCTTGACGGTGGCGACGATGACGTCACCGATGCCCGCGTAGCGGCGACCGGAACCACCGAGAACACGGATGCAAAGGATTTCCTTGGCACCAGTGTTGTCGGCGATACGCAGTCGCGACTCCTGCTGGATCACGTGTATCTCCTGTTTGTCTGCCGGTTCCCGGCGGGGGCTTCACTCCGAGGAGCTGGGCCCCCACCGAGCCTGGCGGAACGAACCTAAGGGAAACCCCTCAGGTGCTTACTTGGCCTTCTCGAGGATCTCGACGATGCGCCAGCGCTTGCTCGCCGACAGCGGACGCGTCTCCATGATGAGGACGCGGTCGCCGACGCCGGCAGCGTTCTGCTCGTCGTGAGCCTTGAGCTTGTTCGTACGGCGGATGACCTTGCCGTACAGGGCGTGCTTCACGCGGTCCTCGACGGCGACGACGACGGTCTTGTCCATCTTGTCGCTGACGACGAGACCCTCACGGGTCTTGCGGAAACCGCGCTCGGTCTTCTCAGTCACGTTGTTCTCGCTCATCAGGCGCTCTCCACCGTCTCGATACCGAGCTCACGCTCGTGCATCAGGGTGTAGATGCGAGCGATGTCCTTACGGACGGACTTGAGCCGGCCGTTGTTCTCCAGCTGACCCGTGGCCGCCTGGAAGCGGAGCTTGAACAGCTCCTCCTTGGCCTCGCGCAGCTTGCCAACGAGCTCCTCGTTGCCGAGCTCACGCAGCTCGGACGCCTTGGTTCCCGTCGCCATCACGACTCACCTGCCTCGCGCCGAACAATCCGGCACTTCATCGGAAGCTTGTGAGCAGCGCGGGTGAGCGCCTCACGAGCAATCTTCTCGTTCGGGTAGGACAGCTCGAACATGACCCGACCCGGGTGCACGTTGGCGATCCACCACTCGGGAGAACCCTTACCGGAACCCATGCGGGTTTCGGCCGGCTTCTTCGTCAGCGGGCGGTCCGGGTAGATGTTGATCCAGACCTTGCCGCCACGCTTGATGTGGCGGGTCATCGCAATACGAGCCGCCTCGATCTGGCGGTTCGTCACGTAAGCCGGGGTCAGCGCCTGGATGCCGTACTCGCCGAACGTGACCTCAGTACCGCCCTTCGCCATACCACTGCGCTTGGGGTGGTGCTGCTTGCGGTGCTTGACCCTACGAGGGATCAGCATGTCGGTCAGGCCTCCGTTCCGGTGCTCTCGGCCGGAGCGGCGGCGGGAGCGTCGGCCTTGGGGGCCTCGGCACCAGCAGCCTGCTGCGGCTTGCGGCCACCACGGCCGCCGCGCTCGCCACCACGGCCACCACGGCCTGCGGGACGGTCGCCAGCGCCCTGCGCGCCACGGGCCGGGCGGTTACCCGCACGGGCCGCAGCGTTCTCGGCGCGAACCTCGGCGATGTTCTTGACGTCGCCCTTGTAGATCCAGACCTTCACACCGATACGGCCGAAGGTGGTCTTGGCCTCGAAGAAGCCGTAGTCCACGTTCGCGCGCAGCGTGTGCAGCGGCACACGACCCTCGCGGTAGAACTCGGAGCGGGACATCTCGGCGCCGCCGAGACGGCCGCCACACTGGATCTTGATGCCCTTGGCGCCGGCCTTCATCGTGCCCTGCATGCTCTTACGCATGGCGCGACGGAAGGAGACGCGGGAGGAGAGCTGCTCGGCAACGGCCTGGGCAACCAGCTGAGCGTCGAGCTCGGGGTTCTTGACCTCGAGGATGTTCAGCTGGACCTGCTTGCCCGTGAGCTTCTCGAGGTCACCGCGGATGCGGTCGGCCTCGGCGCCACGGCGGCCGATGACGATGCCCGGACGAGCGGTGTGGATGTCCACACGCACGCGGTCACGGGTGCGCTCGATCTCAACCTTCGAGATGCCGGCGCGCTCCATGCCGGACGTCATCATCCTGCGGATGGCGACGTCTTCCTTGACGTAGTCCTTGTACAGCTTGTCGGCGTACCAACGCGACTTGAAGTCGGTGGTGATGCCGAGCCGGAACCCGTGCGGGTTTACCTTCTGGCCCATTACCGGGAACCTTCCTTGCTGCTGACGACCACGGTGATGTGGCTGGTCCGCTTGCGGATCCGGTAGGCACGGCCCTGCGCACGCGGACGGAACCGCTTCAGGGTCGGGCCCTCGTCCACGTACGCCTCGCTGATGACCAGCGTGGAGGCGTCCGGGTGGTTGTAGTTGTGTGCGGCGTTGGCAATGGCGCTGTCAAGCACCTTGCCGACCGGCACGCTCGCGGCCTGCGGGGCGAAACGCAGGACCGCCTGAGCCTCCGTGGCATCCATGCCACGGATAAGGTCCACCACTCGGCGGGCCTTCATGGGCGTGACGCGGATGTACCGCGCCTGGGCCCTGGCTTCCATGGTTGTCCCTTCGGTGTAAGTCATAGTCGTAACCACCCCGCCTTTAGCGGCGCTTCGACTTCCGGTCGTCCTTGACGTGGCCGCGGAAGGTGCGAGTCGGCGAGAACTCGCCGAGCTTGTGGCCGACCATCGACTCGGTGACGAACACCGGGACGTGGGTCTTGCCGTTGTGCACCGCGATGGTGTGACCCAGCATGCTGGGGATGATCATCGAGCGACGGGACCAGGTCTTGATGACGTTCTTGGTGCCGGCTTCGTTCTGGACGTCCACCTTCTTTACGAGGTGGTCGTCGACGAAGGGCCCCTTCTTGAGACTGCGCGGCATCTAAACCCGCTCCTAGCGCTTCTTGTTCGTCTTGCGGCGGCGGACGATGTACTTGCTCGAAGCCTTCTTCGGCGAGCGAGTACGACCCTCCTTCTGACCCCACGGGGAGACCGGGTGGCGACCACCACTGGTCTTGCCCTCACCACCACCGTGCGGGTGGTCAACCGGGTTCATCGCGACACCGCGGACGGACGGGCGAACGCCCTTCCAGCGCATGCGGCCGGCCTTGCCCCAGTTGATGTTCGACTGCTCGGCGTTGCCGACCTCGCCGACCGTGGCGCGGCAGCGCGCGTCGACGAGACGGATCTCGCCGGACGGCATGCGGAGGTGGGCCATGACGCCCTCCTTCGCGAGCAGCTGCACGGAGGCACCAGCGGAGCGGGCGAACTTCGCGCCGCCACCGGGACGGAGCTCGATCGCGTGGATCGTGGTACCGACCGGGATGTTGCGGAGCGCGAGGTTGTTACCGGGCTTGATGTCGGCCGTGGGGCCGTTCTCAATCCGGTCGCCCTGCTTCAGGCTCTTCGGCGCGATGATGTAGCGCTTCTCGCCGTCGGCGTAGTGCAGGAGCGCGATGCGCGCGGTGCGGTTGGGGTCGTACTCGATGTGCGCGACCTTGGCCGGCACGCCGTCCTTGTCGTGACGACGGAAGTCGATCACGCGGTAGGCGCGCTTGTGTCCACCACCCTGGTGGCGAACGGTGATCCGACCGGTGTTGTTACGGCCGCCCTTGCTGTGCAGCGGGCGAACCAGCGACTTCTCCGGCGTGGACCGCGTGATCTCGACAAAGTCGGCGACGCTGGAGCCACGACGGCCCGGGGTCGTCGGCTTGTACTTGCGGATACCCATTTCTCAGTCCTCGTCCGATTCCGGACGACTAGACCTCCGTTAGGAGGCCTGGCCGCCGAAGATGTCGATTCGGTCGCCCTCAGCGAGGGTCACGATGGCGCGCTTGGTGTCAGCGCGCTTGCCGAAACCGGTCTTGGTGCGCTTGCGCTTACCCTGACGGTTGATCGTGTTGACCCCGGTGACCTTGACCCCGAAGACCGCTTCCACGGCCTGCTTGATCTGAGTCTTGTTGGAGCCGGGCGCGACGATGAACGTGTACTTGTTCTCGTCCAGCAGCGCGTAGCTCTTCTCCGAGACAACCGGCTTGATCAGCAGGTCGCGCGGGTCAGTGAAGGTCTTGCTGGTAACGGTCGCCTCAGACATCAGGCGTCGCTCCCTTCGGTCTCATCGGCCTTGGGGCCAGACACGAAGGACTCGAAAGCGGCCTGAGTGAAGACCACGTCGTCAGAGACGATCACGTCGTACGTGTTCAGCTGGCCCGGCTCCAGGATGTGAACCTGGGGCAGGTTGCGGGCGGACAGCCACGCGGCCTCGTCGGCGCGGTCGACGACCAGGAGCAGGTTCTTGCGCTCCGAGATCTTGCCGAACAGCGTCTTGGCGGCCTTCGTGGAGGCGGCACCCTCGACCACGCCGGTGACGACGTGGATGCGGGAGTGACGCGCACGGTCCGAGAGGGCACCGCGGAGGGCGGCAGCCTTCATCTTCTTGGGGGTCCGCTGCGAGTAGTCACGCGGCTGCGGGCCGTGGACGACGCCACCGCCGACGAACTGCGGCGCACGGGTCGAACCCTGGCGCGCGCGGCCGGTGCCCTTCTGGCGGTACGGCTTGCGGCCACCACCACGGACTTCGCCACGACGCTTGGTCTTGTGCGTGCCCTGACGGGCAGCAGCCAGCTGAGCGACAACGACCTGGTGGATCAGCGGAACGCTGGTCTTCGCGTCGAAGATCTCCGCGGGGAGCTCGACGGTACCGGCCTTGTCGCCTGCCGGCGAAAGGATGTCAATGGTGCTCATTACCTCAAGCCCCCTTGGCCGCGGTACGGACCAGGACGAGGCCGCCGTTCGGACCGGGGACTGCGCCCTTGATGAGGAGCAGACCCTTCTCCGCGTCAACCGCGTGGATGGTCAGGTTCTGGGTGGTGACGCGCTCGTTGCCCATGCGACCGGCCATGCGCATGCCCTTGAAGACACGCCCAGGGGTGGCGCAGCCACCGATCGAACCGGGGGAGCGGTGCTTGCGCTGCACACCGTGACCGGCGCCGAGGCCCCGGAAGTTGTGCCGCTTCATGACACCGGCGAAGCCCTTGCCCTTGCTGTTGCCCGTGACGTCAACCTTGACGCCGGACTCGAACACCTCAGCAGTGATCTCCTGGCCGAGCGTGTACTCGCTGGCGTCGGAGGTGCGGAGCTCCACCAGGTGGCGGCGGGGGGTGACGTCGGCCTTGGCGAAGTGACCCTTGAGGGGCTTGTTCACCTTGCGCGGGTCGATCTCGCCGAAGGCGATCTGGACCGACTCGTAGCCGTCGATGTCGTTCGTACGGACCTGGGTAACGACGCAGGGTCCGGCCTTGACCACGGTGACCGGGACGACACGGTTGTTCTCGTCCCAGACCTGGGTCATGCCGAGCTTCTCGCCCAGGACGCCCTTGATCTGCTTTGCCATCTTCTCGACGCCTCTCAGAGCTTGATCTCGATGTCAACGCCGGCCGGAAGGTCCAGGCGCATCAGCGAGTCAACGGTCTTGGGCGTCGGGTCGAGGATGTCGATCAGGCGCTTGTGCGTGCGCATCTCGAAGTGCTCGCGCGAGTCCTTGTACTTGTGCGGCGACTTGATGACGCAGTACACGTTCTTCTCAGTGGGCAGCGGCACCGGGCCTGCGACCGACGCACCAGTGCGGGTCACCGTCTCGACGATCTTCTTCGCCGAGGAGTCGATGACCTCGTGGTCGTAGGCCTTGAGCCGGATGCGGATCTTCTGTCCCGCCATGGCTACTTCGTAGTCCTTTGTCTCGTGTGGAAACGCTCTGGCTCTCGATCGGCTGCGAAGTGATCTCCGCGGCCTCTCCTCCGACCCACGCGGTCGGGCGTGTCGCACTCCCTCCAAAGAAATCTCCATACGGAAATTCCCTGCCAAGGGGGTGCGGTCCCAAGACCGCGGTTCGGGGGAGAAACACCCACCGAGCGCCTGGCCGGCACCTTGCTGACACTTCCCGGAAGATTCCCGTACGTCCGCCCCATTGCTGCCCCGAGGGACAGATAAAGGCGACGAGTACTGTGGGACTCGCTTCCGGTCCTCCCGGCGGGAGGCGCGCAGCATCGGCACTCAACCGAGCAACTTGAGTAGTCTGCCATACAAGACACGTACTGCGCCAATCGGGCCGAAGAGAATACCCGGCGCAGCGATCACGTCAAACCTCGCCGTCCCCGTGGCGGGCCCCTCGGGGCCCGGCCACCGGTGGAGCGCTCAGCCCCGGCGCCAGATCACGTACTGCTGGTCGCGGACGTCCCGGTCGACGTGCCAGCCCGCCGGGGCGTTGCGCCAGCTGTCGGTGGCCGGGGCCTCGCGGTCCGGAAGGGCCAGCAGGGCGACGGTGGCCCCGGCCGGCGGGGTCTGGCCCCCGACCAGCTCGCGGCTCCAGACGCGGCCGTCGAGCACCGCGTAGGACATCGCCGCCCGGATCTTCCAGCTGAAGTCGGCGTCCATCACCAGCCGGTCCCCGGGGCGGATGCCCGCGGCCTCGATGAAGCCGGTCGCTTCGCCGTGGCGCGCCTGGGCGAAGGGCTTGGTGACGTGGTCCGTGATGACCACGGTCCCCCAGGCGCCGAAGAGCGCCAGCGCGACCCCGACGGCGCCCGTGGCCAGCGCGGCCCGGCGGCCGACCCCGAGCAGCCGCACCACCAGCACGGCTGCGAGCACGATCAGCGCCACGGCCGTGGTGCGCGCCGCGTGGAAGCTGCCCCAGTCCTCGGCCCAGAGGCTGGAGAGGAAGGTCGCGTCCGGCAGGCCCCAGATGATGAACCAGGAGACGCCGAACTGCTCGGCGGCCATGTGCAGCAGCACCGCCGTGAGGGCCAGCGTCACTCCCGCGGCCGCCGCACCGAGCGCGACGAGCTTCCCGAGGCTGCGCACGCGGTACAGCGTCGCCGCGGCGACCAGCAGGTACGCCGGGACCAGCAGCGACAGGTAGCGGGCGTAGACGATGGTGTCGATCCGGTGGTCGTTGGGCAGGCCCGCGGCCGCCGCGAGGGCGATGCCGCCCAGCAGCGCGACCATCACGAAGGCCACCACGCGGTCGGCCCGGCGCATGCGCGCGCTGAACACGGCGTACACGCAGACCACCAGGGCCAGCGCGCCGAGGCCCCACGTGCTGGTCATGAAGTACCAGAGGTGGCCGGTGACCCGCATGAGGGTGCGGCGCATCAGGCCGGTGTCCAGCAGCGTCTGGAAGACGGCGTTGCCGACGTCGCTCGGCCTGGCACCGTCGATCCGCGAGATCAGCCAGGCGGTCATCAGCTGCTTGACGGCGAACATCAGCGCGAGCGTGCCCAGCGCCAGCAGGGACGCGATCCGGGGCGCCCAGTTCAGGGCCAGCGTCACCAGCAGGACCAGGCCGGTCAGCGCGATGATGACGCCCCCGCGGTCGTGCGTGAGCAGGCAGTAGCCGGCCGCGAAGGCCGCCAGCACGCCGAACCTGATCCGGCTCCGCCGGGTGCCCTCGGAGAGGAGGCCGTGCAGGCCGATCAGCCACAGCAGCACCAGGACCGGCAGCGGGGTGTCGGCCATAGCGAACTGCGAGTAGAAGACCACAGGGGGCGCCAGCACCGCGGCGGTGGCGACGACGTACGAGACGGGCCGCGAGACGTCCAGGCGGCGCATCGCCCAGTACGCCACCAGCAGCAGCGAGCAGCTGATCAGGGCGTTGATGCCCATGATCAGGTGGTAGGCGTGCACGGGGTCCTGCGTGAGGCGCAGGGCGGGCGAGATCAGCAGCGAGTAGCCGCCGGGGATGACCTGGTTGCGGGGGATCTCGGTGGTCGGCAGGCCGGCCATGATCCTGGCCATCACCAGGTACATCTGCTCGTCCGGGCTGACCGTCGGATAGTCCTGCTTGGTGACCAGCGAGAGCCGCAGCAGCACGTTGAGCACGTAGCCCACGGCCAGCGCCGACGGCACGGCCCACGCGGCCCGCCACCACCGCGCCGGGGTACGGCCGTCCGCGGGGGTGTCCCCCGCGCTGCGGCCGGTCTCCGTGTCCGTGGCGGACGCGTCGGGAACGGCGGACATCCTCGTCACTGCAGGTCACACTCCCGGGAGGGGTCCGTCGGGTCCGTCGGACAGCGGAGCACCGGTGCAGGACCTCCGCGCGGGGACTAGGCCTTGCTCAGCTCCTGGCCCTGGCCCTGGCCCTGGCCCTGGGCGATCAGCGCGGCGGTGCGCTGCTGGTGCGCGACGTACGCGGGCGAGCCGGGCGTGAACGCCTTGAGCTCCTTGGGCATGCGGCGGATCATCGCGAGCAGCAGCACCAGGCCGGCGCGGGTGAGGTAGACCATCGCCCGGAACGGCGAGGCGCTCGGACGGCCGGTGGTGCGCTCCCGCATGGCGACGGGGATCTGGCGCACGGTGTAGCCGGAGCGGGCCGCGCCCACCATGGACTCGATGGTGTCGCCCAGGTACTCCACCGGGTACCAGCGGGCGAAGAACTCTATGAGCGGACGGTTGCAGGCCCGGAAGCCCGAGGTGGTGTCGGTGAGCTTGGTGCGGGTGATCCGCGAGAGCACCACGGACAGCAGCTTCATGGCCCACTTGCGCGGGCCGCCCACCTGGTAGTCGCCGTCGCCGGCGAACCGGGCGCCTATGACGAGGTCGGCGTCGCCGACGGCGAGCCGCTCCAGCAGTGCCGGGACGTACGCCGGGTCGTGCTGACCGTCGGCGTCCACCTGGATCGCGACGTCGTAGCCGTGCTGCTGCGCGTAGCGGTAGCCGAGGCGCATCGCGCCGCCGACCCCGAGGTTGAACGGCAGCTGGGCGACGGCGGAGCCGGCCGCGCGGGCCACTTCGGCGGTGTTGTCCGCCGAGCCGTCGTCGACCACGAGGGTGTCGACGTAGGGCAGTTGCTTCTGGATCTCGCCCAGGACGGAGGGCAGGCCCTCCTCCTCGTTCCAGGCGGGAAGAATGATCAGAACGCGACGACCGTCGTTCACGAGTTCACCTGTGCCTCGGTGGCGCCGGAGTCCTCCGTGCGCGGCGACGTGCTGGGGTAACCGCCCTGCTGGACGAGATGCGCGCGGATCAGCGCGACGTCCTCCGCGAGGGTGCGGGTCTCCGCCTCCAGGCGGCTGGTCTCCCAGCTCAGGTGCAGGCTGACCAGCAGGACCAGGACGAAGCCGCTGAACAGCACGAGGCTCGCACCGGAGGCCACGCCGAGGGCCTTGGCGACCGGGTCCAGCAGGTCGGGGACGAACCCGATCGGTGCGACCAGCAGCCCGATGCCGAGCCATATCGCGGCGTACTTCTCCCGCAATTGCTGACGGCGCAGCAGCTCGAGGATGTACCCCAGCACCAGAAGACCGGAGATGGAGGTCATGACGGAGAGTCGCACAGCGGGCGGCGCCTTTCGCGCGAAGGGGCCAAAGTCTTTGTGGGACAAGCATATGGCACCGGATGACGGCGACGGTCCGGTGGAGGATGCGGCCCGGGCACCGTCCGATGACGTTCCCGTCAAGGCGGCCGGGCCGGTCGTCCCGGGTTCCCGGAAGGCGTCTCAGCAGGTCGGCGGAGTCCGGCCGTTGACCCTCCGTACGGACCGGGTCCGTCGTCGGCCCGCGGCGCCGGTGCGCCCTACGCCGTCGGCCGTGAGCAAGGACACGGGACGCCGAAGGGCCCCGTCCCTCCGCCGGAGCGGTGGGACGGGGCCCTTCAGTTCAACTTGGTGCTCGCTGACGAGCTACCAGGTCAGAACTCGAATTACTTCGAGATCTTGGTGACCTGGCCGGCGCCCACGGTACGACCACCCTCACGGATGGCGAACTTCAGGCCCTCCTCCATGGCGACCGGCTGGATCAGCGCGACCGTCATCTCGGTGTTGTCGCCCGGCATGACCATCTCCGTGCCGGCCGGCAGGGTGACGACACCCGTGACGTCCGTGGTACGGAAGTAGAACTGCGGACGGTAGTTGTTGAAGAAGGGGGTGTGACGGCCACCCTCGTCCTTCGACAGGATGTAGGCCTGGGCCTCGAACTCGGTGTGCGGCGTGACCGAACCGGGCTTGATGATGACCTGGCCGCGCTCGACGTCCTCGCGCTTGATGCCACGGAGGAGCAGACCGACGTTCTCGCCCGCCTGGCCCTCGTCGAGCAGCTTGCGGAACATCTCGATACCGGTGACCGTGGTGGTGGTCTTCTCTTCCTTGATACCGATGATGTCGACGGTCTCGTTGACCTTCAGGACACCACGCTCGATACGGCCGGTGACGACCGTACCGCGACCGGTGATCGTGAAGACGTCCTCGACGGGCATGAGGAACGGCTTCTCGGTGTCACGCGGCGGGGTCGGGATGGCCTCGTCGACGGCAGCCATGAGGCCGAGAAGCTTCTCGCCCCACTCCTTGTCGCCCTCGAGCGCCTTCAGCGCGGAGACGCGGACGACCGGCAGGTCGTCGCCCGGGAACTCGTACTCGGAGAGCAGCTCACGGACCTCGAGCTCGACGAGCTCCAGGATCTCCTCGTCGTCCACCATGTCGGCCTTGTTCAGGGCGACAACGATGTAGGGGACGCCGACCTGGCGGGCCAGGAGCACGTGCTCCTTGGTCTGCGGCATCGGGCCGTCGGTGGCGGCGACCACGAGGATCGCGCCGTCCATCTGCGCGGCACCGGTGATCATGTTCTTGATGTAGTCAGCGTGACCCGGGCAGTCGACGTGGGCGTAGTGACGCGCCTCGGTCTGGTACTCGACGTGCGCGATCGAGATGGTGATACCGCGCTGGCGCTCCTCAGGAGCCTTGTCGATCTGGTCGAAGGCCGAGGCCTCGTTCAGGTCCGGGTACGCGTCGTGCAGCACCTTGGTAATGGCGGCCGTGAGGGTCGTCTTACCGTGGTCAATGTGACCGATGGTGCCGATGTTGACGTGCGGCTTAGTCCGCTCGAACTTCGCCTTCGCCACGGGGTCCTCCTGGAGAGTGGTTCTGTACGCCTTACTCATCGGCGCCAGGTGATCTTTGCTGGAAAGCCGGTTCCCCCGGGGCAACGGAAGTGTTACTCCTGCTGCCCCAGAGGCTCCGGTGACAAGCCTAAAGCGTGTACTCGGAAGAGTTACTCGCCCTTGGCCTTCGCGATGATCTCCTCAGCGACGTTCCGGGGAACCTCGGCGTAGGAGTCGAACTGCATCGAGTAGCTGGCGCGACCCGAGGTCTTGCTGCGGAGGTCTCCGACGTAGCCGAACATCTCCGAAAGGGGCACGAGGCCCTTCACGACGCGAGCACCGTGACGCTCCTCCATGGCCTGGATCTGGCCACGGCGGGAGTTGATGTCACCGATGACGTCACCCATGTAGTCCTCGGGCGTGGTGACCTCTACGGCCATCATCGGCTCCATGAGCACGGGGGACGCCTTGCGCGCGGCCTCCTTGAAGGCCTGCGAGCCGGCGATCTTGAACGCGAGCTCGGAGGAGTCGACCTCGTGGTAGCCACCGTCGAGAAGCGTGACGCGGACGCCAGTCATCTCGTAGCCCGCCAGGATGCCGAACTGCATGGCCTCCTGCGCACCGGCGTCGACCGAAGGGATGTACTCCTTCGGGACGCGGCCACCGGTGACCTTGTTCACGAACTCGTACGCCGGACCGTCGGTCTCGGTGATGGGCTCGATCGCGATCTGCACCTTGGCGAACTGACCGGTACCACCGGTCTGCTTCTTGTGGGTGTAGTCAAGACGCTCGACGGTCCCACGGATCGTCTCGCGGTACGCGACCTGCGGCTTGCCGACGTTGGCCTCGACCTTGAACTCGCGCTTCATACGGTCGACCAGCACCTCAAGGTGCAGCTCGCCCATACCGCCGAGGATGGTCTGGCCCGTCTCCTCGTCCGAGTGAACGTGGAAGGAGGGGTCCTCCTCCGCGAGACGCTGGATGGCGACACCCAGCTTCTCCTGGTCACCCTTGGACTTGGGCTCGATGGCGACCTGGATGACCGGAGCCGGGAAGTCCATGGACTCCAGGATCACGGGTGCCTTGTCGTCACACAGCGTCTCACCGGTGGTGGTCTGCTTCAGGCCCATGACGGCGACGATGTCACCGGCGCCCACCGACGCGATCTCCTCACGCTTGTTCGCGTGCATGCGGTAGATCTTGCCGATGCGCTCCTTCTTGCCCTTGACGGAGTTCAGCACCGCAGTGCCGGCCTCCAGGCGGCCCGAGTAAACCCGGACGAAGGTGAGCTTGCCCAGGTGCGGGTCGCTCATGATCTTGAACGCCAGAGCCGCGAGCGGCTCCTCGTCGGAAGGCTTGCGCTTCACGACGACCTCGGCGTCGCGGACGTCGTGGCCTTCGATGGCCTCGATGTCCAGCGGCGACGGCAGGTAGCGGACGACGGCGTCGAGCAGGGGCTGGACGCCCTTGTTCTTGAACGCCGTGCCACAGAACACCGCAGTGATCGTGGGCTCGCCCTTGCCCTTGCCGGAGCCAAGGATGATGCGACGGACGGCGGCGTGCAGCTGCTCCACGGACGGCTCGTCGCCGTTCAGGAAGAGCTCCATGATCTCGTCGTCGTTCTCGGCGACGGTCTCGACCAGCTTGCCGCGCCACTCCTCAGCAGCCTCGGTGTGCGTGGCCGGGATGTCGACGATGTCGTACATCTCGCCCTTGGTCGCCTCGGCGGACCAGACGAACGCCTTCATGGTGACCAGGTCGACAACGCCCTGGAAGTCCATCTCGGCACCGATGGGGAGCTGCATGACGATCGGAACCGCACCGAGGCGGTCCTTGATCATGTCGACACAGCGGTGGAACTCGGCGCCGGTGCGGTCCAGCTTGTTGACGAAGCAGATGCGCGGGACGCCGTAGCGGTCCGCCTGACGCCAAACGGTCTCGGACTGCGGCTCCACACCGGCGACACCGTCGAACACGGTGACGGCACCGTCGAGGACGCGGAGCGAACGCTCCACCTCGACGGTGAAGTCCACGTGACCCGGGGTGTCGATGATGTTGATGGTGTGGTCGACGTCCTCGAGCGGCCAGTGGCAGGTCGTCGCGGCGGACGTGATCGTGATGCCGCGCTCCTGCTCCTGCTCCATCCAGTCCATCGTGGCAGCGCCGTCGTGGACTTCACCGATCTTGTAAGACACACCGGTGTAGAACAGGATGCGCTCGGTGGTGGTCGTCTTGCCCGCGTCGATGTGGGCCATGATCCCGATGTTGCGGACCTTGGCCAGGTCAAGCGAAGTGGTAGCCATATCGGCTCAGTCTTCTCTCGGTCTCGATGTGGGTTTGAACTACCAGCGGTAGTGCGCGAAGGCCTTGTTGGACTCGGCCATCTTGTGGGTGTCCTCGCGCTTCTTGACGGCAGCGCCAAGACCGTTGGAGGCGTCGAGCAGCTCGTTCATCAGGCGCTCGGTCATGGTCTTCTCACGACGGGCGCGGGAGTAACCCACGAGCCAGCGGAGGGCCAGGGTCGACTGACGACCCGGCTTGACCTCGACGGGAACCTGGTAGGTCGCGCCACCGACACGGCGGGACTTGACCTCGAGGGACGGCTTGACGTTCTCGAGCGCGCGCTTCAGCGTGATGACCGGGTCGTTGCCGGTCTTCTCGCGGAGGCCTTCCATGGCGCCGTAAACGATGCGCTCGGCGGTGGAGCGCTTGCCGTTCAGGAGGATCTTGTTGATGAGCGACGTCACCAGAGGAGATGCGTAGACCGGGTCGATGATGACCGGGCGCTTCGGGGCGGGGCCCTTACGAGGCATTCTTACTTCTCCTTCTTGGCGCCGTAGCGGCTGCGGGCCTGCTTGCGGTTCTTGACAGCCTGGGTGTCAAGCGCACCGCGGATGATCTTGTAACGAACACCCGGCAGGTCCTTCACACGGCCACCACGCACGAGCACGATCGAGTGCTCCTGCAGGTTGTGTCCCTCACCCGGAATGTAGGCCGTGACCTCGATGCCGGAGGTCAGACGCACACGCGCGACCTTACGGAGCGCCGAGTTCGGCTTCTTCGGGGTGGTCGTGAACACTCGCGTGCAGACGCCACGACGCTGGGGCGAAGCCTCAAGCGCGGGGGTCTTTGTCTTCTCGACCTTGTCCTGCCGGCCCTTCCGGACCAGCTGCTGGATCGTAGGCACTACTTCTCCGGTTTCTGTGTGCCGTGTAGTGAAGCTAACCTGGAACATTTGCCGACCCACGCGGTCGGGTGTGTCGGATCCGGCGGACCTCCGCGCAAGCACGGAGACGCATGGATCGCGGTGGCTGACTCGGCTCGCATGCGGTTGATGGACACGCACGGGAGCCCAGGCACACCCCAGGCACAAGGTCTGAGCGTACCTATCGCATCCACTCCGGTCAAAACAAAAGCCTGGCCGCGCAGGCGTGAAGATCCCTCCGGCCCGTGCGCCGCACGGGCGACACCGGGGTGCGGCCCCTCCGACGCGCGCAAGCTGCACGGACGTGCTATGGAGCTGCGGCGATGCTCCCGCACGGGACCTCGTACGGGGCGGTCGAACACCCCCGTACGCGCCGCCTCGCGGGTCATCCGGGTGGCCCCGGGGCCCTACACTGCCGAGCGCTTCAGCCCAAACGGTACGACCATGAGGGAGCGGGACATTGGGGACGGCCACTTCGGACCCGACGACGACCGCCGGTCCGCCCCGCGCGAGCCGCCGCGGCCTCCTGCCGCGCCCCCGGCGCCCGCGCCCGGCCGCCCTGTACGCACCCCTGCTGGCCTTCTTCCTCACCTCGGCAGCCTTCTGCGCGGCCTGGGCCGCCCGCGGCTCCGCCCCCTTCGGCCCCGCCGGCCGGGCCGTCAACGACCAGGCCAACCAGTACGTGCCCTTCCACCGGGGGCTGTGGGACCTGGTGCACGGGCAGGCCGCCGGTGACCTGCTGTTCACCTGGCGCGGCGGCTTCGGCCAGCAGTTCCTGTCCGACTACTCCACCTACCTCGGCAACCCGTTCTCCTGGCTGGCCGTGCTCGTCCCGCGCGACCGCGTCGACCTCGCCGTCTTCGCCGTCAGCCCGGTCACGATGGGCACCGCCGCCGCCCTGATGGCGGTGTACCTCGGCAAGCTGCACCCCGGGCCCTGGTGGCAGCGCGGCACCCTCGGCGCCTGTTACGGCCTGTGCGGCTGGGCGCTCAGCGACGCCTCGTACATCCCCATGTGGCTCTGGGGCCTGGCCGCGCTCCCGATGCTGGGCATCGCCGTCGAGTGGTGCCTGGAGGAGCGCCGCTGGCCGGGTGCGGCCCTGCTCGTCGCGCTCGCCTGGTACGGCAACTTCTACACCGCGATGATGGCCACGATGGCCGCCTGCGTCCTGCTGGCCGTCCGCCTCGCCACCCGCGGCACCACACCCCGTCAGCGGCTGGGCGCGGTGTGGCGGGCCGCGACGGCCGCCGTCACCGGCATCCTGCTCACGCTGCCGCTGCTGCTGCCGTCGTTCCTGTCCAGCGGCTCCGCGCAGCCCACCGGGGCCGCCGCCTTCGACCCGGTGCGGATCGACGTCTTCCTCACCGGTCTCCTCCCGGCCACCCACCTGTGGGGCGGCCGGCCCCGGCTGTACGTGGCCTCACTGGGGCTGATCCTGGCCGGCAGCTTCCTCCTGAACACCGCCGTCGCGCGGCGGACCCGTCTGGTGTGGGGCGGCGCGACCGTGCTCGTGGCGGCCTCGTTCCAGTTCCCGCCCACCCAGCTCGTGTGGCACGGCCTCGCGGTCCCGAACGGCAATCCGTACCGCGAGACCTTCGTCCTCAGCGGCATGCTGGTGGTGCTCGCCTGGCTGGCCCTGGCCCACCGGCCGCGCCCCCTGCACCTGGTCCTGTCCGCCGCCCTGCTGGTCACGGCCGCCTTCGCGCTGCGCCGCACCGACGACTTCGGCGGCTGGACCTGGCCGGCCGTCCTCGGCGGGGGCGGCCTGTCGCTGCTGGCGCTGGTCCTGCTGGCGCTCGGCGACAAGCGCCGCCACCTGGTCCCCCTCGCGGCCGCACTGATGGCAGCCGTCGTCCTCGTCGAGTCCGCGGCCGCCGCGGCCAATGCGGACGCCCGCCGCTCCCGCGAGCGCTGGGCCAGGCCCGCCGTCACCTCCGGCCCGTCGGTCGACCGGCACTTCGCCGCCGTCCAGGACGTGGACGGCTGGCCCGCCTACCGGACCGACCCGGGCGCGCCGCAGTCCTCGTACAACGACGCGCTCGCCCTGCGCGCGGAGGGACCGCAGTACTACAGCAGCTACCTCCCGAAGGCCACGTTCGAGGCGCTGGCACCGCTCGGCTACGGCTACAAGAACGGCGGCCGCACCTTCTTCGGCGCCGACAACCCCGTGCTCGACGCGGTCTTCTCGATCGGCGCGCGCGTGCGCCCGGGTGACGCCGGCCCCGGCACCTGGACGGCCTCGCGGTTCCCCGCGCCCCCGCTGGTCACGGTCCGCTCCGCGGCCTACACCTCGCCCCATCCGCCCGGCAGCGTCTGGGCCCGCCAGGAGAACGTCCTGGGCGCCACCGTCTACCAGGTCCCGCGGATCACCCGCGGGGGCAGCCCCACCGCGCAGACCTACGCCGCCCGGTGCACCCCCGGCTCCGCGGCCTACTGGTACTCCCCCGCGCTGTACGGCACCCTGCGCCACGGCGCCGCGGCGCGGCGGCTGGAGGACGTGCGGACGGGCGTGGTCCCGCTGGGCCCGGTCCCCGCCTCGGGCGCGGTGGCCGTCACCGTGCAGACCCGCACCCGGGGCGCGGGCGCCGGCAGCCACCCGCTCGGCTGCCTGGACCGCGCCGCGCTCGACGCGACCGTGCGGCAGCTGACCGTCACCGGGGCCACCGCGGTCGAGACGGGCGGCCACCGCATCGCGGCCACCCTGCCCCGCGGCGCCCGCGGCACGGCCGTCCTGGCGATGACGGACGTGCCCGGCTGGCAGTGCTCGGCCCCGGTCAGGAGCTTCCACGGGCTGGTCGCGGTGGAGCTGCCCGCGGGCACGGAGGAGGTGTCCTGCGCCTTCACCCCCAGGGGCCTCGCCCCGGGGCTCGCGGGCGCGGCCCTGGCCCTCCTCGCCCTGGCCTCGGTCACGGTGGCGGGCCTGCGCCGGGGCCGCGCAGCCGCTCCCCGATATCCGTAGAGGTCCGGCAAATCCCCCCACACCGTGACGGAGTCGGGGGGTTTTGCGTACGCTCCGTGAGCATCCGGCGCGAATCCCGTTGTTCCGGATCTGCGCGCACCCCACGGTCAGTACATTGACCGCCCTGACGGATCGGGGGGCCCGCATGGCTTTGGAAGACCTCCCGGGCGACGGGGGGCTGGACGACCGCGTCCCCTTCCTGGCCCGGCTGGAGAGCGAGGACGGTACGGCGTTACGCGCGCTCGGCCGCGAACTGGACTTCGCGCCGCGCGACCGCCTGATCCACCAGAACGAGCCCTCGTCCCACATCCTGCTGATCCTGCACGGCTGGACGAAGGTCACCGTCTCCGCCGCCAGCGGCTACCACGCGCTGCTCGCCCTGCGCGGCCCGGGCGACATCCTCGGGGAGTCCGCCGCACTGACCGGACGCCCGCGCTCCGCCACCGTGACCGCGCTGGAGCGGGTCCGGGCCGTGGCCGTGGACCACGAGAGCTTCCGCGCGTTCCTCGCCTCCTCCCCCACCGTCGCCCTGCGGCTGCTCGGCCTCACCTGCGACCGCACCCGCGCGGCCGACCAGCGGCGCCTGGAATTCGCGTCGATGAGCGTCCGCGAGCGGCTCGCCGTCCTGCTCCTGGACCTGTCCAGGACGCACGGGCGCCCCTCCGACGCGGGCGTGGAACTGGCCGTACCGCTCACCAAGGAAGAGCTCGCCGGAGCCGTCGGGGCCTCCCGCGAGATGGTCCAGCGCGAGCTCAAGGAGCTCCGCGAGCGCGGGGTCGTGCTCACCGGACACCGCAGCGTGGTGATCGTGCGGCCGGACGTGCTGCGCCGGATCGCCCGCCCCGCCCCCTGACCGGCGGCCGCCCCCCCTGCGCCACCTCGTCCCGGCCCCGCCGCACAACTGTGCACACGGTCACAGTCCGAGTGCGTCATCCGCCCTCACGGCCGGGGCCGCCGCGACGCCACCCTCAGCTCAGTACGGAATCCAGCGAGAGGCGATCATGATCCACCCCGTGAACCGCAACCTGCTCCTGCTCGACATCGAGCGGTACAGCGACCGCGACGACGTGGCCCAGGCCTGGCTGCGCCGGATGCTCTACCGCGTGATCGACGAGGTGCTGCTGGCCGCCGACGTCGACGCGACCCTGCGGCGGCGGTCCGACCGCGGCGACGGGCTCATCGAGGTCATCGACGCCAACGCCCCGCTGGACAAGCTGCTTCGGGTGCTGCTGACCGAGCTGCCGGCCCAGCTGCGCGCCGTGAACCGGCTGGCGTCCAGCTCCGCCCAGATCAGGCTCCGCGGGGTGCTGGCCACCGGGTACGTGGACCTCGACGAGCTCGGCGGCGAGGTCGGCTCCGACCTCAACCTCGCCTGCCGGCTGCTGGACGCGGACGCCCTGCGCGGTGCGCTGCGCGCGAGCACGGAGGACTTCGCGCTGTGCGTCTCGGAGCGCGTGCACGAGGCGATCGTGCACCACCAGCACCCCGGCATCCCGGCGGAGCGGTTCACCGGGATCACCGTGCCGAGCAAGAACGGCCCGCTCCGCGCGTGGCTGTACGGACCACTGCCGCAAGGGGGCCCGGCGCCGGAGACCGAGGGGGACTCCGGCGCCGGGACGGGGCAGCCCGCGGCCCCTGCCGCCCCGGCGCAGGCACCGGCCGCACCCGCCCCGGCCGCCCCGGCGCAGCCCTCGGTCGTGATCAACGGCGGCACCTTCGGCGGCGGGGCCTTCGGCACCGGCCACCACGGCATCAGCGGCGGCACCTTCAGCGGTGAGGTCCGCCTCGACGGCGGTGGCCCCCGGTGAACGCGGCCAAGGCGGCGGAGGCCGCAGCACCACCCGAGAGCCCGGACCGGGCCGAGGCCCCGGCCGAACCGGGCGCCGGAGCCGGAGCCGGGGCCGCCGCTGCCCCCGCCGCCCAGGCCCAGGCCCCGGCCGCCGAGGAAGAGGCCCCGCAGAGCGCGTACGACGCCCGCCGGGACCTGTTGCGCGGCATCCCCGACACGATGCGCGTCAACGGCGGAGCCTTCGGCGGCGGGGCCTTCGGCACCGGCCACCACGGCATCAGCGGCGGCACCTTCACCGGCAACGTGACCGTCAACCACCTGTCGGCCGGCAGCCCCGCACCCACCTCCGGCGAGGTTCCGCTCTCCACCCTCCTCCACCTCGACCAGGTCTTCGTCGCAAACGGCAGCAACTTCCAGGACCTCCTGGACCGCCTCCGCGAGGACCGCGTCCTGGTCCTCACCGGCCCCCGTTTCACCGGCCGCCGCACCGCCGCGTTCATGCTGCTGCGCCACCTCGGCGTGGCCTCGGTCCACGCGCTGGACCGCAGCGCACCGCCCGCGGAGATCGCCGACCGGCTCGGCCCGGAGCCGGCCCGCGGATACGTGCTCTGCGACCCGATCACCGCACAGGACGGCCCGCTGCGCGACACCCATCTGCTCGCCGCCCGGGGCAAGCTCGACGAGCGCAGCTTCCTCGTCATCACCGCAGGCCCGCACACCCACCTGGAGGGCATCGGCGGCCGCGCCTGGCAGCCCCCGGGCACCGCGGCCGTCCTGCGCTCCTCCCTGCGGGCCCTCGTGGACGGCGGGGAGGAGTTACGGCGGCTGCTGGACCTCCCCGCCGTCGCCAACTTCCTGAACCATCCCCACCAGCTCCGCGAGGCGGCGCAGTTCGCGGTCCTGCTCGGCCGGCACTCCCGCCACGGCACGGATCCCACGGAGATCGAGACCTTCTCCCAGGGCACCCTGGAACAGCAGGTCCAGGAATGGTTCGAGGACCCGGACGGCATGCCCCACCTGCGGGAGAAGGCCTTCCTCGTCGCCCTCGCCGCCTTCCACAAAGGCCCGTACGCCCTCACCGCCGAGCTCAGCGACCTCCTGTTCGGCCTCCTCCAGCAGACCGAGGACCCCGACCGGCCGGCCGCCGTCCCCGTCTTCGGCACCAACCCCGCCAAACGCCTCCGGCTGGCCCGCGCCCACCGCTACCCGAAGGAGGAGGAGACCGAGTGGGGGCCGGTGACCCAGTGGATGGCCGCCTTCGAGGACGGCCGCGTCGCCGCCGTCCTGCTGCGCGAGGTCTGGACCGGGCACCCGTCCGCCCGCCCCGCCCTCGTCGGCTGGCTGCGGCTGCTCGCCGCCGACGGCCGGGCCTTCGTCCGCACCCGGGCCGCGTCCACCGCGGCGGTCCTCGCCCTCCACGACCTGCCCTCCGCGATGGCCCTCGTCATCGAGGACTGGGCCCGCTCCGACCGGCCCCGGCTGCGCGTCGGCGCGGTCAACGCCCTCGCGCTCGCCCACATCATCGGCACCCCGAACATCCCGCGGATCATCGACCGCTGGTGCTCCGACCCGGACGCCCACCCGCGCCTGCGCTGGGCCGCGGTCCGCGTGCACGGGCTGATCGGCGACGAACGGCCCGTGCAGACCCTCGAAGCCCTGCGCGCGGCCGTACGCCGCCTCACCGACGAGGACACGGCGATGCGCGTCGAACTCGCCCAGGCCGTAGAACTGCTCCTCCTGTCCGACGCGCGCGACACGGTCCTCGCCGAACTGCTGCGCACCCCCGACGACGACCCGGCCGCCGCGGACCTCGCCCTCGACGGTTTCCTGCGCGCCTGCCGCCACACCGAGGACGACGAACCGTACGGCCGCCCGCTGGTCCTGGACTGGTACGCGAAGGACGCCGACGGGCCCCAGGGCTCCGCCGAGGGCATCGCCGTCCTGTGGCGGGCGCTCCTCGACGGCCCCGGCAACCAGCCCGCCCTGGACGTGCTGCACGACTGGGTGCTGGCCGCGGACCGCGACCCCTCCACCGAATGGGCCCTCGCCGCCCTGCTCGCGGCCCTGGCCACCGGCCCCAACGAGTGCGCCCGGCTGCTGTACCTCCTGCGCTCCGGGAGCGCCGGGGTGGTTCCGGCCGTCGCCGGGCGCCTGCTGACCGTACTGCCGACCCACTGAACCGAGGAGAAGCCGCACCATGCCCGACCCCCGCCACCACACCGAGTGGCAGCAGTCCGCCGACCGGCACGCCCAGCTGGTCGACCCGGTGCTCGCCGTACAGCAGCTCGCACGGTTCGAGGTGTTCCGCAGGCTCCAGTCCCGCATCGACCACGCCCTCGTCTTCTCGACCGCCAAGGGCGGCTACGTCGCCTTCCTGCCGCCGCACCGGCCGGGCTCGACGCGCGGCTACACGGCGGTCTACGAGGTCGACACCGGCGTCCACCACGTCGCGGCGGAGATCCAGCTGCCCAGTGACAACGACGCCCACCAGTTCGTGGTCGTCGTGGAGCTCAGCTGGCGGGTCTCGGACCCCGCCCGCTTCGTGGAAAGCGGCCACCGCCATGTGCCGCGGCTGCTGCTCGGCGAGCTGGAGCGGGCCGCGCGGCCGGTCGCACGGCGCTTCGCCATCGCCGACAGCGCCCTGGCCGAGGCCGAGCTCTTACGGGCACTGCCCGAGGCCGGTCCCCTGGGCCAGGACTGCGGACTCCACACCACGTGGACGGTCCGGCTGCGCCGCGACCAGGAGAACATCGACCACCAGCTGCGGATGCAGGCCATCACCCACAGCACCGACGAGCAGCTGCTCGGCGAACGCCTGGGCATGCGGGTCGACGTCCAGCTCGACCAGCGGGCCCGGCAACAGGACGAGCTCACCACGGACCGGGCGCTGGCCTACGGCGGGCAGCAGCACCAGCTCACCCTCCAGCAGCAGCAGTGGGAGCACCAGCGGCGCGTGGAGCTCAGCCGCCAGCAGGCGGAGCTCCAGCGGGTCGAGGCCGAGAAGATCGCCTTCTACCAGTGGCACCTCCAGCAGGGCGGGGTGCACGGCTGGGCCCTGCACCTGGCGCAGCACCCGGAGGACTCCGCCCTCGTCATGCGCACCATGCGCGAGGACCAGCTCCAGATGATCCGGGACCAGATGGCCCTGGTCAGCCAGGTCCTGGGCGGCGGCGGGGCCGAGCGGCACGAGTTGCAGGGGCCCAAGCAGCTGGCGCTGCGGGCCATGAACGACATCCTGAACCAGCGCCTCCCGGGCGTGGCCCACGACCCGCCCCCGCCGCCCTACCCGGGCCAGCTCCCGCCCCAGCCCCCGGCGGGCCCCCACGACGCTCCCCCGCCTCCCACGGCGGCGCAGCCGTACGCCACCCCACCGCTGGCCCCGGCTCCGAGCCCGGCGCAGCCGTACGCCACCCCACCACA
>NZ_JOFT01000046.1 GCF_000725805.1 Streptomyces xanthophaeus | reverse complement strand
GTCGTGCAGGACGTCCTCGGCCCCCATCGTCCCGGCCCGGATCCGGTCCCGGGCCATCGCCGCATCCCCCGGCAGGTCCGGCTTCAGGTCATGGACCGAAACGATCATGCCGTAGTGCTCGGCCACCGCGTCCCGCCCGAACGGCAGCGTCGGATTGGTGGAAGAACCGATCACATTCGGCACACCCGCCATCTTCAACACGTTCGGCACGTGACCGCCGCCGCAGCCCTCGATGTGGAAGGCATGGATCGTCCGCCCTGTGCAGGGCCACCTGCACGTCGTACTCCTCCGCCACCCGCAGCGCCGTGTCCAGCGCCCGCGTGTGCGCACCCATGTCCTCGTGCACCTTGAAACCGGAAGCACCACCCTCGGCGAGCGCCTCGACCAGCGGCGCCGCGTCCGAAGACGAACCCCGGGCCAGGAACCCGATGTTCACCGGCCACGCGTCGAAGGCGTTGAACCCGTGCTTCAGCGCCCACGGGGAGTTGACCCCCACACCCCAGCTCGGGCCGATCTCCTGGCCGATGATCGTGGTCACGCCGCTGGCGAGGGAAGCTTCCATGATCCGCGGGGAGAGCAGGTGCACGTGGGTGTCCACGGCGCCCGCGGTGGCGATCAGGCCCTCGCCCGAGATCATGGTCGTACCGGTGCCGACGACCACGTCGACCCCGATACCGATCGACACCTTCCGGATGCCCAGGACCGCATCGATCACCAGCACATTGCTGATCACGACGTCACAGGTCTCCCGGACCGCCGCCGCCTTCAGGTGCAGACCGTCACGCGCCGTCTTACCGAAACCCGCCAGGAACTCGTCGCCCGGCTTCTGCGCGTCGGACTCCACCCGCACGACCAGTCCCGAATCCCCGAGGCGCACCCGGTCCCCGGCCCTCGGACCGTGCACCGCCGCATACTCGTGCGGGTCGATATGCCGGCTGCCGGGGGCACAGTGGTCGCTGTGCCGGGTCGGCCTGCTCATGCCGGGGCTCCTTCCGAGGTGCCCGCGCCGAGGTAGCCGCAGGCTGCGGCCTTGCGGAGGGCTTCCTCCTGCATGCCGGGGGCATCGAGCGGGCCGTCGACCAGCCCGGCGAAGCCGATCGCGATGCGGTCGCCGCCGATCGGGACGAGGCCCACCTCGACGGTGGCACCGGAGTCGAAGCGGGTGGAGGACCCCGCGGGGACGGCCAGGCGCATCCCGTACGCGGCGACGCGGTCGAAGTCCAGGCGCGGGTTGGCCTCGAAGAAGTGGAAGTGCGAGGTCACGCTGATCGGGACCGTCGCGGTGTTGTGCACGGCGAGGACCAGGACGGGCGCGAGGGCCTCGACGGTGTCCGCGGCCGGCAGCACGGCGCCCGGCGCTCCCTCGTCACGGGGGTGCGCCCCGAAGGGCTCGCTGACGGCCGCGAGCCGGGTGCCGTCCTCGAACACCGCCTCGACCATCACCTCGGTCACGATGTCGGCGACGCCCGGCAGGACATCGTGCGGGCCGAGGACGGTACGGCCCCGTTCGAGGGCGTCCGCGAGGCGGAGGCCGTCGCGCGCCGCCTCGCAGACGGTGTCGGCGATCACGGCGGTCGCCTCCGGGACGTTGAGCTGCAGGCCCCGCGCGTGGCGGGTGCGGGCGAGCTGGGCGGCGGTGAACAGCAGGAGCCGGTCCCGTTCGGTGGGAGTCAGGGGCATGGCGCCCACCGGTATCCCACCCGGGCAGCCCGGCCTGTGCCGGGGTCTGCGGATTGGTTCGTGATCATCAGTTCCTCCGGAGGGCGGGCGAGGCGGGCCACGGGGGCCGGAACCCCGCCGCCCAGGTGCGCTGTGCGCAAAGGGGGGACGGGGGTGTCGCAACGAAGGACATGGCCGGATACGGCCGGTGCGGCGGTACAGGGAGGCGGGAGGCCTGCGGGGAGGGCCGGAGCGGGCCCTGAAGGCCGGCGGCGGCTCTGATCCCCACTCTGGCATTGACTGAAAATTCAGTCAATAGATGAGGCGGCGAAAGGTCCCGGCCACCGGGAAGAGTCCGGACGACGTCAGGGGACGGGCGCGCGTGGGCCCCGGCCGCCCCGCATCACGGGGGTCGGACGGGTGAGTCAGCTCTGCCGGAGCCCGGCCAGTTCTGCGTCGATGGCACCGCGCATGAGCTCGCGCGCGTGTCCGATCTTGGTGCCGCCGCTGAGCCAGCGCATGCTGAGGCCCTCCAGGAGGGCGGTGAGCCGTTCGGCGGCGGCGGCGAGCGACGAGGCCGGCGCCATCGGCTGGACCTGGCCCAGCAGGGCCGCGACCTCCTGGACCCACACCAGGGTGGCTCGGGCGAGGTCTTCGCGCAGCACCTCGTCGAACACGGCGCTGGCCCGCAGTTCACCCCAGGCCGAGCTGTTCTCCCGCACCTCCGCCGTGTCCTGGAGCTCCAGCAGGAGCGTTTCCTCCAGCTCCTCCCGAGGGGAGAGCGGCGGATCGTCCGGAGAGCGGTCGGTGGTGTAGCGCTCGGCGCGGTCGTTGATGAACTCGAGGGTCTGACGCAGGACCCCCGTACGGTCCTTGAAGTGGTAGTAGATCAGGGCGGTGGAGACGCCGGCTTCGGCCGCGAGCTCCTCCACGCGCAGCCCGCGGACCCCGCGCCGGGCGATCACCCGTGCGGCCGCTTCGAGGATCTGAGTGCTGCGAGACGCCATGCCCCGCACTTTACCGGCGCGTTCCGCGGCTTCCGGCCGCCGGGGCCCGGTGGACATCAGGCCGTCGGTGGTACGGCCGGGTGCGACTGGGTGGCGCAGTGGATGCCGCCGCCCCCGGCGGCGATGTTGTCGATGCCGATCCGGACCACCTGCCGGTCGGGGTAGGCGGCCTGCAGGACGTCGTGGGCCAGCGCGTCGGCACGGCCGTCGCCGAACTGCGGCACGAGAACCGCGCCGTTCGCCGTGTAGTAGTTGGTGTAGCTGGACAGGAACTCCGCTCCCCCGCCGCGGATGAGGCGGCGGTCGGGGCCCGTGAGTTCCGTGACGGCGAGCCTGCGGCCGCGGGCGTCGGTGGCGCTTTCCAGGATCCGCCTGGTCTCCTCGTAGACGGCGGTCCACTTGCGGTCCGCGCCGGCTCCGGGCTTGTCGAGGATGATCCGTCCCGGGGCGGTGAAGCGGGCCAGGCAGTCGATGTGGCAGTCGGTGATGTCCTGGCCGGCCAGACCCGGCACCCAGATGACCTTGTCGATGCCGAGCCCGGATTTCAGGGTCTGCTCCACCTGCTCCTGGCTCATGCCCGGATTGCGGTTGGCGTTCACCAGCGAGCTGACCGTGGCCAGCAGGGTCCCCTCGCCGTCGGTCTCCAGCGAGCCGCCCTCGCCGACGAACCCCGCCGGGATCCGGCGCACCCCGTACTCGTCGAGGAGGATCCCGGCCGCGGCAGCGTCGTTCGCGAACGGCTGCGCGTACGGCGTGCCGGTCTTGCCCCAGCCGTTGAAGCGGGTGTCCACCCCGGCGACGGCGCCCGGGCCCACGACGAAGGTGGGGCCGAAGTCCCGGATCCACAGGTCGTCGACGGGGATCTCGATGACGTCGACGGCGTGGCGGGCACCGCGCCCGCAGCGGTGGCGGGCATCGGCGGCCTGACCGGGGCGGGCCAGCATCACGACCGGCTCGAAGCGGGATATCTCGTACGCGACGTCGGCGATGTCGCCGCGTACCGCGTCGAGCTTGTCGCCCCACACCGAGGAGAGGGCGGGCCAGGCCATGTAGGTACGGACATGGCGGTCGGTCTCCGCCGGCATCCGCAGGACCGGGGAACCGTCGGCGGGGGCCGGGGCGGGGGCGGGGGCCGCGTTCACCGCGGAGGGGAGGACGGGGCCGAGGGCGACGAGCGGGAGCGCCGCCGCTCCGAGCCGGAGCAGTCGGCGGCGGGTGGCGCGGGGGGTGTCCATGGGATCTCCCTGAGGGGAAGGGGGCCGGATGACTCGGCATCCTTGCGCTAACTGAAAATTCAGTCAAGCCTTCGGATGCGGCCGGGAACACCGACGGCCCCCGCCCCAGGGCGAGGGGCCTCAGCTCCGGTGGTACAGATCCACGACGATCGTGACGGAGCCGTCGGCTGCCGCGCCGACGAGCCGGACGATCGCGATCTCGCTCCGGTCGGGACTGCGGACGCAGAACGGACGGCGCTTTTCGAGCGCCCCGAAGGGCAGGGCGGCGGCCGGACGCGTCTCGATGCCCCGCACGCAGCCCTCCGGGTCCAGCCCGTCGGAGTCGGACACGAAGGCGTCCGACTCCTCGGACGGCAGGAACTCCCGCCCGTCGGCCGCCAGGTACCAGGCGGCCGCCTCCGCGGGCACCACCTTCCCTGCCCTCAGGTCGAACTCGTAGCCGGAGCCGGGCGCGGTGAGCTCGGTCTGCACGTATCCGGGCCGGTACCCGTGGGCGGCCGTGGGCGGGGCCGGCCGGGGAGCGGGACCCTCGTCGCCGCCCGCCGTCCGCCCCGCGGGATCGTCCAGGTAGTACACGCCCGCGGCGCAGGCCAGCAGGGTGACGGCGACCGCCAGGACCGTCCGTGGCAGGCGTCGCCGCCGGCCGCGGTCAAGGGCCCGGCGCCCGGGAGCGGGCCCCGGTGCCGGGGCGGCGGGCTGCGGGGCTGCCGGGTACGAGGTCGTGGGCACCCGGTGCGGGGCGGCGGGAACGGGCGCCGGGAACGGGACCGCGGGCGCCGGGTGCGGAGCCGCGGGGGCCGGGGGCGGGGCCGCGGGGGCTGCTCCGGTCGCCTGGAGGTGTACCGGGGCGGGCGGGCCCTCCTCCCCCGGGACCTGGACCCCGACCTCGTCCCGGACAGGGCGGGGCAGCCAGCCGTCGGTGAACTCCGGCCGCGGACCCACGGCGGGGTGCGCGTGCACGAAGGCGATCAGCTGTGCGGTCGAGGGACGCTCCCCGGGATGTTTGGCCAGGCACCACGAGAGCAGGTCGTGCAGGTCAGGGGGTACGCGGCTGAGGTCGGGGTGCTCGTGCACCACCCGGTACAGGGCGCTGGACTCGGGCCCGTCCCCGAAGGGCGGGACCCCGCCCGCCACGTACCCGGCCAGCGCGCCGAGCGCGAAGACGTCGGTGGCCGGTGTCACCTGGTGGCCCAGCGCCTGCTCCGGTGCCATGAAGGCCGCGGTGCCGATCCGCAGCCCCGTACCGGTGAGGGCGGCGGCGTCCGCCGCGCGCGCGATGCCGAAGTCGATCACGCGAGGACCGTCGCCCGCGACCAGCACGTTGGCGGGCTTGAGGTCACGGTGGACGACGCCCGCCCGGTGGATGGCGTCGAGCGCCTCGGCGATGCCCGCGACGAGCAGCAGGACCGTGCGGGTCGGCAGCGGCCCGTGCCGTCGCACCACCTCGTGCAGCGAGGGACCGGGCACGTAGGCGGTGGCGAGCCACGGCGTGCGGTCGTCGACCCCGGAGTCGACCACCTGCGCGGTGAACAGCCCGTGGATCCGGCGGGCACTGGCCACCTCCTGGGCGAACCGCTCGCGGAACTCGGGATCCGCGGCGAACTCCCTGCGGACGGCCTTCAGCGCGATGGGGCGGCCACCGGGGGTGTGGGCCAGGTAGACCACTCCCATGCCGCCGGAGCCGAGCCGGGCGTGGAGGCGGTAGCCGCCGATCTCGTGGGGGTCGTCGGCGGTCAGCGCCGTGGGGCTGGACGGTACGCCGGGAAGTCGGTCGGACATGCGGTGGCTCTTTCGACGATGCGGCAACGGCCTGAACGCATCGTGCCGCTAACTAAATTTTCAGTCAATGTGTGACAATGCGAGACGCACACGACCGGGAAGGGAGCACACAGTGACCGACCGCAGAAGAGCGATCCTCACGAGCGCCGCGCGGGTCATCGCGCGTCAGGGAGTCCGGGGGCTCCGGGTGGCCGACCTGGCGGCCGAGGCCGGCGTGTCCACCGCCCTGATCTACTACCACTTCAAGGACCGGCCCGGCATCCTGCGGCACGCCCTGGCCTTCATCGGGGACCGGGCGGACCGCTACACCGCCACCGGGGACGGCGCGGCCGCCGCCCGCCCCTCCGACCCGCGGGAACTCCTGGAGCGGACCCTGCTGCTGGAGTTCCAGGACCTGCCCGAGGTCCGCGAGAACAGCACCGCCTGGGGCGAGCTGCGGGCCCACTCGGTCTTCGATCCGGAACTGCGCGACGAGCTCGCCGCGGCGGGCGCGGCCTGGGTGGCGGAGGTCGCGGGCCACCTCGCCGAGGTGTGCCCCGCCGCGCCGCCCGGCGCCGTCACGGCCGCCGCGGAGCGGCTGACGGCCCTGCTGGAGGGGCTCAGCGTCCGCTGGCTCAGCGGCCTGCTCCCCCTCGGACACGCCCACAGGCTGCTGCGCGAGGCGATCGGAGTCGAAATGGAGCGACTGGGTTGCCTCTCCTCTCCGAATTGACTGAATTTCCAGTCAGTGCCACAGTGGCGACACGAGGCCGCATCACTCTCCGTGCAGAGCGGCCGTTCGCGGTGCGGAGCGCGCACCCTTGTTACGTGGGGCCTGGTTTGCCCGCCTACGTCACATCTCGCGCCTGCCCTGGCCGGATGCACCTTCCGCCAGCCCACGATCGGAGTTCCCCGTGTCCTTCCTGCCCCCCACCCGTCGGACCGTCCTTCGTGCCCTCGCCGGTATCGGCGCCGTCTTCGCCGGCTCCTCGGCCTGCGGCCCCTCCGGGTCCGGAGCCCAGGCAGGCGCCACCCCCGGCTCCTCGCCGTCCGCCGCGGCCGACGGCAAGCGCCGCCTCGGCGCCGAGTGGGAGAGCCACACCCGCACCTTCATGGCCTGGCCCGCGCTGACCTCCGTCTGGGCGGAGGACCTGCGCTACGTACGCGAGGACATCGCGCGGATCGCCCGCGCCGTCGGGGAGTACGAGGCGGTCGTCATGATGGCCCGGCCCGATCAGGTGGACGCGGCCCAGCGGGCCTGCGGCAACCAGGTCGAGGTGATCCCGCTGGCCGTCGACGACCTCTGGGCGCGCGACACCGTTCCCGTCTTCGTCGAGGAGGGCGGCAAGGTCGTCGGCGTCGACTTCAACTTCAACGGCTGGGGCAACAAGCAGGAACACAAGAACGACGGTGCGGTCGGCCGCACCGTGCTCCAGAGGTACGGGATCCCCCGGGTCCAGGCGCCCCTCGTCGCCGAGGGCGGCTCCTTCGAGACCGACGGCGAGGGCACCCTGCTGATCACGGAGAGCTCGATCGTCAACGACAACCGCAACCGGGGCAAGAGCCGGGACGCCATCGAGGCGGAGCTCAAGCAGACCCTCGGCGTCGAGAAGGTCGTCTGGCTGGCCGGCGTGCGCGGCGAGGACATCACCGACGCCCACGTGGACAGCCTCGTACGGTTCACCGCCCCCGGCGTCGTCCTCCTGGACCGGGCGCACCCCTCCACCCCGGCCGACTCCTGGTCGCGCTCCGCCGACCAGGCGAAGTCCGTCCTGTCGAAGACGACGGACGCCCGCGGAAGGCGCTTCGAGGTCATCGACCTGCCGCAGCCCGACCTGGACCGGATCACGGGCGAGGGCGACGACTTCGTATCGACGTACGCCAACTTCTACGTGGCCAACGACGCCGTCTTCATGCCCAGGTTCGGGGACGGCAAGGCCGACGACCGGGCACGGGGCATCCTGCGGGAGCACTTCCCCAAGCGGGACGTCGTACCGGTCCAGATCGACACGATCGCCTCCGGCGGCGGCGGCATCCACTGCTCGACCCACGACCAGCCCGGCAAGCCCGCGGCCTGACCGCACACCCCTCGACCACGATGCGGCCCGGACCGGCGCGTACGGACCCGCCCCGCGGCGCACGCCCCGCGCCGCGCACGGACCGCCCCGCCCCACGCCCGTGCCGCGCACGGACCGCGCCTCCTCACCGGCCCGGTCCGGTGGGGAGGCGGGGCGCGCCCGCCTCCCCACCGGAGCCGCTCGCGCTGCTCCCGGCTGCTACCGGCGGCGGCGCCAGAACAGCCAGGAGCGGCGGCTCCGCTGCGGCGCCTCGGCGGCGGCCTGGCCCTGCACCGCCTCCTGCACGGGCCGCGCGACGGCCGCTGCGGGCCGCTCCTGCGCGCGGGGCTTGAAGACGACCGGCAGACCGGTCAGACGGCGCGACATCCACGTGCCGACGACCTGCAACTGCTCGTCCTCGACGGCCAGGGTCAGGTCCGGCACGCGCTCCAGGAGCAGGTCGATGCCGGTCTCCGCAATGGCCCGGCCGAGGTCCTGGCCGGGGCATTCGTGGGACCCGGCACCGAAGGCCAGGTGCGAGCGGTTGCCGTGCACGGCCGTGGTGCTGTCGGGGCGGATCGCCGGGTCGACGTTCCCGGCCGCCAGGCCGAGCATCACCATGTCGCCCGCCGCGATCCGGGTGCCACCGATGTCCGTCTCGTCCTTGGCCCAGCGGGTCGGCACCACGGCGAGCGGGGGGTGGTCCCACAGCACCTGCTCCAGCGCGTCCGGCAGCGTCATCTGGCCGCCCGAGAGGTTCCCGCGGAAGCGCGAGTCGGTCAGGACCAGCCGCAGCGTGTTCGCGATCAGATTCGCCGTCGGCTCCAGCGCGCCGACCAGGAGCAGCCGCAGGTGCTGGCAGACCTCCTCCTCGCTCAGGCCCTGGGGATGGGCCACCAGCCAGCTGGCCACGTCCTCACGGGGGTTCTGCTTGCGGCTCCTCACCAGCTCCTGCACGGTGCGGACCACCAGGTCGTTGCCGGCCAGCGCGGCCGCACCGCCGCTGATCATGTCGGAGACGGCCTGTCCCATGGCCAGGGCGTCGGCCTGGGGTATGCCGAGCTGCTGGCAGATCACGAGGGCCGGCAGCTTCCGCGAGAAGTCGGCGACGAGGTCCGCGCGGCCCTTCCCCGCGAAGTCGTCGATCAGCTGGGTGGCGTAGCGGACGATGTACCGGCGCATCCGGTGCTTGTCGACGCGTCCCAGACTGTCCGTCACCGCCTCGCGAAGCCGGGCGTGCTCCGCGCCGTCCGTCAGCGCCACCAGCGACTGCCAGGCCGTGATGGGCCGCAGGGGCGAGTCCGGGGCGAGGGTGCCGTTCTGGATGGCGTGCCAGTTGCGGGAGTCGGAGGAGAAGTTCCGCGAACGCATCACCTCCAGGTTCTCCCGGTGGCCGAGCACGAGCCAGGCGGGTACGTCCCCGTACAGCCCCACGGGGGCCACTACTCCGTGTTCCGCCCGCAGTTGCTCGTAGAGGGCGTACGGCTGCGACTCCGCCTCGGCTCCGTAGAGCGGGCGCGCGTGCATCGGGCAGCCTCGGGCGGCGGCGTCCGAGGTACGGGTCGGGTCGAGGGATGGGGTGGTCACGTGGCCTCCGGGCAGGAACGGGGGGACTCTTAAGGCTTGGGGCGAGCCCGCACTGAGAGTGACGAAGAGTCAGCACCGCGCAGCTTACAGTCGTCCGGTGTCCCGCCCGCGTCCAGGCCCCGTCAACTGGTGCGGACACCAGCCGTACTTGGCTGATATCGATCTTGCCTGGTGAGACGGGCGGCCGGGTCCCGGGGCCGCCGCTCCCTCCCGGGCGGAGGCGGGGGATCCTGTTCTGCGCAACCCCCGCCGAAAGGACCCCCAGGCATGTCGTCAGCAGCTGAAGTGCGCTCACTCAAGTCCGTTCCCCGGGTGCCAGGAGCCGTACCCCTCCTCGGCCACGCCCTGTCCCTGTGGCGGGACCCGCTCGGGTTCCTCTCCTCCCTGCGCGAGCACGGGGACCTCGTGCGGGTCGACCTGGGCACCATGCCGATGTACGTGGTGACCACGCCCGGCCTCGTGCACGAGGTCACCGTCGAACAGGCCGGCCGGTTCGAGAAGGGGCGCTTCTTCGACCGGCTCCGGCCCCTGGCGGGCAACGGCCTGGCGAACTCCGGCGGGGAGCTCCACCGGCGCCACCGCCGCATGATCCAGCCCATGTTCTCCCGCGAGCGCATCGCCGGGTACTCCGAGATCATGAGCAGCAGCGCCCGGGAGCTCGTCGATTCCTGGAAGCCCGGCGATGTCATCGACCTCGAACCGGCCATGGCCGGGTACGCCGTCGAGACCCTGTCACGGACGCTGTTCTCCACCGAGATCGGCCGCCCGGCCGTCGACGCGGTCCGCCGGCACCTGCCCGTGCTGCTGACCAACCTGCTGGTGCGCGCCGCGTCCCCCAAGCTCCTCGACCGGCTGCCGATACGCGCCAACCGGGACTTCGACCGTGCGGCCGCCAGCCTGCGTACGGTCATCGACGAGGTCGTCAGCGCTTCCCGCGCGGCGGGACACACGGACCGCGACGACCTGCTGTCGCTGCTCCTGGCCGCCCAGGACCCCGACAGCGGCACCACGTTGTCGGACGAGGCCGTCCGGGACGAGCTGTCCACGATCCTCTTCGCCGGTGCGGAGACGACGGCGGCCACCCTCGCGTGGACCTTCCACGAGCTCGCCGGACGCCCGGACGTGGAGGCGGAACTCGTCGCCGAGGTCCGCCGGGTGGTCGGTGACGGTCCCGTCACCGCGCTGCACGTCCCGCAGCTGACGGGCATACGCCGCGTCATCGACGAGGTGATCCGGCTCCACGGCGTCACGCTGCTGATGCGGCGGACCACCGAGCCGGTGGTGCTGGCAGGGGTGACCCTGCCCCGCGGTACGGAGGTGGCGTTCAGCCTGTACGCGCTGCACCGCGATCCCGCGCTGTACGAGGACGCGGACGTGTTCGACCCCGACCGCTGGCTTCCCGAACGGCAGGCCGCCGGGCCGGGCCGCCGCGCCTACGTTCCGTTCGGAGCGGGATCGCGCAAGTGCATCGGGGACGCGTTCGTCTGGACGGAGGCGACCATCGCCATCGCGACCGTCCTGGACCGCTGGAAGCTCGTCCCGGTCGCCGGTCACGCCCCGCGGGAGGTCGCCTCCGCCGTGGCGCACGCGGACTCGATCCCCATGACCGTGGTCGCCCGTACGTGACGCTCCGGCGTCCCCGGCCGGTCAGCCCCTCGTGCCGGTGAGGCCGAGGGGCCGGGCCGGGTTGCTCGGGCGGCGCGGCGGTACGACATTCCACCACCACGCGACCACGTCGATCCCCAGCGGCTCGGCGCTGTCGTCGGTGGCCGTTCCGGCGACGGTGGTGGGGAGCTCCGCCGGGTCGTCCGGGGTCGTGTAACGGACGGACTGCAGGCCCCAGTCCAGCGAGCCGCGCACGAAACTGCGCAGGCCGGCCGTGTACTGCCGCATCTGCGGGCTGCCCACGGCCCGCAGATGGTCGGTGAGGTGCATGAACGCGGTCAGGACGCGGTCGCGTTGGGCGATGGCCAGGGCCATCGCCTCGCGCTGGCTGTGGCCGTCGCTCTCCAGGACCCGGAGCACGTTGAGGTAATAGCCCTCCCCCGCCCGCTCCTTGTGGTCGGAGAGGAGGTCGTTGTCCCAGGTGATGACGAACGAGGCCATCTCCTCGGCGGCCCGGACGGACTTGTCGTCGGCCTCGTCGGCCGGGAGTTCGTATCCGTGGGCCATCTGCAGCAGGGGGAAGATGACCGTGGTCGCGCCGTCGTACAGCCTCATCAGGGTGTAGTCCGACAGGCTCGGGACCGTGCCCGCACGGCGGTGGGAGGCCTCCCACACGACCGAGAGGGCGTACTCGCGCAGGCAGGCGACCCACCGGGCCGCCTGGGTGTCCGTCCCGTAGACGTCGACCCGCGCACGCAGGTCGCGCAGACCACCGGCCAGCGGGTCGTCGAGCAGCAGGGGCGCCTCGGGGTTCTGCGCGACGCGCAGGAGGCGGTGCAACGTTCCTGCAAGGTCCCCGGGGCGCTGCCCGAGAACGCCTTCTTCGCAGTAGCCGTCGTCCACGCCGAACAGCCACATCACGAAGTCGGCGACGATCCGCACGACCTCCTCACGGCCGTGGGGCAGGATCCGGGCAGCGAAGACGCCGATCTGATGCCGCACCAGGCGCTGCCTGAGGTCGGCCGAGCCTATCTCGAAGGCCTCGACCCAGCCGGCGGTCTGGGTGTCGATCTCGGCGTGCCGGGGATGGATGGCGGGCGGTATCGGGGAGAACAGTGGGGGGACTGCAAGCACGAGTAGGGGCTCCTTTGTCGCGGGTGACAAAGGCCTGCACGACTTGGCACCCGTTCCTGCACCTCGACTCGTGATCATCCGGCATGTCCAGGAACCGGTCCAGTGGGAGGATCCGACCATATGCACTATGCCGTCTCATGGTTCCGCCCGATCTCGCCAGGCCGGGGCGTCACGCGGTGCCGGACACCGGCTCCAGGGCCCGCTTGAGGTTGCGCAGAGTGGTACGGATGTTCCTGCGCTGGAAGTCGGCGAAGGAGTGTCCGCCCGTCGCGACCCGGTCGAAGGCGTGGGCCGCGAAGTCCGGCCAACCGCGCCGGTCGTCGGTCCACGTCTCCGTCACGCGGGTGCCCTCGGGAACCGGCTCGAAGCGGTACTCCCAGGTGGCGATGGGGCCGGGCAGCCGGGGGCGCCGGACCCCGATGGCGTGGACCCGGAAGCGGAAGAGCGCGTCGGCCTCGACCGCCGTCACGGTGCAGCGGGTGGTCCAGCGGAAGGCCCCGCGCTTGTTCCGTCCGTCGAACACCGTCCCCACGCGAATGTCCCCGGGCTTCCCGGGCTCTCCGGGCTTCCCGGGCTTCCCGGGCTCTCCGTGGACGGTGGCGCCGAGGTTCTCCGGGCTCCACTCCCCCATCCGCGCCGGATCGGAGACGTGCCGGAAGACGTCGGCGGGACGGGCGTGGACGACGATGCTGTCGGACACCGTGAACGTACGAGGCATGGCGCTCCTCTTCTCGGACGCCGACGCTACCTTCCGGCCCGCCCCGTGACTACCCCCCGGTAACTTCCGGCCCGAGGGGATGCCCGCGGCGGGACGTCAGCGGCCGTTCGCGTCACCGCCCTCGCGACGCCTGCGGTTGCGTCGGCCGAGGGCCCCCGCCAGACCGATCAGGCCGCCTGTGAGCGCTCCGGCCACGAGGACGCGCAGCAGGTCTTCCATCGGGTACTCCCCTCTGAGCCAGGCCACCCCGTACCGGGGGCCTGATCGACTACGGACGGGGAGACTATCGACGCGCGCAGGGCCTGGCTTGGACGAATTTGACCTCGCCCCTCACAGGGCGACGGCCCCCTCCGCCACCCGGGCGGCGGCCAGCCGACCGGGTGTGGTCCCGCCCAGGGCACGGAACTCCCGGTTGAGGTGGGCCTGGTCGTAGAAACCGCAGCGCTCCGTCACCTCGGTGAGGTTCGCGCCCTCGCGGGAGAGCAGCCGCACGGCCCGGTGGAAGCGCAGCACCCGGGCGGACGCCTTCGGGGTCAGGCCGACCTGTTCGGTGAACCGGCGCACCAAATGGCCCTGGCTCCAGCCCACTTCTCCCGCGAGCCGGCCGACCGGGATCGCCCCGCCGGCGCGGGACAGCAGCCGCCAGGCATGGCCGACCTCCGGCGCGGGACGCGGGCCCCGCTCCAGCCGGGCGCCCAACGCGGAGTCCAGCAGGTCGAAGCGGGCGCCCCAGTCGGCGGTGGCCGCCAGCCGCTCCACCAGCCATCCGGCCTCGGGCCCGAGGACGTCGCGGAGCTCGACCACGCTGTTGGTCAGCTCGCTCATCGGCACGGCGAACAGCCGGTAGGCGCCCAGCGGGGTCAGCTCCAGCCGGATCGCCACCTGGCCGCCGGGGTGGTCACACACGCGGGGCCCGTCCTCCAGACCCGCGGCCAGCGAGCCCGTCACCTGGCCACCCCGGCCTGCCGCCCCCAGCCGGCGGACCTGGGCGAACGGCTCCCCCAGGCTGATCACCACGACCGCCCGGCCCGTGGGGACCAGCCTCACCCGGTAGGGCGAGGCCGTCGCCTCCCAGTAGCCGGCGTAGCTGTGCACGAACGGGCGCAGCTGGGGGGACCACGGCCGGGTCACCCGCCACCGGTCACCCACCCGGGTCATCTCGACCCCCCGACCGACCCCGCCTGCACCAACACCCGGGCTCGCACTTGCACTTGCACTCGCACTCGCGACCAACTGCACGCCCCTCCCCTCCCCCTGCGACGGGCGCCCGGCACGGACGCGCTCGGAATGCTAGTGCTGTGCCGGGCGCGGCGCCGCCCACAGAAGACGGTCCTGTCGCGGCCGGCGTCGCGGTGCACGGCGTTGCAGGAATCAGCCATGCTCCTGACTGGGAGGGACGCCGACCAGCAGGTCCTTGCGTGCAATCGTTCCGGCCCCCGCCCCCGCAAGAGTGATCTTGGCCAAGGGGCCGTGGCGCCTGGTCTCCGGGCGGGGCGGATACCGGTGCAGTGCCGTCAGGCGCAGTTCAACATCAGCCATCCCGACCAGCCGAAAGTTCATTCCCACTTCCGCTTCACCGGTGAGTTCTTGCGCGACGCACACCAGCTCGTCAGGTGATGGAATTCGTAGTCCACCGACTCGATCCCACTGGGTCCCGCCTCAGGCGTTCTCAGGGCTCCCGCCCGGACGCCCCGTACGAGGGCTGTTCCTGGAGGGTGCGGACTCGGCGGGGCAACCGGTCGTCCCCGTGCGTGCGGAAGCAGTGCTCCTGATGCTCGTCCTTGCACGGGAAGCCGGGGCGTCACCTCCGCGCCGGGAGCGTCGCTCCTCGCTCGGGGTCATCCCCGCGTGCGCGGGAAGCAGACTCCCCGCACGTGGCCCGCAAGGCCGAATTGACAGACCTGCTGGGATGCAGCCGCAAGGACTGCCGTGCACGCCGGCCGGTCGGGCATCGAAGGTGTCGCCTCCTCCATACGACTAGAGGAGGCGACACCTGCTCGGAAAGTTGCTCCAGGTGATGGACGACGCCCTGCCGCTCCGGGAGCGATGAGCGGCATCCTGGGACAGCCCTTAGTTGAACGGCTCCAGTGTCATGAAGGCCTCCTGCGGGTTGCCGTCGTGCACCAGGGACTCGTGCGCGCCCACGTCGTCGAAGGCGAAGCCGTACGCCTTACCGTCGGCCATCTGTGCGTGGATGATGCGGGAGTAGTGGTTGGTGACGGCGTCGCGGTAGAAGTTCGCGCCGTACGCGTCGGGTTGGCTGGGGTTGGTCAGGAGCGTCGACCGGTTGAAGCCCGCGCACAGGGTGCGGGAGATCGGGCCGCGGACCTGGTCGTTGGGTGCGTCCAGGAGCTTGTAGCAGCCGAAGACGCTGTCGGAGTCGGGCTTCCGGAAGCTGGTGACCACCGCTCCCGAGCCGTTGGTGAAGTGCATGACGTCGCCCGAGACCCGGCCGTAGTACTTGGTGCCCGGCTGGTTCGCGAACGGCGTCACGGTGAGCGTGGAGGAGCTGTACTTGCTCCAGACCCGGTTGATGTAGTCGTTCATGACGCCCGCCGGTATGCCCCCGGCCTCGATGCCGTGACCGGGTGAGAGCGCGCGCAGCGGCGTACCGTCGGGGCGGTTCTGGATCAGTCCGCCCCAGCCGGCCGAACGCAGCTGGGCGAAGACCGCGGCGTAGCCGCCCGGCTTGAGGCGGCCGGTGTTCCTGACGGTGCCGTCGGCCGCCTTGACGCCCACCGCGTAGGGAGCCGAGAACATGTCGACCTGGGTGCTGTTGATCCACAGGCCGGCGTCGTTGAGGGTGTACTCGGACCAGTTGAACTGGATGTTGCGGTTGGGGTCCGAGGGGTTCTGCACGGCGGGCTGCACCAGGCCGCCCGTGCTGAGCTTGAAGACGATCTTCTGGCCGACGGAGAAGTAGACGCGCCCGGAGAACTTGGGCATCCGGATCGTCTTGGTCTGCCCGTCCGCCGGACCCGCGATCGATGCGTCGGGGGCGGGGGTGGGGGGATTGCCTCCGACGGGCCAGGGGTGGAACGTGCCGTTGGCGTCGGCCCAGCCCTGCTGGCCCGTCGCGAGCAGGGTGCCCAGGTTGTAGACGTAGACCGGCTCGCTGCGGCCGGAGGTGTTCTTGATCGTCAGCGGGATCGTCGCCGGTACGGCTTCTGGTACGGCCTCTGCGGATTCGGACGGTCCGAAGACCATCAGGCCGGCGGCGACGGCCAGGGCCGAGACCCCGGATGCAAGTGCTTTGACTAAGCGGATCATGCCGTTCCTTCGTGTGGGGGGATCTGACTATTGACGACTGAGAGCGCTCTCAGCCTCCGGCTGCGTTCATGTTCTGTCAATGGACATGACACGGCCCGCCCCCGGTGCGACGGAGACCGAAACGAATCAAGGAGAGGAAACCCCTGTCTGACTCCGCCTGCGGATGGCAGTCTCTAGTCCTCGGAAACGTCGTCCTGGGGGGGATCACGCGTGATGGAGCCGGGTACGGGCATGGGCCTGCGGGGCCGCAGCGGCATCCTGTCGCTGGTCGACTCATGCCTGAAGGAGGACCCGGCGGCCGAGCGCCCCCTGACCATGCTCCTCGGCCCGGCGGGCAGCGGGGCCAGCGAGGCGCACAGCGCGCTCATGGAACGCTTCGGGCCCGACTACCCCTTCGCCTTCGTCAACTTCGGCGGCGCCCAGTCCCTGCTGCCGCGCTACGCCCTCGGCCTCCTGGCCCGGCAGCTCGAACGCAAACTGCCCCGCTACGGACGCTCCCACTTCCCGCTGCTCAGCCTCGGCCTGCTCGCATCCGACCAGGAGCTGCGCATGCGCAGCCTCGCCGAGGGCCGGCGCGCGGTGCAGCGCCAGCTCGACCGGTTCCAGGAGGAGAACGAGGCCCGGCACGGCGACTACCTGGCCGCCTTCTTCGAAGTGGGCATGGGCGCGGTCGGCATGCCCGAAGGAGCCTCCACCGCCGCGCTGACCCTCTTCCAGGACGCCCTGCGGCGCGGCCGCCGCACCATGCCGGGCCTGCTCGGCGGCAGACTCGGCAACCGGCTCACCGCCGGCGCCCACTGGTACGGGCGCCATCCCATGATCCGCAACGCGGACCCCATGGAAGCCCTCGTGGAACTCAACCTCTGGCGTCACGAGGGCGACGAGAACGAACAGGAGCGGCTCGACCTCGTCCTCTTCTCCGCCTTCCTGGAGGACCTCCGGCGCAACACCGCCCGCAACTTCATGCCCCGTTCCTACCTGCTGCTCCTCGACAACTCCCACACCGAGTACGGCCGCCGCTTCCTCGACCTGCTGCTGCGCTCCCGGCACGACCAGACGGTCGTGGCCGGCCACGCCAGCGACCCGCTGACCGTCGTCGCCAGTTCCAACCGCTGGCTGCCCCGCTGGGGTCCCGCCACCGGGGACTCCTGGCCCTGGCAGCTGCGCGGCCCCGACCGGGCCTCCCTGTCCGACTGGAACGCCAACCGGCCGACCCGCGACAGCGAGGACACCTGGTGGTACCCGTTACGCCTGCGCGACCTCAATCTGGACGAGGTGCGGATCCGGATCGAGCTCCAGCTCGGCGGGAACAGCGACCTGGCGCCGCTGACCCGCCTCACCCCCTTCGTGCACCGGCTCACCGGCGGACTGCCGCGCGCCGTCCACCAGGTCCTCGACGTACTGCGGCAGGCCGGGACGCCCCCGGACTCGGGACCCCAGCAGGACCGCTGGCTGCGCACCCTGCCCGACCGGCCGCTGCGCACCGGGGAGGCCACCGCCACCCTCGCCGACACCGCCCTCGGCCACCTCCTGCGCGACTTCGACCCGACCCAGCGCGCCGCCCTCGCCGAATGCGCCGCCGCCCGGGACTTCTCCGTCGGCACGCGGCTGCTGAGCCCCGACGACTCCCTGTTCGGCGAGATCCGCTCCCGCTGGCTGCTGACCGGACCCGTCACCGTCGTCCCCGTACTGCACCCGTGGCTGCGCAGGCTGCTCCTGTGGCGGCTGGCCGCACGGCCCGAAGGGTGGGACGCCGCGCACGAACTCCTCGCGGAGTACTACCGCGGCGAGGGCAAGCCGGTGCAGGAGATGTACCACCAGCTCGCCCTCGGGCGGACCGAGGAGGTCACCGCCCACCTGACGCGGCGCTTCACCGCCGTGCCCGCCGCGCAGTGGATCTCCGAGTTCGACGCGATCACGGCCGCGCCCAACCGCCTGCCCGCCGACGGCGGACCGCTGGAACTCCTCGCCGGGCTCGTCCCGCGCCGCCCGGGGCGCGTGGTGGACACCGAGTCCGTGATCCACACCCTGGTGACCACCCGCTGGGTGTGGAGCGATCCGCTCGCCGACCCCGCCATGCGGCTGGGCGACATCATCGCCGACGGCTGCACCCAGCTGTCCCAACTGCGGAGGAACGACATCGTGGCCCTGTTCAACGAGGCGGAGCGCTACCGCCATTGGCGCGATCCCCAGACCGCCGGCTGGGAGGGCTGAGCGCGTGCCCAGACTCGAATGGCCCCTGCACGTCGTACGCCGGGTGGCCCTCGCCACCGCGGCCGCCGTCGCCCTGGTCGCGGCCCTCTGGCTGGGCGTCGGGTGGCTGCAGGAACGCCAGGCCAGATGCGCCGACGGGGTCGTCGAACTGGGCGCGGCCGACGAGTGCGTCGGAGTGACCGACGGCTCCTACGCCTTCGCGCCGGACCTCGACGCGGTCAGCAGCAAGATCGAGGAGGAGAACCGCCGGGTCCTCGCCAACGCGGACGAGGAACCGTACGTGAGCGTCGCCTACTTCACCTCCTTCACCAACACCACCGCGGACAGCAACTCCGCCGAGGGCGTCCGGCACGAACTCCAGGGCGCCTACCTGGCCCAGTACCGGCACAACCAGGGCGACCTCGCCGCCACCCCCAAGATCCGGCTGCTGATCGCCAACCCGGGCAGCCGGTCCGGGCAGTGGAAGCACACCGTCGACGAGCTGATCGCCCGCAAGGACTCCCCGGACCGGCTCGTCGCGGTGGCCGGCCTCGGCCCCAGCACCCAGGAGAACCTCGCGGCCATCAAGCGCCTGTCCGCACACGGCATCGCCATGGTCGGTGCCACCATGACCGCCACGAACATCCAGGGCATCAACGGCTTCGTCCGGGTCGCCCCCACCAACGAGGACGAGGCGTACGCGGGCGCCGGATACCTCAAACGGCGCGGCGTCGCCACCGCCGTCGTCATCCAGGACGTGGCGGAGGGCAACCTCTACGCCTCCACCCTCGGCACGGCCTTCACCAAGGCCTTCCAGGAAGGCGACAAGCACCGGCTCGTCGCCGAGCGCATGACCTACGACTCCTCCGTCAGCAGCGCCTGGCAGAACGAACTGCGCTACATGCCCGGCCAGTTGTGCCAGCAGCGTCCGCAGCTCGTGTACTTCGCAGGCCGCGGCCAGCACCTCACCAACTTCCTCGACGCGCTCGCCAACCGCAGCTGCACCGACCAGCAGTTCACCGTGTTCGCCGGGGACGACACCACCAACCTGAGCGCCCAGCAGCTCGCCCACGCCGCCGAGACGGGCATCGAGATGCTCTACACCGGCCTCTCCCACCCCGACATGTACCGCTCGGCGCCGCAGGCGGTGTCCGCCCCGTCCGCGAAGAACTTCCAGCCGGGCGGACTGCTGGACCAGTGGTTCCCTCACGACCCCCGTGAGGACGGCGGCGCCCTGATGGGCCACGACGCGGTCCTCACCGCGGCACACGGCATCCAGATGGCGGCCCGCTGGCAGGGGCAGGTCGTCGGCGACGCGGTGGCCCGGATGTTCCACCAGATGGACGGCACCCAGCAGGTGGCCGGGGCCAGCGGGTTCATCTCCTTCCAGAACAACGGCAATCCGCGCAACAAGGCCGTCCCGATCCTGCGCCTCAACGGCAAGGGCCAGGTCGAGTTCGTCGAGGTGTCCGCGGCGGAGGGCAAGCCGCCGCAGGAACAGTGAGGCCCCGGCCCGGGGCGGCGCAACCGGTGTGTGCCGCCCGCGCTCCGCGGGCAGGGTAGCGGTGGCTCCCGGGCAAGGGAGCCGTCCGTGCACAGCCCCGACGGGAGTGGCCCATGGCAGCGAGGATCCTCATCGTGACCGGAGACGCGGCGGAGTCACTGGAGGTCCTGTACCCCTACCAGCGCCTGCGGGAGGAGGGGTACGAGGTGCACATCGCGGCCCCGGCGGTGAAGAAGCTCCGCTTCGTGGTCCACGACTTCGAGGACGGCTTCGACACCTACACCGAGAAGCCCGGCTACACCTGGCCCGCCGACGTGGCCTTCGCCGATGTGGACCCGCAGGAGTACGTGGCCCTGGTGGTGCCCGGCGGGCGGGCGCCGGAGTACCTGCGCAACGACCCCGAGGTGCGGCGGATCCTGGCCGCCTTCGCCGACTCGGACAAGCCGATCGCGCAGATCTGCCACGGGCCGCTGATCACGGCTGCGGCCGGTGGCCTGACCGGCCGCCGGGTGACCGCGTACCCGGCGCTGGAGCTGGACATGAAGGCGGCCGGGGCTCAGTTCGAGGACTCCGAGACCGTCGTCGACGGCACGCTCGTCTCGGCTCGGGCCTGGCCCGACCACTCGCGGTGGATGCGGGAGTTCCTGACCGTGCTGCGCGGCAAGGCCCCGGTGTCCTGACGGCGCGGCCCCCGGCCGGCAGCCGCGTGCCCGGCCCCGGAAGCCTGGGCGGCCTCCGGGACCGGGCACGTCCGCCGGCGTCGCGTCGGCGGCCCGGTCAGCTCAGGGTGAGCAGCGGGCCGTCGGCGTCCAGCAGGGTGCGCAGGGCGGGGATGTGGTGCCAGTCCAGGCCCAGGGTGCGGGCCGCGAACCGGTAGGTGGCGTGTGCGGCCTCCGGGGCCCGCTCGCGGATCAGGGCCATGGCCTCCTCGGCGGTGTGCCGCGGTCCGGGTGACGCGACGGGGAGCCCGGGCGGGTCCGCGGGTGCGCGGCGCTCGCGTTCCAGCTCGTGGATGCCCGTCAGTCGGGCCGACAGGTCGGCGGCCTCGTCCAAGGTGTCCGGGCGGGCGTCGAGGAGGTGCCGGGCCACCGTGTTGAGGGCCAGTGCCTCGTCCAGCCCCAGTGCGTAGACGCGGGCGGAGGCATCGGTGAGCGGGATGAGCCGGTCCGCCGTGCGGACCGTGCCGCGTGCGCCGTGCACGGCGGCGGCGAAGAGCGCCGACGCCTCGGAGGGGTGCCAGGCCAGGGCCGTGGCGGCGGTGTCCGCGTCCCGGGCGGTCGGGGTGTGGTGACGGGCGTCGGCGAGCCGGTCCAGGAGCACGTGCTGGGGGATCTCCCCGTCGGTGCCCGGGCCGGCGACGTACACCGTGGCGTCGACGTCCGCCAGGGTGCAGGCGGCGACCGCCAGCGCGTCCACCAGGGGGCTGCACAGGGTGTCCTCGTCTCCGTGCGCGAGGATGTCGCCGCCCATGTCGACGATCCGGACGTGGCGCGCGCCGACGGCGTCGGCCAGTCGGCGGATCTGGGCGGCCATGGCCGCGAGGCCCTGGCAGGGGTCCAGGAGCAGCAGCCGGGCGGGGAGGTCTGCGGCCAGCCGAGGCAGGGTGGACCCGGCGGGCGGGACGGGCCGTGATTCCGGGGTCAGCAGGAGCGTGCCCCCGTACGCCCGGTCCTCGGGAGCCGGGCCGGTGAAGTGGGCTGCACCGAGGGGGCCGGGCGTCGGGTCGACCTCCGGGCGCTCCCAGGCGTAGGTCGCGACGAGGGTGCGGGCTCCGGGCGTACCGGGGGTGCGGGGTCCGGGCGTACCGGGGGTGCGGGCCGTGGCCCCGGCGAGGGCCGCGGCGGTGATCGTCGTACCGACCGGGTCCCCGCCGCCGCCTGCCGCGAGGTACAGGTCCACGGCCTCGTGCGGGTCCGTGGTGCGGTCCGTCACGCGCTCTCCCGGTTCGTGATGCCGGTGATGCGGACCGGGGTGCCCATGTTCTTGCGGGCGCGCGCGTTGGCGTGGTGGAGGCCCTCGTAGTACTCGCGGTCGAGGCCCTTGACGTGGTCGGAGTAGAACATCCAGGAGAGGATGTCGCGGTACTTGAAGCCCTTGGGGGTGAGCTGGACGCGGCGCGGCCCGACCCGGTGGATCAGGCCGTTGGCCTCGGCGGCGTCGAGCACCGCGTCCACCTCGCCCGCGATGGCGTCGAGGCCGAAGCGGTCCAGCTCGCGCAGGTCGAGGTCGAAGGTGTCCAGGACCAGCCGCTTGCGGACGATCTCCTCCGGCGTGAGCACGAATCCCGTGGTGGGCGTCAGCCGGTGCTCCCGGGCCTTGGTGATGTAGTCGGAGACCTCGGACAGGGACGGCTTGACGCTGCCGGTCATGTAGTCCAGGACGGAGGTGTAGGAGCGGGCGCCGACGCCGAGGCCGAGCAGGGGCACGCCGTGGAAGGTGAGCACCTTCTGCACGTAGCCGCCGCGGCCGGGCTTCTTGTAGCGGACGGAGCCTTCCTGGACGTAGCCGTGCTCGGTGAAGACCTGCCGGGCGTAGTCGTAGCGCTCGTACAGCTCCGGCTTCCACATGTACTGGTAGGCGCCGGTCCGGGAGAACCACGCGTCGGGGCGGACCGTGAGGAAGTAGGTGGAGATGGTGGTGGGGCCGAGCCGGGCCAGTTCGTCGACGGAGCGGCGCCAGGTCTGCGTCGTCTGCCCGGCGAATCCCATGATCAGGTCGGTGGAGAGGTCGGGCAGTCCGCGTTCCTGGACGATGGCGATGGCCTGCCGGATGACGTCCTCGCCGGCCTGCCCGCGGCCGGCCTCGCGGATCTCCTTGGGTTCGAGCGACTGGATGCCGATGTTGGCGCGGGTCAGGCCCAGGTCGAGGAGTCTGCTGAAGCCCTCGGGGTCGGCGACGATCGAGTCGGGGGTGGCCTCGACGGCCACTTCCTCGACCGTGGAGCGCCAGTTGGGGTAGACCTCGCCGAGGGTGCGGAATATCTGCTCGAAGTGACGCGTCGACAGCAGGGCAGGGGTGCCGCCGCCGATGTAGACGGTGCGCAGCCGGCGGGCCTGGATGATCTCCGCGTGGTCGCGGATCTGGGTGCAGAGGGCGTCGGTGTACGCGTCGTAGAGGTCCTCGTCGGTGGAGATGACGGTGTAGAGGTTGCAGAAGCCGCATTTGTAGCGACAGAAGGGCACGTGGAGGTAGAGGTTGAGTTCGGGGACCTGGTAGGCCTCCAGGTCCTCGGCCCAGATGTCGTGGGTGTTCCAGGCGCCTTCCGCCAGGGGGCGGTAGGTGGAGCGCGGCGGATAGGAGTACTGGTAGGGCGGGATCACGCCCTGGTCTATGCATTCGGCGAGCTCGTGGCGCAGGTCGTGGCGCAGGTCGTTCACGATCGATCTCCCGTTCGGGGGCCGTACCGATGTCGTCACCGTCCCGGGCATTCGAGCACGCAACATTTTGTTGATGCCATGGGCTGTCCACACCAACTGGCCGCCAGATCAGCGCCCTTTGTCTGGATCTTTGACCAAATCACCGGCCCCACCAGGGGGTTGTTTTAGGAGGACAGCCCGATGGACGGTGCGGCGGGCGGCCCGTTCTAGTTGGGCCTCGTGAACATCAGCGAAGTACCGTGTACCGGCGTCCTCGTCGTGGAGCCGATGGGGAACGCCGGACAGTTCCTCGTGGCGGCCGCCGAACGGATGGGGCTGTCCCTGTACGCCGCGACGCACCGGACGGTCCACGCGTCCTACCCGCCCGGCCTGGCACGGGCGTTGGCCGGAGTCTGCTTCACGGACCTGACCGACCCCGCCCGTGCGGTCGACGACATGGAGGCCTTCTGCCGCGAGCACGGCATCGGGGCGGTCGCGGCCTGCTGGGAGCTGCTCACCCCGCTGGCCGCCGAGCTGGCCGCACGGCTGGGCGTACCCGGCAACGACCCGCTGCGGGCCCGGGCGGCACGCAACAAGATCGCGATGGCACAGGCCTTCCGGGCCGCCGGGGTCCCGGCTCCGCGCGGGAGGGTGGCCGCGGACGCAGAGGAGGCGTGGCGGCTGGCCGGGGCGGGGCAGCTCGGATGGCCGCTGGTGGTCAAACCGGCGGAGCAGGGCGGTTCCTGGGGTGTGAGCGTGATCGGGGGCCCCGGGGAGCTCGCCGCCGCGGTCGCGGCCGCCACCCGGTACACGGTGGCCACGCCGCACGGTCTGCCCCTGGACTCCCGGGTCCTGCTGCAGAGTTACGTACCCGGCGAGGAGTACTCGGCGGAGACGGTGGTGTGCGACGGCGTCGCCTACGCCCTGCCGGTGGTCCGCAAGGACACCACGCACGGCCGCTACCGGGTGGAGACCGGGCACAGCTGCCCCGCCGGGCTGTCCCCGGAACTGACCCTGGCGGTGCAGCACACCGCCGCCCGAGCCGCCCTGGCCGTGGGTGTCCGCAACGGGATCGCGCACACCGAGCTGAAGGTCCCGCCCGGTACGGGCCGTCCGGTGGTCATCGAGACCGGGGCACGGCTGCCCGGGGACAACATCTGCGAGGTCGTCGAGGCGGCGACCGGGCTCCGCGAGGCCGAGGCCTACCTGATGGCGGTGACCGGACGGCCGCCGCAGGTCGTACCCACCCGTGACGGGGCGGCGGCGATCCGCTTCCTGCTGCCCGGGCACGCCGGGGTCCTGGAAGGGGTCTTCGTGCCCGAAGTCCCCGGTACGCACAGCGAGATCCACCTCCGGCCCGGGGACACCGTCCCGGAGCCGTCCGACTCGTCGGGCCGCGTCGGCCACGTCGTGGCCCGCGCCGCGTCCCCTGCCGAGGCCCGCCGACTGGCCGACCTGGCCGCCAGTGGCACCCGTCTGAAAGTGAACCGACCTGTGACCGAGCAGATGCAGAAGCTGGCGTTCCTGCGGTCCGTCGCCATCCAGCGCGCCGATCCCTACGTGCAGCAGGCCGTCCGCGCCCTGGCGGAACAGGGCGTGGAGAGCATGCTCTTCCACACCCACGGCGAGGCGGGCGACGAGGACTTCCCGGGCGGCCGGCGGCGCGTGGACCCGGACGTCACCCCGGCCGAACTGGCGGCCCTGGTGACGGACTGGGGTGCGACCGCCGCCGTGTCCATCTCGCTGCCCTGCGAGAACGCGGTACGGGACGCCACCGTGAAGGAACTCCTCGACGCGCAGGGCATCCCCACCGTGGTGTCCCCGCTCGGGACGACGCTGGCGCTGGTCGACAAATGGGAGACCAAGCAACTGCTGCTCCGTGCCGGGCTCGACGTGCCGCGCGGTTTCCGGGCCGATTCGGACCTGCTGGCCGGGCGCGGGCTCGGCGTTCCGGCGTACCCGGCCGCCGTACGCGCCGAGGCCCGGCGGATCGGCTACCCGTTGCTGTCGAAGCCGATCTGGGACTCCACCAGCATGGGCATCCGCGCCCTGCCGGACCCTGCGGCGCTCGACGCCTATCTGGCGGACCCTCCGGCCGTGTCGGCGGTCGTCGAGGCATGCGTCAGCGGGGACCTGTGCTCCGTGGACGTCGTGGGCGGGCCCGGTGGCTACCGGGTGCTGCCGCTGTGCTGGACCGGCCGGGCGGGCACCGAACCCGCCTTCACCTTCGCCGACTTGCGCTGGTGCGGGCCGCGGCCGGAGGCCGACGCCGCCTTCGAGCCGGTCGCCCGCAAGCTGGTCGCCCTGTGCGAGGAGCTCGGCGTGCTCGGTTCGGTCAACGTCGACATGATCTACACGGGTTCCCGTTACGTGGTGCTGGAGGTGAACCCGCGGATCGGTGGCGCCACGACCCTGTCCTGCGCGGCCTCCGGCACCAACACCTTCGCAGCCCTCGCGGACCTGGCCCTGGGGCGTACCGCTCCGGCCGCGGCGGCCGGCCGCACGCGCTGGGCGATCGAGTTCCTCTCGCCCGAGCGGCTGCCCGACGCGGCGCGCACGGAGCTGCGGGAGCGGCTCGACGTGGTCACCGCGCACGAGCTGGTCATCGACGACACCGGTCACGGCGACATCGTGGTCCTCACCCTCGCCGAAGGGGAGGAACAGCCGACCGTGAAGGCCCTGACGGAGCTGCACGCGGCCCACGGCTTCCCCCGGGAGGAGATCCTGGCGAAGATCCGGAACCTGCTGACGCCGTGACCTCCTCCCCCTCCCCCACCGACTCCGCCGCTCCCGCCGCCGCGCCGGGCAGGGTACGGCGCGCCCTCGGCCTGCCGTCCCTGCGCGGCCACGGCCGGTTCGTCACCGGCAACCTGGTCGACTCCCTCGGCAGCGGCATGCTGCTCCCGCTGGGCCTGCTCTACTTCACCACCGCCCGCGACCTGTCCGTCTCGGCGGTGGGGGCGGCCGTCACGATCGGGCAGCTCGCCGCGCTCCCCGTGGTGTTCCTCACCGGCCGGTCCATGGACCGGCAGGGTCCGCGGCGGGTCACGGTGGCCGCCAACCTGGTGAGCGCCGTCGGGTTCCTGTCCTTCCTCGTGGCCCACAGCCCGTGGCAGATCGCCTGCTCCTACCTGCTGGTCCAGTCCGGCGTCAACGCGTACTACACCGCACAGCGGACCCTGATCACGCGGGCCACCGCCACCGAGGAGGCGCGGGCCTGGTTCGCGTTCACCGGCAGCCTGCGCAACATCGGGCTCGGCGCGGGCGCCGGTCTGGCCGCCGGGACGCTCGGGCTGTTCGGAACGGACGCTCTGGGCGGGCTGGTGGCCACGGCGGCGCCGCTCTACCTGCTCGGGGCGCTCTGCTTCGCCAGGGTGCCGCTCGGGCCTGCCGCCCCGAACCCGAAGGAGGGCAACCGCGCCCGCGGCCGCAGGCCGGGCGCCGGGGCCGAAGCCTCCCGCGCCCCTGCCCGCACCCGCACCCGAGCCCGCCGGTCCGGCAGCGACGGCATCGGCCCCTACCTGCTGCTGGTGGCCTGCAACGTGCCCTTCGTGCTGGCCCAGTCCATGCTGTCGGTGCTGATCGCCCTGTACGCCACCGTGGTCCTGGGACTGGCGGCCTGGACGGCGAGCCTGCTGCTCGTCCTGAACACGGTGATGGTGTCCCTGCTCACCAGCCCGCTCACCGCGCACGTCGCACCCGCCCAGCGGCGGCACACGGTCGCCCTGGGGTACGCGCTCCTCGCCCTCTCCATGCCGGTGTTCGCGGCGCCGGCCCTGGACGGACCGGACGTCCCGGCCTGGCCCGCGCTCCTGGTGGCGATGGTCCTGTTCAGCCTCGCGGAGATCTTCTACTCCCCCGCGATGAACGAACTGTCCGTGACCCTCACGCCCAGTGCGGCGCGGGGCAGCCGGCAGAGCCTCTACCAGCTGTCCTGGGCCCTCGGCAGCATCACCGCCCCCGCCCTGTTCACCCTGCTGCTCGACGCGGGGGCGCTGTGGCCGTGGATCGTGCAGTGCGCGGCCTGCCTGCTCGCGCTGGCGGCCGTACCGGCGCTCAGGACGCCCACGCCTCCCGATCCCGGCCGCACCCCGGCCGCGGACCCGCCCGCAGTCCCGCCCGCACCGCCCGCACCGCCCGCAGCCCCGACCGACTCCCCACGGACGGCACAGTGAAGACCGACATCATCACCGGCATCGCCCAGGTCCCCGCCGCCGACTGGGACCGCCTCGCCCGGCCCGCCGGCCTCTACCTCTCCCACCTCTGGCTCGCCGGGGAGGAGGCCGATCCCACCGCCACGGCCGCCTACGCCCTGGTCCGCGACGACGACGGCACCCTGCTCGCCGCCGCGCCGCTCTACCTGGTCCACACGGAACCCAACTCCTTCTACGACCCCCCGGAGCCGGCCCCCGGCGCCGCCCTGCCGCGAGTGGTGGCGGGCGCCCGGCGCGGCTACCACAGCACCCCGCTGACGGACCCGTCCCTGCCCGCCGGCCTCCGCGCCGCGTGCCTGGCCCTGCTGCGGGACGCGGCCCGGTCGTACGCGGCGGAACACGGCACCACCCACTGGTGGCCGTACCTGACGGAACCGGCCGCCGCCCTGCTCGCACCGCTGTACGCCGCCGTGCCCCGGCCGGTGGAGGAGGACGCGCTGATCCCCCTGCCCGGCACGGGATTCGACGACTACCTCGCCTCGCTGCCCAGGAAGCGGCAGCTCGCCGTGCGCCGCGAGCGCCTGGAGTTCCGCTCCGCCGGGCTGCGCGTACGGCAGCTGCCGCTGGGCGACTGCTTCCGCGAGGCGGGACGGCTGCTGGCCGCCCTCCAGCAGTCCCACGGGCACGCGGCGGACAGCGAGCGCGTGATGACCGGCCTGCTGGAACGCCAGGCCGGGGCCATGGGCGACCGGGCCCGGGTGGCGGCCGTCCACGACGGCCGCCGGATGGTCGCGTTCGGGCTGTACTACCACTTCGGCGGCACGACCTGGCTGCGGGCCGTGGGCACCGACCCCTCGTGCCCGGCGCCGTTCGCGTACTTCAACGTCTGCTACTACCTGCCGATCGAGGACGGCTACCGGGAGGGCACCTCGGCCTTGCACGCGGGTATGAGGGCGATCCGCGCGAAGCGCCTGCGCGGCGCCCGCGTGAGCGGCCTGTACGCCCTCCCCGACAGCTGACGGTGCGGGTCAGGTCCCCGTGAGGTGCTCGGGCCGCACCGGCGTCCGGTTCAGCTCCAGGCCGGTCGCGTTCCGGATCGCCGCGACGACGGCCGGGGTGGACGACAGGGTCGGGGCCTCACCGATGCCGCGCACCCCGTACGGCGCGTTCGGGTCGGCAAGTTCGAGGTAGTCGACCGGGATCGTCGGCGTGTCGAGGATGGTCGGGATCAGGTAGTCCGTGAAGGAGGGGTTCTTCACCTTCGCGCTCTTCGGGTCGACGATGATCTCCTCCATCACCGCGACGCCCAGCCCCTGGACGGTGCTGCCCTGGATCTGGCCGACGACGGACAGCGGGTTGAGCGCCTTGCCGACGTCCTGGGCGCAGGCCAGTTCGATGACCTTGACCAGGCCGAGCTCGGTGTCGACCTCCACCACCGCCCGGTGCGCGGCGAAGGAGTACTGCACGTGGCCGTTGCCCTGGCCGGTCACCAGGTCGAAGGGCTCGGTGGGGTGGCGCCACTGGGCCTCGATCTCCACGACCTCGTCCTCCAGGACGTCCACGAGGGTGGCGAGGACCTCGCCGTCGTGGGTGACGACCTTGCCGCTCTCCAGGAGGAGCCGGCCGCCGGTCCACGCCGGGTGGTGCGCGCCGAACTTGCGGCGGCCGATCTCCAGGACCTGCTCGCGGACGAGCGAGCAGGAGTTCTTGACCGAACCGCCGGTCATGTACGTCTGGCGCCCGGCCGAGGTGGAACCGGCCGAACCCACTTGGGTGTCGGCGGGGTGGATGGTGACCTGCTGTACGCCGAGCTCGGTGCGGGCGATCTGCGCGTGGATGGTGATGCCTCCCTGGCCGACCTCCGCCCTGGCCGTGTGGACCAGTGCGACGGGCTCGCCGTTGATGACCTCCATGCGCACCTTGGCGGTGGAGTAGTCGTCGAAGCCCTCGGAGAAGCCGACGTTCTTGATGCCGACCGCGTAGCCGATGCCGCGGACGACGCCTTCGCCGTGCGTGGTGTTGGAGAGCCCGCCCGGCAGTGCGCGTACGTCGGCCTCGCCGTCGGCGGACTCCCACTGGCGCTCCGGCGGCAGCGGGCGTTCCTTGACCAGGCGCAGCAGTTCGGCGACCGGGGCCGGGGAGTCGACCGGCTGGCCGGTGGGCATGACCGTGCCCTGCTCCATGGCGTTCAGCCGGCGGAACTCGACGGGGTCCATGTCCAGCTTCGCCGCGAGCTTGTCCATCTGGGCCTCGTAGGCGAAGCAGGCCTGGACGGCGCCGAAGCCGCGCATCGCGCCGCAGGGCGGGTTGTTGGTGTAGAGGCCGATCGCCTCGATCGTCATCCCGGCCCGGACCCGGCACGCCTTCGCCGCCCGACTCCACCTGAACGTCAACTCGTTGCGCCACCGCATGACCCGGATCGAGCAGCTCACCGGCCGGGACCTGGCCGAACTGGAAACCAGAATGGACTTCCTCGCCGCACTGAGGGCGGGCCGGCGATGACGGCCTCCCCCGGGTTCGGCGCCGCGCTGGGGCGTCTGCTGGCCCACAGGGGGACCGGCGTGCAGGAGCTGGCCGGCCGCGCCGGGGTGAGTGCGGACGAGGTCCGGGCCGTGCTCGCACGACGACCCCCGGGCGAAGCGCTGATCCGGGCGCTCGCGGATGCGCTGGACCTCCACGCCGTCGATCTGTTCGTCCTCGCGGGGGTGGAAGTCCCGGACGACACGGCGCCGCTGGACGCCGAGGCCGCAGCCTGGGTCCCGCACATCGTGCGGGATGCGGTCCACCTCCCGCCGACGGGACGCAGTGAACTCCTGCGGCTCATACGTTCGCTGCCACGGGAGGAGCGCAGCTCACGCTTCACCCCGAAGGACCGCACACCCCTCGCCGAGGGTCCCGGCGGCCGGCTGATCCGCATGTTCCGGTACCGCAACCTGAACAGGACCGGCCTGGCCCACGCCCTGGCGGTGGTGACGCCCACATATCTGTCGGCGTCCACCTACGGCGTGATCGGCGCGGGTGAGCAGGAGTTGACGCCCCGTCCGGTCACGGACTTCGCCGCCCTCCTGGGGATCGGAGCCGGCGACCTGGCCGCGCTGACCGGCGTCCGGCTGCCCGAGCGGCCGGGACCCGCGGCCTCCGAGGCCGTGGACGCCGCGGCGCTGCTGTGGGCGGGCCGGGGCCTGTCCGCGGCCCAGGCGCGCACGGTCGCCGAGGTGGCCCGTTCCCTGCGCGGGGACCCCTCCGTCGAGTACCGCATCAACCTGCCGGGGTGGCCCGCTGAGACAACCGATGGCACCCCTGCGGCGTCTTGAGGTTCTGGCGGGCCGGTTCCCGCCCGGTCCCTCGCGCGGCGCGCTCCCGGAGGGAACGTCCCGTCCCTGGTGTTCCCGCACGTCGAGAGGTACTCCGCCATGCCCACGACCGGCTCCGGCTCCGCCTTCAGCGTCCTCTCGGAGGACTTCGCCGCCTCCCCCTACCGCCACTTCGCACGGCTGCGGGAGCAGGCGCCGGTGCACTACGAACCGGCGGTCGACAGCTACTTCCTCTCCCGCTACGAGGACGTGAAACGGGTGCTCACCGACCACGAAGCCTTCAGCACCGAGACCCTCCAGGTGCGCGCCGAGCCGGTGATGCGCGGTCCGGTCCTCGCCCAGATGACGGGGGCCGAGCACACCGCCAAGCGCAAGCTGTTCGTCCGCGGCTTCACCGGGCAGGCCCTGCGGGACCAGGTGCGGGCCGTCCACGCCAACACCGCCGACCTCGTCGCGCCCTTCCTGCCCCGCGGACGGATGGACCTCGTCGAGGACTTCGGCAGGCCCTTCGCCGTCCAGGTGACCCTCGACGTCCTCGGCCTGGACAGGAAGGACTGGCGGCAAGTGGCCGCCTGGCACAGCGGGGTCGCCGAGTTCGTCACCAGCATCGTCCTCACCCCCGAGCGGCGCCGGCACTGCCTGGACTGCGCCGCGCAGTTGGAGTCCTACCTCCTCCCCGTCATCGGGCAACGGCGCCGCCACCCGGGCGAGGACCTGATCTCGAAGCTGTGCACGGCCGAGTTCGACGGCGTCGCCATGAGCGACCGCGAGGTCACCGCGCTGATCCTCAACGTCCTCATCGCCGCGACCGAGCCCGCGGACAAGACGCTCGCCCTCCTCTTCAAGCACCTGATCGACCACCCCGAGCAGATGGCCCGCGTCCGCCGGGACCCTTCCCTGCTGCCCGCCGCGATCGCCGAGACCCTGCGCTACACCCCGCCCGTCCAGCTCATCCCCCGACTGGCCGAGCGGGAAGCCGAGTTCGCCGGTACCACCGTGCCCGCGGGGGCCACCGTCTTCTGCATGATCGGCGCGGCCAACCGCGATCCCGCCGCCTTCACCGCCCCGGACACCTTCGACATCCATCGCCCCGACCTGGGCACCGCCCGCTCCTTCGGCGCCGCCGCCCAGCACCTCGCCTTCGGCAGCGGACTCCACCAGTGCGTCGGCGCCGCCTTCGCCCGCGCCGAGATCGAGACCGTCGCCGCGATGCTCCTGCCCCTGCTGGACCAGGTCCGCTACAGCCCCGGCTTCCGGTACCGGGAGACCGGCCTCTACACCCGCGGCCCCGCCTCCCTGTCCCTGGACTTCACGCCCGTCCGCGCGGGCGGAACCGGCCACGGCTGACGCCGCCGGCGGTCCTGCGCCCCTCCCCGGGGCATCGGATCCGCCGAAGAAACACGGGCCCGACCGGCACCGCACCCGCCCCGTACCCGTCTCCATGAGGCGGGCACCGGTGGGCTGTGCTTCCGGGGCACGGACTGTCCGACGCAGGATCGAGGAGGAACGGGAGCCGTCATGGTGTCCGTGGGAGAGAGACTCAACAGCGCGCGCGTACGGGCCTTCATCGGCCGGGGCGTGCAACTGACGCGGTTCGAGGAGGCCTTGACTGGTGATCCGCAGGCTCCGTTCGCGTTCTACGTGTACGGGCCGGGCGGCATCGGGAAGTCGACCCTGCTGCGCCGACTGGCGGACGACGCCCGTACGGCGGGCCGGCCGGTCGTCGAACTCGACGGCCGCTTCGTCAGCAGGGATCCGGCCGATTTCGAGCGCGCCGCCGGTCCCTTCCCGGACGTTCCCGGCACGGTCCTGATCGTGGACTCCTTCGAGCACTGCCAGTGGCTGGAGAGCTGGCTGTGGCACCACTTCCTGCCCCGCGCCGCGGACGGCGCCCTGGTCGTCCTGGCCGGCCGGCTCGCACCGCAGCCGCAGTGGACGGCCGACCCCGCCTGGGCCGGGCTCCTGCACGTGAGCGAACTGGAACCGTTCTCCGAGGAGCAGGCGCGCAGTCTGCTGAGCGCGGCGCGGCTGCGGCCCGAACTGCGCAACCGGGTGCTCCGGTTCGCCGGGGGCAACCCCCTGGCCCTGTCGCTCGCGGCAGCCGCGGGATCGGCGGGCTGCGGCGAGGAGGGCGTCTGGGCCCCCTCCGCGGACGTCCTGCGCACCCTGCTGGCGGGATTGATCGGCGAGGTGCCCACGGCCGCCCACCGCCGCGCCCTGGAGGTGGCGGCGCAGGCGTACACGACCTCCGAGGAGCTGCTCTGCGCGGTGCTGCCCGAGGAGGACGCCCACCTCCTGTTCTCCTGGCTGAGGGACCTCCCTTTCATGGAGTCCACGCACCGTGGACTGCACCCCCACGACGCCGCCCGCGAGACCCTGGCCGCCGACCTGCGCTGGCGGGCACCCACCGCCTTCGCCGCAATGCGCCGGCGCCTGGCGGAGGAGTACCTGCGCGTCCTGCGCGAGGCACCCGAGGAGCGGGTGTGGACCGTCACGGACGAGCTCTTCTATCTCTTCCGCGAGGGTGAGAACCTGGCACGGGTGCGCTCCTGGTCCCGCGAGGACGAGGTCCACGACCGCCCCCTGCACCCGGACGACCTCGCCGTCGTCCTGCGCATGGCGGCGCAGACCGAGGGGACGGCCTCCGCGGAACTGGTCCGCTACTGGGCGCAGCGCCAGCCGCAGGCCTTCAGCGTCTACCGCCTCGTGAGTACGGGCCGCGTCGTGGCGTTCACCGCCCGGCTCGCCCTGCCGGCCCCTCCCGACCCCGAGGACCTGGCCGCCGATCCGGTCGTCGCCGCGGCGTGGGAGTACTCCGCCGCCACCGCCGCGGTGAGTCCCGGCGAACACATCGGCATCAGCCGCTTCTCGATCTACCCGGAGCGCTACCAGGTCCCCTCGCGCGTCATCGACCTGAGCAGTTCCCGCGCCCAGGCGGAATCCGCGCGTGCCCGCGGCCGCGCCTACGGCTTCGCCGTCTTCCGGGACGCCGAGACGTGGGCCGAACGCGTCAAGGGCAGCCTCGTCGACACCGGGGCGCGGCCGCGCGTCGGTGAGCACACCTACGGGCTGTTCGGCGTCGACTGGCGCCGGGAACCCGTGGAGAGCTGGCTGCGTCGCTTCATATCGGCCACCGGCGGGCCCGCCCCGTCGGGGCCGTCGCCCGTGTCGCCCGTCTCGCGCGCCTCCTTCGACCAGGCCGTGCGGGAGGCGCTGACGCACTGGCGCGATGCGGGTGCCTTCGCCTCCGGTGCGCTGATGCGCTCCCGCCTGGCGGCAGACCTGCCCGAGCCCGTCGGCGAATTGCGCGCCCTGCTGCGCCAGGCGGTGGACGACCTCGCCGGTGACCCGCGCGGCGTGCGGGCCCGCGAGGCCCTGACGGCGGGCTACTTCTCCGGCGCGCCCACGCAGGAGGCCGCGGCCCGACGTCTCGGCCTTCCGTACGGCACCTACCGGCGCCATCTGCGCCAGGGCCTCGACCTGCTGTGCGCGGCCCTGTGGCAGCAGGAACTGCACGGCCCGCCGGGGACTCCGTAGCCCCAGCCCTGCCGTGCGGCGCGCCGAGTTCCGGGCCCGGGGGTCCGGGGGCCGGCCAGGCAAGGCGGCGGGCCCGGCCGGTGGACGGGGGCGGACAGGACTGGACAGGACTGGACAGTCCCGGCCCGTCTCCGGCCTGGAGAGTGGACACCGTCCCGCACGAGTCTGTGCGCCATGAACCTCCCCCACACACGGACGGGCCCGGCACCGCCCGCACCCGAGCCGCCTCTTGCGGCCCCTGCCGGGCGGCGGACCAGGCCGGGAGCCGCGCTCGCGGCGCTCGCCGCAGCGCAGTTCACGGTCATGCTCGCCACGTCGATCGTGAACGTGGCGCTCCCGCAGATCGGCGCCGGGGTGGGCCTGTCCGACGGAGGCACCACCTGGGTGGTCAACGCCTACGGCCTGGCGTTCGGGGCGCTGCTCCTGGCCGGCGGCCGGGCGGCCGATCTCCTCGGGCGCCGCCGGGTCCTGCTCCTCGGTCTCGGGGTGTTCGCCGCGGCCTCGCTGACAGCGGGCCTGGCGGCTTCCGCGAGCGTGCTGATCGCGGCGCGGGCCGCTCAGGGCCTCGGCGCCGCGGCCATCGCCCCGGCCGCGCTCGCCCTGGCGATGGACCTGTACCCGCCCGGGCCCGGGCGGGGCAGGGTGCTGGGGGTGTGGGGTGCGGTCTCCGGAGCGGGAGGGGCGGGCGGCGTCCTGCTGGGCGGCGTCCTGACGCAGGCGTGGGGCTGGCCCTGGATCTTCCATTCCGTGGCGTCCGGGACGGCACTGGTCCTGACCGCCGTGGTGGTGCTCGTGCCACGGACGGCCGTCCGGATCACCGGGCGGTTCGACCTGCTGGGCACCTCCGTCGTCACCGTCGCCCTGACCTGCCTGGTCTGGGGCCTGACCACCGCACGCGGCGCCGGCTGGACGGACGGACGGGTCCTGGGCTCGCTCGTCGGAGCCGCCGCGCTGCTCGCGGCCTTCGCCGCCATCGAGCTCCGGCGGCCGGACCCGCTGCTGCCGCCGCGCCTGTTCACCACCGGCCGGGTCGCCGCGGGCAACCTGCTGATGGCGCTGCTGGGGTCCGTGTGGATCGCCCTGTTCTTCTTCCTGCCCCTCTACCAGCAACAGGTCCTCGGCGCCGATCCCCTGGTCACCGGAGCCGGTCAACTCCCGCTCGCCGCGGCCAACATGCTCGGGGCGGCCGTGGCGTCCCGCATCTCCCGGCGCATCGGCGCCACCACGACCTTGACCACGGCCCTGTTCACCGAGGCCGTGGGCCTGCTGTGGCTGTCGCGCGTCAGTGCCCACGGCAGCTACGCCACGGACGTCCTCGGCCCCAGCGTCCTGGTCGGCCTGGGGCTGAGCATCGCCTTCGTCCAGCTCACCGCGCTCGCCGTGGACGAGGTCCCGCCGCAGGACGCGGGGCTGGCCGGCGGCCTGGTGAACACCACCCGTCAGGTCGGAGGTGCGATCGGCCTCGCCGCGCTCGCGACCCTGGCCGGTTCCGTCACCTCGCACGCCGCCGTCCACCAGCCGCACCTGGAGGCGCTCACGGCCGGCTACCGCGCCGCCTTCACCGTCTCGGCCGCGGTCCTGGCCGCCACCGCCCTCCTGGCACTCTCCCTCGCCCGCCGCACCGACCCGCGCACCGCGCCCCCCTTGACCCGCCTGACGCATCCGCACATCCACCGGAAGAGGTTCCTGCCGTGACTGCCGACAAGCCTTACCTGAACGGTCACTTCACGCCCGTCGCCGACGAGATCACCGCCACCGGCCTCACCGTCGAGGGCACGCTGCCCCCGGAGCTGACCGGGCGCCTGCTCCGCAACGGCCACAACCCCAAGCCCGGGGTCACCCCGACGCACTGGTTCAAGGGCAGCGGCATGGTCCACGGGATCCGGCTGCGCGAAGGCCGGGCGGAGTGGTACCGCAACCGCTGGGTGCACACACCCGCGCTGGACGGCGCCCCGTACATGACGGAGGAGGGCCCCGACCTGACGGCCAGCACCGCGGGCACCCACGTCATCGAGCACGCCGGACGCCTGTTCGCCCTGTGCGAGGCGAACCTCCCCTTCGAGCTCACCCCGGAACTGGAGACGGTCGGAGCCCACGACTTCCGCGGCAAGCTGCGCACGGCGATGACCGCGCACCCCAAGGAGGACCCGCAGACGGGGGAACTGCACTTCTTCGGTTCCTCGCCGTTCCCGCCGTTCCTGACGTACTACGTCGCCGACGCCAAGGGTGAGATCGTCGACAGCGCCGAGGTCCCGGGAGCGACCGCCTCCCTCAAGCACGACTTCGCCCTCACCCGCCGCCACGTGGTCTTCGTCGAGGGCAACGTCACCTTCGACCCGGCCGAGCACTCCGGCATCCCCTACGGCTGGAGCGACCAGCAGCTGTCGCGCATCGGCATCATGCCGCGCGGCGCCGACGGCGCCCGCCGCACCCGCTGGTTCTCCATCGAGCCGGGCAACATGCTGCACGTCGCCAACGCCTACGAGGACGGTCAGGGCCGCATCGTCCTGGAAGGCCCCACCGTGGACCGCGAGGGGTTCCGGCTGTCCTGGAACTGGTGGACCGGCTCCCCCGGGCGGGGTACCGAGCCGGTGTCCCGTTCCTACACGCGCCGCTGGGTGGTCGACATGGTCTCCGGCGCCGTCGACGAGCAGATCATCGACGACCTCGCGGTGGAGTTCCCCACCCTCAACGAGGAGTACCTGGGCAGCGAGAACCGCTACCAGTACGCCATTTCCTTCCCCGACGAGAAGGGCTTCGGCGGCTACGGCGTCGTCAAGTACGACCGCACCACCGGCGCCCGCCGCATCCACCGAGTAGGCGACGCCCGCATGCCCGGTGAAGCGCTCTTCGTCCCCGCGGCCGGGGCCCGGGGCGAGGACGACGGCTACCTCCTGACCCTCGTCTCCGACCTCAAGCAGGACTCCTCCCAGCTGCTGGTCCTCGACGCCTGCGGCCTCGACCGCATCGCCACCGTCCACCTGCCCCACCGCGTGAGCGCCGGACTCCACGGCTCCTGGATCCCCGACAGCGCCCTGGAGGGCACCGCGGACTGACCTCGGTCACCGGAGTCAGCAGCCTCCCGAGACAGGGGCGGGGGCGCCGATGGTGAGGGTGGCCGGGGCCGCGCAGCAGCCGCCACCGGTCTCCTCGGCGGCCTCGGGCTGGTCGAACATGGCCAGGAAGGTCGGGGCGCGGCCGTAGGACTTCATGCCGACGAGGTAGACGTCCTTCTCCGGGTGGGAGAGCTCGCCCACGCCGTGCGGGTAGACGGTGCCGCACGAGTGCTGATTGGGGTCGATCAGCGGGGCCAGCTCGACCGGCGCCTGCAGGCGCTCGTCGAGGCCGAGGCGGAGTTCGTCGAGGAAGGTCAGGTCGGGGCGGAAGCCGGTGAGGACGATGACCTCGTCGACGGGGTCCAGACGGCGGCCGTCCTCCCCGACGAGGACGAGGCGGCCGTCGCCGGCGCGCTCGACGGCGTCGGTGCGGAAGCCGGTGACGGCGTCCGCGTATCCGCGGTCGACGGCGGCCTTCGCGGCGAGGCCGAGGGCGCCGCGGGCGGGGAGCTGGTCGGCTTCGCCGCCGCCGAAGGTGGAGCCGGAGATCCCGCGGCGCAGGATCCACACCGCGCGCGTTCCCACGCCGTCCTCCTCGTTCCCGGCGAGGTCGGCGAGGTACGCCAGGGCCGTGAAGGCCGACGCGCCCGAGCCGATCACGGCGGTGCGCTTGCCTGCGTACCGGGCCCGGACGGCCGGGTCCTTCAGGTCGGGGACGCGGTAGGAGATCCGGTCCCGGGCCGCCTTCTCGCCGAGGGCGGGCAGACCGCTTCCCCCGGCCGGGCCGGGCGTGGACCAGGTACCGGAGGCATCGATGACGGCCCGCGCGAGGACCCGCTGCTCGCGCCCTTCGCCGGTCTCGTAGTGGACGACGAAGGGCTGGGCGTCGCGGCCGGCGTCGACGATGCGGTCCCGGCCGGTGCGGGAGACGCCGGTGACCGTCGCCTGGTAGCGGACCCGCTCGCCGAGGACATCGGCGAGGGGCTGGAGGTAGCGCTCCGCCCAGTCCCCGCCGGACGGGTACGCGGCCGGGTCGGGCCTGACCCAGCCGGTGGGGGCGAGGAGCTTTTCGGCAGCCGGGTCGACGACCTCTCCCCAGGTGGAGAACAGCCGGACGTGCGACCACTCCCGGACTGCTGATCCGGCGGCGGGGCCGGCTTCCAGGACGAGGGGGTCGATGCCGCGGTCGACGAGGTGGGCGGCGGCCGCGAGTCCGGCGGGTCCGGCCCCGATGACGACGACGGGCAGGTCGGTGATGGCAGGCGCGTCCACGGTCGACTCCTTTTTGTTTCGACATCTGTCGATGCCTTGTGCCGCCAGCATGGCACTTGCTTCGACGAACGTCAACATAGACATCCATCAAATCAAACCCGCCTATTGGTTCGACATGTGTCAACATAGATGCATGTCGAATGCCAAGGCCCTGCCGCTCCTGGAAGCCGATCAGGCCGTCGCACCCTGCTGCCCGCCGCTGAACGAGCGCCCCATGTCGGCGGACGAGGCCGAGGTGGCGGCGAAGATGTTCAAAGCCCTCGGCGACCCGGTGCGCCTGCGCCTCTTCTCCGCCGTCGCCTCCCACGAGGGCGGCGAGGCATGCGTGTGCGACATCTCCGACGTCGGCGTCTCCCAGCCGACCGTCTCCCACCACCTGAAGAAGCTGAAGGAGGCCGGGCTCCTGTCCTCCGAGCGCCGCGGCACCTGGGTGTACTACCGCGTGGAGCCGTCCGTCGTGGCAGCGATGGGCGCCCTTCTGACCGGCACCGCCCATGGCAACTGAACCGGCCCTCCTGCCGATGACGGCTGCGCACGCCTCGCAGGTCCTGGCGATCTTCCAGGCAGGCATCGACGAAGGCGACGCGACCTTCGAGACCACCGCCCCGGCATGGGAGGCGTTCGACGCCTCCAAGCTCGCGGAACACCGCTTCGCCGCCGTCGGCGAGGACGGCCGGGTCCTCGGCTGGATCGCGGCGAGCGCGGTCTCGGACCGCTGCGCCTACGCGGGCGTGGTGGAGCACTCCGTGTACGTCCACCCCGAAGCGCGCGGCCGCGGCGTCGCAGCAGCGCTCCTGAACGCGCTGATCGCCTCCACCGAAGCCGCCGGGATCTGGACCGTCCAGTCCGGGATCTTCCCCGAGAACACCGCCAGCCTCGCCCTTCACGAGCGAGCGGGCTTCCGGGTCATCGGCACCCGCGAGCGGATCGGCCGCCACCACGGCGTCTGGCGGGACGTCGTACTCCTGGAGCGCCGCAGCCCCGCGATCTCGTGAGGCGCGGGTTGTTCGCCGTCCTTGAGCAGGTTGAGGACGCGCGGGGTGTTCCGTGGAATGGGCACTGCCCATGGGGTGCCGACGGCGAAGGCCGGCGGAACAGGCCAATCCCTGGCGGATTGAGGTGGTTCCGTGAGCAACACTCCGGCCCGGCTCTAGTTTGATCGCGCTCAGACACCCTGTCGGCGAAGGGACCGGCCGAGGAGGCTTCTCTGAATTGGCCATCGCTGCCCGGGAATCCTGGAAACCACGACGCGGTATTGCGAAATCCAACGCTGACCCCGATCTGAGGGATCTGATTCGACGCTTCGTCGCTCCCGGTTGGCGGCATCTTCGGCCGGGTGGGAACGACGCCGGTAGATGCACGACGAGCTAGGGAGCGGCGGACCGGTCCTGTGCCGTGCCGCCACGCATGAAGATGACGGCCACCAGGGCCAGTCCGAGGGCCGCGCCGATCAGTTGCATGCCGATGAACCCCGGCACCGAGGCCGGGGCGATGCCCGCGAAGGTGTCGGTGAAGGCGCGCCCGATGGTGACGGCCGGGTTGGCGAACGAGGTGGAGGACGTGAACCAGTAGGCGGCGCCGATGTACGAGGCCACGGCTACGGGGGCGAAGCGGAGGCGGTCGGTGCGGGCCAGGCCGAAGATCAGCAGGATCAGCCCGGCGGTGGCGACGACCTCGCCGAGGAGGAGGTTGCCCGCCGAGCGGTCGTGCTGCGACCACTTCACCAGGGGCTCGCCGAACATCGCGTCCGCGAGGACCGCGCCCGCGACTGCCCCGGCGATCTGCGAGGGGACGTAGACGGCCAGCTCGCGCGCCGTGACGCCGGCGCCTGCGCCTGCGCGGCGAGCGGTCCACCACTCGGCGACGGTGACGGCCGGGTTGAAGTGGGCACCGGAGACCGGGCCGAGGAGGGCGATCAGGACCCCGAGGCCGAAGACGGTGGCGAGGGAATTGGCCAGGAGCTGGAGGGCCACGTCGCCGGTGAGCTCGGTGGCCTGGATTCCGGAGCCGACCACGACCGCCACCAGCGCGGCGGTGCCGACGAGCTCGGCGGCGGCGCGGGCGATCAGCGGGGAGCGGGACGGGGTAGCGCCGGGCGCGGGCTGCGGGGCCCTGTCGACGGCTATGGCATCGCTCGCGGCGGGCTCGGTGGCGGTCAAGACGGGTTCTCCTCGGGCAGGTGAGGCGGGGCTGAGGGCTACGAGCTACGCCCTACGGGCAGGACCGCTTCAGGTTCGATGCGGCGGTGGCACGCGCGGTCCGGGCGAGGTCGGCGAACTGCCCGGCGAGGGCTTCGATGACTTCCGGGCGCAGGCGGTAGTAGGTGAACCGTCCGCACGGCTCCGTCTCCACGACCCCCGCCTTCCGCAGCACCGTGAGGTGGTTGGTGAGGTTGGTCTGCTTCGCACCGGTCTCCTCGACCAGGTGGGTGGTGCAGAGCGTCTCTCGGGCGAGCAGGGTCACGATCTGGAGCCTGAGCGGGTCGGCCAGGACCCGGATCAAGTCAGTGTCGACTGACGTCATCATGGACTGATACTTTCACATCAGCCAGGACTGACACCAGTCCGGGCTGATCTTATCCGCTCCCCTGGCCCGGCCCTCTGGCCCGACCCGGTCGTCCGACCCCCAAGGAAGAACGATGTCCTCCACCCCCGCTGCGTCCGTCCTCTTCGTCTGCGTTCACAACGCCGGCCGCTCCCAGATGGCCGCCGGGTTCCTGCGCCACCTGGCCGGCGACCGGGTCGAGGTCCGCTCCGCCGGGTCCCTGCCCGGTGACCGGATCAACCCGTCCGCGGTGGCAGCCATGGCCGAGGTCGGCATCGACATCTCCCGCCAGGAACCGAAGGTGCTCACCCCCGAGGCCGTCCGGGCCTCCGACTACGTGATCACGATGGGCTGCGGCGACGCGTGCCCGTACTTCCCCGGCAAGACCTACCTGGACTGGCAGCTGGAGGACCCCGCGGGCCAGGGCGTCGAGGCCGTCCGCCCCATCAGGGACGAGATCCGGACCCTCATCGAGGGCCTGATCGCAGAGATCGACGCCGGGCCGAAGGCCTGAGTCAGTCGCCCGCGCGGTGCCAGGGGATCTCGGCCCACACCTGCTTGCCGCCGCTCAGCGGCACCGAGCCCCAGGCGGCCGTCGTGGCCTCGACGATGAGCAGCCCGCGGCCACCGGTCGACTCCCAGCTCACCCACACCGGTTTGACGGGGCTGCGCGGCGACGCGTCGTTCACGGCGATCCGCAGCCGGTCCGCCGACAGGGTCAGATCCATCCCCACCTCGCCCTGCGTGTGCGCGATGGCGTTGGTGACCAGCTCGGACACGACCAGCAGAGCTGCGTCGAGCTCCTCCACCACCCCCCAGGACCGCAGGGTGCGCGCGGTGAAGCGGCGCGCATGCAGGACCGCGTCGGGCAGCCGCCACACCGTCCAGTGGCTCCGCAGCGGCCGTCCCCCCATGCCGTCGTAGCGCAGCAACAGCACCGCCACATCGTCGTCCCGACGGCCCACGCCGACGACCAACTCGTCGGCGATCCCTCCGGCATCGACCGGGTCGGCCACGGTGATCACGTCACGCACCCGCCGCATGCCCTCCTCCAGCGGCAGCCGGGCGGACTCGACCAGGCCGTCCGTCAGCAGGACGAGCAGGGTGCCGGGGAGCAGCCCCACCTCGGTCATGGGGAATTCGGCTTCCGCAAGGACCCCCAGCGGGGGCCCGCCCTCGACCGCCAACTCCTCGGTGACGCCGTCGGGATGGCGCAGGATCGGCGGCAGATGGCCGGCCCGTACGAACCTGGCGATGCCCTCCTCCATGTCGAGGTCCACGTATCCGCAGGTGGCGAAGAGATCGGTCTCCATGCCGACGAGCAGACGGTTGGCCCGTGCGACGACCACGTCGGGCGGATGCCCCTCCACCGCGTAGGCCCGGACCGCCGTACGCATCTGGCCCATGATGGTGGCGGCTCCCGCGCTGTGCCCCTGTACGTCCCCGATCACGAACGCCACGTGGCCGTCACGGAGCGGGATGACGTCGTACCAGTCGCCGCCGACCTCCAGTCCCGCCGTCGCGGGCAGGTAGCGGGCGACGGCGACCCCGCCCGGCAGCTCCGGCAGTTTGCGGGGCAGCAGGCTGCGCTGGAGCATGGTGGCGAGTTCGTGACCCGCGTCCAGTGCGTGGGCGCGCACCAGCGCCTGCCCCACCAGGCCCGCGGTCGCGGTCAGCAGCGACCGCTCCTCCGGGCCGAACCGGTGCTGCCCGTCCCACCCCACCAGGCACACGCCGACGATCCTGCCCTCGGCCGGCAGCGGCAGCACCGCGAGACCGCCGGGCCCGAGGCCCAGGAGACCGGGTTCGAGGTCCGCACCCGGCGGCCACAGGCTCATGTGCCCCCCGCGCAGCGCGCTCTGCAGGGTGGGGAGGTCACTGAGCGGCACGTCGGGCCACTCGGACCGCCATTGCGAGCGCCAGACATCGGGCCAGGCATCGGGTTCCGGCGGGCCGAGGGCGGTGACGATGAGCCGCTCGGGCTCCAGCTCGCCGACCGCGACCCGGGAGGCGCCGAGCGGCTCGCGCAGGGCGGCGACCGCCAGCCGGCTGACCTCCCGGATGGTCGCCGCCCCCGCCAGCGTGGCGGACAGCCGTTGCACGAGGGAGACCTCGTCGGCGCTCGGGCGCAGATAGGTGGCATCGGCCACCACACCCAGGACGCGCTGCGGCGTGCCGGCGGAGTCCACCTCCACGCGGCACCGCAGCCCCAGCCAGCGCAGCTCGCCGTTCGGTCGGCGGACGCGGAACGCCAGCTGCTGTCCGGCGGCGCCGAGCCGGTCCGGCTCCACGATCGCCATCAGTGCGGGCATGTCGTCGGGGACGGCGCAGGCGAGCAGGGTCTCCACCTGTCCGTCGAACTGCTCGGGCGGCAGTCCGATCAGTTCCAGCACGTGCGCGTGGGCCTCCATGCGGCCGGTGCTCAGTTCCAGGATGAACGCGCCGCCCTGGTGGGGCACCAGGGACTGGCCCAGATGTGCCTGCGGGGATTTGCGTCCGGCGAAGCGGGCGGCGACCGATTCGAGTCCGGCGGCCACCTGATCGGCGTAGAGCTCCAGGAGGCTGCGGTCGTCGTCGCTGAAGCCCTCCCCGGCCTCCCCGGCGACGATCAGACAGCCGAGCTCCTGCTGGCCATGTCCCAGCGGCAGGGCGCCCAGCGAGATCCTGGCCGGCGAGCTGGGGTCACCGCCCCGGACGCGGGTGGGGAAGTGGTGGGGGTCGTCCTCGACGAACGTGGCGAGTTCCTTGGGGGTCAGCCACAGCGGGCGGCCGGAGCGGAAGGCATTGGCGGCGGGCGAATGGCCGGCCACGGCGAGGATCGCGGGCAGTCCGTAGAGGACGCCGCGGTTCCCGGTCAGCTCGGCCAGATGGAGCTCCCGGCCCTCGTCGGCGACGACGTAGACGGCGGCCAGCTCGGCCCCGCAGAACGCAAAGCGATGCCTGGTCACCGTCCGTATCGCCTCCTCCCGAGGGCGGCCCGCCGACCGGCCTCCCTCCATGCTGTCGCGCCCTGGACCGTCCGGGCCAGTCGACAGGCGGGCCGGCCACGGCTGCCCGCCCACGATGCGCACCGCGATCGGCCCGTCGGCCCGGGATCAGGTGCGAAAGATGGTTACACGTGTAACACTGGCTCTGCCCCTTCCAGCCCGCAGGCTCCGGAGCGCAGATGTCCACCTCATCCCGGCCGATGCCGCTGCCCTTCTCCTGGGCCGAACAGGAACGGCACCTCGTCAGCCACCTTTCGGCACTGATCCGCCTGGACACCTCCAACCCTCCGGGCCGTGAGATCGCCGTCGCACGCCACCTCTCCCGCGAGCTGACCCGCTCCGGCATCGCCCACCAGGTGCTGGAGTCCGAGCCCGGACGGGCCAATCTCGTCGCCCGGCTGCCCGGGACGGGACAGGAGGCGCCGCTCATGCTGCTGGGCCACGCCGACGTGGTGGGTGCCCGGCCCGACGGATGGAGCCGTCCGCCGTTCTCGGGCGAGGTGGCCGACGGCCGTGTGTGGGGCCGCGGGGCACTCGACATGAAGGGGCAGGTCGCCGCGAGCCTGCTGATCATGCAACTCCTCGCCGCGCACCGGATCCCGCTGCGGCGGGACCTGCTGCTCGTGGTCACCGCCGACGAGGAAGCCGGCAGCCGGCTGGGGGCGTACTGGCTGTGGGAGAACCACCGCAGCCTCATCGAGGCCGAGTTCGCGTTCAACGAAGGCGGCGGCCAGCGCTTCGTGACTCCCGGCGGCCCCGTGTACACCGTGCAGGTGGCCGAGAAGGGCAGTGCCCGGATGCGGGTCACCGCGCGCGGGCCGGGCGGCCATGCCTCGGTCCCCCGCACCGGGTCGGCGGTCTTCACGCTGGCCGAGGCCCTGCTGAGGCTGCGTGCGTTCGCCCCGGAGTCGGTGCTGCAACCCGCCTCGCGGCGCATGCTGGCCACCTTGGCGGAGCTGTACCCGGGCCCGGGCGCGGAGGCGATCGGGCAGCTCCTGAAGGACCCCACCTGGGGCCGTACGAACAGCCTGCCGATCGATCCCGTCCTGCGGGAGTTCGTCGTCGCCGGGCTGCACAACACCGCCACCCCCACCGTGCTGTCCGCGGGGCAGCGCCAGAACGTGGTGCCCGTCGAAGCCGATGTGGTGCTGGACGGACGTCTCCTTCCCGGCGAGCTGCCCGACCGGTGGGCGGCGGCCGTCCAGCAGGCCCTCGGGGACCGGGTCGAGGTGTCGCTGCTGCACGGCCGGGTGAGCCGGGCCGGCCCCGACGCCCCGGAGCTCCTGCGGGTCCTGGGCGAGACCGTCGCGGCCCACGAACCGGGCGCGCGGCTGCTGCCGTACGTCAATCCGGCCGCCACGGACGCCCGCGCCCTCCCCGGCACGAAGGTCGTCGGTTTCTTCCCCTCCGCGAGCGACGCGGACGTCATGCGGCTCATCCACGCACCGGACGAGCACGCCCGGATCACCGACCTGATGTTCGGCGGGAAATGCCTGCTCGACGTGGTCCTCAGACTCTCCACGTGAAAGGAGCCCATCCCATGGGCGTTGTCATCGAGACCCTGACCGGCAAGGTGGAGGGAACGGCCGAAGACGGGCTGTCGGTCTTCAAGGGCATTCCCTACGCCCTCCCCCCGGAAGGGCCCCTCAGGTTCCGGGCGCCGGCTCCGGTCCCCGCCTGGGACGGTGTCCGTCCGGCCACGTCCTTCAGCGCCGCACCGCCACAGTTGCCGATGGTTCCCGGTATGCCCGCGGCCTGGCGGCCGGAGGACGGCCTGGACTGCCTCGCCGTGAACGTCTGGACCCCGGGGGGCGGCGGTGACCGGCTGCCGGTCATGGTGTGGATCTACGGCGGGGGGTGGAAGACGGGCCATTCCTCCGATCCGAGCTACGACGGGGAGGTGCTCGCCCGGGGCGGCGTGGTCATGGTGACCTTCAACTACCGCGTCGGCTTCGAGGGGTTCGGCCACGTACCGGGGGCACCCGCCAACCGCGGTTTCCTCGACCAGGCCGCCGCGCTCACCTGGGTACGGGAGAACATCGCGGCCTTCGGCGGCGACCCGGACAACGTGACGGTCTTCGGCGAGTCCGGCGGCGGCGCCTCCGTCGCCGCCCTGTTGTCCGCCCCGGCCGCGCGCGGGCTGTTCCGCCGGGCCATCGTGCAGAGCATGGCCGGGCGGTTCCTGCCCGAGGAGGAGGCCCGGCGGATCGCCGTGATGATCGGGGAGGCGGCCGGTGTGGGCCTCGCCGGTCTGGCGTCCGCCCCGCCCGAGGCGCTGCTGGCCGTGCAGGACGTGCCCCTGCCCTCGATGCGGGCGGATCCGGGGAACTGGACGACCCCCGAGGCCATCACCGCGTTCTCGCCGGTCATCGACGGGGTCACGGTGGTCGACAAGCCCTGGCTCGCCCTGAGTTCGGGGTGCGCCCGTGACGTCGACCTGATCTCCGGTTACACGCATGACGAGTTCACGCTCTTCGCCATGGAACGGGGCCAGGTCAAGATCGGGCTCGGCGCGATGGCCAAGGCCCTGCCCATGATGTGGGCGGCGGCGCGTGCGGGACGGCGCGAGCGCGCCCGGGCATCGCGAGGGCCGGCCGCCCAGCCCTCGGCCAGGATCCGCGACCTGGACCTCGGCGCCGTCGCCGACGGCCTGCGGCTCGGCCGTCAGGCCGCGGCCGACTACCGATCCGCCCACCCGGGCCTGACCGATGCCGAGCTGTACGTCGCCATGTACTCGGACGCGTTGTTCCGGATGCCCGCGACGTGGCTGGCCGAGGCACACGCCGCTGCGGGCGGACGGGCCTGGCTCTACGACTTCACGTGGAACAGCCCGGCCTTCGGCGGGACCCTCGGCGCCTGCCACACCGTGGACATACCGGCGACCTTCGGTCACACACGAGGGCCGCTGGCCGGCTTCCTGTTCGGCGGGAAGGCTCCGTCCCAGGACTTCGCGCGCCTGTCCGAGCGGCTCCGTGCCTCCTGGACATCCTTCGCCGCATCGGGGGATCCCGGCTGGGCGCCCGTCACGGCGGACCGGCGGACGACCCGCCTGTGGGACACCGAACCGTCGGTCGTCGAGGATCCGCTCGCGGCGTCCCGCCGGATCTGGCACGAGCAGTCCGGTCTCTGACGTGGCTGTGGGACGAGCCCCGGCGGGTGCTCGTCCCACAGCCCTCGGTCAGCCCTCGGTCAGGCGGCGGTCAGGCGGCGGTCAGGCCTCGTCCGGCCGGCGGCCGGGCATCGGTCAGTCGACGCCCAGCAGGCGCCGCCGGTCCTCGGGACTGGACCGGAAGTCCGCACAGGCCGCCTCGTGGACGATGCGGCCCTTCTGCATGACGGCCACGTCCTGGGCCACGGAGAAGGCCAGCCCCAGGTTCTGTTCGACGAGGACCACCGACATGCCCTGCGCACCCACCTCGCGGATGACCTCGCCGACCTGGGCGACGATCGCGGGGGCGAGGCCGTCGGACGGCTCGTCGAGGAGCAGGAGGCTCGGATTCCCCAGCAGGGCGCGGGCGATCGCGAGCATCTGCTGTTCCCCGCCGGAGAGCTGGTCGCCGCGGTGCCCGAGCCGCTCCCCCAGCCGTGGGAGCAGGTCGAGGATGCGGGCCCTCGTCCACGGGCCCCGGGCCGGTCGCCTCGCGGCGATCGCCAGGTGCTCGGCCACGGTCAGCGGCGCGAAGACCCGGCGGCCCTGCGGAACGACGCCCACCCCGGCCCGGGCGATCACGTCGACACGGGATCCGGCGAGCTCGCGGCCGCCGAGGGTGACGCTGCCTTGGTACGGCCGGACGAGTCCCATGACGGTCGATATGAGGGTGGTCTTGCCGACCCCGTTGCGGCCGAGGACCGCGACGATCCCGCCTTCGTCGAGGTCGAGGTCGACACCTCCGAGGACCACGCCCCCGGCGTAACCGGAGCTCAGGCCGCGGATGCTGAAGAAGGGCTTCACGAGGCGGCCTCCATCGTGCCGAGATAGGCGCTCTGGACCTCGCTGGAGGCCCGCACCTCGTCCGGGGTTCCGGTCAACAGGTGTCTGCCGAGGTGCATGACGGTCACCGTGTCGGCGAGCTCGAAGACCATGTCGAGGTCGTGTTCGATCAGGAGAACCGTCACTTCGGCGGGAAGGGCGGCGACGAGTTCGGTGAGCCGCGCCGTCTCCGCCGGGGACATCCCGGCGGCCGGTTCGTCCAGGAGCAGCAGCCGGGGTTCGGTGGCCAGGGCCACGGCGACCTCCAGCTGCCGCCGTTCGCCGTGCGAGAGGGCGGCCGCTTGGACCTCGTGCCGGGTGGGCAGGCCGACCCGCTCCAGCAGCGTCCGCGCCTGCGCGATCGCCGCCGTCCGGGCACTCACCCTGCGCCAGCCGCCGAGTCCGGCACCGGCCCGGCGCAGCACGGCGAGCAGTACGTTCTCCAGCACGGTCTCCCGCAGGAAGAGGCTGGAGTGCTGGAACGTCGCGGCGACGCCGAGTCCGACCCGGCGGTCCACGGGCAGCCCGGTCACGTCCAGCCCGTCGACGCGGATGGTTCCGGCGGTCGTCGCCAGCGTTCCCGAGATCAGGCCGAACAGGGTCGACTTGCCCGCGCCGTTCGGGCCGATGACCGCGTGCCGGGCACCCTGGCGCACGGTGAGGTCCACCTCGTCCAGGGCCCGGAAGGAGCCGAAGTGCCGGGACACCTGGCGCAGTTCCAGGAGTTCGTGTTCTGTCACGCCGTCCTCTTCCGGGTCAGCTGGGGCGGGAGCCGTACGCCGGCGAGCCCGCGGGGGAGCGCGTAGACGGCGATGACGAAGAACAGTCCGAGCAGCAGGGGCCCGCGGCCCGCGACGGCTTCGAGGTTTCCGAGGTAGTCGCGGGTGAGCCAGACGAGGGCGGCCCCGGCGCAGGCTCCCCACAGCGAGCCGGAGCCGCCGATGACGACGGCGAGCAGGGCAAGGGCTGCGATCTCGAATCCGGCGTCGCCGGGCGAGACGAACCGCTGCACCGACACCCACAGGCCGCCTGCGACTCCGGCCAGCGCACCGGCGCCGCAGTAGACGGCCAGGGCGTACCGGCGGGTGGGGTATCCGATCGCGCTCATGCGGCGCTCGTTGTCGCGGATTCCGCGCAGGGCGAGGGCGAACGGTGTCGCGCCCAGGCGGGAGACGGCCGCGAAGAGCGCCAGGAACACGGCCAGGACGTAGAAGTACACCAGCCCGTCGAGTTCCAGCGCGGCCATGCCCGGCAGCGGTACGACGGGCGGGATGCCCGACAGACCGTCGGTGCCGTTGGTCAGCGACTTCCAGTTGACGGCGGCGCTGTAGGCGATCTCGCCGATGGCCAGCGTCAGCATCAGGAACACCACGCCCCGGGCCCGCACCGCCAGCCATCCCGTGGGCACGGCCACCAGTGCGGAGACCGCGGCGGCGATGAGCAGTTGGAGCACCCCGATGTCGGTGAGCCGGGTCGCGACGACGGCCGCCGTGTACGCGCCGACGCCGAAGTAGGCCGACTGGCCGAGGGTCGGCAGTCCGGTCAGGCCGGTGAGCAGGTTGACGCTGATCGCGAGGAGGGCGAACACCAGGATGCGGGACAGGGTGCCGACGGCGTACGGGCCGAGGAGGAAGGGTGCCGCCGCGAGCCCGAGGACGACGGCGGTCACGGACAGCCGCCGCAGCCTGCGTGCGGGGGATCCGGCGGATCCGGAGGGGCTCATGTGCGTACCCCCGAGGGGACCAGGCCGTGCGGGCGGACGACGAGCACGGCCAGCATGGTGCCGAAGAGCAGGAAGGGCGCGTACTCCGGGAGCAGCGCCACCCCGAGTGTCTGCACCTGGCCGATGAGGAGCGCGCCGGCGAGCGCGCCGCGTACGGATCCGAGACCGCCGACGACCACGACGACGAGCGAGAGGACGAGGACGGTCTCGTCGACGCCGGGGCCGGGGCCCAGGATCGGCGCCCCGAGGACGCCGCCGACCACGGCCAGGGCCGCGCCGAGCGCGAAGACCCCGTAGAGGACCTTGCGGATGTCGACGCCCAGTGCGCGGACCATGTCCCGGTCGGCGACGGTGGCCCGTACCAGGGCTCCGAGCGAGCTGCGTTCGAACACGAGGTACACGGCGGCGGCCAGGCCGGCCGCGACGCCGATGAAGACGAGCCGGTAGACCGGATAGGCGTGGCCGAGGAGGTCCACCGTCCCGCGCAGGACGGTGGGCGGGTCGGTGGGGAGCACCTCGCCGCCGAAGGCGGCGGCGAGGAGGTCGGCGACGATGAAGGTGACGCCGAGCGTGAGCACGGCCTGGTCCAGGTGGCCGCGCCGGGCCAGCGGCTGGGTGAGGAACGTCAGCGCCGCTCCGCCCAGGGTGCCCACGAGGACACCGGCCGCCAGTGCGAGGAGCAGGCCCCACAGGCTTCCGTCGGACAGGGCGTAGGCGACGTAGGCCCCGGCGAGGTAGAGCGTGCCGTGGGCCAGGTTGAGCACGTCCATCATGCCGAAGACCAGGGAGAGGCCGACCGCGATCGTGAACAGCAGCAGACCGAAGGCGACCCCGTCGATGACGCTGACGAAGTTGCCGTCCAACCATCCGTACATGTCAGCCGCCCAGCCGGATGAGCTCGGAGCTGACGGTGTTGGTCCCCTGCTTGACCTCGCGCAGGTACCAGGGCTGGACGGGCGTGCCGCCGCTGTTGAAGCGCCAGGTGCCCCGGGGGCTGTCGACGTCCCCCGTCCTGGCGATGGCGGCGTTGACCGTTTCCGGGGTCGCCGTGTCACCGGCGGCCTTGATCGCCCGGTCGAGGACCTGCGCCGCGTCCCATGAGGCCATGGCGTAGGTGGTCGGGTCGGCGCCGTAGGCGGACTTGTAGGCGGGGGCGAACTCCTTGTTGGCGGCGTTGTCCAGGTCGGCGCTGTAGTTGAGCGCGGTGAGGACGCCCTCGGCCGCCTCGCCCTGCCCCTTGAGCACTCCGCCCTCGGTGAGGAAGCCGGGCGCGTAGAGGGGGATCTTGCCGGCCAGGCCGAAGTCCCGGTACTGCTTGACGAAGTCGACGGCCGCGCCGCCCGCGTAGAAGCAGAAGACGGCCTTGGCTCCGGAGCGCTCGATCTGTGCGAGGTACGGCTGGAAGTTCTTGGTCCCGGGGAACGGGGTGTAGACCTCCTCCCCCGCGAGTTGGCCGCCCGCCGGGAGGAAGGTGGACTTGAAGCCGTCCACCTCGTCCTTGCCCGCCTGGTAGCCGGCGGCGATCAGGAAGACCGGCCCGCCGGCCTGCTCGGCCACGTGCTTGCCGAGGGCCTTGCCGGGTTCGTCGTTGACGTACGAGGTGCGCCAGATGTACTGGGTCCCGGTGAGGGTGGTGGGTGAGGCGTTCGAACCGACGAGCGGGACCTTGCTGCTCTCGAAGAGGTCCTTGACCCCGTTGATGGTGGCGGAGCTGACCACGCCGCTCACCGCCAGCACGCGGTCCTGCTTGACCAGCTTCTCCGCCGCGGCCTTGCCCGAGTCGGCGGTCTCCCCCTCGTCCGCGATCACGATCTCCACCTCGCGCCCGCCGAGCTTGCCGCCGTGCCGTTCGACGTAGAGCTCGAAGCCCTGCTTCATGTCGTCGCCCAGCGCCTTGTAGGTCCCCGACTGCGGGACCAGGAGCCCGATCTTCACGGGCCCGTTCTGCTTGTCGCCGTCGCCTGTCCCCAGGCTGGCGCCACCACATGCCGTGGTCAGGAAGAGGGCTGCCGTCGTCACGGCGATCAGACCAACGGGACGAAATCGACCTGCCATGGAAACTCCGAACGTTGTCAACCGGCCCTGACGGGCCGGATGTTGCTGATGGGGCTGCCTTAAGGGGTCCCAGAGGAGGGGCCGGCTCCAGGGCCGGCCCGGCTGCCGGTCGGGATGCGCGTGTCGTCGCCGCCCGGACGGGCTCGAAGCGAGGCCGATGCCTGGGTGAGGGCGCTGACCGCCCGGCAGGGATATCGGAAGTGACACGTGTCTATCGCGTATCACCGACGCACGTCAAGAGTTCGCGATATTGCGTTACGTACGGGGAGTGCGGGCAGCACGCACCCCTTGACCCCGGCCTCAGGCATGTCGTAACACTGACCCTCGTCAAAATAACGCCATGCAAATTCGGCGACGGGCTCTTGATCAGTCAGGGAGTGAAGCACCATGACCGACGATCCATCGCGGCGCAAGATCCTCAGGAACAGCGGGGTACTGGCCGGTGCCGCGCTGCTCTCCGGCATGCCGGGAGCGGGCACGGCGCAGGCCGCCCCGCGCACGTCCGCGTCCTCGCCCGTGGTCGACGCGCCCGCGGGCCGACTGCGCGGAAGCGCCGAAGGGGGTCTCGGCGTCTTCAAGGGCGTGCCCTACGCGGCGCCGCCCGTCGGCCCCCTGCGGTGGCGGCCGGCCCAGCCGCATCCGGGATGGCAGGGGGTCCGCGACGCGGTCGCCTTCGGCCCGAGCGCCCCGCAGCCCTACCGGGAGGGCGGTGACCAGGTGCTCGGGACACACGGCTCGCCCCCCTTCGACGAGGACTGCCTCACGCTCAACGTCTGGACGCCCGGAACCGGCGGCGCCAAACGGCCGGTGATGGTGTGGATCCACGGCGGCGGGTTCATCTCCGGGTCCGGCTCGATGCCCAACTACTCCGGCGAGACCTTCGCCCGCAACGGCGACCTCGTCGTCGTGACCATCAACTACCGCCTCGGACCTCTGGGTTACCTCTACTTCGGGGAGGACGGCGCGGGCGGGAACTTCTGGCTCACCGACCAACTGGCCGCACTGAACTGGGTACGGGAGAACATCGCCGCCTTCGGCGGCGACCCGGACGACATCACCGTCGCCGGCCAGTCCGGCGGCGCGCTGTCGGTCGCGGCGCTGGCCGGCGCCCGGACCAAGGGCCGCCCGCTGTTCCGGCGCGCGATCCTGCAGAGCCCGCCGCTCGGGCTGAAGATCCCCACCAGGGCCGAGTCCCTGCAGCGCACCGCGACCTTCCTGAACATCCTCGGGGCCAAGGACGTGACGGAGCTCCGGGCCGTGCCCTGGCCGCGCCTGGTCGCCGCCACCTTCGAGATGTTCGGGCGCACCGGGCAGTGGGGGTACTGGTCGACCCCCTTCCTGCCGGTGATCGACGAGGTCACCCTGGACCGCCACCCGGCCGACCTGCTGCTCAGCGGGGCCGGGACGGACATCGAGGTCCTGATCGGCTGGACCAGGGAGGAGGCGAACTTCGCCTTCGCCCTCAGCGAGCCGTACGCCGCGGCGACCAAGGACCAGGTGATCGCCAGGGCCCGGAACACCTTCGGGAGCCGGGCGGCCCAGGCCTACACCGCCTACGAAGAGGCCCGGCCGGGCGCCCGCCCGCTGGACGTGCTCATGGACCTGATCACCGACGACCTGTTCCGCATGCCCTGCGTGGCACTGGCCGAACGGCGGGCGGCCCGCGGACGTCCGGTCTGGGCGTACCAGTTCAACCTCCCGACACCGGCGCACAACGGTCAGCTCGGGGCGGCGCACTGCCTGGAACTGCCGTTCGTGTTCAACAACTTCGACAAGTGGTCGCAGGCGCCCTTCCTGACGGGGCTGGGGCCCAGGGTCCGGGACGGTCTCGCCGCGACCGTGCACGCGTCCTGGATCTCCTTCATCCGCACCGGCGACCCCAACCACGGCCCCATGCCGCAGTGGGACCGCTACGGACGGGACACCCGCACGACGATGACCCTGGACTCGGTGACCACCGCCACCGAGGACATCGCCGGATACTGGCGCCGCCTGCACCACCCGGCGGTGCCGTAGCCACCTGCCTCGGAGCGGGGCCGTCCGGTATTCGTGTCCGACCCGTGATCCGATATGCGGACACCCGCTCCACCACCCCCTCTAAAATGATCATGTTCAAAACGAGGGGGAATCCAGAAGTGAAGATCAAGCACATCGCCGCCGTCGCGGCCGCCGCCGTCGTCGGTCCGGTCCTGCTGACCACGCCCGCGATGGCCGAGGAACAGAAGCAGCCGGCCGTGACCGCGCCGGACGTCCAGCCGAAGGACGACACCGCACCGGCCGCCGGAGCCGCGGCGCAGACGGCGAAGGCCGCGGCGGCCGCGGACCCCGCGGCAGCGACGTCCACCGGGACCCTCATGGGGCCCGGTGTCAGCGTGCAGGGGATCCCGAAGACCGGCTTCAAGGCCGACGGCAGCTGGACCCAGCTGACCGTGAAGGTCGACAACTCGGGGCACATAGCGGTCGCGAACTACACGCCCGAGATCTCCGTCATCCAGTGGAGCGGGAAGATCAAGGCCTCGCAGGTCAAGGTCGAGCGTCGGGTCACCGCGGCGGACGGCTCCGTCTCCTGGCAGCTGGCGAAGCAGGTCCTCGCCCCGCAGAACAGCCGCGCGTTCGTCTACGAGCTCGGCACGACCGCCTCCGTGGCCGTGGGCGCCGTCCACGACATCGACGTGCGGATCAGCTTCGCGGCGGACACGGCGGTCGTCCCGTTCGACATCGCCTCCGCCGGTGTGAGCCGCACCGGGGACAAGAGCAGCACCTCCCCCCAGGCCACGTACAAGACCAGCATCGTGGGCGCGACCCCCGACTCGGGCATGACCGTTCCGACCGCGGGCCCCGCGCTCACCGTCGAGGGCCTGCCGAACGGCCTCGCGGCAGGCGGGGCCTGGCAGGACCTCAGCATCCGCGTCGACAACTCCGGCAAGCCGGCCCTGGACGACTTCCACCTGTACCTCGGCCTCACCCGGCCCGACTGGGTGGCCATGAAGGGCGAGCAGCTGAAGGTCGAGTTCTACGGCAAGAACGGCTGGCAGCGCACGGAACTCGGCTACAGCCCCGGTCACTACGTCGTCAACCGCCTCGCGGGCTTCGCCATCCCCGCGGACAAGGCCTTCGACGTCAAGCTGCGCCTCCGGTTCACCGGTGACACCCCGCTCGGCTACGCGCAGTTCCGCGCCTCGGGCACCCCCCTCACCATCGGCTCGAACGTCAAGAGCGAGAGCCGCCCGGTCCTGGTGCAGATCCTGGCCGCCGCTCCGGGCACCGGCAACAAGCCCCACCCCAACGGCGGCGGCACCACCACGCCGATCAACAACACGGGCAATGGCAACAACACAGGCCCCAACAGCACCACCGGCAGCACCGGGACCACCACCGGCACCGGCACCGCGACCACCACCACCGGCGGTACCGGCACAACCGGTACGACCGGCACCGGCACCGGCACCACCACCCAGACCGGCGGCCAGCTCGCCTCCACCGGGGCCGACGCGGCCGCCAGCTGGGCCCTCGGCGGCGCCGGCGTGGCGCTGGCCATGGGCGCGGCCCTGGTGGCCGGCACCGGCCGCCGTCGCCGTACGACGGTCTGAGGTCCGAACAGCCGCCCGCAGCAAGCGAAGTGAAGGGCCCTCCAGGCGACGTCCTGCCTGGAGGGCCCCGGCACGTGCGCACCTCCGGTCCGGCCGGGGTGACCGCCCCGGCCCGGCCGGCCGTCCGCGCCCGGGGAACCGGTGAACTTGCCGATGTGTGCGCACCGGGTCCGCCGCCACCGTGTGCCTACCGCCGGCTCACCCGGCGGCAGCCACCCGGGGCGCCCGACAGCCGAGGACCGCCGAGGACCGCCGTCCTCGATCCCCCCTCCGGCGTGGCTCCCCCACAGCCGAGAGGACCCCCCGTGCGACAGCTCCCCCTCCTCCCGCTCCGCCGGCCCGCCGCAACGGGCCGCTCGCGTACGGTCCGGTCGGGCCTGGCGTCGGCCCTGCTGGCCGGCGCCCTGTTCACGGCGCTGATGCCGAGCGCCAACGCCGCCGACAACCCGTACGAACGCGGTCCCGCCCCCACCGTCGCGAGCATCGAGGCCTCCCGCGGTTCCTACTCCGTCGGCCAGACCAGCGTCTCCTCGCTGAGCGTCTCGGGCTTCGGCGGCGGCACCATCTACTACCCGACCTCCACCGCGGACGGCACCTTCGGGGCCATCGCCGTCTCGCCCGGTTTCACCGCGGACCAGTCCAGCATCGCCTGGCTCGGTCCCCGCCTCGCCTCACAGGGCTTCGTCGTCTTCACGATCGACACCAACACCCGGTACGACCAGCCCGCGAGCCGGGGCGAGCAGCTCCTCGCGGCGCTCGACTACCTGACCGGGCGCAGCTCCGTCCGCAGCCGGATCGACAGCACGCGCCTCGGCGTCATGGGCCACTCCATGGGCGGGGGCGGAGCCCTGGAGGCCGCCAAGGCGCGCCCGTCGCTGCAGGCGGCGATCCCGCTGACCGGATGGAACACCGACAAGTCGTGGTCCGAGGTGCGGACGCCCACTCTGGTGGTGGGCGCCGACGGGGACACCGTCGCCCCCGTCGCCACGCACTCGGAGCCCTTCTACACCTCGTTGCCCAGCACCCTCGACAAGGCGTACCTGGAGCTCAACGGCGCCACGCACTTCACCCCGAACACCTCGGACACGACCATCGCCAAGTACAGCCTCTCCTGGCTGAAGCGGTTCATCGACAACGACACCCGCTACGAGCAGTTCCTCTGCCCGCTGCCGCGCCCGAGCCTGACCATCGAGGAGTACCGCGGCACCTGCCCGCACACCTCCTGATCCCTGCCGGCCGGTTGCCGGTGGCAGCGCCGCGGACGCGCGCGGAGCCACCGGCAACTGCCGTACGGGGGCTGGGGCGCGGAGGGCCTGTGTCCCCGCACAGCGCGGGGCTCGTCTCGTTGGGAGCCGGTCCAGTACGTCCGCGGCCGCCGCGTCACGGATGGACGCGAGGCTTCCGGGCCCCGTTACGCGGAAGTAACGTACACGGCCGTGACCTCATCGAAGACCGTGCGCAAGCCGCCCCCGCTCTACGGCCGGAGCAGTGAACTCGCCGCCCTGGACACCCTGGTGAGCCACCTGGGACACGGGCGCGGCAGCACGCTCGTACTCGAAGCACTACCCGGCCTCGGCCGGACCGCCCTCGTGCGGCACGCCATGGACGGCTACGGCGACGGGCCCGTGCTGTACGCGTGCGCCGCGCCCGCCGAACGGCCGCTGCCCTACAGCGGTCTGCACGCCCTGTTCTGCTCGGCCCCCGGGCTGCTGCCCGCGCAGGCCGCCGACGCCCTGCGTCCCGGCCTCGCGCCCACCGCGCTCCTCGGTCTGCTCCACACCCTCGGAGCGCGCCGTCCGCTGCTGGTCTGCGTCGACGACGTCCATCTCTGGGACCGCGACTCCCGAGCCGCGCTCGGCTTCGCCGCCCGACGGCTCGAACCGGGCCACAGGGTCTGCGTACTCCTGACCGAAGGCCAGCACCTGCGCGAGGACGCCCACTTGGGCGGGCTCGCCCGCCTTCGGCTCGGCCCGCTCGACGACCACGCCGCGACCGCCCTCATCGACCGGCTCACCGACGGCCGGGCCGCTCCCGCCGTACGGGAGGAACTGCGGCGCGAGGCTGCCGGGAATCCGCTGGTCCTCAGTGCGGCGGCCGGCCGGCTCACCCCGGAGCAGTCGGCCGGGCGAGCCCCCCTCCCCCGCCCGCTGCCGGGGACCGAGCGCTTGCTGGAGTCGTACACGGCCCTCCTCGACCCGTTGCCCGGGGACACCCGCCTGTTGCTGCTCTTCGCCGCCGCAGCGCAGGAGCACGAACCCCACGGCTCGGGAGCGGATCCAGCCCTGCTGACCCGCGCCGGGCAGGCGGCCGGGCTCGACCCCGGCCTGCTGGAACCCGCCGAGCGGGCGGGCGCCGTGTACGACGACGGCGTACGGATCCGCTTCGCCCATCCGCTGCTGCGCACCGCGCTCCTGCGCCGCACCCCGCTCGCCCGCCGCCGCGCCGCACACCTGCTGCTGGCCACGCTCCTCGACGGCCCGGACCGCACGCTGCCGCGTCTGGTCCAGCTGGCCTGTGCGGCGGACGGCCCCGATCCGGCGCTGGCCCGGGCGCTGGTACGGGCAGCCGTCGCCCCCCGGCCGTACGCGGAGCGGTCCGTGGCGCTGGCGCGCTCCGCGCTGCTCTCTCCCGACGAGGCCTTGCGCGGCGCCCGGCTGGCCGCCGCGGCGGAGCAGGCCTGGCTCGGCGGGGACCCGGCCAGGGCCCGCGACCTGCTGGCCCAGGTGCGCATCGTCCCGGCGCCCGGTCGCGCCCACCACGTGCGCGGGCTCCTCGCCCTGCGCGACGGGCCGGTGGCCGACGCCCGGGAGGCGTTGCTCACGGCATCGGCGCTGCTCGCCCCGTCCGATGCCGAGCGGGCCGTGCAGGCCCTGCTGGGCGCGACGGAGGCCGCCTGGGCCATGGGGGACGTGCCCGCCTGCCTCGACGCGCTCCGCCGGATACCGGCGCCGCAGCCCGACCCGGCGCTGGAGCGGTACCGGGCGGGGCTGTGCGCGGTGTTCGGCGAGGGGCTGCGGCGGGAGGGCCTGGAGCTGCTGCGCGACCGGCCCGGCTCCGAGGCCGCCGCCGATGCGGCCGCGCTGCTGCGCACGGCGGGAGCCTCGCTCGTCCTCGGTGAGATCGACGCGGCATGCCGGGCCGGAGCCCGGGCGCTGGCCGCCGTCCGCGTCCACGGGCCGGAGTCGCTGCTGCCGCAGGTGCTGGAGCACCTCGCGTACGCCGAACTGCGGGCGGGCCGGCACGCGCGCGCCCGCGCCCATGCCGAGGAGGGGCTGCCGGCCGCCCACCGGCTCGGCCAGCGGAACAAGGCGGCCGATCTGCACGCCGTACTGGCCCTCACGGCCTCCGTGGAGGAGGGTGCTGCCTCGTGTGCCGAGCATGCGCGGGCCGTGGCGTCGGTGGCCGGTCCGCACGGCCTCGCCCAGGCCGCGACCCTCGTCACCTGGGCGCTCGCCCGCGCTGACCTGGCCGGCGGTAGATCCGCTGAGGCCGCCGCACGGCTCCTTCCGCTGGTCGGTCCCGGGCCACTGCGCGGTCACTTCGCGGCCCGGATGCTGCTGGTGCCCTGCTTCGTGGAGGCCGCGGTGCTCGCGGGCGGAGGGGACCGGCCCGCGGCAGTGGCGGCGGTCGAGGAGTTCGCGATGTGGACCGCCGCGACCGCCGACCCGCAGGCCCCTGCCCAGTTGGCCCGCTGCCGGGCCCTGCTGGCGCCCGGCCAGGAGGCCGCGGCCCGGTACCAGGAGGCGCTCGCCCATCACGCCGGGGCGGGTGGCGCCTTCGAAGGCGCCCGTACCCGACTGCTGTACGGGCAGTGGCTGCGCAGGCAGCGCAGGACCCGGGAGGCGCGCGGGCCCTTGCGCGACGCCCTGGTCGCCTTCGAACGCTGCGGCGCCCGGGTCTGGGCCGAGCGGGCCTCGGGGGAACTGCGGGCCGCGGGCGAGGCGGTACCGGTGGACGGCGGCACCGGGCCGCTGGTCCGGCTGACTCCGCAGCAGCAGCGCATCGCCCGGTGCGTGGCTCAGGGTGCGACGAACCGGGAGGTGGCGAGCCGGCTCTCGCTCAGCACCCGCACCGTCGACCACCACCTGCGGAACGTCTTCGCCCTCCTGGGCGTCCGTTCCCGGCTCGACCTGGCCCGCCTGGTGGACCGCGCCGACGCGCCCTAAGCGGTCTCTTCCAGGCCGGTGACCTGCTGTACGTGCCGCAGGCTCGGCGTGGCGAGCACCTCGTGGAGCTGCTGGAACATCTGGCGCGCGGCCACCGCGTTCCAGTCCGGCGGAAGCAGCTCGCTCGGCAGACCGGGGTCGAGGTAGGGCAGCCGGCGCCATTGGGTGAGCATGGGCACGTAGTGGCGGAAGGCCTCGGCGCCGTCGGTCTCGGGCTGCTGCGCGAGTCCCGCGGCGACGGGACCGTAGGCGTCGGTGAACGTGGCGTACTGGTCCTGGATCGCCGGGAAGTCCCACCACGAGCTGACCGTCCCGGGCAGGTCGCTGAAGGCGGCGTAGTCCGCGGCGAACAGGTGGACGTACTCGCTGAGCCCGCGCCGGACGAGCATGTCGCGGGCGTCGCCGAGGAGCCGGCCGGGTGCCAGCCACACGCCGGGGGCGATGTTGCCGAAGCCGAGCCAGGTCAGCCGGGTGCGCAGCTGGTAGCGGTACGAGCGCTCGGACTCCGGTACGGAGAAGACGGCCATCGCCCAGCCGTCGCTGAGCTTCGCCGGTTCCAGGCTGCCGAAGATGCGCCGGTCGCCCTCGTCGAACACGGGGTGCGCGGCCGGGCTGAGCCGGTAGCCGGTGGCGCCGCGGCGTTCCGGTTCGAGGACGCCCTTCTTCTTGAGCCGGGAGATCGCCGAGCGCGCCGCCGGGCCGTCGACGTCCAGCTCGGACATCAGGGTGATCAGGTCGGCGACGGAGATCCAGCCGCCGAGGCGGCGCGCGAACGCCCCGTAGACCGTGTTGATCAACGAGCTGGGCCTGAGGGGACTGTCCGCCATGATCGCCTTCCGTCGTCTGCGGTCGCGATCCTACCGAGCCCGGCGGACGGGACACCGTCCAGGTCCAGGTCACGGCGGGCCGGACGGCCGACGACGGGGCGGCGCGGCGGCGTCACGGCGCGGTGGGCGACTGCCGCACCGGCGGCGACTGCGCGTAGGCGCCGGACAGGAGGTGGCCCGCGCCGGGGGCCACGGCCGGGAGGTCCAGGGCGCGCAGCATCTGGTGGGCGGTGCACACGGCGGCCGAGACGACGGGCTTGCCGAGGAGCTGTTCGGCTTCCTCGATGGCGCCCAGTGAGGGCATCTGGACGCAGGCGGAGAGCACGAAGGCATCGGCGTCGGCGTGGTCGAGGGCCTGGGCGAGGCCGGGGAGGCGTGCGGGGTCGTGTGCGGCGACTTCGAGGTTGTCGGGGATCTCCAGCGCCTGGTAGTCGAGCACCTCGATGCCCTCGTGGGTGAGGTAGTCGACGACGGTCCTCGTCAGCGGGCGCATGTACGGGGCGATCAGGGCGATCTTCTTCGCCTTGAGGGTGTGCAGCCCGTGCACGAGGGCTCCGGCGCTGGTGACGACGGGGGCGGGGGCGCCGTTCTCCACGGTGCGGACGTGCAGGCGTTCCTCTGAGGTGCGGTGGTAGCCGAGCCCCATGCTCATGATGGCCACCAGGCAGGCGTAGCCCAGGACGTCCACGTGTGCGTCGGAGAGCTCGACGGCGCAGCGGTCCGAGTCGGCGTCCATGGCCCTGAGCTGTTCCGGGGTGACGTGGGTCATCCGCATCCGGCTGGAGTGGAAGGTGAAGCGTTCCGGCGCGACGGTCTCCCGGGCGCGCAGGATCGCGGGGACCTCGGTCTCCATGGTGACGTTGGAGCTCGGCACGATCTGGCCGATGCGGTAGGTACGGGGGGTGCGGGGGGACATGTCGCTCCTCAGCGGGCGTCGACGACGGGGTTGGTCAGGGTGCCGATGCCTTCGACGGTGGCCTCGACGGTGTCACCGGGGTGCAGGAACTCGGGCGGGACCATGCCGGCGCCGACGCCCGCGGGCGATCCGGTGGCGATGACGTCCCCGGGCTCCAGGGTGACGCCGGAGGAGATGTCGGCGATGAGGCGGGCGATGGGGAAGAGCATGTGGCGGGTGTTCGACTTCTGCTTGGTGACGCCGTTGACGCGCAGCGAGAGGTCGAGGTCCATCGGGTCCGGTATGGCGTCGGCCGTGACGACCGCGGGGCCGAAGGGGGCGTAGGAGTCCTGGCCCTTGGAGAAGAACCACTGGCCGGAGCGGCGCTGGTCGCGGGCGCTGATGTCGTTGACGATGCTGAAGCCGAAGATGTGGTCGTACGCGTCCTCCTCGCTCACGCGGAAGGCGGTGCGGCCGATGACGACGGCGAGTTCGCACTCCCAGTCCAGCTGGGTGGTGAGGTCGGCGTTGTGCAGGATGGGTGCGCCGGGGCCGGTGACGGCGGTGGCGGGCTTGCTGAAGAGCACGGGGCGCGTGGGCCGCTCCTTGTCGGTGTCCAGGCTGCGGCTGGACTCCTCCACGTGCTCGACGTAGTTCAGCCCGACCCCGATGATCTTGCCGGGGCGCAGCGGGGCGCGCAGGGAGACGGTCTCCATCGGGTGCACGGCCTCTGCGGGCCAGGCCGCGGGTCCGGCGGCCAGCAGGCCGCGCGCGGTGTCCTGGGCGGCGGCGCCGGCCAGGATGAAGGAGAGCAGGTCCAGGGGCAGTTCCACGCCGGCCTGATCGGCCAGGGTGGCGAGGTCGACCACGAGGTCGTCGACCTGCGCCCCGAGACGTACGGGGGCGTCGTTGAGGGTGTAGCTGACCAGCCGCATGGGGGCTCCTAGCGTTCGAGGGGAAAGGTGCGCACGGGGACGGTGCGAAGGGGAGGGGCGGTGCTCCGCCGCACCGGCGCCGGTGTCAGGGCCGGCGGCGTCCGGGGCGGCGGAGCGGTTCAGGCGGTGGGCTGGTGCCCGCCGTTGTCGGTGTACGCCTCTTCGCGGTGGAAGCCGAGCGAGCGCATGACGGGGAAGTCGTTGAAGGAGAACAGGCAGGCGTCCTCGGACTCGTCGAGGTTGCGGTGTTCGTGCCAGGCCCAGGAGGGCACGCAGAACATGTCGCCCTGCTGCCACTCGAAGCGCTGTCCGGCGATCACCGAGACACCGCGCCCCTTGGCCGCGGTGTAGATCACCGATCCGGTGTGGCGGTGCGCCCGGGTGGCCTGGCCGGGGCGCAGGAGCTGCATGTGGGCGCCCATGGTCGGCATGACGGAGCCGCCGGTGACCGGGTTGGTGTACTCGGCTATGACGCCGTCGTACGGGGAACCCTCGGTGGCCTTGGCGAGGCCCTGCAGGGCCGCGTAGGTGGGCTCCCAGGGGAAGGCGAGCAGCGGCGAGTACGGGCGGGTCCACTTCTCCACGCCGTACGGCAGCAGGTTCGCACCGTAGGTGAGCACGGAGGAGTTGATGACCTTTCCCGGGGTCTGGTACAGCTCGGGGTGGACCTCGTAGAACCCGGCGTCCAGGGCGTTGACGAGCGGGATGTCGAGGCCGTCCTGCCAGATGACGGGGGCGTCGTCGGCCTCGTTGCCGTGCTCGTGCCAGGTGCCGTTGGGGGTGATCGCGAAGTCGCCGGGGCCGACCCGCAGCTTCTGCCCGTCGACGATCGTCCAGGCGCCGGTGCCCTCATGGACGAAGCGCAGCGCGGCCGCCTGGTGGCGGTGGGCGGTCATCGCCTCACCGGGGCCCATGATCTGCAGGCCGGTGTAGAGGAGTCCCACGGCGGCGCTGACGTCCTTGCGGCCGGGGTTGACGAGCATCACGACGCGGCGGCCGGCGTCGTCGGCCTTGACCAGGTCGAGGGCCTTGCGGACCAGCGGCCGCAGTTCGCTGTAGCGCCACAGGACGGGTACGGACTTCGGCTGCGGGTACCAGGGCTCGATGTCGTTGGCCACGGTCCACAGCGCGCCGGCTTCGAGCTGGGCGAGTTCGCCGTAGAACGCGGTGAGTTCGGGCGAGTCGGACACCCGGGCTCGGCCCAGTCGGCTGTCGTCGTACTCGGTGGTCATGCGTCCTCCTTCGTGATGCCTGTGGTGTCGGTGTCGGTTCCGGTGTCGGTTCGAGAGGAAGGGGATGGGGCGAGCGAGAAGGGCGACGGGGGCGGCGGCGGGTCCGTCGCGAAGGTCACCGGGGCCTGCGGGCGGTTGTCGACGTGGAGCTGGAAGACGTCGAAGCGGTTGTAGTGGCCGACGATGTCGTGCATCTGCTTGGGCTGGATGCACCTGGCCAGGTCGATCTCGGCGTACACGATGCCCTCGGTGTCGATCAGCGGCTCGGTGACGGGCCGCCCGTCGGGGCCGAAGATGCCGGAGAGGGCGCTGCGGGGGCGGGCGAGCATGCGGCGCACGTCCTCGTCGTCGCCCGCGACGGCGTCCACGATCTCCGGGGAGATGGTGGAGCAGGCCACGACGGAGAAGACCTTGCCCTCGAAGCTGTGGGCGGCGGTGCGGACCGCGATGGCGTCCGCCATGTCGTAGTCGGCGGGTGCCACCGGCAGGGCGATGTAGCAGGAGGCGTGGACCAGTTCGCCCTGTGCGAGGAGGGTGAAGCGGGCCAGGGTGTTGGTGTTCTCCCCGCAGGCGAGGGCGCCCAGCGGGCCGACCGGTGTGGGGTGGACCTTCAGCGAGCTGCCGTCACCGCCGGTCCAGGTCAGCTTCTCGGCCCAGGTCGGCACGAGCTTGCGGTGGACGCCGAGGAGTACGCCGTCGGGGCCGATGGTGAGCAGGGTGTTGTAGAGGACGCCGAGGCTGTGCGGGCCCCGTTCGTTGACGCCGATGACGAGGACGATCCCGTACTGGCGGGCGGCCGCGCACAGTTGGTCGACGTACGGGCCGGGCACGTCGATGGCCGAGCGGTAGAGGCGCTCGAACCAGGGCGAGCCCTGGACCGGGTTCATCGTCCAGTTCCAGTACGGGTAGCCGGGGACGAACACCTCGGGGAAGACCACCAGTTCGGCGCCGCCGGCCGCCGCCTCCGCGATGAGGGCGACCGTCTTCTCCACGGTCGCCGCGGCGTCCAGGTACACGGGGGCCGCCTGCACGGCCGCGGCGGTGAAGCGTGGCAGATTGTCCATCGGTCCTCCAGGTCAGCAGGCGGATACGGCTGCGGTCGCGGCAGCGGGAAGGCGAGGGATCCAGCGCTGGTGCACCGGGGCGGACGCCTCGCGCAGGAGCTGGAGCCGCGGCGCGACCCGGTCGGTGCGCGCACCGGGCGGGCGACCGCTGCCCGCCCGCCAGGAGGCGGGCCACGGCGCCGCCGGGCCGCTGTAGCCCTGGGCCGCGGCGGCGTGCAGGGTCCACAGGGGGTCGTGCAGCTGCGCACGGCCGACGGCGCACAGGTCGGCCCGGCCGGCCAGGATGATCGAATTCACGTCGTCGTAGGTGGAGATCGCGCCGACGGCGATGGTGGGGACGTCCGTGGCGTTGCGGATCAGGTCCGCGTACGGGGTCTGGTAGCTGCGCCCGTACGCGGGCCGCTCATGGGCGACGACCTCGCCGGTGGAGACGTCGATGGCGTCGGCTCCCGCCTCGGCGAGCGCGCGGGCGATCCCGACCGCGTCGGCCTCGGTCAGGCCGCCCTCCGCCCAGTCGGCGGCCGAGATCCGGACGATCAGCGCCTTGCCGGCCGGCCACACCGCCCGTACGGCGCGCAGCACTTCCAGGGGGAAGCGCAGCCGGCCGGCCAGGCTGCCACCGTAGGCGTCGGTGCGGTGGTTGGTCAGCGGGGACAGGAACCCGGACATCAAGTGGCCGTGGCCGTACTGGAGTTCGACGGCATCGAATCCGGCCCGGTCGGCTCGCTGGGCCGCGCGCACGAAGTCCCGTACGAGGGTGTCCATGTCGGCGCGGGTCGCCTCGCGCGGCACCGGGCTCCGCTCGTCCCACGCCAGCGGGGAGGCGGCGATCGGCGGCCCGTCGGCGTGGGGCGCCGCGCGGCGGCCGGCATGGGTGAGCTGGATGCCCAGGCAGGTGTCGGGCCGGCCGTGGACGAAGTCGGTGATGTGGCGCCAGGCGGCCTCGTGTTCGTCGGTGTACAGGCCGGGGCAGCTGGTGGTGGCGCGCCCGCCGGCGCTGACGGCCGTCATTCCGGCGAGTACGAGGCCGCTGCCGCCGAGGGCCTGGGTGCTCAGGTGGACGAGGTCGAAGTCGCCGGGGACTCCCTCGCGTGCGGTGTACAGGGCGGTGGGCGGTACCACGACCCGGTTGCGCAGGAGCAGCCCGCCGATCCGGAAGGGGCGGAACATGGGCGGCACGGGCGAGGAGGCGTTGACGGCGGTGGTGAACTCCTCGTCGCGCACGCGCAGGTTGTCGTAGGTGACGCGGCGGCTGCGGGTGAGGAGGTTGAAGGCGAACTGCGGCGGCTCCTGATCCGTGTAACGGCCGATGTTCTCGAACCATTCGAGGCTGGCCTGGGCGGCCCGCTGGGTGGATTCGACGACCGGCCGGCGCTCGGTCTCGTACGCGGCGAGCGCCGAGGTCACGTCGGAGTGTTCGTGCAGGCAGGCGGCCAGCGCGAGCGCGTCCTCCATGGCGAGCTTGGTGCCGGAGCCGATGGAGAAGTGGGCCGTGTGGGCGGCGTCGCCGAGCAGGACGACGTTGCCGTGGCGCCAGGAGGCGTTGCGGACGGTCGTGAAGCGGATCCACTTCGAGGCGTTGGGTATCAGGCGGTGGCCGTCGAGGTGCTCGGCGAGGATCTCCTCGCACCGCCGCACGCTCGCCTCGTCGCTCTCGCCGCGCGCGAACTCCCGGTCGGCGAGGACTTCGAAGCCCGCCCGGCGCCAGTCGTCCTCCGCGATCTCCACGATGAACGTGCTGCGCTTGTCGTCGTAGGGATAGGCATGGACCTGGATGCTGCCGAAGTCCTGCCTCTCGACGATGAAGGTGAACGCCTCGAAGACGCGGTCGGTGGACAGCCACATGTAGCGGCAGTGACGCTCGTCCAGGTCGGGGCGGAAGCTCGACGCGTACGTCTCGCGGGCCGTGGAGCGGATGCCGTCCGCGGCGACCACCAGGTCGTAGCCCGCGGAGAGTTCCCCGACGGGCGGCGCCTCGGTGCCGTAGTGCACCTCCACCCCGAGGTCCGCGCAGCGCTTCTGCAGGATCTCCCGCAGCCGGTTGCGGTCCAGGGCCGCGAAGCCGTGACCACCGGATACGTGGACGTCGCCGCCGTAGCGGACGTCGATGTCGCTCCACCGGGCGAACTCCGCGGACATCGCCGCGAACACGGCGGGGTCGGCCTGCGCGATGCCGTCCAGGGTCTCGTCGGAGAAGACGACGCCGAAGCCGAACGCGTCGTCGCGGGCGTTGCGCTCCCAGACGGTGATCTCCCACTCCGGTGAGAGCTGCTGGGCCAGGGCGGCGAAGTACAACCCGCCGGGCCCTCCCCCGATGACTGCTACACGCACGGTGTTCCTCCTAGTGGTTCCGGAAACAGAATATGTTGCATATTTAGCGGTCGTCAAGAATCCGGCACATCCGGCACGGCGCGCGTACCTCGTCGCCCCGGGTCACGCGAAGAGCTCGGGGGCCTGCGGACCGGCCTTCGTGAGGACCTCCCGCACGTCATCGGGCCAGGCGGTGGATCCGCTGGCGCGCGCGGCCGAGTGGGCGATGACCATGCGCCCGGTGGCGGCGGGCTCCTCCCCCTCGCCGTGGACGGTGAAGGCGTAGTGCAGGGAGCTGGCCCCGACCTTGGTGACCTTCAGCTCGGTGCGGACGGTCTCGCCGAACCACAGCCGGGCCCGGTAGTCGGCCTCGAAGTGGACGCGGGGGGTGCTGCCGAAGAGGTGGGCGAGGCCCAGCCTGCGCAGCAGGACCGCCTCCGCCGCCTCGACCCAGCGCACCACCGTGGAGTGGTGGTAGTGGCCGGCCGCGTCCGTGTCGGGCCATTCGACGCGCCGCTCGACGACGACGCTCGGCAGGTTCTGCGCGAGGGCTTCGGGGCATCCTGCGGCGCAGCTGTCCGTGGCCGCGGGATCCGCCTGCCGCGGGCTGGATGTGTCCATGATCGTGCCTTTCGTTCGGCAGCTGGGGGTGACCGCACGGGGGTGTGGCCGCACGGGGGCCGCCCGGGAGCCGGGGAGGAGTGCCGGGGAGGGGTGCTACGGGGTGTGCTGGGCGAGCTTGCGCAGCTCTGCGCGCTGGAGCTTTCCGTTGCTCGTGCGCGGGAGGTCGGTCACGAACTCGACGGCGCGCGGGTACTTGTAGGGCGCGACGGTCCGCTTGACGTGATCCTGGAGTTCCTTGACCGTCGCCGCGTCGGGCGCGACACCGGGGCGCAGGACCACGTACGCCTTGACGAGCATCCCGCGCCGCTCGTCCGGGGCTCCGACGACCCCGCACTCCTCGACGTAGGGGTGGGTGACGAGCGCCTTCTCGACCTCGGGACCGGCGATGTTGTACCCGGAGGAGACGATCATGTCGTCGCTCCGGGCCACGTACCAGAAGTAGCCGTCGGCATCGCGGATGTAGGTGTCGCCGGTGATGTTCCAGCCGTTCCTGACGTACACCGTCTGGCGCGGGTCCTCCATGTACCGGCAGCCCGTCGGGCCGGTGACCGCGAGGAGGCCGGGCTTCCCGTCGGGTACGGGCCGGCCCGCCTCGTCGACCACCCGGGCCCGGTATCCGGGGACGGGCCTGCCCGTGGAACCGGGGCGGATGTCGGCGTCGGACGCCGAGATGAACACGTGGAGCATCTCGGTGGCGCCGATTCCGTCGATGATGCCGAGCCCGGTGGCGGCGTGGAACTCCTCCCACACCGCCGCGGGCAGCGCTTCGCCGGCGGAGACGCAGCGGCGCAGGCCGGACAGCTGGTGCACCGCACCGGCCACCATGATCGCCCGGTAGGCGGTGGGGGCCGTGAAGAGCACGGTGACCCCGTGCTCCTCGACGAGGTCGGCCAGCTGCTGCGGCGCGGCCTGTTCGATCAGCAGCGTCGCCGCGCCCACGGAGAGCGGGAAGACCACCAGTCCCCCGAGCCCGAAGGTGAAGGCCAGGGGCGGGGTTCCGGTGAAGACGTCGTCCCGGCGGGGCTGCAGGACGTGGCGGGAGAAGGTGTCGGCGTTGGCCAGGACGTCGCGGTGGAAGTGCAGGGTCGCCTTCGGCCGTCCGGTCGTCCCCGAGGTGAAGGCGATCAGGGCCACGTCGTCGGCCGCGGTGGCGACGGTGGAGAACCGCCCGTCCTTCGCGGCACACCGCGCGACCAGGTCCTCCTCGCCCGGACCTCCGTACGCCAGCACGGCCGGGCCGGAAGTGCCGGTGTCGGGGAGTTCGTCGAGGTAGCGGTGGTCGCACACGGCCACGGCCGGCCGGCTGATCCCGTAGAGCTCCCCGAGCTCACCGGCGCGCAGCAGCGGCATGGTGGTGACGGCGACACCGCCGGCCTTCAGCACGCCGAGCCATGTGGCCACGAGCCAAGGGTTGTTGGGGCCGCGCAGCAGCACCCGGTTGCCGGGGACGAGGCCGAAGTCCTCGGTCAGCACCTGGGCGACCTGGTTGGCGCGCTCCAGCAGGTCGCCGTAGGTCCAGCGGTCCGTGGGAGTGAGCAGGCAGGGCCGGTCGGGCCCCCAACGCCGGACGGCGTCGTCGAGTAGCCGCTGGGCGCAGTTGAGCCGGTCGGGATAGCCCAACTCCGGCAGGTCGAAGTGGAGTTCGGGCCAGAGGGCGAAGGGCGGGAGGCGATCACGACAGAACGTGTCGACATGAGCAGACGGGGAGAGCTCCATGGGGCGGCACCTCAATCTCGGGGCAGCGGGGAGAGTGAAGCAAGTATCGCGCTAATCTTGCGACCGTCAATGACGCGGCATAATTGATTTTGTTCACAGCGCGTCACGCAGGCCCGCCCGCCGACGCCGGGGCGCCACCCGTCCGGTCGCCGTCGTCGTGTTGTTACACGTGTAACATGCTAGGCACCGCCCCCAGGGAAGTTCAAGCATTTCGGACAAAAATCCCGAACCGCGAACTTCTGGATCTGCCCCGGCGCTCCTGTCGCGCCGCACGTCCCCGCACGACACACAGATACGGGCTGCCGGCACCGCCGCGGCCGCGAGAGGCTCTCATGTCCGGTATCCGGGTAGCTCCCCCGTCCGCCCCGGCCCCTCCCAGGCACCGCCGGCCCACACCGGCTCCCCCACGAGGCGGCGTACTCCCGCTCGGAGTCTTCTTCCTGCTGGTCACCTCGGCACTGGGCATCGCCGTCCACGCGCAGCCCGGCAGCCCGCCCTTCCAGGGGCTCGACGAGCGCTGGCTCGGCTTGATGACGGGTCCGCACGACGGCCCCTACGCCGCCGTGGCAGCCGCCTTGAACTGGTTCGGGGGCCCTTTGGGCGTGGTCGTCCCCGTCGGCCTGCTGATCTTCTTCACCGTGCGCAAGCGCTGGTGGTCACTGTCCTACCTGCTGACCGCCTACCTGCTGGGCGGCACGGCCTGCGTGCAGGTCATCAAGCACCTGGTGGACCGGCCCCGCCCGGAGAACCCCCTGGTCCGGGTCGACCACGGGTCGTTCCCCTCGGGGCACGCCGCAGGGGCCGCGCTGATCGTGGTGATCGTGGGCGCCCTCCTGGTACCGGCCGCGCGGCGGCGCGCATGGTGGATCTCGGGGGCGCTGTTCACCGTCGCCATGATGTGGAGCCGCACCTGGCTGTACGCCCACTGGCTCAGCGACACCGTGGCGGGCGCCTCGGTCGGCGCCGGCACCGCGCTGCTGCTCTGGTGGCTCTTCCGGCGGGCTCTGGCCCGGGAGGGCGCCGCCTCCCGGGACTGAGGGCTCCTCAGGAGCTCAACCGGTGCACCAATTCCGCCTCCACGCCCGGCACCGCGGGCGCCGCACCGTGCTCGATCAGCGCGTGGAGGGTGTCGGCGATCGTTGCCGCCGCGGGCAGGTGCAGGCGGACCGTCGTGAGCGGCGGCTGCTGCAGACCCGCGAGGACGAGGTCGTCGCAGCCGACCACGGCGACCTCTTCCGGGACGGCCACGCCCTCACTGCGCAGGGCGTGCATGAGGAGAGCGGCGTACTCGTCGTTGAAGGCGAAGACGGCGTCCAGGCCCAGGTCCTCCCAGCGCGCGGCCAGGTCCGTGGCGGACTCGCGCGTGTAGGCCAGCTCGACCGGCCGGACGACGGCCATGTGCCGGGCGGCGACGCGCCGGGCCCCGGCCAGCCGCGGCGCACCGAAGGCGTCGAGGCCGCGCTCGCGCGGCATGACCACACCGATCCTGCTGCGTCCACGGGCGATGAGGTGCTCCACGGCCACCTCGCCGATGCGCCCGTGGTCGAACGCGACGGTGTGGACCCCGTCCACGGGACGGGCGGCGACGGCGAGCAGCCCGCGCACACCGGCGCGGCGCAGGACGCCGGCGGCCTCAGGGGTGAGCCGGTCCCCGTTCATGGCCAGCACCGCCGCGGGCCGCAGCTCCGCCCACGCACGCGCGGCGCTCGCAGCGTCCGGGAAGCGGCCCGTGTGGAGCACCGTCGTGTAGCCGTGGCGGTCGAGTTCGCTCTGCAGGTCGTCCACCCAGCCACTGACCAGACTGCCGATCGCGGAGACCGACGCCGGCAGCAGCACCAGGTCGCTGCGCCCGGCGCGCAGGGAGCGGGCGGCGGCGTGCGGCACGTATCCGAGGTCCTTGGCCGCGGCCAGCACGCGGGCCCGGGTGCCGTCGCTGACCCGGTGGCCCTGGGTGTCGTTCAGTACGAAGGACACGGTGGCGCGGGACACCCCGGCGAGGCGGGCCACGTCCGTACTGGTGATGGAGGCGGCGCCGGACTTTTCTTCGGCCATGGCGTCCCCCCTCGCTCGCTTTTGCGGCCCGGCGGCCGCTTCGCCTCCAAGGTTACACGCGTCACCGAGGGGCTGGGCGTGAGCCGCCGACCGGGGGTGGCCGCCGTGCGGCGGTCACCCCCGGCGGAGCCGGGTGGTCGGCCGGTCCGGTCGGCCGGTCCGGTCAGCCGGCCCGGTCAGCCGATGCGGAGGCCGTGCCCGTGGGGGAAGAGGGGGTCCCCGGAGTCGTTGGGCACGTCCTCCTGCCCCGCGACGACGCTCTCCATCGAGCGGGGGAGCTCGAAGGGCAGCCGTCCTTCGGCCGCCACCCGGCCGAAGAGGACATCCAGCAGTGCGGTGTCCGAGGCGCCGAAGTCGGCCACGAGGGCTGCCGCCCGCTCCGCGATCTCGGGTATGACAGCCGCCCGGTCCAGGAAGATGTCGACGACGGCCGGTACGGCGGAAGCGACTTCGAGCACGGGCCGCAGCTCGTCCTCGGTGAAGTCGAGGCGGCCCGCCCGGAAGAAGGATTCGAAGCCGGTCGTCCGCTCCTTGTCGTACGGGGCCGCGATGCGCAGGACGGCGACATCGGCCTCCTGCGGTGTCTCCACGACGGTCGCGTACCGTGCCGCGACAGCGGGGTCGACGCCTTCGGTGTAGATCCGGATCCCGGGAGCGAGCGGCAGCAGGGGGTGCGCGGCGTCGCCGGCACGGTCCTTGAGGACGGTGATCGAGCGGCTCTGCGCGGCGAGGCCGGCCGCGGTGAACTCCGGGTTCCCGCAGATCCGTGCGGCGCCGTCGGGGTCCACGTACGGATCGTCGAAGAGGCCGAGGAGGAACTTCTCCCTCAGCAGCCGCGCGACGGAGCTGTCGATGCGTTCGGCCGTCACCCGGCCGGAGCGGACGAGTTCCACGATGAGATCGGGGGCCGCCTCACCGCCGAGCTGGTCGGCTCCGGCATCGAGGACGAGCTCCACCCGGCTGAGCCGGTCCAGGTGCTCCACGCCCCAGGCACGGGCGGGGAAGGGGCCCCCGAATATCTGCGTGTCGGTGACCAGGCCCCAGTCGGTGCAGATGATCCCGTCGAACCCGTACTTCTCGCGCAGCAGGCCGGTGATGACGCCCTTGTTGAAGCCGAAGCCGACTTCGTCGTAGGGCGTGCCGACGGGCATCGCGTAGTACGGCATGACCTGCGAGGTGCCGGCGGCGAAGGCGGCTTCGAAGGGGATGAGGTGGTAGTCGAAGTTGCCGCCCGGGTAGACCTGTTCGCGTCCGTACGGGAAGTGCGCGTCCTCGCCGTTCAGCTGCGGTCCGGCGCCGGGGAAGTGCTTCGTCATCGCCGAGACGCTGTCTCTGCCGAGCACCTCTCCCTGGAGCCCCCGGATGTACGCGGCGACCAGGCGGGCGGCCACTTCGGCATCGGAGCCGAAGGTGCCGAGGACGCGGGGCCAGCGGGGCTCGGTGGCCAGGTCCGCCGTGGGGTGCAGGGCGAGGCGGATGCCGACCGCGAGGTACTCCTGACGCACGATGTCGGCGTGGCTGCGCACGAGTTCCTCGTCGTCCACGGCGGCCAGGCCGGGGGGTTCCGGCCACAGGGAGAACCCCTCGGTGTGCACGCTCGCCGCGGGATTGTCGACGAACCCGTTGCGGGGGTCCGTGGAGACGGTCACCGGGATCCCGAGGCGCGTCGTGGCGGCCAGGTCCTGAAGGCGGTTGTTCCACTCGGCCATGCGGCGCGGGGCCGCCGCCCCGAACAGGTTGAAGTGGCTCATCAGCTTGCCGGTGACCATCGCGGAGGTGGAGGCCCGCATGGGGTCGTCGTCGGGTGCGCCCGGCTCCGGTTCCACGAGGGAGCCGTCGGGGTTGATGGTGATCATGGTGTGGAAGAGGAGGCCGGCCTTCTCCTCCAGCGTCATGCGGGCCAGGAGGTCCGCGACCCGCTCGGCCACCGGGAGCCGGGGGTCTTCATAGGGCTCCATGACGCCGTTGCCGTTGAGATCGCGGAACGGGGTGCCGTCCGGGGCGGCAAGGACGCGCGGCCGGGCCGCCGGGGTGTGTGCCATCGATTTCTCCTCCGGGCTTCGCTTCAAAAGGGGCGTGCGGACCGCCCTCCGGGACTGCGGGGTTCCAGACCGGGCACCCCACCGGCCCCGGGCACTCCCGCCGCACCCGGGGCCGGTACGCCGCATCCCCCCCAGAGCGGCGTCCCCAGCACGAGATTACACGTGTAACTCAGGAACGGACCCTGGATTCGCAGCCGATTCTTCGCGGCGCCTCAGACCACGCGGTGGCCACGCCGCCACACCCCGGCGGTGCCCTCTCAGAGGTGCTGGAGGAGGGTGGCGGTGAATTCGGCGGTGGAGGCGACGCCGCCGAGGTCGCGCGTGCGTACCGGGGTGGTGGCCAGGACGCGGGCGATGGCGTCGGTGATGTCCGTCGCGGCCGCGGGGTGGCCGAGGTGGTCGAGCATCATGGCGGCGGACCAGATCGCGCCGATCGGGTTGGCAACGCCCTGCCCGGCGATGTCGGGGGCCGATCCGTGGACCGGCTCGAACATGGAGGGGTGCTCGCCCCGCGGGTCGAGGTTGGCGGACGGAGCGATGCCGATGCCGCCGGCCACCGCCGCCGCCAGGTCGCTGAGGATGTCCCCGAAGAGGTTGGAGGCGACGACCACGTCGAAGCGTGCGGGGTCGAGGACGAACTTGGCGGCCAGCGCGTCGATGTGCTCCTGGTTGCACTCGACCGCGGGGTACTCGGCGGAACGCTCGGCCACCAGCTCGTCCCAGAACGGCATGGTGTGCACGATGCCGTTGGACTTCGTCGCCGACGTCAGGGGCCCGCCGCGCCCTTCGGCCAGGCGGAAGGCGAAGTCGAGCACCCGCGTCACCCCCGCCCGCGTGAACACGGCTTGCTGCACGGCCATTTCCTCGGGGAGCCCGCGGTTCATCCGACCGCCGATCTCGCTGTACTCGCCCTCGGTGTTCTCCCGGACGACGACGAAGTCCACCTCGCCGGGCACGGCCGCGCGCACCGGGCTGGGAAGGCCCTCGAACACGCGGATGGGGCGGAGGTTGACGTACTGGCCGAAGGCCCGGCGGATCGGGATGAGCAGACCCCACAGGGAGACGTGGTCCGGCACGCCCGGGTAGCCGACGGCGCCGAGCAGGATCGCGTCATGGCGGCGGAGCTGCTCCAGCCCGTCCTCGGGCATCATCGCGCCGTGGCGGAGGTAGCGCTCGCAGGACCAGTCGAACTGCTCGTAGGCGAAGGTGATGCCGTGGCGCTTCCCGACGGCGGCGAGGACCTCGCGTGCCGCCGGGAGGACTTCGGTGCCGATGCCGTCACCGGGTATGAGGGCGATGCTGTGGTCGGTCATGGTCCGCATTCCAGCAATCGGGCGCGGTCCGGGTCCAACACGTATCCCCGATGTGGCTCATAGGCCGTCCCTATGTGCCGCCGGGACGGCGATGTCCAGGAAGGCGCGGGCGGCCGGGGTCAGCTGCGCCTTGCAGCTCACGAGGACGTTGTGCTGGACGGAGGCCGGTTCCAGGTCGAGGACGAGGGCTCCGGCCCGTTCCGACAGGTCGGCCCAGGACTGCGTCACGACCGCCAGCCCGACGCCCGCGAGCACCAGGGGCAGGAAGGCCATGCGGTGTTCGCTCTCCACGGCGATGCGGACGTCGATGCCCCGGGCCGACAGGCCGTCGACGTAGGCGCGGATACCGGTCCCCCGCTGCCCGACGATCAGCCTGTGCCCTGCGAGCTGCTCCGCCCGCACGGCCCGCCCGGGCGGGAAGGGGCCGTCGATCGGGGTGATCAGGACGAGCCTGTCGTCTCCTACGTGGTGCGGCACGACGTCCCGGACCGGCAGCGGCGACGAGGTGCTCAGGAGCCCGAGTTCACAGCCTCCCGTGCGCACCGTCTCGACCACGTCCTCGCGGGTGAGGGCCACGCGCAGGCTGATCGAGACGGCCGGATACCGCTCGGTGAAGGCCTGGAGCACGGTGCTGAGGGGTTCGATGGTGGGCGAGGCCATCGCGGCGATCTCCAGGCGCCCGCCCCGCAGTTCGCGGACGGCGCCGACCGCCGCCCTGGCCAGCTCCAGCGCGTGCAGGGCTTCCCGCGCACGGGGTACGAGCGCCCTACCGGCCTCGGTCAGGAGCACCTTCCTGCCGGTCCGGTGGAACAGGCTGCTGCCGAGGTCGCGTTCCAAGGCCTGCACGGCCTGCGACAGGGAGGGCTGCGATACGTAGAGCGCCGCGGCGGCGCGGTTGAAGCCGCCCTGGTCCACGATGGCGAGGAAGTAGGTGAGCCGGCGGAAGTCCACGGTTCACCGCGGGCCGGCCGCGACGAAGCGCACGGCCGCGTCGCCGCCGCGCCGGAGCAGGCCGGCCGTGGGTGCGGGGAAGTGTGTGCCGATGACGAGCGTTCCGGTGTCGGCGTACCGCTCGACGAAGGCGCGGCGGGTGGCGGCTGCCTGCGCCGTGTCGGTGTCTGCGAGGGAGGCCACGTCCGGTTCGATGAACTGCACGGGGTGGTGCACGAGGTCACCGGTGATCACGGCGCGCTCCTCGCCGGATTCGACCACGACGGAGACCTGGCCCGGGGTGTGCCCGGGAGCGGCTTCCAGGCGCACGCCGTCGCACACCTGGTGATCGGCCGCGACGAGGTCGAGGAGGCCGGCGTCGGCCAGCGGCCGCATCGTGTCGTCGAGGTCCGCGTCCGCCGCGCCCGCCCAGTGCTCCCATTCCACGCGGGTGACCAGGTGGCGCGCGCGGGGGAAGGTCGGCAGCCATTTCCCTTCCACCCGGCGCGTGTTCCACCCGATGTGGTCGAAGTGGAGGTGGGTGCACACCACGGCGTCGATCGCCTCCGGCGGGTATCCGAGGGCGGTGAGGTCTTCGAGCCACGCCGAGTCCTGCATGCGCAGGAAGGGCACCGATGCCCGGGCGTTGCCCACGCAGGTGTCCACGAGGATCCGCCGCCCACCGGTGTCGACGAGCAGCCCGTGGACCGAGAGCACGAAGGTGCCGTCCGGCCTGCTGAAGCCGGGAGCGGGCCACGGGTACCTCTTCAGGAGCGCGGTGTCCTGCGTCCGCAGGGCTCCGGTGAGGGGCACGGTGATCTCTGCCTCCAGCACCTTGTGGATCACCGTGGTGCCGATGCGCCACGTCGTCATGCGAGCCTCCGCTCCTCGATGGATCGAATAATATTGACGTTCGCCATAAAATCGCAATAACTTGAGGTGGCCCAAGCTCTCGCTCGGATCCCGCTCCGGAAGGACGCACTGGATGGCTCTCGCCCATGACCGCACCGCGCCCGTGGTCCGCACCCGCTCGGGCCCGGTCCGCGGCGTCACCGAAGACGGCCTGGCCGTGTTCAAGGGCGTGCCGTACGCGGCGCCGCCCGTCGGGCCCCTCCGGTGGCGCCCCGCACAGCCGCACCGGGGATGGAGCGCCGTCCTCGACGCGACGGCGTACGGACCCGGTTCGCCGCAGGCCGTCCGCGAGGGCGATCCGGTACTCGGCGGACACGGCTTCCCGCCCTTCGACGAGGACTGCCTGACGCTCAACGTGTGGACGCCCGGGCCCGACGACGCCCGCCGTCCCGTGCTGGTCTGGATCCACGGCGGCGCCTTCATCTCCGGGTCGGGGGCGATGCCGAACTACTCCGGCGAGACCTTCGCGCGCGACGGCGACCTCGTCGTGGTGAACCTCAACTACCGGCTCGGGCCGCTCGGCCTGCTGTCCTTCGCGTCGGACGACGACGCCGGGTGCGGCAACCTCTGGCTCACCGACCAGCTCGCCGCGCTCCGTTGGGTGCAGGACAACATCGCCGCCTTCGGCGGGGACCCCGGCAACGTCACCGTCGCCGGCCAGTCCGCCGGCGCCCTGTCCACCGCGGTACTCGCGGGTCACGGACGTGACCGCCGGCTCTTCGGCCGGGCCGTCCTCCAGAGCGTCCCGCTCGCCATGCCCCTCGCCACGCCGGCCGAGTCCCGGGCCCGCACCGCCGCGTACCTGGAGATCGTCGGCGCGAAGGACGAGGAAGAACTGCGCACGCTGCCGTGGCCGCGCCTGGTCGAGGGCACTGCCGGACTCCTCGCGGCCACGGCGCAATGGGGGCACTGGACCGCTCCGTTCATGCCGGTGCTCGACGGCGGGACGGCGGCGCGGCAACCCGCCCTGAACCTGCTCGACGGTCCGGGCGCGGACATCGACGTCCTCATCGGCTGGACCGCGGAGGAGTCCGCCTTCACCTTCGCGCTGGGCGAGACGTACGCGTCGGCGGGCAGGGAACAGGTGCTCCGCCGGGCGCGGGACAGTTTCGGTGACGGCGCGGTACAGGCGTACGCGGCCTACGAGGCCGCCCGCCCGGGCGCGCGGCCGGTCGACGTACTGATCGACCTCAGCACCGACGAGCTGTTCCGGAAGCCCACCCTGGCGTTCGCGGAAGCGCGGGCGGCCCGGAGCCGCCCGGTCTGGGCGTACGAGTTCGCCTTCCCCACCCCCGCGCACGACGGCCGCCTGGGCGCCCCGCACTGCCTGGACCTGCCGTTCGTCTTCGACAATTTCGGCGCCTGGTCGCACGCGCCGTTCCTGGCGGGGATGGACACCCGGATCAGGGACGGGCTCGCACGTACGGTGCACCGGGCCTGGATCTCGTTCGTCCGCACCGGCGACCCCAATCACCCGGCCATGCCGCGCTGGGACCGCTACGACCGGCGGTCCCGCACCACGATGCGCTTCGACACCGTCACCAAGGCCGTTTCACAGCCCGCGCCCCACCGGTGACGGAGCCGCGGCCGGCTGCCGTACCTCAAGGACGAAGAAGAGGAAGCAGGTCTTGGTCGAGAGGGCAGAGAAGTCTTCGGGGAACAGCTCACGGGCGGCCGGGTCGGGCTGCGGCTCGCTGAGGGCGGAAAGACGGAAGCCCGCGGCGGTGAAGGCAGCCGTCATCTCGTGCAGGGGCCTGCGCCAGAACTTCATCGGGGCGGACCGGCCGCCGAACGACCACTCGAAGCTGTAGCTGGTGGTCGCGAAGTAGTCGGGCCGGGGTTCCTGGATCGCGTAGGCCACGAAGGGGTGGTCCACCGACACGATCAGCCGGCCGCCGGGCCTGAGCACGCGCCGTAGCTCGGCCAGCGTCGGCCCCCAGTCCTCCAGGTAGTGCAGCACCAGCGACGCGACCACGTCGTCGAACGCCGCGTCGTCGAACGGCAGGCGGTCGCGCAGGTCGACCACGTGCAGGGGCGCGTCGTCACCGAGTCGGCGTCTGGCCAGCGCGAGCATCCCGGCGCTGGCATCTATGCCGGTGACGACGGCGCCTCGGTCGCGCAGCTCGGCGGACAGGGCGCCCGCGCCGCAGCCGGCGTCCAGGATCCGGCGGCCGGTGACCTCTCCCGCGAGGGCCAGCATCCCGGGGCGTTCGTAGTACGCGTTGACGAGGCTGTTCTCGTTCTCCGCCGTGTACGCCTCGGCGAAACTGTCGTAGTCGTTCACCCGGGCCGGATCTGCGGACCCCGCGGGACTCTCGGGCACATCGGTTGCACGCTCCATCGTCGCAGCCTAGTAGTCACATGATCAGCCGGACAGGCCCTCGGCCGGGGGGCCGCCTATGGGCTGTTCGGTCCAGATGGTCTTGCCCGTGCTCGTGAACCGGCAGCCCCAGCGGTCGGTGAGCTGCGCGACGAGGAACAGCCCTCGTCCTCCCTCGTCCGTCTCCCGTGCACGGCGCAGGCGCGGCTGGGTGCTGCTGGGGTCGGACACCTCGCAGACGAGTACCCGGTCGCGGATCAGGCGGAGCCCGACCGGTCCCCCGGCGTAGCGGATCGCGTTCGTGACGAGTTCGCTGGCGACGAGCTCCGTCACGAAACTCAGGTCGTCCAGCTGCCAGTCGGCCAGCTGGCCGACCACCAGCTCACGGGCGTGCGCGACGTGCGACAGGTCGGGCTCCAGCTCCCAGGCGGCGACCTGATCGGGCGGGAGGGCGTGGGTGCGGGCGAGCAGCAGGGCGACGTCGTCGGCGGGTTCGTGAGGCAGCACGCCGGCGAAGACGCTCTGGCTGACCTCACCCAGGGAGCGGCCGGGGTCGGCGTCGGCGAGGGCGCTCCTCAGCCTCTCCATCCCCTCCTCGATGTCGCCGCCGCGGCTCTCGACGAGTCCGTCGGTGAAGAACGCGAGCAGGCTGGCGGGCTCCACATCGAACTCGGTCACCTCGAACGGCATTCCGCCGACCCCCAGGGGCGGTCCGGGCACCAGGCCGACGAAGACCGGCTCCTCACCGGGCGGGAGCAGTGCGGGCGGCGGATGTCCCGCCGTGGCAGCGGCGCACCGCCTCGTCACCGGGTCGTAGACGGCGTAGAGGCAGGTCGCTCCGAGCACCGCCGTCTCGGATCGGGAGTCGCCGGTCGTCTCCTCGCCGGAGAGGCCGAGCACCAGGTCGTCCAGGTGCGTGAGGAGCTCGCCCGGGTCCAGATCGAGGTCGGCGAGGGTCTGCACCGCGGTCCGCAGTCGCGCCATGGCCGCGGTGGCATCGAGGCCGTGGCCGACGACGTCGCCGACGACGAACGCGATGCGCAGCGACGGCAGGGGGATCACGTCGAACCAGTCCCCGCCGACTCCCGAGCCGACGCCCGCCGGCTGGTAGACGCCCACCGTCTCCGCGGCGGCGCAGTCCACGGCCGAGCGCGGCAGCAGGCTCCGCTGCAGGGCCACCGCCGACCGGTGTTCCTTGGTGTAGCGGCGGGCGTTGTCCACGCCGAGTGCGGCTCTGGAGACGACGTCCTGGAGCAGGGCGGCGTCCTCCTCGCCGTACGCGGAGGGCAGCTGGCTGCGCCAGACCGTGACGCAGCCGAGGACCAGACCGCGCGCGTAGAGCGGAACCGCCACGGAGGAGTGGGCCCCGCGGGGGACGAACAGGCGCAGGCCCTGCGGATCCACGCCGAGCTTCGCGTGCAGGACGGCGATGTCGGGCACCAGCACGGGCAGCCCCTGCATGAGGGGACGCATCAACGGGCTGTCCCCGACGGGAGGGAGCGCCTCCCCCACGGCCAGGAGGTCCTCGGCGGATATCTCCGGGCTCTGCGCGGCTGCGGTCCGGCGCAGGCGGACGTCGCCGCTGGCGTCGAGGTGCGGGGGCTCGTCGCCCACCAGCACCTGCTCTGCGATGTCGACGGTCGCCAGATCGGCGAAATCCGGGACGAGCAGATCGACGAGGGTCTCGGCCATCTCCGTCACGTCCAGGGAGGTGCCGATGCCCGCGGCGGCGGCGTGGGACAGCCCGGTCCGGCGTCGCCGCGCATCGCGCTCGGCCGCCTCCGCCGCGGTCTCCGCCGGGGTGATCAGGACGAGCCACCGGGCGGGGGCGGGGGTTGGGGCTGCGCCATCGCCCGGAGTGCGAGCGGTGAGCCGGACGACCGTGCAGTCCAGAGCCAGCTGTTGACCGCCCAGATCGCCCGGACCGTCACTCGGAACGGTCATCGGGCGCGCTGCCGGTCCCGTGTCCGTGCCAGCGGGCGGCAGCAGCCCCAGCAGGGGCGCACAGGTCTGCCCCGGCGGGCAGTCCAGCAGCCTCGCGGCCCCCTGCGTACGGGCGACGACCACGCCGGTGTCGTCCAGTACGACCGCTGCCGTCTCGCTGACGGGCACCGAGGGCGGGCTCGGGGCACGACGCTCCGGTTCACGCATGTCGCCTCCACGCACCGTGACCTTCAGTATCGTCCCCGGGGCCGGACCCGGCGACCCGCAGCGCGCCCTCGCCGGGCGGCGCCCGCGAGCCCGGCGGCCGAGCCCGGCGGCCGGTCGCGGCGGGCGGTCGTGGCGGGCGGTCCTGGCGGGCGGTCCTGGCGGGCGGTCCTGGCGGGCGGGAAGGAGTCCCGGTCGTGCGTGTCACTCCGGATCGTTCCGGATGTCTTGCCCGGCGCTCCCCCCACTACCTTGTCGACGGCGCCCGTCAGACCGCCCAGCCCGGCGCCCGGGGAGCATCGATGCCGACGACCGCCACCACCGACCGCCCCGATGCCGCCGGGCTCGGGCAACAGGAGCGCAGGGTGCTCTCCGCGGTCGGCTGCGGCCTGCGGGACGAGGAGATCGCCGCGGCCCTCGCCGTCCCCGAGGAGGCGGTGGCCGAGCACCTCGCGCGGATCCTCGTGAAGCTCGGTCTGCGCGACCGGGCCGCCGCCATCGTCCACGCCTTCGACTGCGGCCTCGTCGTCCCCGGACATGGCCCCCGCACGCGGTCCGCCGGCCCGGTACTGCGAGCCGCCGCCGGCCGGGCGGCCGGACCGAAGGTCCACATCTCCGTCCTCGGACCGCTGCGGGCGTGCCGGGACGGGCGGCCGCTGAACCTGGGGCACCTGCGCCAGCAAGCGGTGCTGGCGGCGCTGGCACTGTGCGCGGGGCGGACCCTCAGCCAGCAGGAACTGCTCGACGACGTATGGGGGATGGAGCCGCCGGTGGCGAACGTGGTGCCGGTGTACGTCTACCGATTACGCAAGAGCCTGCGCCTCGGGGACGGCCCGGACTCGGTCATCGAGCACGCCCGGCACGGATACCGGCTGGTTCCCGGCGCGGTCGACGTGGACGTGGCGCGCATGGAGGAACTGGTCACCGACAGCGCTGGGGCCGACCGGGCGGGCGAACCGGCCGAAGCGGTCCGCCTGTGCGCCGAGGCCCTGGCGCTGTTCCGCGGGGAGCTCCTGGCCGGTCTGCCCGGGCCGCTCGCCGAACTGGAGCGGATGCGCCTCACCGAGCGCAGGATCGCCATCGTGCAGCGGAAGCTGGAGTGGCAGCTGCGCCTGGGCCAGGAATCGGAAGCGATCGCCGAGCTGTTCGCCGTGTCCGCGGAGCACCCCCTGAACGAGCCGTTGGCCGCGATGCTGATGCGGGCGCTGTACCGCAACGGCCGCCAGGCCGACGCCCTGGCCGCGTTCGACCGCACGCGGCGCCGTCTGGCCGACGAACTGGGGGTCCTGCCGAGCCAGATGCTGCGGCGTACGCACCGGATGATCCTGCGCGGCGACGAGACCGGGCTCGGCGCGGCTCCCTCGGCCGGGTGGCCGCGGGCACGTCGTGACGGGACGACGAGACATCGCTGACGCACCCGGCCGACGGGTGGTACGTGCCTACCAGGGATACCAGGCGCCGTTGTACCACTGCTCGTGGGCGCCGTCGTTGTGGTGGTCCATGTTGAAGTCCATGGGGTAGTTCTTGATGTGGTTCTCCGGGTAGGTCCAGATGCCGGCGGACTCGTCGCAGACGTAGTCCCAGTGGCAGATCGACTTGACGGGGATGTTGCCGAAGAACCGGTCGGCGCCCGCGAGCGGAGCGCCGATGAAACCGCCGAACGGTACGGCTCCGCCGTTGGCGCCGGGCGGGGCCTGGCGCTTGGGGTCCGCGATGAGGATCGCGTTGACGTTGTCGAAGGTCTGCCAGTTCTCGGTGACCCAGATGTGCACCACCGCGGCGCCCAGCGAATAGCCGCCCATCTTGACGTGCTGGCCCGGACATGCGGCGCGCTGGTCGCGGACCAGCCGGTTCAGCTCGTTGACGCCGGCCCGGGCGCTCGCGCCGTTGGGAATCTGGGTGGGGTACCCGACGTGCTGCTGGATGTTGCCGGTGAAGCCGTCGTTGTTCCATGAGCTGCCCGTGCCGCCGACGACGATCGTGTAGGTGCCCTCGCACGAAGCCGCTGCTTGAGCCGTGGACCCCTGTGCCACTGAAAGCCCGGCTGTCAGCAGGAGTCCGGCCAGGGCGGCCGTGATCCTCTTTGCTCGCATTCGATCCTCCCCATGTTGTCGGCCTGTGCGTCTGCTTCCCGATGCGGTACGCGGTCGGCCGAGGTCACCGCACGACAGTGGCAGCCGCCGATGACATCCCGATGAAACGCGCAGGGCCCGGCCACCGGTGAGGAAGCGGCCCATTCCATCGGCATTTCATCGGCTCCCCCTACTGTCGGCCGCCGACGAGCTGAGCTCCGTGCACCACACCTCACCCGACCTCAACTCACGCCGGAAAGGCACACCATGGCAAGAATCGGCTTATGCCGCGTGTTCACCAGACTGGCCTTCGTGGCCGGCATCTGGGCATTGGTCATCGCGATGACCACCTCGGTGGCAAGCGCCCGACAGGACCCCGCTCCGCGCCCGGGCGACGACCGGTCCGGCGTCTCCCGCTATTTCAGCGGCCCGCAGGGGCTGGCCATTCCGACCGTGCCCTGCGATCCGGCCGGTCCGTCGGCCACCGACGGCATCATGGCCGACCAGCTCAACCCGCAACTGCACGCGAAGATGGCCGGCTACCTGAACGCCTACAAGGTGTCGTGCGCGCGGATGGTGACGCAGGCGGTGAAGGACCGGGGCCTGAACCCGCGGGCCGCGACGATCGCCATCGCCACGATCATCGTGGAGAGCAGCATGAACAACTACGCCCAGGCCGTCGACTACACCAGCCTCGGGCTGTTCCAGCAGCAGGACTGGTGGGGTACCCGGGAGCAGCGCCTGAACCCGGCCTACGCCACCAACGCCTTCCTCGACGCGATGGAACAGCAGTACCCGGGCGGCTCGTGGAACAACGAGGCGATCGGCGAGGTGTGCTGGCACGTGCAGCGGCCGCGGGAGGACCTGCGCGGCCTGTACGCGATCGAGGCGGACGACGCGGCGCTCATCGCAGGCGCCCTGTGGTCCGGTACGGGCGGCGGCCCCAAGCACCCCTACGCCTCGGGCCGGGTGGTGTCCGGGCGGTCCGCGGACGGACGGCTGGAGGCCTTCGCCGCCGGTGCCGACGGCGTGTACCACGCGTGGCAGACCACGGTGAACGGCGCGTGGTCGCAGTGGCGGTTCGCGGGCGGTCCGCGCAACGCCCAGCTGGCGGTGGCGTCCAATGCGGACGGACGGCTGGAGTTGTTCGCGCTGTCGGACAGCACCTTCGACCACATGTGGCAGACGGCGCCCAGTGCGGGTTGGTCCACCTGGGAGAACTTCGGCGGCGGCGGATACCGACTGGCGGCGGGCACCAACACGGACGGCCGGATCGAGGTGTTCGCTTCGAATCCGGGCGGGGTGTTCCACCGGTGGCAGACCGCGCCCAGCGGCGGTTGGGCCGGCTGGGAGGGCACTGGCGGCGGCCCGGCCAACGCACGGCTCGCGGTCGAGAACGCACCCGACGGGCGGCTGGAGGTGTTCGCACTGTCTGACTCGACGTTCGAGCACCTCTACCAGACCGGTGTCAACGGCGGTTGGTCCGCCTGGGAGAACTTCGGCGGCGGCGGGCACGCCGTCACCGCCAGCTACAACCAGGACGGCAGGCTGGAGGTGTTCGCCTCCAACGCCACCGGTGTGTTCCACCGCTGGCAGACCAGCCCGAGCACGTGGTCGGAGTGGGCGGGCACCGGCGGGATCCCCAACGCCGAGCTGACCACGTCACGTTCGGTCGACGGCCGGGTCGAGGTGTTCGCGATCAACGGCGACACCGCGAGCCACGCCTGGCAGACCGGCCCGAACGCCGCGTACGCACCGTGGGAGACCTTCGGCGGCGGTGGCACCGGGATCGGCGCGGCCAACAACGCCGACGGCCGCATAGAGACCTTCGGCACCAGCCGGGCCGGCGTCTTCCACCGCTGGCAGACCGGGTTCACCAGCTGGTCGGAGTGGAGCTGGCTGAACGACTCCGGCCCCGCGGTCGGCTAGGTCGTCTCTTTCGGATCTTGGGCTGCCGTGTACTGGACGTACTCGGTTGCCCCGGCAGTGCGGCGAGGCGCGGTGCCGGGCGGCGCGGACCCGGCAAGATCCGAAAGAGACGGCCTAGTGGTGTGACCGCCCGGCCCGAGCCGGATGCGGTCCGCCCGCCGCCCGCTGACCTGGTCCGACGATCGGGAACAGCGGGCGGCAGCAGCCGTCCGGACCCGGTCCGTCGATGCCTGCTCGCCACTGATCACAACCACCCTCAGATACGACCTCGCAGAGCTACGCCGACGGCCAGATGCTGGGGTCGCTTCTCGCCGCCGCTGTGGCCATGGCCGTCATCTGGTTCGCCACCCGCACCTGGCGCCGCGGTCCCGTGCCGACCGGTGCGGTGGACGCCGAGCGAGCCGGCGCGCTGGCCGTACGCCGCAGCAACATCATCCGCGGCGTGCTGCTGGCCGTTGCCGCCGCCGGTCTGGTGCAGGCGTTCACCTCCTCCGGCGGGGAGCCCCCTGCCGCCGAGGCGGCCCCCGTCGGCCAGGAGACCGCAGACCGGGCTCCCGCCGACGGATCGAAGCCCCCGGGGCCCGGGCGCGTCATCGACGCGGCCCCGCAGGTCGGCGCGTACCGGCTGCTCACCGGCGCGGAAGCCGCCGCATACGACCAGCAGACCTCCGGGAAGGGGTACTCGGGCAAGCAGTGGTTCTACGACGGCCCCGGTCAGGGGCCGGTGGGCGCCGTGCTCCGGATCACCGCCGCCGAGTGGGACGCGCGCCTGGCCGCGGAGAAGCGCTCGGACACCACGGCGCAAGAACTGCGGAACTTCTTCGCCGGGGCGCGGGCAACCGAGGTCACCAGCTTCGAGGCGGGGCCCTGGGGCGGCTCGTTGAGCTGCGGGTTCCTGCCGTCCGCCGGACGTCCGATCCTGTGCGCGTGGACCGACGCCGGCACGTCCGGCAGCGTGTTGCTGGCGGACGAGAAGGGCCTCTCCGAGGCCGCCGGGACCGCCCTCCAGTTCCGCACGGCCTCGGAGAAGCGCACCTGACGACGGTGTGGCTCGGGGCGTCGTGCCCGAGCGCGTGGGAAAACGGCCCGTAGCCGAAGTGCGCCCGCCTGTCAGTCCGTAACCTTCCGGGGTCTGCCGGCCGGCACTCCGTTGCTACCTTCCAGAGCGCCGTTCGGCGCCCCTGGCACCGCACGTCCGTCCCACTCACCCCGAGCTTTCCAAGGGGAGGAGCATCTCGTGCTTCCCGGACTGTCCCGACGCGCTTTGACCTGTGTTCTCGCGGCGGCGGCCGCCCTGCTGCCCGCGCTGGTGGCCACGGCTCCCGCCGCGGCCCGGACCACCGACGCCACCGCGGCGTGCCCGGCCGCAGGCATCGTCTCCCAGCACTTCCACAGCGGCCACAACGGCGTCGACATCGCCAACGGCGTCGGGACACCGATCTACGCCGTGGGCGACGGCGAGGTGACCATCTCCGGGTACACCGGCGACTACGGCCAGTGGATCCGCGTCCAGCACCCCGACGGGAAGATCTCCGAGTACGGGCACATGTCCCGGCGGGACGTCTCCGTCGGCGACCGCGTCACAGCCGGCCAGCAGATCGCCCTGATGGGCTCCGAGGGGAACTCCACCGGCCCCCACCTGCACCTGCGGATCTGGGGCGACCGGTCCGCCTCCTACGGCATCGACCCCGAGGCCTACCTCGCGGAGCGCGGGGTCGTGCTTCCCTGCAACCCGGGCAGCGGTCCGCGGCCCAAGCCGCTGGTGTATCCGGCGGAGTCGGGCCGTGTGGTGTCGGCGCGTTCGGCGGACGGGCGCCTCGAAGTGTTCGCCTCCGGTGCCGAGGGCGTGCACCACGCCTGGCAGCAGGAAGCGAACGGCAACTGGTCGGCCTGGGAGCCGCTGGGCGGACCGGCCAACGCCGAACTGGCCATCGCCCCGAACGCGGACGGCCGCCTGGAGATGTTCGCCCTGGGCGGCAACACCTTCCAGCACCGCTGGCAGTTGTCCCCGTCGGGCGGCTGGTCGAACTGGGCGGACTTCGGCGGCGGTGGCAAGGACACCGCCGCCGGAGTGAACGCAGACGGCCGCATCGAGGTCTACGCCTCCGGACCGGTCGGGCTCATGCACCGGTACCAACTGGCCCCGAACGGCTCCTGGTCCGCATGGGAACCCACCGGCGGCGGCCCCGCCGACAGCCGTGTCGAGATGGAGAAGTCGCCGGACGGCCGCCTGGAGGTGTTCGCCCTGGGCGGCAACACCTTCGAGCACCAGTACCAGACGGCCCCCAACGGCGGCTGGTCCCCGTGGGGCGCCTTCGGTGGCGGTGGCCATGACCTGACCACCGACCACAACGCCGACGGCCGCCTGGAGGTCTTCGCCTCCGGTCCGGTGGGCGTGTTCCACAAGTACCAGACGAGTGCGACCAGTTGGTCGGAGTGGGAGCCGACGGGCGGCCCCGCCGACGCGCAGCTCACCAGCGAACGCACCCCCGACGGCCGCATCGAGGTCTTCGCCATGAACGGCAGCACCGCCATGCACTCCTGGCAGACCGCCGTCAACGCCCCCTACAGCGAATGGGCAGCGTTCGGCAACGGGGGCACCGAAGTCACCGCCGCCGCCAATGCCGACGGCCGGATCGAGATCTTCGGCACCAGTGCGGCCGGCACGTACCACCGGTGGCAGACCGGCTTCTCCACCTGGTCCGAGTGGGTGTGGGTCAACAACACCGCCGGCCCCACCGTCGGCTGACCCGTCCGCGACCTCCCCGCACCCCCGTCCCGGGGCCGGCCGTGCCCGTACGGCACGGCCGGCCGCCACGGCCCGTCTGGAGAGACCCATGCCCCCGATCACCAGGCGGAACCTGCTGCGAGGCGTTGCCGGGGCGGGCGCCCTCACCTTCCTCGGCGACGGCCTGACCGTGGCGGCGACCGCGACCGCGACGGCGACGGCCGAGGACGGCCCGCCCCCTCAGTGGGTCGGCGCGGGACCCATGGCGTTCGTCCACGACCCGTCGACCTCCGCCGGACCGCGCTACCTCAACGACCACACGCTGATCAAGGCTCAGGGCCGCTGGCACCTGTTCGCCATCGTCGGGGACAGTGCGCCGCGCGGCGAGTCCCCGGACAGTACGGCGGAGATCTCCTTCGCCCACGCCTCCGCGCCGAGCCTGCAGGGTCCGTGGACCAGCCATCCCGACGCGCTCACCGTCGACCCGTCCTATTTCGGCGAGGAACACCTGTGGGCGCCGCACGTCGTGGAGGCGGACGGCAGGTTCTGGATGTTCTACGCCGCGGGCGGCGCGAGCGGCGCCGCGGTCAACCTCGCCACCTCGACAGACCTGTTCACCTGGACCCGCGAGCCGTCCGGCCCGCTGTTCCGGGGGATCGCAGCGCGTGACCCGATGGTGCTGCGGGTCGGCGGCGAGTGGGTCATGTACTACACCGAGGTCTCGGGCGCGGGCGGCCACCACGTCGTGGCCCACCGGCGCTCCGCAGACCTCCTGCACTGGAGCGATCCGGGCATCGCGTTCACCGACGCGAGCACGGACGCGACGGTATCGGTCACCGAGTCGCCGTACGTCGTCGAACGGGACGGCTGGTACTACCTGTTCATCGGGCCGAGGAACGGCTACGAGGGCACCGACGTCCTGGCGTCCCGGAACCCCTTCCGCTTCGACCTCGCCGGATACGCGGGACACGTGCCCGGGCACGCCGTCGAGGTGGTCGCCGACGGGGGGACCTGGCACGCCAGCGCAGCCGGCTGGTTCCGGCACGGGCTGTACGTGGCGCCCCTGTTCTGGCGGGACACGCCACCGCCGTGGCAGAGCCCGGACAATCCGGTGGCCGGGCTCGATGCCGACGGCCGTCTGACGCTGTTCGCGCTCGACGCGTCGGACCGCTCGATGCTGCGCCGCGTCCAGCTCGACCCGTCCACCGACACCTGGTCGCCGTGGGAGCCCTTCGGAGGGCCGGCCGGGGCGGTGCCCACGCTCGGCCGCACCACCGACGGCGCGCTGGAGGTGTTCTCGCTCGCCCCGGGCGGCGCGAACCTGCACCACCGGGTGCAGCGCCCGGACGGCGGCTGGCACGGCTGGGAGGAGTTCGGCGGCCCGGCCGGGGCCGCCCCCGCCGTGGCCCGCGACGCCGACGGGCGGCTGGAGGTCTTCGCCCTGAGCCCCGGCGGCGCCTCCGTCGCACGGCGTCGCCAGAGGTCACCCGGATCACTGGCCTGGGACCCGTGGGAGCCCGGCTTCGGCGGTCCCGCGGGGGCGCCCCCGGTGGTCGCGGCCAACGCCGACGGCCGGCTGGAGGCGTTCGTCCTCTCCCCCGGCGGCTCCGGGATCCTCCACCGGTGGCAGGAGGCCCCGGGCGGCCCGTGGACCGCCTCATGGCACCACTTCGGGACCGCGGCGGGAGCCGCGCCGCGGGTGGCCCGGGACGGCAGCGGCCGGCTCACCGTCGCCGCGATCGGGCCCTCGGGCGTGGGGACCTTCTCCCGGCGGCAGGCCGTGCCGAGCGGCGGCTGGGACGGATGGCTGCCGATGTTCGGCTGGAGCGCCGCGGCACCGGCGTTCGCCGCCAATGCCGACGGGCGGCTGGAGGCGTTCTCCCTGACGCCCGCCGGCGCCCGGCTCAGCCACCGCTGGCAGGTCACTCCGGGCGGGAGCCCGGATCCCGGCGGGGAGTTCGGCGAGCCCGGCGTCAGGCTCGCCGGCACGCCCACGGCCGCGCTCGACCCCGCCGGGCGGATGCACGTCTTCGCCGTCACCGCCGAGGGCCGGATGCGGACCCGCGTCCAGGTCCGGCCCAACGGCGGGTGGCAGCCGTGGACGGCCTTCGGCGATCGCGCGGTCGCGCCCCTCGTTCCGGGCAGTCCCGCTCTCTGAGCGCCGGGCCGGGCGCGGAGTTCGGATTTCGCCAAGCGAAAGGAGCGAACGGTGGTCCGGTCGCACCGCGAAGCTGCCGAACCGCCGGTTCCGCCCCTCGTCGCACGGTGACTTTCCCCACCTTGCGGGGCGTACGACGAGGTATCCGCGCCCGGCGCGGGAGGGCAGCTTCCGCTCCCCGGCCGCCGGCCCCGGCCGGCCGTCCCCGCGCTCCCCGGCCTCGGGGATGGGGCCGTACCGCCCGGCAGGGGCCCGGAGAATGCCCCGACCGTCACTCCTGTCACGCGGTCGTGGTGACCCCGCGCCACGACGCCGGACGCCCCTTGCCGGATGCGTCGCCGGGCGCCCCTCGGAGCACGGATCGGGGAGTGTCCTCGCGCCGCCGGGGGCCGGCGGCCCGCCCCGCCCGCGGGCCCCTGCCGAAGTGGCCGAAGTACGCCGGTGAACTCCCCTGAGAGATGAGTATCGTTCCGCTCGTCGGACAAGCACGACGCGTGGAACAGGGGGAACGGTGAGCGGCGTAGTCGTCCATCTGCCGCCGGGAAGCGGTGGCACCGGCGGCGGCGAACCGTGCGGTGACGCGGTGACGTTACGGCTCGGCCCCGGCGAGGTCGCCCGCTTCGGGCGGGGCTCCGCGACGATCCCCGTCGAGCTGCGGCTCGCCGATGCGGCGATCTCCCGGCTCGCCGGGGAGATCCGGGTGACCGACGACCACTGGCAGCTGACGAACCACAGCACCACCCACAGCTATCTCGTGGAGAACCCGGAGGGGGCGGGGGAATACCTGAGGGTCCCGCCGCGCCGGGTCGGGGCGCCCATCCCGTTCGAGTTCTCGCGCGTGGTGCTGCCCACTCGCAGTGACGTCGCCGTCTCCTTCCAGGTGTTCGCGCCCGACCACGTCTATCTGGACCCGGAGGCCATGGGCGTCCCCTGGGGGAACCACACGGTCACCGCGTACTCCCTGGACGAGACCGCCACGTACTTCCTCGTCCTCGTCGCGCTCTGCGAACCACGTCTGCGCGACCAGTCCCGCGTCGCGGTCCCCACCACCCCACAGATCGTCGAGCGGCTCAGGTGGCACGCCAACTGCGGCACGCTGACCGCGCGGGCGATCAGCTCGCACATCGACTACCTCGCCGAAGAGAAGCTGCGCATCGGCGTCCCGGACTCCACCGAACGCGGCAAGGGCGACCGCCGCAACGGCAAGCGGGAGGAGATCGTCGGGCTCGCCCTGCGGTTCGGGCTCGTACGCGAGGAGCACCTCGCGCTGCTGCCGCCCCTGTCAGGGGCCGGCGGGCGGGAGCGGCAGGCCGAGCGATGACCCCGCCGCTCGGCGTGGGGTGCACGACGGAGTGCGACCGCTCCGACCTGCTCCCGCCCGGCTACCGGGTGGGAGACTGGGCGGTCACCGAACTGATCGGGTCCGGAGGCTGGTCCACGGTCTACGGGGCGCGGCCGGCCGACGGGCATCCGGACCGGACCGGCGGGGCAGGCGGACCGGACCGCCCTTCGGGCCCCTCCGACGTCGCGCTCAAGATCATGCCGACCGCCGGGCTGGCCCCGCGCCAGGCGCGCCGGATCGTGGAATCCGCCCGCCGCGAGGTCGAACTCGGGCGCAGGGTGGGGCATCCGCGGCTGATCGGGTTCCTGGAGACCTTCGTCCTCGCCGCCCCGGACCGGCCCTCCCTGGACGGGGCGATCGTACTGGTCATGGAACGGGCCGCGGCCAGTCTGCGGGAACTCGTCGATGCCGGGGTACCCGAGGGCGACCGCGGCCGGCTGATCGCAGGGATCTGCGAGGGGCTCTCCCACCTCCACCGGTCGGGCTGGGTGCACGCCGACCTCAAGCCCGAGAACGTCCTGCTGGGCACGGACCGTTCCGTGAAGCTCTCGGACTTCGGCCTGGCCACCGAGCTGACGGGGACGCACGGGTACGTGCCTCCCATGGGCACCCTGGACTACCTGCCGCCCGAGCGCTGGCGGGCGCCCCTCGGGGAACTCGGCGTACAGGTCCGGCCGAGCGCCGACATCTGGGCCCTGGGCATCGTCATCCACGAGGTGTTCGCCTCCGGTGCCTCACCGTTCGCCGGGGCCACACCGGTGGCGCGGGGGGCCGCGGTCCAGGAGTACGGCGCCGGGCGTGCCCCGCTGCGCATGGACCACGCCCTGCCGCCGTTCTGGCGCGCGCTGGCCGCCGACTGCCTCGCCCCGACCCATGCGGCGCGAGCCCGGCACACCGCCGACAGCCTTCTGGCCCGCATCGTCGCGCACCAGGGGACGTCAGGTGCGGGTGCGGGTGCGGGTGCGGGCAGGTTGCAGGGCCGGGCCCGGGCCGCGCTCCTCGCCACCGCGCTCTGCGGGATCGCCGGGGCGGGCCTGTGCTCGGACGCCGCACGGGTGGGCCCGTCCGCACCGGGCGGCCCTGCGGACGCGGCGGCCGGCACGGTCCGGGTGTTCAACGCGGAGCGTGGCTGCCAGGAGCGGGCCGACCGGGACCCGCAGTGCAGTCTGGGTCTGGCGATCGATCCCCTGGAGCCGTACGCCGCGGGCAACGTCGTACCGACCCGGGTGTGGCACGGCGACGTCCTCGCCGCCGAGTGCCAGCTGGCCGACGGGCAGCCCGTCATCAACGAGGAGGACCTGCGGTCCACCCGCTGGTACCGGGTCCGCCTCCCGTCCGGATCCGCGGCCCCCGGGGCATGGCTCCCCGCGGTACGCACGAAGGAACGCCCGGCCCTGCCGGGGTGCCCGCACCCCACGTCGCTGCGCTGACGCCCGGGCCGTCCCTTCGGGATCGTGCCGGGCCCGCGCTGCCCGGCACGGTCCGAAAGGGACGGCCTAGGCTGGTCGCAGGGATTCGATCAAGGAGCAGGGCAGTGCACATAGAGCGTCACCAGGTGAGCGGGGCCGTCGTGTCGGCGGCACGCGAGGACTTCACGAACCGCATCGGGGGTCAGGTGCGGTCCATGTCGCGGGCCGGCCGGATGGCCACCTACGAGTGGCAGTCGATCGCCGACGAGTTCCTCGACTACCTGGGCGCCCTGTCCGTCGAGACGACCGATCTCGACACCGCGGAGGCCAGGACCGCCCTCAAGGACGCCTCCGAGGCCGCGGCCGGCGCCGTCGCGTACGCGGCGTACCACCCGCACTGCAGCTTCAACGTCTTCCTGGAGTACGTGAACTTCGGCATGAGCTACGAACCGGGTGCCGACGCACCCGCGGAGAGCGTCACGCCCGGGGATTGGATCGATGCGCTCTGCCTGTCGGTCCTCAGGGACAAGGCCAAGTGGCACGGCGAGGAGTTCACCTTCGCGCGGCAGAAGTTCGCCGAGCAGGCGAAGGGAACCCCCGCCGGCGAGCTCGCCACGGGGTTGACGGCCGTGGCCCTGGACGACGCCGGCGACGGCGCGTACCCGCCGAGCGGGCAGGCCAAGCTGGCCGCCGTCGACGCCGCCCTGGACCGGATCGGTACCCGTGCGGCGGAGACGGGCGAGCCCCTCCTGGACCAGCCGAACGGCCTGGCGCTGCGGACGTTGCGGGCGCTGGTCGCCGAGGACCGCCCGGGGTTCGACGCCGCACTGGCCGAACTCCTGGTCAGGCACGGCGCTCTGCACGGTCCGGCGGACTCCCCGAGCAGCCTGCTCCCGCTCGTGCCCATCGCCCTGGCCGCGATCGCGTACCGGACGCTGGGCTGGGCGCCGGCCGTTCGCACCGACTACCTCCCGCACGCGCTGGTCACCGGCTTCGAGACCCGGGGGCCGCGGGTCGCAGGGCTCGGCCGGAACCGGCGTCCGGACGCGGTCGCCGCGCTCGCCGCGGGCCCGCTGGTGGTGGAGCGTCCCGCCTGTGAACGCGAGGGGATCGCGCGGATCGAGGCCATGTACGAGGAGCACCTGCGGGAGGCGTTCGCCCCCGCCGACGGGGAGCCGCTCGCCGTCTGGCGCCTCGGCAGCGTGATGGACGATCAGGAGCGCCTCTTCCAGTGGCGGGCGGGCAATCCCGGCGACACCCTGGACGCCCAGCTCGCCACCCTTCGGCTGGCCTCGCGCGCGGGGGCGGCCCTGTTCCGCATCGCGCTCGCGGAGCCGGGCACCGAGGTCGAGGTGAATGTCGACGGCCGCACGCTGCGCTACCGGGCCGAGCGCGGCAGGGATGCCGGTGCCGGGCGCTGGCAGACGGCCACCGCCTTCGCCCTGATCACCGGCGTACGCGAGGACCTCGCCCCGCTGGTCCTCACCGGTCCCGCCTTCGCCCGCCCGGACGGCTCCGCCTGCACCGCGTACCGCGAGGCCCTCCACGCCTATCTGAAGGGCGCCGAGCCCGAAGCGGCCGCGCAGCGGGCGCTCGACGAGGCCGAGAGGGCCAAGGACTGGGGCTTCGCGATGCCTCCGGCCGTGCTGCTCTCCCAGCTGGTGGAGGGTGACGAGGAGAGCTTCAACCTTGCTGTGGCCGACGCGCTGGAAGCCCACCGTGCGTACTACGAGGTGGGCGACCGCTCCGACTATCCGGAGGTCTCCGTCGACCTCGACGTCCTCGCGCTGGCCTGCCACGCCCGCCGACGCGGCTGGGACATCCGCGTCGAATCCCCCTACCTCCCACAGGAACTCCTGCGCGCCGCCGAACCCTTCTAGCCGTCCGCGCCCGGTGGACCTTTCCGGTCACAGCACTAGCGCTGGGCGGGCGCGTACTTGTAGCCCACGCTGCGCACCGTGGTGATGCGGTCCCGGTGGGCGGGGCCGAGCTTGCGGCGCAGCCGGGCCACGTGGACGTCGACGGTGCGGCCGTCGCCGACGTGCCCGTAGCCCCAGACGCCCGTGATGAGGGCGTCGCGCGTGTGGACCGTGTACGGGTGGGCCACGAGGTGGGCCAGGAGGGTGAACTCCAGGTAGGTCAGATCCAGTTCGCGTCCGTCGACCTCGGCCGTCCGGCGTGCCTGATCGATGCGGACGGCATCGTCGGAGGGGGCGGGTCCGAGGTGGGGTGCCGGTCCCGGCTGCGGAGCCGGAGGCGTTCTGGAGTCCAGGGGGCGGAGCTCCGGGCGGATGCCGTGCGACTGCATCAGCGGTGCCGGGTCGACGTCGGCCGGCAGGAACACGAGGTAGCCGACACGGCTGCCGTCGGTCCCGGCCGCGGGCGCGCCCGGCAGGCGGTCCGCAACCAGCTGGAGACGGGGGGCCGGGGAGCGGGGGGTGGAGTGTGCGGGAAGTGCGGTGGTCACGATGAGCCCCTTCGGCTGCTCGGACTGACGTACGGATGCCGGGCGTCGGCCGCGCCTGGGCATACGGGCGTCCGTGACGGATCCGACCGTGCGGGGCGGCGCACCGTGCAGAGGGAAGCGGCGGCCGGGAGGCCTGCGCGCCTCGAAGCGGTGCCCTGGCGAAGATGCCCGAAAGAGACGGCCTAGAAGGGTCGGCAGGCGGCGCTGGCCACGAGACGGAAGTCAACGTGCCTGCGGCGCACGAGCAACGGCTGCGACGGGGACATGGTCACATCGTGCGGTGCCCGACGAGCACACGTCAATACTTCCCTACTGATCACATAGGAAATAGCGTCCGGGCCCGGACTGCGGACAGGCACGGGCCGTCGAGCCTGACGGGCTGAAATCTGACGCTATGTCATCTCTCATCACAAGACGGCACTGTCCACCATGCGGTCGCGGTCTTGCCGGGAAGGTCGCTTCGGGCGATCATCCCTATCAATCCGATGGGAAAGGTGGGGATTCGGTCCGCCTCGCACCCGGCCGACGCCACCCGACAACGCTCCGGAGTAGCCGACATGACCTCTGCCATGCCCCGTGGCACCGCTGTCCGCCCAGCCCCCGCGCCAAGCGGCGGCGTCCGGGTCTGTCGGTGACGCCGCCCGTGCCCAAGACGCCGAGCACCACCCTCCGACGGTCCGCCGAGGAGCAGCGCCGCGCACTGCTTCGTACCGCCCGGGACGTGGCGGACGACCTCGCCGCGGACGCCATCGCCCGCGACCAGGCGGGCGAGCCGCCGACCGACGAGGCGGCCCGGCTGCGCGAGGCCGGCCTGCTGGCGGCCCTCACCCCGCCCTGGCCGGACCGCGGGGCGGACTGGCTCACCGGATGTGCCGTCATCCGCAGGATCGCCTCGGCGGACAGCTCCGTCGGCGAGGTGCTCGCCCGCCACTACGCACACGCCTGGAGCGGACGCTTCTACGCGAGCCGGCACCACGCGGCCGCCCTCGAAGAGGAGTCGGTGCGCGAGCAGTGGCTGTGGACCGGCGCGATCCGCACCCCGGAGCCCGACGACGACACCGAGGGCCCGGACCTCACACTGGTTCCGCGCGACACCGGCTACGTACTGAACGGGTGCCGGTCCGTGGACACGGCGGTGGGCGTCGCGGACCAGATCGTGGTCGACGCCCTCTGCGCCGTGACCGGCGACCTCCTGGTGGTACTGGTCCCGCCCGGCGCCCGGGGCGTGAGCATCGAACCCGCCCGGGGCCGGCTCGGGCAGCGCGTCGTGGGCGCGGGCGAGGTGGCGTTCGACCGGGTCACCGTCCCGCCCGGGCAGGTGCTGGGCCGCCGGCCGCACGACGAGGAGTCGACGGCGCCCTTCACCGCGCTCGCCGAGCCGGCGCTCCGCCTCGCCCTGTGCCACGTCGGCCTCGGAATCGTCGAGGGCGCCCTGACCGAAGCCCGCGACCTCAGCAGGGGCGGTCGCGCGCACCGGCTGCCCGGCACGGACCCGGACCTCTTCCTGACCTACGGGGAGCTCGCCTCGGCCGCCCAGACGGCCACCGCCGTGGTCGACCGGGCGACGGAGGTGATGGCGCAGGCCCTCGACACGGGTGCGCGGCTCGACGCCGAGGAGCCCGCGGACGTCGCCGCCCTGGTCGCCACGGCCGAGACGGTGACCTCGAAGGCGGCCCTGCACGTCTCCGCGCGGGTGCTGGAACTCGCCGACGCCCCGGGCCTGGACCGCTTCTGGCGCAACGCCCGCGTCCTGACGGCCCACCGTCCTGCCGCGCACCGTCTGCGCTCCATCGGGCAGCACTATCTGAGCGGCTCCCACCACGCGGTGGCGGCCGCCTTCCACTGACGCGGGGGTCCCCACGGGTCACGATGCCGGGGGACCGCCCGCGCCGGGCGGTCGCGGCCGCGGGTCGCCCCGCCGCCGCGACCCGCGGCCCCGAGCCGTACGGGATAATGTCCGCATGCGGATCTCAGCAAGGGCGGACTACGCGGTACGTGCCGCACTGCAGCTCGCCGCGTCGCAGGACGACGGGCCGCTGAAGGCCGAGGCGATCGCCGACGCCCAGGACATCCCGCACAAGTTCCTCGAAGGCATCCTGAACGACATGCGCCGGGGCGGTCTCGTGCTCAGCCAGCGCGGCGGCAACGGCGGCTACCGGCTGGCCAAGCCCGCCGGGTCCATCAGCATCGCGGACGTCATCCGCGTGGTGGACGGACCGCTCGTCTCGGTGCGCGGGGTCCGCCCCCCGGACCTGTCCTACACCGGCCCCGCCGAGGCGCTGCTCCCCCTGTGGATCGCACTGCGGGCCAACGTGCGCGAGATCCTCGACGGCGTGTCCCTCGCCGATGTCGCGGCGTCCGACCTGCCCGTCGACGTGGCCGCGCTGAGCCAGACCCCCGACGCCTGGACCAATCCCTGACTCCTCGGGGCCCCTCCGCCTCCCCTCCGTTTCCCCCTCCGACTGCCCGGCCCACCTGCGCTTTCTCGCATCGCGAGATGAGAGCGTCCAGCATGCGGTCAGCCTCTTGGGGCGGTTCTTCCTCTCTGCCAATATGCCTACCAACCAGGTGGGAAAACTAGGAATCAAGTGAGGTGGCCATGCGAACACTGCTCCACGCGGGCCCCATGCCGCCTCTCACATCCCGTCGGCACATCGACCTGGTCCGTACGTCCAGCGCCATCTGTCAGCCTGTCTGACACTTCGCTGGACCAGGCCCGGGCCGCAGAACACCGCTGCGGCACCGCACCGTTCCGCCCGCCGCAGGCGCCCGGCCGACGTCACCGCCCGCGCGCCACGCGTCCAGTTGCGCGACGTACGGGCCCGTCATCCAGCCCGGGGCACCGGCCACCCGTCCGCTCCCAGCCTGCGATCCCGCCGCCGACGCCGGGACCGGGCGCCGGGTGCGCCGCCACCCCTGCCTGTGCTTCTGGTCCTGCCTCTGCTTCTGCCCCGCCCTTCCCCGTAGCCCACTGAACGCCCTCCCGTGAAAGGACACCTCCGTGTCTGCCGCAAGACCGCTCACCCTCCTGCGCGCCGTCGCCGTCACCGCGACGCTCCCCCTGCTGCTCACCGCTTGCGGCTACGGCTCCGAGGCCAAGAAGGACGACCCCAAGGACAAGGCCGCCAACGTGGCCGACTCCGGCCAGAAGCTCTCCGCGTCCGAGGTCCGCA
>NZ_KL647138.1:48605-87621 GCF_000725805.1 Streptomyces xanthophaeus | reverse complement strand
CGCACCGACACCCAGATCAAGATCCGCGGCTTCCGCATCGAACCCACCGAAATCGAAACCGTCCTCACCACCCACCCCCACCTCACCCAAGCCACCCTCACGACCCATCCCGACCACCACCACACCCCGCAGCTCACGGCCTACGTGGTGTCGACGGCTCCCGAGCTCTCCGCGCAGGACGTCCGCCTCTGGCTGCGCACGCTCCTCCCGGACCACATGGTCCCGGCCTTCGTGGTGATGCTGGACCGGCTGCCGCTGACCCCCAACGGCAAGATCGACAAGCGGGCCCTGCCGGCTCCCCAGGCGGTGACCACGGTCGGCGGCCGGACCCCGCGCACCCCGCTCGAAGCCTCCGTGTGCACCTCCTCGCCGCCCGCCTCACCCACCGCATCACCACCACCCTCGGCGTCACCCTCACCCTCCGCGACGTCTTCCAGCACCCCACCCCCGCCACCCTCGCCCAGCACATCGAGACCCAGCTGCGGTCCGACCGGCCCGCGCCCCGGAGGGCCAGGCCCACCCTGCGCCGCCGCACCGAACAGGAACGGAGTTCCTCATGAGCCACGACCCGTACCCGGCGTTCACGCCCGCACCCGACGACGTCGTCTGGGACCTGCCGGGCGAGGGGCCCCGGCGCACCTCGCTGCTGGTCCTGCCGCACGCCGGCGGCAATGCCCACGCGTACTCCGAGTGGCGCTCCCACCTCCCGGCCGACGTACGGCTGCTCATCGGCCAGTACCCCGGCCGCGGTGCCCGCTTCGCCGAGGACCTGCCCAGGGACATCGCCGACCTGGCCGGACCGGTCGTGGCCGCCCTGCCCGCGGGGAGCACCGACGACCTGGTGGTGCTCGGCCACAGCATGGGTTCGCTCGTGGCCTTCGAGGTCGTACGGGCCCTGGAGGCGGCCGGCCGCGGTCCGCGGGCCCTCGTCGCGTCGGCCTGCCGTGCCCCGTTCCTGGCCAACCCGTGCGCCGTGTACCCGGAGCGGCTGAGCGACGACGAACTGGTCGCCGCCATCAAGGAGCGGGGCGGTACCGACGACGGCATCCTCGACGAGCCGGAACTGCGGGAGATCATCCTCCCGTCCATCCGTGCGGACTTCGCCATCGACGACGTGTACCGCTGCGAGGAGTCCGCGGCCCGGGTGTCCTGCCCGGTGACGGTGATCGGCGGGGACGCGGACCCGGTGGCCCCCGCGGCCTCGCTGGGCCGCTGGTCCCGCATCACCGATGCGGCGTTCTCCTCCCACGTCCTGCCGGGCGGGCACTTCTACTTCCAGCAGCAACTGCCGGAGTTCTTCGCCGTGCTGGGTTCCGTGGTCGGCGGGCACGCCGCCGCCTCCGTCTGAACCCCTCGGCCTCCGCCCGCTCCCCCTTGCCCTCCCGCTTCCTTCTTCCATCTTCCTTGAGGACCCTCATGACCACGTTCGCAGACGCCCCCGCCGAGACCGGGATCAGCCCGGTCCGCGAGCCCGGCAAGCCCGTCGTCGTCCACACCCCCGCCGGGGCAGACCTGACGGCGGCTGTCGCCTGGCTGACCGCCCACCGGGCCGACATCCAGGCCGAGTTGCACCGCAGCGGCGCCGTCCTGCTGCGCGGACTGCCCGTCGAGGACGCCGCCTCGTTCGCCGCGGCCCGCGACGCCCTGATCCAGCAGCGCGCCGGGTACAAGGAGAAGGCCACCCCGCGCACCGACTTCGGCGAGGGCGTGTTCTCCTCCACCGACCTGCCGGCGGTCCAGCCGATCCGGCTGCACAACGAGAACAGCTACACCCTGGACTTCCCCGGCGTGCTGCTCTTCGGCTGCGTGACCGCGCCGGCCGAGGGCGGGGCCACCACCGTCGGAGACATGCGCGAGGCGCTGCGCCTGCTGCCGCCCGAGCTGGTCGAACGGTTCGCGCGGGCCGGCTGGCTGCTCGTGCGCAACTACTCCGAACTGGCCGGGCTGCCCTGGTACAAGACGTTCGCGACCGAGGACAAGGCGGTGGCCGAGGCGTACTGCGAGGAGAACACGGTCGGCTACGAGTGGGTCGAGGAGGACGACTCGATGATCACCCGGCAGCGCCGGTCGGCGATCGTCACACACCCGGTGACCGGGGAGCAGAGCTGGTTCAACCACTTCGCCTTCTGGAACAGCCGCACCCTGGACCCCGACATCCGCGAGGTGCTCGTCGACACCTACGGCGAGGACGGGCTGCCCTTCAACACCTACCTGGGCGACGGCACCCGGCTCACCGACGACGAGGTGGACGCGATCAACGCCGTCTACGACCGCGTGACCGTACGGGAGACCTGGCAGCAGGGCGACCTGATGATCGTCGACAACATCCTGTGCGCGCACGGCCGGGAGGCCTACAAGGGCGACCGGAAGATCCTCGTCGCCATGGGCGAGCCGGTCGCGCTGGCCGACTGCGCGCCCGCGACCCAGCCGTCCACCACCGTCTTCGCCGGGGAGTGACCACCATGACCGCAGTCCTTCCCGAGCGCCCCCGCACCGAAGCGGCCGCAGCACCCGCCGCCGATCTGCTCGCGCGCCTGGCCCTGGTCCCCTCCTCCCGCACGGCCGTCGTCGCCCGCGACCGCGAGCTGAGCTTCGGCGCGCTGCGCACCGAGGCCATGCGCATCGCGGAGCGGCTCGCCACGCGCGGCATCGGGCCCGAGAGCGTGGTCGCGCTGTGCCTGCCGCGCGGTGCGGACCTGGTCGCCGCGCTGATCGGCACGCTGACCGCGGGCGCCGCGTACCTGCCGGTGGACCCGAAGCTTCCCGCCGAGCGGCGCCGCTACCTCGTCGAGGACGCGGGCGCCGATCTGGTGGTCACCGCTGACGCGGCGGACGGGCCGCTGGTGCCCGGGGTGGCGCACCTGGCGGTGGCCGAGCTGACCGCGCCGGGCCCCGAGGTGCGTGCGTACGCCCCGGTGCCCGTCTCCGGGGACACCCTCGCCTACGTGATCTACACCTCCGGCTCCACCGGCCGCCCCAAGGGCGTGGAGATCGGCCGGGCCGCCGCCTCCGCACTGCTGGCCGAGCTGGAAGGGGCGGGCATCGCCGTCACCGAGGGCGGGCGGGTGGGCTGGAACGCCTCGCCGTCCTTCGACGCCTCGGTGCAGCAGTGGGTGCGGATCTGCCGGGGCGACACCCTGGTGATGATCGACGAGGAGACCCGCGCGGACCCGGCGCTGCTGGCCCGGCTGGTCGACGAACAGGCGCTGACGGACCTGGACATCACCCCCTCGCACGCCGATCCCCTGCTGGACCTGCTCACGGCGGACGGAGGCCCCCGCCCCCTGACCCTGCTGATCGGCGGCGAGGCGATCGGCCCCGCGCTGTGGCGGCGGCTCGGCGAGCGCGCCGCGCAGGGTGTGCTGCGGACGGTGAACCTGTACGGGCCGACCGAATGCACCGTGGACTCCACCGCGGGCTGGGTCGCGCCGGACGAGGCCCCGCACATCGGCAGCGTGCTGCCCGGTCTGCGGATGCGGGTCCTGGACGAGAAGCTGAACCCGGTGGAGGCGGGCGGGAGCGGCGAACTGTATCTGGCGGGCCCGCGCGTGGGCCGCGGCTACCGGCGCCGGCCCGGCCTGACCGCGGAGCGGTTCGTCGCCGACAGCGGCGAGGACGCGCAGACGCCGGGCGGCCGGATGTACCGGACGGGCGACCTGGTGCGGCTGCTGCCGCAGGGCCGGCTGGAGTACCTGGGCCGGGCCGACGGGCAGGTGAAACTGCGCGGGTTCCGCATCGAACTCCCCGAGATCGAAGCGGTGCTGACCGGGCTCGCGGGCATCGCCGAGGCGGCCGTCGTCCTGCGCGACGACGTGCACGGGGCGCCGGGGCTGGTGGCGTACTACCGGACCGCGGCGCCGGTCACCGAGGCCGGTCTGCGGGACGAACTGGCCGCCGTACTGCCCTCGTACATGGTCCCGGCGGCCTTCGTCGCCCTGGACCGCTTCCCGACCACGACCAACGGCAAGCTGGACCGGTCGGCCCTGCCGGCCCCGGCCGCCGGACCGGCGCGGACCCCTGCCGCCAGCGCCGACGGCAGCGCCGGCGACGGCGAGGGCATGAGTCCTTCGCAGCAGCTGATCGCAGGCGTCTGGGCGGCCGTGCTCGGAGCCGAGCGCGTCGGCCCGGAGGACAACTTCTTCAAGCTGGGCGGCCATTCGCTGCTCGCGATCAAGCTGGTCTCCCGGGTCCGCGCCGAACTGGGGGTCGCCCTCCCGGTGAAGGCCGTCTACGCCAACCCGCGCCTGCGCGACCTCGCCGCCCACCTCGACACGCTCGTCGCCGCCGCCGCGAGCCAGGACCGCTAAGGACATGCCCGTGATCCCGTTGTCGTTCGCCCAGCGCCGGCTGTGGTTCCTGGGCCGCCTCCAGGGGCCCTCCGCCGCCTACAACGCCCCCGTCGTCCTGCACCTGGACGCGGAACCCGATGCCGGTGCGCTCGGTGCGGCGCTCGTGGACGTGGTGGAGCGGCACGAGGTGCTGCGCACCGTGCTGAAGGCCGGCGCCGACGGGGAGCCGTACCAGCACGTCCTGGACGCGTCCGCCGTTCCCGGGCTCGCCGTCACCCCGTGCGCGCCGGGCGAGGTCGACGCGGCCGTGCGGGCGTTCGTCCGCCGGGCGATCGACGTCACCGTCGAACCGCCGCTGCGCGCCCGGCTGCTGCGGCCCGGCGACGGGACGTGCGTCCTGGTCCTGCTCGTCCATCACGTGGCCACCGACGGCTGGTCCGTCGGCCCGCTGCTGCGCGACCTGGGGCGGGCGTACGAGGCCCGGCAGGCGGGCCGGGCGCCCGACTGGGCGCCGCTGCCCGTGCAGTACACGGACTACAGCCTGTGGCAGCACGAGCTGCTCGGCGACCCCGCCGATCCGGACAGCCTGGCCCGGGAACAGCTGGAGCACTGGCGGGCCGCGCTGGCCGGCGCTCCGGCGGTGATCAGCCTGCCGGCCGACCGGCCGCGCCCGGCGGAGCCCTCGGGTCGCGGGGCCACGGTGACCGCCCGGCTGGACGCGGCGGCGCACGGAGCTCTGCTCGGGCTGGCCCGCACCCACCGGGCCAGCCTGACGATGGTGGCCCGCGCGGCGCTCGCGGCGGCGCTGTCGGCCGTCGGGGCGGGCGAGGACGTGGTGATCGGCGCTCCGGTCGCCGGGCGGCCCGACGAGGACCTGTACGAGCTCGTCGGCTTCTTCGTCAACTCCCTGGCCCTGCGCACCGACCTGTCGGGGGACCCGTCCCTCGGAGAGCTGCTGCGGCGGGTCCGCGAGGCGGACCTGGCGGCCTACGAGCACGCGGAGCTCCCCTTCGACCTGCTGGTGGAGCACCTCAGCCCGGAACGGGCGCTCGGCCACCACCCGTTCTTCCAGGTGATGCTGACCGTCGACGCGGGGGACGGGCCGGCCGGTCCGGTGTCCCTGGGCGGGGGCGTCGGCGGACGGCTCGCCGAAGTCGACCTGGACGCGGCGAAGTTCGACCTGACCTGGTACTGCGCGCAGCGGCACGCGGCGGACGGCCGCCCGGACGGACTGGAGATCGGGCTGCAGTACGCGTCCGACCTCTTCGACGAGGAGACGGCCCGGCTGCTGCTGGACGTGTACGGACGGGCCCTGGCGGCCTTCGCGCGGGACCCGGAGCGGCGGACCGGGCAGCTGGACCTGCTCACGCCCGAGGAGGCCGGGGCGCTGGCCGCGCGGCGGGAGCGGCTCGAAGCGGCGCCCGCGCAGGCACCGGCGGCGGCCGGGCCGGCCCGGCGGGACGTCCTGTCGCCGCGGGAGGAGATCCTCTGCGGGCTGTTCGCGGAGGTGCTGGGCCGCGAGCGGATGGACGCCGACGCCAACTTCTTCCGCAGCGGCGGCCATTCGCTGCTGGCCGGCAAGCTCGTCAACCGGATCCGCGGGGCCCTCGGCCTGGAGCTGGGCATCCGGGACCTGTTCCTCGCGCCGACCCCGGCCGCCCTGCACCGGCGCCTGGCGGAACTGGGCCGCGCGGCCACGGCCCGGCCCGCACTGGTGCCCGTACCGGCCGGGCAGCGGCCGGAGCGGATCCCGCTGTCCGCCGCGCAGCGGGCGCTGTGGCTGGTGGGCCGGATCGAGGGCCCGTCGGCCACGTACAACGCGCCGCTGGTGCTGAGGCTGGACGCGGTCCCCGAGCGGGGACCGCTGGCGGCGGCGCTGGCGGACCTCCTGGAGCGGCACCAGGTGCTGCGGACGGTGTACGGGGCCGAGGGCGGCGAGCCGTACCAGCGGGTCGTGCAGGCGCCCGGCGGGCTGCTGGAGGTGGCCGGCTGCGCCCCCGCGGAGCTGGAGAAGGAGATCACGGCGCTCGGGCGGGAGCCCTTCGACCTGGCGGCGCGGCCGCCGTTCCGGGCCCGGCTGCTGCTGCCGGGGGACGGCACGGCGGTGCTGGTCCTGCTGGTGCACCACATCGCCACCGACGGCTGGTCGCTGGCTCCGCTGCTGCGGGACCTCGGGCAGGCGTACGCGGCCCGGTGCACGGGCCGGGCCCCCGAGTGGCGGCCCCTGCCGGTGCAGTACGCCGACTACGCGCTGTGGCAGCGCGAGCTGCTGGCCGATCCCGCCGGGCTGGTGGACCACTGGCGGGCGGCGCTGGAGGGGATGCCGGCCCGTACGGAGCTGCCCGCCGACCGGCCGCGCCCCGCCGAGCCCTCGGGCCGGGCCGCAGCGCACGGGGCGCGGCTCGGCGCCCCGGCCCACCGGGCACTGGTGGCGCTGGCGCGCACCCGGCGGGCCAGCTTCTTCATGGTGGCCCGGGCGGCGCTCGCGGCGGCCCTGTCGGCGGTGGGCGCGGGGACGGACCTGGCGATCGGGACGCCCGTGGCGGGCCGCCCCGACCAGGACCTGCACGAGCTCGTGGGCTGCTTCGTCAACTCCCTGGTGCTGCGCACCGATCTGTCCGGGGACCCCGCCGTGGGCGCGTTCGTCGACCGGGTCCGGGACGCGGACCTGGCCGCCTTCGACCACCAGGACCTGCCCTTCGGCCTCCTGGTGGAGCAGCTCGCGGAGCCCGGACGGGCCCTGGGCGAGCACCCGTTCTTCCAGGTGATGCTGACCGTGCAGGGGGCCGGGCAGGGCGCCGGGCAGGACGGTTTCCGTCTCGGTGACCTCACGGGCCGGGCCGGGAGCACGGACCTGGGCGCCGCCAAGTTCGACCTCAGCTTCCACTGCGCGGAGCTCGCGGGCGGCGACGGCGCTCCGGCCGGGCTGGACGTGCACGTGCAGTACGCGCAGGACCTGTTCGACGCGGACACGGCGCGGCTGCTGCTGGAGGTGTACGTGCGGGCGCTGGAGGCGTTCGCGGCCTCCCCGCAGGCCCGGCTGGGCGAGCTGGCGCTGGTCCGCCCCGAGGAGGCGGACGCCCTCGCGCGCAAGCGGGCCGCACGGGCTGCGGCCGAGCAGGAGCGGGCGGCCGCGGCGGACCGTGCGGCGGCGGCCCGGCGGGCTGCGGCGGGCTCCGGTGCGCCGGTGTCGCGTTCCCCGCGGGAGGAGATCCTGTGCGGGCTGTTCGCGGAGCTGCTGGGCCGCGAGCGGATGGACGCCGACGCCAACTTCTTCCGCAGCGGCGGCCATTCGCTGCTGGCCAGCAAGCTCGTGAACCGCATCCGGGCCGTGCTGGGCGTCGAGGCGGGCATCCGGGACCTGTTCCTCGCGCCGACCCCGGCCGCCCTGCACCGGCGCCTCGCGGAACTCGGCGGCGCGGCCACGTCCCGGCCGACACTGGTGCCCGTACCGGCCGGGCAGCGGCCGGAGCGCATCCCGCTGTCCGCCGCGCAGCGCCGACTGTGGTTCGTGGACCAGCTGGAGGGGCCGTCCCCGGCCTACAACATCGCCTTGGTGCGGCGGCTGGAGCGGCCGCTGGACCCGGCCGCCCTGACCGCGGCCCTCGCGGACGTCGCCGAGCGGCACGAGGTGCTGCGGACGGTGTACGGGGCCGAGGGCGGCGAGCCGTACCAGCGGGTGCTGTCGGGGGCCCGGCCGCAGTTGGAGCTGGCCCGGCCCGCGGACGTGGCGGCGGCCGTGGACGAGGCCGCCGGGCACGTCTTCGACCTGAGCCGGGACCTGCCGCTGCGGGCCTGGCTGTTCCTCCCGGACGGCGAGGGCCCGCAGACCCTGGTGGTGCTGCTGCACCACATCGCGGCGGACGGCTGGTCCACGGGGCCGCTGCTCGCCGACCTGGCGACGGCGTACGGGGCGCGGCTCGCGGGCCGGGAGCCGGGGTGGTCGCCGCTGCCGGTGCAGTACGCCGACCACACGCTCTGGCAGCAGGAGCTGCTCGCCGGGGCGGGCACCGAACTGGATTACTGGGAGGGGGCGTTGGCGGGGCTGGCGCCGCTGACGGACCTGCCGACGGAGCGGCACCGGCCCGCGGAGCCCTCGGGGCGGGGCGCCCTCACCGGGTTCGCGGTGGACGCGGCCACCCACCGGCGGCTGACCCGTCTCGCTCACGGGCACGGGGCGACGCTGTTCATGGTGGTCCAGGCGGCCCTCGCCGCCGCCCTGACCCGGCTGGGCGCGGGCACCGATCTGGCGCTGGGGACCACGGTCGCGGGCCGGTCCGACGAGGCGCTGTCCTCGCTGGTCGGCTTCTTCGTCAACACCCTGGTGCTGCGCACCGACACGACCGGGGACCCGGCGTTCGGGGAGCTGCTGGACCGGGTGCGGGAGGCCGACCTGGCCGCGTACGCGCACCAGGACCTGCCCTTCGACCGTCTCGTGGAACACCTCAACCCGCACCGTTCCTCCGCCCACCACCCGTTGGTCCAGGTGATGCTCCAGGTCAACCCGGAGCCGCCGGCCGCGGACGGGGCCGGACCGCTGGCCGGTACGGAGCTGCCGTACGGCTCGGGCAGTGCCAAGTCGGACCTGACCTTCGCGCTGAGCGAGCTCCCGGGCGGCGGTCTGGCCGGGGTGCTGGAGTACGCCACGGACCTGTACGGGCCGGTGGGCGCCGAGGGGCTGGCCGCCCTGCTGGTGTCGGCCCTGGAGCTGTTCGCCGCCGATCCGGGGCGGCGCCTCTCGGAGCTGCCGGCTCCCGCGGACATCAGGGGCGCGCGGCCGCTGGTCGGCGGCTACCCGATCGACCTGGCGCACGTGTCGGCGGTGCTGTCCGCGCATCCGGCGGTGGTCCGGGCGCGGGCCCGGGTCGAGGAGGGCCGCCTCACCGCGCACGCGGAGGGCGCGGTCACGGAGGCCGAGCTGCAGGCCTGGGCGGCCGAACGGCTCCCCGAGTACGCGGTCCCTTCGGCGGTACGCCTCCCCCGGGCGGCCCCGGCGGCGGCCACCGCACCGGACCCGGGCGGACCGGGGACGGCCGGGCGGGCGCGAGAGGACCGGCGGGCGGGTGAGGACCGGCGGGCGCACGGAGCCCGTGAGACCGGCCAGGACCGGCCGGACGGCCTGGCGGCCACCGTGCTGCGGCTGTTCGCGGAGGTGCTGGAGAGCGGCGGGATCGGCCCGGACGACAACTTCTTCAAGTCCGGAGGGCATTCGCTGCTGGCCGTACGCCTGGTCAACCGGGTCCGGGCGGAGCTGGGCCGCGAGCTCACGCTGCGCGAGGTCTTCCGTCACCCGACCCCGGCCAGGCTCGCGGCCCTGCTCACCTCCGCCCCCGCCGCGCCGACAGCCGCCCCTGCCCTGCGCCGCCGCACCCACGCGGGTTCGCGCGTACGGCCGTAGGTCGTCTCTTTCGGGTCTTGTCGGTCGGCGCGGACCCGGCAAGATCCGAAAGAGACGGCCCAGGGGAAGGAGAGTCAGGTCGCCCGCAGCGGTGCGGGGTCCCAGTCCCAGTGGAGCCTGTGCTCCCCGTCCACCGTGGGCGTGTGGCCGTCGAGGGGCCGGGTGGTTTCGAGGGACGTGGCGACCGCGTCCATGAACGCCGGCAGGGACGCCCACATCCCGTGCGACCCGCGGACGATGCCCTGTTCGGCCCCGGCCTCGTGGACGCGCCCCCGCTCGGTCTCGGGACGGTGGTCCAGGACGAGGAGGGTCCCGCAGACGTCCCGCGCGACGGGGACCAGCTGCGGATGTCCGTACAGGACGTGGCTGACCCCGATCCTCGTGAAGTCGTGGTGGACCTCGTCCCCTTCCTCCTCCGCCGTGCGCTCGTCGTGGAAAGCGCGCAGGAGCTGCCACTCGGCGGCCGTCTCGCGTGCGCCCAGCGGCCGGTAGGAGCCCGGCAGCAGCGCCGAGCCGCGGTCGAGGAGACCGTCGTGCCGCAGCAAGGACGTCACCAGGGGCCTCAGGAGCGGCCGGCCGATGATCCGTTCGGCTTCGGCGATGTCCGCCGGATCCGCGGGCGGCGCCAGCGCGGCGTGGGTCGTTGGGGCGTGCTCCGCCAGCCAGTTCTCGATGCGCGTCCAGGACTCACTGATCGGTGCCGTCATGGCACGCCATCCTGCCAGCCGGCACTGTCGGCCTCGCCGCGGCCGTCGCCGGACCCCGGTCCGGCAGGCCACCGGGGAACGGCAGTTGGGGGCGGCAGGACGGCGACGGGAGCTGCCGCGAGGACTGCCCGCCGCGGGTGCGGGGCGTACGTAGCGTGGGGCCACCGACCCGCTCCGCACCCCCGTCCCCTCGCCTGGAGGCCCCGCGATGCCCTCGACCGCCCCCACCGCCGCCGCCGTCCTGGACGGCGGCCCGGCGATCAGTCCGGCGCCGCGCGTGCTCGAACGGTTCGACGCCCAGGTCGCCGCGGGCGCCGAGCGGATCGCGCTCGTGCACGGAGAGCGCCGGATGACGTACGGGCAGCTCGCCCTGGCGGTGGCCCTGCGCGCCGACGAGCTCGCGCAGCGCGGGGCCGGTCCGGGGCGGCTGGTCGCCGTCTGCCGGCCCCGCGGGACCGACGCCGTCGTGGGTCTGCTCGCCGCCCTGCGGACCGGGGCCGCGTACCTGCCGCTGGACCCGGCCGCGCCCGGCGCCCGGAACGCGGCGATCCTCGCCGACTGCTCGGGGTCCGCGGAGGTCCCCGGCGAGGGCGAGCACGTGCTCCCCGGGGCCGGGGTGCCCGAGGACGCCGCCTACGTCATCTACACCTCCGGCTCGACCGGCACCCCGAACGGGGTGGTCGTCGGGCACGGTGCGCTGGGGCACTTCGTCGCGGGTGCGCTCGACCGGTACGGGATCACCGCCGAGGACCGGGTCCTGCAGTTCGCGCCCCTGCACTTCGACGCCAGCGTCGAGGAGCTGTTCCTGAGCCTGGGCTCGGGCGCGCGGCTCGTGCTGCGCGACGAGGAGATGCTGGACGTGCCCGGGCTGCTCGCCGGGTGCGAGGAGCACGGCATCACCGTGCTGGACCTGCCCACCGCGTACTGGCACGAGCTGGCGCACGCACTGGCCTGCGGCACCGCCGCGCTGCCGCCCGCGCTGCGCACGGTGGTCATCGGCGGGGAGGCGGCGCTGCCCGAGCGGGTGGCGCAGTGGCGGCGGGCCGTGGACGGCGGGCGGGTGCGGCTGCTGAACACGTACGGGCCGACGGAGGCGACCGTCGTGGCGACGGTCGCCGACCTCTCCCGCTACGAGGGCGGCCCGGTGCCCATCGGGGCTCCGCTGCCCGGCGTCCGGGCCGCGGTCGTCGACGGGGAACTGTGGCTGCTGGGCGGCGGCCTGGCCCACGGGTACCTGGGGCGGCCCGAGCTGACCGCGCACCGCTTCACCGTGCTGGACGGGGAGCGGGCGTACCGCACGGGCGACCTGGTCCGCGTCCGGCCGGACGGGCTGCTGGGCTTCCTGGGGCGGGCCGACGACGAGGTGAAGATCAACGGCCACCGGGTGGACCCCGCGTCCGTGGAGTCGGTGCTGACCTCGCACCCCGGCGTCCGCGAGGCGGCCGTCGTCCCGCAGGACACCGCGGACGGGACCCGCCGGCTGGCCGCCTTCGTGTACGCCGGGGACGGGGTGTCCGCCGCGGAACTGCGGTCGCTGGTCCGGGCGGAACTGCCCGCCGCGGCCGTACCGGGCACGCTGACGCTGACCGCGGGCCCGCTGCCCCGCACCCCCTCGGGGAAGATCGACCGGAAGTCCCTGCGGGGGCCGGCGGGCCGGGGTCCCGAGGACACGTACACCGTGTTCGCCGGACCGGTGCTGCCCGCCGAGGACCGGGTGCCGCTGTCCTTCGCGCAGCGGCGGCTGTGGTTCCTCGCTGGGCTGGAGGGGCCGTCGGCCACCTACAACCTGCCGGTGGTGGTGCGGCTGGACGCGGTCCCCGACACGGCCGCCCTGGAAGCCGCGCTCGCCGACGTCGTGGAACGGCACGAGGTGCTGCGGACGGTGTACCCGGCCGTGGACTCCGAGCCGTACCAGCACGTGCTCGAAGCACCGCCGGTCCCCCTGGCCGTACGGGAGTGCGCACCGCAGGAGCTCGACGCCCTGCTGGCCGCCTTCACCGGCGCGGCCTTCGACCTCGGCACCCAACTGCCCGTACGGGCCCAGCTCTTCCTGACGGGCGACGGCGGCGCCACCCTCGCCCTGCTCACCCACCACATCGCCACCGACGGCTGGTCCGTGGCCCCCCTGCTGCGCGATCTCGGGGAGGCGTACGCGGCCCGGCTGGCGGGCGGCGCTCCCGACCGGGAGCCGCTGCCCGTGCAGTACGCGGACTACACGCTGTGGCAGGAGGAGCTCCTCGCCGACCCGGCGGAGCTGCTCGCCCACTGGCGGACCGCCCTGGACGGCATGCCGACCGTGCTCGACGTGCCCGCCGACCGGCCGCGGCCCGCGGAGCCGACCGGGGAGGGGGCCACCCTCGTCGCCCGCCTCGGCGCGGACGCGCACCGCAGGCTCGGCGCCCTCGGCGAGGAACGCGGCGCCAGCCCGCTGATGGTGCTCCAGCCCGCCCTCGCCCTGGCGCTGGCGGCCGTCGGCGCCGGCTCCGACGTGGCCATCGGCACCCCCGTCGCGGGGCGCGGCGACGAGGCCCTGGACGCCCTCGTCGGCTTCTTCGTGAACACCCTGGTGCTGCGCACCGACGTCGGTGGCGACGCACCCTACGCGGAGCTGGTGGACCGGGCCCGCGACACGGACCTCGCCGCCTACGCGCACCAGGAACTCCCCTTCGACCTGCTGGTGGAACACCTGGCGCCGGAACGCGCCCTCGCCGTCAACCCGTTCTTCCAGGTGATGCTGACCGCGCAGGAGCAGGGCGAGAGCGCCCTCTCGCTCGGCGGCGGCGCGCTCACCGGCCGGTTCGTCGAACCCGGCCTGGAGGGCGCCAAGTTCGACCTGAGCGTCTCGTGCGTGGAGCTCCCCGGGGGCGGGCTGGAGGTGTGGTGGCAGTACGCGGTGGACCTGTTCGACGCCGCGACCGCGCAACTGCTGCTGGACCTGTTCGTCCGGGCCCTGGACCGGGCGGCCGAGGATCCGTACGCGCCGGTCGGCGGACGGCCGCTGCTCACCGACGCGGAGGGCCGGGAGGTGGCCCGGCTGCGGGCCGGACTCGCCGCGGCCCGGGAGGAGCAGCGGCGGGCCCGGCCGGCTCCGGCACCCGAGGGGCACTCCCCCGCCCAGGACACGCTGTGCCGGCTGTTCGCGGAGGTGATCGGGCTCGACCGGGTGGAGCCGCACGAGAACTTCTTCTCGGTGGGCGGGCACTCGATGTCGGGGGTCCGGCTCGTCAACCGGATCCGGTCCGTCCTTGGCGTCGAGGCGCGCATCCGGGACCTGTTCCTGGCCCCGACCCCGGCCGCACTGGCCCTGCGGCTGGTGTCGGCCGCCGCCCCCGCCGGGCGCCCCGCCCTGGTGCCCGTACCGCAGGAGGCACGGCCGGAGCGGATCCCGCTGTCGTACGCACAGCGCAGGCTGTGGTTCGTGGACCAGCTGGAGGGGCCGAGCCGCTCCTACACCATCCCCTTCGCCGTGCGGCTGGAGCGGCCGCTGGACGCGGCCGTGCTGGCCGGGGCCCTCGCGGACGTGGCCGGGCGGCACGAGGTGCTGCGCACGGTGTACCCCGCGGTGGACGGGCAGCCGTACCAGCGGGTCGTGGACGGGGCGCGGCCGGTGCTGGAGCGGGTCACCGCGGAGCCGGACGGGCTGGAGGCGGCGATCGACGCCGCCGCCGGGCACGTCTTCGCCCTCGCGGAGGAACTGCCCCTGCGGGCCACGCTGATCGACACGGCCGGGGAGGACGGCCCGGGGCAGGTGCTGGTGCTGCTCGTGCACCACATCGCCGCCGACGGCTGGTCCACCGGGCCGCTGGTCCGCGACCTGGCGGCCGCGTACGAGGCCCGGCTGGCGGGATCGGCTCCCGGCTGGCAGCCGCTGCCGGTGCAGTACACGGACTACACCCTGTGGGAGCGGGAGGTCCTGGACGGGGAGGCGGCTGCCGCGCACGTCGCGTACTGGCGGGAGACGCTGGCGGACGCGCCGCCCGCGCTGGAGCTGACGGGGGCCCGTACCCGGCCCGCCGAGGCCTCGCACCGCGGCGGGGCGACGGCGGTGGAGCTGGACGCCGATACGCACGCCCGGCTGGAGGCGCTGGCCCTGGAGCACGGGGCCACCTTGTTCATGGTGGTGCAGGCGGCCTTCGCCGCGGCCCTGACCCGGCACGGCGCGGGCACCGACCTGCCGCTCGGAACGGTGGTCGCGGGACGCGACGACGAGGCCCTCGACGATGTGGTGGGCTTCTTCGTCAACACCCTCGTGCTGCGCTGCGACACCTCCGGCGACCCGCGGTTCACCGAGCTGCTCGGCCGGGTCCGCGACACCGACCTGGCGGCGTACGCCCACCAGGACCTGCCCTTCGACCTGGTCGTCGAGCAGCTGAACCCGGTGCGCTCCACCGCCCACCACCCCCTGGTCCAGGCGGTGGTGCAGGTCCAGCCGGCGGAGCCGCAGGCCCCGGCGGGCACGGCTCTGGCCGGGACCGCGCTGGGCTCGGCCTCCGGGTTCACCAAGTTCGACCTGACGGTGAACCTGCAGGAGACGCGGGCCGCGGACGGGGCCCCGGGCGGGCTGGCCGGCGTCCTCGAATACGCCACGGACCTGTACGACGCGCAGACGGCGGCGATGCTCGCCGGGCACCTGGTGCGCATCCTGCGGGCGGTGGCCGAGGACCCGCGGCAGCGGATCGGCGAGCTGCGGCTCCTGTCGGCGCAGGAGGAGTTCCGGCTGGTCACGCAGTACAACGACACGGCGGTCCCGCGGACCGCCCGCGGGCCGGTCCACGAGCGGTTCGCGGCGCAGGCCCGCCGGACCCCGGGGCGCACCGCCCTGTCGTACGAGGAGGAGACCCTGACGTACGCCGGGCTGGACGCCCGCGCCAACGCCCTGGCGCACCGGCTGATCGAGGCCGGGGTGACCCGGGGCGGCGCGGTGGGGCTGCTGCTGGACCGCAGCCCGCACCTGCTGGTGGCCGCGCTGGCGGTGCTCAAGTGCGGGGCCGCGTACGTACCGCTGGACCCCCGCCTGCCGGACGCCCGGGTGGCCATGATCATGGAGGACACGGGGGCGCGGGTCCTGCTGACGCAGGAGGCGCACGCGGGCTCGGCGCCCGTACGCCGTCAGCTCGACGCGGGGACCCGGGTGCTGACCGCCGACACCCCGGTGGCGGGATATCCGCGGACCGATCCGGGCGTGGAGGTCGGCGAGGACGAGCTGATGTACGTCATGTTCACCTCGGGCTCCACCGGGCGCCCCAAGGGCGTCGGGGTCACGCACCGCAATGTGGCGGAGCTGGTCACCGACCGCTGCTGGGACCTGGCCAACCACCGCCGGATGCTGGTCCATTCGGCGATCGGCTTCGACGCCTCCACCTACGAGCTGTGGGTGCCGCTGCTGAACGGCGGGCAGCTGGTCATCGCCCCCGGCGACGGCACGGACGTCGCCGAACTCGACCACACCGTCCGCACCTACGACGTCACCGCCGCCTACTTCACCATGGGCCTGTTCCACATCATGGCGGACGAGGGGCTGGACACCCTGAAGCTCCTCGACGAGGTGTGGACGGGCGGGGACGTGGCCTCGCCGAGCGCCCTCCAGCGGGTCCTGGACCACTGCCCCGACACGGTGCTCGTCCATTCGTACGGGCCCACGGAGACCACCTTCGCCTCGCACCAGCAGCGGTTCCCGCTCGACCGGCGCCTCCTGGAGGGGGTGTTCCTGGGCGCGGCCCTCGACAACACGCGCGTCCACGTCCTGGACGAGCGGCTGCGGCGGGTCCCGGTCGGGGTCCCCGGCGAGATGTACATCGCCGGTGCGCAGGTGGCCCGCGGGTACGTGGGCCGGCCCGGGCTGACGGCGGAGCGGTTCGTCGCCGACCCGTTCGCCGCGGACGGCGGCCGGATGTACCGCACCGGCGACCTTGTGCACTGGACCCCGGCGGGCGAACTGCGGTTCATCGGGCGGGCCGACGGGCAGATCAAGCTCCGCGGATTCCGGATCGAGCCCGGCGAGATCGAGGAGACCCTCGCCCGGCACCCGGGCGTGGGCCAGGTCGCCGTGGTGGTCCTGGAGGACGGGCCTGGCGGCAAGCGGCTGGTGGCGTACGCCGTCCCGCGGGCCGGCCACGGCCTCGACGAGGCCGCGCTGCTGCGGTGGGCGGCGGACGAACTCCCCGAGCACATGGTCCCCTCGGCCTTCGTCCTGCTCGATGCCATCCCCCTGACCGTGAACGGCAAACCCGACCGGGCGGCGCTGCCCGCACCCGCCCCGGCCGTACGGGCGGCGGCGGGGCGCCCGGCGCGCACCCCGCGCGAGGAGGTCCTGTGCGGGCTGTTCGCCGAGGTCCTCGGCGTGGAAGGCGTCGGCATCGACGACAACTTCTTCGCCCTGGGCGGGCATTCGCTGCTCGGGGTGCGGCTGGTGAGCCGGATGCGGACCGTCCTGGGGCTGGAGCGCGGCGTACGGGACCTGTTCCGCACGCCGACGGTGGCCGGGCTGCTGGGGGACGAGCCCAGCGGCTTCGACCCGATGGGGGTGGTGCTCCCCCTCAGCACCCGGGGGACGCGGCAGCCGTTGTTCTGCATCCACCCCGGCACCGGTGTGGGCTGGCCGTACGCGGGGCTCGCCCAGCACCTGGGGCCGGACCAGCCGCTGTACGCGATCCAGGCGAGGGCCCTGAGCGAGCTCGGGCACAGCCCGGAGACGGTCGAGGAGATGGTCGAGGACTACCTGCCGCTGATCCGGGAGGTCCAGCCGCACGGCCCGTACCGCTTCCTCGGCTGGTCCTTCGGGGGCACCGTCGCCCACGCCCTGGCGGTGCGGCTGGCGGAGCTGGGCGAACGCACCGACCTGCTGGCCATGATGGACGTCCACCTGCTGCCGACCGAACCGCGGCGGCGCCGGATGACCCCCGCGCAGAAGCGGGACATGCTGGTCGGCGACGCCACCGGCGAGCCCGAGGACGCCCCCTTCGACGTGGACGCCCTCATCGGCCTGGTCCGGCTGAAGGACCCGGTCCTCGGCGCCTTCTCGGACGGGGAGATCCGGTCCGTCATCGGCGCCTCCATCAACCACGCCGAAATCATGAACCTGTACGCCCCGCACCCCGTGGCCACCGACATGGTGTTCTTGGCGGCCATCGAGGACGGGGAGACGGAGAACACTCTCGCACAGCACTGGATTCCCTATGTGGAAGGCAGTGTCGAGAACCACGTCATCGGGGTCCCGCACACCAGAATGGGCGAACCGGAACCCCTCGCACTGATCGGCCGTATCCTTTCCGAGAAATTGAGGAGTCTGTCATGACCAATCCTTTCGACGACGCCGAGGGCACCTTCCACGTCGTGGTGAACGACGAAGGGCAGCACGCCCTGTGGCCCGTGTTCGCCGCCGTTCCCGCAGGCTGGGACGTGGTCTGGGGGGCGGGTACGCGGGCCGACGCGCTGGCCTACGTGGAGCAGAACTGGACGGACATCCGGCCCAAGAGCCTGCTCGCCCAGTACGCCTGAATTCCCCCGCACCACCCGTGAAGCCGTGTCCCGCACCTGCGGGGCACGGCTTCTTTCCTTTCCGCCGGCCACCGGTCGGCCGACCCGCCGGCCCGCACCGAATTCCGCCATACTGCCGGTCCGACTTCCCCTCGGCGGCCCCCGCGCTTTCTATATTCTCGGTATGCGACGACGGAATGTGAACATCCTGCTCACCGGCACGGAATCGGATTCCCACACCTGGAATCTCGTCTATCTGCAGCTCCTGATGGAGGAGCTCGGGCACCGGGTCCGCAATCTGGGCCCCTGTGTGACGGACGACCTGCTGACGGCGGCCTGTGCGGCCGACGGACCGGGCCTCGTGGTCATCAGCAGCGTGAACGGGCACGGCTACCGGGACGGGCTGAACGCGGTCCGCGCCCTGCGCCTGAGCGGATTCACCGGCCCCGTCGTCATCGGCGGGAAGCTGGGCGTCGCGGGCGTCGCGGACCCGGAGCAGCGTGGCCGCCTCCTGGCCGCCGGCTGCGACGCCGTCTTCGACGACGGGGACGTGAACTCCTTCCGCGCCTACCTGGGTTCGCTCTCCTGCGCCCCCGCCACGGCCCCGGCCGGGGCGGCCGCCGCCGACGGTCCGGCCCCGCACGGCGGTACGCGGGCCGTCGCATGACGACCAGCACGCTCCGCGCGCGGAGCGCCGCCGCGGCGCAGCCGGGAGCCTCCCCCGCCGCCCCTTCGTCCGGTTCGTTCGGCGCCTTCGTCGCCCGCGCGGCGGCGGCCGGGCAGCTCGTCGTCCAGCCCCGCATGGGCTTCGGCGACCCGCGCCGGATGCGGGCCGGACTGGAGCGCACCCGGTCCGCCGTCGCCACCACCGTCGGCACCCTCACCATCGACAGCTACACGCGGGTCGGCGCGCACGCCGCGGCCCGCGCCGCCCTCGCCGAGGGCACCCCGCTCAACGGCTACCCGATCGCCACCCACAGCGCCGCCCGCACCCGGCAGCTGCTCGACGGGGTCCTGGACGCGGACTTCCCCGTCCAGGTCCGGCACGGCTCCTCCCGGCCCGAGGCCATCGTCCGGGCGCTCACCGCCGCGGGACTGGACGCCACCGAGGGGGGACCGGTCTCGTACTGCCTGCCCTACGGCCGCACCCCGCTGGCCGAGTCCGTCGACAACTGGGCCCGCTGCTGCGAGCTGCTGGCCCAGCTGGCGCCCGCCCCGCGGGTGCCGCACCTGGAGAGCTTCGGCGGCTGCATGCTCGGCCAGCTCTGCCCGCCCGGGCTGCTGGTCGCGCTCAGCCTGCTGGAGGGGATGTTCTTCGCACAGCACGGCATCCGCAGCGTCTCCCTCAGCTACGCCCAGCAGACCGACCCCGCGCAGGACGCCGAGGCGGTACGGGCGCTGCGGCGGCTGGCCGGGGAGTTCCTGCCGCCCGGCGTGGACCGGCACGTCGTCCTCTACACCTACATGGGGGTCTTCCCGCACACCGCGGGCGGGGCGACCCGCCTGCTGGAGGCCTCCGCGCGGCTGGCGGTCGGCGCGGGCGCGCAGCGGCTGATCGTGAAGACCGCCGCGGAGGCGCACCGCATCCCGACCGTGCTGGAGAACGTACGGGCCCTGGAGACGGCGGCGGCCACCGCCGCGCTGACCGAGAGGCTCCCCGAACCGCAGGACGCGGCCGACAGCGAGGTGTACCGGGAGGCCCGGGCCTTCGTGGAGGCCGTGCTGGAGCTCGGGGAGGACCTCGGGCGGGCCCTGCGCACCGCCTTCGCCCGGGGCGTGCTGGACGTCCCGTACTGCCTGCACCCGGACAACGCCGGCCGCGCGCGCAGCTTCGTGGACGCGGGCGGACGGCTGCGCTGGTCGCAGGTGGGGGCGATGCCGGTGACGGCGCACCGCACCCCGGGCGTGCTGCGGCCGATGACCGCCGACGGACTGCTCGCGGCCGTGCACGGGGTGGCCCTGCGCTACGACGCCCCGGGGCGCGGCGGATGAGCGGGCGCGCCCGCCCGCCGAGCTTCGACCACACACCGATACCCACAGGAGCCGACATGGAGACACAGACCCTTCACGTGCAGACCCCTCACCCTCAGGCCCCTCCCCCGCTGGGAGCGCACCTGCGGTCGCCGCAGCTGCGCTCGGCGATGCTGGTGCAGCAGGAAGTCCTTTACGCGGCGCGGGAGTTCCTGCGCAGCGAGGGATTCGTGGAACTGCTGCCGCCGCTGGTCGGACCGGTCACGGACCCGGGCGGGCGCGGCGCTAAGGCGCTGGACGTCGACTACTACGGGCAGCCGTACAAGCTGATGACCAGCGCGATCCTCTACAAGCAGGCCTCGCTGAAGGGCTTTCCGCGACTCTTCTACATCGCGCCGAACGTCCGCGTCGAGCCGCCGGAGACGGCCGCCACGGGGCGGCACCTGGTGGAGTTCCACCAGATCGACGTGGAGCTGGCGGGCGGGTCCCGGCAGGACGCCCAGGAGATCGCCGCCGGACTGCTCACCCACGTGGTGGAGCACGCCTGGACGGCGGTCCCCGAGGTGCTGCGCGAACTGGGCCGGGACGAGCTGGACTTCGCGGAGCTGCGGTCCGGGAAGTTCGACGCCTGCACCCACGGGGAGGCCGTCGCCCGCCTGGTGGGCCTCGGGCACCCGCAGAGCCCGGACGCCGAGATCGACTGGGAGGGGGAGAAGGTCCTGTCCCTGGAGTCCGGCCGGCCGTTCTTCGTCAACGACTACCCCAAGGGCTCGCGCGGCTTCTACGACCGCGAGGACCCGGACCGCCCCGGCGTGCTGCGCAACTTCGACCTGATCGCGCACGGCGGTTACGGGGAGCTGGTCAGCGGCAGCGAGCGGGAGTCCGACTACGCGACGATCGTGACCCGGATGCGGGAGAGCGGGGAGAACCCCGCCAAGTACGCCTGGTACCTGGACCTGGCCCGTGAGGGCATCGAGGCCAGCGCCGGCTTCGGCATGGGCCTGCAGCGCCTGGTCCGCTTCCTGACCGGGCTGGACGCGCTGTGGCAGGTCAGCGCCTACCCGAAGCTGCCGGGGGTGATCGCCCCGTGAGCGGGCTGCGCGCGGCGGGCTTCCCGGAACGCGCCGTACGGGCCCGGGCCCGGGCGGGCACGGCCGAGGTGTTCCCGGAGGCGGGCACCTACGGGGCCGAGCTGTACGGGGCGCAGGCGCCGGGCGGTCCGGGCACGCCGGAGGCGGCAGGCGCACCGGACGCGCCGGACGCCCTGGACGCGCTGCGGATCGCGCCGCCGGTGTTCATGCCGCGGCGGCTGGAGAAGCTGATCGAGCTGGGCCGCGAGCCCTCGTACGAGGACGTGGACCTACACACCGCGGTGGGCGGCTTCGCGGCCGAACTGCCCTTGTACCTCTCGGCGTTCGGGTCCACCCGGGCGGGCAGCGGCGACCTGGGCGTGGCCGCGGGGCGACAGGCCGCGCGCCTGGGCATCCCGATGGTGATCGGCGAGAACATGGTGCCCGTCCACGGCTACCGGCGCGGCGACGGGGCCGCCCGCTCGGCGCTCCTCGCGCGGGTGGCGGCGTACGCGGAGACCGTGGCGGACGGCGTCGGCGGGGTGGTGGTGCAGCAGTCCACCGAGGACGCGGACTCGGAGGTGTGGAACCTCCTCTACAGCGACCCGGGGACGCGGCCCCTGCGGGACTCGGGCCGCCTCGGCTTCGAACTGAAGGTGGGGCAGGGCGCGAAGCCCGGGCTCGGCGGGATGACGGTGGTGGGCGCGGCCGAAGCCGAGCGGCTGGCCGGGCAGTTCGCCGTACGGGACCTGCTGGGCGACCCCGGCCGGCGGCTGCGGTGCGCGACCCCGGGGACCTTCACCGAGGAGATCGTGCGCCAGCAGCTGCGGTTCATGCGGAACAACTTCCCGCTGGCCCGCACCTGGGTGAAGTTCCACCCCGGACGCGACATCGCGCACGCCGCGGCGACGGCCTGGGCCGCGGGCGCGGACGCCGTCACCGTCGACGGCGCGGAGGGCGGCACCGGCTGGGCCCCCCGGGTCTTCCTGGAGCAGGTCGGGCTCCCGCTCGGCGAAACCCTGCGCCGCATCGGCCGCCCGGACGGGGACCTGCTGGCCACGGGCCGGATCTGGGAGGGCGGACGGGCCGTGCGGGCCCTGGCCCTCGGCGCCACCGCCGTCGGCCTGGGGCGGGCCGCGCTGCTCGCCGTCGACGAGGACCGGCAGGCGGGGCTGGTCCGGCTGGTGGAGGCCCTGGCCCTGGAGACCCGGCTGCTGGTCAGCGCCCTCGGCAAGTACCGCGCCGCGGACCTGGGACCCGAGGACCTGTGGTCCCCGGACCTCCCGGTCCCCGCACCGCCGCTCCCGGTCGGCGGCCTCTCGTGACACCCCCCGGGACCCGCCCCCTGCCCCCTCGCACCCCGCGGGACGGCGCCCGTGTGCGGCCCGGCTCGCCGTCGTGGCCGGTGCGGGCGCGGTTCCGGCTCGGTGAGGTGCCGGGCGTCACCGTGACCCCGGCGCGCGGGGGCGGCCCCGCCTCGGCGGCCGCCCACCAGGCCCTCGTCCGGGCCGGCCTCGGCCACCTCGGCGGGCACCTGCGCCTGGACGCGTACGGGCCCGCGCCCCGCGCCCGCGACCTGGTGCGCGCAGCCCGGCGGGCGGTGGCCGCGGCGCTCGCGGCCCGGCCCCGGCCGGGCGGCCCGCACCCGGGCTGAAACACACCCCCTCCGGCTCGCTCCCCTTCGGCCTTCCGCCCACTCACAGAAACCAGGTGCCCCATGGACACCCCCCAGCCAGCCGCCACCCCCGAGCCCGGGACACCGGCACCGGCACCGGCACCGGCCTCCGACCAGGTCCAGTGGGGCCGAGTCAGTTCCCTCGTCGGAGGCCAGGCAGCCGTCCAGTTCGGCAGCTTCGCCCTGCTCATCGCCATGAACTGGACCGCCGTCCAGATCGGCGGCACCGGCGCGGTGACCCTGCTGATGCTCGCCGCCACCGTGCCCCGCGCCCTGATGCTGATCTTCGGCGGGGCGGTGGCCGACACCCTCGGCCCGCGCTTCGTCCTGCTGCGCACCACCAGCGCCCGGGTGGCCCTGCTGGCCGGCGGGGCCGTGGTCACCGCCACCACCGCGCAGCTGTGGCCGCTGGTGCTGATCGCCCTGGTCGAGGGCGTCCTGCTCGGCCTGGCCGGACCGGCCTCCGGGGTCCTGCTGCCGATGTTCGCCCGCGGCGACCAGCTGGCCCGCGCCAACTCCCTCTACGCGATGGTGCTCCGCGTCGCGCCCATCCTCGGCGCCCCCGCCGGAGCCTTCCTGATCACCGTCGGGGAGCTGTGGCTCGCCATGCTGGTCGGCGCGGTCACCGGGGCGGTCTGGCTCGGCTGCCTGCTGCACGTCACGCACGGCTTCGTCCGGCCGGAGCCCGAGCCGGGGGTGTCGCTGGTCAAGCGGTCCGGTGACGGGTTCCGGCTGCTGGCCCGGCACCCCAGGCTGCGCTGGATGTTCGTCGCCGCCCTGTGCCTGGACATGGCGTTCAGCTGGCCCGCGGAGGTCGCCCTGCCGCTGCTGGTCTCCGAACGCGGCTGGGGCGTGGGCGCGGTGGGCGTGGTGCTGGCCGCGTTCAGCGTGGGCGCCCTCGGCTCCAGCGCGGTGGGTGCGGCGCTGGCGCACCGGATCCCCATGTTCGTACGGCTCGTGGTCACCGGGGCGGGCCTGGCCGCCGGAATCCTGGTGATGGCCCTGATGCCTTCCGTGGTCTCGCTCACCGCCGTCGCCGCCGGGGTCGGCCTGCTGTCCGGGCTCAACGGTCCGGCCATCGTCACCCTCTACCAGCAGTCGGCCCCCGAGGACCGGATGGGCGCGGCCATGTCCACGCTCGCCCTCGCGGGCATCGGCACCGCCCCGATCTCCATCGCCGTCTTCAGCTCCCTGTCCCTGGCCCTCGGCGTGCAGACCACCTGGCTGCTGTGCGGGGCCATCGCCTTCGTCTCTCCGCTGGCGGCCGTCCTCGCCCTGCGCCACCCCGCCAAGGCCGAGGAGCAGGCATCGGTGGAGCTCCCCGTCCCGGCCGGCGTGTGAGGAGGCCCCGATGACACCCGCCACCCTGACCGGCGCCGCGAGCGGCGCCGCGAGCCCCGCGCGCACCCTGCTGGTCCCGGAACCGCTGTCCCGGCAAGGCCCGTCCGGCGCCGTCCTGGTGGCCGCGAGCCCGCAGCTGTGGCTCGTGGACACCACCTCCTACCGGGTGCACGCGGCGCGGCACGCCCCGGGCACCCTGGACGCCCAGGAGCTGGCCCGTGCGGCCGAGTTCGTCCGGGCGGCCGACCGTGACGCGTACGTCTGCGCGCACGTGGCCCTGCGCCGGCTGCTCGGGGCCTACCTGGGCACGGCCCCGCGCGAGGTGACCGTCGAACGGGCGCCGTGCGCGCACTGCGACGAGCCGCACGGGCGGCCCGTGCTCCCGGGCGGCGCCCTGCACTTCTCCCTCTCGCACTGCACGGGGATCAGCCTGCTGGCCTTCGCCACCGCCCCGGTCGGGGTGGACGTCGAGGAGATCGTGCTGCCGCAGACCATCGCGGAGACCTCCGACGTGCTGCACCCGCGGGAGGCGGCCGAGCTGGCGCTGGTGCCGGCCGGGGAGCGGCCGGTGGCCTTCACCCGGGTGTGGACGCGCAAGGAGGCGTATCTGAAGGGGCTCGGGGTCGGTCTCTCGGCGGACCCTGCGGCCGACTACGTGGGGGCGGGTCCGGCACCGGCCCGGGTGCCGGGATGGACGCTGACGGACGTGCTGGTCCCGGAGGGGCATTGCGGGGCGGTCGCACTCCAGGACCCTCCCACCTCTATCCATCACCTGTGACATGTGAAATATTACCTGCGCTTCGACCCAACTCACCGGAAGGTCAACCACGTTGCGCAGACTCGCTGCGGTGGGAGCGGCGATATCCCTCGCCCTCCTCGCCGCCCCCGCGCTCGCCGCCACCGCCCCTCCCCCGCCCCCTCCGGCGGCCGGGCAGCAGGCGGAACACGCCGCCGCCCCTCCGCCCGCCCCCCTGGAGCTCCAGCGCCAGGCCCTGCGCCGCCAGGCGCTCGAAGGCGTCGCGGCGGGCGGCCGGGAAGGCCTGCGGGCCGAGGCGGACGGCACCCTCCCCCGGCAGGCCAAGGTCGGCAAGCGGTACGTGGAACTCGCCCAGGAACGCAAGGACAAGGTCTTCGTGATCCTCGCCGAGTTCGGCGACCAGGTGGACACCACCACGGAGTTCGAGGGCAAACCCCGCTTCGGCGGCACCCCCGGCCCCCGGCACAACACCATCGGCAAGCCGGCCCGCGACGACAACCACACCCTGTGGCGCAAGGACTTCGACCGGGCCTATTACCAGAAGCAGTTCTTCTCCACCACGCCCGAATCGGCCTCGCTGCGCGCCTACTACCGGCTCCAGTCCTCCGGCCGCTACGACCTGGACGGCACCGTCTCCGACTGGGTCAAGCTCCCCTGGAACGAGGCGCGTTACGGCACGGACAACTGTTCCGAGCCCGGCCAGTGCCGCACCAACTGGGACATGATCCGCGACGCCACCGACGCCTGGTACCGGGCCGAGCGCGCCAAGGGACGCAGCCCCGAGCAGATCAAGGCACAGCTCGCCGAGTACGACGTCTGGGACCGCTACGACGCCGACCACGACGGGAACTTCGACGAGCCGGACGGCTACCTCGACCACCTCGTCGTCGTCCACGCGGGCAAGGACCAGACCTGGGGCGGCGGCGCGCAGGGCAAGGACGCCGTGTGGGCCCACCGCTGGTTCGCGTACTGGAACCAGGCCGGCAGCGCGGGCCCCGAGGGCAACAAGGCGGGCGGCACCCCGGTCGGCGACAGCGGCATCTGGGCGGGCGACTACCTGACCGGCGGAGAGAACAGCGGCGCCGGCCTGTTCGCCCACGAGTTCGGCCACGATCTGGGGCTGCCGGACCTGTACAGCTCGGACGGGGACAACAGCGTCAACTTCTGGTCCCTGATGTCCTCGGCCTCCTATCTCGGCAAGGGCGCGAACAGCACCGGTGAGTTCCCCGGCGACCTCGATCCGTGGAGCAAGCTCCAGCTGGGCTGGCTGGAGTACACGGAGGCCGATGCCGGACGCAAGACGCGCGCGGTGCTCGGCGTGTCCGGCTACAACACCGAGGATCCGCAGGCCCTGCTGGTGCACCTGCCGCCCTCGGTGACCCGCACCGAACTGGCCGATCCGTACGAGGGCGCCAGCCAGTGGTGGAGCGGGACCGGCGACTTCATGGACAACACCCTGACGCGGACGGTCGACCTGCCGCCCGGTACCGCCCGGCTGGACAGCCGCGTCTGGTACGACACCGAGCAGGACTTCGACTTCCTCACCGTGGAGGCCTCCACGGACGGCGGCACCACCTGGGAGGCCCTGCCGGGCACCGTGGGCGGCGCGCCCGTCCCGCCCAAGGGCATCTCCGGCGCCTCGGCGGGATGGACCGACCTGTCCGTCGGCCTGGACCGCTTCGCGGGGCGCAGCGTCCAGCTGCGGCTGCGCGTCACCTCGGACAGCAACACCCACGGCCGGGGCGCCGCCTTCGACGACCTGCGGATCACCGCGGGCGACGGCCGTGAGCTGGTGCGCGACGGGGCCGAGCAGGGCGCGAACGGCTGGACGGCCGTCAAGTGGTCCCGTACGGAGGGCCGTACGGGCCGCGCGGAGCACCCGCGGGCCTACTTCGTCGAGAACCGCCGGTACACCGGCTACGGCAGCCTGCTGCGCACCGGCCCGTACCACTTCGGTTTCACGGGCGAGAAGGTGGAGTTCTTCCCCTACCAGCAGGGCGTGCTGATCTGGCTGTGGGACACCGCGTACAGCGACAACACCACCAAGGCGCACCCGGGCGGCGGCCTGCTGCTGCCGGTCGACGCCCGGCCGGAGCCGCTCCGGCACGGGGACGGGACCCTGCTGGGGGCACGGGTGCAGACCTTCGACGCACCCTTCTCCCTGCGCCCGGCCGAGCGGGTCGTGCTGCACAGGGCGGGAGCACCGGTGGTGATCCCGGCGCGGCCGGGCGTCCCGGTCTTCGACGACCGCACCGGGAGCTACTGGAACGCGGAGCTGCCCCAGCTCGGGGTGAAGGTCCCGGACACCGGGACCCGCATCCAGGTGGTGAAGGAGGCCTCGGGCGGGGCACTGGCGACCGTCCAGGTCAGCCCGTCACCCTGACAGGACGGCGCCCGCCGCCCGCGGGGTGAGGGCGGCGTACTCCAGGGGGGCGGACGGGTCGATCGTCACGTCCAGCGGAGCGGGCCCGGCCCCGGACCGGACCAGCAGGTCGCCGATGGCGGCGATCATCGCGCCGTTGTCGGTGCACAGGGTCATCGGGGGCACCCGCAGCTCGATCCCGGCCGAGGCGCACCGCCGTTCGGCGAGGGCCCGCACCCTGGAGTTGGCCGCCACCCCGCCGACCACCACCAGCGTCCGCACCCCGTGGGCGGTGCACGCCGCGACCGCCTTGCGGGTCAGGACGTCGGCGACGGCCTCCTGGAGGGCGGCCGCGCCGTCGGCGACGGGGGGTTCCTCCCCGCGCAGGCGGTACCCCTCGACCCAGCGGGCGGCGGCCGTCTTCAGGCCCGAGAAGGAGAAGGAGTAGGCGTACGGGTCCCCGGCGCCGCGGCCGCCCGTCAGCGGCCGCGGGAAGGCGACGGCCTTCGGATCGCCGTCCCGGGCGGCCCGGTCGATGGCGGGCCCTCCGGGGTAGGGCAGGCCGAGGACCCGGGCCACCTTGTCGAAGCACTCGCCCGCGGCGTCGTCCAGGGTGTCCCCCAGGTGCAGGATCGGCTCGCGCACCAGGTCCCGTACGAGCAGCAGCGAGGTGTGGCCGCCGGAGACGATCAGGACCATGCAGGGCTCGGGCAGCGGCCCGTGCTCCAGGGTGTCGGCGGCGACGTGGCCGGCCAGGTGGTGGACCCCGTACAGGGGCAGGCCCAGGGAGTAGGCGAGGGTCTTGGCGCCCGCCAGGCCGACCTGGAGGGCGCCGGCGAGGCCGGGGCCGGTGGTGACGGCGACCGCGTCGAGCTGGGAGGGGCGCAGGCCGGCCTGGTCGAGGGCCTGGCGCACGACCGGGTTGAAGGCGTGCAGGTGGGCGCGGGCCGCGATCTCCGGGACCACTCCGCCGAAGCGGGCGTGCTCGTCCATGCTGGAGGCGACCACGTGCGCGAGGAGCTTCCCGTCGCGGACGATGCCCGCCCCGGTCTCGTCGCAGGAAGACTCGATGCCGAGCACCACCGGAGACCCCACCACAGCACCCTCGACCCTTGTTGCGAACAATTCGCAACAAGCCTACCGGGGTGCGGTGGGCGGTTGCGCGACACGGGAGGGGGCGGGGCGGACCGCTGTGAGAACCGCCACGCCGCGCGGGTGCAACCCTTGCCCCCGCTCCCCCATCGAACAGAGGTCGGACGGGTCAGCCGGGTGGGAGCGCCACACATGTTCAGCAAGGTTCGCGGGAGGACCGTACGGGTCACCCTGCTCGTCGCCGTCCTCGGTGCGCTGCTCTTCGGAGGCCTGCGGTACGCCTGGGAGTTGTACGGCTACACCTCGCGGCTCGCGGAAGGGGACCGCACGCAGGGCAGCTACCAGCAGGACCCGCAGCGCGCCGACCGGACGGCCTCCGCCGTGCTCGACGGGATCGCCCGGGAGGACCCGCAGCCGCCGACGGACGACAAGGCCTTCGGCGCGGACGCCCCGGCGCACTGGCGGACGGCCGGATGGCAGCCCTCCGACCCGCTGGAGGCCCGTCCCGCGCCCGCCGAGCCCGCGATCGGCGCCCTCTTCTCCCCCGGCACCGACGGGGACGGCGACCACCACTGCTCGGCCGGTGTGGTCCACTCCCCCGAGGGCGACCTCGTCGTCACCGCCGCCCACTGCGTGTACCGCGGCGGCTTCCGCACCAACCTCGCCTTCGTCCCCGGCTACCACGACGGGGTCGCCCCGTACGGGGTCTGGGTGCCCACCCGCATCGACGTGGACCCCCGCTGGGCCGAGGACGAGGACCCGGACCACGACGTGGCCTTCCTGCGGATGCGCCGGCCCGGCCATCCCGGTCAGCAGCTGGAGGACGTCACCGGCTCCCTGACGATCCGCTTCGGCCCCGAACTGCCCGCGCCCGCACGGCTCGTGGGCTACCCGAACGGCGACGAGCAGCCGCTGGACTGCCGTACCACCGCCCGCGCCGCCGGACCGACGCAGCTGCGCCTGGACTGCGCGGACGTACCCAACGGCACCAGCGGCGGCCCGGTGCTGACCGACGGCCACGTCCTGATCGGGGTGATCGGCGGCCGCGACGGGGGCGGCGACGACGAGACCTCCTACAGCGTCTACTTCGGCGACCGGATCCGGACCCTGTACGAGCGCGCCGCCAAGGGCCAGCCGGCGGCCGGCTGACGCCGCTGCGAAGACACCGCCTACCGCCCGTATCCGGCGGGCGGGACGTGGTGGGGCGGGTAGTCGGCGGTGGCCGGGGAGGCCGGCACGCGCCATTTGGACAGGACGCGGATCATCGTGGCCGGGGTGAGCAGCGCGCTCGGCGGGGCGGACAGGGACAGGACCCCGAAGAACCGGCCCGAGACGGCCGGGTCGGTGTTGGCGCCCACCATGACCCGCGCCATGTAGCGCTGGAGGATCCGGGTGGTCCGGTCCGGCGGCGGGCCCTGCGTCTGCGGGTACCGCATGTCCTCGCTGGTCGCGATCTGCCAGGCCGTCTGGGCCACGGCCACCGTCCGGCGCTGGATCCGCCGGGCGGCACCGGGGACGCTCCCCGTGTCCAGGGCCCGGATCTCCTTGCGCAGGGTGTCCGCAGCCAGCGCGGCCACCGTCATCCCGTGCCCGTAGACCGGGTTGAAGCGGCAGGCCGCGTCCCCGAGGACCACGAACCCCGCCGGCCAGCGCTCCAGGCGCTCGTAGTGCAGCCACTCGTTCGCGGTGGCCCGGTAGCCGACGGTCGGGGACAGGGGCTTCGCGTCGCGGATCGCGTCGTGGAGCGCAGGGCTGCGCAGGCTGCGGGCGAAGCCGAGGAACTCCTCGTCCCGGGTGGGCGGGGCGTGCTCGCCGTTGCCGATGAGGGTCACCAGCCAGCGGGCGCGGTCCACCGGCATGAGCACGGCCCCGCGCGGGCTGTCCGGGCGGCCCTGGACGTACATCCCGTGCCAGCGCCGCGCGGGGTCCGGCGGGATCTCGAAGTAGCGGCTGGAGTATCCGAGCTTGGAGTCGTAGCGGGTGACCTCGGGTGCCGGCACGCCGAGGGCCGCGAGCCAGGCCGGGGTCTTGGAGCCGCGGCCGGTCGCGTCGACCACGAAGCGGGCGTCGAGCGGGTCGCCGTGGCGCAGCTGCACCCCGGTCACCGCGCGCCCGTCGGGTGCGGCCGTGAGCCCGGTGACGGCGGCGCCGGCACGCAGCCGGATCCGCTCGTGCCGCAGGACCGCCCGGCGGACCGTCCAGTCGATCAGCTCCCGCCCGGCGAGCAGGACCTCGGTGCCCGGCACCGCACGGAACCAGTCCGCCGGGCTCAGCCACAGGAAGTCGCCCGGGGACTTCAGCAGGGCGGCCCCGCCGCCGAGCAGTTCGTCGGTGGTCCCGGGCAGCAGCTCCTCCAGCAGCTCCAGCCCCCGCGACCACAGCACGTGGGCGTGCCGGGACTGCGGGACGCCCGGCCGGAAGGCCGGGCCGTCCTCGGGCATTTCGTCGCGTTCGACCAGGGTCACCTGCGCGAACCGGTCCGCCAGGACCCGGGCCGCCAGCAGCCCGGCCAGACCCGCCCCGATGACCACCGCGTGGTCCTGGGCGCGTGGGTGGTTGTCCGTATCGTCGTCGTCCATGGAGCCGAGTGTCCGGCCCCCGGGAGCCCGCGGGTCAGGGCCCGGCCGGGGGCGGACGGAGGCACCCGGGGGCGGACGGGCTCACATCGGGGCGCCCGGGCGGCGGACTCCGCTGCGGCCCCACCGGGTCAGCGCCGCAGGGTCAGCGGCCGGGGTCAGCGCGGCAGGGATGCGTACGAGACGCCCGTGAGCCGCTCCGACGCCGACCAGAGCTGCTCGCCCGAGCTGTCGTCGAGGGTCCGCTTCGCCCGCCAGGAGCGCACCGGAGCTCCGCGCCACCCGAACCGGGGCCCTATGAAGTCGTCCTGGCGGACCCCGGGCGCGGTGGCCGCGTACAGGGTGGGCAGCGCGCCCTTGGCCGCGGGCTGCGCGACGAGGGCGTTGCCGAGCGCCGCCGCGCGCGAGGTGAGGGTGGGGCCCTCCAGCGTGGCCGCTCCGGCGTGCAGATTGCTGGAGGCGTAGCCCGGGTGGGCCGCGGCGGCGGTGACCGCACCGCCCGCTGCGGTGAAACGCCGGGCCAGTTCGTGGGTGAAGAGCAGGTTCGCGGTCTTGGAGCGGCCGTAGGCGGTCCAGCGGCGGTAGCCGTGGCCGTCGCCCGCGTCGAGGGCTTCGAGGGCCTTGAGGTCGACGTCGGCGAGCACGTGGAACCCGCTGGAGACGTTCACGATCCGGGCCCCGGACGCCGCCGCCCGCAGCCTCGGCAGCAGCAGCCCGGTCAGGGCGAAGTGCCCGAGGTGGTTGACGCCGAACTGGGTCTCGAAGCCGTCGGCGGTCCGCCCGTAGGGCAGCGCCATCACGCCCGCGTTGTTGACCAGCAGGTCCAGGGTGTCGCGGCGCTGCGCGTACGCCGTGGCGAACGCCCGGACCGAGGACAGGTCGGCGAGGTCGAGGGCGGCGAACTCCACCCGGGCCCCGGGCACTTCGCTGCGCAGCCGGACCTCGGCGGCCTTTCCGCGCGCGGCGCTGCGGCAGGCCAGCACCACGGTGGCGCCGCGCCGGGCGAGCTCCCGGGCGCTCACGTAGCCGATCCCGCTGTTGGCCCCGGTCACGACGGCGGTCCGGCCGCTCTGGTCGGGGATGTTCGTGGCGTTCCAGCCGGGCATGGCAGCTCCCTCGCGACACTGTGGGCCACCGAGGGTAGACCGGGCCGCCGCGGGGCCCGGAGCGGGGGCGGCAGCGGGGGCCGGATCCGCAGGCCAGTAGGCTGCGGGACGTCCTCCGACGTCTCGCCCTTCCGTCAGTCCTCCGTCAGTCCTTCCGCCAGTCCTTCCTTCCGCCTCCCTCCCGTTCCCGAGGTACCGCGCAGTGAGCTCCCCGCCTCCCCCTCTTCCCGTGACGGTCGTCGGCCTCGGCGCCGACGGCTGGGCCGGGCTCACCGCCGCCGCCCGCTCCGCGCTGGCCCGCGCCGAGGTGCTGATCGGCGGGCCGCGCCAGCTGGACCTGCTGCCGGCCGACGCGTGCACGGGCCGCCGGGTGGCCTGGCCGAGCCCGCTGCGGCCCGCCGTGCCCAAGCTGACGGCGGAGCACGCCGGCCGCCGGATCGCGGTGCTGGCCAGCGGCGACCCCATGTTCTACGGGATCGGCCGCGCCCTCGCCGAGGAACTGGGCCCCGAAGCCCTGCGGGTCCACCCGCACCCCTCCTCGGTCTCGTACGCCTGCGCCCGCCTGGGCTGGCCGGTGGAGGACACCGAGGTGGTCACCGTGGTCGGCCGCCCGGTGGCCCGGCTGGCCGCCGCCCTCTACGAGGGCCGGCGGGTGCTCGTACTGAGTGCGGGCGCGGGCTCCCCGGGCGAGATCGCCGCCCTGCTGCGGGAGCGGGGCTTCGGCCCGAGCCGGATGCGGGTCCTGGAACAGCTCGGGTCCGAGCGCGAGGACGCGTACGAGGGCCTGGCGGACGGCTGGGACCGCGCGCCCGGCGATCCCCTGAACGTGGTGGCCGTGGACTGCCGCCGCGACCCTGCGGCGCGCACCCCGCGCCTCGGCGCCACCCCCGGCCTGCCGGACTCCGCCTACGAGCACGACGGGCAGCTCACCAAGCGCCGCGTCCGGGCCGCGACCCTGTGCGCGCTGGCCCCGGCCCCGGGCGAGCTGCTGTGGGACATCGGCGGCGGTTCGGGTTCCATCGGCATCGAGTGGATGCGCACCCACCCCTCCTGCCGGGCGGTGGCCGTCGAACGCGTCCCGGAGCGGGCCGCGCGGATCACCCGCAACGCGGTGGCGCTCGGCGTCCCCGGCCTGCGCGTGGTCACCGGCGCCGCCCCGGAGGCCCTCGAAGGCCTGCCGGCCCCCGACGCCGTGTTCATCGGTGGCGGCCTGACCGCGCCGGGCCTGCTGGACGCGGCCTGGGACGCGCTGGCGCCCGGCGGCCGGCTCGTGGTCAACACCGTCACCCTGGAATCGGAGGCGGTCCTCACCGAGCGCTACCGGCGCCACGGCGGCGAACTGGTGAAACTGGCCGTCGCACGCGCCGTGCCGGTCGGCGGTTTCACGGGCTGGCGCCAGGCGATGCCGGTCACGCAGTGGTCAGTGACAAAGGAGATGGATCAGAGATGACCGTGTACTTCATCGGTGCGGGCCCCGGCGCCGCCGACCTGATCACGGTGCGCGGTGCCCGGACGCTGGCCGCCGCTCCCGTCTGCCTGTACGCGGGCAGCCTCGTCCCGCGCGAACTGCTCGCCGAGTGCCCGCCGGACGCCCGGCTGGTCGACACCTCGCAGCTGAACCTCGACGAGATCGTCGCCGAGTGCGTACGGGCGCACGCGGCGGGCCAGGACGTCGCCCGGCTGCACTCCGGCGACCCCTCGGTCTTCAGCGCGGTCGCCGAGCAGATGCGCCGCCTCGACGCGGCCGCCATCCCCTACGAGGTCGTCCCCGGGGTCCCGGCCTTCGCCGCGGCGGCCGCCGCGCTGAAGCGGGAGCTGACGGTGCCGACCGTGGGCCAGACGGTGATCCTGACCCGGATCTCCCAGCAGGCCACCCCGATGCCGCCCGGCGAGGACCTCGCCACCCTGGGGCGCAGCGGCGCCCTGCTGGTCCTGCACCTGGCCACCCGCTACGTGGACCGGGTCGTGGAGGAGCTGCTGCCCCACTACGGGGCCGAGTGCCCGGTCGCCGTGGTCGCGATGGCCAGCCGTCCCGACGAGCTGATCCTGCGCGGCACCCTGGCCGACATCGCGCCCCAGGTGAAGGCGGCGGGCCTGGTGCGCACCGCGGTCATCATCGTCGGCCGGACCCTGGGCGCCGAGCAGTTCCGCGACAGCCACCTGTACTCCCCCGAGCGCGACCGGCATGTCTGCTGAACCTGCCCGCCACGTCCTGGTCCTGGGCGGTACGACGGAGGCCAGGCAGCTCGCGGAGGCACTGGCCGACGACCCCTCGTACCGGGTGACCACCTCGCTCGCGGGGCGGGTCACGGCGCCGGTGCTCCCGCCGGGCGGCACCCGGATCGGCGGTTTCGGCGGCGTCGAGGGGCTGGCGGGCTGGATCGCCGGCCACGACGTGACGCACGTGGTCGACGCCACCCACCCCTTCGCGGAGCGGATGAGCTTCCATGCCTGCGGGGCGCAGGCGCTCACGGGCGTCCCGCTGCTGGCCCTGCGCCGCCCCGGCTGGGCCCCCGGGCCCGGCGACGCCTGGACCTTCGCGGACTCCCTCGCGGGAGCGGCCGAACTGCTGCCGGCGCTCGGCGGCCGGGCGTTCCTGACCACGGGGCGGATGGGCCTGCACTCCTTCGCGCACCTCACCGACACGTGGTTCCTGGTGCGTTCGGTGGACCCCCCGGCCCCGCCGATGCCCCCGCACCTGGAAGTCCTCCTGGACCGGGGGCCGTTCGGCCTCGAAGGGGAGCGGGAACTCCTGGCCCGGCATCGCATCGACGTCCTGGTGACCAAGGACAGCGGGGGCAGCGCCACCGCACCGAAGCTCACCGCGGCCCGCGAGGCGGGCATCCCGGTCCTCGTCGTACGCCGCCCCCCGGTCCCCGAGGGCGTCCCCGAGGCACACTCGGTGACCGCGGCCCTGCACTGGCTGGGCTACGATCGCCCGCGCTGATCGTTCACGCGTACGAAGGGGGCGGGCATGGGGTCCGGCGGCAGGATGTCCGGAGCGGTGACGGCCCTGCTGGTCGGCGGCCTGCTGGCGGCAGGGTGTTCGGACGGCGGCGAGGGCGGGAAGCCGGGCGCTGGCCCGCAGACGACCGCCCCGACCGCGCCGTCCGGTTCCCCCGGCACGCCGTCGCCTTCGCAGTCCCCGTCGGCGCCGGCCCCGGCGGACGCGCCCGCGTCGCCCTCACCCGCGGACGCACCCCGGGCCGGGGCGTCGGCCGGCGGCCCAGCCGGGCCCGCGGAGGCCCCGGAGACGCGGCGGCCGGCCGGCGCCGCCTCCCGGCCCGCGACGGGCCCGACGGCCGCGCGGACCCCTGCCCCGCGGCGTACGGCGCAGGTCCCGCAGAACCCGAACCGCGGCCCCAACCCGGCGCCGGCGCCGCCCAAGCCGCCGATCCCGGAGTGGACGCCGACCCCGTTCGACCCGAAGGACCCCTCGATCCCGACCTACACGCTGCCGCCGCTGCGGTAGCAGGTGGCGGGCGCCGGGTCAGGCGTAGCGGCGCGGCGTCCAGGTGAGCCTGGACCCGTCGGCCCGCTCGGTGACCTGGGTCTGCGAGGAACCGATCAGCAGGATCGTGCGCATGTCCACCTCGGACGGCTCCAGCTCGGCGAGCGTGACGATCCGCACCGACTGCTCCGGGCCGCCCACGTCGCGGGCGACGACCACCGGGGTCTCGGGCGCACGCAGCTCCAGCAGCAGCTCCCGGGCCTGCGCCACCTGCCAGGTGCGGCTGCGCGAGCCGGGGTTGTACAGCGCGAGGACCAGGTCGGCGGCGGCGGCCGCGCGCAGCCGCTCCGCGATGACCTCCCACGGCTTGAGCCGGTCGGAGAGGGAGATCGTGGCGTAGTCGTGGCCGAGGGGGGCGCCGGCCGCGGCAGCCGCGGCGTTGGCGGCGGTCACCCCCGGCAGGACCCGCACGGGCACGTCCTTGTACTCCGCCTGCCCGGCGACCTCCAGGACGGCCGTGGCCATGGCGAAGACGCCGGGGTCACCGCCGGAGACCACGGCCACCCGCTTGCCGCGCCGGGCGAGGTCGAGGGCGAACTCGGCGCGCTCCGACTCCACCTTGTTGTCGGAGCCGTGCCGGACCTGGCCCGGCTTGACGGGCACCCGGTCCAGGTAGGTGGTGTAGCCGACCAGCACCTCGGCGTCGGCCAGCGCCCGCCGGGTCTGCGGGGTGAGCCACAGCGGTCCCGCGGGGCCGGTGCCGACGACCACGACCTCGCCGGGGCCCGGGGCCACCTGGCCCGGATTGCCGATCCGGCTCGGGACGACCGCGACGGCGAAGTACGGCACGCTCGAAGGGTCGGTGTCGCCGAGCAGCCCGGTGCGCTCGCCCTCCATGGTGGCGCGCTCGACGTAACGGGCCTCGGCGAGCCGGCCGCTGTTCTCCATCGCGGCGCGCACGGCGGGGAAGGTGCGGCCGAGCTTCATCACGACCGCCGAGTCGGTGGCGGCGAGGCGGGCGGTGAGCTCCTCCTCCGGCAGGGTGCCGGGCAGGATCGTCAGGACCTCCTCCCCCTCCACCAGCGGGGTGCCGAGCCGGGCCGCGGCGGCGCTGACGGAGGTGACGCCGGGGACGACCTCGGTCTCGTACCGGTCCGCGAGGCGCTTGTGCATGTGCATGTACGAGCTGTAGAAGAGCGGGTCGCCCTCGGCCAGTACGGCCACGGTCCGGCCGGCGTCCAGGTGCGCGGCCAGACGGGCCGCGGCGGACTCGTAGAACTCCTCCATCGCACCCTGGTAGCCGCCGGGATGGTCGGTGGTCTCGGTGGTGACCGGGTAGACCAGCGGCTCCTCGATGTGGCTCTCGCGCAGGTGCTTCGCGGCGATCGAACGGGCGATCGAACGGCCGTGGCGGGCGCTGTGGTACGCGACGACGTCGGCCTCGCCGATCACCTCGACGGCGCGCAGGGTCATCAGGTTCGGGTCGCCGGGGCCGAGCCCGACCCCGTACAGGCGTCCGGCGCTCATTCGGCCACGCTCGCAATGGCGTTGACGGCGGCGGCCGCGATGGCGCTGCCGCCGCGACGGCCCCGCACGACGAGGTGGTCGAGCCCCGAGGGGTGCGCGGCGAGTGCGTCCTTGGACTCGGCGGCGCCGATGAAGCCGACGGGCACGCCGATGACGGCGGCCGGGCGCGGGGCGCCCTCCTCGATCATCTCCAGCAGCCGGAACAGCGCGGTCGGCGCATTGCCGACCGCGATCACGGAACCCTCCAACAGGCCCCGGTCGCGCCAGACTTCGAGCGCGGCGGCGCTGCGCGTGGTGCCCATCTTCGCGGCGAGTTCCGGCACGGCCGGGTCGGAGAGGGTGCAGATCACGTCATTGTCCGCGGGCAGCCGCTTGCGGGTGACCCCGCTCGCGACCATCTGCACGTCGCACAGGATCGGCGCGCCCGCCTCCAGGGCGGCGCGGGCCCGCAGCACCACGTCCGGTGTGTACCCGAGGTCCTGCGGGAGGTCCGTCATGCCGCAGGCGTGAATCATCCGCACCGCGACCTGGGCGACCGAGGCGGGCAGCCCCGAGAGGTCCGCTTCGGCGCGGATCGTGGCAAAGGACTGGCGGTAGATCGCGGCGCCGTCCTTCTCGTACTCGAACACGGTGTACTCGCTCATTTCTTCACTGCGGCTTCGGACACTCGGAGTTGGTTGCGGGCGGCGGCGAGGGCCGCGGCGAGTTCGTGGGGGGCCACCGGATCCGCACCGAGCCGGTAGCCGTCGGGCGTGGCCACCAGGTCCACCCAGGCCGTTCCGCGGGGGTGGCCGCAGCGGCGTTCGCAGCCGGACCAGTGCACGGGCAGGGGCCCGCGCGTGCGCCCGGCGACGGCCCGCGCGTCGGCCCGCACGTCGGCGAGGGACTTGGCGCAACCGGGGCGGCCCGTGCAGGCGGTGACGGACTCCCAGGGGCTGCCGGGCGAGGTGACCAGCCCGGCGGGGCGGGGGGCGGCGGCGGAGACGAGGATGCTGCGCCAGGGCGTGATCCGCAGCTCGCCGGGCAGTTCCCGCCACTGGGCGGTGCTGAGGCGGCCGAGCGGGACCAGGACGCAGAGCAGGTCGGCGTGCACACCGGGCGCGGGCGGATCCGCGTACGGCCGGGGCGCGTCGCGCAGGTACGCCGCGCGGATGCCCCGTCCGGACAGCAGGTCGGTGAACTCCCGTACGTCCAGGGCGTGTCCGGGGGGCAGCTCGGCGATCCGCCAGGCCCGGGTGCCGGCCGCGGCCGCGGCGTCGAGGAAGTGACGGGCCGCCTCCAGCGCCGCGCGCGGGGCGTCGGCGGCGGCCACCTCGGCAGCGTCCGGCGAGGCGCCGAGCCGGACCAGGACGCGCCCGCCGGGCTGCGCGAGGAGGGTCACGTCGGGGTCGAGGGCGGCCACGTCCCCGCGGCCGTCGTCGACCGCGAACAGGAACCGGCCGGAGAGGGCGGCGGCCTCCGGGTCGGCGCACAGCAGCCGGTCGAGCTCGCGCACCGGGGCGGGGTCCGCGAGGGGGCTGGCGACGATGTTGCGGATCCGCTCGTGCGAGGGCGCGGGCAGCAGCCCGGCGGAATCCAGCAGTTCGGCCAGGGCTGCGCCGCAGCCGTCGGCGAGGCCGCGCAGCTGGACGTTGCCGCGCGAGGTGAGTTCCAGGTGCCCGTCGCCGAACCGGTCGGCGGCGAGGGCGAGGACGGCCGCCTGCGGGGCGGTGAGCAGCCCGCCGGGGATCCGGACCCGCGCGAGGAACCCGTCGTCCGCCGCGTGCAGGCGCAGCGCGCCCGGGCAGGCGTCGCCGCGGTCCCGTATGACGGGTTCGTCCCGCGGCGCGGCGGAGGGGGGCTGGGGCATGGCGGCGAGCATACCCACGATTCCCACCCCCCGACCTGTGTCCGACACCACCCCGACCAGCCCGGACCTCCCCACCCCACCGCAAAGCCCCGGCACGGGCACGACCCAGCACAATCCCAGCCGGGCAAGCCTGCACCCCGAACCCAGCCCGCCCCAACCCAGCCCCGCCGGCGTTTGAGGCGCGGGGCCCGGGGCAGAGCCCCGGCAACGCCGCCGCACCCGACCACAGGCCCGGCCCACACCCCACAACCCAGCCCGCCCCGATCCAGCCCCACCGGCGTTTGAGGCGCGGGGCCCGGGGCAGAGCCCCGCAACGCCGCCGCACCCGACCACAGGCCCGGCCCACACCCCACAACCCAGCCCGCCCCG
>NZ_KL647138.1:0-48529 GCF_000725805.1 Streptomyces xanthophaeus | reverse complement strand
GGCGCCGCACCCGACCACCCACCGCAGCACGGCCCAAGCCAGCGCAGCACCACCGCAGAGCCCCGGCAACGGCGCCGCACCCGACCACCCACCGCAGCACGGCCCAAGCCAGCGCAGCACCACCGCAGAGCCCCGGCAACGGCGCCGCATCCGGCCGCCCACCGCGCAAGCCAGCGCAGCGCCACCGCCGGCCCGGCCCTCACTCCAGAACCCGGCCCGCCCCAATCCCACCCCCACTCCCCGCCTGGGGAAAGGCAACCTAAGATGACCTTTCGACGGGCCGCTCGGCCCGTCATCGCCGAGGACGGCGACATGGGAGGAAGCCCGGTGAGATTCCGGCGCGGTCCCGCCACTGTGAACCTTGCGGAGCGATCCGCCGGGTGAGTCAGGAACTCCCGCTGTCCTCACTGCCCGGGGCGCGGAAACCCCGAGGAAGGCCTGCCGCCGCATGATCCTGCTGCTGTCGACGTCCGACACCGATCTGCTCAGCGCCCGCGCCGCGGACGGCCCCGTGCCGTACCGGTTCGCGAACCCCTCCCGCCTTCCCCTGGACGACCTCCCCGGCCTGCTCGACGGCGTCGACCTGGTCGTCGTACGCCTCCTCGGCGGCCTGCGCGCCTGGCAGGACGGTCTCGACCTGCTCCTCGCGCCCGGGCAGACCCGCCCGGTCGTGGTCCTGACCGGCGAACAGGCCCCGGACGCCCAGCTGATGGAGGCCTCCACGGTCCCCATCGGCATCGCGGCCGAGGCCCACGGCTACCTCGCCCACGGCGGCCCCGCCAACCTGGACCAGCTGGCCCGGTTCCTCTCCGACACCGTGCTGCTCACCGGCCACGGCTTCGAGCCGCCCGCAGCCTCCCCCACCTGGGGCCCGCTGGAGCGCACCCCCGGGACCACCACGGGTCCCCGGGTCGCCGTGCTCTACTACCGCGCCCACCAGATGAGCGGCAACACCGCCTTCGTGCACACCCTGTGCGAGGCCATCGAGGCCCACGGGGCCCAGGCGCTGCCCCTGTACGTCTCCTCGCTGCGCACCCCGGAGCCGGAACTGCTGGCCGAGCTGGAGGGCGTCGACGCGGTCGTCACCACCGTGCTCGCGGCGGGCGGCACCAAGCCCGCCACCGCCTCGGCGGGCGGGGACGACGAGTCCTGGGACGCGGGCGCGCTCGCCTCCCTCGGCGTGCCCATCCTGCAGGCCCTGTGCCTGACCGGCTCGCGCAGCAACTGGGAGGAGAACGACGAGGGGCTGTCGCCGCTCGACGCCGCCACCCAGGTGGCCGTGCCGGAGTTCGACGGCCGTCTGATCACCGTCCCGTTCTCCTTCAAGGAGCTCGACGAGGACGGCCTCCCCGCCTACGTGGCCGACCCCGAGCGGGCCGCCCGGGTCGCGGGCATCGCCGTACGCCACGCCCGGCTGCGGCACATCGACCGCCGCGACAAGAAGGTCGCGCTGGTCCTGTCCGCGTACCCGACCAAGCACTCCCGCATCGGCAACGCGGTGGGCCTCGACACCCCGGCGAGCGCCGTGGAGCTGCTGCGCACGCTGATCGCGGGCGGGTACGACTTCGGTCCCGCCGACGGCATCCCGGGGCTGGTCTCCGGTGACGGCGACGAGCTGATCCGCGCCCTGATCGAGGCCGGCGGCCACGACCAGGACTGGCTGACCGAGGAGCAGCTGGCCCGCAACCCGGTCCGCATCCCGGCCGCCGACTACCGGCGCTGGTTCGCCGAGCTGCCCGCCGATCTGCGCGAGAGCGTGGAGGAGCACTGGGGCGAGGCCCCGGGCAACATGTTCGTCGACCGTTCGGCGAACCCCGAGGGCGACATCGTCCTGGCGGCCCTGCGCCGCGGGAACCTCCTCATCCTGATCCAGCCGCCGCGCGGCTTCGGCGAGAACCCGATCGCGATCTACCACGACCCGGACCTGCCGCCCTCGCACCACTACCTGGCGGCGTACCGGTGGATCCAGGCGCGCGCCGAGGACGGCGGTTTCGGCGCCGACGCGATGATCCACCTGGGCAAGCACGGGAACCTGGAGTGGCTGCCCGGCAAGAACGCGGGCCTGTCCGCGTCCTGCGCCCCGGACGCCGCCCTCGGTGACCTGCCGCTCATCTACCCGTTCCTGGTCAACGACCCGGGCGAGGGCACCCAGGCCAAGCGCCGGGTGCACGCCACCCTCGTCGACCACCTGGTGCCGCCGATGGCGCGCGCGGAGTCCTACGGGGACATCGCACGGCTGGAGCAGCACCTCGACGAGTACGCGCAGATCTCGGCGATGGACCCGGCGAAGCTGCCGGCGATCCGCGCGCAGATCTGGACCCTGATCCAGGCCGCGAAGCTGGACCACGACCTGGGGCTGGAGGAGCGCCCGGACGACGAGGGCTTCGACGACTTCCTGCTGCACGTCGACGGCTGGCTGTGCGAGGTCAAGGACGCCCAGATCCGCGACGGCCTGCACGTCCTGGGCGGCGCCCCGACCGGTACGGCCCGGGTCAACCTGGTCCTGGCGATCCTGCGGGCGCGCCAGATCTGGGGCGGTACGACGGCGCTGCCGGGCCTGCGCGAGGCGCTCGGCCTGGACGAGTCCGCGGCCACCCGCACCTCGGCGGACGCCGTCGAGGAGACGGCCCGCGCGCTGGTCCAGGCGATGGAGGACGCGGACTGGGCCCTGGACGCGGTGGCGGAGGTCGCGGCGGGACACCCGGCCCCGGTCGCGGACGTGCTGTCCTTCGCGGCCCGCGAGGTGGTGCCGCGGCTGGCGGGCACGGTGGACGAGATCGCCCACGTGGTCGCCGCCCTGGACGGCCGGTTCATCCCCGCGGGCCCCTCCGGCTCCCCGCTGCGCGGTCTGGTCAACGTGCTCCCCACGGGCCGCAACTTCTACTCGGTGGACCCGAAGGCAGTCCCCTCCCGCCTCGCGTGGGAGACGGGCCAGGCGCTCGCCGAGTCCCTCCTGACCCGCTACCGCACGGACAACGGCGAGTGGCCCGCGTCCGTCGGCCTGTCGCTCTGGGGCACGAGCGCGATGCGCACCTCGGGCGACGACGTGGCGGAGGCCATGTCGCTGCTGGGCGTCCGCCCGGTCTGGGACGAGGCCTCGCGCCGCGTGACGGGTCTGGAGCCGATCCCGCTGGCGGAGCTGGGCCGTCCGCGCATCGACGTGACCCTGCGCATCTCGGGCTTCTTCCGGGACGCGTTCCCGCACGTGATCGGCCTGCTGGACGACGCGGTGCGGCTCGCGGCCTCGCTGGACGAGCCGGCCGAGCAGAACTTCGTCCGGGCCCACGCCCAGGCGGACCTGGCCGAGCACGGTGACGAGCGGCGCGCGACGACCCGTATCTTCGGCTCTCGCCCGGGTACGTACGGGGCGGGCATCCTCCAGCTGATCGACAGCCGGGACTGGCGCACGGACGCGGACCTCGCGGAGGTGTACACGGTCTGGGGCGGGTACGCGTACGGCCGTGGCCTCGAAGGGCGTCCGGCCCGGGAGGAGATGGAGACGGCCTACAAGCGGATCACGGTCGCGGCGAAGAACACGGACACCCGCGAGCACGACATCGCGGACTCGGACGACTACTTCCAATACCACGGCGGCATGGTGGCCACGGTCCGCGCCCTGCGCGGCACGGCGCCGGAGGCGTACATCGGCGACTCCACCCGCCCCGAGACGGTCAAGACGCGCACCCTGGTGGAGGAGACCTCGCGCGTGTTCCGCGCCCGCGTGGTCAACCCCAAGTGGATCGAGGCCATGCGCCGTCACGGTTACAAGGGGGCCTTCGAGCTCGCCGCGACCGTGGACTACCTCTTCGGCTACGACGCCACGACGGGCGTGGTCGCGGACTGGATGTACGACAAGCTCACCGAGACGTACGTCCTGGACCCGGAGAACCGCGCCTTCCTGGAGGAGGCCAACCCCTGGGCCCTGCACGGCATCGCGGAACGCCTCCTGGAGGCCGAGTCCCGCGGCATGTGGGAGAAGCCGGACCCGCAGGTCCTCGAAGCCCTGCGCCAGGTGTACCTGGACACGGAGGGCAACCTCGAGGGCGAGAGCGACTGAACCGCTCACACTGGCGTGCATGTGCCACTACTGCGGCTGCCGCCAGATCCCGCTGATCAAGGAGTTCATCGCCGAGCACGAGACGGTGACGAACGCGGCCGGTGACGCCCTGCGCGCCCTGGACGCGGGCGACCTGCCGGGAGCCGCCGCCCTGGTCGCCACGATGGAGGCCGTCCTCCTCGCCCACTGGAAGGGTGAGGAGGACGGCCTTTTCGCCGTCATGGCCCCGGACCCCGAGTACGCGCAGTACATCGGGGCCCTGGTCGCCGAACACCACGAGCTGGCGGCCTTCCTCGCATCGGCGGACCTCGCGTCCCCGCAGGACGCGCAGACCTTCCGCGCCGCGGTGGCCGAGCTGCACCACCACATCGCGAAGGAGGAGGACGGCCTCTTCCCGGCCTCCCTCACGGCTCTGACGGGCGAGGACTGGGACCGTTCCATCGCCGCCTGGCGCGAGGCCCACCCGGGCCGGTCCCTGCGCCCCGCGGGCTGACGGCGCCCGGCCCGGCCGCGTACGGGGTCCCGGGCCCCCGCTCCTAGCCTCCGGCGGGGCGTCGCACCGCGGAACGGCCCCCGGGTCACCTGAAGCAGTGAACTCCCCCTTATCCCAGGGGCACCACGGGTAGGGCAGTGCTGATCTCGTGCGGGGGGCCGGGCCACCGGCTGCCCGCAACCATGGACGAAAGGCCCACCCAGCCGTGACGCAGCCGTTCCAACTGCCGGATTTCTACGTGCCCTATCCGGCGCGACTGAACCCCCACCTGGAGGGAGCCCGGGTCCACACCAGGCAATGGGCGCGCGACCTCGGGATGCTGGAAGGTTCCGGCGTCTGGGAGCAGAGGGACCTCGACTCCCACGACTACGCGCTGCTGTGCTCGTACACCCACCCGGACTGCGACAGCGACGCCCTGGACCTGGTCACCGACTGGTACGTGTGGGTGTTCTTCTTCGACGACCACTTCCTGGAGATGTACAAGCGCTCGCAGGACCGCGAGGGCGCCCGGGACTACCTGGAGCGGCTCGCCGCCTTCATGCCGATGGACCTGGCGGACGGGTTCCCGGAGGCCACCAACCCCGTGGAGGCCGGTCTCGCCGACCTGTGGACCCGTACCGTGCCCGCCATGTCCATGGACTGGCGGGAACGGTTCTCCGTGAGCACGAAGAACCTGCTCAACGAGTCCATGTGGGAACTGGCCAACATCAACATCGGGCGGATCGCGAACCCGCTCGAGTACATCGAGATGCGCCGCAAGGTGGGCGGCGCCCCCTGGTCGGCCGGTCTGATCGAGTACGTCTCCGCCGAGGTCCCGGCGCGGATCGCGCACTCCCGTCCGCTGGCCGTGCTGCGGGACGCCTTCTCCGATGCCGTGCACATCAGGAACGACATCTTCTCCTACCAGCGGGAGGTGGCCGACGAGGGCGAACTCTCCAACGCCATCCTGGTCCTGGAGACCTTCCTCGACTGCACCACCCAGGAGGCCGCCGAGACCTCCAACGACCTGCTGACCTCACGGCTCCAGCAGTTCGAGCACACCGCGCTCTCCGAGATCCCGCAGCTGATCGCCGACCACGCGCTGAACCCGGCCGAGGCCGCCGCGATCCTCGCCTACGCCAAGGGGCTCCAGGACTGGCAGTCCGGCGGTCACGAGTGGCACATGGTCTCCAGCCGCTACATGAACAAGGAGGCCCGGTCCACCACGGCGCTCACCCTGCCGTTCCTGCCGTCCGGGCTGGGGTCCGCGGCACTGGACGTCCGCTCGGTGTTCGCCCCCCGCGCGATGGAGATGCGCCGCCGCTCCTTCACCCACGTGCCGTTCCAGAGGACCGGCCCGTCGGTGATCCCCGACATCTACATGCCGTTCCGGCTGAGCCTCAGCCCGCACCACCAGCACGCCCTGGAGGAGTCCGTCGCCTGGGCCCGGCGGATGGGCCTGCTGGACGCCCAGCCCGGTGACCCGGCCTCGGCGATCTGGGACGAACAGCGGCTGCGCGGCTTCGACTTCGCGCTCTGCTCGGCCGGACTCGACCCGGACGCGACGCCGGAGCAGCTCGCCCTCAACGCGTGCTGGCTGACCTGGGGCACGTACGGGGACGACTACTACCCGGTGGCGTTCGCGCAGACGAGGAACCTCCCCGCCGCCAAGGCGGCCACCGCCCGGCTGATCACCATGATCCCGGTGGACCACGCCGAGCAGCCGGAACCCCTGACCGCGATGGAGCGGTCGCTGGGCGACCTGTGGGTGCGCACCACGACGGCGATGGCCGCCGACCACCGGGAGGAGTTCCGCACCTGCCTGGTCACCATGCTGGAGAGCTGGGTGTGGGAGGTGGACAACTGCATCGCCAACCGGATCCCGGACCCGGTGGACTACGCGGAGATGCGCCGGCACACCTTCGGCAGTGAACTCACCATGTACCTGTGCCGCCTGGGCCTGTCCGGCCGGGGCATCCCGCAGGAGATCTACGGCTCGGGGGTGATCCGCTCCCTGGAGAACGCGGCGATGGACACCGCCTGCCTGCTCAACGACATCTTCTCCTACCAGAAGGAGATCGAGGTCGAGGGCGAGGTGCACAACCACGTGCTCGTCACCCAGAACTTCTTCGACATCGGCTACCCCGAGGCGCTGCGCATCTGCCATGCGCTGATGACCCAGCGCACCGAGGAGTTCGAGCACATCGTGGCCACCCAGCTGCCGGTGCTCTACGACGACTGGAAGCTGGACGGTGAGGCCCGCGCCGGGCTCGACGCCTATGTGCGGGAGCTCCAGGACTGGCTGGCCGGCATCCTCAACTGGCACCAGAAGGTGCGCCGTTACCGTGAGGAGGACCTGCACCGGGCTCCGTCCGGGCCGGCCCTGGCGAGCTGGTCGCCGCAGTTCGGCATGGCCGCGGCCAAGATCCCCTACGCCGGCCGCACCATCTAGCGGCCCCCACGGCGCAGCGGCGCGGCAGTGGTCCCCGTCCGGACCGCTGCCGCGCCGCCCCCGTCCCTGCCTGCCTGCGCTCCTGCCCGCCTACGCCCCGATGAGCGGATCCTGCCGGCCGCGCCGGCGGCGGACGCTCCTGGCCACCGCGGCGGCCAGGAGCGCGCCGAGCAGGGGGGCGAGCAGCAGCGGGCCCAGCGTCCCGGTCAGTGCGCCCATGAGGATCAGGGGCAGGCCGGCCAGCAGGACGGCGGGTGCCGTGCGCAGCCGGGCCCAGGCCGGGCGTCCGGCCAGGATCAGCCCGGCGGCGGCCGGCAGGGCGAACTTGTTCATCATGGCCCCGACCCTCGTCCTGGCGGAGAAGGCCAGCCAGGACATCCTGCGCGACGCGCTCTAGTCGGCCCGGCGGACGACCTCGAAGACGTTCTTCTGCAGACCGTTGGCATAGGCCTCGTGCTCGACGAGCTTCAGCTTCTGGGTGTCCTTGTCCGTGGTGCTGAAGAGCCGCTTGCCCGCGCCGAGCAGCAGCGGGAAGACGATCAGGTGGTAGCGGTCGATCAGGCCCGCGTCCGAGAGGGCCTGGTTGAGGGTGGCGCTGCCGTGGACGATGATCGGGCCGCCCTCGGTCTCCTTCAGCGCCGCGACCTCGTCGAGCGAGCGCAGGACAGTCGTCTCGCCCCAGTTCGACACCAGGCCGTCCTCTCCGAGGGTGGTGGAGACGACGTACTTCGGCATCGCGTTGTAGTCGGCGAAGTCCTCCATGCCGGGCCACACCGGGCTGAACGCCTCGTAGCTGGTCCGGCCCATCAGCATCGCGGCGGCTTCCTTCTGTTCCCGGCCCTTGATCTCGAAGGCCTCGGGGAGGAACTCGACGTCCTTGAAGGTCCACCCGGAGTTCCGGTAGCCGGGCTCGCCGCCCGGGGCCTCCACGACTCCGTCGAGCGAGATGAAGGCGGTGCTGATCAGGGTGCGCATGTCGGTTTCCTCGGTGTCTCGTGTCCGGTTCTCGGCGGGTGCGGCCGGTGCGGGCCGCTACCACCCTCGTGGCTGCGGTGCACCGACCATGAACTATGACTGCGGATCACGAGGAAACTCATCGGTCATCGCCGTACAACACCCGCCCGACCCCGGACTCACCTCACCGGGAGCCCGCGCCGGTCCAGGTGGACGGGACGTGGCCGAGGCGGACGCGCTGGGGATGGTCGCCGACCGGGACGGAGACGCGCGCCGTGCCGGTGGCGAAGTCGATGGCCGTGACCCGGTCGGCGCCGCTCTCGGAGATCACGCAGGCCGTCCCGTCGCCGTTCACCGTGGCCCAGTACGGCTTGGCCGCGGGCACCAGGGGCCCCTCGGCGAGGGTGGCGCGGTCCACGACGGTGGCGTAGTCGTCCATGGTGCCGGCGATGCAGAGCTTGGTGCCGTCCGGGCTCATGGACATGCCGTGGTGGCGGGAGTCGTTGACCCAGGTGGTGCGGTCGGTGCTGGTGGCCGGGTTCACGGGGAGGGTCTTGAGGCGGGTGATCCGGTCGGTGGCGACGTCGTACTCCAGGAAGCCGTTGAAGAACGACACCTGGAAGTAGAGCTTGGACTCGTCGGGGCTGAAGGACACCGGCCGGACGGCGTCGGAGAGGTCCGGGCGGCCGAAGGCGTCCAGCCGCTCGCGCATGTCGATCACCCGGACCGTGCGGAAGGTCCGCGCGTCGACCACGGTGATCTTGCGGTCGCCCTTCGTCCAGTCCAGCCAGGGCGCGTCGAGGGCGGTGTTCACCTCGCCGATCGAGCTGTTCCACAGGTACGCGCCGTCACGGCTGAAGGTGTTCTCGTGCGGCTTGTCGCCGGTCTTGAACGAGCCGAGCTGGCGGCCGTCGGCGATGTCCAGGACGTGCACGGTGTTGGCCGTGGAGGCCGAGACCGCCACCCGCTTCCCGTCCGGCGAGACCGCCATGTGGTCGGAGCGGTAACCGGCTACCGGGAAGCGCCAGTTGATCCGGCCGGAGGCCAGGTCGATCGATACCACGTCGGCGAAGCTGGGGCGGGAGACGACCACCGCGGAGCCGTCCGGGGTGGTGTACATGTCGTCCACGAACTGGTCGTGGCCCTCGCCCGCGGATTCCCGGATGCCCAGGAAGTAGGCGAGCTTGACCGGGTTCAGGTGGATCTCCCACAGGCGCTCCGCCTTGTCGGGGATCACGTCGATCCGGCCGATCCGGGCGAGGTCGCCGGTCGAGGCGAGGACGTCGGCGGTCCCCTCCCAGTTGTTCCCGACGAACAGCACCTCGCGCAGACCGTCGTCGCCGGGTGCAGCGACGGCCGGGCCGACGGCGGTCAGCAGGGTGGCCGCGGCGAGCGCGGCCAGGGTGCGCAGGGTGCGTGACATCCGTTCAACTCCGTTACGGGGAAGGGATGGAGAGGGTGCCTCCTGTTACCGGCCGGTAAAATAGGCGCAACGCCGAAAGGGCGCAACCCCCACGGGTCACGCCCTCGTCTCACGGCCCGCCGTCAGCGGGTGCCGGTGCCGCTCTTCAAGCGACCGATCCGATCCGGCTGACCACCGTCTTCGAGACGTCGGGGTGGATCGGGATGTGCGCGCCGGTGAGGGCCGCGCCGGTGCCGCCGCGCCGGTTGGCCACGATCTCGGCGGCGATGGACAGGGCGGTCTCCTCCGGGGAGCGGGCACCGAGGTCCAGGCCGATCGGGGAGCGCAGACGGGCCAGCTCCAGCTCGCTCACGCCGACCTCGCGGAGCCGCTTGTTGCGGTCCTCGTGGGTGCGCCGGGAGCCCATGGCGCCGACGTAGGCGACGGGGAGCCTGAGGGCCAGTTCGAGGAGGGGGACGTCGAACTTGGCGTCGTGGGTGAGCACGCACAGCACGGTCCGGCCGTCGACCTCGGTGGTCTCCAGGTAGCGGTGCGGCCAGTCGACGACGATCTCGTCCGCCTCGGGGAAACGGTTCTTCGTCGCGAACACGGGCCGGGCGTCGCAGACCGTCACCCGGTAGCCGAGGAACTTGCCGATCCGCACCAGCGCGGACGCGAAGTCGATGGCACCGAAGACGATCATCCGCGGGGGCGGGACGCTGGATTCGACCAGGACCTTGAGCGGCTCCCCGCAGAGCCGGCCGTCCGCGCCGATCTCCAGTACGCCGGTCTTCCCCGCGTCCAGCATGGCGCGGGCCTCTTCGGCGATGGTGCGGTCCAGCTCGGGGTGTCCGCCGAAGCCGCCCTCGTGGGCGCCTTCCGTACGGACCAGCACCGCGCGGCCCATCAGCTCGGCCGGGCCTTCGGCTATCCGGGCGACGGCCGCCGCCTCGCCGCGGGAGGCCGCAGCCAGGGCGCCCGCGAACACCTCGCGGACGGGAGAGCCGACCGGCACCGGGGTGACGAGGATGTCGATGATCCCGCCGCAGGTCAGGCCCACGGCGAAGGCATCGTCGTCGCTGTAGCCGAAGCGCTCCTGGACGGTCTCGCCGTCCTCCAGCGCCTGCTGGCACAGCTCGTACACCGCACCCTCCACGCATCCACCGGAGACCGAGCCGATGGCGGTTCCCTCGCTGTCGACGGCGAGGGCCGCTCCGGGCTGCCTGGGTGCGCTCCCGCCGACCGCCACGACCGTGGCGACGGCGAAGTCACGTCCCTGCTCGACCCACCGGTTCAGTTCTTCGGCGATGTCCAGCATGGGGGCCTCCTCGGAGGGGTTCGGTTTCCAGTATCTGATACGTGGAGGGTGCGGTACTGCGTACGGATCAGGTCCGGCCGGGTCAGTGGACCCCGAGCCAGCCCTCGATCGGGTTGAGGGCGAAGAACACCACGAAGATGACGGTCAGGGCCCACATGAAGGCCCCGATCTCGCGGGCCTTGCCCTGCGCGACCTTGATGGCCACGTAGGAGATGACACCCGCGGCCACACCGGCGGTGATCTGGTAGGTGAACGGCATGATCACGACGGTCAGGAAGACCGGGATCGCGGTCGCGCTGTCGGACCAGTCCACGTGGCGGGCGTTCTGCATCATCATCGCGCCGATGACGACCAGGGCCGCGGAGGCGACCTCACCCGGGACCACCTGGGTGATCGGGGTGAAGAAGAGGCAGGCCGCGAAGAAGAGGCCGGTGACGACGGAGGCGAGACCTGTGCGGGCACCCTCACCGACGCCGGTGGCGGACTCGACGAACACGGTCTGGCCGGAGCCGCCCGCGACACCACCGATGGCGCCACCGGCGCCGTCGATGAAGAGCGCCTTGGACAGGCCCGGCATGCGGCCCTTGTCGTCGGCGAGCTTGGCCTCGGTGCCGACGCCGATGATGGTGGCCATCGCGTCGAAGAAGCCGGCGAGGACCAGGGTGAAGACGATCATGCCGATCGTCATCGCGCTGACGTCGCCCCAGCCGCCGAAGGAGACATCACCGAAGAGCGAGAAGTCGGGCATCGAGACCGCGGAGCCCGAGAGCTCCGGCGGGCCGTTCTTCCACGCCTTGGGGTCGATGTCGACGATGGCGTTCAGGATCGCCGCGAGGACGGTGCCGCCGACGATGCCGATCAGGATCGCGCCGGGGACCTTGCGGGCCTGGAGCATGAAGATGGCGAGCAGGGTGATGCAGAAGAGCAGGACGGGCCAGCCCGCGAGCTCACCGACGGCACCCAGCTGGACGGGGGGACCGAATTCCGGTCCCTTGCCCACGAAGCCGGCCTTCACGAGGCCGATGAGGGCCACGAAGAGACCGATGCCCATGGTGATGGCGTGCTTGAGCGCGAGGGGGATCGCGTTCATGATCATCTCTCGGAGGCCGGTGACGACCAGGAGACAGATCACGACGCCGTACATCACGCACATGCCCATGGCCTGCGGCCAGGTCATCTGGGGGGCGACCTGCGAGGCGAGCACACCCGAGACGGAGAGACCGGCGGCGAGTGCCAGCGGGACCTTGCCGACGAAGCCCATCAGGAGCGTGGTCAGGGCCGCGGCGAAGGCCGTGGCCGTGATGAGGGCCGCGGGGGCCATCGTGTTTCCGGCGACGTCCTTGCCGGAGAGGATCAGCGGGTTGAGCAGGAGGATGTACGCCATGGCCATGAAGGTCGTGATACCGCCACGAACTTCGTTGCCGACGTTGGATCCTCTGTGGGTTATGTGAAAGTACCGGTCGAGCCAAGAACGGCCCGCGGGGGTACGAGAGCCGTCGCCGGCCTCTTCCGCGGTGGTCTTGGGCTCCACAGACGACTGGGTCATGGTGCCTAACTCCCAAGGTTCAAAGGGGCACCCGCTTGGGGATTGGAGACTGCGGGATTTGGGATGGTGCGTTTGGCTGCACGACCCGGGGTGACGGCCCGAGGCGACGCGAGATGTGCACTGCGTGTACTGCGGGTACTGCGGGGGTTACCGCTTGGTACTCAATGGCGGGGGGGGTTTGTGCAGGGGTACTGCCGGATGAAGCGGACCGCGAGCGGTGCGGTACTTCGTACTCCGGGCGGTGCGCAGTGAAGTGTGACGTTCCCATGTCGCACCGCCCGGAGAGTCTGAGGGGGTCCGGGGGCCTCGCGGCCCCCGGACCACGCCGTCCTAGAGGGTCCCGGTGAGGGCTTCCGGACGGATCGGCGTCTTGTTGAGCTCCAGACCGGTCGCCTGCCGGATCGCCGCGAGGACGGCCGGGGTGGACGAGAGGGTCGGGGCCTCGCCCATGCCGCGCAGGCCGTAGGGGGCCTTCGGGTCGGCGAGCTCCAGGACGTCGACCGGGATGGTCGGGGTGTCCAGGATGGTCGGGATCAGGTAGTCCGTGAAGGAGGGGTTGCGCACCTTCGCGGTCTTCGGGTCCACGATGATCTCTTCCATGATCGCGACGCCGAGGCCCTGGGTGGTACCACCCTGGATCTGGCCGACGACGGAGAGCATGTTGAGCGCCTTGCCGACGTCCTGGGCGGTCGCCAGCTCCACGACCTTGACCAGGCCGAGCTCGGTGTCCACCTCGACGACCGCGCGGTGCGCGGCGAAGGTGTACTGGACGTGGCCGTTGCCCTGGCCGGTGACCAGGTCGAACGGGACGGTCGGGTGGTGACGGTACTCGAGCTCGAGGTCGATCGCGTCCTCGCCCTCCAGGATGTCCGCCAGGTCCGCGAGGACCTCGCCGCCGTCGGTGACGACCTTGCCGCCTTCGAGCAGCAGCTCGGCGGTCGCCCACGCGGGGTGGTACGAGCCGTTCTTGCGGCGGCCGATCTCCAGGACGGCCTCGCGCACGGCCTCACAGGTGTTCTTCACGGCGCCACCGGTCATGTACGTCTGCCGCGAGGCGGACGTGGAACCGGCGGAGCCGACCTGCGTGTCGGCCGGGTGGATGGTCACCTGCGTGACGCCCAGCTCGGTACGGGCGATCTGCGCGTGGACGGTGATGCCGCCCTGGCCGACCTCCGCCATGGCCGTGTGGACCATCGCGACGGCCTCGCCGTTGATGACCGACAGCACCACGCGGGCGGTGGAGTAGTCGTCGAAGCCCTCGGAGAAGCCGACGTTCTTGATGCCGACCGCGTAGCCGACGCCACGGACGACGCCTTCACCGTGGGTGGTGTTGGACAGACCACCGGGCAGCGCGCGGACGTCCGCACCCTCGCCGGCGCTCTCCCACTGGCGCTCCGGCGGCAGCGGGCGGGCCTTGACCCGGCGCAGCAGCTCGGCGACCGGCGCCGGGGCGTCCACGACCTGGCCGGTCGGCATGACCGTGCCCATCTCCATGGCGTTCAGCTGACGGAACTCGACCGGGTCCATGCCCAACTTCGCCGCGAGCTTGTCCATCTGGGCCTCGTAGGCGAAGCAGGCCTGGACGGCGCCGAAGCCGCGCATCGCGCCGCAGGGCGGGTTGTTCGTGTAGAGCGCGATCGCCTCGATGTCGACGTCCTCAAGGACGTACGGACCCACCGAGAGGGAGGAGGCGTTGCCCACGACCGCCGGGGAAGCGGACGCGTAGGCGCCGCCGTCCAGGACGATCTTGCACTTCATGTGCGTGAGCTTGCCGTCCTTGGTGGCGCCGTGCTCGTAGTAGAGCTTCGCCGGGTGACGGTGCACGTGGCCGAAGAAGGACTCGAACCGGTTGTAGACGATCTTGACCGGCTTGTTCGTGGCCAGGGCCAGGAGGCAGGCGTGGATCTGCATCGAGATGTCCTCGCGGCCACCGAAGGCACCGCCGACGCCCGAGAGCGTCATGCGGACCTTCTCCGGCGGCAGGCCGAGGACGGGGGCGATCTGCTGGAGGTCCGAGTGCAGCCACTGGGTGGCGACGTAGAGCTCGACGCCGCCGTCCTCGGACGGCACGGCCAGACCGGACTCCGGGCCGAGGAAGGCCTGGTCCTGCATGCCGAAGGTGTACTCGCCCTCGACGATGACGTCGGCGCGCTTGCGGGCCTCTTCCACGTTGCCGCGGATGATCGGCTGGCGGTGCACGATGTTCGGGTGCGGGACGTGACCGATGTGGTGGTCGTCGCGGCCCTCGTGGATCAGCGGCGCGTCCGCGGCGAGGGCGGAGGCCTCGTCCGTGACGAGCGGCAGCTCACGGTAGTCGATCTTGATCTTGGCAGCCGCGCGGCGGGCGGTCTCCGGGTGGTCGGCGGCCACGAGGGCGACCGGCTCACCGTGGTGACGTACCCGGCCGTTGGCGAGAACCGGGGTGTCCTGGATCTCCAGGCCGTAGTTCTTCATCTCGGCCGGCAGGTCGTCGTACGTCAGCACCGAGTACACGCCGGGCATGGCGAGCGCCTCGGAGATGTCGATGGAGACGATCTCGGCGTGGGCGACGGTGGACCGCAGGGTCTGGCCCCACAGCATGTCCTCGTGCCACATGTCCGAGGAGTACGCGAACTCACCGGTCACCTTGAGGGTGCCGTCGGGGCGCAGCGTGGACTCGCCGATGCCGCCCTTGTTGTGCTTCTGCGTGACGTTGGTCGGCGTACCGGCCGGAACCGTGCGCGTGTTCTGAGCCATGGTCAGACCGCCTCTCCCTGACGGGCGGCCGCGAGGCGGACCGCGTCGAGGATCTTCTCGTAGCCCGTGCAGCGGCAGAGGTTGCCGGACAGGGCCTCACGGATGTCCTGGTCGGACGGGGAGGAGTTCTCCTCCAGCAGCGCGTCGGCCTGGACCAGGAGGCCCGGGGTGCAGAAACCGCACTGGACGGCGCCGGCGTCGATGAACGCCTGCTGGATGTTGGAGAGCTCGACGCCCTCGCCGGTCTGCGAGTCGCCCGGCTTGGCCTGCCACTGCTTGGCCGCGTCCAGGGAGACGCCGCCCTTGCTGCCGCAGCCGCCGCCGGTGCCGCAGGCACCGCCGTGGCCGTGCTCGTCGCGCTGCTTGGCGAACTCCGCCAGGCCCTCGACGGTCACGACGTCGCGGCCCTCGACCTGACCGGCGGCCACCAGACAGGAACAGACCGGCACGCCGTCGAGACGGACGGTGCAGGAACCGCACTCGCCCTGCTCACATGCGTTCTTCGAACCCGGCAGGCCCAGGCGCTCACGCAGGACGTAGAGAAGGGACTCGCCCTCCCACACGTCGTCGGCTTCCTGCTGACGACCGTTGACAGTGAAATTGACGCGCATGGTTACGCAGCCCCTTCAAGCGAGCGGCCGTTGCCGGTACCGCGGTACTGCTCCCACGTCCAGACCAGCTGGCGGCGAGCCATGATGCCGACCGCGTGACGGCGGTACTTCGCCGTGCCGCGGACGTCGTCGATCGGGTTGGCCGCGCCGGAGGCGAGGTCACCGAACTGCTTGGCGATCGACGGGGTGATGACCTTGCCGGACTCCCAGAAGCCGCCCTCTTCGAGAGCGGCGTTCAGGAACTCCTCCGCGGCCTTCGCCCGGATCGGGGTCGGCGCGGCCGAACCGATTCCGGTACGGACGGTGCGGGTCTCCGGGTGCAGCGCCAGGCCGAACGCGCAGACCGCGATGACCATCGCGTTGCGGGAGCCGACCTTGGAGTACTGCTGGGGACCGTCCGCCTTCTTGATGTGGACGGTCTTGATGAGCTCGTCGGCGGCGAGCGCGTTGCGCTTGACGCCGGTGTAGAACTCGTCGATCGGGATCAGGCGCGAGCCGCGTACGGACTCGACCTCGACCTCGGCGCCCGCGGCGAGCAGCGCGGGGTGGGAGTCACCGGCCGGCGAGGCGCAACCGAGGTTGCCGCCGACGCCGCCGCGGTTACGGATCTGCGGGGACGCGACCGTGTGCGAGGCGAGCGCGAGACCCGGGAGTTCCGTCCGCAGGTTTTCCATGATCTGCGTGTACGGGACGGAGGCGCCCAGACGGACCACGTCCTCGCCGACCTCCCACTCCCGCAGCAGACCGATGCGGTTCAGGTCCAGGAGGTACTCCGGCCGACGGTGGTCGAAGTTGATCTCGACCATCACATCGGTGCCACCCGCAATCGGCACAGCTGTGGGGAACTCGGCCTTAGCGGCGAGCGCCTCCTCCCAGCTGGCGGGGCGAAGGAAGTCCATGTACGGCTCTCTTCTTCTTCATCGGGTCGTTCACTTCAAGCCAGGAGGCCTAAGGACCCTCGACTGGTCGTTCACGTGCTGTTAACGCGGTGTGGACTCAGTACACCGGCCGCCTATCCCCCGGGTGCAGTCACCGAAACCATGAAGGAGTTGGCTGGCGGCCTCCCATGTCTTGTAGATTCGTATGAAAGGCAGGATGCGACGACCTGCCCGATTTCCAACGGCAACATTCGAGACAGATCGGCGGCGACATCATGCGGCTGCGCGCACTGCTGGAAACCGAGGCGCTGGGGCTGCGGCTGCTCGGCGGCGAGGAAGAACTCGACCGGACGGTCCGCGGGGTCATGACGACCGACCTGCGCGATCCCAGCCGGTACCTGTCCGGGGGCGAACTCGTCCTCACTGGCCTGGCCTGGCGTAGAAATTCAGCCGACTCCGAGCCATTCGTACGAATCCTCGCGAGCGCGGGCGTGGCGGGGCTGGCCGCGGGCGAGGCGGAGCTGGGAGCCATCCCGGACGATCTCGTCTCGGCCTGTGTGCGCAACCGGCTGCCGCTGTTCGCTGTGAACGAAGACGTTGCATTCGCCACGATCACCGAGTACGTGGTGCGCCAGGTGTCCGGTGAGCGGGCAGGCGATCTCGCTGCCGTCGTGGACCGGCACCGCCGTCTGATGACCTCGGGTCCGGCTGGTGGCGGTCCCGATGTGGTGCTGGATCTGCTCACCACCGACCTCGATCTCCGGGCCTGGGTGCTGTCGCCCACGGGCCGGCAGATCGCCGGTGCGGGCGAGCCGCTGGCGCCGGGCGTGTGTGCGGCCCTGGCGAGCGAGCACCTTGCGGCGGTCCGGACGGGCCGCAGGGGCCCGCACCGGATCTCCATCCAGGGTATTACCTACTCCCTGTTCCCGATCAGGGGACACGGCCGTGGCGCGGCCGGCGCGGTCACCCGTGACGTGCGCGAGACGGTGCTCTCGGACTGGCTGCTGGCCGTCGAGGCGGACGCGGGCGACTGGCCCGCCGAGCGCCTGGACCTGCTCCAGGGCGTCACCCAGCTGATCGCGGTGGAACGCGACCGGCGGGACGCCGCCCGTACGGTGCGCCGGCGCCTCGCACAGGAGGTGCTGGAACTGGTCCAGACGGGTGCACCGCCCGCCGAGATCGCCGCGCGCCTGCGGGTGGCCGCCCCGGTGCTGCTGCCCGGGCTGGGCGCCGCACCGCACTGGCAGGTCGTCGTGGCCCGGGTCGACTGGGACAACGGGGACATCCCCGGCGGCCCGGTGGCCCAGTCGCTGCTGGAGGAGATCCTCGTCGACCCGTCCGTGTCCGGGCCCGAGCCCTCCGACCGGATCGCGGTGGCCCATGCGGGTGACGAGGCCATCGCCCTGGTCCCGCTGCCCTCGCTCCCCGGTGAGGCCGGGGAGGACAAGGGGCCGGACGCCGCCCTGCACGCCGACGTGCTGCTGGCGTCCGTACGGGACCCCCTGTCGGCGGGCCTCGCCGACGACGGCCGCCTCACGCTGGGCGTCAGCGCGGCCGTGCACTCGGCCGAGGGGCTGCGCGGGGCCCTGGAGGAGGCCCGGCACGCCCGCCGGGTCGCCGCGGCCCGCCCGGGCCGGGTCTGCGCCGCGGGCCACCACGAGCTGGCCTCGCACGTGCTGCTGCTGCCCTTCGTGCCGGACGACGTGCGGCGCGCCTTCACGGCCCGGCTGCTGGACCCGCTGCGGGACTACGACCGGCGCCACCGTGCGGAGCTGATCCCGACCCTGGAGGCCTTCCTGGACTGCGACGGCTCCTGGACCCGCTGCGCGACCCGGCTGCACCTGCACGTCAACACGCTGCGTTACCGCGTCGGGCGAATCGAGCAGTTGACGTCCAGGGACCTGTCCCGGCTGGAGGACAAGCTCGACTTCTTCCTCGCACTGCGGATGAGCTGAGGAGATCCGCCCCACGGCCGGCCGCACCGGGCCGGGGGGCGGCTGATGATCCGTCCGGACTTTGTGAAAGAGTTCACCCGACCCCTTGGCCGGAGCCGCCGATCCGTGCTCTCATTTCGCCCCAGGGCCCAACGATGTGCGGCTTGATTGCTTTGGGGAGGGCAATGTGGCGGACACCGCCATGTCCGGTGCCGGATCTACCGGGGGAGAAGACCCCCTCCAGCGGGCGATATGGCGACTGCGTTCGCGTGGCTGTTGGACCGACGCCGCGGCGCTGCTGACGCCACACGTCGGCAATGCCGGAGCGGCCGTGCAGCGCACCGCGCTGCTGGTCGAGCGGTGCCTGTTCACCGGGCAGGGCTGGTCCGAGGCCGAGGACGCGCTGCGGACCGCGGAGGCCGTGGCCCAGGACGACGACGACCGCGGAGCCGCCGCCTGCGAGCGGGGCCATCTGGCGTACGCGGCCACCGTGCTCGGCGTACGCGACCGGGCCGACGAGGCCCGCTCGGCGCTGGGCCGGGCGGCGGCCCTGCTGTCCCCCGGATCCCGGACCCGGCCGCTGCTGGACTTCCGCCGGGGCCTGGTCGCCGAGCACCTGGCGGACGCCCCCCAGTCGGCGCTCCCGGCGTACCGCCGGGCCCACGCGGGCGCGGTGGCCCACGGGGACACCCTGCTGCTGTCCTTCACCTGGCGTCACCTGGCCGCGCTGGCCCTGCGGGACGGCGAGGTGGCCGAGGCCCGCAACGGCTTCGCGGAGTCCCTGCGGATCCGGGAGGAGCTCGGTTTCCTGGTCGGCACGGCCCCGGCCCTGGCCGCGCTGGCGGAGGCCGAACCGGAACCGGAGGCCGCCCGGCTGCGCGCGGAGGCCCGCCGGCTGTTCCACCTGCTGGGCGGCATCCCGACCTGGCTGGCGGACCAGCTCCAGCCCCCCGCCCCCTCGCCTGCGGCCTAGTTCGCGGCCTCGTGGCGGCGCCGCCGCCGCGAGGCCGGTCCGGTCAGCTCAGGTCAGGTCAGGTCACGCCGCGGAACCCGCGAAATGGGCGCGGACGAGGGACTCGACCACCGGGAGGTCGCGCGCGATCAGCGCCTCCAGCAAGGCCGTGTGCTGCGCCGCGTCGGCGACGAGATCGGCCCGGCGCACCCGCGGGGCGCCCGGCAGGGGCCACTGCGCCCGCCGGTGCAGTTCCTCCGCCACCTGGACCAGCTGGCCGTTGCCGGCCAGGGCGAGGACCTCGCGGTGGAAGGCCCGGTCCGCCTCGGCGTAGCCCGGCAGGTCGCCCGCCGCAGCCGCCTCCACGGTGGCTTCGGCCGCGGGCCGCAGGCCCTCCCAGGTCTCCTCGGGCACGGCGGCGGCCAGCCGAAGCATGGCGGGGACCTCCAGCATGGCCCGCACCTCGGCCAGCTCGGCCGCCTCGCGGGGGGTCCTGGACACGACGCGGAAGCCGCGGTTGGGCAGGCACTCCACCGCCCCTTCCACGGCCAGCTGCTGCATCGCCTCGCGCACGGGGGTCGCGGAGACCCCGAAGCGCTCGCCCAGCGCGGGGCCGGAGTGGATCTCGCCCGGCGCGAGCTCGCCCTCCAGCAGCGCCGCGCGCAGGGCGTCGAGGATCTGCCCGCGCACCGAATGGCGCAACACCTTCCGCCTTTGTTCCGGCACCAGGGCTCGGGCCGTGTCGTGCACGCGGTGCTCCTTGCGGGTACGGGTCGTACGGGTCTCGGGCTGCCCCGAGGATACGGCCTTGCGGCCATCGGGTAAGGTAAGGCTAACCTGTTAACGATCGCACGATTCGGTGGTCCTTCCATGGCCGTCACACTCGTACCTCCTGTCCAGGACGTCCTCTCCGCACCGGCCGGCTCTCCGGTGACGGAGGCGTACGCCCGCCTGACCGGGGCCTACGCAGGGTTGCGGGTCATCGAGCGGGACGCGTACGGACCGGCCCCTCGCGGTGTGGGGTGGGTCGGCGCGGACGAGCTCGCCGAGGGAGGTCCAGCCCTCGACGCCTTCCTCGCCTGGGACAACGCCCAGGTGCTGAAGGACTACGGGGTGCAGGCGCGGCCCGATGTGATCGCGAGCTTCGGCATGCACCGGTACACGTGGCCGGCCTGCCTGCTGATCACGGTCCCGTGGCTGCTGCTGCGGCGGGTCCCCCGGCTCCCCGTCACCCAGGTGGCGTACCACCGGACCCTCGGCCGGATGTCGGTGCGCGTGGAGGAGTTCGCCTGCCTCCCGGACGACCCGGCGGCCCTCCTCCCCGGGGCCCGGGTCGTACCGGACGAGGAAGCGCTGCGCGAGGAGGTGCGGGTCGCGGTGGCCCATCACCTCACGCCGGTGCTGAAAGGTTTCTCCCCGCGGATGCGGCGCGGCCGCCGCGCCCTGTGGGGCATGGTGACCGACGACGTCGTCGAGGGCCTCTGGTACATCGGGCAGCTGCTCGGCGAGGAGCAGCGGGTCAGGGCGGAGCTGGCGGAACTGCTGCCCGGGTCCACGGCCCCGTTCACCGGGGGCGCGGGGTTCCGTACGCTCACGGGTCCGGGTGGCGGCGAACTGCCCACCCGGGACCGGGCCAGCTGCTGCTTCTTCTACACGATCCGCCCGGACGACGCCTGCGGCACCTGCCCCCGGACCTGCGACGCGGAGCGCGTCGCCCGGCTCACGGCGGCCACCACCACCTGAACCCACCCGCAGGGGTGAGCGGAATCGAACGCAACTCACTTCATACGGGCGCCAGTTCGAGCGACAACACCCTATCCGGCGGGCCCCGCCCCCCGATGGCGTCCACTTGACCCGAAACCCGCGTGCACGGCGGACCGGCTGCGCCACTATGGCGCCCGGAAAGCCGCATACGCGAGGCAAGGGACATCCGCATGAGACTGACCGACATATCGCTGGACTGGCTGCTGCCCGGCAGCCTGCTGATCCTGGGCGTACTTGCGGCAGTTGCGGTGCTGGCCCGCGGACGGCGCGACAGCGACAAGGCCGCGGCCGAGGACAGCTGGGAGCGCAGCGAGGAACGGCGGCGCCGCAAGGAGGCCGTCTACGGGACCGCTTCGTACGTCCTGCTCTTCTGCTGCGCGGCGGTCGCCGCCGCGCTCTCCTTCCACGGGCTCGTGGGCTTCGGCCGGCAGAACCTGAACCTCTCCGGAGGCTGGGAGTACCTGGTCCCCTTCGGTCTCGACGGCGCCGCCATGTTCTGCTCGGTGCTCGCCGTCCGCGAGGCCAGCCACGGCGACGCGGCCCTCGGCTCGCGCATGCTGGTCTGGCTGTTCGCGGGCGCGGCCGCCTGGTTCAACTGGGTGCACGCGCCCCGGGGACTCGGCCACGACGGAGCGCCCCAGTTCTTCGCCGGCATGTCCCTCTCCGCAGCCGTCCTCTTCGACCGGGCCCTCAAGCAGACCCGCCGGGCGGCGCTGCGCGAACAGGGCCTGATCCCGCGGCCGTTGCCGCAGATCCGGATGGTCCGCTGGCTGCGGGCTCCCCGGGAGACCTTCGGCGCGTGGTCGCTCATGCTGCTGGAGGGCGTACGCACCCTCGACGAGGCCGTGGACGAGGTGCGCGAGGACAAGAAGGAGAAGGAGCAGGACCGGCACCGCAGGCGGGAGCAACACCGCCTGGACCGAGCCCACATCAGAGCACTGGGCCGGCAGAACCGGGCCTTCGGGCGGGCACGCGCCCGCGAGGGCGACATGCCGGGGCTGACCCCCGGAACGGGCTCCGCGCCGGTCGGCGCGGAGCCGGCCATAGCGGAACCGGGACTACTGCCACCCCTGCGCCGCCGGCCCTCCCTGCAGGCCGTGAATGGAACCGAATCCGCTGACCTCACGATCAGCGGCCCCCGGACGGTGGACCTCACCGCCGAGGACGACACCCAGACCATCCCCCGACTCGACTCCCTGGAGCGCAAACTGAAGGACCTGGAGCAGCAGTTCGGCTGACTCCGCCCGGGCCCGCCGCCTCAGGCGGGCCCTCCGTCCAGTTCGAACCACACCACTTTCCCGCTCCCCGGGGCCAGGGCGTCCACGCCCCAGGCGTCGGCGAGCTCCTGGACCAGGACCAGTCCCCGGCCGTGCGTACCGTCGTCGGCGGTCGGTACGTACGGCCGGGGCCGGCGGGCGGCGTAGTCCCGGACCTCCACCCGCAGCCGGGTGGAACACAGGCTCGCGGTCACCTCCGCACCCCGGTCGGTGTGCACGAGGGCGTTGGTGACCAGTTCGGTGATCAGCAGTTCCGCCACCTCGGCGGTGTCCGGCTCACACCGGTGGCGCAGCAACTCCCGCAAGGCTCTGCGGACTTCACTCACCGCCCGGAGATCCGCCCGGCGCACGCTGCGGGTGATCCCCCGCGCGTCCGCCACCGCCCCGCCCTCACCCGTGGACGGTTCTCGTGGTACGGGCCTGCCTCTCTTCCACAGCTTCCCGGTATTCGCCCCCACCCGCACGGCGATGTCCTCCCCCGTGTCATTGCGCTCGAACAGCTCTACGGGATGCATGCCCCCCGAGCCGGTCCGCACTCCTTCGGGCTCAGGGGCGGGGCACGTTGCGCAGGTTGGATCGCGCCATCTGGATCATGCGGCCCACACCCCCGTCCAGCACGATCTTGCTGGCGGAAAGTGCGAAACCGGTCACCATTTCGGCACTGATCCTCGGCGGGATCGACAGGGCGTTGGGGTCGGTCACCACGTCCACGAGAGCGGGTCCCTTGTGCCGGAACGCGTCCTTCAGAGCCCCTGTGAGCTGCTTGGGCTTCTCCACGCGGACCCCGTAGGCACCCGCCGCCCGGGCGATCGCGGCGAAGTCGGGGTTCTTGTTCGTCGTTCCGTACGAAGGGAGGCCGGAAACCAGCATCTCCAACTCGACCATCCCCAAGGAGGAGTTGTTGAAGAGGACCACTTTGACGGGCAGGTCGTACTGCACCAGGGTGAGGAAATCTCCCATCAGCATCGAGAACCCGCCGTCACCCGACATCGACACCACTTGACGGCTCCGGTCGGTGAACTGCGCCCCGATGGCCTGCGGGAGGGCATTGGCCATGGAGCCGTGACTGAAGGAGCCGATGATGCGGCGTTTGCCGTTCGGGGAAAGATAGCGCGCCGCCCACACGTTGCACATGCCGGTGTCGACGGTGAACACGGCGTCCTCGTCGGCCAGTTCGTCGAGGACGGCGGCCACGTACTCGGGGTGGATGGGCGTGTGCTTCTCGACCTTGCGCGTGTACGCCTTCACCACCCCCTCCAGGGCGTCCGCGTGCTTCTTCAGCATCCGGTCCAGGAAGCGCCGGTCCGGCTTGGCCTTCACCCGGGAGTTCAGGGCGCGCAGGGTCTCCCGTACGTCACCCCAGACCGCCAGGTCCAACTTGGAGCGGCGTCCCAGGTGTTCGGGGCGGATGTCCACCTGGACGATCTTCACGTCGTCGGGGAGGAAGGCGTTGTAGGGGAAGTCGGTGCCGAGGAGGATCAGCAGGTCGCACTCGTGGGTGGCCTCGTAGGCGGCGCCGTAGCCGAGCAGGCCGCTCATCCCGACGTCGTACGGGTTGTCGTACTGGATCCATTCCTTCCCGCGCAGGGCGTGCCCGACGGGCGCCTTGACCCGGCCCGCGAACTCCATCACCTCGGCGTGCGCCCCGGCCGTGCCGCTGCCGCAGAAGAGCGTGACCTTGTCCGCCTCGTCGACGAGGCGGACCAGTTTCTCGATCTCGCCCTCGCCGGGGCGCACCGAGGGCCGGGCGGTGACGAGCGCGTGCTCGACCGTCTTCTCCGGCGCGGGCTCGGCGGCGATGTCCCCCGGCAGGGCCACCACGCCGACACCGCTGCGGCCGACGGCGTGCTGGATGGCGCTCTGGAGCACGCGCGGCATCTGCCGGGGGTTGGAGATCAGCTCGCTGTAGTGGCTGCACTCGGTGAACAGCCGGTCGGGGTGGGTCTCCTGGAAGTAGCCCAGGCCGATCTCCGAGGAGGGGATGTGGGAGGCGAGCGCGAGGACCGGGGCCATCGAGCGGTGGGCGTCGTACAGACCGTTGATCAGGTGCAGGTTCCCGGGACCGCAGGAGCCGGCGCAGGCCGCGAGGCGGCCGGTGATCTGGGCCTCGGCACCGGCCGCGAAGGCCGCCGTCTCCTCGTGGCGGACCTGGATCCACTCGATGTCACCCGTCCGCCGGATCGCGTCCACCACCGGGTTGAGGCTGTCACCGACCACTCCGTACATCCTGCGCACGCCCGCGCGCACGAGGATGTCGACGAACTGCTCCGCCACGTTCTGCTTGGCCATGAGGGGTGCGCCCTTCCCGGTCTCCGGTCCGGTCGGCTCCGGTCCGGTCCTCCCGTTGCGTGTGCCTCCCATCCAGCCACGTATGCGCCGGTTACGCCTCCCAGACCGCGGCGGCGGTGCGGTCGTCGGCGTACCCCTTGAGGCGGAGCTGGGTGTCCGCGAGGAAGGCCGCGAGGCCCGGCGGCTCCGGCTCGGACCAGCGGGCCGCGAGCTCCTCGGGCAGGCTCGCCTCCTCCCGCATCGGCTCGGCCAGGCCTCCGGAGCACAGCAGCAGGGTGTCCCCGGGCTCGGCCACCGAGGCACGGAACCGGAAGTCGGCGCCGGACGGCTCGGACGGCTCGCCTGAGGGCTCCTGCGCCGGTTCCAGGTCCTGCCACCGGCCCGCCCGCAGCCGGAACAGGCCGCCCGCGCCCGCGCCGAAGGAGACCCGGGTCCGGCACTGGGCGTCCACCGGGAGCAGCAGCCCGCGCAGCCCCGCGGTGTACGCGTCCTCCGCGAGCCCGAGTTCGGCGGCGCGGGCCCGCAGCCGCCCGTAGCCCCGGTCGGTGAGCCGCTGGAGGCCGGAGCGCAGGGCGTCGCGCCGTCCGGCCCGGATGTCCTCGGACAGCCGTTCCTGGCTGCGCCCGACGGCTCCGGCGACCGTGCGGCACAGCTCGGCCGCGGCCTCGGCGGCCCCCGGGGCGGCGCGGTCCCCGCCGGCCAGCACGACGAGGACCAGGGCCTCGTCGCCGCCGCCGAAGCGGGCGGTGAGCAGGAAGTCCCGGCGGGCCTCGCCGCGGAAGCGGGCGGAGTCACCGCGCAGCGAGGCGGCGCGCAGGGAGTAGCTGCCGTAGCGGGCCCCCTCCAGGACGGTGTCGGGGGTCAGCGCGTGGAGGTCGGCCGGGTCGGCGGGCGGCAGCGCGCCCGGCTCGGCGGCGTAGGTGGGGGCGCGGTCGCCGAGGTGCTGCACCTCGGGGCGGGCGGGGGCCGGGGCGGGGGCCGCGGGCACGGAGGCGGGCGGTGCGGGCGGCGGCGGGACGGGCTCCCGCGGGGTGTCCTCGCGCGGCACGTCCCAGCGCCAGGCGGGCGGCTGCGCCGGGGGCACGGGCGGTACGTCCACTCCCCCGAGCGCGTACCCGGTCACCCCGCCCTCCCGCGGATCCCGCGGCGGCGGCAACACCCCCTGCGGGACGGCCCCGGCCCGGGTCTGTGCGACCGGGGGCGGGACAGCCGGCTGCGGAGGCACGGGCGGCACGGACCCCTGGTGCGGGGCGGTCGCAGGCGATGCTCCCCCGGCCCCGGGCGGCGGGGGCGGCACAGCCGCCTGCGGGGGCGCGGGCGGGACAGTCGGCGGAGGCGCGGCTGCCGGCGGCGGCACGGCCCCCTGGTGCGGGGCCGCTGCCGGGAAGGGTGAAGGCGGCACGGCCGAGGCCGGGGGCTGCTCAGACGGGACGGCCGCCGAAGGCGTGGCAGCCCGCGGCAGCGGCCCCGGCCGCCGGTGCGGCTCCGTTCCCGGCGCGGGCTCATGCCCCGCGGCCCCGGCCCGGGGCTGCGCGGCCGGGGGCGGGACATCCGGCCGCGCAGGCGCGGGCGGGACGGCCGGTGGGTGTGCGGCTGCCTGCGGCGGCGGCGCGGCCCCCTGGTGCGGGGCGGTCGCAGGCGATGCTCCCCCGGCCCCGGGCGGCACAGGTGAGGCCGGGGGCGCCGCGGGTGGGGCAGCCGCCCGCGGAGGCGGGGGCGGGGCGGCCGGGGGAGGCGGCGCCGACGGCAGGGACCCCTCGTGCGGGGGCACTTCCGGGGAGGGCGCAGGCGGCCCCGGGCGGCGGGGGCCCGGGAGGAGGGCGTCCGCCGGGCCGGGACGCGAACCCGCCGGGTCCGGGGCCACGGGCACCGGGCCCGGCGGGGCCGGGTCCCGCTCCGCCCGCATCCCGGGTACCGGCCCCGGCCCCGGCTGCGCGCCCGGGTCCGGGTCCGTCACCAGGACCGACGCCGAGCGGAACCGGTTGTCCAGGGTGTCCCCCGGGTCCGGTTCCGGTCCCGCGTCCGGGTCCTCGTAGAGCTTCTGCCACCAGTCGTCCGCGCCCTGCTGACTCATGCCCTCATTGTCGGCCTCCGGCAGGTGCGGAAAACGCCGAACACGCGAAAAGGGTCCACCGGGCCGCCGCCCGGTGGACCCTTCCCGCTCTACCCGAACGGACTAGCGGACGTCATACGCCCGCACGACCGTCTGGGTGACCGTGGCGCCGTTCGCGTCGGTCAGTTCGACCTTCAGCGACACCGGCTTCCCGGAGGCTCCCGCATGGTTCACGGTCGCCGTCCAGGCACCGCCGCGCTCGCTCACCTTCGCCGCCGTCCAGTTCTCCCCGTCGTACGAGTAGGACAGCTTCGCCGACTTGAGCGCGCCGGGGGCGTAGCCCGCGTGTCCGCTGACACCGAGTCCGACGGCCTGGCCGTCTGTTGCCGGCACTGTCTTCATGCCGTCCAGCGGAGCCGCGTACCGCGGGAAGAGGACCGGCAGCCCCTGGGAGTACGCCGCGGGGTCGAGCTTCGAGGTGAAGCCCCAGGTGGTCTGCACCGCGGTGGAGCGCTGCCAGGTGCGGGACGGCGGGCCGATCTTCTCGATGTTCTGGGTCAGTTCGTACCGGCCCTGCTCGGCCGGGACCTCGAAGACCCCGAAGGGGTACCAGCTGTCGCCGATGACCTCGCCGTCGCGCTTGAGCTGGAGGCCGCCGATGTCACCGAAGGAGCCCGGCTGCGCGAAGTGGCTGCTGTCGCCCCACATCGAGGGGGCGAAGCCGATCAGGTTGCCCTGCCGCTCGGCGGCCAGCGTCTCCTTGCCCGCCCGGTCGCGGGGTGCGACCGGACCGGTCACCCCGTCGTACCAGCTCGCCGTGGTCCTGCGGCCCTTCTGGTAGGTCTTCTGCTCGCCCGTCATGAACTCGCCCCAGGGGAAGCTGCTGGAGAGCAGCTGGTCCCAGGCGGTGTCTCCGGCGGAGTAGAACTCGGTCCGCTTGCCCGGCGCCGCGACGGTCTCGATCCCGCCGAAGTAGACCGCGCTGCCGATCGGCCGGTAGGCGCCGGACAGGTCCATGAAGTCGGCGGCCACGCCCATGGAGCTGTAGGTGGAGTCCACCTGTCCGAGGTCACGGTCGCGCACCCGGTAGGTGTGGCCGTTCTTCACCTCTCCGGTCTCGGGGAAGGCGAGGGAGTAGACGTACGGGCTCTTCGCGGTGGCCTTCCAGGCCAGCGTGACCGGGCCGGCGGCCAGCCGCTCCAGCAGGGCCTTGCCCTCGCCGGACTCGATGGCCAGGGCCGGCAGCGCACCGCCCGCGTAGCCGGTGAAGGCCACCCAGCGGCCGGGGGCCTCCCGGTGGGCGAGGACCGCCTTGGCCCCGGCCTCCTTGGCGGCCTGAGCCACGTCGTACAGGGCCCCGTCCGCGGCCTTCACCAGGACGACCGCGTCCTTGGCTCCGGCTGCGGCGAGCTCCTCGGGGGTGCCGGTGCCCGCGTCGACCAGCCGCGCGCTGCCGGTCCCGTCGAGGTTGTCGCTGCCCGTGGAGGCGGTGATGGGGTGCAGCACCGGGCCGCCCTGGACCTTCAGCTCGGAGACCAGCGGGGCGGCGGCCCGCCAGTAGCTGGCGAACTCGAACTCCCCGTCCCCGGCCCGGCCTTCGACCGAGGCGTAGAAGCCGCGGATGGTCCGGCCGCCCATGGCGGTGCCCGCGTGCAGCCAGGTGTCGTCCCAGCTGCGGGCGAACCCGAGGGTGGTGTTGCGGGCTTCGAGCGGCTTGTCGCCCTCGACGGTCAGGCGCCCGGCCTTGCGGGCGTCCAGGACGACGGTGGTGTCCTTCTTCACTTCGAGCTGCGGGCGGGCGAGGTAGGTGAGCGAGTCGATCAGCTCTGCCCCCGCGCCGGAGTCGGGGGTGCCGACGAAGGCGGAGAGGAAGTAGGCGCCCGGGCGGACCCGGTAGACCTGGTCCACGGCGCCCTCGTTGAAGCGGCGCTCGCCGGAGGCGTCGTCGGTGCCGATGACGTCCAGCGAGGAGGGCCCGGCGGCCGGCTTGCCCGCGCGGTCGACGAGCTTGACGCGCAGGGTCACCGTCTGCGGTTCGACGTAGAGGGAGAAGGGGGTGGAGACGCGCACGCCGCGCGCGGTGGCGATGACGCGGCCGGTGACGTCCCCGTACTGGGAACGCTCCAGCTTCGCGGCCGGGTCGAGGGCGAGCGGCACCTTGACGGTGGCTCCGGCCGGGACGGTCACGCTGCGCCGCTCCAGGCGGGCGACCTGACTGCGGACGGCGGAGCCGTCGTTGCCCGTGACCTTCTCGACGGAGAGGTCCAGGGTGACCGGCTTGGTGCCCGTGTTCGTGTACGGGACCTCGACGGTGGTGCGGTCGCTGCGGTCCTGCGGCCAGTTGTGGGTGCCGCCCTGCACGGCGGGGGCGCCGGTGACGGTGGCCCCGATCGCGGCCTGCACGTCGAGCCGGCCGGCGCCGGTCTCGCGCACGTCACCGGGGACCTTGGTGTCCGCGGAGCCGACGAGCGCGGCCTTGACCTGCTGCGAGGTCCAGTCGGGGTGGCGTTGCTTGACGATGGCCGCGGCGCCCGCGACGTGCGGGGTGGCCATCGAGGTGCCGGACATGGACTGGTACGCGTACACCCCGCGCCCGCCCGCCGCGGCGGCCGAGATCCCGACGCCGGGGGCGGCGATCTCGGGCTTGAGGGTGTGCTGGAGTCCGGCCGGGCCGCGGCTGGAGAAGGAGGCCGTGCTGTCGTCGCGGTCGACGGCGCCGACCGTCAGGGCGCTGGCCGCACAGCCGGGCGAGGAGACCGTGTTGTTGCCCGGGCCGGAGTTCCCGGCGGCGATGACGAAGAGCGGGCCCTGCTGCGAGAGCCGTTCGGTGGCGGCGGCGAGCGGGTCGTCGCAGGCGGTCTGGGAGGGGTCGCCGAGGCTCATGGATACCACGTCGGCCTTGCTCTCGACGGCCCACTCCATACCGGCGATGATCCACGAGTCGAGGCCGTAGCCCTGGTCGTTGAGGACCTTGCCGCTGAGCAGTTCGGCGCCGGGGGCCACGCCCTTCTTGGCCCCGCCGCTCTCGGCGCCGGAGCCGCCGACGGTGGAGATGGTGTGGGTGCCGTGACCCTGGCGGTCCGCGTCGGTGTCGGAGTCGGTGAAGTTCTTCGACGCGGCGACGCGCCCCTTGAGGTCGGGGTGCTCCAGGTCGGTGCCGGTGTCCAGGACGGCGACCTTGGTGCCCTTGCCGTCGTATCCGGCGGCCCAGGCGGCGTCCGCGCCGACCTGCTTCGTGGAACGCTCCAGGTTCGCCCGGACCTTGCCGTCCAGCCACAGCTTCTTCAGCTGGCCGGACGCGGAACGGGCGCGGGCGTCCGTACCGGTCACGTCGGCCCAGAAGGCGGCGGCCTGCTCCTTGTCGGCGGCGAGTGCGACGCCGCCGATGGAGCCGAGGACGAGGGAGCGTTCGGCTCCGCGCGGGGCGGGCGGGGCGCTGCGCGCCACGTTCACGGAGCCGTCGTAGACCGCGATCAGCGGGAGCTTCTTGGTGTGCGCGTCGTCGTAGCCCTGCCGGACGAGGCCGGTGACGTTGAAGAGTTCCTCGTCGACCTTGCCCGCGGCGAGGGCCTTGACCGCGCCCTCGGGGTAGACGTAGAGGTCCTTGCCGGACTGGCGGGTCTGCACGAGCGGCTGCGAACCGTCCTCGCGCGGCATCGCGGTGGCGGCGGTGCGGCCGGCCGCGTCGGTGGAGACCAGGATCCGGTCGCCGGTGACCAGGGTCACCGTGACGGGTGCCGTGGGCTGCTTCCCGGCCTCCGCGCCCCCGACGACGGGTCTGCGGTCCGGCGCTCCGTCGCTCGGCTGTGCCGTGGACGGGCCCACGGCGGTGACGGCCAGGACGGCCGCGGTGGCCGCTCCCACTGCCGTACGCGATATCGGGCGCATCGCTCTCCCCAGGTGAATTCCGGCCAAATACTGCATTGCGCGGCAAAGCTGCCGCGTAAATGGCTTCTGGCCAGCGGATGTTGGTGCTGCGGTGGCATGACCTTGGCAGAGCGGCGGGTGGTGCGGCGATGATGTCCGCGGCGGGTTTGCGCCGTGGCCGCTTCCCGCCAGATGGTGGTGGGCGGGACGGCCGGGAGTGGGGGTGGACGGGTTGCTGGGTGCGATTGGTCTCGACGAGGGCCAGGAGGGCGCGTACCGCGCGCTGGTGGCGCTGGGGGCGGCGGAGGTGCCGGACCTCGCCCACCGGCTGACGCTGCCGGTGCCGCAGACCGAACGGGCGCTTCGGCACCTGGAGCGGCAGGGGCTCGCGGCGCAGTCCTCGGCCCGGCCGGGACGCTGGGTGGCGGCTCCGCCGGGGGTCGCCCTCGGCGCACTGCTCACCCAGCAGCGGCACGAGCTGGAGCAGGCGGAGCTGGCGGCCGCCCTGCTGGCGCAGGAGTACCGGGCGGAGGCGGCCGAGCCTGCGGTGCACGACCTGGTGGAGGTGGTGCAGGGCGCGAGTGCGGTGGCGCACCGCTTCCACCAGCTCCAGCTGGGGGCGGCGGAGGAGGTGTGCGCACTGGTGACGGGGCGGCCGCAGGTGGTGACGGGCACCGACAACGAGGCCGAGGAGCGGGCCTCGGTGCGGGGCGTCGAGTACCGGGTGGTGATCGAGCGGGAGGTGCTGACGCTGCCGAGCGGCATCCGGGAGGCGTCGACGGCCCTGGCGCGCGGCGAGCAGGTCCGGGTGACGGCCCACGTCCCGACGAAGCTGGTCATCGCGGACCGGACCCTGGCCATGGTGCCGCTGACGGCGCGCGGTGCGGAGCCGGCGGCGCTGGTGGTGCACGCCTCGGGGCTGCTGGAGTCCCTGATGGGCCTGTTCGAGGCGGTGTGGCGGGAGTCCCTGCCGCTGCGGCTGGGCTCGACGGGTTCCGCGGAGGAGTCGGGGGGCAGCCCGGACGCCACGGACCTGGAGATCCTGTCGCTGCTGCTGGCGGGCATGACCGACGCGAGCGTGGCCAAGCACCTGGAGCTGGGGCTGCGGACGGTGCAGCGGCGGGTCAAGGGCCTGATGGAGCTGTCGGGGGTCACGACGCGGCTGCAGCTGGGCTGGCACGCGTACGAGAGGGGCTGGGTGGCCCGATAGCCCCTGGTCGGTCAGGCTGAGCAGATGGACGGGCCTCAGCAGTTCCTGGTGGGGCTGGTGCTGCTGCTCGGGACCCTGGGGGTGCTGGTACCTGGTGCACCGGGCACCTGGCTGGTGTGGGCGGGGCTGATGTGGTGGGCGCTGCACGAACGGTCGGCGACCGCCTGGTCGTTGCTGGTCGCGGCGACGGCCCTGCTGCTGGTGGTGCAGGTCGTGAAGTGGCTGCTGCCGCCCCGGCAGCTGCGGGGCGTGGCGGTCACGCCCCGGATGGCGGTGTGCGCGGGGACCGGTGCGGTCCTCGGCTTCGTCCTGGTCCCGGTCCTGGGTGCGGTCCCCGGCTTCGTGGGCGGCATCTACCTGTGCGAACGCCACCGCCTCGGCACCCACGGCGAGGCCTGGGCCTCGGTACGGGCGGTGATGCGGGCGGTGGGGACGAGCGTGCTGGTGGAGCTGTTCGCGTGCCTGCTGGTCGTGGGCGCATGGCTGGGCGCGGTGGCGGCGGGGGTCTGAGGGGGGCGGCGGGGGTCTGGGGGCGGCGCTGGAGGCGGGCCCGCGCACGCCGGGTCCCGCTCCGGACCGGAAGTGAGATCCGCATCCACCCGGAACGCGCCGACGCCTGGGCCCGGACGCATGGTCCGCCGGCCCGGGCCCGTACGGGACCGGGCCGGCGGGACGACGTGCCGCAGGGGCAGGGTGGTCCGGTGAGCCCGGCCGCCGACCGGGCTCACCGTCGGGGTCAGGCGCGGCCGGTGCGCTTCGCCGCGTAGTTGGCCCGGCCCTCCGCCGACTTCATGCGCCAGTCCCGGCGGATCTCGGCGCGCAGCCGCGCGTCCGTCTTGGCCACGATGCGCTGGTTCTCCCGCAGCAGCTTGCGGTAGCTCTCCAGGCGGCGTTCGGCCAGCTCGCCCGAGTCCACGGCGGCCAGCACCGCGCAGCCCGGCTCCGCCTCGTGCGCGCAGTCGTGGAAGCGGCACTGCGCCGCGTACTCCTCGATCTCCGAGAACACCTGGCCCACCCCGGCCTCGGCATCCCAGAGGCCGACCCCCCGGAGCCCGGGCGTGTCGATCAGGACGCCGCCGCCCGGCAGGGCGAGCAGGTTGCGCGTGGTCGTGGTGTGGCGGCCCTTGCCGTCGACCTCGCGGGCCTCCTGGACCTCCATGACCTCGGCACCGAGCAGCGCGTTGGCCAGCGTGGACTTGCCCGCGCCCGAGATGCCGAGCAGCACGCTGGTGCCGTCCCCGACGACTGCGGCGAGGACGTCGGTGCCCTCCCCGGTGCGGGAGGAGACGGTGAGGACCTGGACGCCGGGCGCGGTGTGCTCGACGTCCTGGACGAGGTGGGCGAGCACCGCCGGGTCCGGGACCAGGTCCGCCTTGGTGAGGACGACCAGCGGCTGCGCCCCCGACTCCCACGCCAGGGCCAGGAAGCGCTCGATGCGGCCCAGGTCCAGTTCGACGGCGAGGGAGACGGCGATGATCGCGTGGTCGACGTTGGCGGCGAGGATCTGCCCCTCGGACCGCTGCGAGGAGGTGGACCGTACGAAGGCGGTCCGGCGCGGCAGGTACGCCTTGACGTAGCGGGGGCTGCCGGCCGCCTCGACGGCCGCCCAGTCGCCGGTGCAGATGACCCGGAGCGGGTCGTGCGGGGTGACGAAGGCGGTGTCGGCGCGGACGATGCCGTCCTCGGTCATGAGGTCGCACTGGCCGCGGTCGACGCGTACGACCCGGCCGGGCAGGAGGCCCTGCTCGGCGTACGGGGTGAACTCGGCCGCCCATGCGCCGTCCCAGCCGAAGGGGGCGAGGGTGTGGGAGGAGGAGGTCTGCGGGAAAGCGGAGAAAGACAAGGGGAACCCTTCACAGGGTGGCCCCGGCCGTGTTCCCGCGCCGGCTCAGCGGCGCGCGGAGGAGTATGAGGTCAGCCGGAGACCACAGAAGTGACATCGATGGTCTTCTGAGTGCGGGCAGCGCCCTGCGCGACGACAGACATCAATGAACTCACCTCCGGGTCATGCACGTACCGACGGTCCCCCACCGGTCGGCGGGAACGGATCCACCGTAACAAGCCTCCTCCCGTGGGGGCCACTTCTTTTTCGGGCGGGCCTACGCGTCGAAGTGGACGGGCAGGTGCTTGATGCCGTTGATGAAGTCCGAGCGCAGCCTGCGGACCTCGCCGGTGACGCCGAAACCGGGGTGGCGGAGCAGCAGTTCGCGGATCAGCGCCTTGATCTGGGTACGGGCCAGGCCCGCGCCCAGGCAGAAGTGCGGGCCCCCGCCGCCGAAGGCGAGGTGCTCGTTGGGGGTGCGGCGGATGTCGAAGGTGAAGGGGTCGGCGAACACGTCCTCGTCGCGGTTGGCCGACGTGTAGAAGGTGACGACCTTCTGGCCCGCGGCGATCGGGCGGCCGCGCAGGACGGTGTCGCGCGTCGCGGTGCGCCGGAAGTTGTGGATGGAGCCGCCCCAGCGCAGGAACTCCTCGGTGGCCGAGGTCCACAGCGGCTCGTCGTGCGGGGCCGCGGCCAGTTCGGCGCGGGCGGCGGGGTGCTCGGCCAGGGCGAGCACGGTGGCGGACAGCAGGTTGCGGGTGGTCTCGTTGCCCGCGACGCACAGCAGCACGAAGAACATGTTGATCTCGTGCTGGGTGAGCCGGTCCCCCTCCACCTCCGCGTGGACCAGGGTGGAGAGGATGTCCTCCCGCGGGTGCAGCCGCCGCTCGGCCGCCAGCGCGTCGCAGTAGGCGTATATCTCGGCGGCCGCCAGGTCGCTGTCGTGCCGGCCCGCCGAGAGCTCCGGGTCCTGGCCTCCGGCCATCCTGTTGCTCCAGTCGAAGATCAGCGGCTCGTCGCCCTGCGGTACGCCGACCATCTCGCAGATCGTCTGGATGGGCAGCCAGGCCGCCACCTCGGAGACGAAGTCCATGTCCCGGCCGGGGACGACCGCCGTGTCCACCAGGGCCTTCGCCCGCTCTCCGATCCGGGCGGCCAGCCTGCGCACCACCCTGGGGGTGAAGCCCGCGCTGACCAGGGCCCGGTAGCGGGAGTGGCGCGGGGCGTCCATGCCGAGCAGGACCAGCCTGAGGGTCTCCAGGGACTCGGGGCTCTGGTCGCGGACCATGAAGGAGCCCAGCTCGGTGGACCAGAGCTCCGCGTCGCGGCTGACCGCCTTGACGTCCGCGTGGCGGGTGACGGCGTAGAAACCCTCGTGGCCGCCCGGGACCTCGTGCCAGTGGACCGGGTCCTCCCGGCGCAGCCGGGCGAACTGCTCGTGCGGGACCCCACGGGCCCAGGTGTCCTCCAGCAGGTCCACTTCACCGGTGGGGATCACGGTCCACTTCCCTTCGTCGGACGGTCGTTCCAGGGGTGGTTCAGGTGATTCAGGTGGTTCGGAGGGGCTCAGAGGGCTCAGGAGGGGTTCAGGAATGCGCCGAGCGCTTCCACGACGAGGGTGTCGGGGATGCCCCGCGGGTCGAGGCGGTGCTGCATGGCCAGCCCGAGCAGCACGCCCAGGACCAGGGCCCCTGTCTCCTCCGGCGGGCGGGCGAGCGGGGTGCCGGTGGCCTCGGCCCAGTCGGCGAGGCCCTCGCCGAGCTGGGCGCGGATCTCGGCGTAGCGCTGGGCGAGCAGACCGCCGGCGCGCGGGCCCCGGGCGGCGTGCAGCCACAGCTCCGCCTCCAGCAGCAGCCAGGAGTCCCCGCGGTCGGGGTGCGGGCGGGTGAGGCTGCCCCACATCGCGGAGAAGTGCACGGCCGGATCCGCGCTGCCGGCGATCTCGGCGGCGAGCTCTTCTGCGGTGCGCTCCTTCCAGACCTCCAGGAGTGCCAGCAGCAGGCCCTCCTTGCCCCCGAAGTGGCTGTAGAGCGCCCCGGTGGTGCGGCCGGCCGCCTCGGCCACCGCCTCCGCGGAGACGGCGTGGAAGCCCTTGCGGGCGAAGAGTTCGGCGGCCGCGTCGATGAGCCGGGTACGGGTCTGCGACTTGCGCCGCTCCTGACGCCCAGGCGCGGGGGGCTGCGGCTGCGGCCCGTGGTGCGGGGAGGTCATGGCGGGCTCCGGGAGTTATATCGGCTACCCGATATAACCTGCGCCCCGGCCTGACGATCCGTCAATCCCCGTGCACGGGATCGTTCGGGCGCGTCCCGCCGACCGCGTCCGTCACGGGGGTCCGGCGCCCCCGTCCTGCGCCCCCGTCCGCCGCGTCGCCCGTGTCCGTTTCGTTCAAGACCCCGGCGTTCCGGCGTGCCTAGCCTGTTCCCATGACTCCACGACTCGACGTGATCGGCCTGGTCGTCTCCGACATGGCCGCCTCCCTCGCCTTCTACCGCCGCCTCGGGCTGGACGTCCCGGCCGGGGCCGACGACCAGCCGCACGTGGAGGCCGTCCTGCCCGGCGGACTGCGGGTCGCCTGGGACACCGAGGAGACCATCCGCTCCTTCGACCCGTCCTTCACCCCGCCCACCGGCGACGGCCGCCTCGGGCTGGCCTTCCTGTGCGACTCCCCCGCCGAGGTCGACGCGCTGTACGCCGAGCTGACCGGCGCCGGGTACCCCGGGCACCTGAAGCCCTGGGACGCCTTCTGGGGCCAGCGCTACGCCGTGATCCTCGACCCGGACGGCTGCGAGGTCTCGCTGTTCGCCCCGGCGGACCCCGCCGCGTAGGCCCCCAGCGTGGTCCCGGCCAGGGCGCGGACCTCGCGGGCCAGGTGCGCCTGGTCGGCGTACCCGGCGGCGCAGGCCACCTCGGCGTACGGCATCCCGGACCGGGCCAGCCCGAGGGCGCGACGCAGCCGCAGGATCCGGCCGAGGGTCTTGGCCCCGTACCCGAAGGCGTCCAGCGAGCGGCGGTGCAGCCGGCGCTCGCCGAGGCCGACCGCCGCGGCGATCCCGGCCACCGGGTCCCCCGCCCGGAGCCGGGCCACGACCTCGGCGACCAGCGGGTCCGGCGGCCCGGCGGCGTCGGCGCGGCGGGCGACGAGCGCCTCCAGCCCGGCGGCCGGGTCCGCGTACCGGGCCACGCGTCCGGCGAGGCCGCGCACCTCCCGGGCCGGCCACAGGTCGGTCAGCTCCACGCGCCGGTCCCGCAGCACGCGGGCCGGTACGCCGAGCAGTGCGGGTGCGGTGCCGGGCGCCAGCCGGATCCCCGCGAAGGCGCCGCCCGGGACCTCCCCGGCGGGATGCGGCCCGGTGTCGGGGCCGGCCACCAGCAGCCGCCCCTCGACCCACAGCAGGTCCATGCACCCGTCGGGCAGGACGACCCCGCCCCCGCCCCCGGCGCGCCACAGCACGGCTCCCGGTACGGCGGACGACGGCCTCTCCTCGTACATCCCTCCACCCTAGGCCGCCTCCCAGGGCGGGTCCGGGGCGGTCAGTGCTTGCGCAGCCGCGAGGAGTAGTCCTCCGGCGGCAGGAATTTGGACCAGCGCTCCGGGAACTCCGACGGCATGCCGTCGTCCTCGTCGTCCTCGGACTCGCCTTCCGCCATCGCCCGCCAGGCCGCGGCCCGGGCGATCAGCTGGGCGGCCTCCGCCTCGCGGGCCCGTTCGTTGGCCTCGCGGGCCGAGGCCGTGGCCACGGAGGGCCAGACGCGGTCGATCGCGGCGTTGACGGCCGCGCCGACGAGGACCGCGAAGGCCGAGATGCCGATCCACAGCAGGACGGCCACCGGGGCGGCCAGCGAGCCGTAGATCGTCGGCCCCTCCACGGTGTTGGTCAGGTAGATCCGGAGCAGGAACGAGCCCAGCACCCACATCGCGAGGGCCACCAGCGCGCCGGGCACGTCCTCGATCCACGGCGAGCGCACGGGGACGGACACGTGGTAGAGCGTCGTCAGGAAGGCGATGGACAGCAGGGTCACGGTCGGCCAGTAGAGGACCGCGATGACCTCCGTGCCCCAGGGCACGAGCCGCACCACCGCATCCGGTCCGACCACCATCAGCGGCAGCACGATGGCGCCGATCAGCAGGGCGATCACGTACAGCAGGAAGGCGAGCAGCCGGGTCTTGACGATGCCGCGGTGCCCGTCGAGCCCGTACATCACGGTGATGGTGTCGATGAAGACGTTCACCGCCCGGGACCCCGACCACAGGGCGAAGGCGAAGCCGAGGGAGATCAGGTCCGGGCGGCCGCGGCTGGTGACGTCGTCGAGCAGGGGTTTGGCGATGTCGTTGACGCCCCGGTCGGAGAGGACCGTGCCGACGGCCCCCAGGAGGTTCTCCTCGATGCTGGCCACGGTGGTGGTGTCGGTCCAGTTGTCCACGTAGCCCAGCAGGCCGAGCAGGCCGAGGAAGAGCGGCGGCAGCGAGAGCAGCGTGAAGAACGCCGCCTCGGCGGCGAGCCCGAGGATGCGGTACTCGATGCAGGAATTGACGGTGTCTTTCAGCAGCAGCCAGGCCATCTTGCGCTTCGATACGTTGCGGTAGAGGGCGCGGGCCCGATGGAGCCGTCCTGGGATCCGCTCGGGTGTTTCTTTTGCTGGCTGCACGTCCTTACGGTATCCGCATGGCAGCCACCACCCACACAGTCACCAACCAGGCCCCGCCCCTCGTGGGGCACGACGTCTACGGCGGCGACCGGGCCCTCAGCGAGGGCGTCGAGCGGCATCTCGCCCCGGCGGAGCCCGGGCTCCGGGCCGAGGTGCGGGAGGAACTCACCGTCCTCGGGCGGGCCGCGGGTTCCGCGCAGGCCCAGGAATGGGGGACGCAGGCGAACGAGTGTCCGCCCAAACTCCGGACGCACGACCGGTACGGCAACCGGGTCGACGAGGTGGACTTCCACCCGGCCTGGCACCGTCTGCTGGGTCACGCGGTGACCAGCGGGCTCACCGACGCCTGGGGGCGTCCGGCCGGGCACCTGCGCCGGGCCGCCGGGTTCTTCGTGTGGTCGCAGGTCGAGGCGGGGCACGGCTGCCCGGTGTCGATGACGCACGCCGCGGTGCCGGCGCTGCGCACCGATCCGGAGCTGGCCGCCGAGTGGGAGCCGCGGCTGACCTCGCACGTGTACGAGGAGGGGCTGCGGCCGGCCGCGCAGAAGGGCGGGGTGCTCTTCGGCATGGGGATGACGGAGAAGCAGGGCGGCAGCGACGTACGGGCGAACACGACGGCCGCGCAGCCGCTGGACGCGTCGGGCGAGTACCTGCTGACCGGGCACAAGTGGTTCTGCTCGGCTCCGATGTCGGACGGGTTCCTGGTGCTGGCGCAGGCTCCGGGAGGGCTGACCTGCTTCCTGGTCCCGCGGGTGCTGCCGGACGGTACGCGCAACGTGTTCGCGATCCAGCGGCTGAAGGACAAGCTGGGCAACCGGTCGAACGCCTCCAGCGAGGTGGAGTTCGACCGGACCTGGGCGCGGCGGGTGGGCGAGGAGGGCCGCGGGGTGCGGACCATCATCGAGATGGTCGCCGCGACCCGGGTGGACTGCGTGATCGGGTCGGCCTCGCTGATGCGGCAGGCGCTGACGCAGGCCGTCCACCACGCAGAGCACCGCTCCGCTTTCGGATCACTGCTCATAGACCAGCCGCTGATGCGCAACGTGCTCGCCGACCTGGCCCTGGAGTCGGAAGCGGCCACCACGCTGGCCCTGCGCCTGGCGGCGGCCCAGGACTCCGGGACCGAGCAGGAGAAGGCCTTCCTGCGCCTGGCCGTGCCCGCCGCCAAGTACTGGGTGACCAAACGCTGTACGCCGATGGTGGCCGAGGCCCTGGAATGTCTGGGCGGCAACGGCTACGTAGAGGAGTCCGGCCTGCCGAGACTGCTGCGCGAATCCCCGCTGAACTCCATCTGGGAGGGCTCGGGCAATGTGCAGGCGCTGGACGTACTGCGTGCCCTGCAACGCGAACCGCAGGCACTGGGCGCGTTCCTCCAGGAAGTGGGCCAGGCGCGGGGCGCCGACCACCGGCTGGATTCGGCCATCAAGGACCTGCTCACCGAGCTCGCCGACCTGGAGGGGATCGAGGCCCGGGCGCGCCGCGTGGTGGAACGCATGACGCTGGTGCTCCAGGGGTCGCTGCTGGTGCGGTGGGCCCCGAGTGAGGTGGCGGACGCCTTCTGCGCCTCCCGGCTGGGCGGTGACTGGGGTGCGGCCTTCGGCACACTGCCGCACAGCCTGGGCCTGAAGGCGATCGTCGAACGGGCCCGGATCGCGGGTCCGGACGCCCCCTAGGCACTGTCCGGCTGCTCGCCCGGGCGGTCCCCAAACCGCTCCGGGCCGGGATCCGGGCCCGTTGACCTGGAGCAGAGGTGGCGCCGCGCCGACTCGGCACCACCCCTGGTCCGAGAAGCCCCGAGGAGGAGCTGCCACGCCGCAGTGCGGCGTCCGGACAGTTTCGGTCGGACGACCGGGACTTGGCGAGAGTTGCATGACGTTGCACCCTTTGAGTCGGCGGGTGCCCGCCGGGGGCGCCGGGGGAAACGGTGCCCCCGGGACCGTGCGGGCGGCGCCGGTCGTACGTCCTGTTCGCACGGGGAGGTTCCGGTGGCCGACACCGCAGGCAGCACGGTCGATGTGGCACGCATCTCGGCCATGGACGCGCGGGATGCGATGCGTCTGCTCAAGGGGGTGCGGGCGGCCGCTCTGGCCGGGGACCGGCCGCCGGCCGCCCCGCGTCCGGAGATCGCCGCGTCCTGGCGCCGGATGCTGGCCGGCGGGGTGCACCCGGACCGGGACGCGCGCTCGCGGACGCTGTCGGCGGCCGAGACCGAGGAGCGACGGCACGTGTCACCGCTGCGGGAGCTGCTGCCGCTGCTGCGGGAGAGCCTGCTGCCGGCCCTGGACGAGGCCCTGCACATCATGGTCGTCGCCGACGCGGAGGGGCGGCTGTTGTGGCGGGAGGGCCACCGTTCCATCCTGCGCAAGGCGGACCGGCTCGGTTTCACGGTGGGGGCCGACTGGGACGAGGCGGTGGTCGGCACGAACGGGGTGGGCACGGCCCTGGTGACGCAGCGTCCCGTGCAGGTGTTCTCGGCGGAGCACTTCGTCTCCAGCCACCACGACTGGACCTGCGCGGGGGCGCCCGTACGGGACCCGCGGGACGGCCGGCTGCTGGGCGTGATCGACGTGAGCGGGCCGCTGGCCACCATGCACCCGGCGACGCTGGCCTGGGTGAGCTCGGTGGCCCGGCTCGCGGAGCGGGAGCTGCGGGTGCGGCACCTGGAGTCGCTGGAGCGGCTGCGCACGGTGGCGTCCCCGCTGCTGGCCCGGCTGCCGGGGCGGGCCCTGGCCGTGGACCCCAACGGCTGGACGGCCGCGGTGACGGGGCTGGCCCCGACGGACCGCGTACCGCTTCCGAAGGGGTTCGGGCCCGGCCGGATGTGGGTGCCGCAGCTCGGGGACTGCACGGTGGAACCGCTGCCCGGCGGCTGGCTGCTGCGGGTCGCGCAGGACCGTACGGACGCCGCGGTGACCCGGGTGGTCCTGGACCTCAGCCGGGCCGGTTCCTGGTCGGTGACCGTGTACGGGGCCGCCGGAAGCTGGTCGCAGGAGCTGAGCCCGCGCCACGCGGAGCTGCTGTTCCTGCTGGCGGAGAGCCCCCGGGGGCGCTCCGCGGCCGAGCTGTCGGCGGAGCTGTTCGGCGACCCGACCCGGACGGTGACGGTCCGCGCGGAGCTGTCCCGGGTACGGCGCCACCTCGCGGGCGTGCTGACCCACCGGCCGTACCGCTTCGCGCAGGACGTCGAGGTGGAGCTGATCCGTCCGCAGGACGGCTCCGTGCTGCTGCCGCACTCCACCGCCCCGGCGGTGGTCAGGGCCCGCCTGGGCCACCGGGGGCCCGGCATGGTTCCCTGACGTGCATGAGCACCATCACCCTCACCACCTGGTCCCTGGAAATGACCTCCGCGTCGGACCTCGTCCCGTCGGCCGTCCCGGGGCCGGAGATCACGGTCGCCCGCGCCGAGGTCCCGTCCCCCGAGTTCAGCCGCTTCCTGTACGCCTCGGTCGGCGGCGACATCCACTGGACGGACCGGCTGTCGCTGACCCGCGCGCAGTGGGTGGAGCAGCTGGACCGGCCGGGCGTGGAGACCTGGGTCGCCTACGACCGCGGCACCCCGGCGGGGTACGTGGAGTTCGACCCGCAGCCGGACGGTGTGGTGGAGATCATGTACTTCGGCCTGCTGCCCGACTTCCGGGGCCGGCGCATCGGCGGTCACCTGCTGACGGTGGGCATCGAGCGCGCCTGGTCCCTGGCGGAGCGCTGGCCGGACCGCGAGCCGACGCGGCGCGTCTGGCTCCACACGTGCAGCCTGGACGGGCCGACGGCGATGGACAACTACCTGCGGCGCGGCTTCAAGCTCTTCCGCACGGAGACCGAGGAGAAGGAGGAGGCCCCGACCCCCGGCCCGTGGCCGGGCGCGTGAGGCCACCCGCCCCCTCCGCCTTCCCCTGAGCTCCCCTGAGCTCCCGGCCGTCCCCGCCGCCGCACCTCCCCCCGCGTCTCCCCCGCCCCGGCCGCCCCTGGTGCCTCCGCGGCCCGTGGACCCGGTGGGGGCCGCGGGCGGGGGGACGGAAGCCGCGAGGCGGCGCAAAACGCGTGACGGCCGTCACTTTGTCCCACGATCCGGGACGAGTTCGTCCGCATTATGGACAGTAGTGGACTCCTCCAATCGGCACATGACACGCTTCCGCCATGAATGGAGCTGGAATTGCCTTGGTGAGTCGGCGGCACGTCGACCTCGGCCGCATGTCCAGCGCCATGTGTCCGGCCTGCTGACGGAACCAGCCACAGCCGTAGACACCCCCAGAGCCCCCTGAGGCAGAACACCGCCGTGCCCACCGGCAGAACGGCGGCGCTCAGCCACATCCGCCTGCACCGTCGCAGGTCACCGCAGCATCCAGGGGTCACGCCGCCACTCCCCCTGCCCCTGCCTTGAGCCGTTGAAGAAGGACGTACCGTCATGGCCGCCACCCCCGAAACGCCCGCAGCCGCCCCCGCAGCCGCGCGCCGCAAGACCGGCCGTCACCGCGGTGAGGGCCAGTGGGCCGTCGGACACCACACGCCCCTCAACGGCAACGAGCAGTTCAAGAAGGACGACGACGGTCTCAACGTGCGGACGCGCATTGAGACGATCTACTCCAAGGCCGGCTTCGACTCGATCGACCCCAACGACCTGCGCGGACGCATGCGCTGGTGGGGCCTCTACACCCAGCGCAAGCCCGGGATCGACGGCGGCAAGACCGCGATCCTGGAGCCGGAGGAGCTGGACGACAAGTACTTCATGCTGCGCGTGCGCATCGACGGCGGCCGCCTGACCACCGAGCAGCTGCGCGTCATCGGCGAGATCTCCGAGGAGTTCGCGCGCGGCACGGCCGACCTCACCGACCGCCAGAACGTGCAGTACCACTGGATCCGGATCGAGGACGTCCCGGAGATCTGGCGCCGCCTGGAGGCCGTCGGCCTCTCCACCACCGAGGCCTGCGGTGACACGCCCCGCGTCATCCTCGGTTCGCCCGTGGCCGGCATCGCCCAGGACGAGATCATCGACGGCACCCCGGCCATCGACGAGATCTACCGCCGCATCGTCGGCAACAAGGACTTCTCCAACCTGCCGCGCAAGTTCAAGTCCGCGATCTCCGGCTCGCCGCTGCTCGACGTGGCGCACGAGATCAACGACATCGCCTTCGTCGGCGTGAACCACCCCGAGCACGGCCCCGGCTTCGACGTCTGGGTCGGCGGCGGTCTCTCCACCAACCCCAAGCTCGGCGTGCGCCTGGGCACCTGGGTCTCGCTGGACGAGGTCCCGGACGTCTACGAGGGCGTCATCTCGATCTTCCGCGACTACGGCTACCGCCGCCTGCGCAACCGCGCCCGGCTGAAGTTCCTCGTCGCCGACTGGGGCCCGGTCAAGTTCCGCCAGGTCCTGGAGGACGAGTACCTGAAGCGCAAGCTGACGGACGGACCCGCGCCCGAGCAGCCCTCCGGCCAGTGGCGCGACCACGTGGGCGTCCACCAGCAGCAGGACGGCCGGTTCTACGTCGGCTTCGCGCCGCGCGTCGGCCGCGTCGACGGCGCCACCCTCACCAAGATCGCGGATGTGGCCGAGCAGCACGGCTCCGGCCGCCTGCGCACCACCGCCGAGCAGAAGATGGTCGTCCTCGACATCGAGGCCGACCGGGTCGACTCGGTGGTCGAGGCCCTGGAGGCGCTGGACCTGCGGGTCAAGCCGTCCCCCTTCCGCCGCGGCACGATGGCCTGCACCGGCATCGAGTTCTGCAAGCTGGCCATCGTCGAGACCAAGGCGCGCGGCGCCTCGCTGATCGACGAGCTGGAGCGCCGCCTGCCGGACTTCGCCGAGCCGCTCACCATCAACATCAACGGCTGCCCGAACGCCTGCGCCCGTATCCAGGTGGCGGACATCGGTCTCAAGGGCCAGCTGGTCCTGGACGACGACGGCAACCAGGTGGAGGGCTACCAGGTCCACCTGGGCGGCGCCCTCGGCCTGGAAGCCGGCTTCGGCCGCAAGGTCCGCGGCCTCAAGGTCACCTCGGAGGGCCTGCCCGACTACGTCGAGCGGGTCGTCAAGAGCTACGAGGAGCAGCGCGAGGACGGCGAGCGGTTCGCGGCCTGGGTCGCCCGCGCGGACGAGAAGAGCCTGTCATGAGCGAGCGCGCCGCACCGTTCTACTGCCCGTACTGCGGCGACGAGGACCTGTTTCCCAACGAGACCGGTCACGGAGCCTGGGAATGCCGGGCCTGCAACCGGGCCTTCCAGCTGAAGTACCTCGGGCTGCTGTCCCGGGGTGTTCAGGGCAACGCCACTGGAGGGGACGAGATATGACGACCGTTCAGGAAACCGGGACGAAGAACCTGAAGGAACTGGCCGAGCAGGCGGGCCGGGACCTGGAGGACGCCTCCGCGCTGGAGATCCTGCGCTGGGCCGCCGACACCTTCGGCGGGAAGTTCGCCGTGACCTCCTCCATGGAGGACGCGGTCGTCGCCCACCTGGCGTCCCGGGTCCGCCCCGGAGTGGACGTGGTCTTCCTCGACACGGGCTACCACTTCGAGGAGACCATCGGCACCCGTGACGCGGTCGAGGCCGTGATGGACGTCAAGGTCATCACGCTCACCCCGCGCCAGAGCGTCGCCGAGCAGGACGCCGAGTACGGCCCGAAGCTGCACGACCGGGACCCCGACCTGTGCTGCGCACTGCGCAAGGTCAAGCCGCTGGAAGAGGGCCTGACCGCGTACGAGGCGTGGGCGACGGGCCTGCGCCGCGACGAGTCCCCGACCCGGGCGAACACCCCGGTGGTCGGCTGGGACGAGAAGCGGCAGAAGGTCAAGGTCTCGCCGATCGCCCGGTGGACCCAGGACGACGTGGACGCCTACGTCGCCGAGCACGGCGTGCTCACCAACCCCCTGCTGATGGACGGTTACGCCTCCGTCGGCTGCGCGCCCTGCACCCGCCGGGTCGCGGAGGGCGAGGACGCCCGGGCCGGACGCTGGGCCGGGCGCGGCAAGACCGAGTGCGGACTGCACGGCTGATGACGGACCACACAGAACCGACGGAGAAGAAGCAGATGAGCGTGCGCGACCAGGGCGCCACCGTGTGGCTGACCGGGCTGCCGAGCGCGGGCAAGACCACCATCGCCTACGCGCTGGCCGAGCGGCTGCGCGCCGAGGGCCACCGCGTGGAGGTCCTCGACGGCGACGAGATCCGCGAGTTCCTCTCCGCCGGCCTGGGCTTCTCCCGTGAGGACCGGCACACCAACGTGCAGCGCATCGGCTTCGTCGCCGAGCTCCTCGCGAGCAACGGCGTCAAGGCACTCGTACCGGTGATCGCGCCGTTCGCGGACAGCCGTGAGGCCGTCCGCAAGCGGCACGCCGCCGAGGGCACCTCCTACCTGGAGGTCCACGTGGCCACCCCGGTGGAGGTCTGCTCGGAGCGTGACGTGAAGGGCCTGTACGCCAAGCAGGCGGCGGGCGAGATCTCGGGTCTGACCGGGGTCGACGACCCGTACGAGGCGCCGGAGTCCCCGGACCTGCGTATCGAGTCGCACACGCAGTCCGTGCAGGAGTCGGCCTCGGCCCTGCACGCGCTGCTCACAGAGAGGGGTCTGGCATGACGACGACCGTCGCACACGTCCACGACGCTGCGAACAATTCTTCCGGCGCCGCGCCCTACGCGCTGTCGCACCTCGACGCCCTCGAGTCGGAGGCCGTGCACATCTTCCGTGAGGTGGCGGGCGAGTTCGAGAAGCCGGTGATCCTGTTCTCCGGCGGCAAGGACTCCATCGTCATGCTGCACCTGGCGCTGAAGGCGTTCGCCCCGGCGCCGGTGCCGTTCACCCTGCTGCACGTGGACACGGGCCACAACTTCCCCGAGGTCCTGGAGTACCGCGACCGCACCGTCGAGAAGCACGGTCTGCGGCTGCACGTGGCGTCCGTCCAGGAGTACATCGACGCGGGCAAGCTGCGCGAGCGTCCCGACGGCACCCGCAACCCGCTGCAGACGGTCCCGCTGACCGAGGCGATCCAGCAGCTGAAGTTCGACGCCGTGTTCGGCGGCGGCCGCCGCGACGAGGAGAAGGCCCGCGCCAAGGAGCGGGTGTTCAGCCTGCGCGACGAGTTCTCGCAGTGGGACCCGCGCCGCCAGCGGCCCGAGCTGTGGCAGCTGTACAACGGCCGCCACGCCCCCGGCGAGCACGTGCGCGTCTTCCCGCTGTCCAACTGGACCGAGCTGGACGTGTGGCAGTACATCGCCCGCGAGGGCATCGAGCTCCCGGACATCTACTTCGCCCACGAGCGCGAGGTCTTCCAGCGCAACGGCATGTGGCTGACCGCCGGTGAGTGGGGCGGCCCCAAGGAGGGCGAGACGCCCGAGAAGCGCCTCATCCGCTACCGCACCGTCGGCGACATGTCCTGCACCGGCGCCGTCGACTCCGACGCCGCCACGCTGGACGACGTGATCGCCGAGATCGCCGTCTCCCGCCTCACCGAGCGGGGCGCGACCCGCGCCGACGACAAGATGTCCGAGGCCGCGATGGAAGACCGCAAGCGCGAAGGGTACTTCTAAGATGACCAGCACCACCGATCAGTTCGCCAGCCTGGCCGACCCTTCCGTGACCACGCTGCTGCGCTTCGCGACCGCCGGATCCGTCGACGACGGCAAGTCCACCCTGGTGGGCCGCCTGCTGCACGACTCCAAGTCGGTCCTGACCGACCAGATGGAGGCCGTCGAGGCCGTCTCCGCCCAGCGCGGCCAGGAGGCGCCCGACCTCGCGCTGCTCACCGACGGCCTGCGGGCCGAGCGCGAGCAGGGCATCACCATCGACGTCGCGTACCGCTACTTCGCCACCGCACGCCGCCGGTTCATCCTCGCGGACACCCCGGGGCACGTGCAGTACACCCGCAACATGGTCACCGGCGCCTCCACCGCCGACCTGGCCGTGGTCCTGGTCGACGCCCGCAACGGCGTGATCGAGCAGACCCGCCGCCACGCGGCCGTCGCGGCCCTGCTGCGCGTCCCGCACGTGGTCCTGGCCGTCAACAAGATGGACCTCGTCGGGTACGAGGAGACCGTCTTCGCCGCGATCGCCGAGGAGTTCACCGCGTACGCCTCGGACCTGGGCGTCCCGGAGATCACCGCGATCCCGATCTCGGCCCTGGCCGGGGACAACGTGGTCGAGCCGTCCGCGAACATGGACTGGTACGGCGGCCCCACCGTCCTGGAGCACCTGGAGACCGTCCCGGTCAGCCACGACCTCACCGCCTGCCCGGCGCGCTTCCCGGTGCAGTACGTGATCCGTCCGCAGTCCGCCGAGCACCCCGACTACCGCGGTTACGCGGGCCAGATCGCCTCCGGCGTGCTGCGCGTCGGCGAGGCCGTGACGGTCCTGCCCTCGGGCCGCACCAGCACCGTCGTCGGCATCGACGCGCTCGGCGAGAGCGTGGACATCGCCTGGGCCCCCCAGTCGGTGACCCTGCGGCTGGCGGACGACATCGACATCTCGCGCGGCGACCTGATCGCGCCGACCGCGAGCGCCCCGGCCACCACGCAGGACGTCGAGGCGACGGTCTGCCACGTGGCGGACCAGCCGCTGGCCGTCGGCGCCCGGGTGCTGATCAAGCACACGACGCGCACGGTCAAGGCGATCGTCAAGGAGATCCCCTCGCGGCTGACCCTGGACGACCTGTCCCAGCACCCGAACCCGGGCCAGCTGGTCGCCAACGACATCGGCCGCGTGGTCGTCCGCACCGCCGAGCCGCTCGCGCTCGACGCGTACGCCGACTCGCGCCGCACCGGGTCCTTCCTGCTGATCGACCCGGCGGACGGCACCACCCTGGCGGCGGGCATGGCGGGCGAGTCCTTCGCCTCCACCGCCGAGACCACCGTCCAGGCGGATGAAGAAGGGTGGGACTTCTAGCCCATGCTTCCCGACATCTACTCCACCTTCGCCAAGGAGGGCGGCCGCGTAGGCAGCGGTCACCTCGGCAGCGGCCAGGGAGGGGTGGCGCGATGTGCGCGATGACGTACGCGCACCGCATGCGCGCCCACACCCCCCACGAGCCGTACCCGCCCTCGCTCCGTAGACGAAGACCCGCGTCGTGATCCCACGGCGCTCCGAGAGGAAGTCCTCCCGTGCCTGCCACCGGTACCACCCGTACTCCGCTTTCCCGTAGGACCGGCCTGCGCCGCGGCGTCGTCGCCGCTGCCGCCCTGCCGCTGCTGATCGGTGCGCTTGCCTCTTGCGGCTACGGCTCCGAGGCCAAGAAGGACGACCCCAAGGACAAGGCCGCCAACGTGGCCGACTCCGGCCAGAAGCTCTCCGCGTCCGAGGTCCGCA
>NZ_JOFT01000043.1 GCF_000725805.1 Streptomyces xanthophaeus | reverse complement strand
ACCTCACCGGCATCTACGACCTGACGCTCCTGAACAAGGTCCTCAAGGCCGCCGGCAAGCCCGAGGTCTCCGACGCCGGCCTCGGCGCCAAGTAATCCCCAAGTCCAGCAACCCAGGAGGTGACGACCATGGCCACGACGCTTGCCAAGGCTGCCGAGGGCACCGTAGCGGAGCAGCACGCGTACGCCGCGCGCATCGAGCACGTCTCGAAGTCCTTCTCCGGCCCGGCCGGATCGCAGCTCGTCCTGGACGACATCAGCCTCGATGTCGCTCCCGGAGAGTTCGTCACCATCCTGGGGGCCTCGGGGTGTGGCAAGTCCACGCTGCTGAACCTGGTCGCCGGCCTGGACAAGCCGTCCGCGGGGTCCATCGCGACCCCCGGCGGCCGTCCGGCGCTCATGTTCCAGGAGCACGCCCTCTTCCCGTGGCTGACCGCGGGCAAGAACATCGAACTCGCCCTGCGCATGCGCGGGGTGCCCAAGGCCGAGCGCCGCCCGGAAGCCGAACGTCTGCTGGACCTCGTCCGGCTCGGCGGCGCCTACGGCAAGCGCGTCCACGAGCTGTCGGGCGGCATGCGCCAGCGCGTGGCGCTGGCCCGGGCGCTCGCCCAGGACAGCCAGCTGCTGCTGATGGACGAGCCGTTCGCGGCGCTCGACGCCATCACGCGGGACGTGCTGCACGGCGAACTCACCCGCATCTGGGCCGAGACGAACCTGTCGGTCCTCTTCGTCACCCACAACGTGCGCGAGGCCGTCCGCCTCGCCCAGCGCGTGGTCCTGCTCTCCTCGCGGCCCGGCCGGGTCGCGAAGGAATGGACCGTGGGCATCCCGCAGCCGCGCCGCATCGAGGACGCGGACGTCGCCGAGCTGTCCCTCGAGATCACTGAACACCTGCGTGGGGAGATCCGCCGCCATGGCCAGCACTGACACCACCCCGAAGGTCGCGGCCACGGGCAAGCAGGACGACCTGGCCGGCCTGGAGGCGGGCCTGGACGCGCTCGACGCGGTCCAGACCCACCGCACCCCGGTCCGCGAGGTCCTCGTCAAGAAGGTCCTGCCCCCGCTCCTGGCCGTCGGCCTGGTGCTCCTGGTGTGGCAGGGTCTCGTCACGGCGAAGGTCGTCGACGAGACCAAGCTGCCCGCCCTGTCCGCGGTGTGGGACAGCCTGGCCGACATGTGGGCCAAGGGCACCCTGCTGGAGGTCATCTGGACCAGCGTGTCGCGCGGCATGCTCGGCTTCCTGCTGGCCCTGGCCATCGGCACCCCGCTCGGCCTGCTGGTCGCCCGGGTGAAGTTCGTGCGCGCCGCGATCGGCCCGATCCTCCAGGGTCTGCAGTCCCTGCCGTCGGTGGCCTGGGTGCCGCCGGCCGTGCTCTGGTTCGGCCTCAACGACGCCATGATGTTCACGGTCATCCTGCTCGGCGCGGTGCCGTCCATCGCCAACGGGCTGGTCTCCGGCATCGACCAGATCCCGCCGCTGTTCCTGCGGGCCGGACGCACCCTGGGCGCCACCGGCCTGCGCGGCGCCCGCCACATCGTCATGCCGGCCGCGCTGCCGGGCTACCTGGCCGGCCTGAAGCAGGGCTGGGCCTTCTCCTGGCGCTCCCTGATGGCCGCCGAGATCATCGCCAGCTCCCCCGACCTCGGACTGGGCCTGGGCCAGTTGCTGGAGAACGGCCGCAACAACATCGACCTGCCGGGCGTGTTCCTCGCCATCATCCTGATCCTGGTGGTCGGCATCGCCATCGACCTGCTGATCTTCAGCCCGGTCGAGCGGTGGGTGCTGCGCACCCGCGGTCTGCTGGTCAAGAGCTGAGTCCCGTGTACAGCACACCTGCCCTGCTGGTCATCGCCCACGGCAGCCGCGACCCGCGGCACGCGGCGACCGTGCACGCCCTCACCCGGCGTGCCCGGTCGCTGCGGCCCGGGCTGCGGGTGGAGACGGCCTTCCTGGACTTCAACACCCCGACGGTGGGACAGGCGCTGTCCTCCCTGTACCTCTCCGGCGTACGGGAGGTCGTGGCGCTGCCGCTGCTGCTGACCCGCGCCTTCCACGCGAAGTCCGACATCCCGGCCGCCCTGGCCGAGTCGGCCTCGCGGCTGCCGGGCCTTTCGGTGCGGGTGGCGGACGTGCTCGGCCCGTCCCCGCTCCTCCTCTCGGCCCTTGAGCGCCGGCTCGCCGAAGCCGGGCTCTCCCCGGCGGACCGCTCCACCACCGCGGTGGTGCTCGCGTCCGCCGGATCCACCGACCCGGAGGCGATCGCAGTGATCGCTGAAACCGCGCGGGAGTGGCGGCACACCGGTTGGTGCGCCGTGCGGCCTGCGTTCGCCTCCGCTGCTCTGCCCCGTACCGAGGACGCCGTACGGGCCCTGCGCGCCGAGGGCTTCGAGCGGGTGGCCGTGGCCCCGTACGTCATCGCCCCCGGACGCCTCCCGGACCGCATCGCGGCCGGCGCGCACGCCGCGGGCGCGGACGTCGTGGCGGACGTCCTGGGCCCGGCCCCGGAACTGGCCACCCTGCTCCTGCGCCGCTACGACACGGCGGCCGAGGCCCCTGCCCGCCTGACGGCCCTGACTGCTTAGGGACCGCCCGGGCGCGGGCGACGGCCTCCTTATCCCTGGCTGCGGCCCGCGTCAGTCCTCCTGCGGGGGCCCGATGACCTGCTGTCCGAACTGCTCGGCCAGCCACTGCGCGTAGCGCTCCTCGTAGCCGTCCCGGTTGCGGCGCCGGACGTGGACGAGGACCAGGTGCGTGGCGGCGCGTTCGCCGAGCTCCCGGGAGTCGCAGTTGAGCAGGAGCGTCACCTCGGCGTGTTTGTACTCGCCGCGGAGGTCGCGTTCGGGCGCCGGCGGCCATTCCAGTGCGGACCAGTGGATCTCGGCGGGGTGCGGGCCGACCGCTGCCGCGAAGTGGGCTTCGACGCTCCCCACGGGCTGGTCCAGCATGGACACGCTGAAGGGCAGGTGCTCCGCCACGCCGGCGAGGTCGTCGGGAAGCTCACCGGCACGGACCGACCTGGCCAGGTCCGGCTCGACGCCGGTCCCGAACGGCGCGGTGTCGCTCCTGAACCAGGCCTCGGGCAGGGCGTCACGCAGCCGCCCCACCTCGGCCAGGGTGGGCACCTCGGCCTCCACCGACACCTCGGAGTACGGCCGGACGCCGAACTCCACCAGCTGACGGGCCACGCTCAGGGCTGCGTCCGGGTCGGGCGTGCGGAAGACGGGGTAGGCAATGCTGTTGGACATGGCGCCGACCCTGGCACAGCCGCGCGCCGGCCGTCCCCCTTATTTCTGGCTGCGGGCCGCGGCCTCGTCGGCCAGGGCCGTCAGGTCCGCGACCGGCATCGCGCCCGGCGGGAGGGATTCGCGGGCGAAGATGTTCGCCACGTGCCGCAGGACGTCGTTGACCGGGGTCGGTACCCCGTGCAGGCGGCCCAGCAGGCAGACCTCCCCGTTCAGGTAGTCCGCCTCCACCGACCCCGTGCCCCGGGCCAGGCTCTGCCACGAGGAGCCGCCCCGGACGCCCGCCGGCTGCTCGACCCTGCCGTCGCGCGCGGCGGCCTGCTCGGCCTCGGTGGCGCAGTCGATGCCCGCGGCGGCGAACGCGGCCTTCGCCTCGCGCACGGCCCGCAGCAGCAGCGCCGCCTTCGCCGGGTCAGGCTCCGGGCCGGTGGTGGCCTGGACGGCGTTGCCGAGGTTCCCCAGCAGCTTCGCGTACTTCCAGCGCATCACGTCCTCGACGACCGGCGCGCCGAAGCCGGCCTTCTCCAGGTCGGCCGCGATCCGCCGGATCCGGTCGTCCGCGCCGCCCGCCGCCCGGCCCAGGTGCAGGATGCCGGTGAGCGGCGCGCACAGCGCCGAGACCGCGCCCGGTTCCAGGAAGGTCGCGGGCAGCCACACGCACACCCCGTACACGCGGGCGAAGCGGCGCAGCGCCAGCCGTTCGCTCTCCACGCCGTTCTGCGCGCACAGCAGCGGCAGCCGCTGGGCCGCCGTACCGCCGCCCGCGACCTCCGCGTCGCCCCACGCGTCGAGCGCCGCGATGGCGTCCTGCGTCTTGACCGCGAGGAGGAGCACGTCGTCGGGGCGCAGTTCGCCCAGTTCGGCCGGTGCGGACACGACGGGCAGCCGGTGCACCCGGGTCCCGTCGGCCGTGGTGAGCTTCAGGCCGTCGGCCCGCAGGGCGTCCGCGTGCGCGCCGCGGGCGACGAGGACGACCTCGCCGCCCGCCTCCGCGAGCCGTCCGCCGATGGTGGCGCCTACCGCGCCCGCGCCGATGATGATGTACCGCATGCCACGAGCCTGGCACACGCGGGGGCCTGCGTTACCGTCGGGGCATGGTGCACACGACGTTCGCTCTCGGTGGGGACCTTCCCGTACGGCGCCTCGGCCTCGGTACGGGGGGTCTGGTCGGCCCCGGCTACTGGGGTCCGCGCGGCGGGCGCGCCGAGGCCCGGGCGCTGCTGCGCACGGCGGTGGAGCGCGGGGTCACCCTCATCGACACCGCCGACAACTACGGCCCCGACCTGGCGGAGGAGCTGATCTCAGAAGCCCTCCATCCGTACGGGGAGCACCTGGTCGTCGCCACCAAGGGCGGGGTGGTGCGCACCGGGCCGGACCGGTGGCACCTCGCGGGCCGTCCGGAGCAGTTGCGGCAGATGTGCGAGGCGAGCCTGCGCAGGCTGCGGGTGGAGCGGATCGGCCTGTACCAGCTGCACCGGTTCGACCCCTCGGTCCCGATGGCGGAACAGCTGGGCGCGCTGGCCGAGTTGCGGGCGGAGGGCAAGATCCGGCACATCGGGCTGGACACGGTCACGGCGCAACAGCTGCGCCTGGCGCGGGAGTCGGTTCCGGTGGCCTCGGTGCAGAACCCGTTCAACCTGCTGGACCGGAGCTCGGCGGAGGTGCTCGCGCTGTGCGAGGCGCACGGGATCGCCTTCCTCCCGTACTACCCGCTGGGCAGCGGTTCCCTGACCCGGGAGAGCGCGGCGGCGGTCACGGCGGTGGCCGCGGCCCATCGTGCGGGGGCGGGTCAGATCGCCCTGGCGTGGCTGCTGCACCACTCCCCGGTGCTGTGTCCCGCCCCGGGTACGGGTTCCCTCACGCACCTGGCGGAGAACCTGGACGCGGCCAGCGTGCACCTGACCGCTGCCGAGCTGGCCCTGCTGGACGCGCTCGCCTGACCGGGGCCAGGCAGGCCTACTATGGGAACATGCGTACGAATGACGGCGATCCCGGCGCCCCCCGCCCCGCACTGACCCGCGAACTGAGCGGGACCGAGCTGGTGCGCTGGTACTGGACACTGGCCGAACTGACCGCGTTCGCCCGGCAGCTCGGCCTCTCCCCCGCGGGCGGCAAGGCCGCCCTCACGGACCGCCTCGCCGCCGTGCTCGACGGGCGCCCCGAGCCGCGGCCGGTCCGCACCGCCCGGCGCGGCGGAAGGCAGCTGGCGGCGCCGGTGGACGGTGCCACCGTCATCCCCGAGGGCCAGCGGTGCAGCCAGGTGCTCCGGGCGTACTTCACGCAGGAGATCGGGCCCGCCTTCCACTTCGACGCCTTCATGCGGGACTACGTCGCCCAGGGCGCGGGGCGCACCCTCGCGCAGGCCGTCACCCACTGGCACGCCACCCGGGAGCGGGCCGCCGAACCGCAGGAGGTCGGCGCCCAGTTCGAGTTCAACCGCTTCCTGCGCGAATGGCACGCCCGCCACCCGGACGCCACCCGTACCGAGGCCCTGGCCGCCTGGCGGGCCCACCGCGCCCGCCCCAAGGACCGGCGCGACTGAAGCCGGCCGTCCGCGGTCAGCTCCCGGTGAGCTCGACGAGCTTGACGACGGTGTTCCAGTTCCGGGTGGTCACGTCGATGCCCTTGACCACGGCGGGCCTGGCCAGGGCCTCGCCCAGCTTGGAGCGGCCCAGGCCGTCCGGTGCGTACAGGTAGAGGACCCGGTCGCCGACCCGGTACTCCTCCGGGAGGAACGCGGCGGCGTCGAGCGCGGCGAAGCGTTCCGCGCCCGGCTGCTGCGAGAAGAACGTGGCGTGGAGCTGCTTGCCCTCCAGTTCGGCGGCCGGGAAGGGGCAGGCCCGCACGACCGCGCTCAGGTACTCCCCGTCCACCACCAGGCAGGGCACGCGGAAACCGAAGTGGTCCTCGATGGCCGCCTCCAGCTCCCGGGCCAGGGCCGTCGGATCCGCGGCCGCGCTGCTGAAGACGGCGTTGCCGCTCTGCAGGTACGTCTGCACCTCGCCGTGGCCGAGCCCCTCCAGCACGCTCCGCAGCTCCGCCATGGGGACCTTCTTGTTCCCGCCGACATTGATCCCGCGCAGCAGCGCGGCGTACTTCTTGGTCGCTGCCTTCTTCGTCATGGCGGCACCTTAGGGGCTGCCTATGACAGTTCGGCCTCGATGAGGTCGGCGGCCCGCCGCGTGCCCCCCTCGGCAGCCATCTGGGCGCGCAGGGCCCGGCCGCGGGCGGCCACCTCGGGGTCGGCGACGAGCGCGAGGACGGCCTCGCGGAGGGTCCCGGCATCGGCCTGCTCCATCGGGACGTGCCGGGCTACGCCGAGGGAGACCAGCATGTCGGCGTTGCCGAACTGGTCGACGGCCTGGGGGACGGCGACCATCGGCGTGCCGGTGGCGAGGCCCTCCTGGCTGCCGCCGGCGCCCGCGTGGGTGATGAAGGCGTCGGCCTGGCGCAGGATGTCCAGCTGCGGGACCCAGCGGTGGACCTCGACGTTGGCGGGGACGGCGCCCAGTGCGGCCTCGTCGGTGAACTTGCCGATCTGGAGCACGACGTGCCAGTCGGGGAGGTCGCCGAAGGCGTCCGTGCAGGCCCGGTAGAAGGCGGGCTGCTTGGTGAAGGCCGAGCCGAGCGAGACCAGCAGGACCCGCTTGCCCGCGGCGGCCGCGGGCCGCTGCCAGCCGCCCTGCTCCGCCCGCTCGCCCTGGCAGGCCCCGACGAAGGTGTACACGGACGGGTCGACCCGGTCGGCCTGGGGCTGGAGGGCCCTGGGGATCAGGACGAGGCTGCGGCGCGGGCGGCCCTGGAAGCGGTCGACCTGGTCGCCGAGGCCGTTCTCGGTGAGCCACGCGGCGAACTTCGCGTAGTACGCCTGCCCGCGCTCGGAGGCCTTCAGTCCGGCGAACATGGGCTCGGCGACCTCTTCCTCGTACCCCTCCCAGGCGACCAGGTTCGGGGAGAGGGAGACGGCCGGGACCCCCCAGCGGTGGGCGAGGACGGGCGCCGGGTAGGAGGTGATGTCGTGCAGGACGAGGGCCGGCTCGTCCCCGTCGAAGGCGGCCGCGAGCTGGGGCAGGGCCTGGACGGCGTCGTTCAGGAAGGGTTCGAGGTGGTCGATGAGTTCGGTGCCCCAGGCCTCGGGCTCGTCGTCGGTGGGCAGGGTCGAGGTGTAGATCACCGGGGTGGCGCCGGTCTGCGCGACCTTCTCGGCGAAGGCGGCGGGGATGGCGTAGCTCACCCGGTGGCCGCGGGCGACGAGTTCCCGGATCACTTCGATGCTCGGATTCACGTGCCCGTGGGCGGCGATGGAGAACATGGCGATGTGCGCGGGCTTGGCTGAGGTCATGCCACGACCATAACGAGACGATACGTCTCGTGCAAACCAATACCTCGCCCCCTCCCTCAGCGCTGGTACCGGGCCAGGACCCGGTTCCCGTCCCTGACCAGGCGTTCCTCCAGCTCCGCGAGCCCGATCGCACCGCTGTAGAACTCCTGGAGTGCCGGGGTCGCCACCTTGTCCTTCCACTCCGGGTAGCCCCGCACCGCCTGCGCGGGCGCCGGGCGCAGCCCCTGCGCGAGCGCCGCGCCGGTGGCCCAGCCGTGCTCGGCGGTGCGCAGCGCGGGATCGGCCAGGGCCTGCGTCCCCGTCGGCAGCATCCAGTCCCCGAGGGCGAGGCGGACGGTGTTGGCCGGTTGCAGCAGGAACTCCAGGAAGGCCGCGGCCTCCTTCGGGTACGGGCTGTCCCGCGCGATCGACAGGGTCTGCGGGCTCACCCCCTGGAGCAGCCCATCGGGCCCGTCCGCCCCGGCCGGTGGCGGCAGCACCTGCCAGTCGAAGCCGGGCGGTGCCTGCTGCACGATCTGCTGGCGGTAGGAGAACCCGAGCGGGACCATCGCGTACTTGCCGCCGAAGAAGCCGGGCAGGGTGTCCGAACCGCCCGTCCCGAGCGTGGCCGGGGAGGCGCTGCGGTCGGTGTGGATCTGGGCCCGCACGGTGGCGGGGACGACGGAGTCCCCCTGGTCCCAGCGGATCACGGCCTTGCCGTCGGCCGCGCGGTGGAAGAGCCGGCCGCCCGCGGACAGACCGAGGTTGAGGGTCGCGGAGACGGGGTCCTTGAGCGGCCAGGCCACCCCGAACCGGCCGTCGGCGGTGAGCCGCTGGGCCGCGGTGCGGAACTCGGGCCAGCTCCAGGGGGCTTCGGGCGTGGGCACGCGGACCCCGGAGGCGCGCAGGAGGGCCGTGTTGGCCATCAGCACCCGGGGTTCCTGGAGGAAGGGGACGCCGTACACGCCGCCGTCCGGCCCGAAGGTGGTGCTCTCCCAGCTCCGGGCCGGGATGTCGGCCCGGAGCCGGTCGGAGAGCAGCGGCCGCAGGTCGGCGAGGAAGCCGCCGTACGCGAAGTCGGCGAGGTCGTCGGAGGCGTCGTGGATGACGTCGGGGGCCTCGCCGCCCTCGAAGGAGGTCAGCAGCTGGTCGTGGACGCTGCCCCAGGAGCCCTGGACGTACTGCACCTGGACGCCGGGGTGGGCGGCGTTCCACTCGGCGACGAGGGCCTTGGTGGCGTCGACGGACTCCTTCTGCCAGGCGAGGGACTGGAAGCGGAGCCGCACGACTCCGTCCGGGGCACCGCCGCGCGGCGCGGAGCAGGCGGCCAGCAGCCCCGCCAGCAGGGCGAGCACGGTGGCGGCGCGCGCGCAGGCCCGTACGCGGGCGGACCGCCTCGCCGCCATCAGTTCTTCACCGCCCCGGCCAGCATGCCGCCGGTGATCCGCTTCTGTATGACGGAGAAGACGACCAGGGACGGGAGGGTCGCGAGGAAGGCGGCGGCGGCCAGCGGGCCGAGGTCGGCGGCGCCCTCCGCTCCCAGGAAATGGGTCAGGACGACCGGCAAGGTCTGCTGCTCCGGAGTCTTGAGGAGGACCAGGGCGAAGAAGAACTCGTTCCAGGCGGTGACGAACGCGAAGAGCGCGGTGGCCACGATGCCCGGCGCCAGCAGGGGCGCGACCACCGAGACGAGGGTGCGCAGCCGCCCGGCCCCGTCCACGGCCGCCGCCTCCTCCAGCTCGGGCGGCACGGCCCGTACGTAGCCGGTCAGCATCCACAGGGCGAAGGGCAGCGACCATACGGCGTAGACCAGGACCAGGCCCGGCACCGAATTGACCAGGTGCAGGTTCTTCAGCACCAGGAACAACGGGATGATCACCAGCACGAAGGGGAAGGCCTGGCTGATCACGACCCAGCCGCTCACGGCGGTGGACAGCCTCCCCCGGCGGCGGGCCAGGACGAAGGCCATCGGGGTGGCGAGGACGACCGCGATCACGGCGGCGCACAGGGCCGCCACGAGGCTGTTGAACGCGGCGTGCAGCAGGGGCTGTTCGGCGAAGGCCTGGCGGAAGTTGCCGAGGGTCGGGTCCTCGGGGATCCAGGTGGGGTGCAGGCTGCCGAGCTCGCGCGGGGGCTTGAAGGCGGTGGACAGCAGCCACAGGAAGGGGAAACCGAGGAAGACGAGGTAGCCGGCGAGCGCGGCGTACTGCCCGGTCCGCACGGCGCGCCGGGTCCGGTTGCGGCTGCGGCTGTGGTTGCGGCTGCGGCTGCGGCTGCGGCTGCGGCTGCGGCTGGCGTTCATCGGTCCTCCCCTCCCCTGAGCCGTCCGGCCAGGAACACGGCGAGCAGGACCGAGATCACCGCGACCATCACACAGCCCATGGCGGCGGCGTACCCGAACTGGCCGTACCGGAAGGCCTCCTCGTACGCGAAGAGCATCGGCAGCCGGGTGCGGCCGCCCGGCCCGCCGTTGGTCAGCACGTAGACCAGGGCGAAGGAATTGAAGTTCCAGATGAAGTTCAAGGCGGTGATCGCCAGCGCCACCGGCCGGAGCGCGGGCCAGGTCACCGCCCTGAACCGGCGCCAGGCCCCGGCGCCGTCGAGCGCTGCGGCCTCGTGGAGCTCGCGCGGGGTGTTCTGCAGTCCGGCGAGCAGCGCGACCGTGGTCTGCGGCATGCCCGCCCACACGCCGACCACGATCACGGCGGGCAGGGCGGTGGCCAGCCCGCTGAGCCAGTCGGTGTCCCCTGCCAGGCCGAGGCCGGACAGGGTCTCGTTCAGCACGCCCGCGTCGGGGTGGTAGACCAGGCGCCACATGACGGCGACGACCACCTCGGGCATCGCCCAGGGGATGATCGCCAGGGTCCGGGCCAGCCACCGGAACCGGAGCTCCTGATCGAGCAGCAGGGCGAGGCCGAGGGCCAGCAGGAACTGCGGCACGGTGACTCCGGCCGCCCACAGCAGGCCGATCCGGAAGGACTCCCAGAACAGCCGGTCGTGGAGCAGGTCCTGGAAGTTGAGGAGCCCCACCCACTGGGTGGGCGAGGTCCGGCCGGACTGGGAGTCGGTGAAGGCGAGGGCGAGGCCGTAGAGCAGCGGCCCGACGCTGAGCAGCAGGATCGGCAGGAGTGCGGGCAGGACCAGGAACCAGGCCCCGTGATCGGCCCGGCGGCGCGCGGGGGCCTTACCGGCCGAGGTCACGTGCACCCGCCTTCCGGGTGGATCGTCCGGATCCGCCCCCGGCCATCGTGCGGAGGCCCTGATGGCGCGTCAAGGCACTGCGCACCGGGGTGCGAGACTTGGCGGATTCACGACGATCCGGCGAAGGACGAGACGAACGGCATGGACGAGGCGCAGGCCAGGGACGTACTGACGGCAGCGGGCCTCGGCGCGGGGGCGGGACGGGAGCCCGAGCTCCTCGCCTTCGGCGAGAACGCCGTCTTCGCCGTCGGCGAGCTGGTGGTGAAGGTGGGCCGGGAGGCGGAGCTGCTGGCGCGGGCCGACCGGGAGCTGGCGGTGGCGGGCTGGCTCGCGGATTCCGGCGTCCCGGCCGTCCGGGCGGCCGAACCGGCCCCGCGGCTGGTGGACGGGCATCCGGTGACGCTGTGGCACCGGCTCCCGGACGCGGTCCGTCCGGCGGGACCCGCCGATCTCGCGGGGCTGCTCCGCCGCCTCCACGCCCTGCCCGCCCCGCCGTTCGCGCTCCCGGCACGCGATCTGCTGGGCGGGGTCGAGCGCTGGCTGCGGCTGGCCGGGGACGCCGTCGACCCGGCGGACGCGGCGTACCTGCGGGCCCGGCGCGACGCCTACGCGGGCGAGGTCGCCGCCCTGACCCCGCACCTGCCCCCGGGGGCCGTCCACGGCGACGCCCTGCCGCGCAACGTGCACGTGGGACCGGACGGTCCGGTCCTGGTCGACCTGGAGACCGTGTCGGCGGACCTGCGCGAGCACGACCTGGTGGTGATGGCCCTGTCCCGCGACCGGTACGGCCTGCCCGCCGAGGAGTACGGGGCCTTCGTCGCGGCGTACGGCTGGGACGTGCGGGACTGGGAGGGCTGCGCGGTCCTGCGCGGCGCCCGGGAGACGGCCAGCTGCGCCTGGGTCTCCCAGCACGCCCCGGCCAACCCGAATGCACTGGCCGAATTCCGCCGCCGGGTCGCGTCCCTCCGGGACGGGGACCGCGAAATGCGCTGGCACCCCTTCTGACCGGCCCGTAGCATCCGCTCGCCGGAGCCGCGCACGAGCCGCGCCGGAGCAAGGCCAGCCAGGGAGCAGCGTGCCGTCCTTCGTCCACCGCATCACCAAGTACGATCCCGCCGACCGCGACGAGCGCGGCCACTACAACGGCCCCGAGGACACGACCTGCGACCACGGGCCGGTCGAGGCCGCGTACCTGGCGGCGATCGCCGCCTTCGCCGGGGCCACGGGCATCGAGCGGCTGGAGATCCGCGAGCCCGCGGTCTGCGGCCCCGTCAACTTCGGGCTGGAGCCCACGATCGAGGGCGACGGTCTCGCCGGGCTGTTCCCGGCCGGTCCCGACGGCTACCACGACGGGGCCGAGGTGTCCCTCCCCGTCGCCCTCGAACTGGTCCGGGCCATGCTCCGCGACAACGGCGCCTGGTGCCGGCTGGAGGCGGGGGACGCGTTCACCGTGCACGTCGGCTGGGACCAGTACGTGTTCGTGGGCAGCGAGGGGCCCTGTGAGGACGCGGTGGCCCGCACCCGGGAGCTCGGACTGTTCGCGGAACCGCTGTCGGCCTCGCCCTACGCGCCCGACTTCGACGAACCGGGCGAGCAGCGGCCCGCCGACGAGGAGTTCTGGGAACTCGTCCGCGAGAGCGTCACTGCGCGCCAGGCGGTGCTCCTGGAAGAGGGCTACGTCCACAACGCCACCCGCTGGCACCGCGTGACCGAGGACTCCCTCGGCGCGGTGCGCACCCGGCTGGCCCCGCGTGCCCAGCTGCACGTCTGGCCCGACCTGTCCACGGACGTCGCCGCTGTCCTCGCCGGCCTGCCCGAGGAAGGCCTGGTGGAGCTCGTCTGGGAGGCACAGGACGGGACGATCACCAGCACGGAAGCCGACGCGGACGAGTACGGTGAGCTGGCCGCGCTGGTGGCCGGGGCCCGCGCCGCCTCCGCGCTGTCCATGTACGCGGAGGAACGCCTCCCCCTCTTCACCGCCGTCCTGCCCGACGCCGACGGGGTGCTGCGCGCCCGGTGGCGGACGGACCCCACGCCGAGCGACCTGGAGTGGTCCCGCCGGCGCGGCCCCGCGGTCAGCGCGGGCGGGGAATGAGCGGCCACGCGGGCTCGACGACGGCCGCCGGGTCCGCGGTGCGCCGCAGGTAGCGCTGGAGCGAGACCGACTGCTCGGCGGCCGCCCGTATCTGGAGCTCCTGCAGTTCGGCCAGGGCCATCCCCCCGACGGGCCGGTGCCGCTCCGCGAGGCTGCGCACCACCCGGGCGGCGGCCACGGCGTCCGCCCGCGCGTCGTGCGCGTCGTCGAGCTGCACCCCGTAGTGGGCGCACAGCGCGTACAGGGCCCGCTTGCCCTTGCGGTACTTGTCCACGTGCTTGTCGATCACCAGCGGATCGATGACGGGCGCGGGTACCCCGCCGAGCCGCTCGCTGACCGAGGGCACCCCGTGGCGCCGGCACTCGCGGTCCAGCAGGGACAGGTCGTACCGGGCGTTCATCACCACCAGGGGCGTCCCGGAACCCAGCTCCTGGGCGATGGCCCGGGCGATCTCCTCGACCGCCTCGGCGGCCGGGACGCCGTGCGCGCGGGCGTGCTCCGTGGAGATGCCGTGGATCGCCGAAGCCTGTTCGGGTATCGCCACCCCGGGGTCGAGCAGCCAGGTCCGCTCCTGGGCGACGCTGCCGTCCGGTTCCAGCCGCACGACGGCCGCCGTCACGATCCGGTCGGTCTCGACGTCGGTCCCCGTGGTCTCCAGGTCGAAAGCGGTCAGCGGGCCGCTGGTCCAGCTCATCGCACGGCCCCCGGCCGCCCGTGGCCGGTCACGGCCCGCGCCGCCCCGCCCTCGGCCCCGAAAGCCCCACCGCCGTGCAGGTCCCCCATGTCGCGCCCTTCCCCCCGTACCGTTCGGTCAACGGCTTTCAGCCTGCCACGGGGCACTGACAAGCCGGAAGACGCCCCCCTCCAGGGCCGCCGGGGAGCGGCTGGGGACCTGCTGGGGGAACGGTCAGGAGACCGGCCGGGAGTCGTCCCACACGGACTCGAACTCCTCGCGGTACGTCGTGAACAGGCCGTGGTCCGCGTCCTTGGGCACGCCGCGCCCGCCGCCGCGCAGCACGAGCACCGGCGCCTCCATGCCCCGGGCTCGCCGCAGGTACGACTGCACCACCGCGATGCCCGAGGACTCGCCCTCCACCAGGTAGGCGGTGAAGCGCGGGGTCTCGTCGAAGACGTGGATGTCGAAGCGCGAGGGGTCGCGCAGCCCCGCCCGCACCCGGCGCACGTGCAGGATGTTCATCTCCACGGACCGGCTCAGCTCGCCCTTGCGCAGTCCCAGCTCCCGCTCGCGCCGCTTGACGGCACTGCTCGCCGGGTTCAGGAACAGCAGCCGGACCCGGCAGCCCGCTTCCGAGAGCCGGACGAGTCTTCGCCCCGAGAAGTTCTGGACCAGCAGGTTGAGGCCTATGCCGATGGCGTCGAGGCGGCGCGCACCGCCGAAGAGGTCCTCCGCCGGGAGCTGGCGCTGGAGCCGCACCCGGTCCGGGTGGACCGAGATGACGTCCGCGTACCGGTCGCCCACCAGGTCCTCGACGGCGTCGATCGGCAGCCGGTCCGCCGACGGGCTGCCCGCGCCCCCGCCCAGTACCTCCAGCAGCCGCGCCGAGGCACGCTCCGCCTGCTCCAGCACCGCGCGCGACAGCGCCCGGTTGCGGGAGACGACGTTGCGGGTGACCTCCAGCTCGTCGAGGGCCTGCTCGATCTCGCGCCGGTCGTCGAAGTACGGCTCGAAGCAGGGCCAGTGCTGGACCATCAGCTCCCGCAGCTGCGGGAGCGTCAGGAAGCTCAGCACGTTGTCGTCGGCCGAGTCGAGCAGGTAGCCCTTGCGGCGGCTGACCTCGCGCACGGCGACGGCCCGCTGCACCCATTCCTGCCCGGCGGGTCCCGCGGCGGCGACCACCCAGTCGTCGCCGCCGTGCACCGGCTCGTAGATCGGGCGCAGGACCGCCCCGACGACCGACCGCAGCCGTTGTTCGATCAGATTGAGCCAGATGTAGGCCCGTCCGGCCCGCTGCGCCCGGGTGCGGACCTCGCTCCAGGCGTCCGCTCCCCAGTCCAGCTCGGCGCCGGTCCGTGCGCCCGTGGCGCCTGTGGCCGTCGCCGGCCCGCCCGCCAGGGAGACCGCTCCGGCCGGAACCGTCCCGGAGCCACCTCCTGGGGCGTCCGCCGGGCCGCCCTCGTGACCGCTGTCACCAGGGGGCAGCTCCAGACCTCCCGAGCTCACCCGTGCACCGCCTTCTGCGTCTGGACGCCCGTCTCCAGTGATCACGGAAGGGTACTCCGCGCGCACGTCCTGGTGCAGCCCGATGGCCCGTACACCGGCTGTCCGTTGACCCATTATCCGATGCGCACACAGTCCGCTGACCCGCCTATCAGCTCTCCGGGTCACCCGGGAGGAGCATTGCAAGTCCACGCGTGGGGCCCCTCTTTCGGGGAAGATCTGCCAAAGACGTGGTCCACGCCGGATCAGCCGGGCCATCCTCCGACACCGAGGGAAGAGTCGTTGTCTATGCAGGTCTGGCCAGGACAGGCATATCCGCTCGGCGCCACCTACGATGGCGCGGGCACCAATTTCGCGGTCTACTCCGAGGCCGCCCGACGTATCGAGCTGTGTCTCCTGCACGACGACGGCTCGGAGACCGCCGTCGAGCTGCGCGAGACGGACGCCTTCGTCCGTCACGCCTACCTGCCCGGCATCATGCCGGGCCAGCGCTACGGGTTCCGGGTCCACGGCCCCTACGAGCCCGAGCGCGGGATGCGGTGCAACGCGGCGAAGCTGCTGCTGGACCCGTACGCCCGGGCCATCAGCGGCAAGGTGGACTGGAGCGAGGCGGTGTACGGCTACCACTTCGGCCGTCCCGATTCGCGCAACGACCTCGACTCCGCCCCGCACACCATGAGCTCGGTCGTGGTGAACCCGTACTTCGACTGGGCCAACGACCGCCCGCCGCGGCACGAGTACCACCACACCGTGCTGTACGAGGCCCACGTCAAGGGCCTGACCATGCGCCATCCCGACCTCCCGGAGGAGCTGCGCGGCACGTACGGGGCGCTCGCGCACCCGGCGGTCATCGGGCACCTCACCAAGCTCGGGGTGACGGCGCTGGAGCTGATGCCGGTGCACCAGTTCGTCAATGACCACCGGCTGGTCAACGACGGCCTGAGCAACTACTGGGGCTACAACACCATCGGCTTCTTCGCCCCGCACAACGGCTACGCCTCGGGCGACCGGGGCCAGCAGGTGCTGGAGTTCAAGTCCGCGGTGCGGGCCCTGCACGAGGCGGGGATCGAGGTGATCCTGGACGTGGTCTACAACCACACGGCCGAGGGGAACCACCTGGGCCCGACGCTGTCCTTCCGCGGGCTGGACAACGCCTCGTACTACCGGCTGTCGGACAACCAGCGGCACTACACCGACACCACCGGCACCGGGAACTCGCTGCTCATGCGGTCCCCGCACGTGCTCCAGCTGATCATGGACTCGCTGCGCTACTGGGTCACCGAGATGCACGTGGACGGCTTCCGCTTCGACCTCGCGGCGACGCTGGCCCGCCAGTTCCACGAGGTGGACCGGCTGTCGTCGTTCTTCGACCTGGTGCAGCAGGATCCGGTGGTCAGCCAGGTCAAGCTGATCGCCGAACCGTGGGACCTGGGCGAGGGCGGCTACCAGGTGGGCAACTTCCCGCCGCTGTGGACCGAGTGGAACGGCAAGTACCGGGACACCGTACGGGACCTGTGGCGGGGGCAGCCGCGGACGCTGGCGGAGTTCGCCGGGCGGCTGACCGGCTCCTCCGACCTCTACCAGGACGACGGGCGGCGCCCGCTGGCGTCCATCAACTTCGCCACCTGCCACGACGGTTTCACCCTGCACGACCTGGTCTCGTACGACGAGAAGCACAACGAGGCGAACCGCGAGGGCAATCGGGACGGGGAGACCCACAACCGGTCCTGGAACTGCGGGGCCGAGGGGCCGACGGAGGACCCGGAGATCGTGGAGCTCCGGGAGCGCCAGATGCGCAACTTCATCGCGACGCTGATGCTGTCCCAGGGCGTGCCGATGCTCAGCCACGGCGACGAGTTCGCCCGGTCCCAGGACGGCAACAACAACGCCTACTGCCAGGACAACGCCCTGTCGTGGGTGAGCTGGCCGGAGCCGGGCAAGCCGCCGCCCTCGCTGCTGGAGTTCACCCGGCGGATGGTGTGGCTGCGGCGCGACCACCCGGTGTTCCGGCGGCGCCGGTTCTTCCACGGCCGGCCGGTGGAGGGAACGCACGACGAGCTGTCGGACATCGCCTGGTTCACCCCGCACGGCGAGGAGATGCGGGCCCGCGACTGGCAGGCGCAGCACGCGCGGGCGCTGACGGTGTTCCTCAACGGGGAGGCGATCTCGGAGCCGGGGACCCGGGGGGAGCGGATCACGGACGACTCGTTCCTGCTCATGTTCAACGCGGGCGCGCATCCGCAGGAGTTCACGGTCCCGGCGGGGCACGGGGCCCAGTGGCGGATGGTCGTGGACACGGCGCGGCCGGAGGTGCTGCCACCCGGTTCCGGGTCGCAGTTCGCGGCCGGGGACCGGGTGGCTCTGACGGGACGGTGTCTGGTGGTGCTTCAGCGCCCGGCGTAGGCGGTGCTGCCGCCCACCGCCGGTGCGGCGGGCGGCTGCGCGGGGACGGGTGCCGCGGCGTGGGCACGGGTGGCGGGCACCCGGGTGACCAGGGCGAGGGTCAGGCTCAGCGCGGCGGCGCCGACGGCCACCGCGAAGGCCCCGGCGGGCCCGTACCACTCGGCGAGGCGTCCGGAGACGGCGAGGGCGAGGGCCTGCCCGGCGACCAGGGAACTGGCGGCGAAGGCCATCGACTCGGCGAGCCGGGCCGGTTCCACGGCGCGTTCGGTGAGGGCGAAGGCGGTGATCAGGTGCGGGGCGTAGGCGGCCCCCAGGACGGTGACGACGGCGTACAGCGGCCAGAGGCTGTCGGTGAACAGCAGCGGCACCGAGAGCACCAGCGCGGCCGCGGTGGCGGCCCGCCAGCGCAGCCGCAGGCCGAAGCGTTCGGGCAGCGCGCCGAGGGCGAGGCCGACGGCAGCGCTGACCACTCCCATCGAGGCGTAGACGATCCCGGCCTGGCCGGGGACGCCCAACTGGTCGGTGAGGGCGGCGATGCCGGCCTGACAGGCACCGAACATGGCGCCCTGGAGGGCGAGGGAGCCGCGCACGGCGTGCACCACGCCGGGCTGCCGGCCCCGGCCCTTGCCGGCGCGGCCCGCGTCGCCCCGGCCCTGCCGTCCGCGCCCGCCCGCCGGGGACCCGGCCGTGACGGCGGCTGTCGGGTGCAGGGCGTAGGCGCTGGCGAAGACGGCGACGAGGGCGGCGGCTCCGCCGAGGGCGACGGCGGGGTGTGCGACGAGCGCGGCGAGTCCGACGAGGGCGGGGCCGAGGACGAACGAGACCTCGTCGAGGGTGCCTTCGAGCGAGTGGACGGCTCCGACGACGCTCTCGTCGGCCCGGGCGCGGTGCGCCAGCGCCACGGAACGGGTCCGGGCGAGGGGGCCGATCAGCGGTACGGAGGCGCCGGTGACGGCGCCGATCGCGGCGAGCGGGACGGTGGCCAGGCCCCCGAGGGCCCCGGCGACGAGGGCGGCGGTGGCGACGGCGTTGACCGCGGCGGCGGTCAGGACGACGGGCCGCTGCCCGTTGCGGTCGGCGAGCCGGCCCAGGACCGGTCCGAAGACCACCTGGCCGGCCGAGAGGGTGCCACCGACTATGCCGGCGGTGGCGAGGGAGCCGCTGGTCTGTGCGACCAGCAGGACGCTCCCGAACTGGGACATCGCGACGGGCAGTCGGGCGAAGAACGAGATGAGGGGGAGTAGGGGCCCGGTCAGGGCGATGACTCTTCGATAGGTGTTGACGGTTCCAACCACTTGAGGCACCTTAACCCGGTGCAGTCACCCGGATGCATTGGGTAATGGCACGGAATCCGGCAGGCTGGGTACGTACGTTCTCATGAGCCAGTCGCTGTCACGCACGCAATCGGAATCTGATGTTCCGACACCTGTCATTCCGGCGTCGACCTACCGTCTCCAGCTCGGCCCCGACTTCCCCTTCCCGGCGGCCGGGGCGGCCGTTCCGTACCTGGCCTCCCTCGGCGTCTCCCACCTGCACCTGTCCCCCGTGCTGGAGGCGGTGCCCGGGTCGGCGCACGGGTACGACGTCACCGACCACTCGCGGGTGCGCGCCGAGCTCGGCGGCGAGGAGGGCCTGCGGGAGCTGGCCCGCCGGGCCCGGGCGCACGGCCTCGGCCTGGTCCTCGACATCGTGCCGAACCACATGGCGGTGCCGACCCCTCTGCGCCTGAACCGGCCGCTGTGGGAGGTGCTCCGCGACGGGCCGGACTCCCCGTACGCCCGCTGGTTCGACGTCGACTGGGAGGCGGGCGGCGGACAGCTGCTGCTGCCGGTGCTGGCCGGCCCGGCGGAGTCCTGCGAGCTGAAGCCCGACGGGGAGGTCCTGCGCTACGGGGAGCAGGAATTCCCGCTGCGGGAGGGCACCGGCGCCCTGGACCTGCCCGCGCTGCTGGCCGCGCAGTGGTACCGCCCGGCCTGGTGGCGGGAGGCCGGCACCTCGCTCAACTACCGTCGCTTCTTCACCATTTCGGAGCTCATCGGGGTACGGGTGGAAGATCCGGAGGTGTTCACCGCCACCCACGCGAAGGTGCTGGAGCTGGTCCGCGACGGGGTCGTGGAAGGACTGCGGATCGACCACGTGGACGGCCTCGCGGACCCCGAGGAGTACCTGCGCCGGCTGCGGGCCGCGGCGGGCGAGGGCTGCTGGGTGGTCGTGGAGAAGATCCTGGCCCGCCCGGAACGGCTGCCGCCCGCCTGGCCCGTGGCGGGCACCACCGGGTACGACGCGCTGCACCGGGTGGACGGGGTGTTCACCGACCCGGACGGCGCCGCCGAACTGGCCCTGAGCTACACCGCCAGGACCGGAGTCCCCGCGTGGGAGCACACCGCCGACGCCTGCGCCCGCGAGGTGCTGACCGGCGACCTGGCCTCCGAACTCGCCGCCCTGGAACGCCGCGCCGGGCCGGAACTCGCAGGCGCCGTACGGGAACTGCTCATCGCCTACCCCGTCTACCGGCCCTACCCCGGCGACCCGGAGCCCGACCCGCAGGCCCTGGAACGGGCCGCCGCCGCGGCCGGGCCGGCCGCGGCGGCGGGCCTACGGGAACTGCTGCTGCGCGACCCCGCCTTCGCCGCCCGCTTCGCCCAGACCTCGGCCGCCCTGCGCGCCAAGTCCCTGGAGGACCGGGCCTTCTACCGGTACGCGCCCCTGCTGTCGGCCACCGAGGTCGGCGGGGACCCCGGGAGTCCCGCGGTGCCCCCGGCCGAGTTCCACGCCTACTGCGCCGCCCTCGAACGGGACTGGCCGGCCTCCGGGACGGTCCTGTCCACCCACGACACCAAGCGCAGCGCGGACGCCCGGGCCCGCATCTCGGTGCTCTCCCAGGCCCCGCACCTCATGGACGGCGCCACCGGCCCCGATCCCCAGCTCGCCTGGGTGGCCCGGCAGACCGCACTGGGCCTCGGACCGGTCCCGCAGGCCGCGCCCCGGCTGGCCGGGGCCCTGCTCAAGGCGGTGCGCGAGGCCGCCCTGCACACCCGCTGGACCGACCGCGACGAGGCCTACGAGGCGAGCGTGCCCGGATACGCCCCGGCCCCGCTGGACCTCCCGCCCGAGCTGGCGCCGGCCGCCCGGGCCAACCTCCTCGGCATGACCCTGCTGCACCTGGCCATGCCGGGCGTCCCCGAGGTGTACCAGGGCGCGGAGACCGAGTACCGGGCCCTGGTCGACCCCGACAACCGCCGCCCGGCCGAATTCCCGCAGGGGGCGCTGGCCCGGCTGGACGCGGGGGCCGCGCCGGGGGACGCGGCCGAGGAGAAGCTGGCCCTGACCCGCGCACTGCTGCGGCTGCGCCGGGACAGGCCGGAGCTGTTCAGCGGCTACGCCCCGCTGTCCGCCCGGGGCCCGGCCGCCGGGCACTGCCTGGCCTTCGCCCGGCCGCCGGGGCTGGTCGCGGTGGCCACCCGGCTCTCGCACCGGCTGGCCGCAGCGGGGGGCTGGCGGGACACCGTGCTGGCGCTGCCGCCCGGCCGGTGGACGCCGCTGGCGGTGGCCGGCGGGGCGGACGGGGCCGACGGGGCCCCGTACGAGGGGGAGGTGGCGCTGAGCGCCCTGCTGGACGCCCTGCCCGTGGCCGTCCTACTCCGGGAGGAATAGCGCCGCGAAGGCCTCCGCGGCGCCGGTCAGCGCCACCCTGGAGAACACCGCCAGGGGCCGGTGCCACGGGGGGTCGAGGGAGAGCAGCGCACAGTCCTCGCCGACGGCGCCCCGGACCATGTGGGCCGGGGCGACGACGATCCCCACCCCGGCGGCCGCCATCCGCACGGCCGTCGAGGTGTGTTCCGTACGCATCACCGTGCGCGGGGTGAAGCCGGCCGTGCCGCAGGCCCGGTCGATGACCGGCTCGCCCTGGACGGAGGGTTCCATCGCGCAGCGGATCCAGTCCCGGTCCGCGAGCTCGGCGAGCCGGACGGAGCCGCGGCCGGAGAGCGGGTCGTCGAAGGGCACGACCAGCACGAGCTCCTCCCGCCCGGCGGGCAGGACGGGCCCGGTCCACTCCTTCGGCTCCGGCCCCACGGCGAGGTCCGCGACGCCCCGTTCCAGCTGTTCCTCCAGGGCCTCGGTGGACCCGTACTCGCGCAGGACCAGCGCCACGCCCGGGTGCAGGGCCCGCCAGCGGGCGGCCACGGCGGGGAGCATGCCGACGGCGACGGCGTGCACGGTGGCCACGTGCAGCTCCCCCCCGACCGCCCCGGCGGCGGCGCGGGCGGCCCTCTCGGCCTGCCGGGCGCTGCGGACGGCGAGCTGGGCATGCGGCAGGAACGCGCGGCCCATCGGGGTGAGCCGCACCCCGCGCGGCAGCCGTTCCAGCAACTCCCCGCCCACGGACCGCTCCAGGGCCTTGACCTGGTGGGAGAGGGCGGGCTGGGTCACGTGCAGGACCTCGGCGGCCCGGGTGAAGGAGGACTCCTCCAGGACGGCGAGGAAGTACTCCATCTGGCGCAGGCTCATGATCAGGAAGCATAGAGAGCGTGCATGGCAGCGAGAAGATCATTGCCTTGGACTCATGACAACGTGCCGCGCACGCTGGGGACATGGAAAACCACAGCTACGACGACAGCAGCCACGACGGCCGTGACGGCGCCGGCCCCGTGGACGTGATCGTGATCGGCGGGGGGACGGGCGGCTACAGCACCGCCCTGCGCGCCGCGGCCCTGGGCCTGACCGTGGTCCTCGCGGAACGCGACAAGGTGGGCGGGACCTGCCTGCACCGGGGCTGCATCCCCAGCAAGGCCATGCTCCACGCCGCCGAACTCGTGGACGGGATCGCCGAGGCGCGCGAGCGCTGGGGGGTCCGGGCCCACGTGGACTCGGTGGACTGGTCCGCGCTGACCGCCACCCGCGACGACATCGTGGCGCGCAACCACCGTGGTGTGGAAGGACATCTGGAGCATGCCGGGGTACGCGTGGTGCGCAGCGGCGCGCGGCTGACGGGCCCCCGGTCCGTACGGACCGAGGACGGGCGGGAGTTCACGGCCCGGCGCGGGATCGTGCTGGCCACCGGGTCCCGGCCGCGCGTCCTGCCCGGCCTGGAGCCGGACGGGCAGACGGTGGTGACCAGTGACGACGCCCTGTTCGCCGCCGGGCTCCCGGCCTCGGTGCTGGTGCTCGGCGGCGGGGCGATCGGGGTGGAGTACGCCTCGTTCCACCGCTCCATGGGCGCCGAGGTGACCCTCGTGGAGGCCGCGGACCGGCTGGTCCCGCTGGAGGACGCGGACGTGTCGCGCCATCTGTCCCGGGGCCTGAAGAAGCGCGGGATCGACGTGCAGACCGGCGCGCGGCTGGAAGGGGCGACGGTGACGGACTCCGCCGTGCGGGCCCGTGTACGGACGGCCCGCGGCGAGGTGCGCGAACTCACGGCGCAGCGACTGCTCGTGGCCGTGGGCCGGGTCCCGGTCACCGACGGGCTGGACCTGGCCGCGGCCGGACTGGCCGCCGACGCGCGGGGGTTCGTGGAGCCGGCCGACTGGTCCCGGCTGGAGACCGCGGTGCCGGGCATCCACGTGGTGGGCGACCTGCTGCCGCCGCCGTCCCTGGGGCTGGCCCACGCCTCCTTCGCGGAGGGGCTGCTCGTGGCCGAGACCCTGGCGGGGGTGGCGAGCCCGCCGGTGGACTACGCGGCCGTGCCGCGGGTGACCTACTCCGCCCCGCAGACCGCCGCCGTCGGACTGACCGAGGCGCAGGCGCGGGAGGCGGCGTACGACGTGGTGGTGAACACGATGCCGCTGACCGCCGTGGCCAAGGGCATGGTGCACGGGCAGGGCGGCGCCGTGAAGGTGGTCGCGGAGCGGGGCGGGCGGGTCCTGGGCGTGCACCTGGTCGGGCCGCACGTGTCGGAGATGATCGCCGAGAGCCAGCTGATCGTGGGCTGGGACGCCGAACCGGCCGACGTGGCCCGCCACGTCCACGCCCACCCGACCCTGTCGGAGGCGGTCGGGGAGGCCTTCCTGAGCCTGGCCGGCCGGGGTCTGCACCAGCAGTGACCCGGCCCGCCCGCTGCGGCCCCGCTCCGGCGAGCGGCCCCCTCCCGAGGCTTTGGCCAGGGCATTCGCCACAGTTTCACGGGAACTGCAGGGCGCGCGGAGCAGTAGGGGGCGCGTGCGGCGGGCATGGCATCCCTTGTGACTCTCCTCCTGGACATGTGCTACCCCACCCCGAGCGAGCTGGCGCTGGCCGCCCGGGCGCTGGCGGACGAACACCCGGGGGAGGTCCGGCTGCGCCAGGCCGGCACCTCCCGGGCCGGGCAGCCCCTGTGGCTGCTGTCCGTCACCGCGACCGGGCCCGGCACCCGGGCCCGGACGGGCGCTCCCGCCGCGCCCGGCCGCAACGTCCTGGTCGTCGCCGGGGCCCATGCGAACGAACCCGTCGGCGGCGCGACCGCGCTGTCCCTGGCCCGCCGCCTCGTGCGCGCACCGGCGCCGCGGCGCGGCTGCGGCTGGCACTTCCTGCTCTGCGCCGACCCGGACGGCGCTGCCCTGCACCGCACGCCCCGCCCGTACTCGCTGCTCGACTACCACCGCCACTTCTTCCGGCCCCCCGGCCCCGAACAGCCCGAATGGGCGCCGTCCTTACTGCCCCCGGACCGGCTGCCGCCCGAGACCCTCGCCCTGACCGCCCTCATCGACGAACTCCGGCCCGTCCTCCAGGTCTCCCTGCACGCCACGGACCTCGGCGGCAGCTGGGTACAGCTGACCCGCGACATACCCGGCCTCGCCGAACCCTTCGCCACCTCCGCCACGGAACTGCGCATCCCGGTGGAGACCGGCGCCTCCGACGCGGCGGGCTGGCCCTCCCCCGGGCCCGGGATCTACGTGATCCCCGAGCCGGGCAGCGAGGCCGCCGGAGCCTTCCACCCGGAGGACACCCGGCTCAGCACCTGGTACCACGCCCACCGGTACGCCGGGACCACCGCCATCATCGAAGTCCCCATGTGGGCCTCGGACCTGGTGGACGATCCGGCCCCGCACCCCGATCCGCGCCGCGCCCTGCGCGTCCTCGCGGCGCGCCTCACCGACGACGCCGCGCTCGTGGCCGGCGTACGGGCGCTGCTCGGCGCCGAAGCGCCGTCCCCCTACCGGGACCCGGACGCGGCGCCGCTGCTGCGCGCGGTGGACTGGACCCTCGCCCTGATCCCCCGGATCGCCCAGGGGTGGACCGGCAGCGGTGCGCCCCCGGAAGCCACCGCCGCGTACATCGCGGGGATCGACGCCTTCGGGCGCCGCCTGTCGCTGCGCGCCGCCGCGATGCTGCTGCGGGTGCTGCGCACCCGGGGCCACCCGGCCGCGCCCGGGCTGGACCGGCTGGTCACCGGCTGGTGCGAGGAGTTCACGGCCCGGTTCCAGGCGCGCTGGGTACCGGTGGCCGCCCAGGTGGAACACCAGTCCCGCACCGTGCTGGCCGCCTACGAACGCCTCGTGGACCCGTCGGCGCCGCCCGCCCCGGCCGCGCCCGCGCGGGCCGTTCAGGATCCGGCGGGCTCCACGGGCAGGGTGTAGCGGCGCTTGGGGCTGCCGGTGGCGCCGAGGCGGTCGTAGAAGCGGATCGCGCCCTCGTTCCAGTCGGGGGTCTGCCACTGGACCTCCGCGAGGCCGAGCTCCCGGGCGAGGTCCCGTACGCCGTCCACCAGGGCGGCGCCGAGGCCGTGCCCCCGTGCGTCCTCGGCGAGGTAGAGGCAGTCCATGTGGAGGTAGTGGCGGGCGTCCCAGAAGGCGAACTCCCGGGAGCAGGCGGCGTACCCGGCCACCGTCCCGTCCGGGGTCCGCGCCAGCAGCACCCACAGCGGGGCCCCCTCGGCGAAGAGCTGCGGGCCCAGCCGCTGCGCGAGGTCCGGCGGGCGCGGTGCCGACTTCTCGTACGCGACGTGCTCGTGGACCAGTTCGACGAGCCGGGGCAGGTCCTCGGGGCGCGCGCGGCGCACGGCAGGCGTGTGTTCCATGGGCACCATCTTGCGTCCCCGCTCCGTAGGGGCCGCGGCGGCCCCGTACGGCGTCAGTCCGCCGAGAGCCGGAAGGTGACCTTCCCGAAGCCGATCTGGTCCCCGGCCCGGACCACGGCCGAGCCCGTCACCCGACGGCCGTTGACCGTGGTCCCGTTGGTGGAGCCCAGGTCCTTGAGCACCCACACCCCGTCCCGGAGCCGGAGCTCGGCGTGCGCCCGGGAGACGGTCTCGTGGGTGAGGCGCAGCCCGTTGCCGGGGTCGCGGCCGATCCGCAGGGCCCCGCTGCTCGGGTGCGGGAGGAGCAGCTTGGGCAGCTTCTCGGCGGTCCAGGCGCGCCGGACCCCGACGGTGACGGCGGAGGCCCGGCCGACCCAGCCGAACAGCCGGCGGGTCCAGGGGCTTTCGTCCCCGTCACGGCTCTCCAGGTCCGCGGTGAGCACCGCGAGCTCCTCGGAGCGGCGGGCCGCCAGGGCGAGTTCCATCCGGCGCAGGAACGTGTCGTGGGACAGCCGCCCCAGGGCGGCTCCCTCCCTGAGCTGGCCCAACGCCCGGTCGCGCTCGGCGTCGGAGAGCCGCGGCGCGGGGAAGGCGGGAAATTCGAAACTCGACGTCACAGGGTGATTGTCGGCCCGTCGGGGCCGGAGTGTCCAGAACTCCCCCGCCGCGCCCGGAATGATGGGCACGATACGCATGCTGGACACCGCCGGAGACGAGGGGACCGTCCGTGCAGTTCGAGGTGTGGGCACCGCTGACAGGTCATGTCGCCATGCGACTGGACGACACGACGTACGAGATGGCACGCGATCCGGACCGGGACGGCTGGTGGGTCGTCGAGGCCCCGGCCGCCGACGGGAGCCGCTACGGGTTCCTGCTGGACGGCGGCTCCGGCGCGGCGGCCGTCGTGCGTCCCGACCCGCGCGGGCGGCGGATGCCGACCGGGCCGGACGGGCCGTCCGCCGTGGTCGACTTCGCGGCCCTCGTCGCGGAGCCGGTCCCGGCGCCGCGCACCCCGCTCCAGGACGCGGTCCTGTACGAGCTGCACGTCGGCACGTTCACCCCCGAGGGCACCTTCGACGCCGCGGCCGCCCGGCTCGGGCACCTCACCGGGCTCGGCGTCACGCACGTGGAGCTGATGCCGGTCTGCCCCTTCCCCGGCCGCAACGGCTGGGGGTACGACGGGGTCGCGCCCTGGGCGGTGCACGAACCGTACGGCGGCCCGGCCGGCCTCGCCCGGTTCGTGGAAGCCGCGCACACCGCGGGCCTCGGCGTGGTGCTGGACGTCGTCCACAACCACCTCGGGCCCTCCGGCAACCATCTCCCCGCCTTCGGCCCGTACTTCACCGAGACCCACCACACGCCGTGGGGCGCGGCGGTGAACCTGGACGCGCCCGGCTCCGACGAGGTCCGGGCCTACTTCATCGGCAGCGCCCTGGCCTGGCTGCGCGACTACCGGATCGACGGGCTGCGCCTGGACGCCGTGCACGCGCTCGCCGACGGGCGGGCGCTGACCTTCCTGGAGGAACTCGCCGCGGCGGTCGACGAACTGGCGGCGGAGACCGGCCGGCCGCTGTTCCTGATCGCCGAGTCCGACCAGTGCGACCCGCGCACCACCACCCCGCGGGCCGCCGGGGGCCTGGGCCTGCACGCCCAGTGGAACGACGACTTCCACCATGCCCTGCACTGCGCGCTGACCGGTGAGTCCCAGGCGTACTACGCGGACTTCGCCGAGGCCCCGCTGGCCGCCCTCGCCAAGACGATGACCAGGGCCTTCTTCCACGACGGGACCTGGTCCTCCTTCCGGGGCCGCACCCACGGCCGCCCCCTGGACCACCGCCGCACCCCGGCCCACCGATTCCTCGGCTACACCCAGACCCACGACCAGATCGGCAACCGGGCCCTCGGCGACCGCCTCTCGGCCTCCCTCTCCCCCGGCCTGCTGGCCTGCGCCGCGACCGTGGCGCTGACCGGCCCGTTCGTACCGATGCTGTTCATGGGCGAGGAGTGGGGCGCGGGCACCCCGTGGCAGTACTTCACCGACCATCCCGACCCGGAACTCGCCGAGGCGGTACGCAGCGGCCGGCGGCGGGAGTTCGCGGCGCACGGCTGGAAGGCCGAGGAGATCCCCGACCCGCAGGACCCCGCCACCCGCGACCGTTCCTGCCTGGACTGGGCCGAACCGGAGCAGCCCGGGCACGCGCGCCTGCTGGCCTGGTACCGCACCCTCGTCGCGCTGCGCCGCTCGCACCCGGACCTGCGCGATCCGGACCTCGCGGCGGTCCGCGTCGCCCACGACGAGGAGCGGCGCTGGCTGACCTTCCGCCGGGGCGACGTACGGGTGGTGGTGAACCTCTCCGCGCAGCCGGCCACGATCGCGCTGGGCCGCAACGGGGTGCGGGTGCTGGCCTCGTGGGAGCCCGTCCACCACCCGGGCCCGGACGGGCGGATCCACGTGCCGGGCGAGTCCGCGGTGGTCCTCGGCCCGTAGGTGCGCCGCGTCCGGGGGCCTACTCGACGACCGCCAGCTCCCTCGGGGCGTTGTTGAGGCGGCGCACGCCGTCCTCGGTGACGGTCACGACGTCCTCGATCCGGACGCCGAACCGGCCCGGCAGGTAGACGCCCGGCTCCACGGAAAAGCACATGCCGGGGACCAGGGGCCGCTCCTCGCCCTCGACCATGTACGGCGGCTCGTGGGTGGTGACGCCGATGCCGTGGCCGGTGCGGTGGATGAAGCGGTCCCCGTAGCCGAACTCGGTGATCACCGCGCGGGCCACCCGGTCCACCTCCTGGCAGGCGATGCCCGGCCGGACCGCGGCGGTCGCCGCCTGCTGGGCCTCGCGGACGATGTCGTGGACCCGCTGTTCCTCGGCGCTCGGCTCCCCGACGTGCACGGTGCGGGAGATGTCGGAGCCGTAGCCGTGCCACAGTCCGCCGAAGTCGAGGACCACCATGTCGCCGTGCGCGATGACCCGGTCGCCGGCCTCGTGGTGCGGGTTCGCGCCGTTGGGCCCGGAGCCGACGACGGTGAAGTCGACCTGGGAGTGGCCGTGCGCGCGCAGCAGGGCGGCCAGGTCGGCGGCGACGTCGCTCTCGCGGCGTCCGGCGAACGGCAGGTGCAGGACCTGCGCGTAGGCGGCGTCGGCCGCCTCCCCGGCCGCCGCGAGGCGGGCCAGCTCCCGTTCGTCCTTGACGGCGCGCAGCATGGGCAGGGCGTCGGTCAGGGACACGTAGGAGGTGGTGGGCAACTCCCGCTGGAGGCCCAGGAGGTGGAGGGCCCAGGTGTTGTCGCTCACCCCGAAGCGCCCGGCGGCGTCGAGCAGGGGGGTGGCCGCCGCGTACGGGTTCCCTCCGTCGGCCCAGTCCCGCAGGGTGAGCGCGGCGGCGCCGGGGGCCTTGGCCGCGTCGGGGGCCTCCAGCGCGGGCACGACGAGCACGGGGTCCTGCCCGGCGGCGAGCACGAGCAGGGTCAGCCGCTCGGTGTCGGCGGTGACCCGGTAGCCGGTGAGGTGGGTGAGGTCGGGCCCTGGGGCGATGAGCAGGCCGGCCAGTCCCGCGTCGGCGGCGCTCCGGGCGGCGGCGGCCATCCGGGCGGCGTAGTCGGCCGCGGTGAAGGGGGCGGGGTCAGTGGTCATACGGGGATCCTGCCGTGAGGCGCGCGGCGAGGGCAGTGGCCGCGCCGGTCGGGGCGCCGGGCACGAGCAGTTCCGTACGGTGCACCAGGCGCGGCGCCGACAGCGGTACGGCGACCCCGGCTGCTGCCGCGCCGACCGCCCCCGCCCCCGCCCCCGCGGCGGCGGACTCGGCCACGCGGCGCGGCAGCAGCACGAGGCCGTGTCCGGCGAGGGCCAAAACGCACAGGCCGTGCACGTCGGTGCCTTCGTAGCGCACTGCGGTACGGGCCGACGGGCGGCCGGCGAGCGGCAGGCCCACTCCGGGGGCGTCGAGCCAGCGCGCGTCGGCGAGGTCGTCCAGCCGCAGGGCGGCCCGCCCGGCGAAGGGGTGCCCGGCGGGCAGCAGTACGGCCAGTTCCTGCTCACCCACGCCGGTCACGGTGAGCGGGGCCACGTCGGGCAGCCTCAGCGGGTCGCTGGGCGCGGCCGGACCGTCGGCCAGGCCGAGGTCGCAGCCGCCGGTGGCGACGGCGGCGGGCACCTGCGCGGGCGGCAGCACCCGCAGCGTGACCCCGGTCGCCGGGAGGGCCGCCAGCAGCCGGGGCCCGACGGCGAGCGGGGACACCGCGAGCGTGACCCGGCCGGGCGGCGCGGCGGCCAGCCGCAGGACGTCGGCGCGCGCGGCGTCGAGCCGCAGCAGCAGCGGCCCGGCGTGTTCCAGCAGCCGCTCCCCGGCCGCGGTCGGGGTCACCGGCCGCCGGGTGAGCAGCTCGGTCCGCAGGTCCGCCTCCAGGGCGGCGATGTGCTGGGAGACCGCGGACTGGGTGTAGCCGAGCTCCCGGGCCGCGCCGGAGAAGGAGGCCAGGCGGGCGACGGCGACGAAGGTGCGGAGCAGGTGCGGGTCCATGCCCATCAGCATTGCTTATGGATCATGCAGGAACAATCGTTGGTGCTGAAGTGGGACCCGGCCGCAGGATGATCCGCATGACCACCGCACCCGCCGCACGCGCCGCATCCACGGCCCCCACCGCCCCCACCGCACCCACCGCACCCACCGCACCGATCGCGCGGATCGCCCTCGTCGGCGACCGCTCCCCGCACGTCACCTCCCACGCCCGGATCCCGCTGCTCCTCGACGCCCTGGCCGCGCGCGACGGACTCGTCCTCGACGCGTACTGGATCCCGACCGGCGACGCCGCGGCCGAGGCCGCCTCCGGGGCCCTGGCCCGCTTCGACGCGGTGTGGGTGCTGCCCGGGAGCCCGTACGCCAGCGAGGCCGGGGCGCTGGCCGCGATCCGGACGGCCCGGGAGGAGGGCATCCCCTTCCTCGGGACCTGCGGCGGCTTCCAGCACACGCTGCTGGAGTACGCCCGCACGGTCTGCGGCCTGACGGGGGCCGCGCACGCCGAGCAGGACCCGGGGGCCGAGGACCTGCTGATCGCGCCGCTCGCCTGCTCGCTGGTGGGGCACTCGGGCCTCGTCCGGGCCGAGGCCGGGTCGCTCGCCGAGTCCGCCCTCGGCGCGGAGCGCTCGGTGGAGCACTACCACTGCACCTACGGGCCCGCGCCCCGGCACCTGCCGGCGCTCGCCGCTCGCGGGCTGCGGATGTCGGGGCACGACGAGGAGGGGCAGGTGCGCATCGTGGAACTGCCCGGCCACCCCTTCTTCCTCGCCACCCTGTTCCAGCCGGAGCTGTCCGGGGACGGGACCCGTCCGCACCCCGTGATCCGCGCCCTCGCCGCGGCGGCCGTGGCACGCGCCGCCCGCCGTACGGACGGGGTCACCCCACGGCTCGCCGCCGCCCTGGCCGGGAGCCGGTCCGCCGGATAAAGGCGTCGCGGGACCACCCCTCAGATCGGCTATGCTGTGCTTGCACATCGAACGGGTGGTCCGCCGCCCTTCGTGGTGGGTGTAGCTCAGTTGGTAGAGCACCTGGTTGTGGTCCAGGTGGCCGCGGGTTCAAGTCCCGTCACTCACCCTGTAGGTCCCCTGGGGCCGCGAGTCCTCTCGCGGCCCCAGGGGCTTTTTTCGTGCCCTACGCCCGGAGGAAGGCCTCGACCTCGGTGGCGAAGGCGACCGGGGCCTCGTGCGGCAGGTAGTGGCCGGCGCCGGAGAGGGTCTTGACCCGACAGTTCGGGTACCAGGCCTGCCAGGTGGCGCGCATCACGTCGGCGGTGAGCGCGAGGTCGTGCTCGCCGACCAGGACCAGCACCGGGACGGTGCTGCCCTTCACGGCCTGGGACAGGTCGAGGGGCTGCCAGCTCGCGAGGTACGCGGCGAAGGCCTCGGGGCGGGAGACCTCCAGGGAGTGCGCGACCATCCGGGCCAGCCAGTGGCGGCTGGCGCGGTTGCCGGTGACCAGGTCGAGGATGGTCCGGCGCTTCTCCGGGTCCTCGGCGGCGCCGTAGAACAGGGCGTGGGCCGCGTCGTCCAGCTCGTAGGGCGCGGCCGGCACGGGGGCGATCCCGATCAGCTTCTCGATGCGCTCGGGGGCCCGGACGAGGACCTGCTGCACCGCCTTGCCGCCCATGGAGTGGCCCAGCAGGGAGAAGGTGTCCCAGCCCAGCTCGTCGGCGAGTTCGAGGACGTCGTCGGCGATCTCGGGAACGCTGTAGCGGCCGGAGACGTCCCGGCGCCCGCCGTAGCCGCGGTAGTCGAGGAAGGCGTAGGAGAAGCCCTCGGGGTCGAGGTACTCCAGCACGGAACCCCAATTGGCGGAGGTCCCGAACCAGTCGTGCAGCACGATGACACGGACGGGCCCGGTACCGATCCTGCGGTGGGCGATGGCCATACGTTCTCCCTCGGTGGCGATGGCGGTGGCGTGGCGGAAGCTCCGCCGCCGTACGTTCTGCCCACCGGGCCTACCATCACACCGAGCCGCCGCAACCGTCAGGCCACGGTGTACTCGGTGTCGCCGAAGTCGGCCACCACACGCAGGCGTCCGCCGAGCGCCTCCACATAGGAGCGCAGGGTCGCGACCTCCGTGCGGTCGGTCTCACCGTTCTCGATGGCCGACACCCGGGGGGCGGACACCCCCATCGTGTCGGCCACGTCCTTCTGGGTGAGCGCCTGTTCCTGCCGGATCTCGGCAAGCCTGTACGCCCGCACCTCGGCCATGAGCCGGTCCATCGCGGCCTGCTTCTCCGCCGGAGACCGCACCGGCAGCCCGGCAGCCACCCGGCGCTCGCGCACCTGACGCTTGGCCTCCTCCCAACCGACACCGCTCATTCGTACTCCCTGGTGTCCAGCTCACTGACGTGAGCCGCGTACCGCTTCTCGGCAAGCGGGATGTTCACTTCGTACCATCGCTGCCAGTTCCCGGCCTTGTCCCCCGCAACGAGCAGCACGGCGCGGCGAACCGGATCGAATGCGAACAGGATCCGGATCTCACTGCCACCCGAGGATCCCGGCCGGAGTTCCTTCATGTGGTGCTGCTCCGCACCCTTGATGCGGTCGACGAGCGGGCGTCCGAGCGTGGGCCCGAACATCGCGAGCGCGTCCACCGCGTCTTCCACCTGTTCGGCGCTGTCCCAGTCCGTCTCGGCCAGCGCATCGAACCACTCCGCCACCTCGCCCACGAGGATTACTTCCCATTGAGCCACGCCCGGGAAGTTAACGCAAGCGTTAACCCCCCGGGCGGGAGAAGCGGGCGGGATCACCCGTTCGGGCGGTCAGACGGTCTTGATCGCGGGGTCGGAGACGCCCGGGGCGCCCGTCTCCACGTGGCCGGCGAAGCGGCGCAGGAAGGTGGCGTCGGCGTCGGAGACGACCTTGACGTCGTACCAGCGGCCTGTCGTGCGCAGGTCGACCGTGTGGGTCACCGTGGCGCCGGGGTTGACCTTGAAGGTCTGGGCCGCGCCGCCGTAGGCGTTGGTCACCGTGAGGTTGACCGCGGCCGCACCGGAGTTGGTCAGGCTGAGCGTCAGGTTGCCGGTGGCCGCCGCGTGGCGGGCGGTGACCTCGGGGCCGGCCTTCTTCGCCGGGCCCTTCCAGGTGCGCAGGAACCCGTTCGGGCCCCAGACGCTGAGGTCGATCTGGTTGCCGGTGGAGCTGCTGGTGCTCCAGGTGTCCGAGAGGGTCTTGCCCGCCTCGACGGTGTAGGGCCAGGGACCGTCCGTGCGGTTGCCGGAGGTGCTGTGGAAGTGGGCGCCCAAGGTGGGGCCGCTGGCGAAGGTCAGGGTGAACTTGCCGGTGGAGACGGTGGCCTTGCCGTCCACGTACGGGTGGTAGCCCAGGGCCCGGGTGGGCTTGGAGCCCGCCTCCTGCTTCGGGAGGGTGCCCGTGGCCGGCACGGTCGGATAGTAGGACGGGTGGCGGTTCTTGTCCGGCGGCACGTATCCGGCCGTGGAGGGCAGCGCGGCGGGCGCCGCGTCGGCCCGGGTGAAGTCGAAGGCCGAGGTCAGGTCACCGCAGACGGCTCGGCGCCACGGCGAGATGTTGGGCTCCTGCACCCCGAAGCGCTTCTCCATGAAGCGGATCACCGAGGTGTGGTCGAAGGTCTCGGAGCAGACGTAGCCGCCCTTGCTCCACGGGGAGACCACGATCATGGGGACGCGGGGGCCGAGGCCGTACGGGCCGGCCGCGTAGCCGGAGACGCCGCCCGCGTACAGGTCGCCCTTGACGTCGGCCGTGGACAGGCCCCAGGCGGAGGAGGCGGGCGGGTACGGCGGGACCACGTGGTCGAAGAAGCCGTCGTTCTCGTCGTAGGTGATGAACAGGGCGGTCTTCGCCCACACGTCCGGGTTCGCGGTCAGCGCGTCGAGGACCTTAGAGATGTACCAGGCGCCGAAGTTCGTCGGCCAGTTGGAGTGCTCGCTGAAGGCCTCGGGGGCGGTGATCCAGGACACCTGCGGGAGGGTCCCGTTCACCACGTCGGCGCGCAGCCGGTCGAAGTAGCCCTCGCCCGCGGCGGCGTTCGTGCCCGTGCGGGCCTTCTCGTACAGGGGGCTGCCGGGCTGGGCGTTGCGGTACGTGTTGAAGTACAGCAGTGAGTTGTCGCCGTAGTTGCCGCGGAAGGCGTCGTTGATCCAGCCCCAGTGGCCCGCCGCGTTCAGGCCGTCGCCGATGTCCTGGTAGACCTTCCAGGAGACCCCGGCCGATTCCAGCCGCTCCGGGTAGGTCTTCCAGCCGTAGCCCAGCTCCTGGTTGCCGAGGACCGGGCCGCCACCGGTGCCGTCGTTGCCCGTGTAGCCCGTCCACATGTAGTAGCGGTTGGGGTCGGTGGCTCCGATGAAGGAGCAGTGGTAGGCGTCGCACACGGTGAAGGCGTCGGCGAGGGCGTAGTGGAACGGGATGTCGTTCCGGGTCATGTACGACATGGTCGTGGCCGTCTTGGCGGGCACCCACTTGTCGTACTTGCCCTTGTTGTAGGCCTGCTGACCGCCGGCCCAGTCGTGGTTGAGGCCCGTGAGGAACTGCATCCCGAGGTCTTCCACCTGCGGGTTGAAGGGGAGGATGTCCTTCGTCCCGTTGGACTGGTGGAAGACGGACTTGCCGTTGTCCTGGAGCACGGGCCGGGGGTCACCGAAGCCGCGCACGCCCTTCATCGCCCCGAAGTAGTGGTCGAAGGAACGGTTCTCCTGCATGAGGACGACGACGTGCTCGATGTCCTGGATCGTTCCGGTGCCGCCCTGCGCCGCCGGGATGGCGGCGGCCCGCGCGATGCTCTCGTTCAGCATGGCGACGGCCGCGGTGCCGCCGGCGATCTGCAGGAACCTGCGACGGTTCAGCTCTGTCATGGGTGACGACCTCTGGGGGTGAGGGGGGAGTCGGGGGCGCCCCAAGGACAGCGGTCCCGGGGTACCGGACGGGGATCAGCTCGTGACACCGCGCCGTACAGCAGGAGAACGAAAGACCTCCGCAGCGCCCCGGACCTGCTCCGTCGCCCGCTGGGGGGAGCGTAAGGGCAAGTCCCGTGTGCACAACAGGCCCCGGGAGCAGGCTCCTTGCACGGTGGACCGGTCCCGCCCCGGGTACTCAGGCCGCGCCGCAGCACGATCTGAGCATCCGTACTCAGGCCCGGTCCGGATGCGCTTGCCATCGTGTGGACATGCCTTTCCAGCCATGTGACCCGCCGGCGCGCGCCGGGATAACCGCCGTCGGCAGCCTGCTGCCCGAGCAGGTCCTGTCCTCCGCGGACCTCCAGCAGGAGGTGGCCCGCACCAGTGGCCTGACCCTGCCGCCGACGCTGCTGAAGCAGGCCACCGGAATCGTCTCCCGCCGGGTCGCGGCCGAGGGGGTGTACGCCTCCACGCTCGCCGTGGGCGCGGCCCGCCGGGCCCTGGACTCCGCCGGACTGAGCCCGCTCGACGTCGACCTGCTGGTCTTCGCCTCGGCCTCCCGGGACATGGTCGAACCCGCCACCGCGCACATCGTGCAAGCGGAGCTGGGTTCGCGGGCCCACGCCCTGGACGTCACCAACGCCTGCAACAGCTTCGTCAACGGGATCGACCTCGCCCGCTCCATGGTCCTGGCCGGACGCGCCCGCCGGGCCCTGGTGGTCACCGGGGAGACCCCGAGCCGGGCGGTGCGCAAGGATCCGGCCGACTTCGCCGAGTTCCGGAGCGGCTTCGCGGGCTACACCTTCGGCGACGCGGGGGCGGCCGTCGTCGTGGAGGCAGTGGGACGCGGCGGGATCATCGACGTGGACACCGAGACCCACTCGGAGCACTGGGAGGTCGGCGGCATACCGGGCGGCGGTTCCCGGCACCCGCGCGGGGACGAGCACACCTGGTTCCGCGGCGACGGGCACGAACTGCGCGGCGTCTTCGAGAAGGTGGGCACCGCCGTCATCGACCGGACCCTGCACCGCACGGGCCTGGACTGGGGCGGCTTCGCCAGGGTGCTCGTCCACCAGGTGACCGTGCCGTACCTGGAGCGGTTCGCGGAGCTGACCGGGGTGCCCGAGGAGAAGCTCGTGGTGACCGTGCCCGAACTCGGCAACATCGCGAGCGCGAGCATCGGGGTGCAGCTGGACCGCGTGTACGGGGAACTGGCCCCGGGCGAACGGGTCCTGTTCGTCGGACTCGGCGGCGGCATCAGCATCATGACCATGGTCTGGGAGAAGTCATGAGCGAGCGGATGTGGGTGGTCGTGCCCGCGCACGAGGAGGAGGCCCGCCTCGCGGACACCCTGCGCGCCCTCGCCGCGCAGCGGGACCGGGACTTCACCCTGCTGGTCGTCGACAACGCCTCCCGGGACGGCACGGGCGCGGTGGCCCGGCGGTTCGCCGCGCAGGCCCCGTTCCCCGTGGAGGTGATCGAGGAGCCCGAGAAGGGCGTCGGATCCGCCGTGGACACCGGCTTCCGCTATGCCATCGGGCGCGGCGCCGGCCTCCTGGCCCGCACCGACGCCGACTGCCTGCCCCGGCCGGACTGGACCCGCGCCGCGCGCAGCGCCCTCACCCGGCGCCCCGGGCTGGTCTGCGGCCGGATCACCGCCCGCCGCGACGAGCACGGCCCGCTCGGCCGGGCCGGCTTCGGCGCCCTCGTCGCCCTCGCCGCGCTCTTCGGACGGCTGCGGCCCCAGCACGCCCGGCGCAACGGCTACCGGGCCCCGTACCGCATGCACGCCGGGAACAACATGGCGATCACCGCCGAGCTGTACCTGGCCGTCGGAGGCATGCCCCGGCGCCCCTCCCCCACCGACCGGCTCTTCCTCAACGCCGTACGCCGCCACACCGACCGGATCGTGCACTGCCGCGCGATGGTCGTGGAGAACTCGACGCGGCGCCTGCGGGCCTACGGGATCGCGGGCACCGCCCGCTGGTACCTGGACCAGGGCAGCGGCCGCCACGGAACGGACCCCCGCTGATGCTCGACCGTCTCGACCACGCGCTGCGCAGCCGCCCCGAGCAGCCCGCCGTCCTCACCGCCGCCCGCAGCGGCGCCCCCCGCCTACGCGCCACGCGCGGCGAACTCACCGACCTCGCCGACGCGTTCGCCGCCGCCCTGCACGCACGCGGGCTGCGCGCCGGGGACACCGTAGGCGTCGCCGTACGCCCCGGCCCCCGGGCGCTGGCCCTGCTGCTCGCCCTGTGGCGGCTCGGGCTGCGCGGGGCCGTGCTCGACCCGGGCGCGGGGCCCGACGTCCTGCGCGCCCGCCTCGCCCTGGCCCGGCCCGCGCTGGTGCTGGCCGACGCGGCCGCGCAGGCGGTGGCGGGCTGGGCCCGGCCGCTGGCCCGGCGGGCCCGGCTCGCGCTGCCCGACCTCGCGGAGCTGGGACCGGTGGCCACGGTCGGGCCCCGGCTGCCGGGCTGCGCGCCCGCCCTGGACCTGACGGCGCCCCGGGCGGGGGTCCCCGTGCACGGGGACCACGACGGGGACGCCGTGATCGTCTTCACCTCCGGGACCACCTCCCGGCCGCGCGCCGTGGTGCACACCCGGGCGAGCCTGGCCGCCGGGATGGGCACCGTCGCCGCCCTGTTCGACGCGCGGCCGGACCGCCCGGTCCTCGGCGGCACCTTCTTCGTGCTCGTCCCCGCCCTCACCGGCGGCGCCCCCGTCGCCCTCCCGGCCCGCAGCCCCCGGCTGCTGGCCCGGCAGCTGCACCGGCTGCGCCCGCAGGACACGTACCTGACCCCGCCGCAGCTACGGGACGCCCTCGGCGCGGGCGCCCGCTTCCACGGGCGCGTGTGGACGGGCTCCGCCCCGGCCGGCGCCGCCCTGCTGGAACGGGTCCGGAGCGCGGGCGCCGACCAGGCGTGGGGGGTGTACGCGCTCACCGAACTGTTCCCCGCCGCCGCCGTCGAGGCCCGCGAGAAGGCCGCCTTCGAGGGCCCCGGCGACCTGGTCGGAGCCCCGCTGCCGGGCGTCCTCGCCAAGCCCGACGCGGACGGCCAGCTGCTGCTCGCCGGGGACGCCGCCCGCGACCGCTACCTCGGGGAGGACCCCGACCCGTGGGTGCGTACGGGCGACCGGGCGCGCCTGGACCCGGCGGGCCGGATCGTCCTGGAGGGCCGGTGCAAGGACATGGTGCTGCGCCGGGCCGAGAACATCTACCCGGGCCTGTACGAACCCGCCCTGCACGTACCGGGCGTGGAACTGGCCCTGCTCGTCGGGGTCCCGGCGGGCGGGGGCGACGAACGGCTGGTGGCCGTGGTGCAGCCGCGCCGCGGCCAGGCCGAGGGCGCCCTGCGCGCCGCCCTGTCGGAGCCCGTCCGGAGGATGGGCACCGCCCGTCCCGACGCACTGCTGTTCGCGGACATCCCGCTGTCGGGGCGCTCCCGCAAACCGGACCGGGCGGCGACGGCCGCCCTCGCCGCGCGGCGCCTGGCCCCGGGGGGCACCCCGTGACCGCCGCCGCCACCGGGCAGGACCGGGCCCGCCGCCGGGACCGCCGGGTCTACCTGCGCAGCCATCCGCTGCTGTTCGCCCTGCTGGCCGCGACGCGCGGGCGGCCCGTACGCAGGGTGGGCCGGACCGTGCTGGTGCACGGGGCGGAGGCCTACCGCGAGGCACTGACCCGGCTGCCGCTGGACCGTACGGCGGCCGGCACGACGGGCGGCGCCGCGCGCGCCGCGCTGTCGGGACCGGCCGGGGTGCTGTTCGACCAGGAAGGAGCCGGGCACCGGGCGGACCGGCGCACCCTCGCCGGCGGGCTCGGCGCGGCCGGGGTGGAGGAACTCCGCGCGGTGTGGCAGCCGTTGCTGGTACGCGGCCTCGCGCCGCTGGACCGGGGAGCCGAGGTGGACCTGGTGGAGCTCGCCCGCACCCTCGCCGGGTCGGTGGTGTGCGCGCTGCTGGACCGGCCCGCCGATCCGCGGGCCGTCGCGGAGGCGGCCGCCGAGGCCGCGGCCGCCTCCGTACGCAGTCATCTGCCCGGCCCGCGCCGCCCGCGCGCCGAGGCGGCCGCCGCCCGCGCCGCGGACCGGCTGCGGCGGCTGCTCGGCGGCCCGGACGGGGACGGCGGTGCGCAGGACGCCGACGCGCTGTCCGCGATGGTGGCGGTGGCCGCCGTGAACACGACGGTCGCCGCGCTGCCCCGGGCCGTCGCCTGGTGCGCCGACGCGGACCTGTGGGACCAGGCCGCCGACGGGGCGCTGCGGCCGCTGCTGGCCGAGGAGTTGCTGCGGGTCACCGCGGCCTCGCCGGTGCTGCCCCGGGTGGCCGCCGCGGACGGGAGCGTCGGTGGCTGCCCGGTGCGCGGCGGCGACCGGCTGCTGCTGGTGGCGCGGCACGCTGCCGAGGCGCACCTGCGGGACCCGGACGCCCGCGCGCCCGCCGGAGCGGAGCAGGCGCACCTGGTGTTCGGTACGGGGCCGCACAGCTGTCCCGGGGCCCGGCTGGCCCGCGTACAGCTGGCCGACGTCCTGGCGGCCCTCGCCCCGTACCGGCCGGTGGTGACGGGGGCCCGGGTGGACCGGGGGGCCGCCCTGCCCGGCTGGCGTTCGCTGACGGTGCGGGCGGCGGCATGAGCGCCGGGGTCCGCATCGCGGTCACGGGGGCCAGCGGCTTCTGCGGCGGCCACGTGGCCTCCCTGGCCGCCGCGCGGGGGGCCCGCGTGGTGTGCGTGGGCCGCAGGCCGGGTCCGGTGGGGGAACACCGCCCCTGGGACGCGGCGCACGGCTCGCCGGACCTGACGGGGGTGGACCTCGTCGTGCACTGCGCGGCCGCGGTGGGCGACCCGGCACCCGGCTCGCGGGCCGGGGCGCAGATGCACGCGGTCAACGTGGACGGCACCCGGCGGCTGCTCGCGGCGGCGGCCGGGCGGCCGGTGGTCTGGGTGAGCAGCGCGAGCGTCTACGATCCGCGGCTCGACCGGAGCCTGGTGGACGAGGACCACCCGCGGGCCGGCCACCTCAACGCCTACGGGCGGACCAAGGCCGGGGGCGAGGCCCTGGCCCTGGCCGCGGGCGCGGTGGTGCTGCGGCCGCGCGCGGTCTACGGGCCGGGCGACACCCAGCTCCTGCCCCGGCTGCTGTCCCGGGTCCGGGCCGGGATGCTGGCGCTGCCGGGGCCGGACGTCCGGCTCAGCCTCACGGCGGTGGAGAACCTCGCCGACGCCTGCCTCGCGGCGGCCGGCTGGGCGCCGGGGGCGTACAACGTGGCGGACGCCGAGCCGTACGGCCGCGACGAGGCCGTCGGGCAGGTGCTGCGCGCCCACGGGGTCCGGGCCCGCGTCCGCCACCTGCCCCTGCCGCTGGCCGCCGCGGCCGCCCTCACGGCTCAGGCCCTGGCCCGCCTCACGGGTACCGAACCTGCCCTCAGCCGCTACGCGGTGGACCAGCTGGCGCACCCGGTGGTGCTGGACACCGCCAGGGCCCGCGCCCAGGGCTGGGCCCCGGCCCGCACCCTGGAGGACTACCTGGCCTCGGTGGCCGGGCGCGCGGGCCGAGGAGGGCGGCCGTGAAGCGGCGCACGGTCCTCAGGGGGCACGGTCCTCAGGGGGTGTCCGCGCGGCCGGGCGCGGAGCGGCGGCTCGTCGCGGTGCGTTCCGCTTCGGCGTGCCACCAGCGCGGCGGGGACGGGCCGTCGACCTCGGCGGTGGGCTGGCCGGGGTGCAGCCCGAGCCTCCTCAGGGCTGCGGCGCGGACCTGGACGCAGAACCAGCCGTGCCAGCGGCCGTCGGCGCCGATGCCGCAGGCGTGCTGGAACTGGATCGAGTCCTCGCCGAACGGCATCCAGTCGATGCCGCGCTCACGCAGTCAAGCGCGTACGGCCGCCGGGGGCGTGAGGCGGCCCGGCAGGTTCTCGTAGGCGGCGATCGTGATCCATTCGGGGTCCGGCTTCGTCATGCGGTTCATGATGCCGGGCCGCGCTCCGGGGGGCGGCGGATTTTCCGCCGGGTCCGGGTGGCAGGGCGCGGGGGCCGGGCGCACGCTCGACCTATGAGTCGACGGGATCCTCCGGCAGGGCCGCCCTCGGGGCCGCTGCCCTCGGCCGGGAACACGCCCTGGGGGCAGCCTTCCACGACGCCGCCGCGGCGGCGCAGGCGGTGGAAGGGTCTGCTGACGCACGGCGCGGCGGCCGTCGTCGGGCTGCTGCTCGGGGTCGGCATCGGCGCCGCGGGCCCCGAGCCGGACGGGAAGACGTCGGGGCAGCCCGCGGTGACCGCCTCGCCCGTGGAGCGGGCCTCGTCCGGGGACCCCCGCGACCAGTTCGCGGGGGACGGCACCTTCCTCGTCGGGCAGGACCTGCGGCCCGGCACCTACCGCAGCGCCGGGCCCGCGGACCGCGGCGCCCTGTCCGAGTGCTACTGGGCCCGGCTGAGCAACACCTCCGGCGACCTGGCCGCGGTCGTCGCGAACGGCATCGCCCACGGCCCGGCCGTCGTCACCGTCGGCCCGGCCGACAAGGCCTTCGACACCAAGGGGTGCCAGTCCTGGAAGAGGATCGGCTGAGGGCCCTCAGCCCTCGGCGGGGTTGAGCCGCAGCGAGATCGAGTTGATGCAGTACCGCTGGTCCGTGGGCGTGGGGTACCCCTCGCCCTCGAAGACGTGGCCCAGGTGGGAGCCGCACTTCGCGCAGCGGACCTCGGTGCGGACCATGCCGTGCGAGGTGTCGGCGATCAGCTCGACGGCCTCGGTGTCCTTCGGGTCGAAGAAGGACGGCCAGCCGCAGTGCGACTCGAACTTCTCCGACGAGCGGAACAGCTCGGACCCGCAGGCCCGGCAGGAGTAGACGCCCTCCGTCTTGGTGTCCGTGTACTCGCCCCGGAAGGCAGGTTCGGTGCCCGCGAGGCGCAGCACCTGGTACTCGGACGGGGTCAGCTCCGCCTGCCACTGCTCGTCCGTCTTCTGGACCTCGTACGACATGACTCTCCCGCTCCCTCAGTTCGCCAGACGGGCCAGGATCGCCGGACCGAGGTCCGTGACGTCTCCCGCGCCCATGGTGAGAACGAGATCACCGGGCTTGGCCATTCCCGCGATGACGTCGGCGACGGCCGCCTTGGAGTGCTCGGCGGTGACGTCAGCGCCGGCCGCCCGCGCGGCCTCGATGATCAGCTCGCTGGTGATCCCGGGGATCGGGTCCTCGCGGGCCGGGTAGATGTCCAGGACCACGGAGGCGTCGGCGAGCGCCAGGGCCTGGCCCATCTCCTTGCCCAGCTCCTGGGTGCGGGAGAAGAGGTGCGGCTGGAAGACGACCAGGATGCGGGCGTCCCCGGCGGCGCCGCGGATGGCCTCCAGGTCGGCGGTCATCTCGGTGGGGTGGTGCGCGTAGGAGTCGATGACCTGGACTCCGGCCGCCTCGCCCTTGAGCTGGAGGCGGCGCTTGACGCCGGTGTACTTGCCGAGGGCGGAGGCCAGGTTGTGCGCCGGGATGCCGAGGGCGACACCGGCGGCGAGGGCGGCCACGGCGTTGTGCGCGTAGTGGCGGCCGGGCACGGAGACGGTGAAGGTGAGCATCCGGCCGCCGATGACGACGGTGACCTCGCTGGTCAGACCGCGCGGGACGATCTTGACGATCTGGACGTCGGCGGTGTCCTCCTCGCCGTACGTGACGATCTGGAGGTCGGGGTTGCCGCTGACCCGGGCGGCGATCTCGGCCGCGCCCGCCTGGCCGTGGGCGACGACGAGGGTGCCGCCGGGGACCACCTTGGAGACGAAGGTCTCGAAGGACTCGTAGATCTCCTCGATGGACGCGTAGTTCGCGTGGTGGTCGAGCTCCGCGTTGAGGATGATCGCGACCTGCGGAGCGTACTTGTGGAAGGTGCGGTCGCTCTCGTCCGCCTCGGCCACGAAGATGTCGCCCGCGCCGTGGTGGGCGTTGGAGCCGGGGGCGTCCAGGTCACCGCCGATGGCGTACGAGGGGTCCAGGCCCAGCGCCGAGAGGGAGACCGCCAGCATCGAGGTGGTGGTGGTCTTGCCGTGCGTACCGGCGACCGCGATGGGGCGCAGGCCGTCCATCAGGCGGGCGAGGGCGTCCGAGCGGTGCACGACGGGGATGCCGAGCTCGGCCGCGCGGGCCAGCTCGGGGTTGTCCGCGCGGATGGCGCTGGAGACGACCACGCAGGTGGTGTCGGGGGCGAGGTTGCCGGCGGCGTGCCCGCCGTGGACCGTTGCGCCGTGGGCGCGCAGCGCCTCGGCGGTCTCGGAGTCACCACGGCTGTCGCTGCCGGCCACCTGCGCGCCGCGCTGGGCGAGGATCTTCGCGATGCCGGACATGCCGGCTCCGCCGATGCCGATGAAGTGGGGCCGTTCCATCGCGGTCGGCAGGCCGGGCTTCATTCAGGTCGCTCCAGGATCGAGTGCTGTGCTTGTGCGCTTTCGAGCTCTGACGGCCCCAGCCTATTCGTTGTGGGCGAAGAGCTTGAGCACCGGAACCCCGACCTTGTGCCGGGCGCGGGAGGCCCAGTCCCGGTGGAAGAACTCCTCCACGAAGTGCGGGGCGGTCAGGACGATCACCTCGTCGGCCCCCGTCTGCTCCACGACGGCCTTGAGTTTGTCGAGCGGATGGTTCTCGATGATCTCGCCGGTCGCCTTGGCCCCCTTCTTCCGCAGGGCGTTCAGCGAGTGCGCGAGAGCGTGTGCGGCGGGGCCGAGCGCGGCCTCGCCCTCGGGTTCGTGGCCCTCGTGGATGGCCTCGGGGAGCTCACCGAGCGCTACGTCGTCGATGGCGCGCAGCAGGCGGTCCTGGTCACCCCGGGGTTGCATGAGGACGACGAAGGAGACCGCGTCGTCCCCGTGCAGGGTGGTGACGAAGTCCACGTCCACCGGGGTCAACGGCTGCTCGATCATCAATACGCTCGTGAACACGGACGCCCTCTCCTTCATGGGCCGAGGCCGGCTGGCCGGCCCCTGCGGAAACCATCCTGCCCCGCTGTCGCACGGGGCCTGCGCAGGTATATGTGCCCAGCGGAAGCTAAGCGGAACGGCAAATTCCGCCCCTTGTCAGATCCGACGGTAGCTCGTGAAGAGGAACCCGGCCTCTTCCAGTACGCAGGCGGGCACGAGCCGGTGCGGAACCGTGACGGAGGGGCCGCCGGCGATGCGCTGGGCGTCACCCGCGGTGAGCATCGGGGAGATCGTCAGGCACAGCTCGTCCAGTGCGTCCGCGGCCACGAGCTGGCCCAGCAGCCGGGGTCCGCCCTCGGTGAGCTGGCGGCGCAGCCCCCGCCCGGCCAGCTCCCGTACCGCCCGGGCCGGGTCCACCGCGGCGCCGTCGCCCGCCACCACGACCTCGGCCCCCGCCTTGACGGCCTCGGCCACCCGGTCCGCGGGCGCGGCGGCTCCGGTGACCACCAGGGTGGGCACGAGCGGGGAGGTGAACAGGGGAAGCGTGAAGTCCAGGTCCAGGCTCGCGGTGACCACCGCGACCGCCGGGGCGGGACCCTGTCCGGAGGCCGCACGGCGGGCCGCGAAGGCCTCGCGGGCCCGGGCCGGGCGGTACCCCTCCTGGCGAACCGTTTCCGCTCCGACGACCACCACATCGGCCAGCGCCCGCAGGGTGCCGAAGATCCGCATGTCCGTCTCGCCGGAGATGGGCTGGGAACGGCCGTCGTGCTGGGCCGCGCCGTCCAGCGTGGAGACCATGTTGGCCCGCAGCCAGGAGGCCCCCTCGTCCAGCGCGGGATAGGCGTATGCCTCGGCGAGCTCGTCCAGCGACCACTCCCGGCCGGCCTGGGCTGCTGCTGTCTGATCGGTCACAGGGAACAGGCGTCGCATCGGTGCAGTGTGCCACGCCCCGTAGAGTTAAGAGCTGTGTCCACCTCACTCTCCGCTCCCGGCGCCGCCTCCGGCCGGCCCCCGATAGCCGACGCGGGGCCCCAGGCCCTGTGCGCCCGCGAGCCGCGCGTACCGGCCGAACGGCTGGTGGCCGAGATGGTGCCGCCGCCCCGGTTCGACTCGGTGCGCTTCGACACGTACGACCCCGACCCGACCCAGCCGAGCCAGGCCGAGGCCGTGACGGTGCTGAGCGGCTTCGCCGCCGGGCTCGGCGGCGCCCACGCCAGCGGCTCGGGCAAGCGGCGCTGGTTCGGCAGGGCCCCGAAGAACACGGCCCCCGCCGGACCCCGCGGGGTCTACCTCGACGGCGGCTACGGCGTCGGCAAGACCCACCTCCTGGCCTCGCTGTGGCACGCCACCCCGGCCGAGCCCGCGCTCAAGGCCTTCGGCACCTTCGTGGAGCTGACCAACCTGGTCGGAGCGCTGGGCTTCCAGCAGACCGTCCAGACCCTGGGCGGGCACCGGCTGCTGTGCATCGACGAGTTCGAGCTCGACGACCCGGGCGACACCGTGCTGGTCTCCTCCCTGCTCAGCCGCCTCGTCGAACAGGGCGTGGCACTGGCCGCCACCTCCAACACCCTGCCCGGCAAGCTCGGCGAGGGCCGCTTCGCCGCCGCGGACTTCCTGCGGGAGATCCAGGGGCTCTCGGCGCACTTCCGGCCGCTGCGCATCGACGGCCAGGACTACCGCCACCGCGGCCTGCCGGAGGCACCCGCCCCCTTCTCCGAGGAGCAGGTCACCAAGGCCGCCTACGCGGCCGAGGGCGCCAGCCTCGACGACTTCCCCGCGCTGCTGGAACACCTGGCCCGGGTGCACCCGAGCCGCTACGGCGCGCTGACCGACGGGATCACGGCGGTCTGCCTGACCGACGTCGGCCCCGTGCCGGACCAGTCCACGGCGCTGCGGCTGGTGGTGCTGGCCGACCGGCTCTACGACCGCGAGATCCCGGTCCTGGCCTCCGGGGTCCCCTTCGACAGGCTGTTCAGTGAGGAAATGCTGAACGGCGGCTATCGGAAGAAGTACTTCCGCGCCATATCCCGGCTCACCGCCCTGGCGCGCGACGCGAAGCCCCTGGTCTCCCAGTAGGTTTGGCACGGCCGGACTCCTGTCGGCGTCCGGCCGTTCCCACTTCTGCGAAGGGATCCACCATGGCTGCCACACGCAATGCACATGCCGTCTGGGAAGGCGATCTGCTCGAGGGCAAGGGCGTCGTCACCCTCGACTCGTCCGGTCTCGGCAGTTACCCCGTCTCCTGGCCCGCGCGGACCGACGAGGCGGCGAACGGGCGGACCAGCCCGGAGGAGCTGATCGCCGCGGCCCACTCCAGCTGCTTCAACATGGCCTTCTCGAACGTCCTGGCGAAGGCGGGCAACCCGCCGGCCAAGCTGACCACCTCGGCCGCGGTCACCTTCGTGCCCGGCAAGGGCATCACCGGCATCCACCTCACCACCGAGGGCGAGGTACCCGGCCTGGACAGCGACGCCTTCGTCGCCGCGGCCGAGGACGCCAAGGCGAACTGCCCCGTCAGCCAGGCCCTGACCGGCACGACGATCACCCTGAGCGCCAAGCTCGTCTGACCGGCCGGGCGCCGAGTGCGCCGCGTCCGGCCCATCCGGCCGGTCCGTGAGGACCGGCCCGGGCAGGGCCGCGTCGCGGCGCCCCGGGACACCTCCGGGACACCCCGTGAGGCCGCCGCCACGACCCGGTGGTGTGACACCGCGGCCGGCCCGCCCGCGTCGCCGCGGGACGGACGGACCGGCGTGGTACGACGGGCGCGTCCCGTCCCCGCTTCCGCCGCCGGGAGTTGCCGATGTCCGTCCCCCGACGCAGCCTGCTCGCCGCGGGCACGATCGCCTTCAGCGGGGCGCTCGGCGCCCTCTTCACCGGCAGCACCGGCGCCGCCCCGCCGGCCCGGGGCCTCGGGCCCCTCGTCCCCGATCCGCGCGGACTGCTCGACCTGCCCGCGGGGTTCTCCTACCGGGTCCTCTCGCGCTCGGGCGATCCGCTCCGCTCCGGCGAGGGCGCCGTACCGTCCAACTGCGACGGCATGGCCGCCTTCGACGCGGGCGCGGGCCGGGTACGGCTCGTCCGCAACCACGAGAACCGCACCACCGCCGCACTGCGCGTCCCCGCCGTGCCGGGGCTGACCTACGACCCCCAGGCCCTCGGCGGCTGCACCGTCCTCGACCTCGGCCCGGAGGGCCGGGTCACCGGCGAGCGCGTCGGCCTCGCCGGTACGGCCGTCAACTGCGCGGGCGGCCGGACCCCCTGGAACACCTGGCTGAGCTGCGAGGAGACCGAGGACCGCGCGGGCACCTCCGGCTACACGCTGGACCACGGGTACGTCTTCGAGGTGGACCCGGCCGATCCGCACCGCTCCGGCGCCGTCCCGCTCACGGCGCTGGGCCGCTTCGCCCACGAGGCCGTCGCCGTCGACCCGTACCGCGGGACCGTCTACGAGACCGAGGACGCCTTCGTCGCGCCCTTCGGGCTGTTCTACCGCTTCCTGCCGCACCGCCCGCTCGGGGGGCCCGGCTCGCTGCGGGCGGGCGGCACCCTGGAGGCCCTGCGCGTGCCGGGGGTCGCGGACCTGGCGTCGGTGGACGAGCCCGGAGCCGAATTCCCGGCCGAGTGGGTGCGCGTACCGGACCCCTCGGCGGCCGGGACCCCGGTGCGGCTGCAGGACTTCGGGCCGCGCGGGGTCACCCACGCGCAGAAACTGGAGGGCTGCTACTGGGGCGGGGGCGCCGTGCACTTCGTGTCCAGCTTCGCCCGGAGCCCCGAGGGTGCGGCGGGCGACCATCACGGGCAGGTGTGGCGCTACGACCCGCGCACCGGCCGGCTCCGGCTGGACGTGCTCTTCGGCCCGGCCGCCGACGTCCAGCTCCCCGGGGACTCCCCCGACAACATCTGCCTGGCCCCGGACGGCGGGCTGATGGTCTGTGAGGACGGCGGGGGCGCCCAGTACGTCTTCGGGGTGACGCCCGGCGGCGAGGTCTACCCGGTGGCCCGCAACGCGCAGGACATCGGGCAGCCGGGAGCCCCGGAGTGGGGGGAGTTCGCCGGGGTCACCTTCTCCCCCGACGGACGGACCATGTACGTCAACGCGTACTCCCCCGGGACCACCTTCGCGGTGACCGGGCCCTGGCACTGACCCCGGTCGCGTCGCGGCTCCGTTCGAACTCCTGGAGGATCGGACGGAACCGACGCGATTGGGGTGGCCAGCGGTGGCGAGGAAACCGAGCGGCAAGCGGACCGGGTCCAAGGGCAAGGAGAAGGAGAAGGAGCAGCCGAAGCGGCCGGCGAAGGGCCAGCCGAAGGACGGGGCCGAGGCCAAGGGCAAAGGCCAGGCCGAAGACCGTGCCGAGGCCAAGGGCAAGCCCAAGGGCCAAGCCAAGGCCGAGGGCAAGGGCCAGGCCGAGGGCAAGGGCAAGGGCCAGGCCAAGGCCAAAGACCGGACCGAGACCGAGGGCCGGGCCACGCCCAAGGGCCAGGCCAAGGCCGAAGACCGTGCCGAGGCCGAAGACCGTGCCGAGGCCAAGGGCCGGGCCGAGGCCAAGGGCCGGGCCAAAGACCGGGCCAAGACCGGAGACCGGGCCGAGGCCGGGACGAAGGCCGCCGGCCAGCCCCCGGCGGCCGCCGCCGCGGCCGGGCCCCTTCCGGAGGGCGGCCTGCGGCAGCTGCTGCGCGCCCCGGCGGGCGGGCGTCTGGACCTGCGCCGCTTCGACCCCCGCGCGATCCCCTCCGGGCCCCCGGACAAGGCGGCCGCCCTCGCCGCGGCCGGCCCGGCGGGAGAGCGGCTCGCCTCCCTCCAGGACCGGCTCTACGCGGCGAGCACCGCGGGCGACCGCCGCCGCCTCCTGCTGGTCCTCCAGGGCATGGACACCAGCGGCAAGGGCGGCACGGTCAAGCACGTGATCGGCGCGTTCAACCCGTCCGGATGCCGGGTCAGGGCCTTCAAGGCACCCACCACCGAGGAACAGGAGCACCCCTTCCTCTGGCGCGTCACGCAGGCGCTCCCCCGGCCGGGCGAGATCGGCATCTTCGACCGTTCGCACTACGAGGACGTCCTGATCGCGCGGGTCCGCGAGCTCGTCCCGCGCAGTGTGCTGGGCCGCAGGTACGCCCAGATCAACCGGTTCGAACAGGCGCTCGCGGACGACGGCGTGACGGTGGTGAAGGTCTTCCTCCACATCAGCTACGAGGAACAGCGCAAACGGCTGCTGGAGCGGCTCGACAACCCCGACAAGCACTGGAAGTTCAGCCCCGCCGACATCGACGACCGCGCCCTGTGGCCCGACTACCGGCACGCGTACGAACTGGCCCTGGAGCGCTGCTCCACCGAGGCCGCACCCTGGTACGTCGTCCCCGCCGACCGCAAGTGGTACCGCAACTGGGCCATCGCCCAGCTGCTGCTGGAGCACCTGGAGGACCTCGCTCCGCGCTATCCGGAGGCGGACTTCGACGTGGAGGAGTGCCGCATCCGTCTTCTTTCCACATAGTCATATATTTTGCGTACGTGACCATCTCTGTGCGCAAAGTAGCGGCCGCTGCCGCTCTCAGTGCTGCCCTCGGCGCCGTCCTCGCCGGATGCGGGGGCGGCGCCGGCCCCTCGGAAGCAGGCCCTGAAGCCCGTCTGGGCTCGCCCTCGGCCTCCCCCTCAGCCGCCGCTGCCCCGCCGTCGAAGGCCGCGGTGAGCCCGCAGCCCGGTGCGCCCGGCAAGGCACCGACGATGGCTCCCGGCCCGAACGGCCTCACCCCGGTCTTCGAACGGGCGAAGCAGAGCGGCGACAAGACCGTGGCGCTGACCTTCGACGCCGACATGACGGCCGATCAGGGACCGCGCGCCGCGGGCGGGGAGCGGTTCGACAACCCCCAGCTGATCGCGACCCTGCGGACGCTGAAGGTGCCCTCGACGGTGTTCATGACGGGCCGCTGGGCCGAGGAGTACCCGGACCAGGCCAAGGCCATCGGCACCGACCCGAACTTCGAGATCGCGAACCACTCCTACAGCCACCACGCCTTCAAGTCCCCCTGCTACGGACTGCCCGCGCTCGACGGCGAGGCCGCCCGGGCCGACGTGGACCGGGCCTTCGCCGCCTTCCGGAAGGCGGGCGCGGTGAACACCGTCCCGTACTTCCGCTTCCCCGGCGGCTGCTACGACGACCAGGCGCTGCGGGCCCTGTCCGCGGCCAAGGTCACGGCCGTCCAGTGGGACGTGGTCAGCGGCGACGCCTTCGCGAAGGACCCGGACGCGGTGGCCGAGCAGGTGCTCGCCGGGGTGAAGCCCGGCTCGGTGGTGGTCATGCACTGCACGCGCAGCGCGGCCCCGGTCACCGAGGAGGCCATCCAGAAGATCGTCCCCGAGCTGCGCAAGCGCGGCTACCGCTTCGTGAAGGTCTCCGAGCTGATGGGCACCTGAGCCGTCCCAGCTCAGCCGGAGCAGGCCGTGCGCTGCGCGTCCTGCCACTCGCACACCGGGCACAGCACCACGCCCGGGGTCGCGACGCCGTACTCGGTGGGCTTGCCGCACTCCAGGCAGTCGGCGTACGGCGGCCCCGCCACCTGCCCGGCCGGTGCGGCCGGGGCGGGGCAGTACGACGGGGTCTCGTCCGGCTGGTCCATGGGTACGAGGGTACGCACCCCCGGCGTCAGTTCGTCGCGATGAGCTTCAGTTCGGGGTGTGCGGTGCCGCCTTCGATGGCGGTGGAGGAGATGTGCGAGACCACGCGCTCGTCGGCCGGGTCGT
>NZ_JOFT01000042.1 GCF_000725805.1 Streptomyces xanthophaeus | reverse complement strand
GGGTCGCGGCGCCCGGCACGGCACCTCCCCGCGTTGTCGGACCACGCAAGTACGTCCAGTACGAGCCGTGGCCCTCCGCCTTGCGATGCACCGCACCGGGCACCGCGACCCGGCAAACCTTTCCGGCCACAGCACTGGGGCCCCCGTTCGGGTCAGCGCGGAAGCGGGCCAAGCAGGGTGCCCACAGGATGGGGACATGCCGACTAACGCCCTGCGGGTCACCGTCGCCGCCGCCCTCGCCGCCGCGCTGCTCAGCACGAGCGCGTGTTCCGACGAGGGCGACGGGAAGAAAACGAAGGCCGGCGGCGCCAAGGAGGCCGAGCCCCTCGAATGGGGCGACTGCCAGGCACCCAGCATCGCGGAGGGCGGCGGTCCGGCCCCCGGCAAGGACTGGCAGTGCGCCACCCTCGACGTCCCCCTCGACTACGCGGAACCCGAGGGCCCGACCGTCCCGATCGCCCTGATCCGCGCGAAGGCCCGCAAGAAGGACGAGCGCATCGGCTCCCTCCTCTTCAACTTCGGCGGCCCCGGCGGTTCGGGCATCTCCACCCTGCCCGGCGCCGCCAAGGAGTACGAGGCCCTGCGCGCCCGCTACGACCTGGTGAGCTTCGACCCCCGCGGGGTGGGCCGCAGCGCCCCCGTCCGCTGCCAGGACGACAAGCAGCTGGACGCCTACTACGCGCAGGACTCCTCCCCCGAGACCCCGCAGGAGGAGAAGGCCTTCGTCGACAACATCCGCGCGTACCAGAAGGCCTGCGAGAAGAACTCCGCCAAGATCCTGCCCCACGTCGGCACCGAGAACGCCGCCCGCGACATGGACCGCATCCGCCAGGCCCTGGGCGACGACAAGCTGCACTACTTCGGCATCTCCTACGGCACCGAACTCGGCGGGGTCTACGCCCATCTCTTCCCCAAGAACGTCGGCCGGGCCGTCTTCGACGCCGTGGTGGACCCGACCGCGACCTCCGAGGAGGGCGCGCTCGGCCAGGCCAAGGGGTTCCAGCTCGCCCTCGGCAACTTCGCGCAGGACTGCGTGGACCGGGGCGACGCCTGCCGGCTCCAGGGCAGCACCGCCAAGGAGATCGAGGCGAACGTGATGAAGCTCCAGAAGGACCTGGAGGCACAGCCGATCGCCGGCATCGGGGACCGGCAGCTCACCCAGAGCGCCGCGACCAACGGCATCGCCCAGGCCCTGTACTCCAAGGAGCTGTGGCCGCTGCTCGAACAGGGCCTCGACGAGGCGGACGGCGGGCAGGGCCAGCTGCTGCTCGCCCTGTCGGACGCGCTCAACGGCCGTGACCAGCAGGGGCACTACAGCAACATCGGCGCCGCCAACACGGCCATCAACTGCGCGGACTCCAAGGAGCGTTACACCCTGGAGCAGACCAAGGCGCAGCTGCCCAAGTTCCGTGCGGCCTCGCCCGTCTTCGGGGACTTCCTCGGCTGGGCGATGATGGGCTGCACCGACTGGCCCGTCCCGGGCGCCTGGACCACCCCGGACGTGTCCGCCCCGGGAGCGGCCCCGATCGTGGTGATCGGCAACACCGGCGACCCGGCGACCCCGTACGAGGGCGCCCGCAAGATGGCGGAGCGCCTCGGCCCCGGCGTCGGCGTGGAGCTCACGTACGAGGGCGAGGGGCACGGCGCGTACAACAGCGGCGACCCGTGCGTGCAGAAGGCGGTGAACTCCTACCTGCTGGACGGGAAGGTCCCCGCCGCGAACTCGGTCTGCACGGCGGCCCCGGACCCCACCGGGACACCCGTCGCACCGCTGAGCACCTGACCTGACCGGTCCGGCCCGGGTCCGGACGCGCCGCAGGGGCCGCACCGCGCGAGCGGTACGGCCCCTGCGGGACGTTCGGGACGTTCGCGACGTCCTAGTAGACCGGCTTGTCCGGTTCGATCTGGTGGACCCAGCCGATCACGCCGCCGCCGACGTGCACGGCGTCGGAGAAGCCCGCGGACTTCAGGACCGCGAGGACCTCCGCACTGCGGACACCCGTCTTGCAGTGCAAGACGATCCGCTTGTCCTGCGGCAGGTCCTGGAGGGCGGTGCCCATCAGGAACTCACCCTTGGGGATCAGCTTCGCGCCGGGGATCGAGACGATCTCGTACTCGTTGATCTCGCGGACGTCGATGATCTCGATGGGCTCGTCGTTGTCGATCCACTCCTTGAGCTGCTTGGGAGTGATCGTGGAGCCGAGCGCGGCCTCCTGGGCCTCCTCCGACACGACGCCGCAGAAGGCCTCGTAGTCGATGAGCTCGGTGACGGTCGCGTTCGGACCGCAGACCGCGCAGTCGGGGTCCTTGCGGACCTTGACCTGGCGGTACTGCATCTCCAGGGCGTCGTAGATCATCAGGCGGCCGACCAGCGGGTCGCCGACGCCCGTGAGGACCTTGATGGCCTCGGTGACCTGGATGGACCCGATCGACGCGCAGAGCACGCCGAGGACGCCGCCCTCGGCGCAGCTCGGGACCATGCCCGGCGGCGGGGGCTCCGGGTACAGGCAGCGGTAGCACGGGCCGTGCTCGGACCAGAAGACCGAGGCCTGGCCGTCGAAACGGTAGATCGAGCCCCATACGTACGGCTTGTTCAGCAGGACGCAGGCGTCGTTGACCAGGTAGCGCGTGGCGAAGTTGTCCGTGCCGTCGACGATGAGGTCGTACTGGCTGAAGATCTCCATCACGTTCTCGGCTTCGAGCCGCTCTTCGTGGAGGACCACGTTCACGTACGGGTTGATGCCCAGCACGCTGTCGCGGGCCGACTCGGCCTTGGAACGGCCGATGTCCGCCTGGCTGTGGATGATCTGGCGCTGCAGGTTCGACTCGTCGACCTCGTCGAACTCGACGATGCCCAGCGTGCCGACGCCTGCCGCGGCCAGGTACATGAGGGCGGGCGAGCCGAGGCCGCCGGCGCCCACGGCCAGCACCTTGGCGTTCTTCAGGCGCTTCTGGCCGTCCATCCCGACATCGGGGATGATCAGGTGCCGCGAGTACCGGCGGACCTCGTCAACGGTGAGCTCTGCGGCTGGCTCAACCAAGGGTGGCAGCGACACGGGGACTCCAGCGGGTCATCCCCGCGGAAGCGGGGAGCATTCAAAGGGTTGTTCTGTCCCGTAACACTGCCACGGCCTCCTTCATTCCAAGACACCCGTCCCGATCCGCGAGACGATTTCGTCCCAGTACCCGGGCATCGAGGCCCACGGGTCCCGGTCCCCGCTTCCGCGCCGGTCCGTGAACCAGACGGTGCCCGCGCCTTGCCAGCGGGCGATCCGGACGGCCTCCTCCAGGTGGGTGCGGGGCACTCCGTGGACGAAGTGGCAGAACAGCTCCGCCGGGTGATCGGCGGTCCACTCCGCCACCTGTGACCAGCGGTAGTCCGCCCAGGAACCGGCGAACGTGACCAGTTGATCAGCGGTTTCCGCATAGCCCTCATAGGGATGGGTGCCGTGCCCGAGCACGATCCGCAGGCCGTCCCCTAGCCCCCGCAGGGTGTCGACGACGCGGCGCACCTGCTCCAGCTCCGCCTTCCCGGCCGGGGCGTCGGCGAGGTAGAAGCCGCCCACGCCGTACCAGTCGCGGAAACGGTGGGCATCGGAGATCAGCTCTCCGAAGGACCGCTCGCCGTCTCGCATCGCGAGATGACCGAGCAGCCGGCGCCCCGTGCCGGCCCCGGCGGCCCGGAGCCGGACCGCCGCCTCCGAGCAGTGCGGGTCGGGACGGCCGCCCGGGCCGTCGGTGACGTTGAGCACGGCCCAGTGCAGCGGGGTGCCCGGACGGGTCAGCTCCGCCCACTCGACCGGGGCGAGCAGCGGGTGCGCGTAGCCGGGGGCCCCGAGGCCGAGGCGGCCGGCGTCGGTCGCCGCCGCCGTGGCCCCCGGCGGGGTGGTCAGATGCGGCACGCCGCCTCCATCCAGATGTCCGCGAGGGACTCCTCCAGGTTGATCCGGGGCCGCCAGCCGAGCCGGTCCCGGGCGGTGCGGACGTCGGCCTGCTGCCAGGCTCCGCAGCCGTCGGGGTAGGGGTACGGCTGCGGGGCCGCGGCGGCGAGCTGCTCGGACGTGGCCTCGGACCGGGGGGATCCGATGGTGGCCAGTCCGGTCGGGCGGCCGGGGTGCTGGTGCGGCTGCGGGGAGCCGCCGTGGGGCAGGTCCAGCTCGTGCAGGGCGCCCCCGTACCCGGCGACCCGGGCCAGCACGGCGGCGGCGTCGCGCAGCCGGACCGCACGGCCGGTGCCGATGTTGACCACGCCCTGGGCCGCGGAGAGCGAGGCGGCGTGCACGGCCCGCGCCACGTCCCGGACGTCGACGAAGTCGCGCTGGACCCCGAGCCCGCTGAGCTTGAGCTCGCCGTCCCCGGACTGCATCGCCCGGCGCATGGCCTCGGCGAGCCGCCCGAGCGGGGATCCGGCGGGGGTGCCGGGGCCGACGGGCGAGAAGATCCGCAGGACCACGGCGTCGAGCCCGGAGCCCAGCACCAGTTCGGTGGCGGCCAGCTTGCTGACCCCGTACGGCCCGCCGGGTCTCGGCACGGCGTCCTCGGCCGTGGACGATCCGGGCTGGCTGGGGCCGTACTCGGCGGCGCAGCCGAGCTGGACGAGCCGGGCCCCGCAGCCGCTGCGGCGCAGGGATTCGCAGATGGTGGCCACGGCGACGGTGTTGTGCCGGGTGAGTTCCCGGGCTCCGCCGCGGGTGGCTCCGGCGCAGTTGATGACGACGCCGGGGTGGACGGCGTCGAGGAACCGGGTGAGCGCGCCGGGGCTGCCGGTGGCGAGGTCGAAGCGGACGTCGGCGTCGTCCCCGCGGCCGAGCGCGGTGAGCTGGACGGCGGGGTCGGCGAGCAGCCGGTCCGCCACGTAGCGGCCGAGGTATCCGTTGGCTCCGATCAGCAGCACCCTCATCGCGTGACCCCTTGTTCGGTTGGCTGGCCGGTCATGTCCTTGTTCTCCTTGCGGGTGGGTGGATGGGGCGGGGTACGGGTACGGCGCTCCGGCGTCGGCTCCGGAGGGCGTGGTGGCGGGACGGGGGTCGGGGGACGTCAGGGGCGGGCGTGCGCGGAGGCCCGGGACAGCGCGAGCGCCGCCTGTACGAGGAGCCCCGCCGCGGCGGCGGGTGCCGCGGCCGGGAACGGGACGAGGGCGAGCGCCAGGGCTGCGACGAGCGGCCCCCGGTGGGCGCCGTGCCGCAGCAGCAGCCGGGTCAGGAACAGCAGCAGGGCGAGCGGCAGGGCCTGCGCGAGCGGTGCTCCGGCGACCGCGGCCGCCCCCGCGGCGGCTGCGGTGAAGCCCAGCAGGGCCCCGGCCAGCAGCGGCCGGGCCCCGTCCGCGAAGTCCTCCAGGGCCCGGCTGGCGGCGAGCCTGCGGCGAGCCCGGGAGGCGTAGGCGGCAGCGGCCACGTGCCCGGGGGCGACGGCCAGTGCCAGGGCGACGGCGAGGGCGGTGCCGTACCGGTGGGCGGCCCAGACGGCGACGGCCGCGGCGAGCAGGTGCGCGAGCCAGGGGAACCGGCCCCCGGCGGCCCGCCCGGGCCACACCAGGGCGGCCACGGCGGCGAGCGCGGCGGCGGTGGCCGCGAACGGCATCCCGGCGGCGGCGCCGAGGGCGAGGGCCCCGGGCAGCAGGGCGCAGCCCAGGCCCCTCAGCGCGCGGGGGCCGCCGGTCACCTCGCGGGGCAGCAGGCCCGTGGCGGCGCCCGGGGTCTCGGTGCGGGCGGTCCGGGCGTACAGCTCCTCGGCGAGCGAGAAGACGTCCCGGTGCCGGAACCGTGCGGCGGTGCGGTCGGTGATGCCGTGGGCCTCCAGCCCGGCGGCGATCTCCAGCGGGTCCACGGCCCGTTCGCACAGGTCCCGGTGCCGGTGGAGCAGGGCCTTGACCGGGTCCCCGGCGGCCCGTCGGCGGATCCCGGCCGGAGCCGCGGCCGGCACGGGGGCCGGGACCGGAGCGGGCGCGGGGGCCGGAGCGGACGCGGGCGCGGGGGCCGGGGCGGGCACGGGCGTGGCGAGCGGGGCAGCCGTGGGCGTGGCTTCTTCGACGGTCATGCCGATGCCTCCGTGGATGGGACCGGAGCCCAGGTGGGGGTGGTCCAGTGGCCCGGGACCCGGGCCTCCGGGGGCCGGGCGAAGGGGATCTCCCCGTCCGGCCGGGCGGATCCGCGGGCCAGCAGGCCGAGGTAGATGTCCTGGAAGGCGGCCACGTTCTGTTCGACGGTGAACAGCTCCAGGGCGCGCGCCCGGCCCGCCGCGCCGAGCCGCCGGGCCCGTTCGGGGTCGCGCAGCAGCGAGAGGCAGGCGTCGGCGAGTGCCCGCGGATTGCGCGGCGGGACGACCAGCCCGGTGCCGCCGATGACCTCGCGGACCGCCCCGACGTCGGTGGAGACGGTGGCCCGGCCGCAGAACATGGCCTCGGCCAGGGTGAGCGGGAAGCCCTCGATCACCGAGGACAGCACGACGACCTGCCCGGCGGCATGGGCCTCGGCCGAGGTGGGGGCCTCGGGCCCGCCGATCTCCTCGAAGGTGACCGGGTTCTCCCCGGCGGTGACGGCGTCGGCGGCCTCGTCGGGGAAGAGCTGTGCGGCCAGCGAACGGCAGTCGGCGAGGTATCCCGCCTCGGCGCTGCCCGCGAAGATCCGCAGCCGGGTGCGCGGTTCGGCCCTGCGGACCTCGGCGAAGGCGTGCAGCAGGCCGATCAGGTCCTTGGCGGGCTCCACCCGGCCGACCCAGACCAGGGTGTCGGGGTCCCCGCCGTCCTCGGCCTCGCCGATGGTGGCGAATCGGTCCGCCTCCATCCCCGGGTAGACCGTCCGCAGCCGCTCCCGCGGGGCCCCGCACCGCTCCTGCCAGCGCCGGGAGTGCGCGTTCCCGGGGGTCAGGAGGTCGGCCTGGGCGTAGATCTCCCCGGCCAGCCTGCCGTGGAAGGCGGCCAGCAGGGCGCGCAGGGCGGGGCGGGCGTCGGGGCCGCGGTCGTCGTCGGGCCGGCCGAGGTAGTGGGCCCTCAGCTGGACCCCGTACTCGGTGACGAGCAGGGGCACCCCGAAGAAGCGTTTGGCCAGCAGTCCGGGGATGGCCGCCACCCCGCCCGCCGCCGCGTGGCAGACGTCGACCGCGCCGAGGCCGCCGTGTTCCTCGTACCAGTCGAGGGACAACGGCCGGAGCATGCGCTCCAGTTCGTCGACGAACTCCAGCAGGTCGGGCACCCGTACCGCCTGGACGGTGCGGCTCGCGCCCGGTGCCCGGCAGGCCGACTCCACCGTCCGCACCGCGGACTCGGAGCGCAGCGCCGCGTACAGGCCGCCCTGGTCCCAGGCGAGTGCGGCGAGTCCGTAGAGCCCGGCCGCGAAGGGCTCGGGCTCTCCCGCACAGATGCCCCGGACCAGTTCCTTGAAGCAGCCGGCGAAGCGGCGCCGTTCGCGCCGGGCGTACGTCCGCCCGTCGTCGGCCGGGGCCCACAGGGGCGCCGTGCGGACCCGGGTGACGTGCTCGGGCAGCGGGACCCGGGTGCGCTCCTGCTCGGCGCTGCGGCTCAGGGCGTAGAGCTCGAACTCGTGCTGCGGGAGCCCGCGCACGAGCCGGTCGCACCACAGCCTCGCCTCGCCCGTCGCATACGGATAACCACCTTCCGTGAGCAGTCCGATCCGCACGAGTGGCACCCCCGATCTCCCGTTCAGGCGGCCACCGTCGGTCCGGCGACCCGCCGCGGAAGAACTCAAGCGGATATGCCGAAGGCGCGACGGACGGTTGTCCGTCGCGCCACCGGAAGGGGTGAAGAGTCGTAACTTTCCCGTACGGTTCGCGTTCGAGCACGCTAGTAACGGGGAAAGGGGCGCGGCCGGACCGGCCCGCAGGAGGTCAGGCGAAGACCTCCTGCCGGGTGGTGCGGCGGGCGGCGGCCAGCAGCGGGTCCAGCACGGGTACGGCGGCCAGCAGCTGCCGCGTGTAGGGGTGGGCCGGCCGGTCGTAGACCTCGTCCACCGGGCCCTCCTCCACCACCTCGCCGCCGCGCATCACGGCGACCCGGTCGCTGACCTGGCGGACCACCGCCAGGTCGTGGGCGATGAAGACGAGGGCGATGCCCAGCTCCTGCTGGAGCTCCGCCAGCAGCGCGGTGACCTGCGCCTGCGTGGTCACGTCCAGGGCGGACACCGGCTCGTCGCAGACGATCAGCCGGGGCCGGGGGGCCAGGGCGCGGGCGATGCCCACGCGCTGGCGCTGGCCGCCGCTGAACTCGTGCGGGTAGCGGTCGTAGTGCGCGGCCTCCAGCCCTACGCGCACGAGGAGTTCCTCGACCCGGGCCCGGATCGCGCCCTCGTCCCGTTCCCCGGCCGCGCGCAGCGGGTCGGCGACGGACTCGCCCACGGAGCGGCGCGGGTTGAGGGAGGAGACGGGGTCCTGGAACACCATCTGCACGTCCGGGGCCACCCCCTCCGTCTGCCGGCCCCCGTGCCTGACCTGGCCGGAGCTCGGCGCGAGCAGGCCGACGAGCATCCGGCCGAGGGTGCTCTTGCCGGAGCCGCTCTCGCCGACGATCCCGAGGGTCTCGCCCGGGTGCACGGCGAGGGACACCCCGTCGACGGCGGTGACCCGGCGCCTGCCGCGCCCGAACTCGCGCCGCACCGCGAAGGATTCGACGACGGGGACGCCGGCGCGCGAGCCCTCTGCCGGGTCCGGCCGGCGTCGCGGGGCCGGGGCGTCCAGTCGCGGTACGGCCGCCAGCAGGGCCCTGGTGTACGGGTGCTCCGGGGCGGTCAGGATCCGGCCCACGGGCCCTCGTTCCACGGCGGCTCCGTGCCGCATGACCAGCAGTTCGTCCACGCTCTCGGCGGCCACCCCCACGTCGTGCGTGACCAGGAGCAGGCCGAGGCCGCGCTCCTCGCGCAGTCCGTGCAGCAGGTCCAGGACCTGGGCCTGGACGGTGACGTCGAGGGCGGTGGTGGGCTCGTCGGCGATGAGCAGCTGCGGGTCGCAGGCGAGGGCCATGGCGATGAGGACGCGCTGGCGCATGCCGCCGCTGAACTCGTGCGGCCGGGCCCGCGCGCGGCGTGCCGCGTCGGGGATGCCCACCCGGTCGAGGACCTCGACGGCCCGGGCGCGGGCGGCCCGCCGGGAGACGTCCGCGTGGATCCGGTGGACCTCGGCGATCTGGTCGCCGACGGCGTAGTAGGGGTCGAGGGAGCTGAGCGGGTCCTGGAAGACCATGGCGGCCGTCCCGCCCCGGAGCCGGCGCAGTTCCTGCGGGGAGGCCGAGGCCGGGTCGGTGCCGCCGACCCGGACGGTGCCGTCCAGGCGGGCGCCGGTCCCGTGGTGCAGGCCCAGCAGGGCGGCGGCGACGGTGGACTTCCCGCTGCCGGACTCGCCCACGATGCCGAGGGCGCGGCCGCCCTCCAGGGTGAAGGAGACCCCGTCCACGGCCCGTAGCCGCTCGCCCGCTCCTCCGACCGGGAAGTCGACGACGAGGTCGCGCACTTCCACCAACGCCTGCGTCATACGAGGGCCACCCTCCGGTCCGCTGCGGCGTACAACAGGTCGGCGACGGCGCCCGCGACGACCACGGCGGTGCCGATGGTCAGGACGACCCCCACCACGACGGGCAGGTCCACGACCCGCACCCCGTCGATCAGGGTCTTGCCGAGGCCGGGGATCCCGAAGAGGGATTCCGTCAGCACGGCGCCGCCGAGCATGGTGCCGAAGTCCACGGCGCTGAGCGCGATCACGGGTGCCACGGCTCCGCGCACCGCGTGCCGGGTGACGACGGACCGCTCCGGGACCCCGTAGGCGCGGAAGGTCCTGATGTGGTCCTCGGCGAGCGTCTCCAGGGTAGAACTCCTGGTGAGACGGGCGTACTTGGCGCTCTCGAAGAGGCCGAGCGTCACCCAGGGCAGCAGCAGGTTCCAGGCCCACTGCTCGGGGTCCTCGCCCAGCGGCACGTAGGTCGGGAAGGGCAGCCACTGCAGGTGGGCGCAGACGGCCATGAGCAGCAGCAGGCCCAGGATGAACACGGGGGTGCCGGTGCCGGCCAGCGTGAGGACGGTCAGGGCCCGTTCGGTGAACCCGCCGCGGCGCAGCGCCGAGAGCAGCCCGGTGCCTACGCCGACCAGCAGCCAGATGACCAGCGCGCCGACCGCCAGCGAGAGGGTGGCGGGCAGCCGCTCCAGGACGAGCGCGGTGACCTGCTGGTCGTTCTGGTACGAGAACCCCAGGCACGGGGCGTCGCAGCGCACGACGAGCCCGGCGCCGCCGGAGTAGTCCCGGCCGAGCAGGATGCCCTGGAGGAAGTGCAGGTACTGCACGGCCACGGAGTCGTTCAGGCCGAGCTGCTCGCGGACCTGGGCGATCTGCGCCGGGTTGCAGCGCTCCCCGCAGGCGAGCCGGGCGGGGTCGCCCGGGGCCAGGTAGAAGAGGGCGTAGACGACGGCGGACAGGGCGAGCAGCACGAGCAGCGCGCCGCCGGTCCGCCTGAGCACGAAGAGGGTCACGCCGAGCGCTCCTTTCTGGTGCCGACCCGCAGGCGCGAGTCCTCGCGCGGGTCGAGGGCCGTGCGCACGGCGTCGCCGAGGACGGTGAAGGCGAGCACGGTGACGAACAGCAGCCCGGCGGGGAGCAGCACGTAGAGGGGGTCGGCGCGGAACCAGGTCTGCGCGCTGGAGAGCATCTGCCCCCAGGAGGGGGTGGGCGGTTTGACGCCGACCCCGAGGAAGGACAGCGAGGCCTCGGCCACGATGTTGGTCGGGACCTTGATCGCGGCGAGGGTGATGACGGGGGCGGCCAGCGAGGGCAGCAGTTCGCGGCGGGCGATGCGCCAGGTGCTGTTGCCGGAGAGCCGGGCGGAGTCGACGAAGTCCAGGTCGCGCAGGGCGAGGGTCTGGGCGCGCACCATCCGCGCGGTGGCGCCCCAGTCGAGCAGGCCGATGATGAGGATCAGCAGCAGCGGACGCGGGAAGCCGGGGGGCACGACGGCGGTCAGGGCGATGCCGAGGACCAGCATGGGCAGGGCGATCATCAGGTCGGTGACCCGGCCGATGAGCTGGCCCACGAACCGGTTGCCGAGCGCGGCGGCGAGTCCGGCGGCCACCCCGACGCTGATCTGCACGGCGGTGGCGCCGAGGGCGACCAGCAGGGACACCTGCGCGCCGTGCAGGAGCCGGGTGAACAGGTCGCGTCCGGTGCCCGGTTCGACGCCGAGCCAGTGGTCGGCGGAGATCCCGCCGAAGGAGCCGGTCGGTACGCCGCCGCGGGCGGAGTCGACGAGGTCGTCGTGGTACGCGTTCGGGTCCTGGCCGGTGAGCTGGGAGATCAGCGGGGCGGCCAGGGCGAGGAGGACGAGCAGCGCGAGGACGCCGGCGGCCGCCAGGGCCGCCGGGCGGCGGCGCAGCCGCCGGGCGGCCTGGCGCAGGGCCCCCGCGCCCGGGGGGACGGCCCCGGGCGCGGACGCCGGCTTCTCGGCCGGGTCGAGGAGCAGGCTCACTTGACGGAGACCTGCGAGATGTCGAGGACGCCGGTCCAGTCGCTGATGACGACGTTCTTGACGTCCTTGCCGACGAGGCGCTTGTAGACCGGGTGGAAGAGCGGCACCGTGAGGGCCTGCTCACCGATCTTCTTGTCGAGGGCGCCCCAGCGCTTGCCCGCCGCGCTGAGGTCGGTCAGCTTGGCGATCTCGTCGATCTCGGCGTTCACGGCCGGGTCGTCGAGCTGCGCGTGGTTGTAGTTGGAGCCGTTGGTCACGATCTGCCGGCCGTCGAAGATCGGCGCGAGGAAGGGACCGCCGGACGGCCAGTCGGCGCCCCAGCGGGAGAGGAAGAAGCCGGGGGTGTTCTTGACGTCCCAGCGGCGCTCGTTGAAGGCGTTGTTCTCCAGGCCCTCCAGCTTGACGGTGATCCCCGCGGCGGCGAGGGCCTGCTGCACGGCGGTGGCGACCTCGGGGCTGGTCTGCCGGTTCTGCGCGGTGGAGTGGGTGAGCGTGATGGTGATGCCGTCGGGGAAGCCCGCCTCCTTCAGCAGTTCCTTCGCCTTGGCCGGGTCGCCGGCCTTGCCCGCGGGGAAGTGGTCGTAGGGCGCGTGGCCGAAGGCCTCGGTCTCGGGCAGGAAGGTGGTGGCGGGCTCGGCCAGGGCGGAGCCGCCGGCCGCGTTGATCACGCTGGTGCGGTTGATGGCGTAGGAGACGGCCTGGCGGACCTTCGGGTTGTCGAAGGGGGCCACCTTCGGGTTGAAGGCCAGGTAGTTGACGTAGCCGAAGTGTCCGGTGCCGACGCGGGCAGCCAGCTGCTTGTCGTCGCCGATCTGGGCGAGCTCGGCCGGGCCGAGGTTGGTGTCGGTGGTGATGGCGGCCGCGTCGGGGCCGGAGCTGGTGGTCAGGCGCTGGTTGATGACCGCGGAGTCCAGCCCGGAGCGGACGTCGATCTTGTCCGGGTAGGCCTTGCGCTCCTCGTCGGTCTTGGGGTCCCAGTGCTCGTTGCGCTCCAGGGTGAGGTGCTCGCCGTCGTTGTCGTTCTTGACGACCTTGTACGGGCCCGAGGAGACCGGGTGCTCCTCGTACTTGGCGCCGGTGTCCTTGGCCTTGGGGACGGGCGCGAACTGCGTCTGGGTGGCGACGAAGGGGAATTCGCCCTCGGGCTTGCGCAGCTTGAAGACGATGGTCTTCGCGTCGGGCACGACGATCGAGTCGAGGCCCTTGCCGCCGTCCTTGTACGGGCCCTCGTAGCTCTCCCCACCGACCAGCCAGTCCCGCAGGTAGGGGGCGCCGCCCGACAGTTCGGCCGCGAAGGACCGCTCGATGCCGTACTTGATGTCGGCGGTGGTGATCGGGGAGCCGTCCTCGTACTTCAGCCCGTCCTTGAGCGTGTACGTCCACTCGGTGGCGTCGGCGTTGGGCTTGCCGGTGTCGGTGGCGAGGTCGGGGACGACCTTGGTGCCCGGTGCGCCGTCCTCCCGGTTGCGGGTGGTGAGCGTGCGGAAGACCAGCGAGGGGACGTTGCCGCCGCCCGAGGTGTAGAGCCGGGCCGGGTCGAAGTCGCTCTGCGGCTCGGAGTTGAGGACGGTGAGGGTGCCGCCCTTCTGCGGCGCGCCCCCTGCGGCGCCCGGCTTGGCGTCGGCGCCCGCCTTGTCCGCGGCGTCCTCGGGCCCGCAGGCCACTGCACCCCCGGCCAGGAAGAGGCTGACGGCGACCGCTGCCACGCGGCGCGATATGTGATGACTGGCCGGTCCGAAGGACGACATGGAAAGAGACCTCTCGGCGTGAAGGTGAAGAAGGATGGGGAGAGAAAGCCACGCCAGGGCAGCGGACGGCGCCGGAAGGACACCGGGTGAAAGCAGAAAGAGCCGCGCCTGGGGGCATGCGTACACCCGGGCGCGGCGGAACTCAGGAAGGGTCGCGACGCGGACGGGCCGGCGTCAGCGACAGAAGATGTCGGCCACGCTGTGCGCGGTCACACCAAGCAGCGCCAGCTCTATGGCGGCGCTCGCGATCATGGTGTGGTGCTGCGACATGCGGAGAACGATGGCCGATGATCGGACAGCTTGTCAACGCGGGTTCTGGACCACCGCTCAACTTCCGGGATGCACCCACGGGTTGGGCTTGCACTGGATTCCGTCGATGTCGAGGGACTTCGTCTGCTGCTGCATGATCGGCGCGAGCGACCCGGGGGTGCGGCAGCTCACGTGACCGTGTCCGAGCCGGTGCCCGACCTCGTGGTTGATGAGCATCTGCCGGTACGCGAGCATCTGGTCCGGCCCGTACGTCGCCGAGCCCTGCGCCCACCGGAAGGCGTTGATCATCACGCGGTCGGTGGAGGCGGAGTCGCAGGAGACGTTGTCCACGGTGGTGTCCAGGCCCGACTTGGCGCACCAGATCCCGGTGGTCCCCGGGCTGGCGAGGGTGATGACGAAGTCGGCCGAGCCGCCCGGCACCCGCTCGAAGGTCCGGCTGCCGCCGTGTCCCCAGCTCCGCGGGTCGTTCAGGGTGCGGTGCACCGCCTCGGCGAACAGCTGCGCGTCCAGGCCGAGACCCTGCTCGACGTCGACCCGGTAGCGGACGGTCTTCCCCTTGCCGGGGGCCTGGGCGACGCCGGGGACGGTGTCGAAGGTTCCGGGGCCGGCGAGCTTGGCGTCGATGGGCAGCTGCTGCGCCATCTTCTGCTCGTACGTCAGCTCCGGCGCGGGCGGGGCCGCGGACGGGCTCGCCGCGGCGTCCGCGGGCGCGTCCGGCGTCGGGCGGCCGTCGGAGCGGGAGGCGGCGCCGGCCTCGGCGCGGGCCCGGCCGTCGTCGGGGGCGGCGAGCGCACCGGGTTTGCCGATGTCGCTCTCGGAGGCGACCTGGACGGCGACGACCACGGCGAGCACGGTGGTCACGGCCGCGGCGGCCATCCCGGTGTAGGTGCGGACCTTCCCGGCCCGGCCGGAGCCGGACTGCTCCTCGGCGGGCGGCGGGGCGGCAGAGTCGGCGGGCTCGGCGGGCGGCGCGGCGGGAGCCGCGGCGGCGGAACGGGCGGCGGACTCGGCCCGCGCCCCGTCGGCGGGCCTGCGCGGACCGGGCACCCGGCGGTGCGAGCCGGTGGAGGTGAGCGGGCCGTCCTCCGCGAAGGACGGGAAGGGCTCGAAGGAGGACAGGGGCGCCGCCGGGGGCGGCGGGGCCGGGGCGGCCACCGCCGCGTACGGGGCGGCTGCGCGCGGGACGCCGTGCCAGTCCCCGTAGACGGCGCCGGGCCCCGCTCCCCAGGAACCGCCGGGCTCGTGCTGCTCGGGGTGCCCGCCGGGCCGCTCCTCGGGCCAGGGGTGGGCCGCCCGGGGCGCGTAGCCCTGGTGGGTGACGGTGGGTTCGGTGTGAGGCTGTTCGTACGGCTGCCCGTACTGCTGCGCGTACGGGCCGCCCGGCGCACCGAAGAGGCTGCCCGGCTCCTCGTAGGGGTCCGCCGGCATCTCGTACCAGCCCAGCGGCTCCTCGTACGCGGCCGGGGCGGGCTCCGTCGGCGCGGCCGGGGCAGGGGCGGGGGAAGCGGAAGGGGCCTTGCGACTATGTCGTCCCACGGTCCTCAGCCTCTGCCGTCTTCGGTATCTCGGTCGGTGTCCGCCGCGGCGGTGTCCCGCATCAGCTCCCGGAAGGCGGCGGCCACCACCTCGGGGTACTCCATCATCGCCACGTGCCCGGCCTCGGGCAGACACAGCAGCCGCGAACCCCGGAAGGCCGCGGCGGCCCGGTGCGCCATCCGGTACGAGACCAGCTGGTCCCGGCCACCGTAGACCAGGAGGGCGGGGGCGAGCACGCGCTGTGCCTGGCGCCACAGTCCGTGCTGGCCACCGAGGGTGTAGGCGTCGACGATGCCCCGCGAGGTACGGGTCATCGCGTCCCAGAAGTACGGCAGGGCCATCCGCCGCTCCATCTCCTCCACCGCGTACCGGAATCCGTCGGGCGTCACCCGGGAGGGGTCCCCGTAACAGAGGCCCATCACCCCGCGGGTGCGCTGCTCGGCGGTCAGGTCGCGGGTGAGGCGGCCGAAGAGGGCGGCCATGCCGGGGACGGCGAGCAGCGCGGTCGGTACGGCCGACTTCTGCACGCGCAGCTCGGGCAGGGCGGGCGAGACCAGGGTCAGGGTGCGCACCAGGTCGGGCCGGACGGCCGCGACCCGGGTGGAGACGGCCCCGCCGAGGGAGTTGCCGAAGAGGTGGACGGGGCCGCGGCCGGCCGCGTCGAGGTGGCGGATGACCGCGCGGGCGAGCGCGGTGACCGAGTAGTCCCGGTCGGCGGGCGGCGGGGACCAGCCGAAGCCGGGCAGGTCCACGGCCTCGCCGTCGACGGTGTCGGCCAGCTGCGCCATCAGCGCCGACCAGTTCTGCGAGGAACCGCCGAGTCCGTGCACGAACAGGGCGGGCGGCAGCCCCGTACGCACCGGGGGCCGCTGCCGTACGGCGAGCTCCAGGCCGGGCAGCGCGACGGTGCGCCACTGCTCTCCCTCGGCCACCCGGACGGCTCCCACCAGGGAGGACGGCTCGGCGGTGGACCGCACACCCGGCAGCTCGGTCGAAGACATGCGGGCAATGTTACGAGACGATCACGCTCCACTTCCTGTGTTCGCGGTCACAGACGCATGCCGATCCGCCTCGCGGGGCATCCGCGAGGCTCCTAGGCTCGTAGTGAGAAGAGAAAGCGAGGGGAGCGCCATGACTGTCGACCCTGCGGAGCCGGACACCTTCCGCGAGGGCTTGCCCGAGGCCCTCGACCCCGAGGCGCCCGAGGCGGACGTGGCGGAGCAGCTCGCCGATCTGCAGCCGGACGAGGACGACCCGGTCAGCGGCCCGGAACGGGGCGAGGCCGCCGACGGCGACGCCGCGGAACAGGCCCGGGTGGTGCCGATGGACGAGGACGACTACCGCTGACCGGCCACTGACCGACCGCTGACCAGCGCCTCCAGGGGTCCGTGGCACGTCCGTACCGCGAGAAAACTCGGCTTGAACCCTCCAGATTCGGTTACCGAAAAGTACGATGGCGGCGCGGCGCAGAGCGCACTGTGTTCTTAGAGAAAGTGGGAGGCGGCGTGACAGCCATCGAGCAGACCGAAGCAGCGCGTCCGCGGGGCACGCGACTGCCGCGCCGAGCCCGACGGAACCAGCTCCTGGGCGCGGCTCAGGAGGTCTTCGTCGCGCAGGGGTACCACGCTGCCGCGATGGACGACATCGCCGAGCGCGCCGGGGTCAGCAAGCCGGTGCTCTACCAGCACTTCCCGGGCAAGCTCGACCTGTACCTGGCGCTGCTGGACCAGCACTGCGAGTCGCTGCTGCTGGCCGTGCGCACGGCGCTCGCGTCGACGACGGACAACAAGCTGCGCGTGGCCGCGACGATGGACGCGTACTTCGCGTACGTCGAGGACGAGGGCGGCGCCTTCCGGCTGGTCTTCGAGTCCGACCTGACGAACGAGCCCGCGGTGCGCGAGCGCGTCGACCGGGTCTCGCTCCAGTGCGCCGAGGCCATTTCCGACGTCATCGCCGAGGACACCGGCCTGTCCAAGGACGAGTCGATGCTGCTGGCCGTGGGCCTGGGCGGGGTCTCGCAGGTCGTGGCCCGCTACTGGCTCTCCAGCGAGAGCCCGGTCGCCCGTGACACCGCGGTGGGCCTGCTGACCTCGCTGGCGTGGCGCGGCATCGCCGGTTTCCCGCTGCACGGCACCGACGCCTGAGACCGGACGTCCCGAGCCGGCCGCGCGGTACCGGCCGGTGGCCGGTGTTCGCTGCCAGCGTGTCCGCTCTGCGCGGTCCGCGTCCCCTCACCGGGCTAATGTGGACCGCGTACGGCGCGGCTGATCGCGCGAAACGGACCGTCGGAGGGACAAAGCCGTGGAGGTCAAGATCGGCGTGCAGCACGCACCCCGGGAGATCGTGCTGGAGAGCGACCTGAGCGCCGAGGAGCTGGAGGGCATCGTGGCCGCCGCGCTGTCCGGTACGGCGCCGCTGCTCAGCCTCACCGACGTCAAGGGCCGCAAGGTCCTGGTGCCGTCCGACCGCCTGTCCTACGTGGACCTCGGCGAGCCGACCGCCCGCAAGGTCGGCTTCGGCGCGCTCTGACGCACTGGCACCTGACGTGCCGAGAACTGTGCGAAACGGCCCGGTGGTTGATTCCACCGGGCCGTTTCCCGTTCTTCCGCTTCGGGTAGGACCGCAGTGACTTGGTTTGCCCCGACGTGTGGGAGGGACCTCATGCTGCTGATCGAAGCGCTCGGCTCTGCTCTGCTGGGCCTCGCCCTGTCCGCGACGGCTGTGCGCGTGTTCGCGCGCCGGCTGCCGTCCGCGAGAGTGGTGCTGGTCAGCGGGGTACTCGGGGCGCTGTTCGGGGCGTATCTGACGCACTTCGCGCTCGGCCCCGGGCACAACACCCTGACCGCGACCTTCGTCGGCGGCCTGCTGGTGTCGGCAGTGGTCCTGTCCCTGTTGCTGCGGCCCGGCTCCGGGCCCCGCAGGCCCTCGCGCAGGCCTCCGTTTTCGCTCCCCTCCCGGGGCTGACCCCTGACGCACGAAGGCCCCGGAGCGCATCTGCGCTCCGGGGCCTTCGTCACGTCCGCAACCGTCAGGCGGCCAGGCCGAGGGCCGCCATCCGCTTGGTGTGCGCCTTGGTGATCCGGGTGAACATCTCGCCGACGGCCGCCAGGTCGAAGCCGGCCGCCATCCCGTCGACCCCGCCGACCAGCATGGTGGAGAGCGCGTCGCGCTCGGCGACCACGCGCTGGGCCTGCGAGAGTGCCTCGCCCATCAGACGGCGGGCCCACAGCGCGAGCCGGCCGCCGCAGCGCGGGTCGGCCTCGATGGCGGCGCGCACCTTCTCGACGGCGAAGTTGCCGTGACCGGTGTCGTCGAGCACGCCGACGACGAGGGCGCGGGTGTCGGTGTCCAGGTGGGTCGCGACCTCGCGGTAGAAGTCACTGGCGATGGAGTCGCCGACGTACGCCTTGACCAGGCCCTCCAGCCAGTCCGACGGGGCGGTCTGGCGGTGGAAGTCGTCGACGCCCTTCGCGAAGGGCTCCATGGCGGCGGTGGGCTCCACCTCGATGGCGGCGAGCCGGTCGCGCAGCCGCTCGAAGTGGTGGAACTCGGCGGACGCCATCGCGGCGAGCTCGGCCTTGTCGTCGAGGGTGGGCGCGAGCTTCGCGTCCTCCGCGAGGCGCTCGAAGGCCGCGAGCTCCCCGTAGGCGAGCGCGCCGAGCAGGTCCACGACGGCGGCCCGGTACTGGGGCGAGGCGGAGGCGGTCGCCCAGTCCTGGGCGGCGATGCCGGCGGATTCCGCGGGTGCGCTGTCGTCGGCGGGCGAGGCGTTTTCTACGGTCGACATGCTCCGCACAATAGCCCGCCGAAAGGCGGCGCAAGTCACCACACCTGCTCACTGCCAGCCCACGTAAACACGCCTGCCCGGTGAATTCGCCCGACACGGCTGCGCGATTCCGGGGTACAGTGGTAATGCGCCTGCCGGAAACTCGGCGGGCCATCCCAATGAGGATGCCCGGTCGGTGGCCCGATCGGCTCCAACCGACCCGCCCTCGGCGTGGTGCGTGCGCTCATGTGCATCGCCACCCATGAGGGGCCCCCTCAGCGGCACAAGCGCTTGAGCGAAGGCTTAGTGGTCCCGCGCAGCTTTGTACGACCCGCCCGAATGCTGGGTGGGCGCAGTACTTCAAGCCCGGCACGGTACGACCCCCCTCGCCGCCTCGCGCCGCGTCTCACAGAAGAGGCAGCACCCTGACTACGTTCCGAGACCTCGGGATCCTTCCCGAGACCGCCGAAGCCCTTGAAGCCGTCGGCATCGTGTCCCCCTTCCCCATCCAGGAGATGACCCTCCCCGTCGCCCTCTCCGGCACGGACGTCATCGGCCAGGCCAAGACCGGCACCGGCAAGACGCTCGGTTTCGGTCTTCCCCTGCTGGAGCGGGTCACCGTCCCCGCGGACGTCGAGGCGGGCCGGGCCGAGCCCGGTCAGCTGACCGACGCCCCGCAGGCCCTCGTCGTGGTTCCGACCCGCGAGCTGTGCACCCAGGTCACCAACGACCTGCTGACCGCGGGCAAGGTCCGCAACGTACGCGTCCTCGCCATATACGGCGGCCGCGCGTACGAGCCCCAGGTCGAGGCGCTCAAGAAGGGCGTCGACATCATCGTCGGCACCCCGGGCCGCCTGCTCGACCTGGCCGGACAGAAGAAGCTCGACCTCTCGCACATCCGGGCGCTGGTCCTGGACGAGGCCGACGAGATGCTCGACCTGGGCTTCCTGCCCGACGTCGAGCGGATCATGAGCTACCTGCCGCCGAAGCGCCAGACCATGTTGTTCTCGGCGACCATGCCGGGCGCGGTCATCGGCCTGGCCCGCCGGTACATGACGCAGCCCACGCACATCCGCGCCTCCTCGGAGGACGGCGAGGGCGCCACCGTCGCCAACACCGCGCAGCACGTCTTCCGCGCGCACAACATGGACAAGCCGGAGCTCGTCTCCCGCATCCTGCAGGCCGAGGGCCGCGGGCTGGCCATGATCTTCTGCCGTACCAAGCGCACGGCGGCCGACATCGCCGAGCAGCTGGAGAAGCGCGGCTTCGCCTCGGGCGCCGTCCACGGCGACCTGGGCCAGGGTGCGCGCGAGCAGGCGCTGCGCGCGTTCCGCAACGGCAAGGTCGACGTGCTGGTGTGCACCGACGTCGCCGCGCGCGGCATCGACGTCGAGGGCGTCACCCACGTCATCAACTACCAGACGCCGGAGGACGAGAAGACCTTCCTGCACCGTGTGGGCCGCACCGGCCGCGCGGGCAAGAAGGGCATCGCCGTCACCCTGGTCGACTGGGACGACATCCCGCGCTGGCAGCTGATCAACAAGGCGCTGGGGCTGGACTTCCACGACCCGGTCGAGACGTACTCCACGTCCGCGCACCTGTACGAAGAGATGAACATCCCGGCCGGCACCAAGGGCACCCTGCCGCGCTCCGAGCGCACGCGGGCGGGCCTGAAGGCGGAGGACGTCGAGGACCTGGGCGAGACCGGCGGCCGCGGTGGCCGTGGCGGCCGCGGTCCGGCCGCTGCCGCTCCGGCGGCTGCGGAGGAGCGTCCCGCCCGTACCCGTACGCCGCGCCAGCGCCGCCGCACCCGTGGCGGTTCGGAGCTGGGCGCCGAGGCGGCCGCCGCTGCCGTGACCCCGGTGGCCGAGGCCCCCGAGGCCCCGGCCGCCGACGAGCCGCGCAGGCCTCGCCGCCGCCGCACCCGTGTGGCTGCGGTACCGGCCCAGGCCGTGGAGGCCGTGGAGACGGTCGAGGCCGCTCCGGCCGTCGTGGCCGAGGCCCCGGTCGCCGTGGCTCCGGTCGTCGAGGAGGCGCCGGTCAAGCCGAAGCGCACCCGCGCCCCGCGCAAGGCCGCTGCCGTCGTCGCCGAGGCCGTGGTGACCCCGGTCGCCGAGGCTCCGGTCGCCGAGGAGGCGCCCGTCAAGCCGAAGCGCACCCGCGCCCCGCGCAAGGCCGCTGCCGTCGTCGCCGAGGCCGTCGTGGCCCCGGTCGCCGAGGAGGCCCCGGTCGCACCGCGACGGCCCCGCGTCCGCAAGGTCGTGGAGACCGCTCCGGAGCCGGACTTCCAGATGGCCCCGCCGGTGGAGCCCGTCAAGGCCCGCCGCACCACCCGGCCCCGCAAGGCCGCCGAGGCCGCTCCGGTGGCCGCCGCGGCCGCGGAGGACGCTCCGGCCAAGCCGAAGCGCACCCGCACCCGCAAGGCCGCTGCCGCGCCCGAGGCGTAAGCACGCACCCGATGGCCCGGTCCCCCTTCCGAGGGGGGCCGGGCCATCGGCGTATCCTCGCGCAGCCGCTCCCTACGGGCCGGTAACCTCTGGCCATGAGCAAGCCGCCCTTCCTCACGCTGCCGCCCGTCGCCCGCGCCCGCCGCCTCGGCACCGCCCGCGGGGAGTTCGCCGTGCACGAGGCGGGTGCGCCCGTACGCGGCAGCGCCCTGCTGGTTCCCGGCTTCACGGGCAGCAAGGAGGACTTCATCGCCCTCCTCGAACCGCTGGCCGCCGCCGGGTACCGGGTGACCGCCGTCGACGGGCGCGGCCAGTACGAGAGCCCCGGCCCGCGCGAGGAGGCCCCGTACGCCCTGGAGGAGCTGGCCCGGGACCTGCTCGCGCAGGCCGCCGCGCTCGGCGGGGGGCCCGTCCACCTGGTCGGGCACTCCCTCGGCGGGCTCGTCTCCCGCGCCGCGGTGCTGCGCGACCCTTCGCCGTTCGCCTCGCTGACGCTGATGAGCAGCGGGCCCGCCGCGATCGACGAGGGCCAGCGGGCCCGTACGAAGCTGCTGGTGGCCGCCCTGGAGGCGCTCCGGGAGGACATGCCCGCGGTGTGGGCGGCGATGCGCGCGCAGGACGCACCGGACGTGGTCCCGGACTCCCCCGAGGTGGCGCACTTCCTGCGCGAGCGGTGGCTGGCGACCGTGCCCGAGCAGCTGATCGTCACGGGCCGCGCCCTGATCTCGGAGCCGGACCGGGTGGACGCCCTGGCCGCGGTCGCGCTGCCGAAGCTGGTGCTGTCCGGAACGGTCGACTACGCGTGGCCCGTTCCGCTGATGGACGACATGGCCCGCCGCCTGGAGGCCGAGCGGGTGGTGGTCCCGGGGGCCGAACACTCCCCCAACGCCGAGAACCCGCAGGTCACAGCGGGTGCGCTGGCTGCGTTCTGGAACTCCGTCGACGGCCAGTAGTTAGCCAGTGAAAAAATTTCCTTAGCGTAGGGAATGTTTGCCTCTTACACTTCGTTAACCCTGTGCAAGGAGAAACACCGACGAAGGGAGAAGCCCGTGCGCTTCGAGATTCTGCGCCTGGACGACGTCGACGGAACCGCCGTGGACAGCACCGTCGTGGACGCGGCCTCCGTCAACCGGATCGTGCAGCAGGCCGCGTACGTCGGCCAGCGCATTCTGATCCGACCGGCCGAGACGGCGTCCTGCTGACGCCGGGACACCCCACTGAACGTCTGCGCCCCCGCACCAGGACCCATGTCCGGTACGGGGGCGTTCGCGCGTGCGGGGGTCAGGCGCCCTGGACGACCTGGAGCACGCCGTTGATGATCTGCTGGACGGCGATCGCGGAGAGCATCATGCCCGCGAGGCGCGTCACGAGGACCACCCCGCCGTCCTTGATGACCCGGATGATCACCAGCGAGTAGCGCATGGTGATCCACAGCACCAGGTGCATGGCGAGGATCGCGGCCCAGACGGACACCTGTCCGCTGACCCCGTCCGCCTTCTGCACGGCCAGGATCACGGACACGATGGCGCCGGGCCCGGCGAGCAGGGGCATGCCCAGCGGGACGAGGGCGACGTTGACGTCCTTGGTCTGCTTCGGCTCGTCGGTCTTGCCCGTGAGCAGGTCGAGCGCGATGAGCAGGAGCAGCAGGCCACCGGCGATCATCAGCGCCGGGACGGAGACGTGCAGGTAGTCCAGGATCTGCTGGCCGCAGAGGCCGAAGACGGCGATGACGCCGAAGGCCACGCAGACGGCCTGCCAGGCCATGCGGCGCTGGACCTTGGCGGGGCGGCCCGAGGTGAGGGCGAGGAAGATCGGCGTGATCCCCGGAGGGTCCATAATCACAAAAAGCGTGAGAAAAAGGGATCCGAAGACGGCGAAATCAAACACAGTGATGCCTTGCAGGAGAGAGGGGTGTTGCGAAGAGGAAGCAAAGGGGTGGGGCGGGCCCGGATCCGGGGGAAGGAACCGGCCTAGCGCTCGATTCCGCCCGCGCCGGGAACGGGGAAGGCGCCGGTCGCACGGCGCGTGATCTCGCCGTAGATCTCGGGGTCGGTCGTGTACTCCCCGAGACGGCAGGTCTTGCGGCTGCCGTGGTAGTCGCTGGACCCGGTGGTCAGCAGGCCGAGGTCGGCCGCCAGTCCGCGCAGCCGGGCGCGGGTGGCGTCGTCGTGGTCCATGTGGTCCACCTCGATGCCGTCGAGGCCTGCGGCCGCCAGTGCGGCTATCGCGGACTCGGGCACGCAGGTCCCGCGCTTGACGGCGGCCGGGTGCGCGAAGACCGTGACGCCGCCCGCCGCCTTGACCAGGCGGATGGCGTCGAAGGGGTCGAGCTCGTGCTTCTCGGCGTACGCGCGGCCACCGTCGGCGAGCCAGGCCGGGGTGAAGGCGTCCGAGACGGTGCGCACGACGCCGAGTTCGACGAGCGCGGTCGCGATGTGCGGCCGGCCGACGGAGCCCTCGCCCGCGATCCGGGCCACCTGCTCCCAGGTGACGTCGACGCCGAGCTCCTGGAGCTTGCCGATCATGGCCTGGGCGCGGGGGGTGCGGTCGTCGCGGACGAGTTCCCGCTCGCGGAAGAGGTCGGGCTCCTGCGGGTCGAAGAGGTACGCGAGCATGTGCAGCCCGGTCCCGTCGAGGCGGCAGGACAGCTCGGCGCCGGTCACCAGCGTCAGCCCGGCGGGCAGGGCGGCGACGGCCTCGGCGTATCCGGCCACCGTGTCGTGGTCGGTCAGCGCGACCACGTCCAGCCCGGCGGCGGCGGCATTGCGCACCAGCTCGGCGGGGGTGTCCGTACCGTCGGAGGCCGTGGAGTGCGCGTGCAGGTCGATGCGCACAGCGGAGCTCCAGGGTTCGTACGGACGGGTGACACCCCAGGATAACGGGCCGGACGTCCCCGCCGGTCACACGCCGGACGACCGGCGGGGCGCCCCGCCGGCACGGTCTAGGAGGGCCCCAGGATGCGCGGGCTGAGGGCGCCGCAGGGCAGCAGTTCGACCTCGGCCCCCGCGTCGCGCAGGTCGGTGAGGACGAGTTCGTCGTACATCAGCAGGCCGGACTGCTCGGGCCAGACGATCGCCCACAGCCACAGGCCGCGCGCCTCGCCCGCGAACACGGCCCGGTCGTCGGGGGTCCCGTTGACGTGCCACAGCGCGGTCGGGCGGCCCGCCGCGACCACCTTGGCGTGGGGCGGCGCCGAGACGTTGATGGCCGAGCCCGGGTCGGGGCCGTCGATCCCCGCGTAGCGCGCACCGAGGCCGACGCCCAGTTCCTCCGCGACCAGCAGCAGCTCGCCGATCCCGCCCAGCGGACCGGGTCCCGAGCAGGCCACGGCCGTCGCCCGGCCGCCGCTGCGGTCGTCACCGGCGGACGCGACCCCGGTGAACAGCCAGCCCACCGGCAGCGGCCACGGCATCCACACGGGCACCTGGGCCCGGTGGACGACCACGCTCAGGGCCTCGACGCTCGGCGGGATGACGGGTTGCAGGGGGTGGACAGTGCCGTGGTCCGCGCACTGCCAGGAGTCGGAGAAGAGACCGGGCGCCCTGACCCGGCCACCGCACTTCGGGCAACTTGGTTCGCCCCTCATAAGAAGCCACGCTCCTCCCCGCCCGGCGCCCCGTCAAGACACGATCACCCGTCCGGGGGCGGAGCGCCCGGCTCAGTCCAGTGCGACTGCCGTACGCAGAGGGTCCCGCAGATCCGTGCCGCGCGCGAGCCAGCGTTCCTGGAGGGCGGCCGCGCCGTGCACCCGCTTCCAGGCGGCCTCGTTCGCCGTCATGGGCAGCAGGGGCAGGAAGTGCACGGGGTCCATGGGCTCGTCCAGCTCCAGGTCCGCCACCAGCCCGCCCGGTTCCGCCACCAGGACCGAGCTGAACGGCGCCCCTTCCCAGAGCGGTTCGCCCACGTCCAGCGAGGCCCCGGGGGCCACGATCAGCCCCTCGACCTGAGGGGAGGCCGCCAGCACCGCGAGCGGCCTCAGCAGCCGGTCGGTGGGCGCCAGGCCCGCCCGTACGGTCAGCACCAGCTCGGCGCGGGGTCCGCGCACGGGGTCGGCGACCACGGCGGTCGGGTCGGTCATCGGGTGCGCGGACATCCCGAGGGTCGCGTAGCGCACGAGGTCGTCCTCGGCGAAACGCAGTACCTCGATGCGGTCGGTGCCCAGGAAGGTGACGGCGGCGCGGGCGTCGGGTTCCCCGAACGCGGTGCGCAGCCGGGCCTCCACAAGGGCGAGAATTTCTGCCATGGAGCGAGCATAGAACTCGTATCAGCCGGGTAAAGGGCGGGTCTTGACCATCCGTCGGCTGATAGTGTTGACAGCTGTTCGGGGCCGCACGCAGAAGCAGTGTTTCGGTGCCCCGGATACAGGACGTCCCTCACGGGGGACCGGCCGGAGGAGGTGGGGCTGCGGTGGACCGAAGTCGATCGTGCAGTACCAATCGCTCTTCCACTTCTGTGACGGGCGCCTCCCGCCCCCTGTGATCTCCTGATCAGTAGAAGAGCGACGGCAGAACTTTGTCCTCCCGTCCTGCTTCCTTCCGCCTGCCCGGGCCTGCCCGCCCGCCGCAGGAGGAGGGTCTCCCACCCGTACGGTCCGCAGCCGTGCGCGCGAAGGAGCCTGCCATGTCGATGCTGCCCTACCTGCGTGCGGCCGTCCCGTCGCTGCGCAAGTCCACCCCGGCCCAGCCCGGCTACGACACCACCCGCGACCCGTCCGCGAGCAGTGCGGTGGTCGACTGCGCCGTGTACCGGGGCGGCCGGCGCGACGCCCCGGACCTGGGGGCGGCGTGCCTGACGCCGCGTGAGGCGATCCGCCGGGTCCGCGAGGACGGCGGGTTCGCCTGGATCGGCCTGCACGAGCCGACCGAGGCCGAGTTCGCGGGGATCGCCGCCACCTTCGGCCTGCACCCGCTGGCGGTGGAGGACGCCGTGCACGCGCACCAGCGGCCGAAGCTGGAGCGCTACGACGACACCCTCTTCACCGTCTTCAAGACGATCCACTACGTCGACCACGCCCAACTGACCGCCACCAGCGAGGTGGTGGAGACCGGCGAGGTGATGTGCTTCACCGGCCCCGACTTCGTCATCACCGTCCGGCACGGCGGCCAGGGCTCCCTCAAGGGGCTGCGCCACCGCCTCCAGGCCGATCCCGAGCTGCTCGCCAAGGGGCCCTCGTCCGTCCTGCACTCCATCGCCGACCACGTGGTCGACGGGTACATCGCGGTGGCGGCGGCCGTGCAGGACGACATCGACGAGGTGGAGAGCCAGGTCTTCGCCGCTCCCGCCAAGGGCTCCACGCGCGGCGGGGAGACGGGCCGCATCTACCAGCTCAAGCGCGAGGTGCTGGAGTTCAAGCGGGCGGTGTCCCCGCTGCTGCGGCCGATGGAGCTGCTGAGCGAGCGGCCGATGCGGCTGGTGGACCCGGACATCCAGAAGTACTTCCGCGACGTCGCCGACCACCTGGCGCGGGTGCACGAGCAGGTCGTCGGCTTCGACGAGCTGCTGAACTCGATCCTCCAGGCGAACCTCGCCCAGGCGACGGTCGCCCAGAACGAGGACATGCGCAAGATCACCTCCTGGGCGGCGATCATCGCCGTGCCCACGATGATCTGCGGGGTCTACGGGATGAACTTCGAGCACATGCCCGAGCTCCAGTGGAAGTACGGCTATCCGATGGTCATGGCCATGATCGCCGGGACCTGTTTCACCATCCACCGGGCGCTGCGCCGCCACGGCTGGCTCTGACCCCCGAGGAGCCCGTTCCGGGGGCCGGACACCCCCAGGGGGCCCGGGGTGCACCCCCTACTCTGGTCGGCATGACTCTCAGCACGCTCGACCTGGCCCTCGTCGAGGAGGCCACCAAGAAGTCCGGCCTGATCTGGGTCCGCGGCGCCGGGGCCGACCGCGCCCTGTGGCACGCCTGGGTGGACGGCGCGGCCCACGTCCTGGGCGACGGGCCCGGCGAGCAGCCGTTCCCGGGGCTGGCCGACGGCTCGGCCGCGGAGGTGACCGTACGCAGCAAGGACAAGGGCGGCCGGCTGGTCGCCTGGACGGCGACCGTACGGGAGCTGGCGCCCGGCAGCGAGCCGTGGGAGGCCGCGGTCGCCGAGCTGAAGGGCAAGCGGCTGAACGCGCCCGACTCGGAGCGGATGACCGAGCGCTGGGCCCGGGAGTGCCGGCTGCTGCGGCTGGAGCCGGAGGCCGTGCGCCCGGAGCTGCCGGCCGGATCGCTGGCCGCGGCGCCGCTGGAGTCGTCCGCGACGACCCGCGAGCCGGTCCCTGCGGGCCTGCCGAAGCTGCTGCTGAAGCGGAAGAAGGCCGCCCGCTAGCCGGTCACAGCCCTAGGGGGTGGTCGGGTTCGAGCCCTGGCCCGGCCCCTTGGACGGGGAGCCGGACGGGGAGCCGCCGGTCCCCTGGCCCTTCGTCGTCGGCAGCTGGGAGCCGTAGTCCACGGTCTGGTCCTGCGCGGGCGGCTCCAGCGGGAAGGCCTGCCCCCACTCCGCGAGTTCCACCCGGCCGGCGCCGCCGGCCCGCTCCATCAGCAGCGGGTACGGGGTCCCCTCCAGGGACACCGAGAGCTTGCCGCCCTTGCCCGCGTCCGCCGTGACCGGGACGGCGCGGGTGTGCCCGACCTTGCCGTAGGCGCCCTTGGCGAGCTTGCCGTCGAGGCCGAGCAGCCCGTCCAGCAGGACGTCCATGTCGGTGAAGCCGCGGAACTGCTTGTACGAGGGGTCGGCCTCGGGCACCTTCACGTACTTGTCGCCCAGTTTCCCGGCCGAGTCGGACTGCCCCCAGAAGGCGGCGCTGGCCTTCAGGTACAGCTGCTCCCCCACCCGCAGCAGCTGGAAGGTGTCCTCCTGCGACTTCACCTCGCCGGAGCCGCCGTCCGACTTCAGCCGCATGTCCAGGGTGAAGGTCTTGCCGCCGCTGACCAGGGTGCCGGAGAGGTGCACCGATTCCGCTTCCGTGGCGGCGGCCCTCGCCTTCTCCTCGATCTTCTCGGCGGTGAGCTTGCCGACCCCGTTCGTCCCCTTGTCGGGATCCTCCTCGCCCCCGCAGGCGGTGCCGGCGGCGGCCAGGCCCGCGCACAACGCCCCGATGAGGGCGACCCGGCGCAGGCGCGTGGCGGGGAAGGTGGCGGTCACGGGCGGAAGCCTCTCGTCGGCGGGCTACGGCAGCAGGCAGCGTACCCGCCCGTATGCCGCCGCCGGCGACCGCGCCCCGCACGTCCGTTCCTGCCCCGCCCGGACCGCCCCACCAGGACGCCTTCGTCCGGCACGGGCTAGCCTGAGGGGCGGCAGGACTGTCGATTGACGCTCTAGGAGGCGCTCGGATGGCTGCAGGCGCCCCGCGGATCTTCGTCTCGCATCTGTCGGGTGTGCCCGTCTTCGACCCCAACGGCGACCAGGTCGGCCGGGTCCGCGACCTCGTGGCCATGCTGCGCGTGGGCGGGCGCCCGCCGCGGCTGCTGGGCCTGGTGGTCGAGGTGGTCAGCCGCCGCCGGATCTTCCTGCCGATGACCCGGGTCACGGGAGTGGAGTCGGGGCAGGTCATCACGACCGGCGTCGTCAACATGCGCCGCTTCGAGCAGCGCCCCACCGAACGGCTGGTCCTCGGTGAACTGCTGGACCGGCGGGTGAAGCTCGTCGCGGACGGCGAGGAGGTCACCGTCCTGGACGTGGCCATCCAGCAGCTGCCGGCCCGCCGGGACTGGGAGATCGACCGGATCTTCGTGCGCAAGGGCAAGTCGGGCGCGCTGCGCCGGCGCGGCGAGACCCTGACCGTCGAGTGGTCGGCGGTGACCGGTTTCTCGCTGGAGGAGCACGGGCAGGGCGCCGAGAACCTGGTGGCCACCTTCGAGCAGATGCGCCCGGCCGACGTGGCGAACGTCCTGCACCACCTGACGCCCAAGCGGCGCGCCGAGGTGGCCAGTGCCCTCGACGACGACCGGCTCGCGGACGTCATGGAGGAGCTGCCCGAGGACGAGCAGGTGGAGATCCTCGGCAAGCTGAAGGAGGAGCGCGCCGCCGACGTCCTGGAGGCGATGGACCCCGACGACGCGGCCGACCTGCTCTCGGAGCTGCCGGAGGACGACAAGGAACGGCTGCTGACGCTGATGCAGCCGGACGACGCGGCCGACGTGCGGCGCCTGCTGTCCTACGAGGAGAACACCGCGGGCGGCCTGATGACCACCGAGCCGATCGTGCTGCGGCCGGACGCGACGGTCGCCGACGCGCTGGCCCGCGTACGGCAGGCGGACCTGTCGCCCGCGCTGGCGGCGCAGGTGTACGTGTGCCGCCCGCCGGACGAGACGCCGACGGGCAAGTACCTGGGCACGGTGCACTTCCAGCGGCTGCTGCGGGACCCGCCGTTCACCCTGGTCAGCTCGATCGTGGACACGGACCTGCCGCCGCTGCGGCCGGACGCCTCGCTGCCCGCGGTGACCACGCACCTGGCCGCCTACAACATGGTGGCGGTGCCGGTGGTCGACGAGAGCGGCTCGCTGCTGGGCGCGGTCACGGTGGACGACGTACTGGACCACCTGCTGCCGGACGACTGGCGGGAGACGGAATTCCATTCCGAGGAGGCCGTGCGTGGCCACTGAGCGAGGGCGCTTCGACCGGGGGCGCGGCGAGCAGGCGCGCGAACGGCGCCGGGAGCAGATCCGGGAGCGGCGCGAGCAGGCCCGGATGCAGGCGCGGGAGCAGGGGCTGGCCGCGGATGCGGCGGACCGGTCCGCCGAACGCGCCGGGAAGTCCGGCCCGAGCACCGGGGCGAGTGCGCTGACGCGTTCACGGGTCCGGCTGGACCTGCCGCGCGCCCCGCGCCGCTCGCTGCTGCCCGAGTACGACCCGGAGGCCTTCGGGCGGCTGTCGGAGCGGGTGGCGCGGTTCCTCGGCACGGGCCGGTTCATCGTCTGGATGACCCTGGTCATCATCGTCTGGGTGCTGTGGAACATCTTCGCGCCGGACGACCTCCGGTTCGACCAGTACCCCTTCATCTTCCTGACGCTGATGCTGTCGCTCCAGGCCTCGTACGCGGCCCCGCTGATCCTGCTCGCGCAGAACCGGCAGGACGACCGGGACCGGGTCAACCTGGAGCAGGACCGCAAGCAGAACGAGCGCTCCATCGCGGACACCGAGTACCTGACGCGGGAGATCGCGGCCCTGCGGATGGGCCTGGGCGAGGTGGCCACGCGCGACTGGATCAGGTCCGAGTTCCAGGATCTGATCAAGGAGATGGACGAGCGCCGTCTATTCCCGGCCGAGAGTGACGAAGGCGACCGTTAGCAGTCTGCCCCGCAGCATGCTACCGAGCCGTACCATCGGGGCATGGCTACCGACACATCCTCCGACGCCGCCGCCGTGCCCGAGCAGGACGCGATCCTCGACGCGCTGGCGACGGTGAACGACCCCGAGATCCACCGGCCGATCACCGAACTCGGCATGGTCAAATCGGTGGAGATCGGTGACGGCGGCGCGGTCGCCGTCACGGTCTACCTCACCGTGTCGGGCTGCCCCATGCGCGAGACCATCACCAAGAACGTCACCGAGGCCGTGGAGCGCGTCGCGGGCGTCACCTCGGTCGCCGTCACCCTGGACGTGATGAGCGACGAGCAGCGCAAGGACCTGGCGGCCACCCTGCGCGGCGGCACCGCCGAGCGCGAGGTGCCCTTCGCCAAGCCGGGCTCGCTGACCCGCGTCTACGCCGTCGCCTCCGGCAAGGGCGGCGTCGGCAAGTCCTCCGTCACCGTCAACCTGGCCGCCGCGATGGCGGCGGACGGTCTGAAGGTCGGCGTGGTGGACGCCGACATCTACGGCCACAGCGTGCCGCGCATGCTGGGCGTCGAGGGCCGCCCCACCCAGGTCGAGAACATGATCATGCCGCCGTCCTCGCACGGCGTGAAGGTCATCTCCATCGGCATGTTCACCCCGGGCAACGCGCCGGTGGTGTGGCGCGGGCCCATGCTGCACCGTGCGCTCCAGCAGTTCCTGGCCGACGTGTTCTGGGGCGACCTGGACGTGCTGCTGCTGGACCTGCCGCCGGGCACCGGTGACATCGCGATCTCGGTGGCGCAGCTGGTGCCGAATGCCGAGATCCTCGTCGTGACCACCCCGCAGCAGGCCGCGGCCGAGGTCGCGGAGCGGGCCGGCTCGATCGCCGTCCAGACCCACCAGAAGATCGTCGGCGTCGTCGAGAACATGTCGGGCCTGCCGTGCCCGCACTGCGACGAGATGGTGGACGTCTTCGGCTCGGGCGGCGGCCAGAAGGTCGCCGACGGGCTGACCAAGACGGTCGGTGCGAGCGTGCCGGTGCTGGGTTCGATCCCGATCGACGTCCGGCTGCGCGAGGGCGGCGACGACGGCAAGCCCGTGGTCCTGTCCGACCCGGACTCCCCGGCGGGCGCGGCCCTGCGGGCGATCGCGGGCAAGCTGGGCGGCCGCGCGCGCGGTCTGTCGGGCATGTCGCTGGGCATCACCCCGCGCAACAAGTTCTGATCCGCAGTCACGCGAAGGGCGCCGCTCACCGAGCGGCGCCCTTCGCGTGTCCCGGCCGCCGCCGGGGAGCGGCTATTCGTACGTCGCCAGGTCCGAGATGACCGAGAAGCCGAGGCCGTAGGCGCTCATGCCGCGCCCGTACGCCCCCAGGTGGACCCCGCTGCCGGTCGATCCGGCGAGCACCCAGCCGAACTCCGACTCGCGGTAGTGGAAGGGCGTGGGCTCCCCGTCGACGGGCAGGGACAGCGTCGACCAGTCCTCGCCGGCGAGGTCGTCCGCGAGCTCCCAGGCGGCCTCGGTCTGCTGGTCGAGCCAGTCGCTGCGCAGGGAGTGGTCCATCTGCCCGGGCCAGCTGTAGGCCAGCAGCCCGGAGCCGGCCAGCCAGGCCGCCGAGGAGACCGAGGTGGCCTCCAGGACGCCGGTGCCGTCGCCGCTGCGGCGCAGCGGGTTGCTCGCCACGGTGACGACCACGGCGAAGCGCTCCTTCTCGCCGGTGGCGATCTCGCCGCGGGCCGAGGGCTCGTCCCCGTGGCCGGTGGAGCCGTGCTCCACGGTGCCGTCGGCCGCCACGCCCACCTGCATGAGCCAGCGGGGGCCGGTGAAGGCCCCGTCCAGCCCGTACCAGGGGAAGTCGGCCCGCAGGTACCCCTCGGCGGTCCGGCGGGCCCCAGGGACGGGCGCGGTGGCTTCTCCTGGTGCGGGCTGCGCACCCGCCTGCGCGGCGGTCTGCGGTTCCTGCGCGGGTGCGGCGGCGGGAGCGGGTGCTTCGGCGGACTGCGTCCCTACCCGGCTACTGCTCGTCGTCTCCATCTGCGCGGCCTCTCGTTCCGTGGGGTCCGAAGCGGCCCTCCCCCACACTTCGCTGGGGGGACCCCCGCCCTCGGTCGTCCTGGATCCGGACTCATGGAGGATAGCCATCCGTCTGCGGATCGCCGGGCAGGCTGGGGGGTGCGGCTCAGGTGGCGTCGGCGTCGAAGCGTGCGCCGCGGTCCGCCGCGGGGGCCGCGGGCTTCTTCACGAGGTCGGGTGCGGCGGGGGACGCGCCGGGGGCGGCGGAGGCCGGGGCGGGGTCGGTCTCCTTGCTGTTCACGGCGTCGGTGACGTCGTTCAGCTCCTTGCGGAGATCGAAGCTGCTGCGGATCTCCTTGAGGTCCTCGTTCTCGCCCAGCTGCTTGCGGATGAAGGTCTTCGGGTTCAGGTCCTCGAACTCGAAGTCCTTGAATTCCGGGCCCAGTTCCGAGCGGATGTCCTGCTTGGCGCTGTCGGAGAACGCGCGGATCTTCCGGATCACGCCCGTGACGTCCTGGATGACCTTGGGCAGCTTGTCCGGACCGAAGACGAGAATGGCGAGCACCACGATCGTGACCAGTTCGAGTGCGCCTATGTCGTTGAACACCTTGCCGCTCCTCGGCTCTCTTCACTTCGGGCCCCGACACACGGTACCCGGCCCGGTCCGCGGGCCCATACCTGCGTGCCGCTTCCGCCGCGGTTTCACCCGCACGTCATGGCGCGCTCATGAGCCGTTCGCCGACCCGAGGACCACCTCCAGCGTGCGCTCGCGGCCCTCGCGGAGCACCGTGAGGGCCAGCCGGTCCCCCGGGCGGTGGGCCCTGATCTTGATGATCAGCTCGTCGCCGCCGCGCACCCGCTGGCCGTCCACCTTGGTGATCACGTCGCCGGGCCTGATCCCGGCGCGGGCGCCCGGCCCGTCCGCGACCACGGTGGGCTTGCCGTCGTCGCCCTTGTCGCCGACCCGGGCCCCGGCGCCGGTCCAGTCCATGTCGAGGGTGACGCCGATGACGGGGTGGGTGGCGCGGCCGGTGGCGATGAGTTCCTCGGCGACGCGCTTGCCCTGGTTGATGGGGATGGCGAAGCCCAGCCCGATGCTGCCGCCCTGGCGGGTGGGGTCGGTCTTGTCGGCTCCGCGGATCGCGCTGTTGATGCCGACCACCCGGGCCGAGGCGTCGAGCAGCGGGCCGCCGGAGTTGCCCGGGTTGATGGGGGCGTCCGTCTGGAGGGCGTCCACGTAGCTGATGTCGCTGCCGTCGCCCTTGTCGCCGCCCGCGGTGACGGGGCGGCCGGTGGCGCTGATGATGCCCGAGGTGACGGTGTTGGACAGGTCGAAGGGGGCGCCGATGGCCACCACCGGGTCGCCGACCTTCACGTTCTCGGAGTTCCCCAGGCTCAGCGGCTGGAGTCCGCGCACCCCGCTGACCTTGACCACGGCCAGGTCGTAGCCGGAGTCGCGGCCCACCAGCTCGGCGGTGACGCTCTCGCCGGTGCTGAAGGTGACCGCTATCTCCTTGGCGTCGCCGACGACGTGGTTGTTGGTCAGGATGTGGCCCTGCGGGTCGAGCACGAAGCCGGTGCCGGTGCCGCTGCCCGCGGTGCCCCGTACGTGCAGGGTGACCACTCCCGGCAGTGCGGTGGCCGCGATCCCGGCCACGCTCTCGGGTGCCCGGCCCCGGTCCGCGGCGGCGGACTGCGGCAGCTCCAGGCGGGTGCTGCTCTGCCGCTCGGCGAGGACGCCGACGTAGCCGCCTATGCCGCCGGCGAGCAGGGCCACGGCCGTGCCGAAGGCCAGCAGGTGCCACAGGCGGACCGGACGCGCCCCCTTGCCCTGGTCCACGGCCTGCAACGGCTGGTCGCCCCAGGGGTCGTAGCGGGGCACCCGGGCAGCGGACCCGTCCGGGCCGGGGTACGGGTCCTGGTCCGGGTCGGGGTCCGGATACGGGTCGGGGTCCTGGCGCTGCGGGAGCTCCTCGGCAGGGCCGGACGCGGGGTCCTGCCCCGGGCCGTCGGCAGCGGCCGGGTCCGGGCCCCCGGCCCGGTCGCGGTCGGCTTCGGGGCGCGGGGCGGGCACCCCGTCGTGGCGGGGTTCCGCCGACCCCTCGGGCCGGCTCCACCAGGACGGAGCCGGATCGGTCTGCTGCCTGTCGGCCATGGGCGCTCCCCGCGTACTCATGCGCATGTGCCGCAGATTCAACCAGGTCCCGCGTCAGCGCAGGAGCGAGACCGGTCGGGCCGACGCCTGCGGGGAGGGGTGGAGCGGCGGCAGGAGCGTGGGGACGGCGCCGGGGGTCGGCAGCCGGTCGCGGACGACGGCGTCGGACACCGACACCGCGGGGCCGGGCCGGGAGGCGGGGGCGGGGGCATCGCCGCGGGCGTTCGGGTCGACCGTCTCCAGCGGCAGCGAGCCGCCGAGGGCGAGCGCGGCCAGCGAGACGGCCCCGGCCGCGACGAAGGCGAAGCGGCGGCGCGGGCGCCCCACCTCATGGATGCGGAAGCCCTCCTCCTGCTGCGGCCTGGCGGCCGTCGGCAGGGCGTACGCGAAGGAGGCGAGGGGATCGGGGCCGGCGGTCCCGGCCGGGCCGGACGGCCCCAGGGGCCCGGACGGTCCCTCGGGTCCGGTACCCGGCAGGCCCTGGAGCCGTGCCAGCAGTCCGGCGGACAGCGGCGGCGGCGCGCTCTCCACGAACATGGTCTTCAGACGGCGCTGCGCGTCGGCCTCGGCCTTGCACTTGGCACAGGTGGCCAGGTGGGCCAGGACCCGCTCGCGGGCGTCGTGCTTCAGCTCCCCGTCCACCAGGGCGGCCAGCCGGTCACCCAGATGCTGTTCGGCGGGGGATGGACTGACTCCGCTCACTCGGCTCCGCCCTCTCCCCCGGCTCCCGGGGCGCCCACGGCCACGCCCGCCAGCGCGCGCTGCTCGGCGCGGGCCTCGGGAGAGCGGTGCTTGAGCGCCTTGCGCAGGTGCGAACGGCCCCGGTGGATGCGGCTGCGCACGGTGCCGAGCTTCACGCCGAGCGTGGCGGCGATCTCCTCGTACGACAGGCCTTCGATGTCACACAGCACCACGGCGGCACGGAACTCGGGCGCGAGGGTGTCCAGCGCCTGCTGGACGTCCGCGTCGAAGTGGGTGTCGTGCAGCACCTGCTGCGGAGACGGCTCGCGGCTCGGCAGCCGCTCGGCGGCGTCGTCGCCGAGCGCGTCGAAACGGATGCGCTGCTTGCGGCGGACCATGTCCAGGAACAGGTTCGTGGTGATCCGGTGGAGCCAGCCCTCGAAGGTGCCGGGCGTGTAGGTGGACAGCGAGCGGAAGACGCGGACGAAGACCTCCTGGGTCAGGTCCTCGGCATCGTGCTGGTTGCCCGTCAGACGGTAGGCAAGGCGGTAGACCCGCGCGCTGTGCGTGCTGACGATCTCCTCCCATGAAGGAGGGGTCCACGCCTGGGAGCCCGCATCGGCGGCAAAGGTCGCGGTGGTTGCGGTGTCTGCGGTGTGGAAGCGGTCAGCAATGTCGGTCACGGATTTCGGCTCACCCGCCGACCGGAAGAGGCGCCTCAATGCGCCCCTGCGATCCACAGGCGCAGCCGCACCTCCCCTGTCGGCTCTGGTGGTGTCCAGTGGAGTCCCTACCATAGCCACCCCCTCCGTCAGCTCCGGATAAGCGTTTTTGCATTAACTTTGCACGGGACTTGGGCCCCGGACCGGCTCCGGGCCGCCGTTCTGCCCGGCACCGTCCCTTCTTATCCCGCGTCTACCCCTCACAACGCCCGGTCCCATCTGCGGGTTCCCGACGTCAACGGATACAGTCACCGTTGCGCCAACTATGGGGACAGGAGAGGGTCATTACCGGCAACCGGCAGACGAGCTGGGCGTTCGCCGACGCGTTTGTCGCCGAAGACGACGCTCTGCGATGGGCCCGCGACCGGTCCAGGGAAGCGGGCCTGCGCTCCGTCTCCCCCGGCACCGGGGCCGCGCTGCGCCTGCTTGCCGCCACCGCGGACGCCAAGGCGGTCGCCGAGATCGGTACCGGAACCGGCGTCTCCGGCATCCACCTGCTGCACGGGATGCGCCCCGACGGGGTCCTGACCACGGTGGATCCCGAGGCCGACCGGCAGGCCTTCGCCCGCCAGGCCTTCCGCGCGGCGGGCTTCGCGGGCAACCGCGCCCGCTTCATCCCCGGCCGCGCCCTCGACGTCCTGCCCCGGCTCGCCGACGGCGGGTACGACCTCGTCTTCTGCGACGGCGACCCGTCCGAGTCCCTCGACTACCTCGCCGAATCGTTGCGGCTGCTGCGCCCGGGCGGGCTGGTCTGCTTCGAGGGAGTCTTCTCCGACGGCCGTACGGTCGACTCCGCGGCCCAGCCGGTCGAGGTGCTCCGGGTCCGCGAACTGCTGCGCAGCGTCCGGGAGAGCCCGGCGCTGGAGGCCGCCCTGCTCCCGGTGGGCGACGGCCTGCTGTGCGCCGTGCGGCGCTGAGGCCCGTACCGCCCCACCGCCGCACCGCCGCATCGCCCCGCGTCAGCGCAGCAGCACGAAGGTGAGCGCCGCCGTGCTGCCGAGCGCCGAGCCCGCGAGGAGCTGGGCCGGGGTGTGCGCCCGGAGCGCCAGGCGGGACCAGCCGACGGCCACGGCCACCGGGACGGCGAGGAGCATCGGCGCGCCGAAGGCGATCAGAAGGATCATCACGGTGCCGCCGGCCACCGACATGTGGACCGATATCTGCCAGCCGAGGGTGACCAGCAGGGACGAGGCGAGTCCGACGAGCATCGCCACGACCAGCGCGCTGACGTCCGCCGGGGCTCCGAGGACGTGGACGAGGGCGATCCCGGCGACGACGGAGACGAGGCTCAGCGCCATCGGCAGGACCCGCTGACGGCGCACCCGGATGTGCTGGTCGGTCAGGGCGCCCCGCCGTACGCCGAACATGATGATCCCGATCGGGATCACGCCGCAGAAGAACGCGGCGAGCAGCCCCCAGCCGAGGCCCGCCCAGGACCCGGTGCTGTGCCAGCCGATCAGCAGGAGCAGGCCCACCACGAGGTTCCCGGGGGCCAGGCCGTCGGAGAGGACCCGGGCCGCCTTCAGACGGGGGCCGCAGTCCGCGAAGGCGGGGGGCGCGGGCGGGGAAAAGGTCATGGCACGGCTCCGGAGGAAGGACACGTCGCGAGGGGACGTGTCAGGCGAGGAAGGCGGGGCAGGGGCGCGGAAAGAGGAAACGAGGAACGGAGCGGAAGCGGAAACCGGCAGCGGAAGCGAGAGCGGGAAGCGGGAGCAGGAAACCAGCAGCGGGAGCGAGAGCGGGAAGCCGGCAGCAGACGGGGTCGCACCCGAAGGCACCGGAGACCCGGGCGCGCCGAGCGGTGCCGCCGGGCCGACGGCCACCGGCAGCGGAGCCGACGACCGCGGCTGCGGCCGCCAAAGGCCGGCGCGGCGCCGGCGCCGGAGCGGCGCAGCACCGGGACGACGGCCGGCCACCGGAGCACCCGAACGCCCGCCCGCGGCAGAGCACCCGCGGGTGGCGCCACCGGAGCGGCGCAGCACCGGGACGACGGCCGGCCACCGGAGCACCCGAACGCCCGCCCGCGGCAGAGGACCGGCGGACGACCGCCCCGGCGACCCAGCGGTCCGACGGCTCCGACGGCTCCGACGACCAGCGGCCCGGCAGCCCGGCAGGACGACGACCCGACGGAACGACGACCCGGCAGCCCGACGACCCAGCGACCCGCGGCCCGACGGCCGGAAGGTCCGACGCCCCAGCGCCCCAGCGGGCAGCACAACGCTGCCCCGACCGCTCATCGCGGTCGGGGCAGCGCAGAAATCAGGTGGAGAAGTGCGGTCAGCGGGTTAGCCGACGACCTTCTTCAGGGCGTCACCCAGGGCGTCCGCCTCGTCCGGGGTCAGCTCGACGACGAGCCGACCGCCGCCCTCGAGCGGTACGCGCATGACGATGCCCCGCCCCTCCTTGGTGACCTCGAGCGGGCCGTCGCCCGTCCGCGGCTTCATGGCCGCCATGCTCGTTCCCCTTCCTGAAACCAGCTCATCGTCAGCCGACGGCCCCATTCAGGCGCCTAGTACCCGGCATCGAACACATTGCTTCCCAGCCATTATCCCGCATGTCAGGACCCGATGACCAACATCGCCCGGGAACGCTTGTGCAACGCGCTCGACCAAAACCACTCATTTCGGGGACCCGCCTGCGATACTTCGCCGCTGCCCCGGCCGAACCGCATGCGCTTTCTTTGACGCACATCACATGTGCCGTTCACGTCCGGTCCGCCATGCTGGCCCTTGCACCTGCCGATACCGGCCGGTAGCCAAGCCCGCGACGAAGGGGGACCCCCTGCCATGGCCGACAGCGTGCTCTACGAAGTGACCGACGGACTCGCGACCATCACGATCAACCGTCCGGACGCGATGAACGCCATGAACACGGAGGCCAAGGTCGCCCTGCGCGACGCGGTCCTGGCGGCGGCCGGGGACACCGCGGTGCGGGCCGTCCTGCTGACCGCGGCGGGCAACCGGGCCTTCTGCGTCGGCCAGGACCTCAAGGAGCACATCGGGAACCTGGCGGCCGACCGCGAGGGCGGCTCCTCGCTGACGATGACCACCGTGTCGGAGCACTACAACCCGATCGTGCGGGCGCTCACCGAGATGCCCAAGCCGGTGGTGGCCGGCGTGAACGGCGTCGCGGCCGGAGCGGGCTTCGGCTTCGCCCTGGCGGCGGACTTCCGGGTCGTCGCCGACACCGCCTCCTTCAACACCTCGTTCGCGGGCGTCGCCCTGACCGCCGACTCCGGGGTCTCCTGGACCCTGCCCCGGCTGATCGGCGGCTCGCGCGCCAGTGACCTGCTGCTCTTCCCGCGCTCGGTGAAGGCCCAGGAGGCGTACGAACTCGGCATCGCCAACCGGCTGGTCCCCTCGGACTCCCTGCACGCGGAGGCCGAGTCGGTGGCCCGCGCGCTGGCCTCGGGCCCCACGGTCGCCTACGCGGCGCTGAAGGAGTCCCTGGCGTACGGGGCCTCCCACTCCCTCCCCGAGGCGCTGGAGCGCGAGGACGCCCTCCAGACCCGCGCAGGGGCCTCCGCCGACCACGGCATCGCCGTCGAGGCCTTCCTCGCGAAGCAGCCGCCCAAGTACCTCGGGCGCTGAGCGGGCCCTCAGGACGCGGCCGGGCGGTGTGCGCCCGGCCGCGCCGGGCGCTTCATTCGGTGTCGAACCAGTCCCGTCCGGCGGCCCAGTGCCCGGCCCATGCGGCGAAGCCGCCGAAGGGCAGGGCCCCCTCGCCGGTGACGAGCCATACGCGGCCCCGCTCGGCTCCGGTCACGACGAGGTGCCAGTTCATCCCGCAGCCGTCGGTGCCCAGCACGACCGAGCCGTGGTCGAAGACCGGGGCGAGCCGCGCCTCGAACTCCCCTGCGCCCTCCCCGGCGGGCCCGTCCTCGTCGTCCTCCCAGGTCCAGGCCTCCGTCAGGGGGAAGGGCTCGGCGAGCACCCGCGCGGGGCGGCCGTGCCCCCAGTCCACGGGCAGGGCCGCCACCGGCTCCAGGCCGTAGTGCGGCGGCCCGGCCGGGAAGCCGTCGCAGACCTCCGCGACGAGCGTCCGGTAGGGCTCGGGGAGCACGATCGCGTGCTCCGCCTCGAAGGCGCGCACGGCGTCCCAGCCGAGCGGCGGCGTGCCCGCGCCGAAGAGGGTCCGCAGCGCGGCCAGGTCGTCGGGACGGGCGTGTTCGGTGTCCATGGGGACTCGATACCAGCCGCCCGCCGCGCCGGATCAGGCGGGGTCGCGGGAGACACAGGCGGCCAGGTGGTCGTTGACCAGCCCGCAGGCCTGCATCAGGGCGTAGGCGGTGGTGGGTCCGACGAAGCGGATGCCCGCCTTCTTCAGGGCCTTGGCGAGTGCCGTGGACTCCGGGGTGACCGCCGGGACCAGTTCGGTCGTCACGGGGGCCGGGCCGGGCTCCTCCGGGACGTGCGACCAGATCAGGGTGTCGAGCTCGCCCGGCTCCCACCCGGCCAGGACCTTGGCATTGGCCAAGGTCGCCTCGATCTTGGCCCGGTTGCGGATGATCCCCTCGTCGGCGAGGAGGCGTTCCGCGTCCGCCGGTCCGAACTCCGCGACCGCCGCGATCTCGAATGAGGAGAACGCCTTGCGGAAGCCCTCCCGCCGCCGCAGGATCGTCAGCCACGACAGCCCGGACTGGAAGGCCTCCAGGCACAGCCGCTCGTACAGCGCGTCGTCACCGTGGACCGGACGGCCCCACTCCGTGTCGTGGTAGGCGATGTAGTCCTCCGTGGCCAGCGCCCACGGGCAGCGCAGCAGCCCGTCCGCGCCCGCGGCCGCGGCGCTCACCGGTCCCCGTCCCCGTGCTTGGTGAGGTCGATGTGGCCGTCCCCGTCCTGCGGGACCGCGTCCGCGGGGCCCGCGTCCACGGGCGCCGGGCCGGCCGCCACCGCCGTCAGCTGGGCGATCCGGGCGTCCCGCTCGGCCAGCTCCGCCGCCAGCCGCTCCAGGACGTCGTCCACCTCGGCCATCCGGTAGCCGCGGGGCGCGACGGGCAGCCGCAGCGCGTCGATGTCGGCCCGTACGACGGGACGGCTCTCCGGCAGCCCGTCGGCCACCCGGTCCGGCTCCGCTTCCGGCAGCACGGCCTCCGAACCCCCGCCGATCACGGCAAGGGTGACCGCCGCCACGACCACGACCAGCGCGATCATCAAGAAGAAGAACACGATCAACTCCCCTGAGAGACTCCGGCCACCAGGTTAAGGTCGCAGGCGAGGCGCAAGGGCCGCCGAAGGAGGAAAGAGCAGGATGCTGCGACTGGGCAGGCGCGAGTTCGACACCCACGAGCCGGTGATCATGGCCATCGTGAACCGGACGCCGGACTCCTTCTACGACCAGGGCGCGACCTTCCTCGACGAGCCGGCCCTGGACCGCGTCGAGCAGGCGGTCGCCGAGGGCGCCGCGATCATCGACATCGGCGGGGTGAAGGCGGGTCCGGGCGAGCACGTGGACGCGGCCGAGGAGGCGCGGCGCACGGTCGGCTTCGTCGCCGAGGTCCGGCGCCGCCACCCGGACGTGGTGATCAGCGTGGACACCTGGCGGCACGAGGTCGGCGAGGCGGTCTGCGAGGCCGGGGCCGACGTGCTGAACGACGCCTGGGGCGGGGTGGACCCCAAGCTGGCGGAGGTCGCCGCGCGCTACGGCGCCGGGCTGGTCTGCACCCATGCGGGCGGCGTGGAACCGCGTACCCGGCCGCACCGGACAGCGTACGAGGACGTGATGGCGGACATCCTGCGGGTCACCGTCGGCCTCGCCGAACGCGCCGAGGCCCTCGGCGTCCGCCGCGACGCGATCATGATCGATCCGGGGCACGACTTCGGGAAGAACACCCGCCACTCGCTGGAGGCCACGCGCCGGCTGGACGAGATGACGGCGACGGGCTGGCCGGTCCTGGTCTCCCTGTCCAACAAGGACTTCGTCGGCGAGAGCCTCGACAAGCCGGTCAAGGAACGGCTGCTGGGCACCCTGGCCACGACGGCCGTCTCGGCCTGGCTCGGCGCGCAGGTCTACCGGGTCCACGAGGTCGCGGAGACGAAGCAGGTCCTGGACATGGTCCGCTCGATCCAGGGGCTCCGCCCGCCGGCGGTCGCCCGCCGCGGCCTGGCCTGAGCCGTCGGGGCGGCCCGGCCCGAGCCGCCGGAGCTCCGGGGGCCCGGGCCTCCCGGCCCGGGCCCCGTCGCCCTACTTCCCGACTTCCTTCGTCACCAGGGCGATCGCCTCGTCCACGTCGTCCGTGACGTGGAACAGGTAGAGGTCCTTCTCCGAGGCCTTGCCCTGCGCGATCACCGTGTTCTTCAGCCAGTCGATCAGGCCGCTCCAGTACGCCGTGCCGAACAGCACGATCGGGAAGCGGGTGATCTTCTGCGTCTGGACGAGGGTCAGCGCCTCGAACATCTCGTCCAGCGTGCCGAGTCCGCCCGGCAGGACGACGAAGCCCTGGCTGTACTTCACGAACATCGTCTTGCGGACGAAGAAGTACCGGAAGTTCAGGCCCAGGTCGACGTGCTCGTTGAGGCCCTGTTCGAAGGGCAGCTCGATGCCGAGGCCGACGGAGATGCCGCCCGCCTCGCGCGCGCCCTTGTTGGCCGCCTCCATGGCGCCCGGACCACCGCCGGTGATCACCGCGAAGCCCGCGTCGACCAGCGCGCTGCCGATCCGTACGCCCGCCTCGTACTCGGGCGTCCCCGCCGGGGTGCGGGCCGAGCCGAACACGCTGATCGCGGGCGGCAGCTCGGCGAGCGTGCCGAAGCCCTCGATGAACTCCGACTGGATGCGCAGGACCCGCCAGGGATCGGTGTGCACCCACTCGGAGGGCCCGGCGGAATCCAGCAGCCGCTGGTCCGTCGTACTCCCGGCCTGCACCTGGCTCCGCCTCCTCAGCACCGGCCCGAGCTGCTGCTCCTCGGGCCGACGACGAGCTTCCCCGTCAGGATTACCGCGGTTGCCCATGATGTGCTCCCTCCTGCTGATCGTTGGATCAGGGTAGGCGCACAAAGGTGACGGGAGGCGGAATTCAGGAGGTCAGCCAGGCGCGGAGTCGTTCCTCGCAGTGCAGGATCGCCTTCGTCTCGACCCGCTCGTCGACCTTGTGGGCCAGCAGGGCGTTGCCCGGGCCGTAGTTGACCGCCGGGACGCCCAGCGCGCTGAAGCGCGAGACGTCCGTCCAGCCGAACTTCGGCATGGCGCGGCCGCCGACCGCCTCCATGAACGCCGCGGCCGCCGGGTGGCCGAGGCCGGGGAGGGCGCCGCCGGAGGAGTCGTCGACGACGAACTCGGCGATGTCGCAGTCCGCGAAGACCTCCCGTACGTGCGCCAGCGCCTCGTCCTCGCTGCGGTCCGGGGCGTAGCGGAAGTTGACCGTCACCGTGCAGGCGTCGGGGATCACGTTGTTGGCGACGCCGCCCTCGATCCGGACGGCGTTGAGGCCCTCGTGGTACTCCAGGCCGTCGATGACCGGCTTGCGGGGCTCGTACGCCGCCAGCTTGGCCAGGATCGGTCCGGCGGTGTGGATGGCGTTGGACCCCATCCAGCTGCGCGCGGAGTGGGCGCGCTCGCCCGCGGTGCGCAGCAGGACCCGCAGGGTGCCCTGGCAGCCGCCCTCGACCTCGGCGTTCGAGGGCTCCAGCAGGACGGCGAAGTCCCCGGTCAGCCAGTCGGGGTGTGCCTCGGCGACCTTGCCGAGGCCGTTGAGGTCGGCGGCGACCTCTTCCTGGTCGTAGAAAACGAAGGTGAGGTCGCGGTTGGGTTCGGGCACGGTCGCGGCGATGCGCAGCTGCACGGCGACGCCCGACTTCATGTCGGTGGTGCCGCAGCCCCACAGGACGTCGTTCTCGTCGAGGCGGGACGGCACGTTGTCCGCGATCGGGACGGTGTCGAGGTGGCCGGCGAGGACGACGCGCTCGGCCCGGCCCAGCTGCGTACGGGCGACGACGTTGTTGCCGAAGCGGTCCACGGTCAGGTGCGGCAGGGCGCGCAGCGCGTGTTCCACGAGGTCGGCGAGTACCTTCTCGTCGCCGCTCACGGAAGGAATGTCGACGAGCCGGGCGGTCAGCTCGGCGGCGTCCAGGGTGAGGTCCAGCTCGGATTCGGGCATGGAACCGACCCTAACCCGCCGGGACCGGACACACCCCCGTCGTCCGGCCGGTGGACGCGTCATATGCCTCAAGTACGGTGGGCCGCGTGTCCGAGACCCGTCGCATTCGCCCCCGTCGCCGCAGGCCGCTCCGCGTGGCCGTCGGTTTCCTCGTGCTGATCGCGGTGATCGGCTACTTCGCCGTCCAACGGGACTCCAACGGAGGTGCGGGCGCCCCGTACTGCTCCGCCTCCGTGGGCGGCGACGGCGGGCAGAAGTACGAGATGACGCCCGAGCAGGCCGCGAACGCGGCGACGATAGCGGCCGTCGGCATCTCCAAGGGGCTGCCGGACCGGGCGGTGACGATCGCGCTGGCGACCGCGATGCAGGAGTCGGCGCTGCGCAACCTCGACCACGGCGACCGCGACTCGCTGGGCCTGTTCCAGCAGCGGCCCTCGCAGGGCTGGGGCACCCCGGAGCAGATCACGGACCCGGTGTACTCGGCCGCGATCTTCTACGACCACCTCGTCGACGTCCCGGGGTACTCGCGGCTGCCCCTGACCGTGGCCGCGCAGAAGGTGCAGCGCAGCGGCTATCCGCAGGCGTACGCGAAGCACGAGCCGGACGCGACGGTCCTGACGGCCGCCTTCGGCGAGGGCGGCGTGCTGTTCTGCTCGGGTCCGGCCCCGCTGCGCGGTGACCCGCAGAAGATCGAGGCGGAGCTGGTACGGGCCTTCGGCAAGCAGACGCTCGGCGCCGCGGGCAGTGCGCCGGAGGGCCGGACGGAGGCGGGCGCGGTCCCGGAGCCCGAGGTCAACCTCCGGCTCAAGCGGGACGGCGGCCCCGAAGAGGCCCGCCGCGGCCGGGCGATGGCGCACTGGGCGGTGGCGCGCTCGCACGAGCTGGGCATCGCCCGGGTCTCGTACGGCGACGCGGGCTGGGTCGGCGGGCAGGCCCGGGGCCAGTGGCAGCACAAGGGCGACAGCGGCAAGTCCGGTGAGGCGGACCCGCACGACGCCGTCCCCGACGAGGTACGGATCTTCGTCGCCCGCTGACGCCCCCGGGAGCGCAGCGGCGGGCGAAACGCCGCCCGGAGGTGCCCGGCCGCATGTACGAGGGGTCACTCCTGCGGGGGTGACCGAGCGGCCGGTCAGAACGGGCCCCACGGGCAAGGAACCCCTGGTGGGCGCGCATCCGGTGCGTTTGTCGCGGAAGCCGATTAAACGATGCGTTACCGATCCTTTACCTGACGGCTCCGCAACTCCACCCGCCCCACGAGCGGTTGTACACGGCGTACTCAGCCGCTACCGCTTAGGAGCATCATGTCCCTCCCCCTGACCCGTCGGATCGCCCGTGCCGCGCTGCTCCTCGCAGCCGGGACAGCGCCCGTGGTCGGTGCGGCCGGCGTGGCCAGCGCCACCGGCCTGGAGTCCGTGCCGCAGCTGGGCCAGCTCACCGCCCCGCTGACCGCCCCGGACAGCGCCGACGCCACCGCCGCGACCGACGTGGCCACGGACGCCGCGGGCACCGCCACCGAAGCCGTTCCGTCCGTCGCCCCCGCCGCCGGCGGTCTGGCGGGCACCACGGGGGGCCTCCTCGGCGGCCTGCCGACGCAGGACCTCCCGGCCGCCACGGGAGGCCTGCCGACCGGCGGCCTGCCCACGGGCGGCCTGCCGCTGGCCGGCGGTCTCCCGGGCGGTCTTCCCGGCGGCCTGGCCGGCTGACCGTCCAGGAACACACCGAAGGGGCCGGGAGCGCGAACTCCCGGCCCCTTCGGGCCGTTCGGGGGCAAGCAACGCCCTGGACGCCCTCGCAGGCCTCAGCCGAGGCGCTTGACCGCCGCCTCAACCCGCTCGTCGGTGGCCGTGAAGGCGACGCGGACGAAGCGCGCGCCCGCCTCGCCGTAGAAATCGCCCGGCGCGACCAGGATGCCCAGCTCCGCCAGGTGCGCGACGGTGTCCCAGCAGGGCTCGTCGCGGGTCACCCACAGGTAGAGGCTCGCCTCGCTGTGCTCGACGCGGAAGCCGTGCGCCTCCAGGGCCGTGCGCAGCGCCGCCCGGCGGGCGGCATACCGGGCCCGCTGCTCCTCGACGTGACGGTCGTCGCCGAGGGCCGCGACCGTGGCCGCCTGGACCGGGGCCGCGGTCATCATGCCGCCGTGCTTGCGGATCTGGAGCAGCTCGCCGAGGACGTCCGCGTCACCGGCGACGAAGGCGGCCCGGTAGCCCGCCAGGTTGGACCGCTTGGAGAGGGAGTGGACGGCGACGAGGCCCTCGTACGAGCCCCCGCACACCTCGTCGTGCAGGACGGAGACGGGCTCGGCCTCCCAGCCCAGCTCCAGGTAGCACTCGTCGCTGAAGATCAGGATCCCGTGCTCGCGCGCCCAGGCCACGATCCGGATGAGCTCCTCCTTGGAGAGGACCTTCCCGGTGGGGTTGGACGGGGAGTTGAGCCACAGGAGCTTCACCCCGGCCGGGTCGAGCTCCGTGGGGTCGTCGTAGACCACCGGCTCGGCCCCGCACAGCCGCGCGCCGACCTCGTAGGTCGGGTAGGCCAGCCGCGGGTAGGCGACCTTGTCACCGGCGCCGAGACCCAGCTGGGTCGGCAGCCAGGCCACCAGTTCCTTGGAGCCGACCACGGGCAGGACGTTGCGGTGCCCTGCGGCGCTCGCGCCGAGGCGGCCGCGGACCCAGCCCGTGATCGCGTCGCGCAGGGCGGGCGTGCCCCAGACGGTCGGGTAGCCCGGGGAGTCCGCGGCGCCGATCAGGGCGCGCTGGATCAGCTCGGGAACCGGGTCCACGGGGGTGCCGACCGACAGGTCGACGATGCCGTCCGCGTGGGCCGCCGCCGTGGCCTTGTACGGCTCCAGCTTGTCCCAGGGAAAGACGGGAAGACGGTCGGAAACTGCGGCCACGGGACTCTCTGCTCTCTCTGGGTGCGGGTGCATGGACGGAAAACGCCTCGGTCCCGTGCGGCGGGCAGGCCGTACGGGACCGAGGGGCGCTTCTGCCGTGGAACGGTCAGTGCTCGTCGCCGTTGATGCCGGCGGGCAGCGCCGCGACGAAGGGGTGGTCGCGCTCGATCAGGCCCAGCTTGGAGGCACCACCGGGCGAACCGAGCTCGTCGAAGAACTCGACGTTCGCCTTGTAGTAGTCCTTCCACTCCTCCGGGGTGTCGTCCTCGTAGAAGATGGCCTCGACCGGGCAGACCGGCTCACACGCACCACAGTCGACGCACTCGTCCGGGTGGATGTACAAGGACCGCTGGCCCTCGTAGATGCAGTCGACGGGGCACTCTTCGATGCATGCCTTGTCCTTGACGTCGACACAAGGCTCCGCGATGACGTAGGTCACGCTCTCGTTCCTCCTCGGTAGGGCTTTCCATATCGCGCGGGAGCGCGGCGTCGTCGATGCCCGCACCTAGTATCTCCGTTCCCGGGCACGATCCGAACAGGAGGGGCGGACAGAGCTGTGGAAATCACTGCGGGTGGACTGCTGGAGGTCCGTATCACCCCGGCTGACGTGGGAAAACGAGTGTCTGTACGACGGGTGGAGGCACATCCGAGCGGATCCCCCGAGTTCACGGACACGGTAGGAGTTCTCACATCCTGGGACGCGGGTGTGCTGCTGATCACACGAAAGACCGGTGAGTCCGTCCGCATCGCGGAATCGTCGCTGGTGGCGGGCAAGGTCGTACCGCCCGCTCCGGCCCGCAGACGGGGCCCCGCAGCCTCCTTCGAGGAGCTCACGACGGTGGCCGCGCGGTCCTGGCAGCCGTTGGAGAGCGAGCCGCTGGGCGGCTGGACCCTGCGGGCCTCCGAGGGCTTCACGCGGCGCGCCAACTCGGTCCTGCCGCTCGGCGACCCCGGGATATCCCTGGACGATGCACTCGCGCGGGTGACGTCCTGGTACGCGCACCGCGGACTCCCCGCGTACGTGCAGGCCGCGACGGGCGCCGCCGGCACCCAGGAGCTGCTGTGCGCGGAGCTGGAACGGCGGGGCTGGACGTCCGAGGTGTCGGCCGAGGTACGGATCGGCGCGCTCGCGCCGGTGGGCGACGTGGACGCTCCCGAGGCGGCGGCCGTACGGCTGACCCGCACCCCGGACGAGGAGTGGCTGGGGCGCTACGGGAAGGTCACCGACCCGGACCTGGCCCGGCGGATGCTGGTGGCGGGGCCGTCGGTGTGGTTCGCGGCGCTGCCCGGGGGCCGGGCGATCGGGCGGTGCGTGGTGGACGGGCGGTGGGCCGGGTTCGCGGCCGTGACCGTCGATCCCGCGCACCGGCGCGAGGGCCTGGCGACGGCCGTGATGGCGGCGCTGGCCGCGCGGGCACTGGAGGAGGGCGCGTCGGCGGCCTGGCTCCAGGTGGAGACGGACAACGCCGGGGCGCGGGCGCTCTACGACGGGCTGGGCTTCTCGGCGCACCACACCTACCACCACTACCGGGCGGCGCCGTGAGTTCCGCGGAGCGCCGGGCGCAGTTCGCGGCCGAGGCCCGGTCGGAGCGGCCCGACCTCGCGGTCCTGTGCCTGCTGCTGGCGGCGGAGGCCGACCCGGAGCTGGACGAACGGGCCATGGACTGGGCCCAGATCGAGCTGGACCGGCTGGCCGGGATGCTCCCTTACGGGCTGCGCGACGCACGCCAGTGGGCCTCGGCGGTCACGGAACTGCTCGGCGGGCGCCTCGCGTTCCACGGCACTCCCGCGGACTACGACCGGCTGTCGTCCTCGCTGCTGCACGAGGTGCTGCGGCGCCGGCGGGGGCTGCCGATCCTGTTGTCGGTGGTCTGGCTGGAGGTCGCCCGGCGGGCCGGGGCGCCCGTCTACGGGCTGGGTCTGCCGGGCCACTTCGTGGTGGGCTTCGGGGATCCGCAGGACGGGATCGTGGTGGACCCCTTCGCGGGCGGCGCCTCACTGGGCGCCGGGCCCGCGGAACTGGCGACGGGGCCGCGGACGCCCGCCAGGACGCTGGACATCGTGCTGCGGATCCTGAACAACATCCGGGCCTGGGCCTCCGCGCGCCCGGAGGAGTCCGCGGTGGCGCTGTGGGCCCTGGAGCTCTCGCTGCTGCTGCCCTCGCATCCGGCGTCGCTGCGCTACGAACGGGCCCGGCTGCTGGTCGAGCGGGGCTCGTTCCGTGAGGGGGCCGCGGAGCTGGAGGCGTACGCGGAGGTGGTCGCCGCGGTGGACACGGACGCGGCGTCCCGCATCCGGGCCGAGGCCGTCTCCGCCCGCGCCCTGCTGAACTGACCGCCGCCACGGGCGCGAGGGGCCGGGACGGGGCGCCTGCCGGCCGCGCACGGCCGAGCCCCCGGCCCGGGGTCCGGGGCGGGGGCTCGGCGGGCGGGACCGCAGGGTCGGCTAGCCGGCGTTGGTGTCGATGACCACGGTGCGTTCGGCCGTGGTCTTGCCGCGCAGGGCCGTGCCGAGGGCGCCCGCGACGTCCTGCGGGGTGACCGCGGTCTTGGCGCCGGTGCCGCGGGTGATCAGGACCCCGTCGAAGGTGTTCCCGTAGGTCTCCTTGAGGGCGTCCAGGTCGAACTTCTCGACGAGGTGGCCGTCCACGGCCTGCATGCTGAGGATGCGCGGCAGGGACTTGCCGCCGAAGGCGATGGACTTGCCGCCCGCCTTGACGACGGCGTTGGCCGACATGGCCGGCTCGGCGAAGCTCTTCATCGCCCGGTCGAGTTCGGCCTGGTCGATGACCGGCGCCTTGGTGGTGACGGGCAGTTCGACCGGGGCGGCCTTGCCGGTGGCGACCATGTCGCGGAAGGCCTTGGTGACCTGGTCCACGGAGGCGTCCACGTCGAGGGTGTTGCCCGGGGTACCGGGGACGGCCACGGCCTTGCCGGTGTCGAACTTGATCGTGCCCTCGGTGGCCGTGCCCGCGGTGGAGGCGAGCTCCTGGAGCGCGACCTGGAGCTTCTCCTCGTCGACCGGCATGACGGCGTCGGCGGTGCGCTCCTGGCCGAGGAGCGAGCCGATCACGGTGACGGGGTTGTAGTCGCTGCCCGCCGCGTTGCGGACGGTGGTCTGGCTGTCCAGGGTCAGGCCGGCCTTCTCGGGCTTCAGCTCGACGGGCTTGCCGTCGACGCTGAGCTGGAGCGGGGCGCCTGCGCGGGAGCCGAAGGCCTGCTGGAGCTTGGTCACGGCCTCGTCGCGGCTGCCGCTGATGTCGACGCCGAGGACGGTGGTGCCCTTGGGTACGTCGGAGTGGTTCAGAAGCAGCCCCGCGCCGTAGGCCACGCCCAGGAGGGCGATGACTCCGCCGCCGAGCAGGACCAGCTTGGAGCGGCCCTTCTTGGCGGGCTTGGCGGTGGCGGCCGGCTTCGGGGCGGCCGGGCGGGCGGCTGCCGGGGCCGGGGCCGGGGCGGGCAGCGTCGGTACGGGCGCAGGCGCCGGGGCCTGGAGGTGGCCGGGCTGCGGGGTGTCCAGCTCGGGGCCGGGCCAGCGGGGGGCCTCGCCGGGGCGGGGGCCGTCGCCGGGGCCGGTCCCGTAGCCGGGGCCGCCGGTGGGGCCGGCGGGGGCGTCGTTCTGGCTGCCGTAGACGGGGAAGGCCTCGGTGACCGGGCCCGTGTCCTCCTGGCCGTTCCCGTACGCGGGGTAGCCCTGGGCCGAGCCCACGCCGGGGCCGCCGGGGTACGGGCCCGCGGGGGCCGGGGGCTGCGGGCGGCCGGGGCCCGGTCCCATCGGGTCCTGGCCGTAGGGCGTGCCCGGGCCGGGTACCGGCGGGGGCGGGGTGGTGCGGGGCGGGGCGTAGCCCGCACCGGGTACCGGCGGCGGGGTCGTACGGGGCGGGGCGTAGCCCGCGCCGGGTACGGGCCCGGGCGCCGGGGCGGGCGCGGGCTGCTGCACGGGCTGCTGCACCGGCGCGGGCGCCGGCGGCGGGGTGGCCGAGGCGGCGGGCGCGGGGGCCTTGCGGGGGGCGAACCAGTTGCTGGGCGCGTCCCCCTCGGCCGCGGCCGGGGCGGGCGCGGGACCCTGGCCCGGCCCGCGCGGCGGTCCGTCCACCGGCTCCTGCTCGGCTTCGATGCGGGTCGGCCGGGGCTTCGGCCGCGCCGGGAGCGGCGGCTCCGCCGGCTGCGGGGCCGGCTGCTCCTGCGGGGCCGCGGCGTCGGCTCCGGCGCTGGCCCCCATGGCCTTGCGCACGACCACGGGCGGGATCGGACGCGAACCCGGGATGTTGATCCGAATCCGGGTCGTCAGGGTGGTCTCGGTCTTGGGCCCGTCGGAATCGGGCGTGGACGGCTTCGAAGTCACAGAGTTCTCCTCCGGGGCGGTCGCCGCGGCAGGCCCAGGCGGCACAGTCGTGGACGGATACTGGCCGGTTCCATACGGCGGGGTACCCGAGGGGTAGGCGGCTCCACCGCGCCCTTGGGGCCCGGAGGACGAACTGTCAGTTTCACGACTCAAGGCAGGTTCTCCCGGTTGGCTCCGCCGCCCGTCATACCGTGCGCGGGCAGCTCGGCGGCCCGTCCACCATACTGGCCGTCGCCCGGGCGCAACTGACCACCGGGAATCAGAGGTTCCCCATGAGCCCGGTCAAACCCCTCTCAAGCGGCGCCCGGACCCCCCTGAGCCCGTCCCCCTACGGGGTCCGACACCACGTCACTTGGCAGGCCGCACGGCCTGAATCGAACGATCCTGCGGTCCGCGCATCGTGGCACAGATCACAGCGAGCACCGTTCCACCCAAAAGATACGCGTACATGCCGATACCGGACGAACTGAGCAGGAAGTCTCCCTCCGGCCGCGGAACGCTGAGCGCCACGTACGAGAGGAACCAGCCCGCTGCGGCCCCGCCCACGCCGAGGCCGGTGCCGAGGGCGATCCGGCCGCCGAGGAACAGCCCGAAGAGGGCGAGGAGTCCGAGGAGCAGCCCGGCCGGGAACCACAGGTTCACCACGAGCCAGCCGGCCGCACCGGTGAGCACGCCCGCGAGCAACAGGCCCAGGAAGCCGGCGATCCGCCCGGGGTTCATCGTCCCGCTCACGCCTGCACCCCCGCGAACAGGTCGTGCTCGCGGCGGCCCGCGGGGGCGCCCGGCCGGCCGGCGGCCAGTTCGTAGTACTCCCGCGTGAAGAGCGGCTGCGCCAGGTCGTTGGAGAGGGCGAAGAAGGGGCCGTCCACGGCGATCTGGGTGGCGTGGGCGCGCATGGCGGCCGCCTTGGCGGCCGCGTAGGGCTCCTCGTCGCCGATCTCGGCGGTGATCCGCTCGTCGGGGACGACCCCCGGCACGTCGGCCGGTGTCGCGAGCCCCGGGAAGGGCGCCTTGCCCCCGGCGGCCCGCAGGGTCGCGAACCCTTCCTCGACCACCGAGAGCGGGACGCGGTTCCAGTAGATCTTCTCGACGGTGTGCGGCGCGCCGAGGTCGCGCCGGTACGCGCTCTCCGACGCCAGCTCCGCGCCGCGCATGGCGACCCGGTGGGCCTGGATGTGGTCGGGGTGCCCGTAGCCGCCGTCCGGGTCGTAGGTGACGAGCACCTGCGGGCGGATCTCGCGGATCACCTCGACGAGGTACGCGGCGGCCTCGTCCACGTCTGCGGACCAGAAGGCCTGCGGGCGGGTGTTCTGCGGGGCGCCCATCATCCCGGAGTCCCTGAAGCGGCCGGGGCCGCCCAGGAACCGGTGGTCGGCGACGCCCAGTTCGGCCATGGCCGCGGCGAGTTCACCGACGCGGTGGGCGCCCAGGGCGTCGTCGCGATCGGCCGCCAGGTGGGCGAGCCCGGGCGGGATGACCTCGCCCTCCTCGCCGAGGGTGCAGGTCACCAGGGTGACGTGGGCACCCTCGGCCGCGTACTTGGCCATGGTGACGCCGTTGTTGATCGACTCGTCGTCCGGGTGCGCGTGCACGAGCAGCAGGCGACGGGCGGGAAGACCGTTCATGGGCCAAGCCTACGAGCTGGACCTCAGAACTTGAGGCCACTGATCATGCTGGCCACGTTGTTCGTGAGCTGACTGAGGGTCGGCGCCACCGTGGAGCTCGCCAGGTAGAAGCCGAGAAGTACGCAGACCACCGCGTGTCCTGCTTTCAGGCCCGACTTGCGGACCAGCAGGAAGACGATGATCGCCAGCAGCACCACGGCGGAGATCGAGAGTGCCACGGCGTTTCACCTCCACGTCGAGCGGACATCGGTACGCATATTCGTGCTCGGCAGGATTCATACCCACCGCGTGCTACGGATCATAACTATCCGTGCCAGCGCATCGATCGAAATCCGGCAGCACGAGGGGCGCACGGCGCGCATCAGGAGGGGCACAGGGGTGACCGGCCGGACAGGCGTGGCGCCTCTCCGGCCGGCTGTCGGCACCCGCACGGCCGCACGCCACCCAGACTGCACGGCTCATATCTCGGGGCAGAAACGCACAAGTTGCCCCCGTGTTAACGGAGTTGGGCCAGTGACCGGGGTCACCGGCCCACCCCGACGCGGGTGGCTGGAAATGAGCGGTCGGCCGCTCTACTCCTCGGACAGCGGACCCGGAGGTTCCGCCGGCGGCGCCGGGTGCGGCACGACCTGCTTCTCCGCCGCGAAGTGACACGCCGAAGGGTGCGCGGCGGGACCCGTGGGGAAGACCGCCGGGACCGCGAGCAGCGGCACCTCCGCGGCGCAGCGCGCCTCGGCCTTCCAGCAGCGGGTGCGGAAGGGGCAGCCGGAGGGCGGGTTGGCCGGGGAGGGCACGTCGCCGGAGAGGATGATCCGCTCGCGGTGGGCGCGGGCCTCGGGGTCGGGGACGGGCACGGCGGAGAGCAGGGCCTGGGTGTAGGGGTGCGTGGGGTGTTCGTAGATCTGCGCGTCGGTGCCGATCTCCACGATCCGGCCGAGGTACATGACGCCGACCCGGTCCGAGATGTGCCGGACGATCGACAGGTCGTGCGCGATGAAGACGTAGGACAGGTCGAAGTCGCTCTGCAGGCGCTCCAGGAGGTTGATCACCTGGGCCTGGACGGAGACGTCCAGCGCGGAGACCGGCTCGTCGGCGACGATGATCTCGGGCCGCAGGGCCAGGCCCCGGGCGATGCCGATGCGCTGGCGCTGGCCGCCGGAGAACTGGTGCGGGTAGCGGTTGATGTACTCGGGGTTCAGGCCCACCACGTCCAGGAGTTCCTGGACCTTGCGGCGGCGGTCCCCCTTGGGGGCGACCTCGGGGTGGATCTCGTAGGGCTCGCCGATGATGTCGCCGACCGTCATACGCGGGTTCAGCGAGGTGTACGGGTCCTGGAAGACCATCTGAATGTTGCGCCGGACGGCCTTGAGGGCCTTCCCGGACAGTTTGGTGATGTCCTCGCCCTTGTAGGAGATCGCCCCCGCGGTGGGCCGTTCCAGGTTGACCAGCATCTTGGCCACGGTGGACTTGCCGCAGCCGGACTCGCCGACGATGCCGAGGGTCTCGCCGGGGCGCAGGTCGAAGGAGACCCCGTCGACGGCCTTCACGGCGCCGACCTGTTTGCGGAAGACGATGCCCTGGGTGAGCGGGTAGTGCTTGACGAGGTCCTTCACTTCCAGAAGGGACTCAGGCATGGAGGCACTCCTTCCAGAAGTGGCAGGCGCTGGTGCGCGGCGCCGGGGACTCCGTCACCTCGTAGAGCGGCGGGACGTCGGTGCGGCACACGGGCTGGGCCATCGGGCAGCGCGGGTTGAAGGCGCAGCCGGGCGGGATGGCCAGCAGGTTGGGCGGCAGGCCCTTGATCGCGTACAGCTCCTGGCCCTTCTGGTCCAGACGCGGGATCGAGTCCAGCAGACCGCGGGTGTACGGGTGCGCGGGCGGACGACGCCGAGGTCGTGGGTGATCAGGATCAGACCCATGTTCAGCTCGCGCTGGAGCTCGGCCAGCAGGTCCATCACCTGGGCCTGGACGGTCACGTCCAGGGCCGTGGTGGGCTCGTCCGCGATGATCAGCGAGGGTTCGAGGGCCATCGCCATCGCGATCATGATGCGCTGGCGCATGCCGCCGGAGAACTGGTGCGGGTAGTCGCCCACCCGCTCCTTCGCCGCGGGGATCTTCACCCGGTCCATCAGCTCGACGGCCTTGGCCCTGGCGTCCTTGCGGGACATCCCGCGGTGGACCTCGTACATCTCGCCGAGCTGCGCGCCCACGCTCAGGACGGGGTTCAGTGAGGACAGCGCGTCCTGGAAGATCATGGCCATCCCGGCGCCGCGGACCTTGCGCCGTTCCTCCTCCTTCATCTTCAGGAGGTCCTTGCCCTGGAAGAGGATCTCGCCGCCCGCGATCCGGCCCGGCGGCGCCTCCAGGATGCCCATCACCGCCTGGGCGGTCACCGACTTGCCCGAGCCGGACTCGCCGAGCACGGCGAGGGTCTCGCCCTCGTCCACCGAGTAGTTGACGCCGTTGACCGCCTTCGCGACTCCGTCGCGCGTCTTGAATTCCACGTGCAGGTCGCGGACTTCGAGCAGCATGTGCGGGGCTCCTCAGCGCAGCTTGGGGTCGAGGGCGTCGCGCACCGCGTCGCCGAGCATGATGAAGGCGAGCACGGTCAGGCTGAGCGCTCCCGCCGGGTAGAGCAGCATGTGCGGGGCGTTGCGGATCTGGGAGGCGGCGTTGGAGATGTCGATGCCCCAGGAGACCGTGGGCGGGCGCAGGCCGACGCCGAGGAAGGAGAGCGTGGCCTCCAGGGCGATGTAGGTGCCCAGCGCGATGGTGGCGACGACGATGACGGGCGCGACGGCATTGGGCGCGACGTGCCGCAGCAGCATCCGCGAGTTGCCCGCGCCCAGCGCCCGGGCCGCCTGGACGTAGTCGTTCTGTTTGGCGGTGATCACGGAGCCGCGGGCGATGCGGGCGATCTGCGGCCAGCCGAGCAGGATGATGAAGCCGACCACGGGCCAGACGGTGGTGCTGGTGACCACGGACAGGAAGACCAGGCCGCCGAGGACGACCGGGATGCCGAAGAAGATGTCGGCGACCCGGGACAGCAGCGAGTCCCCCCAGCCGCCGAAGAACCCGGCGAGCCCGCCGAGCGCCGAGCCGAGCAGGGCCGCGCCGAGGGTGGCGCAGATGCCGACGGTGATGGAGGCGCGGGCCCCGTAGACGGTACGGGTGTACACGTCGCAGCCCTGCGTGTCGTAGCCGAAGGGGTGGCCGGGGGCGGCGCCCTGCTGGGATTTGGACAGGTCGCACTGGAGCGGGTCCCCGCTGGCGATGAGCTGTGGCCAGATGGAGATGACGATGAGGAAGAGGATCAGCAGCGAGGAGACGATGAAGACGGGGTTGCGCCGCAGCTGGTGCCAGGCGTCGGACCACAGGGAGCGGGCCTTCTCGCGGGGTGCGCCCGGTCCGGGGGCCTTCTCCAGGCTCTCGGCCTCCTGCAGCGCCAGATCCATGACGCCCCCCTGGCCGGTGGGGGAGATCGCCTCTTTGGGGCGCGGGCCCACGGGGTCGTAGCCGCCGGGGCCTTCGGGGCTCTGGGGCTCAGGCATAACGGATCCTCGGGTCCAGGACCGCGTAGAGCAGGTCCACGAGCAGGTTCGCCAGCAGGAAGACGATCACGAGGATGGTCACGAATCCGACCACCGTGGGGGCGTTGTTGCGCAGGATGCCCTGGTAGAGCTGGTAGCCGACGCCGTGGATGTTGAAGATCCGTTCGGTGACGATGGCCCCTCCCATCAGGGCGCCGATGTCGGTGCCGATGAAGGTGACCACCGGGATGAGGGAGTTGCGCAGCAGGTGCCGGGTGATGACCCGGCGGCGCGGCAGGCCCTTGGCGACGGCGGTGCGCACGTAGTCGGCCTTGACGTTCTCGGCGATCGAGGTGCGGGAGAGGCGGGTGACGTACGCGAGGGAGACCAGGGCGAGGACGATGCCGGGCAGGATCAGCTCGCTGAAGGGGGCCTCCGGGGAGACGGTGGGCCGCACCCAGCCCCATTTGACGCCGAAGAGGTACTGGAGCAGGTAGCCCGTCACGAAGGTGGGAACCGAGATGACCACCAGCGTCATCACCAGGACGGAGGTGTCGATGGACTTGCCGCGGCGCAGGCCGCTGACCACGCCGAGCGTGATGCCGACGACGACCTCGATGACGATCGCGACGATGGTCAGGCGCAGGGTGACGGGGAAGGCGGAGGCCATCAGGGAGGTGACGCTCTGCCCGTTGAAGGCGGTCCCGAAGTCGCCCTGGAAGATCTGCCCCATGTAGTGGAGGTACTGCTTCCACAGGGGCTGGTCGAGGTAGAGGTCCTTGCGGATGCGCGCGGCGGTGGCGGGGTCCGGTGCCTTGTCTCCGAAGAGGGCCGCGACCGGGTCACCGAGCGCGTACACCATGAAGAAGATCAGGAACGTGCTGCCGATGAACACCGGGATCATCTGGAGCAGCCGCCGGATCACATAACGTCCCATGGACTGCTCCAGGATCGATCCGTTGGTCGGTCAGCTGACCTTGATCTGGTCGTAGACCGGCACGCTGAACTGGTTGAGGGTGACGTCCGAGATCCGCTCGGAGTAGCCGGCGCTGCCGTTCTGGTACCAGAGCGGGATGGACGGCATCTGCTCGGCGAGGATCTTCTCGGCGTCCTGGAAGATCCCGGTCGCCTTGGCCGCGTCGCTCTCCTGGTTGGCGTCGTCGATGAGCTTGTCGAAGTCCTTGTTGCTGAACTTCCCGTAGTTGGAGGAGGCCCCCGTGTAGTAGAGCGGCTCCAGGAAGTTCTGGATCAGCGGGTAGTCGGCCTGCCAGCCGGAGCGGAAGGGGCCGGTCAGCTTGTAGGAGCTCTGCTGGTTGCGGAAGTCCGCGAAGGTGCCGACCGGGTTGACCGTGCAGACAGGTCCCTCACCGAGGGCGTTGTTGATGCTGTTGCAGACGGCGTCCATCCATTCGCGGTGCGAACCGGTGTCGACGTTCGAGGTGATGGTCATCTTGCCGCCGGGCAGGCCGCCGCCCTCCTGGATGAGCTGCTTGGCGGCCGCGGGGTCGAAGACGCAGGCCTCGCCGCAGGCCGTCTCGGAGAAGCCGCCCGTCGCGCCGAGGGCCGGTGAGGTCCAGTCCTTCGCGGGCGTGCGGGTCTCGTGGAAGATCTGCTTGGTGATCTCGTCGCGGTTCACGGCCCGCGAGATGCCCTGCCGGACCTTCTCCATGCCCGCCTTGCCCCACTGGGGGTCGTAGAGGGGGAAGGTGAGGGTCTGGATGATCAGCGCCGGCTGGTTGATGTACCGGTCGCCGAGGTCGTTCTTGACGTTCTTGAGCTGCTGCGCCGGGACGTCGTCGACGAGGTCGAGGTTCCCGGAGATCAGGTCGGTGTAGGCGGTGTTGTTGTCGGTGTAGACCTTGAGGTCCACACCGCTGTTCTGCGCCTTGTCCGCGCCCGGGTACCCCTCCCACTTGCGCAGCTTCATGCCGGTGCCCTTGGTGTAGGAGTCCACCGTGTACGGGCCGTTGCCGACGGGCTTGTTCAGCCAGCCGGCGTGGTCGGTGAAGAAGGCCTGGGGCAGCGGGGAGAAGGCCTGGTAGCCGAGGGTCTCGGGCCAGGTGGAGAACTTCTCCTTCAGGGCGACGGTGAAGGTCTTGGGGTCCTTGACCACCAGACCGGACATCGTCTTGGTCTTGGGATCGCCGGAGGCCGGGTGCAGGTCGTCGTAGCCGACGATGTCGGAGAAGAACGGCGCGTTGTTCTGCTTGTTGCGCACGTCCGCCGCGTAGTTCCAGGCGTCCACGAAGGACTGGGCGGTGACGGGCTCGTCGTTGCTGAACTTCCAGCCGTCCTTCAGCGTGATCGTGAAGTTCTGGCTGTCGGTGGTCTCGATCTTCTCGGCGAGCATGTTCGTGGCCGCGCCGGTCTTCGGGTCGTACCGCTTCAGACCCCGGAAGAGCATGTCGAGGACCTTGCCGCCCTGCACCTCGTTGGTGTTGGCCGGCTCCAGCGGGTTCTGCGGGTCACCCCAGGAGGAGGACACGATGCCCGCACCGCCGCCTCCGCCGCTGTCGCTTCCGCCGCCGCAGGCCGTCACCGCGAGGGCGACGGCCACCATACCTGCGGCCCACTTGGCGTGGGTGGCTCCGCGCATGGAGTGCCTCCTATGGATCCCAAGACTCACGTGGGCCCAATGTCACCCCATGTCGGGCACCGCACACTCCTCGTTGGACCGATTGCACCCTCGCGTCCCTCGGCTGTCACCCCTGCGAGTGCAAAGCCAGCTCCCAGGTGTCGACCGCATAGTGCAGGCCCATGCCGTGCGCCTCGTAGAGCGCGAGTGCGCCGGTTTCGTTGTCGGTGTCCACGCCGAGGCCCACGGTGTCCCGGCCGCGGGCCGCGTAGGCGGCGAAGGCGTGCCGCAGCAGGAAGCCGCCGATGCCGCGGCCGCGCAGCTCCTGCCGTACGCCGATGTGGCTGAGCCAGCCCATGCTGGTCCGGTCGTCGCGGGTGAGCAGCACCGCGGCGTCGCCGTGCCCGGGCAGGCTCGCGATCCAGACCAGGGACCAGTCCAGGGCGCGGGCGTCCAAGTGGTCCAGCCAGGCCTCGTACGGACGGTCCGCGTGACCGAAGTGTGCGGCGAAGGTCTCCTCCACGAGTGCGTGCGCCCGGCGCCGGTCGGCCTCCTCGGACGCGCAGTGGCGCAGGGTCAGCCCGGCGGGAGGGGTGGGCGGCAGGTCGCGGTCCGGGGCGAGCGCGCGGGTCATGACCTGATAGCTGCGCACGGTGCGGTAGCCGCGCCCGCGGAGCAGGGCGAGGTCGAGGGTGGGTGCCACGTTGAGCTGGATCCGCAGGACGGCGGGGCCCTGCCCGGCGGCCATCTCGCGGGCCCGCTCCTCCATCCGTTCCAGCAGGAGCAGGGCGGCCTGCGGACGGCCGGGCAGTACGTAGTGGTCGCCGTCGACGCGGCCGGGTCCGGCATCGGACCAGACCAGGGCGTAGGCCACGAGTCTGCTGCCCTCGAAGGCCAGCCAGGAGTCGGTGGCCAGATCGACGTCGGGGTGGTGGAGATCGGCCTCGACGGTGCCGAGGTCCGTCTCCGGCCGGCCGATCTCGATCATGTCGACGGCGTTGAGCAGGGCGCAGATGTCGGACGCGTCCCCGGGCCCCGCGGGCCGGACGGTCAGCATGGCGGTCATCGGCCCACTGTCGGCCCGGGCGGCGGGCGGGTGCAACCCGCTTTCCCCGTACCGGAACGCGGCAGGGCGCCCGCTACCGGAAGGATCCGGTACCGGGCGCCCTGGACGCCTTGCTGCGCGGGAGATCAGACGGGCAGGACGGCCCGCTCCTCCGCGAAGTGGCACGCCGACTCGTGAGCGGCGAAGGTGTCCTGGCCCTTGAAGCGCTCCGGGATCGCCAGCAGCGGCTCCTCGGTGGAGCACTTGTCCTGGACCTTCCAGCAGCGGGTGCGGAAGCGGCAGCCCGACGGCGGGTTGGCCGGGGACGGGACGTCACCGGTGAGGATGATCCGGTCGCGGCCCTCGCGGGCCTCCGGGTCCGGGACCGGAACGGCCGACAGCAGCGCCTGGGTGTAGGGGTGCGTCGGGTGTTCGTAGATCTGCGCGTCGGTGCCGATCTCGGCCATCTTGCCGAGGTACATGACGCCGACCCGGTCCGAGATGTGCCGGACGATCGACAGGTCGTGCGCGATGAAGACGTAGGACAGGTCGAACTCGTCCTGGAGCTTCTCCATCAGGTTGATGACCTGGGCCTGCACCGACACGTCGAGCGCGGAGACCGGCTCGTCGCAGATGATGATCTCCGGGTTGAGCGCGAGGCCGCGGGCGATGCCGATGCGCTGGCGCTGGCCGCCGGAGAACTGGTGCGGGTAGCGGTTGATGTACTCCGGGTTGAGGCCCACGACGTCCAGGAGTTCCTGGACCTTGCGGCGCCGGTCGCCCTTGGGAGCCACCTCGGGGTGGATGTCGTACGTCTCGCCGATGATGTCGCCGACCGTCATGCGCGGGTTCAGCGAGGTGTACGGGTCCTGGAAGACCATCTGGATGTTGCGGCGGACAGCCTTCAGGGCGCGGCCGGACAGCTTGGTGATGTCCTGGCCCTTGTAGAAGACCTCGCCGGCGGTCGCCCGCTCCAGGTTCATCAGCAGCTTGGCGACGGTGGACTTGCCGCAGCCGGACTCGCCGACGATGCCGAGGGTCTCGCCCCGGTACAGGTCGAAGCTGATGCCGTCGACGGCCTTGACCGCGCCGACCTGCTTCTTGAACAGGATGCCCTGGGTCAGCGGGAAGTGCTTGACCAGGTTGCGGACCTGGAGGATCGGCTCGCGCTCGGGGGCGTTCTTGGTGAGCTCAGCCATGGATCTGCTCCTTCCAGAAGTGGCACGCGCTGCGGCGGCCCGGCAGCTCGCTGCCGTCCTGCTCGCTGACCGCCTGAAGTACGGGGACCTCGGAGCGGCAGATGTCCTGCGCGGCGGTGCAGCGCGGGTTGAAGGAACAGCCGCTGGGGAGCCGCAGGAGGTTCGGCGGCAGGCCCTTGATGGCGAAGAGCTCCTGGCCCTTCTGGTCCAGACGCGGGATCGAGTCCAGCAGACCGCGGGTGTACGGGTGCGCCGACGACGCCGAGGTCGTGGGTGATCAGGATCAGACCCATGTTCAGCTCGCGCTGGAGCTCGGCCAGCAGGTCCATCACCTGGGCCTGGACGGTCACGTCGAGAGCCGTGGTCGGCTCGTCGGCGATGATCAGGTCCGGCTCCAGCGCGATCGCCATGGCGATCATGATGCGCTGACGCATACCGCCCGAGAAGTGGTGCGGGTAGTCGTCCACGCGCTGCGCGGCGGCCGGGATCTTGACCTTGTCCATCAGCTCGATGGCCTTGAGCCGGGCTTCCTTCTTCGACGCACCCTGGTGGACGCGGAACATCTCGCCCAGCTGGTAGCCGACGCTGAGCACCGGGTTGAGGGAGGACAGCGCGTCCTGGAAGATCATGGCGATCTTCCGGCCGCGGAGCTGGCGCCGCTCCTCGAAGCTCATCTTCAGCATGTCCTGGCCGCGGAAGAGGATCTCGCCCTGCGGGATCTTGCCGGGCGGCATGTCGAGGATGCCCATGATGGCCTGGGCGGTGACCGACTTGCCGGAGCCCGACTCGCCGAGCACGGCGAGGGTCTCGCCCGCGCTCACGCTGTAGTTGACGCCGTTGACTGCCTTGGCCACGCCGTCGCGGGTGTGGAACTCCACGTGGAGGTCGCGCACTTCGAGGAGCGGGCCCTGCTTGTCCCCGTCACGCGGGGCGGGAACCGTACTGGTGTTGTCCATGGTGATCACTTACGCCCTCCTCAGCGCAGCTTCGGGTCGAGGGCGTTGCGGACCGCTTCGCCGAGCATGATGAAGGCGAGGACGGTGATGCTGAGCATGATCGAGGGGTAGAACAGGATGTGCTCCGCCACTCGGATCTGCGCAGCGCCCGCGGAAATGTCCACACCCCACGAGATGGTGGGGGACGCGAGGCCGAGGCCCAGGTAGGACAGGGTCGCCTCGGCGGCGACGTAGCCGCCCAGCGCGATGGTGGCGACCACGATCACCGGTGCCATGGCGTTCGGCAGGATGTGCTTGATCAGGATGCGGGGGGTGCCCGCGCCCAGGGCCTTCGCCGCGTGCACGTAGTCGGCCTGCTTCACGGTGATGACCGCACCGCGCATGACGCGGTTGATCTGCGTCCAGCCGAGGAAGGCCAGGGCGAAGACGACGGTCCACACGGTCCGCTTGGTGAAGGCCTGGAGGACGACCATCGCACCGAGCAGGAAGGGGATGCCGAAGAAGATGTCGGTGACCCGGGACATGATCGCGTCCGTGAGTCCGCCGAAGTAACCGGCGATCATGCCGGTGATGGAGCCGACGACCGTGACGATCGCGGTCACGCAGACGGCGACGATGATCGAGGCACGGGTGCCGTAGATCAGTCGCGCGTAGACGCTGCGGCCCTGGCCGTCGTAGCCGAGCCAGTCGGGCGAACCGATGCTGCCCAGCTCCGGCTTGGTGAGGAAGTGCTTCACCAGGTCGCCCTTGGTCGGGTCGGCGCTGGTGAACAGTCCCGGGAAGGCGGAGATCGTCAGCAGGATGAGGATCAGCACCGACGAGACGATGAAGTACGGGTTGCGGCGCAGGTCGGCCCAGGCGTCGCCCCAGAGGCTGCGGGCCTTCTCGGCCTTCGCCGGCTCGACCGGCGCTTCCGGAGCGGCCGGGGTGGCGGGCGTCACGGCTTCGATCTTGGTCAGGTCAGGCATACCGGATCCTCGGGTCCATGACCGCGTAGAGGAGGTCGACGAGCAGGCTGGCTATCAGGTAGACCACGACCAGGACGGTGACGACACCGACGACGGTCAGGCCTTCGCGCCGGACGATCGAGTCGTAGATCAGACCACCGACGCCCTTGACGTTGAAGATGCCCTCGGTGACGACGGCGCCGCCCATGAGGGCGCCGATGTCGGTACCCAGGAAGGTCACGACGGGGATCATCGAGTTGCGCATGAGGTGCACACCGATGACGCGGCGCTTGGGCAGACCCTTGGCGATCGCGGTGCGCATGTAGTCGGCGCGCAGGTTCTCGGCCATCGAGGTGCGGGTCAGGCGGGCCACGTAGGCGAGCGAGAGCGATCCGAGGACGATGGCCGGGGCGAGCAGCTCGCTCCACAGCTCGTCGTTGCTCACGTTGGGGTCGATCCAGCCGAGCTGGAAGGCGAACACCGACTTCACGATGAAGCCGAGCACGAAGACCGGCATCGAGATGATCAGCAGCGTGAGGATCAGGACCAGGTTGTCGGCGAGCTTGCCGGCCTTGAGGCCCGCCACGATGCCGAGGCCGAGACCGAGGACGATCTCGATGGCGAAGGCCATCATCGCCAGGCGGAGCGTGACCGGGAAGGCGTCTCCGATGACGTCGGTGATCTCACGACCACTGCGGATCTGGGTCCCGAAGTCGAAGTGGAAAAGGATGCTGGATATGTAGTTCCAATACTGGACAATCCAGTGCCTGTCCAAGCCATGCTCATGGCGGAGCTTCGCCAGTGTGGCCGGGTCGGTGCCCTTGTCACCGAAGAGACCGGCCACGGGGTCGCCGGGCAGGCTGTACACCATCATGAAGATGAGCAGGGTCGTCCCGAAGAAGACCGGGATCATCTGGAGCAGTCGTCGTGCGACATAGCGCCCCATCATGCCTCCGTAGAAGATGCGGCAGGCGCAGCCGGACGGGCCCTTTCGCCACGCACGCGCGTGACGGTGTCGTCACTGCGTCGCGAAAGGGCCCCCCGGGCGCTGCGTATAGGCCCGGATGCGGGCCGGCTCCCCGCCGGCCCACATCCGTCGAACGAAATTACGCGGCGGGACTTACTTCTTGACCTCGACCTCTTCGATGATCGGGTCGCCGTCCTGGGCGTACTTGACGTTCTGGACCTTCTCCGAGTAACCCGCGTTGACCTTGTAGTACCAGAGCGGGATGGAAGGCATGTAGGTGACCAGTTCCTTCTCGATGGCCTGGTACGCCTTCACGGACTCTTCCAGGGTCGCCGCGGAGTCGGCCGCAGCGATCTTGGCGTCCAGGTCCGCGTTGGTGAAGCCACCCTGGTTACCGCTGGCGCCCGTACGGAACAGGTCGCTGACGAAGTTGGCGTTCACCGGGTAGTCGAGGACCCAGCCGGAGCGGTAGATCGACTTGACCTGCTTGGACTTGCGGGCCTGGAGGTCGGCCTGGAAGTCCGGCTTGGCGTCACCGGTGCACTTGACGCCGGTGGCCTGGGTGATGCTGTTGCAGACAGCCTCGACCCATTCCTTGTGACCGCCGTCCGAGTTGAACTGGATGGAGATCTCGTTGTTCGGGACGCCGCCGCCCTCGGCGATGAGCGCCTTGGCCTTCGCGGCGTCGAACTTGGTGACGTCACCGGTCGCGTTCGGCGTGTAGCCGAGGACGCCCTTGGCGACCCAGCCGGTGGCGGGCTCGCGGGTGCCCTGGAGCACGGTCTTGGTGATGGTGTCGCGGTCGATCGCCATCGACAGGCCCTGGATGACCTTCGGGTCGACCTGCTTCGGGGTCTTCCACTGGTCGGCGTAGAACGCGATGGCCAGCGTCTGGACGGCGGAGTACGCCTGGTCCACGGCACGGTCACCGAGGTCGGCGCGGTAGACCGGGAGGTCCTTCGGGCCGATGGTGCGCAGGACGTCGACGTTGCCCGACTTCAGGTCCTCGTAGGCGGTCTCGACGGTGGAGTAGTTCTTGAGGATCACACCGCCGTTCTTCGCCTTGTTCTCGCCCTTGTAGTCGTCGAAGCGGGTCAGCTCGATCTGCTTCTTGTGTTCCCAGTTCTTGAACTTGTACGGGCCGTTGCCGACCGGCTTCTCACCGGCGGCCGCGGGGTCCTTGTAGAAGGACTCCGGCAGCGGGGAGAAGACCTCGTAGCCGAGCTTGTACGCGAAGTACGGGACGGCGTTGGCGAGCTCGATGGTGAAGGTGTTCTCGTCGACGACCTTCAGGCCCTCCATCGCGGTGCCGGCGGGCTTGGCGCCCTCGGCCTCGGGGTGGACGGTCTCGAAGCCCTTGATGTCGGCGAACCAGGACGCGTTGCCCTGCTTGTTGTCGATGTTCGCGGCCCAGTTCCACGCCTTGACGTAGGAATCGGCCGTGACCTTGGTGCCGTCGTGGAAGGTCCAGCCGGCCTTCAGCTTGACGGTCCACAGCTTGCTGTCCTTGGACTCCACCGACTCGGCGTTGACCATCGTCAGCTTGCCGTCGGCGTCGTAGTCGACGAGCTGCGAGAACAGACCCGACATGGCGATGGAGCCGTTGGACTCCATCGTGTCGGCCGGGTGCAGGAGCTTCTCCGGCTCGCCGACCTCGATCGAGTAGATACCGTTCGGGTCAACCTCACCCTTTGCGGCATCGCCCTTGTCGCCACCGCCACAGGCGGTCGCTGCCAGGGCGACGACAATCGCGCCCGCTACCCACTTGGCGCTCTTGGCACCGCGCATGGGTTTCCTCCTCATGAGTCCACTGTCTGATGTGAAGGGCACAGGTACGTTTCGCCGACACCCCTGACGGCGATAGGAACAGTGCCCCGAGTGTGCTCGTGAGTCGGCGCTCCCCACAGCGCGTGACCCATTGACCCGAGCTCAATGGAGCCATCCTCAGGGACTGCCTGACCGTAAACCACACTTAAGTGGTCTCGTTTTCACAACATCACCGCACGGCGAAAACCCGAAATCCGGACAAACGGATAGGAGACAGACACGTGCGAAACGGACGGTTAGCTCACCTTCCGGAGTGTCACGGTCGGTATGCGGACACCAGAGCGCAAAAATCAGCTTGACAAACGCGAACAGCCCCTCCCGTCAAGGACTCCATGACGGGAGGGGCTGCCGTATGCCGGGGGTCGGGCCGCCGCTGGTCGCGGCGGCCCTCTACTGCGTTGTTACTTCGCGGACTTGGCGCGCGAGGCGGTGCGCGAGCGGTCCTTCTGGTCCAGGACGACCTTGCGGATGCGGACGGCCTCCGGGGTCACCTCGACGCACTCGTCGTCGCGGCAGAACTCCAGGGACTGCTCCAGGGAGAGCTTGCGGGGCGGCACCACGTTCTCGGTGTTGTCCGCGGAAGCCGCACGCATGTTGGTGAGCTTCTTCTCCTTGGTGATGTTCACGTCCATGTCGTCGGAGCGGGAGTTCTCGCCGACGATCATGCCCTCGTACACCTCGGTGCCGGGGTCGGTGAACAGGACGCCGCGCTCCTGGAGGTTGATCATCGCGAACGGCGTGACCGAACCCGCGCGGTCGGCGACCAGCGAACCGTTGTTACGGGTCACCAGCGGGCCGAACCACGGCTCGTGGCCCTCGTGGATCGAGTGGGCGATGCCGGTGCCGCGCGTGCCCGTCAGGAACTCCGTACGGAAGCCGATGAGGCCGCGCGACGGGACGACGAACTCCATACGGACCCAGCCGGAGCCGTGGTTCGACATGTTGTCCATGCGGCCCTTGCGGACGCCCATGAGCTGCGTGACCGCGCCCATGTGCTCCTCGGGGACGTCGATCGTCATGCGCTCGACCGGCTCGTGCACCTTGCCGTCGATCTCCTGCGTGACCACCTGCGGCTTGCCGATGGTCAGCTCGAAGCCCTCGCGGCGCATCTGCTCGACCAGGATGGCGAGCGCGAGCTCACCGCGGCCCTGGACCTCCCAGGCGTCGGGACGCTCGGTGTCGAGGACGCGGAGCGAGACGTTACCGACCAGCTCGCGGTCGAGGCGGTCCTTGACCTGGCGGGCGGTGACCTTGCGGTCCTTGACCGCGGACTTGGCGTCCGCGCCCTTGCCGCTGCCGCCGCGGCCGACCATCGGGGAGGTGTTCGTACCGATGGTCATGGAGATCGCCGGCTCGTCGACCGAGATCAGCGGGAGCGCGATCGGGTTCTCCGGGTCGGCCAGGGTCTCGCCGATCATGATGTCGGGGATACCCGCGACGGCGCAGATGTCACCGGGGCCGGCGACCTCCGCCGGCTTGCGGGTGAGCGCCTCGGTCATCATCAGCTCGGTGATGCGGACGTTCGACTGGGTGCCGTCGCGCTTGATCCAGGTGACGGTCTGGCCCTTGCGCAGCTCGCCCTGCTCGACGCGCAGGAGCGCGATGCGGCCGAGGAAGTTGTCGGCGTCCAGGTTGGTGACGTGGGCCTGCAGCGGCGCCTCGTCGTCGTACACCGGGGCGGGGACGTGCTCCAGGATGGTGGAGAAGAACGGCTCCAGGCTGTCGCTGTCCGCGGGGACGGTGCCGTCCTCGGGCTTGGTCAGCGAGGCGACGCCGTCACGGCCGCAGGCGTAGACGATCGGGAACTCGATCTGGTCCTCGTCCGCGTCCAGGTCCAGGAAGAGGTCGTACGTCTCGTTGACGACCTCGTCGATCCGGGAGTCCGGGCGGTCGGTCTTGTTGATGCAGAGGATGACCGGCATCTTCGCCTGCAGGGCCTTGCGCAGGACGAAGCGGGTCTGGGGCAGCGGACCCTCGGAGGCGTCCACCAGCAGGACGACCGCGTCCACCATCGACAGACCGCGCTCGACCTCACCACCGAAGTCGGCGTGGCCGGGGGTGTCGATGATGTTGATCGTGATGGGCGCCCCGCCGTCCTTGGGGTGGTACTTCACCGCCGTGTTCTTGGCGAGGATCGTGATGCCCTTCTCACGCTCCAGGTCGTTCGAGTCCATCATGCGGTCGTCGAGGTGCTGGTGGGCGGCGAAGGCACCGGCCTGCTTGAGCATGGCATCGACGATGGTCGTCTTGCCATGGTCGACGTGGGCGACGATGGCGACGTTACGGATGTCGTGGCGCGTGGGCACTTCGGCGCTTCTCCCGGGATCGTGGATGGCGTCGCGTACGGCCTGGCACGCGCGCCTCGACCGGGCGAAAACCTGCCACGGCCTTACCCCATGGTACGTCGCGTGGCGGGAACTGCCTGCCGGGGGGGCTGTCAAGGGGCTGGACGAATGAAGGCCGCCGAGTACGGGGTGGGGGGTCTCGGGTGCCGGTCAGCCCCGTATTCATGCGGGTCAACGGGTATCCACGACCTTGCCCGCCGGATCTGCGGCGGGCAAGGGAATTGAGTCACATCTGAGCTTGAAACCCTGAGGTCAACCCCTCGGGCACCTCTTTGTCACTACTTCTTCTTGTCCTTGGCGTTCGGGGCCTTCTTCCAGCCGATGTCCTGGAAACGGGGGGCGCCGAGACCGAAGGCGCCCGCGTTGACCAGACCCGGCTTCACGGCCACCAGCTCGGGGCGCTGGTAGAGCGGGATGGAACCGGCGGCGGCCCAGATCCGGGCGTCCGCCTTGCGCATCAGCTCGCGGGACTCCTCCTCGTCCAGCTCGCCGACCGCCTGGTCGAACAGCTGGTCGATGTGGTCCGTGCCGACCCGGGTGTAGTTCTGTTCGACGAGGAGCGAGCCGTCCGCGGCCGGCTCCGGCTTGGCGAAGATCGGCCGGGCGTCGGTGGCCGGGAAGGCCGTGGCCGGCCAGGAGTACAGCGCCAGGTCGTACTGGCCCGAGGCGATGTGGTCCTTGAAGAAGCTCTCGTCGGCCACCTTGGTGCTCTCGGTCTGGATGCCGACCTTCTGGAGCATCCGGGCGATCCGGTCGCCGACCGTGCGCAGGGCCTCCGAGCCGGGGCCCGCCGGGACGACGAAGCGCAGGGTCAGCGGCTTGCCGTCCTTGGCGAGCATGTTCCCGGAGGTGCGTACGGCCTGCTTGGCCGGGGCGGGCGAGGCCTTGGCGGGGTCGGCGCCCTCGCCCTCGTCGTCGCGGGCCGGGGCGCGCTTGCCGTCGTCCTCCTGGCCCGCGGCGCCGAGCGCGGCGGCCTGGGCCCGCAGCGCGATCTCCTGCTGGGCCGCGAAGGGGGCCGGGGCCAGCACCGGGGAGGGCTGGGTGCGGGCTTCCTCGGCGAGGGCGTCGGCGTCGACGACCTCCCCGTCGGGGCGGTGCCCGGCTCCGTGGTCCGCGGGCCGGTCCCCTTCCGCGGCCCGGTCCGCCGTGGCCGACCGCAGGTCTCCGTTGCGTCCGTCGTCCTGGCCGACGATGTACAGCCCGTCGTTGCCGGTGCCCGGGCCGGACGGGGTCTTCCCGTCGTCCTGCGGTGCGCCCTCCGGGCCCGCCTTGGCTCCCGCGGGTTCGGTGAGCTTGCCGCCCCGGCGCCAGCCCGCGTCCGCGAGGAGGGCCTGGGCCGCCTGGGTGTCCTGGTTGCCGAGGGCGCCGCTGTTGTCGGCGTACGTCCGCTGCCCGGCGAGCGCGAGGTGGCTGCCGACCGGCTTCGCGGGGAGGCCGAGGGGCTTCAGCACGGCCTCGGCCAGGGCCTTGCGGTCCAGTGCCCGGGCCACCGCCCGGCGCACGCGCTCGTCGGACAGCGGGCCCGAGGAGCCGTTCATCGCGAGCTGGGTGTAGGCGGGCTCCAGGGACTTGCGCACGGTGAAGGTGCGCAGGGCCGCCTGCTCGTCGGCGTACTTCTTCGCCGCCGCGGCCTTCTTCAGCCGGTTCTCCTTCTCGGCCTCGGCCTTCTCCTCGTCCGCGCCGAAGGCGACGGCCCAGGACAGGGTGGCCTGCGCCGCCGTCACCGAGGCGGCCGGGCCGTGGGCCGGGGCCCCGCCGCTGCCCGCGCCGCTGCGCCCGGCGGCGTCCCGGCGGGCCAGCGCGATGCGGTCGGCGCCCGTCCGGTCGACCTCCGCGAGGTCGAGCCTGCCCGCGGCCAGCGCGGCCGGGCGCTCGGCCCTGGGCACGGCCGTCAGCACGAGCGAGTCCAGCTTGGTGGGCTGGCCCCACCAGCGCGGATTGCGGGTCAGGGCCGCGGTGCCGGTCTTCTTGTCGATGGCCCCGAGGCCGAAGGGTCCGGCGGTGACCTTCAGGGCGCCCCGGGCCCCCTCGTTGAAGGCGTCCGGGGTCCCGGTGACCTGCTTGGGGTAGAGCGGTGTGAACAGCGAGCGCCAGTCCGCGTACGGCTTGGCGAAGGTGACCCGGACCTCCAGGTCGGTCTTGCCGCGCTCGATCTTCTCGATGCGGTCGTAGCCCGCGTTGCGTGCGGTCCAGTACGCCGAGTCCTTGCCGTTCAGCGCGCGCCATTGCGCCACGAAGTCGGCGGCGCCGATCTCGCGGCCGTCGCTCCACACCGCCTGCTGGTTCAGCTTGTACAGGACGACCTGCTTGGGCTCGGTCTCGACGACCTCGGCCTTCTCCAGGTAGTCGGGGTTGGCGGCCGGCCGGCCCTTGCCGTCCAGGACGAACAGCTGCGGGAGCACCGCGGCGGCGATGCGGCCGGTGGTGGCGTCCGCGTCGGCCTGGAAGGTGTTCAGGGTGTTGGGCAGGGAGTCCACCGCCCAGCGCAGCACTCCCCCGTCGGCCACCTTGTCGCGGGCCGTGGCCGCGATGTCCTGCCCGGCGGCGGCCCGGCCGCCCTCCTCGTCACCCGCGCCGCAGCCCGTGAGCAGCGGCAGTGCGAGGACTCCCGAGGTCAGGAGCGCCACTGACCTGCGCCTTCTCTGGGACATGGGTGGTACCTCCGGGGCAGGGCGTGGGGGAAGCATGATCACGTTTGGCGGTATATGGAGCTGATCACATCGGTTGCCGGAACCCACTGAAATCCACGGCGCGCCGGACCCCTCGCAGGGGCTCCGCGCCACGCCGCGAAGCCCACCCGTGCGGACCAACGCGGGGTGGGCGCCGGGCGGGCGTTCGGCCGGAAGGGGGATGACAATGGGCTCCGGGGAGGGGCGCACGGTTCAGGCCTGCGCGCCCGCAATCGCTGCACGTCCCTTCACACCGGGGACCGGAAGCGCGACACTCGCAGGCGCACATGAGCGTTGCCACCGCACTTGCGGAATCGAGGTCACATCATGTCCCTGCAAGACGATCTCAGCGCCGTCCGGCGGAACCTGGACGAGCTGACGCGCAAGGTCGAGCAGCTGGAGCGGCGGGCCGGGCGAGCGCAGCCGGACCGCTCCGGCGCCCCGCCGGAGCCTTCCCGGATGGTCACCGTCCCGGACACCCCGTACGACAGCACGCTGTGGACCGATTCCGACGACGAGGGCCTCGGGGCCCGCGACCGTCGCGCCCCCTGACGGCGCGGTCCCGGGCCCGGCCGTGATCCGCGGGGCCCGGGACGGCCCGCCCGGCCATCCCGCCCACCCATCTGGCCCGGCCGCTCGCGGCCGGGTCTCCTGGGCCACCCCTCATCACTCCACCCGGAGTCCCCCTTGGCCACAGGCACACAACCACCCAGGCAGCGGCCCGGCGGCGTCCACGACGCCTCCCGGGCCGCGATCGCTGCCCGGCACCTGCGGACCGACCGGTGGTGGCTGGCCCCGGCCGTCACCACGGCCGGGCTGCTCGCCTTCATCGTCTACTCGACGTGGCGGGCGTTCGCCAACTCCGACTACTACGCGGCCCCGTACGTCTCGCCCTTCTACTCCCCGTGCCTCGCGGAGAACTGCCAGGAGATGCGCGGCGGCCCCAACTGGGAGCTCTTCGGCAGCTGGTGGGGCCTGTCCCCCGCGCTGCTGATCCTGGTCTTCCCGCTCGGCTTCCGGCTGACCTGCTACTACTACCGCAAGGCCTACTACCGGGGCTTCTGGGCCTCGCCCCCGGCCTGCGCCGTCGCCGAACCGCACGCGAAGTACACGGGCGAGACCCGCTTCCCGCTCGTCGTCCAGAACGCGCACCGGTACTTCTTCTACGCCGCGGTGCCCGTGGCCGGGATCCTCACCTATGACACGGTGCTGACCTTCCGCGACGAGCACTACGCCTGGGGCCACATGGGCCTGGGCACCCTGCTCTTCCTCGTCAACATCGTGCTGATCTGGGCCTACACCCTGTCCTGCCACTCCTGCCGGCACATCATGGGCGGCCGTCTGAAGCACTTCTCGAAGCACCCGGTGCGCTACCGGCTGTGGGGCTGGATCAGCAGGCTCAACACCCGTCACATGCAGCTGGCGTGGGCCTCGCTGATCAGCGTGGCCCTGTGCGACTTCTACGTGTACCTGCTGGCCAGCGGCGCCTTCACCGACCCGAGGATCTTCTGAGATGGCTCAAGTGGAACGGCAGCAGTGGGACGTGGTCGTGGTCGGCGCGGGCGGCGCCGGGCTGCGGGCCGCGATCGAGGCCCGCGAGCGGGGTGCCCGTACGGCCGTGATCTGCAAGTCCCTCTTCGGCAAGGCCCACACGGTGATGGCCGAGGGCGGCATCGCCGCGTCCATGGGCAACGTGAACGAGGGCGACAACTGGCAGGTGCACTTCCGCGACACCATGCGCGGGGGCAAGTTCCTCAACCAGTGGCGGATGGCCGAGCTGCACGCCAAGGAGGCCCCGGACCGGGTGTGGGAGCTGGAGACCTGGGGCGCGCTCTTCGACCGGACCCCGGACGGCCGGATATCCCAGCGCAACTTCGGCGGCCACGAGTACCCGCGGCTCGCGCACGTCGGCGACCGCACCGGCCTGGAGCTGATCCGCACCCTCCAGCAGAAGATCGTCGCCCTCCAGCAGGAGGACTTCAAGGAGCACGGGGACTACGAGGCCCGGCTCAAGGTCTTCCAGGAGTGCACCGTCACCCGGGTCCTCAAGGACGGGGAGAGGGTCTCGGGGACCTTCTGCTACGAGCGCGAGTCCGGCCGCTTCTTAGTCCTGGAGGCCCCGGCGGTCGTGCTGGCCACGGGCGGAATCGGCAAGTCCTTCAAGACGACCTCCAACTCCTGGGAGTACACGGGCGACGGCCACGCGCTGGCCCTGCTCGCGGGCGCACCCCTGCTGAACATGGAGTTCGTGCAGTTCCACCCGACCGGGATGGTCTGGCCGCCCTCGGTGAAGGGGATCCTCGTCACCGAATCGGTGCGCGGGGACGGCGGGGTGCTGCGCAACAGCGAGGGCAAGCGGTTCATGTTCGACTACGTCCCGGACGTCTTCAAGGAGAAGTACGCCGAGTCGGAGGAGGAGGGCGACCGCTGGTACGAGGACCCGGACCACAACCGGAGGCCGCCCGAGCTGCTGCCCCGTGACGAGGTGGCCCGGGCGATCAACTCCGAGGTGAAGGCGGGCCGCGGCTCCCCGCACGGCGGGGTCTTCCTGGACGTCTCCACCCGGATGCCCGCGGAGCGGATCAGGCGGCGGCTCCCGTCGATGTATCACCAGTTCAAGGAGCTGGCGGACGTGGACATCACCGCGGAGCCGATGGAGGTGGGCCCGACCTGCCACTACGTGATGGGCGGCATCGCGGTCGACTCCGAGACCGCGGCCACCGTCGGGGTGCCGGGGCTGTTCGCGGCGGGCGAGGTCGCGGGCGGCATGCACGGCTCGAACCGGCTCGGCGGCAACTCCCTGTCCGACCTGCTGGTCTTCGGACGCCGGGCCGGGCTGCACGCCGCCGGGTACGCGGCCTCCCCCGGCGGCCGCCCGGCCGTGTCCCAGGCCCAGGTCGACGCGGCGGCCGCGGAGGCGCTCGCGCCGTTCCACGCCGTCGAGGGCGCGGAGAACCCGTACACGCTCCACCAGGAACTCCAGACCGCCATGAACGACCTGGTCGGCATCATCCGCCGGGAGGGCGAGATGGCCGAGGCCCTGGAGAAGCTGGCGGGGCTGCGCGTACGGGCCGCACGGGCCGGCGTCGAGGGTCACCGGCAGTTCAACCCGGGCTGGCACCTGGCGCTGGACCTGCGGAACATGCTGCTGGTCAGCGAATGCGTGGCCCGCGCGGCCCTGGAGCGCACCGAGAGCCGGGGCGGGCACACCCGCGAGGACTGCCCGGCCATGGAGCGCAGCTGGCGCCCGGTGAACCTGCTGTGCCGGCCGGTGGACCCGGCCCCCGCGGACCCCGCGGCCGACCGGATCACGCTGGTCCGGACCCGCACCGATCCCATCCGCCCCGACCTGCTCGCGCTGTTCGAGAAGGAAGAGCTGGTCAAGTACCTCGCCGAAGAGGAGCTCTACGAGTGACTACCTACGAGGCACGCTTCCGGATCTGGCGGGGCGACGCGCAGGGCGGGGAGCTGCGGGACTTCACCGTCGAGGTGCACGACGGCGAGGTGGTCCTGGACATCGTCCACCGCCTCCAGGCCACCCAGACCCCGGACCTCGCGGTGCGCTGGAACTGCAAGGCGGGCAAGTGCGGCTCGTGCAGCGCGGAGGTCAACGGGCGGCCGCGGCTGATGTGCATGACGCGGATGTCGACCTTCGAGGCCGACGAGACGATCACGGTCACGCCGCTGCGGGCCTTCCCCGTCGTCCGCGACCTGGTCACGGACGTGTCCTTCAACTACGCCAAGGCGCGGGAGGTACCGGCCTTCGTGCCGCCGGAGGGGGTGGCTCCGGGGGCGTACCGGATGCAGCAGATCGACGTGGAGCGCTCGCAGGAGTTCCGCAAGTGCATCGAGTGCTTCCTGTGCCAGGACACCTGTCACGTGGTGCGTGACCACGAGGAGAACAAGGGGGCCTTCGCCGGTCCGCGGTTCCTGATGCGGGTGGCGGAGCTGGACATGCACCCGCTGGACGCGGCGGCGGAGAGCGGCCTGGACCGCAAGCGCACCGCGCAGGAGGAGCACGGGCTGGGCTACTGCAACATCACCAAGTGCTGCACGGAGGTCTGCCCCGAGGGCATCAAGATCACCGACAACGCCCTGATCCCGCTGAAGGAGCGGGCCGTGGACCGCAAGTACGACCCGCTGGTGTGGCTGGGCAGCAGGATCCGGCGGCGGCCGGCTCCCTAGCATCCCCGGCCGTTCACCCCCAGCTGTTCACTTCGCAGGACACAATGCCCCCTGGGAGACCGTCGGATGACGTGTCGTCAGGGGGCATTGCAGTGCGGGTGGGGGATCGACTGGGCGGCCGGTACCGGCTGGACCAGCGGCTCGGGCAGGGCGGCATGGGCGAGGTGTGGCGCGGGTACGACCTGACGCTGGACCGGGCCGTGGCCGTGAAGGTGCTGCTGGACACGGCGACGAACGAGGAGGTGGTGAGCCGGTTCCGGCGCGAGGCCACCATCGGGGCGCGGCTCCAGCATCCGGGGATCACCGTGGTGCACGACGTGGGCCGCCACGAGGGCCGGCTGTTCATCGTGATGGAACTGCTCGCGGGCGAGGACCTGGCGTCGCTGCTGGCCCGTACGCCCGGCGGGCTGCCCGGGGAGACGGCGGCCGCACTGGCGGCACAGACCGCGGAGGCGCTCGCCGCGGCCCACGAGCAGGCGGTGGTGCACCGTGACCTGAAGCCCGGCAACCTCTTCCTGCTGCCCGGCGGGCGGCTGAAGATCTGCGACTTCGGGATCGCGCACTCGGCGGACGCTACGGGCGGCTGGACGGTCACGGGCCGGATGTTCGGCACGCCCGCCTACATGGCGCCCGAACAGTGGCGGGGCGAGCACGTCGACGCGCGCTGCGACCTGTACGCGCTGGGGTGCGTGCTGTACGCCATGCTGAGCGGCCTGCCGCCGTTCGGCGTGGCCGAGTCCCCGTACGTGCTCATGCGCCGGCACATCGAGGACGTCCCGCTCGCGCTGCGGGAGGCGGGCTTCCCCGTGGCGCCGGAGCTGGAACAGCTGGTACGGGCCCTGCTGGCCAAGGACCCGGCGGACCGGCCGGAGTCGGCACAGACCGTGGGCGAGGCGCTGCGGGCCCTCGCGGGAACGGGCGCGGGCCGCGGCGCGGAGCGCGTCCCGCTCGCGCTGCGGGAGCCGGGCTTCCCCGTGGCGCCGGAGCGGGGCGCGGACCGCGGCGCGGAGCCGGGGTCGGGGCCCCGGTACCCCGCGACGGTGCGCGTGCACGCCACCGCGGCGGGACCCGGGCCGCAGGGCGCGCCGCACGCCGCGACGGCCGTGGCGACCGCACCCGGGACGGCCGCCGGGCCGGATACCGGAGCGGAGGCGGGAGCGGGACCGGCGGCGGGAGCAGGAACGGGGGCGGGAGCAGAGGCCAGCCCCGGAGCGGGAGCGGGTTCGGGGCCCGGGGAGGTGCCCTTCCCGGTGCGGGAGTTCGTCCGTGGGCTGCTGCACGAGGCGGAGCAGATCCTGGGGGCCTCGGCACCCGGCTGGGAGCACCTGCGCGTGGAGGGCCTCGCCGTCGCCGCCGACGCCGCCGCGCACTTCGACACCGCCCTCGCCGGCCGCCTGCTCGCGGGCGCCGAGCACGCGGCGTGGACCGACGGCCAGGGGGACGGGGCCCGGATCGCCGACCTGCTGACCCTCCTCGCCCGGCGCACGGCCCGGCACGCCCCCGCACGCACCGGCCGGCTGCTCACCGACGCCCAGCAGGCCCTGTTCACCGTCTTCGGTTCGAACCGCCGGGCTCCGCTGCGGACCGTCGCGGAGGAGCTGGCCCGGGTCTCCCCGGAGCGCGCCGCGCAGCTCGCCCTGCGCCACTTCTCCGGGCATCCGGCGGGGGACCGGATCTGGGCCCGGGTGGCCGTGGCCACCGCGGCCGCCGACACCGCCCTCGCCGAGGAACACCTGTCCCGCATCCGCGACGCGGGGCTGCGCGAGACGGCCCGTACCGACCTGGTCGTGGAAATGGCCGGACGGGACCTGGCGGCCGCACTGGAGCTGGCCGGCCGGATCGAGGACGGGGGCGTCCGCGTCCGGGTGCTGTGCGAGGTGGCGGACGGGCGGGCCGCCGCCGGGGACCCGGCGGGCGCGGGCGAGGCGCTGGCCCACGGGACGGAGGCCCTCGCCCGGTTCACCGAGGAGCGGGCCGCCCGGCTCCGGGAGGACGCGGCACGGCACGCCGAGCGGGGCGAACTCGTCCGGGCCGAGCAGCTGCGCAGTCAGGCGGCCTCGGTCCTGCGCCAGGACGGCCGGAGCACCGGCGACGCGGAGGTCGAGCGGGCCCGCACCGCCCTGGACCGGGCCCGTACGCGGACCGGGCCGGAGCAGCGCCGCCTGCTGGACCCGGCCGCGGCGCAGGAGCGTGCGGCGGCGGCCCGGGACCTCCCGGACGCCCCCGACCGGGCCCTGGAACTGGTGCGGATCGCCCGGGAGTGCGTGGCCTGGCGGCGCGCGCCCTGGCCGGCGGAGCTGGCCGCCGATCCCGGCACCCCGCCCCCGCACGAGGTGGCGGTCGCCGTGGCGGCCGCCGTCCGCACCGACCCCTCGGCCCGGCCGGGCCCGGACGCCCCGGTGCAGCCCGGCGCCCGCCGGTGGTTCACGGGGGCCCTGCCCCAGGCCCTGTCCGCGGCCGGGGACGGCGTCGTGTGGACCTCGGGCGACGAGGTGGGCTGCGTCCTGGCGGGCAGCGGAGGCACCCGCTGGACTGCGGCCGGCGACGAGGGGGTGCCCGCGGCGCCCCTGCCGGGGGAGACGGCCGTCCACTGCGCGGCCGACGCCGTCACGGTCTGCGTGGCGCTGGAGGAGCGGGCGGGCTCCGGGGTGCGCCTGCTGGCCCGGGAACCCGTGGACGGCCGGGTGCGCTGGTGGCGGGACCTGCCCGGGGCGGGGCCCGGCGGGGACGGCCGTACGCCGGTGGTGCTCGCCGATGCCCTGGTCCTGCACACCGGCCGGGAGCAGCTGAGCGCCCTGGACGCGCACACCGGCGAAGTGCGCTGGCAGCGCCCGGGCCCGTACCACTCCTCCCTGACGGCCACGGTGGACGGGGACTGCGTCGTCCTGGTGGGCCGGGACACCCTGATGGCCCTCCATGCGGCCCGCGGCGCTCTGCTGTGGACCTGGCAGCGCGGGGCGGGGCGGGTCCTGGTGCCGCCGGGCGCCCCGGAGGTGCCCGGCGGGCCGGTGACCGTGCTGGACGGGCCGGTGCTGCGCACCCTGGACCGGCGGCGCGGGAACGAGCTGTGGTCCGTCGGACTGGGCTCCCCCGCGTCCGTGCTGGCCGCCGGGCCGGTGGTGTTCGCCGCCGGACGGCAGCCGCAGGAGAAGGGCGACCTGGTGTTCGCCTTCGACGCGTCGACCGGCCGGGAACTGGCGCGGCAGCGGATCGTGCAGCACGACGGGAGCTGCGCGCTCGAACTGCTCGGCATGCGCCGGGGGCTGCTGTACGTGAAGTCCGCGCGCGGCAGCCGGGCCCGGCTCGGCCGGGCCGTGCAGCCGCCGTTCCTGGCCGCCCTGGACCCGGCGACCCTGAAGACCGTCTGGCAGTGGAAGGACGTCCGCATCGGCCGCCGGGACGCGGTGCTCACCGGGGACGACGTGGTCCTGCCGTTGCCGGAGCTCACGGCGATCGCGCTCCCGTGAGACCGCCGGGGGCCGCTCCGGGCCCCGGCGGGCGCGCGGTGATCACTCCGGGTGCGGGGCCCAGGAACCGCCCATACCCTCCGAAATGTGATTGCGCCGAGCAGCAGGACGACGAAGAGCCGCGCCACCGCCGCGATATCCGTACGGGCCGGGCTCGCCCTGGCCTGCGCGCTCCTCGCGCTCGGCGGGTGGGGCGTCGCCGGGGCGCCGCCCGCGCGGGCGGAGGATCCGGTCACCCTGTCGCAGCAGGGGCAGGTCACCGACCGCGTCGGGGCGCTCGGCGACCGCGCGCCCGCCGTCACCGCCGCGCTCGACAAGCTGTACGCCGACCGCCGCATCCAGCTGTTCGTCACGTACGTCCGCGACTTCTCCGGACGCTCGGCGCAGAGCTGGGCCGACGCCACGGCGGAGAAGAACGGCCTCGGGCAGAACGACGTCCTGCTGGCCGTCGCCACCGGGGCCCGGCAGTACGCCTATTCGGCCGCGGTCGACTCCGGTTTCACCGAGGAGCAGCTCGCCACGGTCGCGCGGACCGCCATCGAGCCGCCCCTGAAGCAGAACGACTGGGCGGGCGCTGCCATCGGCGCGGCGAACGGCTACAACGCCGTGCTCGGCGGACTTCCCGTGCCCGTGCCCGCCATCACCCCCGGCCCGGCCGACCCGGGCGCCAAGGCGAGCGGCGAGAGCGGGGCCGGGGACTTCGTGCTCCCGGTGGTGGCCGTCGGCGCGGCCGGGGCGCTCGGCGCGTACGCCTACTCCCGCCGCAAGCGCAAGGGCGGCGGCGGACGCGGTACGACGACCGGCCCGGGCTGGGGCACGCAGGGGGCCGCCCAGCTGGACCTGCCGGAACTGGATGCCAAGGCCAAGGCCCTGCTGGTGGAGACCGACGACGCGGTCCGCACCAGCACGGAGGAACTCGGCTTCGCCTCGGCGCAGTTCGGCGACGAGGCGGCCGCCCCCTTCGTCCAGGCCGTGGAGTACGCCAAGGACGAGCTGACGCACGCCTTCCGGCTGCGCCAGCAGCTCGACGACGCCTACCCGGAGGACGATCCGACGCGGCGCCGGATGCTGGACGAGATCGTGGCCCGGTGCACCGAGGCGAGCCGGCGGCTCGACGCCGAATCGGTGGCCTTCGACAGGCTGCGGGACCTGGAGAAGAACGCCCCCCAGGCGCTGTTGACCGTGGAGGCGCACTTCCGGGCCCTGGCGGGGCGCACCACGACGGCCGAGGCGACGCTGGCCGCCGTGGTCCAGCGGTACGCGGACTCCGCGGCCGCGCCCGTCGCCGCCAACCCCGAACAGGCCAAGGACCGCCTGCTGTTCGCGACGACCAGCCTCGGCGAGGCCCGGGCGGCCGTCGACGCCGGGGACAACGGCAGGGCGGCCGTGCACGTGCGGGCCGCCGAGGGAGCCGTGGACCAGGCCGCGACGCTGGTCGACGCGGTCGAACGGCGGGCCGGGGAACTGGCGGAGGCGGCCGGGAAGCTGCCGGGCGCCCTGAACGAGACGGAGACCGACCTCGCGGACGCCGAGGGCCTGCTGACGGGCACCGCGGAGGGCACCTCCACGGCGGACCTGCGCGGCCGGATCGGCCGGGCGCGGGCCGTACTGGCCGACGTCCGGCAGGAGCAGACGGCGGGACGGTACGACCCGATCGATGCCCTGCGGCGCGTCGAGGAGGCCGACGCGGCCCTCGACGAGGCGCTGGCCGGGGCGCGCGAGCGGGAGTCGGGCCGCCAGCGGGCGGTGGCCCTGCTGGACCAGGCCCTGCTCTCGGCCCGCAGTGCGATCGGCGCGGCCACGGACTACGTCACCACCAGCCGGGGCGCGGTCGGCAGCCAGGCCCGCACCCGGCTGGCGGAGGCCGGACGGCACCTTGAGCGGGCGGTCTCCCTCCAGGCCTCGGACCCGGCGGGCGCCCTGGCGGAGGCCCAGCAGGCGGATTCCCTGGCCCGGCAGGCGCAGCAGCTGGCGGAGCAGGACGTACGGGGCTACCAGGACCCGTACGGCGGCGCCCGCTCGGGCGGCGGCCGGGGCGGGGCCGTGCTCGGCGGGATCATCCTCGGCGAGATCCTGCGGGGCGGCGGAGGCTTCGGCGGCGGAGGCTTCGGCGGGCGCGGGGGCGGGGGCGGCTTCGGCGGGGGGGGGGGGAGGGGCCCGGGGTCCTTCGGCGGCGGGGGG
>NZ_JOFT01000041.1 GCF_000725805.1 Streptomyces xanthophaeus | reverse complement strand
CTGTCTTCGGTGGAGATGTCGCAATCCACACCGAACCCGGAGGCCCTCACCCATTTCAAGAACCCAGCACGCGTGTCACCAACGTCCCGGGACAACACATCTAGGCGCCCCACCAGAGTGCCCGCCCGCCGCCCGCGGGGGAACCCCCCGAACCGGTCCCTCCGGACCTTCTACGGGCCCGGGGGGCCGTCGTGCAGCAGCCGCTGGAACAGGCGGTGGTCGCGCCAGGCCCCGTTGATGTGGAGGTAGCGCGGCGCGAGGCCGTACTGCTCGAAGCCGGCCTTCGCCAGAACCCGTTGCGAGGCCAGGTTGTCGACGAGGGTCCCGGCCTCGACCCGGTGCAGTCCCACCTCGTCGCGGGCGATCCGGCAGACCTCCTCCACGGCGGCGGTGGCCAGTCCCCTGCCGTGCCAGGCCCGGTCCACCCAGTAGCCGATGCCGCCGCTGCACAGCGGACCCAGGGTGATGGAGCCGAGGTTGATCGCCCCGACGGGCGCGCCGGTGGCGGTGTCGACGAGCACGTACGGGAGCAGCCGGCCCGCTTCCCGCTCGGCGAGCGCGCCCTCGATGCGGGCGGCCTGGCCCCGTTCGGTGTAGAAGGCTTCGGCCCGGACCGGCTCGACGTGCGCCATGGCCGCCCGGTTCCGTGTGAACGCCTCGGCGAGCCCGGCGGCGTCGCCGAGCGCCAGGCCCCTCATCTCGACCCCGTCGATCACCATCCGGGCACGCTAGCCGAAGCCGCCCGGGGCTGCCCACCCGTCGGGGCGGTGCCGAGGAGGGCGGTTCACGCCAGGGTCTCGCCGAGGGGCGCCGAGGGACACTCCGACGGTCACTCCAAGGGGGCGCCGCCGTACTTGAGTTCTCCGCCCGCGTCCAGGGACAGCCGGTAGCCCCGTTTGACCACCGTCTGGATCAGCTTCGGCGCGCCCAGCGCCGACCTCAGCCGGGCCATGGCCGTCTCCACCGCGTGTTCGTCCCGGCCCGCCCCCGGCAGGGCCCGCAGCAGGTCCGCGCGGGACACCACCCAGCCCGGCCGCCGGGCCAGCGCCCGCAGCAGGGCCATCCCGGCGGGCTGCACCGGCCGCAGCTCCGCGTCCAGGAGCACGGCCTGCCCGCGGATCTCCAGGCGGTGCCCGGCCACCGGCAGCACCTTGGCCCGGCCGGGCAGTTCCCGGCACAGCAGCTGCACGAGCGGGCCCAGCCGGAACCGCTCCGGCTGCACCGTGTCCACGCCGTACGCCTGCAGGGGCAGGGCCGTCACCGGCCCCACGCACGCGGACAGCACCCCGCCCCGCAGCGCGGCCAGCACCTCCTCGTGCACCCCGCGCTGCCCGGCCCGGGACAGCAGCGAGGCCGCCGCCGGGGCCGAGGTGAAGCTGACCGCGTCGACGCCGCCGCCCATGACCGCGTCGAGCAGCCGGTCCAGCGGCCCGAGGTCCTCCGGCGGCATCCACCGGTACACCGGTACGACCACCACCTCGGCCCCGCCGGCCCGCAGGGACTCGACGAAGCCGGGCAGCGGCTCCCCGTGCAGCTGGATCGCGATCCGGCGCCCCGCCACCCCTGCGGCGAGCAGCCGGTCCAGCACCTCGGCGAGCGATTCCGACTGCGGGGACCAGGCCTCCACGAGCCCGGCGGCCCGGATGGTGCCCTTGACCTTGGGTCCGCGCGCCAGCAGTTCGGTGGACCGCAGGCACTCCAGCAGCTGTTCGCCGATCCCCCACCCGTCGGCGGCCTCGATCCAGCCGCGGAATCCGATGGCGGTGGTGGCGATGACCGCGTCCGGGGCGCAGGCGATCAGTTCCTTCGTGGCGGCCAGCAGTTCGCTGTCGTCGGCCAGGGGCACGATCCGCAGCGCGGGCGCGTGCACCACCGAGGCCCCGCGGCGGCGCAGCAGTGCGATCAGTTCGTCGGCCCGGCGTGCTGCCGTGACTCCGACGGTGAAGCCCGCGAGCGGACCGGTCTGCCTGTCGTGGTCCATGGTGACCTGCCTGCCTTGCCAGTGGGTCGGTGTCGCCTCGCGGGGACCGAGCCTGCCAACACGGCGTGTCAGGCTCGGTTCCGCCGTATTTCGGTGCGGTTAACCGCTGTTACACCGACGTGAGCTGCGGTTTCACCGTCTCCCCGGCGGCCGGGAGCGGGGTGGCGGCCGGCCGGCGAAGGTATACCGCCCAGGTGACGGCGCAGCACACCGCGTAGCAGCCGAGGAAGGTCACGAAGGCGGCCGTCCCGGAGCCGGAGGAGGCGAAGGCCTCGCGGAAGACGAGGTTGATGCCGAGCCCGCCGAGCGCGCCCACCGCGCCGATCAGCCCCATGGAGGCCCCGGAGAGCCGGCGCCCGTAGGCCGCCGCGTCCTCGCCGGTCATGCCGCGGGCCAGCGCCTTGGCCTGGAAGATGCCCGGGATCATCTTGTACGTCGACCCGTTGCCGAGGCCGCTCAGCACGAACAGGCACACGAACCCGACCAGGAACACGGGCAGCGACTCCTGCACCGACGCGAGGATCACCACCCCGGTCGCGGCCGCCATCGCCACGAAGGTGGCGAGGGTGATCCGCGCCCCGCCGAGGCGGTCCGCCAGCGCGCCGCCGACCGGCCGGATCAGCGAGCCGAGCAGCGGTCCGACGAAGGTCAGCGAGGCGGCCTGCAGCGGGGTCCGGCCGAACTGCGTCTGGAGCACCAGGCCGAAGGCGAAGCTGTAGCCGATGAAGGAGCCGAAGGTGCCGATGTACAGGAAGGCCATGATCCAGGTGTGCGGTTCCCGCAGGGCCTCGCGCACCGCGCCCGTGTCGTTGCGCACGGGCGCCAGGTTGTCCATGCGCAGCGCGGCCAGGGCCGCGGCGATCACGATCAGCGGGACGTACGCGGCGAGCAGCAGCCGCGGGTGTCCGGCTCCGGCGGTGCCGATGACCAGCAGGGCGACGAGCTGCACCACGGGGACCCCGATGTTCCCGCCGCCCGCGTTCAGCCCGAGGGCCCAGCCCTTCTTGCGCAGCGGGAAGAAGGCGTTGATGTTCGTCATGGACGAGGCGAAGTTGCCGCCGCCCACGCCGGTCAGTGCGGCCACGGCCAGGAAGGTGCCGTAGGAGGTCCCCGGCTCCATGACCACCAGGGCGGCCACCGTGGGCGCGAGCAGCAGCAGGGCGCTGACGACCGTCCAGTTCCGGCCGCCGAACCGGGCGACGGCGAAGGTGTACGGCACCCGGACCACGGCACCGACGAAGGTGGCGGTGGCGATGAGGAAGAACTTCCCGGCGGGGTCGATCCCGTACTGCGGGCCCATGAAGAGCACCATCACGGACCACAGCGACCAGATGGAGAAGCCGATGTGCTCGGAGAGGACCGAGTAGAGGAGGTTGCGGCGGGCGGTCCGTTCCCCCGATTCCTTCCAGAAGGTCTCGTCCTCGGGATCCCACTGCTCGATCCAGCGGCCCCCCTTGCGCGGTGCGGTACCGGTCATCACACGCCTCCACAGCTGTCGCGTCCGTGGTGACGACCGTAGGAAGGGCTCGTTTCGGCCCCGGTCCCCACCGGATGACCACTGCGCAACCTTGCACTCACCCGCCGTCCGGGGAGGGTGTGAGCCCGCCGGGGAGCCAGCTCCCCGGCGGCACCCGCAGCCAGCCCCGCTCGGCCGTCAGCGCGGCCGCCGCGGTGCGCAGGGCGTCGAGCCCCGGGTGGCCGAAACCTTTCCGCCACACCATGGACAGCGGCGACAGCGGGACCGGAGCGGTCAGCGGCCGCTTCACGGACCCGGGCATGTCGGCGAAGTCCACGGTCACCAGCACCGGGGTACGGGTCTTGGCCATCACCCGGCTGAACTCCTCCTTGCCCACCGCCACCGGCGCGGGCGGCGCCGCCCCGATCCCCCGCCCTGCGAAGAGTTCGCCCGCCAGCCCGGTCCACTCCAGGGTCCGCGGGTTCCCGGCGCCCGTGTACACCCGGTGCCCGGCCAGGGCGTCCAGCGGCAGGGGGCCGTCCCCGGCCAGGGCGTGGTCCTCGGGCAGCAGCACGGCGAGCGGCTCGTACCGTACGGGCCACTGCGCGAGCCGGGCCCGCAGCGCCGGGTCGAGGCCGTCGGCGTACCCGAAGGACACGTCGAGCCGCCCGGCCGCGATCTCGGCGGCGGCATGGGTGAGCCCGCTCTCGAAGCGGGCCATCAGCTCGCAGTCCGGGGCGAGTTCCCGGGCCCGCTCCAGCACGGTGCGCCCGGTGCTCGGGCCGTCGGTGTTCAGGTCGACGAGCAGCGGGCGCGCCCCGGCCGCCGCGCCGAAGGCGGCGGCCAGCTCCTCGTGGGCGCGCAGCACCCGGCGGGCCAGGGGCAGCAGCCGGTGCCCCTCGGCGGTGAGCTCCACCTGCCGGGTGGTCCGCGTGAACAGGCTCGCCCCCAGCTGCTGTTCGAGCCTGCGGACGTCGCGGCTGAGCGCCTGCTGGGCGACGTACAGCCGGGCGGCGGCGCGGGTGAAGTGCAGCTCTTCGGCGACGGCCACGAACCCGCGCAGCAGCCGGGGTTCCACGTCGCGGGAGGTCACGGGAAGGGAGGTCGCGGGCGTCACGGGAATCACCCCCGGAGACTAACAACGCAGGGGCGTGAATGGCCCCGGAACAGGTGTTGGACCGCGACCGGGGCCCGGCCCGAGGCTTTTCCCATGCCCGCCGCCACCCCTGCCTTCGCCCCCGCCCCTGCCCCTGCCGCCTCCCGTACGCCCCGGATGACCGTCACCGGCGGCACCCTCGTCATTGCCGGCCCCGCCCCGGCCCTGGACCGGGCCCGTCCGCGGTCCGGGACCCAGGCCCGGCCGAAGGCCCGCGCCCGCGGGCCGTACCGCAGGCTGTTCGCCCTGCCCGGCACCCGCGCCTTCACCGTCGGCAACCTCCTGGCCCGGCTCCCCATGGGCATGTTCGGGATCAGCGCGGTGATGATGATCGCCGGCCAGCGCGGCTCGTACGCCCTCGCCGGGGCCGTCACCGCGACCGGCCTGGCAGCCACCGCCTTCGTCGCGCCCTGGACGGCCCGGCTGGTCGACCGCCACGGCCAGGCCAGGATCGCCCTCCCCGCCACCCTGATCGCGGTCCTCGGCTCGCTCGCCCTGGTCGTGTGCGTCCGGACCGGGGCACCCGCCTGGACCCTCTTCGCCTCGTACGCCGCGACCGCCACCACCCCCAACATCGGCGGCATGGCCCGCGCCCGCTGGACCCACCTGCTGCGCGACTCCCCGGCCTCGCACCACACCGCGATGTCCTTCGAACAGGCCGCGGACGAACTCTGTTACATGCTCGGCCCGGTCCTGGCGGCCTTCCTCTGCACCGTCGTCTTCCCCGAGGCCGGCACCCTCGTGGGCGCCGTCCTGCTCCTGACCGGCATGGCCGTCTTCACCTCCCGGCGCGCCACCGAGCCGCCGGTGTCGACCGCGCCCCGGCTCGGCTCCCCGCTGCGCGCCCTGGGGCCGCTGCTGGTCATGTTCTTCGCGATGGGGCTGGTCTTCGGCTCGATGGAGGTCACCTCGATCGCCCATCTCGCCGGCCACGGCCTGGGGGCCGCCTCCGGCCCGGTCCTGGCCCTCCAGGCGGCGGGCTCCTGCGCGGCCGGTCTGCTCTACGGAACCCTGCGCCCCCGCTCGCTACGGAGCTGCGTGTGCGCCCTGGCCGCCCTCATGGCCCTGCCGTGGGCCGCGGCGGGCACCGGCTCCCTGCCCGCTCTCGCCGGGGCCCTGCTGCTGGCCGGCATGGCCACGGCCCCGGCGATGGTCACCGCGATGGCCCGGGTGCACGCCGTCACTCCCGAAGGGCGGCTCAACGAGGGCATGACCCTCGCGGTCACCGCCATCCTCGGGGGGATCGCGGCCGGTTCGGCCACGGCCGGGCTGACCGTCGACCACCTGGGCACGGGCACCGCGTACGCCCTGCCCGCCGCCGCGGCGCTGCTGGCCCTTCTGGTGACCGTGACCGGGCGATCGATCCGGCGCCCGGGTGATCGCTCCCGCGTGGTGGTCACGGCCGACGCTCAAGATCGGCAATAACTGGGGTGTCTTCCCCAGCGCCCTTCCCTCAGCGGAGGAACCACCCTTGTCTGCTTCCCGTTCCGTCGTGCCTGCCGCCCTGGTCGTCGCAGCCGTCACCGCGAGCGCTCTCGTGCCGGCCGTACCGGCCCTTGCCGACGCGTCGAACATCCGGTTCTCCCAGCCGTACGTCCCCTCGATCGCCCCCGGCGCCACCGGCCGGGTCGTCATCGCGGCCTCCACCGGGGCGGACGCGGCGACCAGCAGCACCTTCCGGATCGTCGCCCCGGAACGGACGACCTTCCCCGAGAACCGCTTCTACTGGAACGGCCGGCGGGCCTCCGTGCCGTGCACCCGGTCCACCGACGCCCGCCTGCTGACCTGCGAGGCCGGGACCCGGGCCGGCTTCGCCTTCCCCGCGGACGAGCAGACGCGGCTGGGCGTGTCCGTACGGGTCGACGCGGACGCTCCCGAGGGGACGACGCTGCACGGCGGCGAGTGGGCGCCGGCCGAGGGGGCCCCGGCCCTGTTCGCCGTCGCCACCCCGGTGACCGGCCCCAAGGGCGACAAGGGCGACGACGGCAAGCCGGGCCACCACGGCAAGCCCGGGAAGCACGGCCCGAAGGGCGAGAAGGGCGAGAAGGGCGAGAAGGGCGACCGCGGCGAGCAGGGCGAACGGGGTGAACGCGGCGAGACCGGCCTCACCGGCCCGCGGGGCCCCGAAGGCCCCCGGGGCCCGCAGGGCCCGCGCGGCCCGTCGGGCGGACCCCAGGGGCCCGAGGGACCCCGGGGCCCGAAGGGCGACAAGGGTGACAAGGGTGACAAGGGTGCCCCGGGCAACCGCGGCCCGGCCGGCCGCGACGGCGCCAAGGGCCCCAAGGGCGACACCGGCATGCCCGGACCGCGCGGCCCCAAGGGCGACGCGGGCAAGCCCGGCCCGCAAGGCCCCCAGGGACCCAAGGGACCCCAGGGTCCGGCCGGACCGCAGGGCCCCAAGGGCGACACCGGCAAGCCCGGCAAGCCCGGCAGCTGCAAGACGTGCGGCGGCCACCACGAGACCCCGAAGGCCCGCATCGTCGCCCCCGGCAAGGGCCTCGGCATCCGCTCCGGCCCCGGCACGCACTACGCGAAGACGGGCAAGGCGAAGACCGACTCCGTGGTCGCCCTCCAGTGCAAGGTCAACGGCGAGAAGGTCGACGGCAATTCGATCTGGTACAAGCTCGCCGACGGCAGCGGCTGGATCTCCGCCCGCTACGCCCTGAACCTCAACAAGGTCCCGTTCTGCTGACCCCCGCCCCCCGGACATGACAAAGGCCCCGCAGCCTGAGCTGCGGGGCCTTCGTACACATGGGGTGGTGGAGATGGCGGGAATCGAACCCGCGTCCAACGGTGCAGAAGCAGGGCTTCTCCGAGCGCAGTCCGCTGCGCTTTTCTCAGCCCCGGAGATCACACGGACAAGTCTCCGACGGGCTCAGTCACTGTTTGATTTCCCTCAAACCCCCGCGACCGGGGCTAGAGGTTTAGATCCCTAATTGACGCCAGGATCCGGACCGGGACCACTTCCGGGCTGACGCTCCTCACAGAGGCTTCAGCTCACTGTTATTAGGCAGCGAGGGTGAAGCGGGAGTTATCGCTCTTGGAGTTGGCGATTATTTTTTGCGACATGTGGTTAGCGAGATCATTGCCGCTTCCTCGGCTCGCTTCCCCTGCATCGACATCCGCTGTCGAAACCGATCATCCCCATGTTTCACGCTGTTCAGTTGAGCTTGCTCTCACAGCCACCACTCGCAAGCGCGTGGTGCTGACGCCATCGTACGCGAAGTGGACCACCGTGTGCCAGGAGGTTAAAGCTGGCCGCGCTCCTTGCGCTTCACGGCCGAGATCACCCGGTTCGTCTCGCGCGTGTCCTGCTTCTCGCGCAGGGACTGCCGCTTGTCGTACTCCTTCTTGCCCTTCGCCAGCGCGATCTCGACCTTCGCCCGGCCGTCCTTGAAGTACAGGGAGAGCGGCACGATCGTGTTGCCCGTCTCCCCCGTCTTCGAGTCCAGCTTGTCGATCTCCTCGCGGTGCAGGAGCAGCTTGCGCTTGCGCCGGGCGCTGTGGTTGGTCCAGGTGCCCTGGCTGTACTCCGGCACGTGCACGTTGTAGAGCCAGGCCTCCCCGCTCTCCACCGACACGAAGCCGTCCACCAGCGAGGCCCGGCCCTGGCGCAGGGACTTGACCTCGGTACCCGTGAGCACGAGGCCGCACTCGTAGGTGTCGATGATCGTGTAGTCGTGCCGCGCCTTCTTGTTCTGGGCGATCAGCTTGCGCCCTTTTTCCTTAGCCATAGTGCGGTCATTTTCGCACTACGGACCCACCCCGAGGCCACCCAATACTGTCGCGGCCCGTTCCTCGACCCCCTCGCCCGCCGCCAGGTCCGGCGTGATGCCGCCGCCGTCCAGGCTGCGGCCCGCCGGCGTGCGGTACGTGCCCACCGTCAGCTCGGCCACCGAACCGTCCGGCAGCTCCGTCGGCATCTGGACCGAGCCCTTGCCGAAGGTCCGGGTCCCGACCGCCACGGCCCGGCCGCGGTCCTGCAGGGCGCCCGTCACCAGCTCGGCCGCGCTCATCGTGCCGCCGTCCACCAGGGCCACCAGCGGCCGGGCGGTGTCCCCGCCCGGGGCCGCGTACAGGGCGCGCTGGGAGCCCCGTACGTCGTACGTCGCCACGAGCCCGCCGTCGAGGAAGGCGGAGGCCGCCGTCACCGCCTCCGTGACCAGGCCGCCCGGGTTCCCGCGCAGGTCGAGCATGACCCCGGCGCCCGGCGGGGCCTCACGGACGGCGGCCTTGACCCGCTCGCCCGAGCCGCGGGTGAAGGAGGCCACCTTGATGACGGTGATCCCGCCCGGCAGCCGGCGTACGGTCACGGGCTCGGTGCGCAGCTGCTCGCGCAGGACGGTCTCGGTGAGGTCGGCGCCGTCCCGGCTCAGGTGCAGGACCACGGGGGTGCCGGCCCGGCCGCGCAGCAGGGCGACCACATCGGTCACGCCCAGGCCGGTGACGGCCTGGCCGTCGACGCTCAGCAGCCGGTCCCCGGCGCGCAGGCCGGCCCGGGCGGCGGGGCTCGCGGGCTGGACCTTGTCGACCGCGACCGTACCGCCGGGGCCGCGGCCGGCCCAGATCCCGACGCCGGTCCAGCTGCCGTCGAGGCCCTCGCTGAAGGCGGCGTACTCGCCCTGGTCGTAGACGGTGCCCCAGCGGTCGCCGCTGCGGCTGACCACCTCCTCGGCGGCCTTCTTCCCGGACTTCCCCTCGGCGACGGCCTCGGCGACGGCGCGGGCGACGGCCTCGCGGTCGACGGTGCCCGGGGTGCGGGAGGGCTCCCCCGGCGGGCCGTCCGCCCCGGCGTCGGGCGCGGAAGCGGAAGACGAAGCGGAAGCTGCGGCGGCTTCCTCCCGGTCCCAGCAGCCGGTGCCCGCGGCGGTGACGACGGACGCGAGGAAGACCAACGTCAAGACGGCCCCGCGACGGTGGTCGCGGGGCCGGAGACAGAAGGCGGGAAGACTCGGCCGGCCCGGCATGGCGCCGAGTCTAGGACAAGCCCCGTGCCGGTACGGAAGGTTGACCGGACCACGCGCGGGGCGCTTGTCACACCTTCAGGTACTTGCGCAATGCGATGAAGGCGGCCATGGAGGGCATCAGGAGGCCGATGAACAGGACGTAGGGGAGCTTGCCCAGCACCGATCCCCAGCCCATGAAGTCGATCAGCTGGATCTTGTCCCGCAGCCCGACCCCGTGGTCGATGACGAAGTACTGGCCGGAGGCCAGCATGAGACAGGCGAAGACGGCGCCGATCAGGCCTGCGACGGCCGCCTCCATGATGAAGGGGACCTGGATGTAGAAGCTGGAGGCGCCCACCAGCCGCATGATCCCGGTCTCCCGCCGACGGCTGAACGCCGAGACGCGCACCGTGTTGACGATCAGCAGCAGCGCCACGATCAGCATGACCATCATGATGCCGAGCGCGGCGTAGTTGAGGTAGTTGAGGATGCGGAAGAGGTCGTCGATCTCCTTGCGCTGGTCGTCGACGGTGTGGATGCCGTCCCGGCCCGCGAAGGCGGTGGTGATGACCTTGTACTTCTCGGGGTTCTTGAGCTTGACCCGGAAGGACTCCTGCATCTGGTCGGGGGTGATGGAGGAGGCCAGCGCGGTGTGGCCGTACTGCTCCTGGTAGTGCTTGAAGGCCTCGTCGGCCGACTCGTAGGCGACGGACTTGACCAGGTCCATCTGCTTGAGCTCGGACTCGATCTGCTGCTTCTGCTCCGCCGTCACCGCGCCCTTGGAGCAGGTGGCGACGCCCGCGGCGCGGGCTTCCGCGGAGTCCGGCTTGTTGGCACCGCCCGCTTCCTCGGCGTCCTGCTTGTTGCAGAGGTAGATCGAGACGTTGGCCTTGTCGTACCAGTAGCCCTTCATCCGGCTGACCTGCTCGCGCATGAGCAGGGAACCACCGAACAGGGCCAGCGACAGGGCCACGGAGATGATGACCGCGAAGGTCATGGTGAGATTGCGCCGGAGACCGACGCCGATCTCCGACATGACGAACTGGGCGCGCATTGCGTCTCAGGGACCTTTCAGTGCTGGTAGCCGTAGACGCCGCGCGACTGGTCGCGCACGAGTCGGCCCTGTTCGAGTTCGATGACGCGCTTGCGCATCTGGTCCACGATCTGCTGGTCGTGGGTGGCCATGATCACGGTGGTGCCGGTCCGGTTGATCCGGTCCAGCAGCTTCATGATCCCGACCGAGGTCTGCGGGTCGAGGTTGCCGGTGGGCTCGTCCGCGATCAGCAGGGCGGGGCGGTTGACGAAGGCGCGGGCGATGGCCACGCGCTGCTGCTCACCGCCGGAGAGCTCGCCCGGCATGCGGTCCTCCTTGCCGCCGAGGCCCACCAGTTCCAGGACCTGCGGGACGGCCTTGCGGATCTCGCCCCTCGGCTTGCCGATGACCTCCTGCGCGAAGGCGACGTTCTCGGCCACCGTCTTGTTGGGCAGCAGGCGGAAGTCCTGGAACACGGTCCCCAGCTGGCGCCGCATCTGCGGGACCTTCCAGTTGGAGAGCTTGGCGAGGTCCTTGCCCAGGACGTGCACCTGGCCGTGGCTCGCCCGCTCCTCGCGCAGGAGGAGCCGCAGGAAGGTGGACTTGCCGGAGCCGGAGGAGCCGACCAGGAAGACGAACTCGCCCTTGGCGATGTCCAGGGAGACATCTCTGAGTGCGGGACGGCTCTGCTTCGGGTAGGACTTGGAGACGCTGTCGAATCGGATCACGGGTGCACCACGGTCGCCGGGAGTAGGTGTGCGTGACCATACGCGAACGGGCGCGGGGTGTGGACCCGGCATCCAGAGATGACCGATATGTCCTCGGGTCCCGGTGGTGCCCGATCGCGATTGACTGGACGGGCCGCGCCGAATGTCGCCGGAGCTGGCACAGTGGTAGGGGGAACCGTCTCGTTCCCCGCGCCGTTGTCTCCCAGGGGAGACCAAGGGGACGAGAGGAGGAGCGCATGACATATGACCGGCTCGTGTGCGCGAACTGTGCCGCACCCGTCAGCCAGGGCCGCTGCCCGGTGTGCCGGGCGAACCGGGAGCGCCTCCAGCAGGAGGGCCCCTTCTCCGGCCTGAACCCCGTGGCGCTCGTGGCGCTTCTGGTGGTCCTCGTGGCGGCCCTCGCGCTGGTGGCCCAGCAGACGGCCTAGCCGCGCCGCGTACCGATCGCACAGAGCGGAGGGGCCCGGACACCGTAGGTGTCCGGGCCCCTCCCTCACGTCTCACGTGGTCACGGGCCCTGGGGCCCGGCCGTGCGGGTTACGCGGTCTGCTCCTGCTGCTTGCGCCAGCGGATGCCCGCCTCCAGGAAGCCGTCGATCTCGCCGTCGAGGACCGCCTGCGGGTTGCCGACCTCGAACTCCGTCCGCAGGTCCTTGACCATCTGGTACGGGTGCAGGACGTAGGACCGCATCTGGTTGCCCCAGGAGCTTCCGCCGTCCTTGAGGGCGTCCATCTTGTCCTTCTCCTCCTGGCGGCGCCGTTCGAGCAGCTTGGCCTGGAGGACGTTCATCGCGCTGGCCTTGTTCTGGATCTGCGAGCGCTCGTTCTGGCAGGACACCACGATGCCGGTCGGCAGGTGCGTGATGCGCACCGCCGAGTCGGTGGTGTTGACGCCCTGGCCGCCGGGGCCCGAGGCGCGGTAGACGTCCACGCGCAGCTCGGCCTCGTCGATCTCCACGTGGTCGCTGGTCTCGACGACCGGCAGCACCTCGACGCCCGCGAAGGAGGTCTGGCGGCGGCCCTGGTTGTCGAAGGGGGAGATGCGCACCAGGCGGTGCGTGCCCTGCTCGACGGAGAGGGTGCCGTAGGCGTACGGGGCCTTGACCACGAAGGTGGTCGACTTGATGCCGGCCTCTTCCGCGTACGAGGTCTCGTAGACCTCGGTGGGGTAGCCGTGCCGCTCGGCCCAGCGCAGGTACATGCGCTGGAGGCGCTCGGCGAAGTCGGAGGCGTCGACGCCGCCGGCCTCGGCGCGGATGTTGACCAGGGCCTCGCGCTCGGCGTACTCGCCGGACAGGAGGGTCCGGACCTCCATCTCGTCCAGCGCCTTGCGGACGGCGACCAGCTCGGTCTCGGCCTCCGCGAGGGTGTCCGCGTCCTCCATCTCCTGGGCGAGCTCGAAGAGGACCGCGAGGTCGTCGATGCGGCTGCGCAGGTTCTCGGTCTTGCGGACCTCGGCCTGGAGGTGCGAAAGCTTGCTCGTGATCTTCTGGGCGGCTTCCGGGTCGTCCCACAGGGACGGCGCGGCGGCCTGCTCCTCGAGCACGGCGATATCTGCCCTCAGCTTGTCGAGGTCCAGGACGGCCTCGATCGACCCCATGGTCGAGGAGAGGGACTTCAGCTCTTCGGAAACATCGACGACTGCCACGGGTCCAGCGTAGCCGGTCCGCGGAGGGCGCCGTCCGGGCAGGCCGATTCACCCGTACTGATGGAACCTCGTACGGGCGTACCCTCACCGTATGACTGTTCGCCTCGTCAAGCGCCGCCATGTGGACCACATGCGTGTCACGACGACGAGCTGTCGGCCGCCGGACCATCCCCAAGCCTGATCCACCCCGATCCGACTTGGTCCTGTACGCGGCTCACGCGCTACCGGCGCCATCCCTGCCGGAGCCCTCCCCATCCGCGATCCCCGCCATCTCCGGGGAACAGGACCCCGTGACATCCGAAACGGAGCCGTCATGCCGTCCGCGCACTCCCTCCCCGTCCTGGACCTCTCCCAGGCGGACGACCCGGCCCAGCGGGCCGATTTCCTGAAGAAGCTGCACGCAGCAGCCCGGGACACCGGTTTCCTGCACCTCACCGGCCATGGCGTCACCGCCGCCGAGACCGCCCGCATCCTGGACCTGACCAGGGCTTTCTTCGCCCTCCCGGAGGCCGACCGGCTCGCCGTGAGCAATCTGAACTCCCCGCACTTCCGCGGCTACACCCGGATCGGCCACGAGCTGACCGGCGGGGCCAGCGACTGGCGGGACCAGCTGGACGTCGGCGCCGAGCGACCCGCGCCGGTGCTGGGGCCGGACGACCCGGCGTACCTCTGGCTGGAGGGGCCCAACCAGTGGCCGGCGGCCCTCCCGGAGCTGCGGACGGTGGTCCTGGAGTGGCAGGCGCGGCTGGCGGCGGTGGCCCACCGGCTGCTCCAGGAGCTCCTGGTCTCCATCGGCGCCCCGGCCGACTTCTTCGACGGGGCCTTCGCGGACCGGCCGCACCTGCACACCAAGCTGGTCCGCTACCCCGGGTCCGACCCCTCCGCCACCTCCGGCGCCGGCCAGGGCGTCGGTGCGCACAAGGACTACGGCTTCCTGACGCTCCTGCTCCAGGACTCGGTGGGCGGGCTCCAGGTGGTCCGGGACGGCGGGTACGTGGAGGTGCCGCCGATGCCGGGTGCCTTCGTGGTCAACCTGGGCGAGCTGCTGGAGATCGCCACCGAGGGGTACCTGACGGCCACCGACCACCGCGTGGTCAGCCCTCCGGGGGCGGTGGAGCGGTACTCGGTCCCCTTCTTCTACAACCCGCGCCTGGACGCGGTGGTGGAGACGGTCCCGGGCGACTACCTGCACTCCGCCCCGGGCGTCGCCCACGACGCGACGAACCCGCTGCACGCGGAGTACGGCCGCAACGAGCTCAAGGGCTGGGTCCGCGCCCACCCGGCCGTCGCGCGCCGCTGGCACCCCGAGCTGGTCCCGGCGTAGCCCGCCGGGCGGCCACAGCCCCCAGGGGCCCGGCGGGCCTGCGAGAACACCCTCTAAGGGGTGCGCGGGCCCGACTGCTTGCTGTCCTGCTGCGGCGCCTGTTCGTCGCCACCGGAAACGGCGAGCCACGTACCCACTCCGACCGCGGCGGCCAGCAGCACGGCCGAGACGGACAGCACCAGCCTGCGCTTGCGGGCCGCTTCCGCCCGGTGCCGGGCCGAGCCCGGGCGGTGGCCGCCCGCCGGGCGGGGTACGCGGGCGGTGCCCAGGGCGCCGCCCGCCAGTTCGTCCGGCCCCGGCACCCGCATCGAGGTGTGCGTGTCCCGGTTGGAGTCGGTCGCGGAGCCCGGCACCAGCGGGACCACGCCCCGGCGGCGCACCGGATCGGCGGCCGGTTCCTCCGAGGGCTCCGGCTCCGGCTCGGCGTCGTCCGGCTCGTCCACGTCCAGCGGCGGCATCCCGGCCAGCAGCGGCAGCAGGTCCCGCAGGCGGGCCGACAGCTCCGAGGCCCGCAGCCGCGAGGCCGGGGCCTTGGCCAGGCACTGCACGACCAGCTGCCACAGCTCGTCGGGGATCCCGGGCAGCGGGACGACCGTCTCCGTCACGTGGCGGCGCAGCACCGCGCCCGGGTGGCCGCCGCCGAAGGGGGTGAACCCGGCCAGCAGCTCGTACAGGACGGTGGCCAGGGCATATATGTCCACCGCGGCCCGCGGCGGGAGACCCTCGACGATCTCCGGCGCCAGGTAGTCCGGCGTGCCGATGATCCGCGTGGTGGGGGCCGAGGTCCGGCCCGCCGAGGCGCGGCGCGGGGTGTCGATGAGCTTGGCCACGCCGAAGTCGGTGAGCAGGGCCGGGTGCGCGCCGCCGGGGCCGAGCGGGCCCTGCATGTCCAGCAGGACGTTCTCCGGCTTGACGTCCCGGTGCACGACGCCGGCCGCGTGGGCCGCGGCGAGCGCGTCCGCGACGTCCGCGACGATCGCCACGGCCGCCTCGGGGGCGAGGCGGCGCTCGCGGTCCAGGCGCGTGCGCAGGTCCGTACCGCGGACGAGGTCCATGACGAGGGCGAGGTCGTTGCCGTCGACGACGAGGTCGCGGACGGAGACCACGTGCGGATGGTCCAGCCCGAGCAGCGCACTGCGCTCCTGGACGAACCGTCCGACCAGCTCCTGGTCGGACGCGAGGTCCTCGCGCAGCAGTTTGACGGCGACGGGCCCGTCGGGCCCCTCACCCAGCCACACCGTGCCCGCGCTGCCGCGCCCCAGGATCTGGTGCGCGGTGTACCGGCTGCCGATCTTCCGTGCCACGACTGCTCCCTCAGCGGCTGGCGTACGCACCAAAGCTACGCGGCCGGGTGGGGGTTGGCGGCCAGTAGGGGGCCCGATTCGCGGCGACCTTCACTTCTGCGGGCGAAATCATGTCCCAGAAGTCGACAAATCCACGAACTCGGCGCTACGGGAGCCGGTTCAGGGCTGCGTACCGCCCGCCGAGTCGCCGACGGAACCGACCCAGTCGGCGACGCCGGAGCCCCAGCTCCACAGCTGGTCCCACCATCCCTTGCCGGTGCCGACCCATTCCTGAAGCGGGGTCAGTTCCCAGACCAGCCAGCCCGCCACGAAGAACAGCAGGATCATGACCAGGCAGCCCTTGAGGCAGCCGAGGCCGGGGATGCGCACCGGGTTGGCGCTGCGCCTGCGGGGCTCGCGCGGGGGCCGCGGGGCCTGCTGCTGCGGCGGCGGGCCCTGCGGAGGCTGCTGCTGGGGCTGCCGGTACTGGGGCTGCTGCTGGGACTGCTGCTGCTGGTACGGCTGCGGCTGGTGCTGCTGCTGGTAGTGCTGCGGCGGCGCAGGCGCGTACTGCTGCGGATACGGGGGCTGCTGCGGCTGCGGCTGCTGCTGGTAGTGCTGCGGCGGCGGGCCCTGGCGGTACGGCTGCTGCTGCTGGGGCTGCTGCTGGGGCCGGCGCGGCTGCTGCTGCGGCGGCGGGGGCGCCTGCCGCTGCGGACGGCGGCGCAGCGGGTCCTCGTTCGGGTCGAGGTACTGCACCTGCGTCTGCTCGTTGCGGTCGCGGACCGCCCGCATCTGGGACTGCCAGGGGTGCGGCTGGTCCGGCTGCTGCACCGGGGGCATGACGGAGGTCGGGTCGGCCCCGGGGGCTCCCGCTCCCCCCGTCGGGAGCACCGAGGTGGCGTCGGCCGCGCCGACCGGCGGCATGACGGAGGTCATGGCGTTCGGGTCGTAGGCCCCCATCGGCGACGGGGCCCCGCCGGGCAGCACCTGGGTGGGGTCGGCGGCGCCCGGGGTCTGCGGCACCGGGGCCGGCGAGGGGTCGGGGGCGAGCAGGGCGCCCACGCCGAGCGCGGCCTCCACCTCGGCGGCCGAGGAGTGCACGCCGATGCCGGAGGCGACCACGCGCAGCCCGCGGGCCAGGCTCTCGGCGCTGGGGCGCTCGTTCGGCTCCTTGCGCAGGCAGCGTTCGATGACGGTCCACAGCGGCTCGGGCACGGTCGAGGGGCGCTGCGGCTCCTCGCTGAGGTGGCGGTGGAGCACTTCGAGCGCGGTGCCGCCGGCGAACGGCGGGCGGCCGGTGAGGAGTTCGTAGAGCAGGATGCCGGCGCCGTAGATGTCGACGGCGGAGGTCTGCGGGCGGCCCTCGGCGGACTCGGGGGCGACGTAGGCCGGGGTGCCGACGAACTCGTGGGTGCGGGTCAGGCCCGGGGAGTCCGCGAGGCGGGCGATGCCGAAGTCGGTGAGCATCGGCTTCATCTGGCCACCGCGCTCGTCGAGCAGGACGTTGGCGGGCTTGAGGTCGCGGTGCACCACGCCGTCGGCGTGGCTGGCGGCGAGCGCGTCCGCGATCTGCGCGGTCAGCAGGCTCGCTGCGACGGGGGTGAAGGGGCCGTTCTGGCGGAGGTACTTGTGCAGGTCCGGACCCTCGATGAGGTCCATGACCAGCGCCAGCAGATCGCCCTCGACGACGAGGTCGCGGGTGCGGACGATGTTGGGGTGCGTCAGGCGCAGCAGCACCGAGCGCTCGCGCAGGAAGCGCATGACGATGTCCGCGTCCTGGGCCAGCTCCTCCTTGAGGACCTTGATGGCCACGGTCTCGCCGGGCTGCCCGGCGACGGCCGCCTCGGCGCCGGCGGTCTCGCGCTGGCGCGCACGCCAGACGGTGCCCGTGGCGCCGCGCCCGAGCGGCTCCTCGAGCAGGTATTTGCTGCCGACTGGCCGCACGTCTCGCGCTCCCCTGCTGTAGTCGTCCCGCTGCTTGATCCTGGGTGGTCCTGCTTGCTTTTTTCCGGCCCACTCTAGGGGGTGTCCCGGTGGAAGACGCGGCGCACCGAAGGTTGGTTGCCGTACATATGTACGAAGGGTGATGTTCGTCGGGTATGCCGGAGGCGATTTTCCCCGGCTTTCCCCGCCATTGCCGGGGTTGCTGTCCGGATCTGTACGGCGCCGCGACCGATCAAGATCACTTGTTGCCGGGTGCCGGGCGTGTTGTGGGCGACAGGTGCGAGGATGCACCCGTACGGACGGCACGGGACGGGAGCCCCGCCTTCCGGGCAGACCTGACCGGACGACGCGTCCGTGCCGGGCGGGGGGTGATCGGGCGGGCACGTCCCGGATCCTCCCTGCCGGGCGCACGCACCGCGCACCGCGCAGAAGGGACCGCTGACGGCGATGCAGATCCGGCTGACCGTCCTCGGGTCGCGCAGCGGCCACCAGACCGCGACCGCACCCGCGAGCTGTGACGTACTCGTCACGGCGCCCGCCGGTACCGCGCTGGCCGCGGTGGCCTCCGGGCTCGCGGCCACCGTGGGCGGCCCCGACACCGGCGGCACGGTCGTGCTGTACGCCGGCGCCGAACGCCTCGACCTCCAGAGACGGATCCTGGGCGAGCCCCCGCTGGTGGACGGCGCGGTCCTGGCGCTGCACGGTCCGGTTCCGGACGTCCTGCCCGAGGAGAGCCTCGGCGCGCCCCAGCTGCAGGTGGTCGCCGGTCCCGACGCGGGCGGCGTGCACCTGCTGCACAGCGGCCAGATCCGGGTGGGCCGGTCCGCCGACGCCGACGTCCCGCTGGACGACCCCGACGTGTCCCGGCTGCACTGCGCGGTCACGGTGCTGCCGGACGGCCGGGTGGCCGTGGCCGACCTGGACTCGACGAACGGCACCACTCTGGACGGCGCCCCCGTCGGCCCCCAGCCGGTGGCCCTGCCGCCGGGGGCCCTGCTGCGGGTCGGCGAGTCCACCCTGCGCCTGACCCCCGCCGGATCGGCGGTCCCGCTGGCGGTGACCCCGGACCTGGAGGGGCACCTCGCCCTCCCCGGCCGCGCACCGCTCGCCCCCGGCGCCGGCCAAGGCGCCGGGCACGGGAGCGGCCCGGCTCCGGCCGCCGCCTCCGGGCAGCACCCGGCGCCCCCCGCCGGACCTCAGGGCGGCGTCCCCCGCCAAAAGGGCCCCTCGGCCGCAGCGCACCCCGCCCCGGAGCCGGCCGCGCCCCCCGCCGGGCCGCGAGGGGCGCAGCCGGGCCCGGGCGCCGCCCCCGAGCCGACGGCAGGACCGCGTACCGGAACCGATGCTTCGGGCGGGGCCGGCGCCGGCCGCCGCAAGGGGCTCGGCGCCTGGGCCCGCAAGTGGGTGCGCGGCGACGAGGCCGCGGAGCCGCTGCCCGAGCCGGAGGCCGTGGCCGCCGCCGCTGCCGCGCCCGACCCGGACGACCCCGCCGCGCTGCTGCTGGCGGCCCTCGGACCCACCGAACGCCTCTGGTCCAGGGCACCGGGGCACTCCGGGGTGCTGGACGTGGGCCTCGGGGCCGGGAGCCGGGTGGCCCTGCGCACGGTCGGCTCGCTCGGCATCGCCGGTCCCCGGGCCAGGCTGGCCGGGGTGGCCCGCTGTGTGGTCGCCCAGCTGGCGGCCCTGCACGGCCCGGCCCAGCTGGAGATCGTCCTGATCGCCGCCGACCGCTCCCGCGGACTCGCCGAACGGCGCCGCGACTGGGGCTGGCTCGGCTGGCTGCCGCACCTGCGGCCCGCGCACGGCCAGGACTGCCGCCTGCTCCTCGCCTACGACCGCGACCAGGCCGCCGCCCGCACCGGCGAGCTGACCCGGCGGCTGGACGAAGGCCCGCTCGGCACCCACTGGGCCGCCGCCGACCCGGAGGGCGTCCGGCAGGCCGCCCGGGTCCACGAGGGCCCGTACACCCTCGTGATCGTCGACGGCGACCCCGGCACCGGGGCCCTGCGGGACGTCACCGGGCGGCTCGCCTCGCACGGTCCGGCCGCCGGCATCCACGTCCTCGCGCTCGCCGAGGCCCCGGCCGCCACGCCCGCCTCCCCGGTCGCCGACACCTACGAGAGCGCCTGCGCGAACAACCCCGCCTTCCGGGACTGCGGCGCCGTGGCCCTGCTCAGCGGCGACGTGGCCACGACCGTACGGACCTTCGCGGTCAGCGGGGGCCGGCCCGTCCCCTCCGGAGCCGGTGCCACCGCCGACGCGGTGTCCGTGGCCTGGGCCGAGCGGTTCGCCCGGGCCCTGGCCCCGCTGCGCGCCGACGGGGGCTCCCAGGAGCCGCACCGGCCCACCTCCGCGGCCCTGCCGCCCACCGCACGGCTGCTGGACGAACTGGGGCTGGCCCGCGCGACCCCCGCGTCCCTGATGGCCCGCTGGGCCGCCGCCACCGACCAGGGGCAGGGCACGGGCGGCCTGGCCGAGATCGTGCTGGGCAGCGGGCGGCGCGGGGCCGTGGGCGCGGAGCTGGTCCAGGACGGCCCGCACCTGCTCATCGAGGGTCCCGCCGGAAGCGGGCGGACCGAGCTGCTGCGGTCGGTGGCCGCCTCCCTGTCCGCGGGCGCCCGGCCCGACCGGCTCGGGCTGGTCCTCCTCGACGGGGCCGGCGGCGAACGCGGCGACGGGCTGGCGCCCTGCACCGAACTGCCCCACGTGTCCGCCCACCTCGTCGCCACCGACCCGCTGCGCATGCGGGAGTTCGCGCAGGCCCTCGGCGCGGAGCTCAAGCGCCGCGCCGAACTCCTGGACGGGGTGCCGTTCGCCGAGTGGCACGGCCGCCCCCCGGCCTTCCGGGCCGGGGAGGCCCAGGGCGACCTCTCCGGGCGCATGGTCTCGCCCCGCCAGCCCGGCCCCGGGGAGCAGCGCGGCGATCTGGACCCCCCGCGGTCGGGCACGCTCCGGCTGCGTTCCGCGGCTCCGCGCACCGATCCGGCCGGGCCCGGTCCGCTGCCCCGGCTGGTGGTCCTGGTCGACGACCTGGACGCACTGGTCGCGCCGGGCCTGGGCAGTACGGGCCGCCCCGCCGCCGGTTCGGTGGTCCGGGCGCTGGAGGCGGTGGCCCGCGACGGCGCCCGGCTCGGCGTGCACCTGGTGGCCACCACGGCCCGCCCGGACCGTACGGCCGACACCGGGCTGGCCCGGATGACCACGCTGCGGGTGGAGCTCGACGCCCCCGACCAGCCGGGCCCCGGCCGCGGTCTGCTGCGGTACGCCGACGGCCGGACGGTCCCGTTCCAGGCGGGCCGGGTCACCGGCCGGATCCCGCGCACCGCGACCCTGCGGCCCACCGTGGTCCCGGTGGAGTGGGAGCGGATGGGCGATCCTCCGGCCCGCCGGCCCGTCCGGGAGCTCGGCAACGGGCCGACCGACCTCGCGCTGCTGGCCAGTGCTCTGGACCGGGCCGCTCACCTGGTCTCGGCGATACCCGTGCTGTTCCCGCCGTCCCCCTGACCCGCTTCCCGTCCCGCCCCCGGCTCCCGCTGCCCGCCCCTTCCGGGCGAGGCGGTATTGCGGGGCGGGCGGGTCGGGCGTAGACCTGTGGTCCGGGACACACCATGAACCTCGGGGGCACAGCCATGCGCAAGCACGGAACGAGCCGTACGACGATCACCTGGGCGGCCCTGGCCGCCGCGGGCGCGCTCGCACTCACCGCGTGCGGGGGCGACCCGGCGCCGAAGGAAGGTCCCGGCGGCAGCGGCGAACCGTCCGCGCCGACGGTCTCCTTACCCCGGCTGGACGGCGAGAAGCTGGAGGTCGCGGCCGTCTGGACGGGCCCGGAGCAGGAGAACTTCACCAAGGTCCTCAAGGAGTTCGAGAAGCGGACGGGCGCCACCGTCACCTTCGTCCCGGCCCAGGACCCGATCGTCACCTTCCTCGGTACGAAGATCGCGGGCGGGCAGCCCCCGGACGTGGCGCTGCTGCCGCAGGTCGGGGCGCTGGTCTCGGCGGTGCAGAACAAGTGGGCCCAGCCGGTGGGCCCAGAGGCCAAGGCCCAGCTGGACGCGCACTACTCGGCCGGCTGGAAGGACCTCGGCGCGGTCGAGGGGACCCAGTACGGCGTGTACTACAAGGCCGCCAACAAGTCGCTGATCTGGTACAACGCGAAGGCCTTCGAGGCGGCGGGCGTCAAACCCCCCACCACCTGGAAGGAGTTGCTGACGGCGGCCGACACCCTCTCCGCCTCCGGCACCCCGGCGGTCTCGGTGGCCGGCGCGGACGGCTGGACCCTCACCGACTGGTTCGAGAACGTCTACCTCTCCCAGGCGGGCCCGGAGAAGTACGACCAGCTGGCCCAGCACAAGATCAAGTGGACCGACGACAGCGTCAAGCAGGCGCTCACCACGCTCGGCGAGCTGTTCGGGCGCAAGGACTTCCTGGCGGGAGGGCCCGCCGGGGCCCTGTCGACGGAGTTCCCGAAGTCGGTGACCCAGACCTTCACGGGCGGCGACCGGCCGGCGGCCGCGATGGTCTTCGAGGGCGACTTCGTGGCGGTGAACATCGCGCAGACCGAGGCGAAGGTGGGTGAGGACGCCCTGGTCTTCCCCTTCCCGGCGGTCGGCGCGAAGGCCCCGGTGGTCTCGGGCGGTGACGTGGCGGTCGCGCTGAAACCCTCCAAGGGCGCGCAGGCGCTGCTGACCTTCCTGGCCTCGCCGGACGCGGCGCAGATCCAGGCCCGGCAGGGCGGTTTCATCTCCCCGAACAAGGGGGTCGATCCGTCGGCTTACCCCAACGACATCCAGCGCGACATCGCGAAGGCGCTGATCGCGGCGGGCGACGACTTCCGCTTCGACATGTCGGACCAGGCTCCGGCCGCCTTCGGCGGGACTCCGGGCGCGGGTGAGTGGAAGGCGCTCCAGGACTTCCTGGCCAACCCCTCGGACGTGGCGGGCGCCCAGGCGAAACTCGAAGCGGACGCGGCCAAGGCCTACGGGAACTGATCCCGGTGACGGCCACGGTCACCACCTCGGACAAGGAGAGGACCGCGGGAACCGGGAGGAGCCCTCGCAGCGCGCGCTCGGCGGAGGCCAGGCGCCGCCGTCTGGTCGCCGCGGCCTTCCTCCTCCCGGCGCTGGTCCTGCTCGGCGCGCTCGTCGTGCACCCGATCGGCTACTCGCTCTACCGCAGCTTCTTCGACCGCTCGGGTTCCGCCTTCGTCGGCGCGGACAACTACCGGGAGATACTCGGCAACGACACCATCCGCACCGCCCTGAAGAACACGGCGCTGTGGGTGGTGCTCGCCCCGGCCACGGCCACCGCCCTCGGCCTGATCTTCGCGGTGCTCACCGAACGGGTGCGGTGGGGAACGGCGTTCAAGCTGCTGGTCTTCATGCCGATGGCGATCTCGATGCTGGCGGCGGGCATCATCTTCCGGCTCGTCTACGACCACGACCCCGACCGGGGCGTCGCCAACGCGGTCTGGGTCGGCGTCCACGACACCTTCGCGGAGTCCTCGGCCTTCCCCAAGGCCCGCCCGGGCCGGGACTCCCCGCTGGTGCCCGCCGAGGGGGGAGCCTTCGTGACGAGCACTCCCGTACGGGCGGGCACGCCGGTGCTGCTCCCGCTGGTCGGCGTGGCCCCCGAGGAGCTGCCGGAGGGGACCCGTACGGCGAAGGCGGCGGCGGCCGAGCCGGGCCGGGTCACCGGAACGGCCTGGCAGGACTTCACCCGGGGCGGGGGCGGGCGCACCAACGAGGTCGACCCGACCGAGTCCGGCTTCTCCGGGATGCGGATCGAGGCCGTCAGGGACGGCCGGGTGGTGGATTCGGCGACCGCCCGCGCCGACGGCACCTTCAGCCTGTCCGCGAAGGCCGACGGGGCCCTGCTGCGGCTGCCCGCCTCGAACTTCCGGGAGGCGTACGGCGGGGTCCAGTGGCTGGGGCCGACGCTGGTGACCCCGGCGGTCATCGGGGCGTACGTGTGGATGTGGGCCGGCTTCGCGATGGTGCTGATCGGGGCCGGGCTGGCGGCCGTACCGCGCGAGCTGCTGGAGGCGGCGCGGGTGGACGGGGCGAACGAGTGGCAGGTGTTCCGCCGGATCACCGTGCCGCTGCTCGGGCCGGTGCTGGTGGTCGTCCTGGTCACCCTCGTCATCAACGTGATGAAGGTCTTCGACCTGGTCTTCGTGATCGCGCCGGGCGCGGTGCAGGACGACGCGAACGTGCTCGCGCTCCAGCTGTACCGGACCTCCTTCGGCACGGATGCCCATCCGGGGCTGGGCAGCGCCATCGCGGTCCTGCTGCTGGTACTGGTGGTGCCGGTGATGCTGGTGAATATCCGCAGGCTCCGGAAGGAGGGCTCCCGATGAGCGGCCCCGACCACGCCCCGGCCCCGTCCCCTCCCGCGCAGGCCGTCGCGGCGGCCGCCACCGGTGCGAGGCCCCCTGCGGCGCGGACCCCGGTGGCCAAGCGCGCCGCGGGCGTCCTCGCGGGCGGGGCGCTGCGCGTCTTCCTGGTCCTGGCGGGGCTCTTCTGGCTGCTGCCCACGCTCGGCCTGCTGATCTCCTCCTTCCTCTCCCCCACCGACCTCAACAGCGGCGGCTGGTGGCAGGCGCTGACCGCGCCCGCACGGCTGACCGCGGACAACTACGAGCGGCTGCTGGCCGACGACACGATCACCGGCTCGCTGCTGAACACCGTCGCGATCGCCGTCCCCGCCACCCTCCTCGTGCTCGTCCTGGGCGCGTTCGCCGGATACGCCTTCGCCTGGCTGGAGTTCCCGGCCCGGGACTGGCTCTTCCTGCTGGTCGTCGGCCTGCTGGTGGTCCCCGTACAGGTGGCGCTGATCCCGGTCTCCGAACTCTTCGGTTCCATCGGCCTGTTCGAGACCACGGCCGGGGTGGTGCTCTTCCACACGGCCTTCGGGCTGCCCTTCGCGGTGTTCCTGCTGCGCAACTTCTTCGCGGAGATCCCGCGCGAGCTGCTGGAGGCGGCGCGCCTGGACGGGGCGGGCGAACTGCGGCTGTTCGCCCGGGTGGTGCTGCCGCTGGGCGGTCCGGCGATCGCCTCGCTGGGCATCTTCCAGTTCCTGTGGGTGTGGAACGACATGCTCGTCGCGCTGGTCTTCGCGGACTCCGCGAACCCGCCGGTCACGGTCGCGCTCCAGCAGCAGGTGCGGCAGTTCGGGAACAACATCGACGTGCTGGCGCCCGGGGCGTTCCTGTCGATGGTGGTCCCGCTCGTCGTCTTCTTCGCCTTCCAGCGGCAGTTCGTCTCGGGGGTGATGGCGGGGGCGATCAAGTGACGTGCCCGCGCGCCCCGGTTGACGTGCGCCGTTGACACTGCGTAACCCGAATGCCACACCCTGCGTAACCCGATCACCACGCCGGGGGTTCCTGGGCCATATGCCCGCCCGCCGACCCCTGGATGTGCCGTGCCCCGGTTCAGCGTCATCGTGCCCGCGTACAAGGTCCAGGCGTACCTCCAGGAGAGTCTGGACTCGGTCCTGACGCAGTCGTACCCGGATCTGGAGCTGATCGCGGTCGACGACGCTTCCCCGGACGCCTGCGGCTCGATCATCGACGAGTACGCGTCACGGGACCCCCGGGTCACGGCCGTGCACCTGGCGCACAACCTGGGCCTGGGCCCGGCCCGCAACGCGGGTCTGGCCCGGGCCACCGGCGACTACCTGATCTTCCTCGACGGCGACGACACCCTCGCGCCGGGCGCGCTGGAGGCCATCACCGACCGGCTGAAGGCGACCGGTTCGCCGGACGTCCTGGTCTACGACTACGCGCGCACCTTCTGGACGGGCGAACTGGTGCGCAACCGCCTGTCGGACCGCCTCTCGCAGGAGGGCCCGGCCAGCTTCCGCCTCGCCGACCGCCCCGCGCTGCTCGGCATGCTGATGGTGGTCTGGAACAAGGCGTACCGCCGCGAGTACGTGGAGCGCGAGGGCTTCTCCTTCCCGCCCGGCTTCTACGAGGACACCCCCTGGACCTACCCGGCGCTGCTGGCCGCCGAGTCCGTGGCCGTCCTGGACCGGGTCTGCGTGCACTACCGCCAGCGCCGGACGGGGTCGATCCTGACCACCACCAGCCGCCGCCACCTCGACATCTTCGACCAGTACGACCGGGTCTTCGGCTACCTCGCCGGCCGCCCCGAGCTGGAGCGCTGGCGGCCGGCCGTGCACCGGCGGATGGCCGAGCACTTCTGCGCCCTGTACGCCGACCCGCGCCGCCTGCCGCGCGCGAGCCGGGCCGAGTTCTTCGCCCGGGCGGCCGCGCTGCTGCGCCGCTACCGGGCCCCCGGGGGCCCGGGATCGCTGCCGCTGTCGCTGTCGCGGACCGACCGGGTCCGGCACACCCTGATGAGGCTGGGCACCCGGCGCACCTACCGGCTGCTGTCGGCGCTGCGGTCGGCCGCGCTGGCGGCGGGCCGGGGGGCGAGGGCCGTGGGGCGGGGGCTGCACGAGACCTTCCTGCGCCTGCACTACCGGATCCAGCGGCTGCTGCCGCTGCGCCCGGAGCTGGCGGTCTTCTCCGCGTACTGGCACGGCGGTTACGCCTGCAACCCGGCGGCGATCGAGGCGAAGCTGCGGGAGCTGGCCCCGCGGATGCGGACGGCGTGGATCTGCGAGCCGGAGCACGCCGCGACCCTGCCCGGGGGGACGGCGGCGCTGCGCCCGGGCTCGGCGGCGTACTGGAGCGCCCTGGCCCGGGCCACGTACCTGGTCACGAACGTCAACTTCGAGCGGGCGCTCGTCAAGCGCCCCGGCCAGATCCTGGTGCAGACCCAGCACGGCACCCCGCTCAAGCGGGTCGGCCTCGACCTCCAGGACCGTCCGGCGGCCACCCCGACCACCGATTTCGCAGGGCTGCTGCGCGGCGCCGACCAGTGGGACTACCTGCTCTCCGCGAACCGGCACTCCACCCTGGTCTGGGAGAAGGCCCTCCCCTCCTCGTACACCACCCTGGAGTACGGCTACCCGCGCAACGACGTCTTCCACACGGCGAGCCAGGCCGACGTGCTGGAGTTGCGCGAGCGGCTCGGCATCCCGCCGGGTTCCACCGCGATCCTGTACGCGCCCACGCACCGCGACTACCGGCGCAGCCGCCCCGACCACCTGGACTTCGAGCGGGTGCTGCGCGACCTCGGCCCGCGCTTCACGCTGCTGACGCGCACCCACCTGACGTACGCGGGCGACGCGGGCGCGGCCCCTGAGGCCCATCCGCGCCTGATCGACGTCTCCGGGTACCCGTCGGTCGAGGAACTCTGCCTGGCCTCGGACGCGTTGGTGACGGACTACTCGTCCCTGATGTTCGACTACGCGTCCCTGGACCGGCCGATCGTGATCCATGCGGACGACTGGGAGGCGTACGAAGCCGCCCGCGGCACCTACTTCGACCTGCGGGCGTGTCCGCCGGGCGCGATCGCCCGGACCGAGGACGAGCTGGTGGACATCTTCGCCACCGGCCACTGGCAGGGCTCGCGCTCCGCCCAGCTGCGGGCGGCGTTCCGTTCGCGCTTCTGCTCCCACGACGACGGGCACGCGGCGGAGCGGGTGGTGCGCCGGGTCTTCCTGGGGCAGTCCGTCCCGGTCCCGGCAGTGGTCCCGCTGGAGGAGCGCCGCCCGGCGCCCTCGGCCCCGGCGCCCGTCCCGGAGCCCACGCTGTCGGCCCTCGCGAGCGGCCGCTTCCCCTTCTGAGAACCGCGGGCGGCGGGGCTCAGACGGCCTGGAGCCCCGCCACGACCGACCGGGCCAGGCCGTCGAGGTAGTCGGCGGTGACCTCGTCCCGGACGACGACCTGCCGCCAGTACAGCGGGCCGATCGCCAGGTCCAGCGCCCGTCCCGGGTCCGTGCCCGCAGCCAGCTCGCCGCGCTCGACCGCGCCGGAGACGATGCCCTGCGCCATCCGCCGCTGACCGTCGAGCAGCGCGCCGCGGACCGCGTCGGCGATCTCCGGGTTCCGTGCGGCCTCGACCAGCAGGTCGGGGATGACCGCCGAGGCCACCGGGTGCCGCAGCACGTGTGACATGACCTCCAGCAGGGCCCGTACGTCCCCGTACAGCGAGCCGGTCTGCGGCACCGGCAGGCCGTCCACGGCGAAGGCTCCGACGAGGTCCAGCACCAGGTGCAGCTTGGACTTCCACCGTCGGTAGACGGCGGTCTTGCCGACGCCCGCCCGCCGGGCGATCCCTTCGATCGACATCTTCGAGAACCCGACCGCGGCCAGCTCCGCCACCACCGCGCTGCGGATCGCCTCGGTGACGTCCTCGCGCAGGACGGCGGCCCCGGCGGGGGCACGGCGGGCAGGGGCGGCAGGGTCCGTGGTCATGCAGAGAGCATAGCCTCGCCCCGTCACGACGATACGGTTGCGTTCCGACGCTCCTCGCTCTAACCTCACCGTAGCGACGATACGGACCCGTCCCGGCGTCATGGCCGCGGCCTGCCGGGAGACGTCCTGCATCGCCAGCGACGCCCCGACCCCGGCGAAAGCGACTCCTGTGACCACCGCGACCGCACGCCCGACCACACCCGGCCGGCCCCCGCAGCCCACCACCTCCGCCCAGCGCGCGGAGCTCGCGGCCGCCCACGGCCTGACGCTCAGCGGCGCCCGCCCCACGCTCCCCCGCTACGTCGCCCAGCTGTGGGGCCGGCGCCACTTCGTGACCGCGTACGCCACCGCCCGCATGCAGGCGCAGTACAGCAACGCGAAGCTCGGACAGGTCTGGCACCTGGTGACGCCGCTGCTCAACGCGGCCGTCTACTACTTCATCTTCGGCATCGTGATGAAGGCCAGCCACAACGTGCCCGACTACCTGCCGTTCCTGATCACCGGCGTGTTCGTCTGGGACTTCATCGGCAGCTCCATCAACGCCGGCACCCGCGCCGTCCACAGCAACCTCGGCCTGGTCCGCGCCCTGCACTTCCCCCGCGCCAGCCTGCCGATCTCCACCGTCGTCCAGCTCTTCCAGCAACTGCTCGTCACCATGGGCGCCCTGGTCGTGCTGCTCCTCGCCTTCGGCCAGACCCCGGGCCCGGCCTGGCTGCTGGCGGTCCCCACCCTCCTGCTGATGGCCGTCTTCGCCGCCGGCTGCGCCATGACCATGGCCCGCATCGGCAGCAAGAGCCCCGACGTCAGCCAGCTGATGCCGTTCGTCCTGCGCACCTGGATGTACTCCTCCGGGGTCATGTGGTCCATCGACCAGATGCTCAAGACGGACGACCTGCCGCACTGGGTCCTGGTCGTGCTCAAGAACAACCCCGCGGCCGTGTACATCGACCTGATGCGCTTCTCCCTGATCGACAGCTTCAACGCCCATTCCCTGCCGCCCCACGTGTGGCCCGTCGCCATCGGCTGGGCCCTGCTCGCCGGAGTCGGCGGCTTCATCTACTTCTGGAAGGCCGAGGAGGCGTACGGCCGTGGCTGACACCGCTGTGAGGACCCCCACCGTCATCGCCGACGACGTCCACGTCGTCTACAAGGTCAACGGCGGCGGCCGCAAGGGCGGTGCCACCGCCGCCCTCAGCCGGATCTTCTCCGGCAAGCCCGCACCCGGTGTGCGCGAGGTGCACGCCGTGAAGGGCGTCAGCTTCACCGCGTACAAGGGCGAGGCGATCGGCCTCATCGGCTCCAACGGCTCCGGCAAGTCCACCCTGCTCGCCGCCATCGCCGGACTCCAGCCGACGGCCCGCGGCCGGATCTACTCCTACGGCCAGCCCTCGCTGCTGGGCGTGAACGCCGCCCTGATGAACGATCTGACGGGCGAGCGCAACGTCGTCCTCGGCGGCCTCGCGATGGGCATGACCAAGCAGCAGATCCGCGAGCGCTACCAGGGCATCGTCGACTTCTCCGGGATCAACGAGAAGGGCGACTTCATCTCCCTGCCGATGCGTACGTACTCCTCCGGCATGGGCGCCCGGCTGCGCTTCTCCATCGCCGCCGCCAAGGACCACGACGTCCTGATGATCGACGAGGCCCTGGCCACCGGCGACGCCGCCTTCCAGCGCCGCAGCCAGGCCCGCATCGAAGAACTCCGCGAACACGCCGGCACCGTCTTCCTCGTCAGCCACGGCATCAACACCGTCCGCGAGACCTGCGACCGGGCCATCTGGCTGGAGTCCGGCGTCCTGCGCATGGACGGCCCCTCCGCCGAGGTCTGCGCCGCCTACGAGGCCTTCACGCGCCGCTAGGCAGCCCCTCCCGGATCTTGCCCGCTCAGGCCCCCGGCCCCGAGGATGGGCGCATGACGAGAAACCGGAACTGGCCCGACGTGGCGGGTGGCATCCCGCTGCCCCCGCTGCCTCCGGGGGCCGTCTGGCACGCCACCGGCTCGAACGTCTTCCCCCACGCGGCGCGGGCCGAGGGCCGGTGGTGGGTGCTGCGGCTCAACGGCTTCCCCGACCACCCGCTCCACACCTTCTTCGTCGACGGGCGGCGCGTCGCCGACATCGAGGACCTCCCGGCCGACTGGCACCGGCCCGGCACCCCGCCGAGGCCCGTGCTCAGCGCGGCCGAACGTGCGGAGGTCCTGCGGCTCATGGCCGGCCTCGGCCCCTACGGCTCCGAGGCCGGCACCCCGTGCACCGGCTACTACTGCACCTGCGAAGCCCTCGCCGACGACTGAGCGGACAGCACGAAGGCCCCGGCCCCCGGATCGCGATCCGGGGGCCGGGGCCTTCGTCGTGCAGCGGTTAGCTGTGCGCGCGCAGCAGGCTGCGCATCGTGCGCATGGCCACCGACAGGTTCGCCAGGTCGAAGTCGTCCGAACCGCGGATCTCGTCCAGGGTCGTCCGGGCCCGGCCGATGATCGCCGCGTTCTTCTCCTCCCACGCCTGGAAGCGCTCCTCGGGAGTCGAGGTGCCGTCGCCCACCGACAGCACGTCGGCGGTCAGGGCCGCGTGCGCCGCGAACAGGTCCTCGCGGATGGAAGCGCGGGCCATGGACTGCCAGCGGTCGGCCCGCGGCAGCTCGATGATCCGGTCCATCAGCTGGGTGATGTCCAGGCGGTCGGCGAGGTCGTAGTAGACCTCGGCCACGTCCAGCGGGGCCGTGCCGGTACGGTCCGCGATCGCGACGACGTCCAGCGTCGGGAAGGCGGAGGAGAAGCCGGCGACCTTGGCGGCCAGTTCCTCCGGCACCCCCTCGCCGATCAGCTCGTCCATGATCGACTGGTACCAGTCCAGGTCCGCGCCGCGCACCAGCTTGGGCAGCTCGGCCCAGACGTGCCCGACCCGCTCCGCGAAGAAGTCGATGGTCTCGGTCATCTGGAGCGGCTGCGGCCGGTTGTTCAGCAGCCAGCGCGTACCGCGCTCGACCAGGCGCCGCGAGTGCAGCCGGATCCGGGTCTGGACACTGGCCGCGACCTTGTTGTCCAGCGCCTCGACCGCGTCCCACACCTCGGCCAGGCCGAAGATCTCGCGGGCCGCGAGCTGCGCCCGCACGATCTCCTCCGTGGAGGCCCCGGTCTCCTCGCGCAGCCGGTGCAGGAAGGTCGAACCACCGGTGTTGACGGTGTCGTTGACCAGGATGGTCGTGATGATCTCCCGGCGCAGCGCGTGCCCGTCGACCTGCTCGGGGAACTTCTCGCGCAGTGCGGACGGGAAGTACGCGAAGAGCAGGCGGCGCAGGTACGGGTCGTCCGGCAGCTCCGTCGCGATGAGCTCGTCCGCCACCGTGATCTTGGTGTAGGCGAACAGGACGGCCAGCTCCGGCTGGGTCAGGCCCTTTCCGTTGCCGAGCAGTTCGCGGATCTGCCGGTCGGCGGGCAGGAACTCCAGCTGGCGGTCGAGCCGCCCGGCGCGCTCCAGGCGGCGCATGAAGCGCTGCTGGGCGTGGAGCAGGCTCGGGGCCTGCGCCGCACCGTTGGCGAGGGCGAGGTTCTGCGCGTAGTTGTTGCGCAGCACCAGGTGCCCGACCTCGTCGGTCATCTCGGCGAGGAGCTTGTTGCGCTGCTTGACGGTCATGTCGCCGTCCGCGACGACCGCGTTGAGCAGGATCTTGATGTTCACCTCGTGGTCGGAGGTGTCCACGCCCGCGCTGTTGTCGATGGCGTCGGTGTTGATCTTGCCGCCTTCGCCGTCGGCGCCGGTCCGTGCGAACTCGATGCGGCCGAGCTGGGTCAGACCCAGGTTTCCGCCCTCGCCGATGACCTTGGCCCGGACGTCGGAGCCGTTGACGCGGATGGCGTCGTTGGCCTTGTCGCCGACGTCCGCGTGCGTCTCGGCCGTCGCCTTGACGTACGTACCGATGCCGCCGTTCCACAGCAGGTCGACCGGGGCCTTGAGGATGGCCTGCATCAGGTCGGCGGGGGTCATCTTGGTGACGCCCGCCTCGATGCCGAGGGCCGCCCTGACCTGCGCGTTGATCGGGATCGCCTTGGCGCTGCGCGGGTGGATGCCGCCGCCCGCGGACAGCAGCGAGGTGTCGTAGTCGGCCCACGAGGAGCGCGGCAGCTCGAACAGCCGGCGGCGCTCCGCGTACGAGGTGGCCGCGTCCGGAGCCGGGTCGATGAAGATGTGCCGGTGGTCGAAGGCGGCCACCAGGCGGATGTGCTCGGAGAGCAGCATGCCGTTGCCGAAGACGTCGCCCGACATGTCACCGACGCCGACGACCGTGAAGTCCTGGGTCTGGGTGTCGTGGCCGAGCTCGCGGAAGTGCCGCTTGACGGACTCCCAGGCGCCGCGGGCCGTGATGCCCATGCCCTTGTGGTCGTAGCCGGCCGAGCCGCCGGAGGCGAAGGCGTCGCCGAGCCAGAACCCGTACGCCTCCGCGACCCCGTTGGCGATGTCGGAGAAGGTCGCGGTGCCCTTGTCGGCGGCGACGACGAGGTAGGTGTCGTCCTCGTCGTGGCGGACCACGCCGGTGGGCGGCACGACCTCGCCCGCGACCATGTTGTCGGTGATGTCGAGCAGCGCCGAGATGAAGATCTTGTACGAGGCGATGCCCTCGGCGAGCCAGGCGTCGCGGTCCACCGACGGGTCCGGCAGGTTCTTGGCGACGAAGCCGCCCTTGGCGCCGACCGGCACGATGACGGTGTTCTTGACCATCTGCGCCTTGACCAGGCCGAGGATCTCCGTACGGAAGTCCTCGCGCCGGTCGGACCAGCGCAGCCCGCCGCGGGCGACCTTGCCGAAGCGCAGGTGGACGCCCTCGACGCGCGGGGAGTACACCCAGATCTCGAAGGCCGGGCGCGGCGCCGGGAGGTCCGGGATGGCCTGCGGGTCGAACTTCATCGACACGTAGGAGTGCGGATCGCCCGCCGAGTCCGTCTGGAAGAAGTTGGTGCGCAGCGTCGCCTTGATGAGGGTGAGGAAGGCCCGCAGGATGCGGTCCTCGTCCAGCGAGGCGACCTGGTCCAGGGCCCCGTCCAGCTCCTCCATCATGGCGTCGACGAGCTCGCTGCCCGCGGCCTGGCGGCCGGGGGACATCCGCGCCTCGAAGAGCGAGACCAGCAGCCGGGTGGTGTGGACGTTGTTGCGGAGGGTGTCCTCCATGTAGTCCTGGCTGAAGGTGGAGCCGGCCTGGCGCATGTACTTGGCGTACGCGCGCAGGACGACGGCCTGGCGCCAGGTGAGCCCGGCGCCCAGCACCAGGGTGTTGAAGTTGTCGTTCTCGGCGTCGCCCTGCCAGACCGCGGCGAAGGCCTCCTGGAAGCGCTCGCGGGCGTCATCGCCCATGTAGTGGGCGTTCGCGCCGTTGTCGCCGTTCCCGGAGGAGACGGGCATCCGCAGACCGAAGTCGTAGATCCAGGCGCTGACCCGGTCGGAGCGGCGCAGCTCGTACGGGCGCTCGTCGGTGACCTCGACGCCCAGGCGCTGGAGCACCGGCAGGACCGCGGACAGGGAGACCTGCTCGCCGGTCCGGTAGATCTTGAACCGGCGCTCGCCGGGGCCCGCGCCGACCGGCTCGTACAGCGAGAGCGCGAACTCGCTGTCGCTGGCGGAGAGCCGCTCCAGGTGGCAGAGGTCGGCCACGGCCGCACGCGGCGAGTGGTCGGCCTTGTAGCCCTCGGGGAAGGAGGTGCCGTACTTGCGCAGCAGCTCGGCGGCGCGCTCCTCGCCCAGCTCGGCGACCAGTGCCTCGCCGAAGCCGTCGGCCCAGGAGCGGGCGGCCTCGACGAGGCGGGCCTCGATGCGCTCGACGTCGGCGTCGGTGAGGACGGGCAGTTCCTTGCCCTGCGGGACGCGGACGACGAAGTGGATGCGGGAGAGGATCGACTCGGTGTTCCAGGCGGTGAAGTCGACGCTGGTGCCGTCGAGCTCCTCCTTCAGGATGTCCATCAGACGCAGCCGGACGCCGGTGGTGAACCGGTCGCGGGGCAGGTAGACCAGTGCGGAGTAGTAGCGCCCGTACTCGTCCTGGCGCAGGTACAGCCGCAGTCGGCGGCGCTCCTGCAGGTACAGGACGGAGGTGACGATCGCCCGGAGCTGGTCGACGGGGGTCTGGAACAGCTCGTCGCGCGGGTAGGTCTCCAGGATCTGCAGCAGGTCGCGGCCGTCGTGGCTGCTCGGCGCGAAGCCGGCGCCCTCCAGGACCTCGGCGACCTTGCGGCGGACGACGGGGACGCGGCGCACCGACTCGGTGTACGCGGCGGAGGAGAACAGGCCGAGGAAGCGGCGCTCGCCGACGACGTTGCCGTCCGCGTCGAACTTCTTGACGCCCACGTAGTCCAGGTACGAGGGGCGGTGCACGGTGGAGCGGCTGTTGGCCTTGGTCAGCACCAGCAGGCGGTGCTCGCGGGCCTTGGCGCGGGCGTCGGCCGGCAGCCGGTTGAAGGACGGCGAGACCGGGTGGCCGTCCTCCTTGTCGCTGTGGTGCGGGTCGGCGCGCAGGATGCCGAGGCCGGTGCCCGGCACGGCGGACAGGGAGTCGCCGTCGACGAGGTTGTACTCGCGGTAGCCGAGGAAGGTGAAGTGGTCGTCGGCGAGCCAGCGCAGCAGTTCGCCGGCCTCCTCCATCTCGTACTCACGCAGGTCGGGGGCGGTGGGCTCCTCGTGCAGGCCCTCGGCGATGCGCAGCGCGGCGTCGCGCATCTTCTCCCAGTCCTCGACGGACTCGCGCACGTCGGACAGGACGCGCAGCAGGTCGCCGGTGATCTGCTTGAGGTCGGCCCGGTCGGTCTCGCGGTCGATCTCGACGTGGATCCAGGACTCGACGAGGGAGTCGTGGGGGCGCGCGGTACGGGGGCCGTGCGCGTCGCAGTCGGGACCGAGGATCTCGATGAGCTTGCCGGTGACGTCACGGCGGACGACGACCTGCGGGTGGATCACGACGTGGATGCCGCGGCCCTGCCGGGACAGCTCGTTGGTGACGGAGTCCACGAGGAAGGGCATGTCGTCGGTGACGACCTCGACGACGGAGTGGCTGGAGGTCCAGCCGTTCTCCTCCACCGTGGGGGTGTGCACGCGCACGTTCGCCGTGCCCTGCGGCCGGTTCTCGGCGAGCCGGTAGTGCGAGAGCGCACCGCCGAACACGTCGACCGGGTCCCGGTCCAAGAGGTCCTCTGGGGCGGTGTGCAGGTAGTAGCGCTGGAGGTAGGAGAGCACGGAGTCCCTGCCGGGACGCTCCCCCTGCTCGGACCCAGTCGGAAGTAGCCCCCCGGCCGGGCTGTGCTCAGCTACCCGGGCCGCCCGTGTGAGCAGCTCGGCCTTTGCTTCGTCCAGCTTGGTCTGCATGTCCTCTGGCTCCTGTCGCGCGCCATTGCGTGACGTAGGTGAAGGAAGGAATGGCATAGCGCCGCGATGCGGGATGCGCGTTCGGGATCGACGCTATGCCGTCGAGAGAGCCGACCGGGAGGGAATCAGCCATGATCGGCAGGAGGTCCCGGCAGCGGGGATCAGCGAAGGCCCGGGCACCTTGGTGCGCCGGGCGCAGGCCGGGGGCGTCGGTGCCCCCGATGACTATCGCGCTGATCACGGGTACAAGGCTATCTCCCCGCACCCCCAGCCCGTCATGAGCTGTATGTGTACAAAACCGGGGGTGGAACTTTGACACTCTGGACAGCGACGCGCGCCGCGTTCCGTGCCCGCTGCTATTCGGCCAGCTCGCGAGCTGTGTGTACGGCTTCGGCCAGGGAGTCCACGACGGGCACACCGGCCGATTCCAGACTGCTGCGGCTGTGCGAACCGCCCGTGTACAGAACGGCCCGGGCGCCGACGTGGGCCGCCGCGAGCGCGTCGTCCACGGCGTCCCCGATGAGCACCGTACGGGCCGCCGTCACGCCCGTCCCGTCCAGGGCGGCCAGGTGGCGTACGAGGTGACCGGCCTTGCTGGTGTGGGAGGGGCCGGTGCGGCCGTCCACGCGCAGGAAGTGCCGGTCGATCCCGTGGGACTGCACCAGCGGCACGAGCTTCTCGTGGGGCGCGAGCGACAGCAGGGACTGGGTGAGGCCGTCCTGCTGCCAGTCCCGGAGCAGTTCCCGGGCGCCTTCGGCGAGCCCGGAGTCCTCGGCGGCGGCCCAGTAGTGACGGTGGAAGGCCTCGTCCATGACGAGCCATTCCTCGTCGGTGGGCAGCCTTCCCATCAGGCGCTCGTAGAACTTCGGCACGGGTACGACGTACATGTCGCGGTAGGTCGCCAGGGTGATCGGCGGGAGTCCGAGCTCGGCGAAGGAGGCGTTGGTCGCCACGATGACGGCATCGATGTCGTGCAGCAGCGTGCCGTTCCAGTCCCAGACGATGTGGGTGGTGTGCGCCGTCACTTGAGCAGCCCCGGGATCTCCTGGACGCCGAACCACAGCAGCTCGTGGTCCTCGGCGCCGTCGACGGTGAACCGCGCGTCGTCGTCCCCGGCGTCGGCGGCGGCCAGTGCGGCCGCCGCGGCGGCCACGTCCGCCTCGGCGTCGTCGGCGTCCACGTGCACGGCGGCGGCCACGGAGAGCCGTACGGCGGCGGCCAGGGTGACCTGGCCGAGGGTGGCCTCGTCGACCCCGGGGGTGGCGCCGGCGGCCTTGTCGGCGACGTCCAGGGCGACGACCACGCGGCGGCGCGGGGCGCCGTCGTCCTCGGCGATCAGCCGCAGGGAGGCTTCGGCGGCCCGGCTCAGGGCCGCGTACTCCAGCTCCTCGATGTCGTCCGACACGTACCACTCGCGGAGCCCGGGGGTGACGGCGTACGCACGCAGCGGGGCGGGGCCCAGCTCACCCGCCTTGTGCGCCTCGGCGAGCCCGGGGAGGGTCAGGGGGACGTACACGCGCATGGCCGGCTGCTTTCGGTAGTCGGGAACGTCCCCAGGATACGACCGAAGGCCGGGACGGACGGCTCCGGTGGGGTGACGGACCGCGTCCCCCATCGGGGTGCCGGGCCGTCCGCGCCGCCCGTCCACCCCCGTCCACCCCCGTACGCCGGTGAGGGCCCTCCAAGGGCCCCGGCGGGGGGTGCGCGGGCCGCGGGCACCCGGATAGGTGAAGGGGCCCGCCGGTCGGTACGGGGCCTGCGGGCGGTTGCGGAGCGTGTGCGGCGGCCGTAGAAGATCCCCATCAAGTTACCGCCCGGTACCACTCCGGGCCCGGCCTGTTCGGGGGCAGATCGCGATGGACACCACGACACGCGGCACGACCGGGAGCAACACGACCCGCCAGGGCCCCGCCGCCCCGCCCCGCCCGGCGGCAGAAACCGGCCCGGCCGGCCCCGGACACCGGGCAGACCCTCCGCACCCGGCAGGCGCCGCACGCCCCACGGACCAGCCACCCACGGCCGCCGCCGGGCGCCCCGCAGGACCGCCGCCGCCCGCTGGGCCGCCCGCGGCCACCACAGGCCGCCCCGCAGGCCCGCCGCCGCCCGCTGGACAGCCTGCTGACCCACCGCCCGCGGCCGTCACAGGGCCCACCACAAGCCCCCCGCCCGCCGGGTTCCCTTCGGACCCGCGCGCAGCCGTTGCACGGCGCACCACCGACGCGCCGCCGACGGGCCGCCCCGCAGCAGACCCCCGGCGCGCCGCAGGCACCGCACGCGCCACGGACCAGCGACCCACGACCGTCGCAGAACGCCCCACCAGCCCGCCTACGACCACCGGGCGCCCCGCAGGCCCGCCGCCGAACGGGTCCCCGGCGGACCCTCCGCACACGCACCCCACAACCCCGGCCCCCACTTCGCGCACGTCCCGCACCCGGCGCCCCGCCGGCCCGCCGGCGAAGGGGTCCCCGGCGTACCCCTCGCGTGCCGTCGGCACCCGGCGGCCGGCAGGCGCGCCGCCGCCCGGGCGCCCGGCAGACGTCTCGCGCACGCCCGGCACCCGCCGCCCCGCCGACCCCCCGCGCACGGCCGTCGTACGGCCCCCCGCAGGGCCGCCGGCTCCGGTCGGAAGTCTGCGGCCCGTCGCCCCGCGCCGCCCCGTCGGCCCGCCGCCCACGGCCCGCAGCGGGCCCCACCACTGGTTCGCCGAGCGCCTCCTGGCGGTCGTCAGCGGCCGCCGCCCCGTGCACTCGCTCCTCGGGCACACCGTCGGCCCCGCCTACCAGCAGCTGGTCACCCTGGCCCCGGCCGACCCCGCGGGCGGCGAGCGGCTGTCCCCCGTCATCCGCCGGTGCGGCCGCTTCATCCCCGGCCCGGGCGTCATCGAGGCCTTCGCCCGCATCGTGACGGGCGACCGCGTCACTGCGATGGCCTTCCGCCTGGAACAGGGCCCCGACCTGCGCTGGCGCTGCGCGGCCGTGGAGATCCAGGGCCCGCGCCCGTGACGTGCCCCCGGCCCCGCAGGCACGCGCGGCACAGGGGCCCGGGGCGGAGCCCCGGCAACGACGCCGCACCCGGCCCGCCACCCGGCCCCGACCCCACGCGGGACGCGAAACGGCCGGGGCCGGACACCGCGAAGGTGCCCGGCCCCGGCCGGTGGCTCACGACCCCAGCGGGGTCACTTCTTGCGGCGGCGCCCGCCGGAGGCCTTCTGCGCCTTGCGGCGCTCCGCCCGCGTCAGCCCGTCGCCGTCACCCGCGGAGCCGTTGTCGAAGTCGCCCTCGACCACACCGCCCTCGCCGTCGACGGTCGGCGCCGAGAAGTGCAGCCGGTCCGGCCGCTGCGGAGCGTCCAGCCCCTTCGCACGGATCTCCGGACGCGTGGCGGTGGCCACGGCCGAGTCCTTGGTCAGGGACGGCGCCGCGTCCTGCACCGGAAGCTCCTCGACCTGCTGCTCGACCTGGACCTCCAGGTTGAACAGGTAGCCGACGGACTCCTCCTTGATGCCGTCCTGCATGGCGTTGAACATGTCGAAGCCCTCGCGCTGGTACTCGACCAGCGGGTCCTTCTGGGCCATCGCCCGCAGGCCGATGCCCTCCTGCAGGTAGTCCATCTCGTACAGGTGCTCACGCCACTTGCGGTCCAGGACCGACAGCACCACGCGCCGCTCCAGCTCGCGCATGATGTCGGAGCCGAGCGTCTTCTCGCGCGCCTCGTACTGCTCGTGGATGTCGTCCTTGACGGACTCCGCGATGAACTCGGCGGTGATGCCCGCGCGGTCGCCCGCGGCGTCCTCCAGCTCGTCCACCGTGACCTTGATCGGGTAGAGCTGCTTGAACGCGCCCCACAGCCGGTCCAGGTCCCACTCCTCGGCGAAGCCCTCGACCGTCTCGGCCGCGATGTACGCGTCGATCGTGTCGTCCATCATGTGGCGGACCTGGTCCTGGAGGTCCTCGCCCTCCAGCACCCGGCGGCGCTCGCTGTAGATGACCTCGCGCTGGCGGCTGAGGACCTCGTCGTACTTCAGGACGTTCTTGCGCGTCTCGAAGTTCTGGGTCTCCACCTGCGACTGGGCCGACGCGATCGCGCGCGTCACCATCTTGTTCTCGATCGGCACGTCGTCCGGCACGTTGGCCATCGCCATGACGCGCTCGACCATCTGCGCCTTGAACAGCCGCATCAGGTCATCGCCCAGCGACAGGTAGAACCGCGACTCGCCCGGGTCGCCCTGACGGCCGCTGCGGCCGCGCAGCTGGTTGTCGATACGGCGCGACTCGTGGCGCTCGGTGCCCAGCACGTACAGCCCGCCGAGCTCCTTGACCTCCTCGAACTCCGCCTTCACGGCCGCCTCGGCCCGCGTGAGCGCCTCGGGCAGGGCGTGCGCCCATTCCTCGATGTGCTCCTCGGGGTCCAGACCCCGCTGGCGCAGCTCGGCCTCGGCGAGGTCGTCCGGGTTGCCGCCGAGCTTGATGTCGGTACCGCGGCCGGCCATGTTGGTGGCGACGGTGACGGCGCCGCGGCGGCCGGCCTGGGCGACGATCGTCGCCTCCCGGTCGTGCTGCTTGGCGTTGAGGACCTCGTGCGGGATGCCGCGCTTGGAGAGCTGCTGCGAGAGGTACTCGGACTTCTCGACCGACGTCGTACCGACGAGGATCGGCTGGCCCTTCTCGTGCTTCTCCGCGATGTCGTCGACGACGGCGGCGAACTTCGCGACCTCGGTCCGGTAGATCAGGTCGGCCTGGTCCTTGCGGACCATCGCGCGGTTGGTCGGGATCGGGACGACGCCGAGCTTGTAGATCTGGTGGAACTCGGCGGCCTCGGTCATGGCCGTACCGGTCATGCCCGACAGCTTCGAGTAGAGGCGGAAGAAGTTCTGCAGGGTGATCGTGGCGAGGGTCTGGTTCTCGTCCTTGATGTCCACCCCTTCCTTCGCCTCGATCGCCTGGTGCATGCCCTCGTTGTAGCGGCGGCCGGCGAGGATACGGCCGGTGTGCTCGTCGACGATCATGACTTCGCCGTCGATGACGACGTAGTCCTTGTCGATCTTGAACAGTTCCTTCGCCTTGATGGCGTTGTTCAGGTAACCGACGAGCGGGGTGTTCACCGACTCGTAGAGGTTCTCGATGCCGAGCCAGTCCTCGACCTTCGCCACGCCCGCCTCGTGGATGGCGACGGTGCGCTTCTTCTCGTCGACCTCGTAGTCGCCGGTCTCCTCGATGCCCTTGAGCGGCTGGCCGGCCTCGCCCTTGGTCAGGCGGGTGACGAGCTTCGCGAAGTCCCCGTACCACTTGGTGGCCTGGTCGGCCGGGCCGGAGATGATAAGCGGGGTACGGGCCTCGTCGACGAGGATCGAGTCGACCTCGTCGACCACGGCGAAGTTGTGGCCGCGCTGGACGAGCTCGTCCTGGGACCACGCCATGTTGTCGCGCAGGTAGTCGAAGCCGAACTCGTTGTTCGTGCCGTACGTGATGTCGCAGTTGTACTGCTCGCGGCGCTGCGCCGGCGACATGTTCGCCAGGATGCAGCCGACCTCCAGGCCGAGGAACTTGTGCACCCGGCCCATCAGCTCGGAGTCGCGCTCGGCGAGGTAGTCGTTCACCGTGATCAGGTGGACGCCCTTGCCGGACAGCGCGTTCAGGTACGCGGGGAGCGTGCCGACGAGGGTCTTGCCCTCACCGGTCTTCATCTCGGCGACGTAGCCGAGGTGCAGCGCGGCGCCACCCATGATCTGGACGTCGTAGTGCCGCTGGCCGAGGACGCGCTTCGCGGCCTCGCGCGTGGTCGCGAAGGCCTCGGGCAGCAGGTCGTCCAGGCTCTCGCCGTCCTGGAAGCGCTGCTTGTACTCGTCCGTGAGCGCACGCAACTCGGCGTCGGAGAGGTTGACGAAGTCCTCTTCGATGGAGTTGACCTGGTCCGCGATGCGGTGCAGTTTGCGCAGGATCTTGCCTTCGCCTGCACGCATGAGCTTGTTGAAGACGGACACCGAGGTTTGTCTCCTTGCCGGTCGGGCCTGGGCACTGTACGTACACGGGCACGGCAGGTGGGCCCCACCGCAACGGCCATCGTAAGCGAGGACGTGGTCGCGTCGGGAGGTCCGCCGTACCGCCAGGGCACGGGCGCCCGGAATGAGAACGTACGGGGGCCCCCGAAGGTGCCGCGGTTCACGCCGCCTCTTTGCGGAAAAGCCTTCGCCTCCTCCCCCGGCCGCCAGCAGAATCCGTTCATGGAACCCACCACCCTGCTCACCGACCGGCTGGACCTGCGGCCCTTCGGCCCCGCCGACGAGGACGAGGTCCACGCGGCCGCCCAGGACCCCGGCATCCAGCGCTGGACGATGGTCCCCTCCCCCTACGAGCGGGAGCACGCCCGCCGCTTCGTGACCGAGGTCGTCCCGGACGGCTGGCGCGACGGCACCGCCCACAGCTTCGCCGTGCGCCTGGGCCCCGGCGGCCCGCTGGTCGCCGCCCTCGGCGTGCACCGCCGCGAAGCGGACGCGTACGAGATCGGCTACTGGACGGTCCGCGAGCACCGCGGCCGCGGCTACATGACCGAGGCCGTACGGGCCGTCGCCCGCTGGTCCTTCACCGAGCTGGGCGCCGTACGGCTGGAATGGCGCGCCGAGGTCGGCAACGACGGTTCGCGCGCCGTCGCCGAGAAGGCCGGCTTCCGCATCGAAGGGCTGCTGCGGGCCGCCCTGGTCAGGAACGGCACCGCCCGGGACTCCTGGGTCGGCGCCCTGCTCCCCTCGGACCTCGGGCTGACGCCCGCGCTCCCGTACCTGCCCGCTGTCAGTGGCGGCCTCTAGGCTCCGGGCATGACCGCGACCCTGCCCGGCCAGCCGCAGCCGACCCTGTCCCTGTCCGCCGACGAGGCCCGGCGCATCGCGCTGCGCGCCCAGGGGTTCATCGGGGCCCCCGACCGGCGCGCGGGGGTGCGCGGGGTCCTGCGGCACCTGGGCGCCGTACAGCTGGACACGATCTCGGTCCTGGCCCGGTCGCACGAGCTGATCCCCTACGCCCGCCTCGGCGCGGTCGGCCGCGACACGGTGGAGGCGGCGTACTGGTCCGACCGGCACGCCTTCGAGTACTGGTCGCACGCCGCCTGCATCCTGCCCGTCGAGGAGTGGCCGCACTTCGCCTTCCGCCGCCGGGCCAACCGGGTGCGCGGCCACCGCTGGCACGTGCTCCAGGACAAGGACCGCTCGACGCAGACGGTCCTGGACCGCCTGAAGGCCGACGGTCCGCTGACCTCCAGCGAGCTCGGCGGCACCAAGAACGGCGGCGAGTGGTTCGACTGGTCCGAGACCAAGATCGCCGTGGAGTGGCTGCTCGACACCGGCGAGGTGGTGTGCGGCGAGCGCCGCGGCTGGAAGCGGGTCTACGACCTGCCCGAGCGGGCCGTGCCCGACGCCCTGCTCCACGACGACCTCGACGACCGCGAGTGCATGCGCCGCCTCGTCGCCCTGGCCGGCCGGTCCCTCGGCGTCGGCACCCGTGCCGACATCGCCGACTACCACCGCCTGGGCGGCGCACAGGTCGACTCGGTCATCGCGGACTCCGGGCTGGTCCCTGTGGAGGTCGAGGGCTGGTCCAAGGCGGCCTGGGCGGACCCCGAGGCGCTCGCGACGGTCCCCCGGGGCCGCCACCGCACCACGCTGCTCTCCCCGTTCGACTCCCTGGTGTGGGACCGCCCGCGCACGGAACGGATCTTCGGGTTCACGCACCGCCTGGAGGCGTACGTCCCCAAGCCCAAGCGGGTGCACGGGTACTTCGCGATGCCGCTGCTGGCAGGCGGCCGGCTCCAGGGCCGCGTGGACCCGGCCCGCGAGGGCACCACCCTGGTCGCCCGTCAGCTCTCCCTGGAGACTCCCCGCGCCGCTGCCGCCATGGCCGGGGCCCTGTGGGAGGCCGCGCGCTGGGTGGGCTGCGAGGAGGTACGCGTCGAACGCGCGGCCTCCCCCGCCGAGGCCGCCGCCGTCACCGCGGAGCTCCGCGCGCAGCGCCCGTGACCGGCCGGGGCCCTCGCCGGGGCCCCGCCAGGGCCCCCGCCGGGGAGAGCGGCTAGCGGATCTCCAGGATCTTCTCCCGCATCGCGTAGACCACGGCCTCCATGCGGGAGTGCAGCTGGAGCTTCTCCAGGATGTTGCGCACGTGGTTCTTCACCGTGTTCTCGGAGATGAACAACTGCTTGGCGATGTCCCGGTTGTTCATGCCCGTCGCCACCAGCTTCAGGACCTCCAGCTCGCGGTCCGTCAGCCTCGGCGCCGGCACCAGCCGCCGCTCGTCGGTGCGCTGGATCATCGACTTGAACTCGGTGAGCAGCTTCGAGGCCATCGAGGGGCTGATCTGCGACTGCCCGTCCGCCACCGCCCGGATCGCCGTGGCGACCTCGTCGGTGGAGATCTCCTTGAGGAGGTATCCGGTCGCGCCCGCCTTGATCGCGTCGTAGAGGTCCGCCTCCTCGTCGCTGATCGTCAGCATGATGATCTTCGCGGAGGGGGCCACCTCCTTGATCGAGGTGCAGGCCTCGATGCCGCCGCGCCGGGGCATCCGCACGTCCATCAGCACGATGTCCGGCAGCAGGTCCGCGGCCTTGTCCACCGCCTCCGCGCCGTCCCCGGCCTCGCCGACGACCTGGATGTCCTCCTCCTGCGCGAGGACGATCTCCAGCCCGCGCCGGAAGAGTGCGTGGTCGTCGACCACGAGCACCCGGATGGGCTCACCGGCCGAAACCCCCGCCGGATCCGCCTCACGGCAGCCCGCGCCGTCGTCACCGCGCACCGGCCCGAAGCTGTCCGCCATCGTTCCTCCCCCTGCATGTGCCCTGCGTGTGCCCGAACTGCTGGACCAACCGGAAGGGCACCGCCGCCGGTTGACTGCCCGCCATGATTCCATGCCCGCACCACGGCGCGGGGGTCTGTCGGCAAGCCTCTGGCGCATACGCGTTCATACAGGTGCCCCTGCGGGACGCCTCGGCGACCCGCAGGGGCAAAGAAATGGATGTGCTCAGCCGCCGAGCGCTCCGCCGGCACCGCCGCGCGGTTCCTCGGAACTGGAGGCACCGTCCGGGTTCACGTGGATGACTCCGTAGTCATAGGCGTGGCGCCGGTAGACGACGCTGGGCAGTTTGGTCTCGGAGTCGACGAACAGATAGAAGTCGTGGCCGACCAGTTCCATTTCGTACAGGGCCTGGTCGAGCGACATGGGTGCGGCCGAGTGGGTCTTCTCGCGGACGATCAGCGGGCCTTCGCCCTGCACTTCCAGCGATCCGATCCTCGTGGTCGGAATCGCGTCCGCCTTCTCCTCGGAGACCGGCTCTCCGTTCCCGTTCAGGACCGCGGCGTCCGGTACGACGTCGGCGACCTCTGCCGCCGAGATGCGTCCGCTGCCGCGCCGGGTGTGGCGCTTGTCGTGCTGCTTGCGCAGCCGGGCCTCGAGCTTGTCCTGAGCGAGGTCGAGTGCCGCATACGGGTCAGCAGCGGCGGCCTCGGCCCGGATCACCGGACCCCGCGAACGCAGGGTGATCTCCACGCGGTCGGAACGGTCGGCCTGGCGCGGGTTGTGCTCCTTGGACACCTCGACGTCCAAGCTGATCACCTTGGCGTCGAGCTTCTGGATCCGCTCCGGATTCAGCTTCTCGGCCACGTGCTTGCGGAACCGGTCGGGCACCTCGGTCTTGCGGCCCTTGACGACGATGTCCACGCAGAACTCCGTTCCCGGATAGCTCCGCCTCATGGGGCGAAGCGTCTCCCTTTCGCACCAGACTCCGATGAACACCGGAGTCTCGGACTTGGCGACTTTCACCTCCTCCTCCCCCATCGGCAAGATCTGCACCCCACCGACTTCGGAGTCGAGAGACAGCCTCCTGACACGAAGATTTCCAAAACTTGCGATCCGATGCGTGGGGCCCAAGGTTCGCCAGTTCCTCACAACCGAACATATCTCTCAATGGCGGTTGTCGGCACCCGCTACCGGAACGTACCTCCGTTCAGGTGGCTGTTCACTCTTACTACCTGCAACGATGGGCCTTCCCCTCCAGTTCCAAATCTATTCACAAGATTTTTGCCCTCTGCGCGTTGCCGACCGGATCTGTACGAAGGAGTCCGCCGCCGCAGCCACCACCGCAGCCCTCGGAACGGCCCCCACCAGGCCCGCAGCCCGCACCGCACGCGCCGCCTCCGCGAGGGTCGCTCCGGTGGTGATCAAGTCGTCCACGAGCACGATCCGGGCCCCGGCCGTCACCCGCGCCCCGTACCGGCACACCTCCAGCGCCCCCCGGAGGTTCTCCCGGCGCTCCCGCGCCCCCAGGCCCGCCTGGTCCGCCACCGCCCGCCGCTGACGCAGTACGGGCGCCACCCGCGCGCGGACACCGGCCCGCCGCAGCCGCGCCGCGGCCGCCAGCGCGGTCCTGCGCGCCGGATCGTGCCCGCGTGCGCGGACCTGCCGCCGCGCCGAGGGCACCGGGACCAGGGCCACCTCCCCGCCCGCACCCGCCAGGACGGAGCTGACGGCCACCGCCAGGGCCCCGCCCAGCCATCCGGCCAGGGGCAGCACCCCGCGCTCCTTGTGGGCCAGCACGACGGCCCGTACGGCCTCCTCGTATACGGCGGCCGCATGCACCACCGGCAGCCCGGCGGGCCGCGGCCAGGGCCGCACCGGACCCGCGCCCGAACCGCTCAGCGCTTCCCGGCAGACGGCGCACAGCAGCGCCCGGGCGGCCCCGCACCCGGCGCAGTCGGCCGGCAGCACCAGCCCCGCGAGCTCCTGCCACCACCCCCGCATGACGTCCACTCTCCCGGGCGGCGCGGGCAGCCGCCACCCCTGTGGACGACGAGCCCGTAGCCCGGCCGGGCTGACCGGCCCGGCCGGCCCGGTCAGCCCGGTCAGCCCGGGTAGACCGGCGCCCGTCCGTCCGGCGCCACCGTGCGCCACTGCGCCCCCGGCGGCAGCCACACGATCCCGTCGTCCTCCAGGTACGCGACCACCGGCCGCACCTTCGTCTCGTCCTCCGAGGCCGCGACCGCGATGAGCCCGGTGGCCCCGGGCAGGCTGCCCGCGACCATCGACCCGTCCGCCAGCATGTACCGGGCCTGCCGGACCCCGAGGCTCTCGCGGCCCACCACCAGCAGCCGGCCCCGCGGCGCCCAGCTCATCGCCGTCACCTCGGCCATCTGCGGGGCGGCCGGGCGCAGCTCGCGCACCGACACGGCCGAGGTGTCCCCCTTGCCGTCGGGGCGTTCGATCCGCCCGATGTAGAGGGTCTTGCGGCTGCCGCGCTCCACGAGCAGCGCGATCCGCACCCCGTCGGAGGAGACCTTCAGCGAGAGGATGCGCCCGCCGTCGAGTCCGGCCACCTGGACCTTCTCCGCGGTCGCGGTGCCGTTCGGCACCCGCCACAGCGCGGGGTGCTGCGGGTCCTGGTCCGCGACCCACACGTCGCCCGCCGCGTCCCAGCTGGGCGCGCTCAGCCCGTTCGGCTTGCTCCCCTTGCTGGTGACCGCCGGTGGCGGCACGCTCTCCCCTGCCGACAGCTGGACCACGTACAGCCCGTGCCCGTCCTCGGAGACGACCGCGGCGTGCCGCTCGTCGTGCGCCACGGCCGCCGAGGCCGCCTTGAAGGTGGGGGGCAGCGGCACCGGCACCCGTTCGGGGCGGCTCTGCGGGTCCTCACTGGTGACGTCGAGCTTCATCCGGACCAGCCGGCCCTCGCCGTCGACGTAGTACTGGTACTCGGGGGCGCGGACCCGGTTCGCGATCACGGCCGCGGCGGCCTCGGTCACCACGCACAGCGAGGAGGACTTGGCGTCGGAGCGCAGCAGTTCGACCCGCTCCAGCCTAGAGGCCGACAGCTCCCGCACCGTGTACAGGAGTTGGGTGGCCATCTTCTGGCACTGCGGCTGCGCGACGTTGTCCGCCTTGTCGTTGAGCGGCACGCGCAGCGTGTTCTGGCCGTCGTACGAGAGGGACTTGGTGCCCTGGCGCAGCTCCGTACCGGTGGGGAAGCTGGAGGCGACGACCGGTCCGAGCCACTTGGACGGGCCCGCGAGCAGCGACTGCACGGTCTGCGTGGTGGGGTCCATGCGCGATTCGGGGTCGTTGCGCTGGCGCACGTACACCTGGTCGGCGACGAGCGTGCCGCCGGCGAAGTAGTACTTGTTGACGGGCATGTAGATGCGCTGGAAGTCGGACTCGGACAGGACCAGGGTGCTCGGCGGGCTCGTGATCCGCCACTGCTTGTTCTCCTGGGTGAGCTGGAGGAACTCCTCGTACTGCTCGTCCCCGGTCTCCGGCTGGTAGGCGCTGCGCTCGTCGACCGTCGCAAGCTTCTTGCCGGTGACCTTCCAGCGGGGCCCCGCGGGGTCCTTCTCGCCCTGCACCGAGCGCCGGTCGAGGCCCGCGGACAGGACGGTGACGGCGGAGCCGGGCTTCCAGCTCTTGGCGGCGTCCTCGGTGAGGTACTTGCGGGCCGTCTCCAGCTGCGGGTCGTCACTGGTCATGGCTTCCAGGAAGCCGTCGACGATCTCGGCCGCGCTGGCCTTGTCGGCGGGCGGGACGCTGAAGACCCGCACCTGGGAGTCGACGCCCTGCGAGGCCTCCACCGGACGGATCTCGCCGTGGTCGGGCATGGAGGCGCAGCCCGCCGTCAGCAGCACGGCCAGTGCGAGGGCGTACGCCCTCAGGATGCGCGGGCGCCGCCCGCGCATCCGGACCCGGCCGCCGTCCCGCACGTTCCCCGCCCCTTCGTTCCCCGCCTCTGCGCTCCCCGCCCCTTCGTTCCCCGCCCGCCCGGCCATGGGCTCAGCCTCCATCGGCTCGGTCCTCCTGTGCTGACTGCTCGGCCGGCCTGGCCACCACCCGCGCACCGCTGCCGGGCAGGGCCGTCGGGTCGGCGGGCACCGGCATCGCCCCGGCCACCGCGGACCTCGGCGGTATCGGCGAGCGGTCACCGCCCTCCGGCGGCCGGCGGTCCGCCGCGCTGCCCGCGGCCTCCGAGGCGGCCCTGGCCCGGTTGGCCCGGGAGTCCTCGGGCTCCAGCGGGATCGGCGAGCCCCGCAGCGGTTCGTCGGCGGTCCGCGGCAGCGTCAGACGGAACTGCGAGCCGCCGCCGGGCTCGCCCCAGGCCTGAAGCCAGCCGCCGTGCAGCCGGGCGTCCTCGACGGCGATGGACAGGCCGAGGCCGGTCCCGCCGGTCGTCCGGGCGCGGGCCGGGTCGGCCCGCCAGAAGCGGTTGAAGACGCGGGTGGCCTCGCCCGGCTTGAGGCCGACCCCGTAGTCCCGCACGGCGACCGCGACGGCACCGCCCGCGGACGCGAGGCGGACCACGACGTCGCGGCCCTCCCCGTGCTCCACGGCGTTGACGACGAGGTTGCGCAGCACCCGCTCCACGCGCCGCGAGTCCGCCTCGGCGATGACGGGCTGGCTGTCGCCCAGGACCCGGATCCGGGTCCCCTTGTGCTCGGCGAGCGGCTCGGCCCCGCCGATGACGCGGTGCACGACGTCCCGCAGGTCGATCGGCTCCGCCTCCAGGGCGGCGGCCCCCGCGTCGAAGCGGCTGATCTCCAGCAGGTCGGACAGCAGCGACTCGAAGCGGTCGAGCTGCCCCGCCAGCAGTTCGGCGGAGCGCGCGGTGACCGGGTCGAAGTCGACCCGGGCGTCGTGGATGACGTCCGCGGCCATCCGTACCGTCGTCAGCGGGGTCCGCAGCTCGTGCGAGACGTCCGAGACGAAGCGGCGCTGCATCCGCGACAGGTCCTCCAGCTGCTGGATCTTGTTCTGGAGGTTCTGCGCCATCTTGTTGAAGGCCTCGCCGAGGCGCGCGATGTCGTCCTCGCCGGTGACCTTCATCCGCTCCTGGAGCCGCCCGTCGGAGAGCCGCTCGGCGATCCCGGCGGCCATCCGCACGGGGGTGACGACCTGGCGCACGACGAGCCAGGCGATGCCGCCGAGCAGGACGACGACGAACAGGCCGGCGGTGGAGATGGTGACCTTGACCAGGTTGAGGGACTCCTCCTCCTGGGTCAGCGGGAAGAGGTAGTAGAGGTCGTACGGTTCCCCGTTGATGTCGGTGAGCCGCTTGCCCACGACCAGCGCGGGCTCGGGCGCCTTCTCCCCGGATCCGGCCGTGTAGCGGATCTCGGAGAAGGTCTTGAAGGCCCCGGTGGCGTGGTTGACGGCCTGGCGCAGCCCCAGCGGGACGCTCGCGGTCGGGTCGACGTTGCCGGAGGCGCGCGCGCCGCGGACGCCGAGCGCGTTGGGGCCGCCCTGCTCCACCCCGGTGCCCGCGCCGAGCGCGACCACCTCGAAGGCGGTCTGGCCGCCACTGGCCAGCTGCTTGACGAGCGAGTTCATCCAGGTGCTCGCGTCGCGGCCGACCTTGTTGTCGGTGGCGTCGGGCCCGTCCACGGTCGCCGGGGTGTTGGCCTTCTCCTGCGCGACCGCGAACCCGCCCGCGGCCTGGCTCTGCGCGGCCTCCTCCTTGGCGTCGAGGAGGCCCGTGCTGACCTGGGCGATGACGACGAAACCGAGCGCGAGGACCACGGCCAGCGATATCAGCAGGGTGGCGGCGACCACCCGGAGCTGGATGTTGCGCCGCCACAGCCGGACAGCCGGGAGCAGCGGCCGTCGCACGAGGCGCACGAACAGCCGCAGCAGCGGCCCGGCGGCCGCCCGTTCGTGGAGCAGCCGGCCGCCCCGCAGGATCCCCCGGCCGGAGGCGCCCCGGTCCCGGCCGGGCTGCACGTCAGCTGGGTCCGGCCTTGTAGCCGACACCACGCACCGTCACGACGATCTCGGGGCGCTCCGGGTCCTTCTCGACCTTGGAGCGCAGGCGCTGCACGTGCACGTTCACCAGCCGGGTGTCCGCCGCGTGCCGGTAGCCCCAGACCTGCTCCAGCAGCACCTCACGGGTGAACACCTGCCAGGGCTTGCGCGCGAGGGCGACCAGCAGGTCGAACTCGAGCGGGGTCAGGGCGATGGAGGCACCGTCCCGCTTGACCGAGTGCCCGGCCACGTCGATGACGAGGTCACCGATGGCCAGCTGCTCGGGGGCGGGCTCCTCCGACCGGCGCAGACGGGCCCGGATGCGGGCCACCAGCTCCTTCGGCTTGAACGGCTTGACGATGTAGTCGTCGGCACCGGATTCCAGGCCCACCACGACGTCCACCGTGTCGCTCTTGGCCGTGAGCATGACGATGGGCACCCCCGACTCGGCCCTGATCAGCCTGCACACCTCTATGCCGTCCCTTCCGGGGAGCATGAGGTCGAGCAGGACCAGATCGGGCTTCGCCTCCCGGAAGGCAGCCAGTGCCTTGTCACCGTCAGCTACGAACGACGGCTCAAAACCTTCTCCACGCAGCACAATGCCGAGCATCTCGGCCAGCGCGGTGTCGTCGTCGACGACAAGGACTCGTCCCTTCATGCTTGACATCATCCCATTAGCTAATCGTTACCTGGCGGTGAGCTGTCCCACAGCCAAAAGGGCTGGAAATCGCCCCTCGGACCTGCGTGGAGATCAGGTCGACCAGTCTGCCCCGGATCCGGGTGACAATTGAAGGTACGGGCTGCCCAAGATCCGGGGGGGACGGCTGGTCCGTTCGTGTACCCCACGTGGCACGATGGCAGCGACCGGCGCCCCCGCCGCAGCACGTGCACGTGAAGGAGCGACGATGAACGACTCTCCGGGCTGGGCTACGCCCGGATCCTCTCCGTCCGACGGCGAGCGGCCGGGGGCACCAGCCGACCAGTCAGGCTCCGGCACCACCCAGCCGGCTGCCGGTCCCGAGCAGCCCGCGCAGCCCGCAGGCGACCAGAAGTGGTCCGCCCAGCAGCCCCCGCCCGGCCAGTGGTCGAGCCCGGGCACCGACGCACCCCGCGACGCCGGCCAGAACGCCCCACAGGCACCTCAGGGCGCAGGCTGGGGCTCGTACGGCCAGCAGCCCGGCCAGCACCCCGGCGGCCCGCAGAACGGCCCCTACCCCGGCCAGTACCCCCAGCCCGGCACGCCCTACGGCTACCCGGGCGGCACCGGCCAGTGGGGCAAGCCCCCCGCCGCCAAGCCCGGCATCATCCCGCTGCGCCCCCTGGGCCTCGGCGAGATCCTCGACGGCGCGGTCGGCATCCTGCGCAAGCACTGGCGCACGGTCCTGTCCGTCACCCTCGTCGTCGCCGCCCTGTTCCAGCTGGCCCTGCTCCTCGTCCAGCGCGCCACCATGGACACCTACGCGTTCACCACCGACGAGACGGCCGGCCCGTCCGAGCTGCTCGACGCCATGGGCGACGCCATGGTCTTCTACGCGTTCAGCTACTACACCGAGATCCTCGGCCTGTTCCTGGTCACCGCGCTCCTCGCACCCGTCGTCAGCGCCGCCGTCCTCGGCCACGGGACCACGGTCTCCTCGACCCTGCGCACCCTGCGCCCCCTGGCGGGCCGCCTCCTGGGCCTGACCCTCGTCCTGTTCCTCGGCGCCCTCGCCGCCGGAATGCTGCCGATGCTCCCCGGCATCCTGGCGGACAGCCCGGGCCTGATCGCGCTCGGCTTCCCCGTCGGGGTCGTCCTGCTGGCCTGGTTCTACGTGTCCTTCCTGCTGGCACCGCCCGCACTGATGCTGGAGCGCGGCTCCATCGGCGCCGCCCTCAAGCGCTCCGCCAAGCTCGTCAAGGGCTCCTGGTGGCGGATCTTCGGCATCAGCCTGCTCACCGCCCTCATCGCCAAGCTCACGGCCATGATCATGGTGATGCCCTTCGCGATCGTCGCCATGTTCGTGGCACCGGGCGGCATGGGCTCCTTCCTCGACGGCTCCGCCACCCAGAGCTGGACCTTCCTGATCATCGCCGCCGTCGGCTCGGTCGTCGGCGCCGCCGTCACCCTGCCCATGCAGACCGGCGTCACCACCCTCCTCTACGTCGACCAGCGCATCCGCCGCGAGGCACTCGACCTCGAACTGGTCCGGGCCGCCGGCACCGACACCCCCGGCACCTCCGCCGCACAGACCGCCGGCGGACCGGTCACCGGAGGCTGATGCACCGATGATGAGTACGGGGGGCCTCATCGACCGCGCCGCGTCCCTGCTGCCCGCAGCAGAGACACCACCGGTGACGACACCGCGCGACCCGGCCCGGGAAGCGGCCGAGCAGGAGCTGTCCAAACGGCTCTACCACCAGAACGACCCCAGCCTGCTCGACCGCGCACTGGACCGGTTCTGGGACTGGATCGACGGACTCTTCGAACGGGCCTCCGGGGCCACCCCCGGCGGCCCCGTCGGCCTCCTCGTGATCCTCCTCGTCGTCGTCCTCGCCGTCGCCGCCCTGTGGTGGCGGCTCGGCGCCCCCCGCCGGATCACCACCGCAGCCGCCACCCTCTTCGACGACGGCATACGCAGCGCCGCCGACCACCGCAGGAGCGCCGACGCCCACGCCGCCGCGGGCCGCTGGACCGAAGCCGTCCAGGAACGCATGCGCGCCGTCGTCCGCTCCCTGGAGGAACGCACCCTCCTCGACCCGCGCCCCGGCCGCACCGCCGACGAAGCGGCCGCCGAAGCCGCCGTCTCCCTCCCCGGCCACGCCGGGGACCTGCGCGCCGCCGCCCGCGCCTTCGACGACGTCACCTACGGCGGCCGCACCGGCGACGCCGCGACGTACGAGCGGCTGCGCGCCCTCGACCTCACCCTGGACCGCGCCAAGCCGCTCCTGACGGGACCCACCGCATGACCGGCCCCACCGCGCCCCCGGCCACCACCTCCACCGCCCTCGGCGCCGCACAGCTCTGGCGCCGCGCCCGCGGCATCGTCGCCCTCCTCGTCCTCCTCCTCGCCTCCGCCGTCGCCCTCGCCGCCCTCGACAGCGGCACCCGGCACGGCTACCTCGACCCCCGCTCCGCCGACCCCACCGGCAGCCGGGCCCTCGCCCAGCTCCTGGAGGACCGCGGAGTCACCACCCGGGTCGTCACCACCGCCCGCGAGGCCGCCGCCGCCTCCGGCCCCCGCACCACCCTCCTGGTCACCGACCCCGAACTGCTCGGGGACGCCCAGCGCCGCACCGTCCGCTCCGCCATGGACCTCTCCGGCGGCCGTACGGTCCTCCTCGCCCCCGGCAGCACCGCCCTGGCCGCCCTGGCCCCCGGCGTGCGCACCGAGGACGGCTGGTCCGCCGACGACCTCGCCCCCGGCTGCGCCCTCCCCGCCGCCACTTCAGCCGGCCGCGCCACCACCGGCACCGGCCTGCGCTACAGCACCACCCGCCCCGGGGCCACCGCCTGCTACCCCGGCAACGGCCACCCCACCCTCCTCGTCCTGCCCACCGGCACCACCGGCGGCGACACCGTCGTCCTGGGCTCCGAGTCGATCCTCCTCAACGAGAACCTCGCCCAGGAGGGCAACGCCTCCCTCGCCCTCCAGCTCCTCGGCGCCCACCCGGACCTCGTCTGGTACCTGCCGACCCTCTCCGACACCGACCCGGACGCCACGTCCGCGGACGAGGACAAGTCCCTCTTCGACCTCGTCCCCGCCGGCTGGTCCTGGGCCCTGCTCCAGCTCTTCGCCGCCGCCGTCCTCGCCGCCCTCTGGCGCGCCCGCCGCCTGGGACCCCTCGTCACCGAGAACCTCCCCGTCGTCATCCGCGCCTCCGAGGCCACCGAGGGCCGCGCCCGCCTCTACCGCAAGGCCGGGGCCCGCGACCGCGCCGCCACCGTGCTGCGCGCCGCCGCCCGCGAACGCCTGGCCGCGCTGGTCGGCGTACCCCAGTCCCAGGCCCACGACCCCGCCGCACTGGTCCCCGCGGTCTCCACCCGGCTCCCCGACGGGTCCCGTGACACGACCGCCCTCCTCTTCGGCCCCACCCCTTCCGACGACGCGGCCCTCGTCGCGCTCGCCGACCACCTCGACGCCCTCGAAAGAGAGGTCCGCACGTCATGACGTACCCGGCCACCGAATCCGCCGCCGCGGACAGCGCCCGCGCTTCCCTCGAAGCGCTCCGCACCGAGATCGGCAAGGCCGTGGTCGGTCAGGACTCCGCCGTCACCGGTCTCGTCGTCGCACTCCTGTGCCGCGGCCACGTCCTCCTCGAAGGCGTCCCCGGCGTCGCGAAGACCCTCCTCGTACGGGCCCTCGCGGCCTCCCTCGAACTCGACACCAAGCGCGTCCAGTTCACCCCGGACCTGATGCCCAGCGACGTCACCGGCTCCCTGGTCTACGACGCCCGCACCGCCGAGTTCTCCTTCCAGAACGGCCCGGTCTTCACCAACCTCCTCCTCGCGGACGAGATCAACCGGACACCCCCCAAGACCCAGTCCTCGCTCCTCGAAGCGATGGAGGAGCGCCAGGTCACGGTCGACGGCACCGCCCGCCCGCTGCCCGAGCCCTTCCTCGTCGCCGCCACCATGAACCCGCTGGAGTACGAGGGCACCTACCCCCTCCCCGAAGCCCAGCTGGACCGCTTCCTCCTCAAGCTCACCGTCCCGCTGCCCTCCCGCGAGGACGAGATCGGCGTCCTGACCCGGCACGCCGCCGGCTTCGACCCCCGCGACCTGCACTCCGCGGGCGTCCGCCCGGTCGCAGGACCCGCAGAGCTCGAAGCCGCCCGCGAGGCCGTCGCCAAGGTGTCCGTCTCCCCCGAGATCGCCGGCTACGTCGTCGACGTCTGCCGCGCCACCCGCGAGTCCCCGTCCCTCACCCTCGGCGTCTCCCCCCGCGGTGCGACCGCCCTGCTGGCCACCTCCCGCGCCTGGGCCTGGCTCACCGGCCGTGACTACGTCACCCCCGACGACGTCAAGGCCCTCGCCCTGCCGACCCTCCGCCACCGCGTCCAGCTGCGCCCCGAGGCCGAGATGGAGGGGGTCAAGGCCGACGCCGTCATCACCGCGATCCTCTCCCACGTCCCCGTACCGCGCTGATGGCCATCACGGGACGCGCCGCCCTGATCGCGGCCCTCAGCAGCATCCCCGTCGGGATCATCGACCCGAGCTGGGCGGGGATCATCGCCGTCAACGGGCCCCTGGCCCTCGCCTGCGCGATCGACCACGCCCTGGCCACACCGGTCCGCACGCTGGGACTGAGCCGTTCGGGTGATACCTCGGTCCGCCTCGGCGAACCCGCGGACGTCCACCTCACCGTCACCAACCCCGGCGGCCGCAAGCTCCGCGCCCGCGTCCGCGACGGATGGCCCCCCAGCAGCTGGCTGCCCGGCACCGAGGCCGCGGCGTCCCGCCACGAGCTCACCGTCCCGGCGGGCGAACGACGGCGCCTCACGACCCACTTGCTGCCCACCCGCCGCGGCGACCGCACGGCCGACCGGGTCACCGTCCGCTCGTACGGGCCGCTGGGCCTCTGGGCCCGCCAGGGCGCCCACGTGGTGCCCTGGACGGTCCGCGTCCTGCCGCCCTTCACCAGCCGCAAGCACCTGCCGTCCCGGCTCGCCCGACTGCGCGAACTGGACGGCCGCACCAGCCTCCTGACGCGCGGTGAGGGCACCGAGTTCGACAGCCTCCGCGACTACGTCCCCGGCGACGACACCCGCTCCATCGACTGGCGGGCCACGGCCCGCCAGAACAAGGTGGCCGTCCGCACCTGGCGCCCCGAACGCGACCGGCACATCCTCATCTGCCTGGACACCGGCCGTACTTCGGCGGGCCGCGTCGGCGACGCCCCCCGCCTGGACTCCGCGATGGACGCCGCCCTGCTGCTGGCCGCCCTGGCCACCCGCGCCGGCGACCGCGTGGACCTCCTGGCCCACGACCGCCGCCCCCGCGCCCAGGTCCAGGGCCGCCCCGCGGCCGACGTACTGCCGTCCTTCGTGAACGCGATGGCGACGCTGGAGCCGGAGCTCGTGGAGACCGACTCCCGCTCGCTGGTGTCCACCATCCTGCGCAGTGCCCCGCGCCGCTCCCTGGTGGTCCTCCTGACGAGCCTGGACAAGGCCCCCGTCGAAGAGGGCCTGCTCCCCGTCCTCGCCCGCCTCACCCAGCGCCACACGGTCATCCTGGCTTCGGTGGCCGACCCGCACGTCGCGGACATGACAAAGGCGCGGGGCAGTGTGGACGCGGTCTACGAGGCCGCGGCCGGCACCCAGTCCCAGTCGCAGCGCCGCCGCACGGCCGAGCAGCTCACCCGCCACGGCGTGCACGTGGTCGACGCCACCCCGGACGACCTGCCCCCGGCTTTGGCCGACGCCTACCTGGCCCTCAAGGCCGCCGGCCGCCTCTGAGGGTTGTCCCGTAACCGCTGGTTGAGCCGCGTGGCTGAGGCTCCGAGGAGCGGGTCCTCGGCCGGATATCGGTGCGACTCCGGACGGACAGCTGTGACAGCCTGCGGACATGCCAGCAGAGCTGAGAGAACACGCGGGCCGGCACTACGCCGTCCTGTCCATCTACGCGGGACCTGACGACGCCTGGACCCTGGAGCTGAGCGAGGCCGTGCCAGCGCCGGCAGCGTGGGCCGAGATCCCCGGCAGCCCGACTCACACGCACGGGGTTGGCTTTCTGGCGGCGTTCGTCCCTGACGAGGATCCGACTCTGGAGCCGACCGTCCACATCCACAGCCATGACGAGCACGTCATCCCATACGAGATCATGCGCTGGTTCATGGCGCAGGTCACCGAGCAGGTCGAACGCTGCCGGGCTGCCTACGCGCAGGAGGATCCCGAAGCAGTGGAATGATCTTGGCATGGCTGGTGTGATCACGGCGTCGGAGTCGTCCTGGACAGCCCCGTTCACCGGGCTGAGCCCGCGAGAGTTCCGCACGCCCGTGTCGAGGATGTCTTCGCCCGGATGAAGACCTGGAAGATCCTGCGCGACTGGCGCCTCAAGGGCGATGGCGTCCATCACGCCATGCTCGGCATCGCCCACCTCCACAACCTCCTCCAGGCCGCGTAGTCCGGATCTGCCGCCGATAGGCGGGACTCCCCTGCCACCGTCAAAGATCAATTGCGGGACAGCCCTTAGGGGGGTGTGTCAGATTTTCCTCACAGTGAGGAAGCCCCACGGCTCCCCACGGGCTGAACGTGATGCGGCTGCACCGTCAGATCGAGGCCCAGACTGCTGACGCGCGACCCTCAGCGACACGACATGGGCAACCCGGTGACCGGCGTCGTCGTGGACCCCCCGCCACACGGGATTCTGCCCCGGAACGCAGAAAAGCCCCGCACCATAAGGTGCGGGGCTTTCCCACAATGATTGTTCGGCGGCGTCCTACTCTCCCACAGGGTCCCCCCTGCAGTACCATC
>NZ_JOFT01000040.1 GCF_000725805.1 Streptomyces xanthophaeus | reverse complement strand
GGAAACGCCCGGTTACATTCCGAACCCGGAAGCTAAGCCTTTCAGCGCCGATGGTACTGCAGGGGGGACCCTGTGGGAGAGTAGGACGCCGCCGAACAACCCGCCCTTTTAGCTCAGTCGGTAGAGCGTCTCCATGGTAAGGAGAAGGTCAACGGTTCGATTCCGTTAAAGGGCTCCAAGAAAAAAGGCCCCCGCCATCTGGCGGGGGCCTTTTTTGCGTTCTGCTGCTTTCGTACCAAGGACGGCTGGGATGACGGGCGGGCAGGCCGGTGCCGGCCCGCCCGGGGGACGTCAGTCGCCCTCGCGGGGCTGCGGTACGCGGAAGGCGAGGATCGCCATGTCGTCAGAAGCGGGTTCGGCCGCGAAGCGTTCCACCGCCCTCAGGACCCGGGAGGCGACCGCGCCCGCAGTGAGGCCCGTGCAGGTGGTGAGGACCTCGGCGAGGCCGTCGTCCCCCAGCATGCGGGCGCCCTCGCGGCGCTCGGTGACGCCGTCGGTGACGCAGAGCAGCACGTCACCCGGGTCGAGGGTGAGGGTCTGCTCGTAGAGGTCGAGGTCCTCCATCACGCCGAGCAGCGGCTGCGGGTCCGCGGCCGGGACGACCTCACCGCTCGGGCGCAGCCGCAGGGGCAGCGGGTGACCGGCGCAGACGACCTTCATCAGGGCGCCGCCGTCGGGCTGGGGGTGCAGCTCCCCGTAGAGCAGGGTGAGGAAGCGGCTGCGGGCGCCCTCGTCGAGGATGGCGGCGTTCAGCCGCTCCAGGACGGCAGGGCCGCCGAGGCCCTCGCGGGCCAGCAGGCGCAGGGCGTGCCGGGCGAGGCCGGTGACCGCGGCGGCCTCCGGGCCCGTGCCGCAGACGTCGCCGATGGCGAAGCCGTACACACCCTCGCGGATGGGGAAGACGTCGTAGAAGTCGCCGCCCACCTCGTTGCCCTCGCCGGCGGCGCGGTAGATGACCTCGACCTCCATGCCGGGGATGGCGGGGGAGCCGGGCGGCAGCAGGCTGCGCTGCAGCGACCGGCTGATGGCGGTGCGCTCGGAGTAGAGGCGGGCATTGTCCAGGGCGAGGGCGGCCCGGCGGGAGAGGTCCTCGGCGAGTTCGAGGATCTCCTGGCGGAAGTGCTCCTCGCTGGGCTTGCCCAGGGTCAGCATGCCGATCACGCGGTTGCGTGCGAGGAGGGGCAGCACGACGGTCTCGCCGCCGACCGCCAAGGCCGCTTCCGGCCAGGGGCGGGCGCCGGCCTCACGGACCGGCTCCGGCGGGCTGACCCGGGAGAGGAGGGCCTTCAGGCCGTCGATGCGCTCCTCGTCCTCGTGCAGGACGTAGGCGAGGTACGGGTCCGAGGCCGGGTCGGCGATCGTGTAGACCGCGCACCAGGTGGCCAGGGTCGGGACGGTCATCTGGGCCATGAGGGCCAGGGTCTGGTCCCGGTCGAGGGTGCCGGCCAGCAGGTCGGAGGCCTCGACGAGGAAGGAGAGGGAGCCGCGGCGCAGCCGTTCCAGCTCGCCGAGCCGGGCGGATTCCACCGCGAGGGCGATCCGGTCGGCGGCGAACTGGAGGCGCAGGGCCTCTTCGTTGGAGTAGCGGCCCGGGACCTCGGCGGCGACGCCGAGGGAGCCGGTGAGGCGGCCCTCGACCTTGAGGGGCACGGTGACCGCCGAGCGCATGCCGGTCGCCTCCAGGAGCGGGACGGCTCCGGGGACGGCGGCGAGGTCGTCGTGGACGGCGGGCATCCGGGCGGAGCCGTACCGGTTGGTTCCTGCCTCCACGGGGACGCGGGCGAAGCGCTGGCGGGTGGAGGGCAGCCCGGTGGTGGCGCGGACCTCCAGCTCGGTCTCGTCGTCGGTGGCCAGCAGGAGGAAGGCCGAGTCGGCGTCGAGGAGGTCGCGGGCACGTTCGACGGTGCGCTGGAGGAGGCCGTCGAGGTCGTCGGGGGCGGGGGAGCCGATGAAGACCTCGAAGGGGTCCGGGCGGGACTCGGTGAGCTGGCTGCTGTCCGCGGGGACCCGTGCGGGGCTCTGGAGCAGGGCGCGCTCGTCGTCGTGGACGAGGAGGCAGACGATGGACGGCTCCCCGTGGGCATCGCGGACCCGCAGGTGGGAGGCGTAGACGGGGATGACGCGGCCGTCGGCGCCGCGGATGCCGTAGCTGCCCTCCCAGCGGGACAGGCGCAGGGCCTCGGCGATGCCGGTGCCGGTGCCGGGGGTCTGGGGCCAGGCGGCCAGCTCGGCCAGCGGACGGCCGACGGCCTTCTGGGCGGGGTGGCCGAAGATGTGCTCGGCGTCCTCGTTCCAGGCGGAGACGGAGTCGGAGGAGTCGATCTGGACGACGGCGACGCGGACCCTGCTGTCGGCGAGGGGCAGCAGGCGGTCGGGGACGAGCGGGCCCGCCGAGCGGGTACCGACCGGCCGGTCTGGGAGGTCGAGGCGGAACCACACGTGTTTGTGGGTGGCGGTGTACTCGACGCCCCAGCGGGTGGCGAGGGCGGCGCAGAGCATGAGCCCGCGGCCGTTCTCGCGGTCGGGGTCGGCGTAGGGGCGCTCGCCGGGGTGCTGGAGGGGGAGCTCGCGCTCCGGGTACCGGTCGGCGACCTCGACCCGTACGCCGTCCTCGGCGCGCAGGCAGAGCACCTCGGCCCGGGTTCCGGCATGGACCACGGCATTGGTGACGAGCTCGCTGGTGAGGACCACCGCGTCGTCGACGATGTCCGCGAAGCCCCAGCCTTGCAGGGTGTCGCGGACGAACGCGCGGGCTGCGGCGACCGAACGTCCGAGGGGGTCGAAACTGGCAGCCGCCCGTGCCGTGATCACGAGTCTCCTTCGACGCGGTTGGACATCGGGTGCCAGGTTACTTACCTTCGCGGTCGGCATGGTGCCGTCGTCGGGGATTCCACCCGCAGGGTACGGCGGGTGTGCGATGGTGCCGAAGTGTTATGGCCGGGTTCGGCCAGGGTGAAACACTGGGCAGGCTTGGAGAGCCGGCTCGTGACGAGCAGGTGTCCGGTGGAACAGTGGTCGACCCTTTCGGGAGGGACACGGTGGAGTCTGGCGCAGCGGTGCGGCGCACGGGAACGCGGCCGAAGGGCGGGCGGTCCCGGCGGAACGGGACGACGGAGGTCGACACCGCCGCTCTGAACAGGCTGCTCACGGCCCTGGTGTCGATGCGGGACGGGAACTTCCGCAAGCGGCTGACGGTGTCCGGCGAGGGCGTGATGGCGGAGATCGCCGCCGTCTACAACGAGGTCGCCGACCGGAACCTCCATCTGACCGGGGAGCTGTCCCGGGTCCGGCGGATGGTGGGCCGCGAGGGCAAGCTGAGCGAACGGCTGGAAACAGGTGCCTGTGAAGGCTCCTGGGCGGCCGCGATCGATGCCTCGAACCAGCTGGTGGACGATCTTGCCCGGCCGGTGTCCGAGGTCGGCCGTGTGCTGTCGGCGGTCGCCGAGGGTGATCTGGACCAGCGGATGGACCTGCGGACGCAGACGGCCGACGGGGCCGGGCATCCGCTGCGCGGGGAGTTCCTGAAGGTCGGGCGTACGGTCAACAACCTGGTCGACCAGCTGTCCGCGTTCACCGACGAGGTGACGCGCGTCGCGCTGGAGGTGGGTACCGAGGGCAAGCTCGGCGGCCAGGCCCAGGTGCGCGGGATGTCGGGTTCCTGGAAGGATCTGACCGATTCCGTCAACACGATGGCGTACCGGCTCACCGCTCAGGTGCGTGACATCGCTCTCGTGACCACGGCGGTGGCGAAGGGCGACCTGTCGCGCAAGGTCACCGTGCACGTGGCCGGTGAGATGCTCCAGCTGAAGAACACCGTGAACACGATGGTGGACCAGCTGTCGTCCTTCTCCTCCGAGGTGACGCGCGTCGCCCGCGAGGTGGGTACGGAGGGCGAGCTGGGCGGCCAGGCGAAGGTGCCCGGGGTCGCGGGCGTGTGGAAGGACCTGACGGACTCGGTCAACACGATGGCCGGGAACCTGACGGCCCAGGTCCGCGGGATCGCGCAGGTGACGACGGCGGTCGCCAACGGCGACCTGTCGCAGAAGGTCCGGGTGAGCGCGCGCGGCGAGGTGGCGCAGCTGGCCGAAACGATCAATCAGATGACCGAGACGCTGCGGACCTTCGCGGACGAGGTCACCCGCGTGGCCAGCGAGGTCGGGGCCAAGGGAACGCTCGGCGGTCAGGCGCAGGTGCCGGGGGCCGCGGGTACGTGGAAGGACCTCACCGACTCGGTGAACACGGTCTTCCGCAACCTGACCACGCAGGTGCGGGACATCGCGACGGTGACGACGGCGGTCGCCAACGGCGACCTGTCGCAGAAGGTCACGGTCGACGTGGCCGGCGAGATGCTGGAGCTGAAGAACACCGTCAACACGATGGTGGACCAGCTCCAGTCCTTCGGTGCGGAAGTGACGCGTGTGGCCCGTGAGGTCGGCGTCGAGGGTGAACTGGGCGGCCAGGCGCAGGTGCCCGGGGCGGCCGGTACGTGGAAGGACCTCACCGACTCGGTGAACACCGCCTTCCGCAACCTCACCGGACAGGTCCGCAACATCGCCCAGGTGACGACGGCGGTGGCCAACGGCGACCTCTCGCAGAAGGTCACCGTGGACGTCTCCGGCGAGATGCTCCAGCTGAAGAACACCGTCAACACGATGGTGGACCAGCTGTCTTCCTTCGCGGACCAGGTCACGCGGATGGCCCGGGACGTGGGCACGGAGGGCCGCCTCGGCGGCCAGGCCCGCGTGGAGGGGGTGTCGGGGACCTGGAAGGAGCTCACCGACTCCGTCAACTTCATGGCCGGGAACCTGACGTCGCAGGTGCGTCAGATCGCCCAGGTGACGACGGCGGTGGCGCGCGGTGACCTGTCGCAGAAGATCGACGTGGACGCGCGGGGCGAGATCCTGGAGCTGAAGAACACCATCAACACGATGGTGGACCAGCTCTCGGCCTTCGCCGAGCAGGTGACGCGGGTGGCCCGGGACGTGGGTACCGAGGGCCGGCTCGGCGGTCAGGCGCAGGTGCCCGGGGTGGCCGGGGTGTGGCGCGATCTGACGGACTCGGTGAACGGCATGGCCGGGAACCTGACGTCGCAGGTGCGCAACATCGCGCAGGTCGCGACGGCCGTGGCGCGCGGTGACCTGTCGCAGAAGATCGACGTGGATGCCCGGGGCGAGATCCTGGAGCTGAAGAACACCCTCAACACCATGGTCGACCAGCTCTCGAACTTCGCGGAGCAGGTGACGCGAGTGGCCCGTGAGGTGGGTACGGAGGGCATCCTCGGCGGTCAGGCCGAGGTGAAGGGCGTCTCCGGCACCTGGAAGGACCTGACCCAGTCCGTCAATTTCATGGCGAACAACCTGACCTCGCAGGTGCGCAACATCGCCGAGGTGACCACGGCCGTCGCCATGGGTGACCTCTCGAAGAAGATCACCGTCGATGCCAAGGGCGAGATCCTCGAGCTGGTGACGACCGTCAACACGATGGTCGACCAGCTGTCCTCGTTCGCGGAGCAGGTGACCCGGGTGGCCCGTGAGGTGGGTACCGAGGGAATCCTGGGCGGTCAGGCCCGGGTGCGCGGGGTCACGGGCATCTGGAAGGACCTCAGCGACAACGTCAACACCATGGCCGGGAACCTGACGGCCCAGGTGCGCGGGATCGCGCAGGTCTCCGCGGCGGTCGCCAACGGCGACCTGACGAAGAAGGTCACGGTCGAGGCGCGCGGCGAGGTCGCGCAGCTCGCCGACACCGTCAACACGATGGTGAACACGCTGTCCTCCTTCGCCGACGAGGTCACGCGCGTGGCCCGCGAGGTGGGTACCGAGGGCATCCTGGGCGGTCAGGCCCGGGTCCGGGACGTCGACGGCACCTGGCGGGACCTGACCGAGTCCGTGAACGAGATGGCCGGGAACCTGACCCGGCAGGTGCGGGCGATCGCGGCCGTGGCGACCGCGGTGACCCGCGGGGACCTGAGCCTGAAGGTCGACGTGGACGCGGCGGGCGAGATCCAGGTCCTCCAGGACAACATCAACACGATGATCGTCAACCTGCGCGACACCACCTTGGCCAACAAGGAGCAGGACTGGCTCAAGGGCAACCTCGCCCGGATCTCGGCCCTGATGCAGGGCCGCCGGGAGCTGGACGACGTGGCTTCGCTGATCATGAGCGAGCTCACCCCGGTGGTCTCGGCGCAGCACGGCGCGTTCTTCCTGGCGCTGCCGGCCGGGGGCACGACCGAGATCGGGACGGAGGGCGGCGCGGACGGCTCGTACGAGCTGCGGATGCGCGGGAGCTACGCGTACGCGGGCGGGCAGATGCCCATCTCCTTCCGGCCGGGGGAGGGGCTGATCGGGACGGTCGCCGAGGAGAAGCGGACGATCCTCGTCGAGAACACCCCGCCCGGTTACCTGAAGATCTCCTCGGGGCTCGGGGAGGCGCCGCCGGCGCACGTGATCGTGCTGCCGGTGCTCTTCGAGGGGAAGGTGCTCGGTGTGATCGAGCTGGCCTCCTTCCAGCCCTTCACGCAGATCCAGAAGGACTTCCTCAGCCAGATCGCCGAGATGATCGGTACGAGCGTCAACACCATCTCCGTCAACTCCAAGACGGAGATGCTGCTCAAGCAGTCGCAGGAGATGACCGAGCAGCTGCGAGAGCGCTCCGACGAGCTGGAGAACCGGCAGAAGGCCCTCCAGGCCGCCAACGCCGAACTGGAGGAGAAGGCCGAGCTGCTGGCCCAGCAGAACCGGGACATCGAGGTGAAGAACACCGAGATCGAGGAGGCCCGGCAGGTCCTGGAGGAGCGCGCCGAGCAGCTCGCGGTGTCGATGCGCTACAAGAGCGAGTTCCTGGCGAACATGTCGCACGAGCTGCGGACGCCGCTCAACTCGCTGCTGATCCTGGCCAAGCTGCTCGCCGACAACGCGGACGAGAACCTCTCGCCGAAGCAGGTGGAGTTCGCCGAGACCATCCACGGGGCGGGTTCCGACCTGCTCCAGCTGATCAACGACATCCTCGACCTGTCGAAGGTCGAGGCCGGGAAGATGGACGTCTCGCCGACCCGGATCGCGCTGGTCCAGCTCGTGGACTACGTGGAGGCCACCTTCCGGCCGCTCACGGCGGAGAAGGGGCTCGACTTCTCGGTACGGGTCTCCCCGGAGCTGCCGGCGACTCTGCACACCGACGAGCAGCGGCTGCTCCAGGTGCTGCGCAACCTGCTGTCGAACGCGGTGAAGTTCACCGACACCGGGGCGGTGGAGCTGGTGATCCGGCCCGCCGGGTCGGACGTGCCGCAGGCGATCCGGGAGCAGTTGCTGGAGGCGGGTTCGCTGCGGGAGCCGGACGCGGACCTGATCGCCTTCTCGGTGACCGACACCGGGATCGGGATCGCGGCGAGCAAGATGCTGGTGATCTTCGAGGCGTTCAAGCAGGCGGACGGTACGACGAGCCGCAAGTACGGCGGTACGGGCCTGGGCCTGTCGATCAGCCGGGAGATCGCCCGGCTGCTGGGCGGTGAGGTCCACGCGGCCAGCGAGCCGGGCCGGGGGTCCACCTTCACGCTGTACCTGCCGCTGCACCCGAGCGAGCTGCCGCCGCAGGGGTACGCCCCGCCGACGCCGGGCGGGGCCCGCGGCGAGCTGTACCGCAACAGGTCCGTCGAGTCCCCGGCGCGGCCCGCGCTGCCGACGTCCCCGGCGGCGCCCGTACCGGTGGGACCCGCGCAGGGTCCGTCGGCCCGGGCGGCGCTGCCGTCCTCGGAGGCGGCCGGGCAGGGGCAGGGCGGTGCCGCGCTGTTCCGGCGGCGGCGCAAGCCCCTGAGCGACCTGGAGCCGCGTACTGCGGTGCCGGGGCAGCCGAACGTCCAGGGGGCCGAGGACGCCTGGAGCAATCCGGAGCAGGAGCTTCCGGTGGCGCCGCGGACGTACGACTTCCACGGCGAGAAGGTGCTCATCGTGGACGACGACGTGCGCAACGTCTTCGCGCTGACCAGCGTGCTGGAGCAGCACGGGCTGGCGGTGCTGTACGCGGAGAACGGGCGGGAGGGCATCGAGGTCCTGGAGCAGCACGACGATGTGACGGTCGTGCTGATGGACATCATGATGCCCGAGATGGACGGGTACGCAACGACTTCGGCGATCCGGCGGATGCCGCAGTTCGCGGGCCTGCCGATCATCGCGCTGACGGCGAAGGCGATGAAGGGGGACCGGGAGAAGGCCATCGATTCCGGTGCTTCGGACTACGTCACCAAGCCGGTCGACCCCGACTATCTGCTGTCGGTGATGGAGCAGTGGATGCGAGGGAAGTGATCGCCGTGGGAGCGTACTGATACCAATTGCTGACGCACTGTGGCCGTAGCGGTGTGGGAGGGCGGTAAACGGGGAACCTTCTGCTCTCCCACCACGTTTCTGCTTCGTGCACAGTGACATCTTGGTGACAGGGTGTGGCGATCTCGGGACTGGGGCTACGATGACCGGCACAAGGACGGACGGCGCAAGGATGCCGTCCTCTGGGGCGGGGCCCGGCGTACAGGCCGGAGCCAGGAGCCGGGGAGCCCCCATGCCGGGGCGAGGAGGAGGCATGGTGCAGAAGGCCAAGATCCTCCTGGTCGACGACCGGCCGGAGAATCTGCTGGCGCTGGAGGCCATCCTCTCCGCGCTCGATCAGACACTGGTCCGGGCGTCGTCAGGGGAGGAAGCGCTCAAGGCGCTGCTGACGGACGATTTCGCGGTCATCCTGCTGGATGTGCAGATGCCGGGAATGGACGGGTTCGAGACGGCCGCGCACATCAAGCGGCGTGAGCGGACCCGGGACATCCCGATCATCTTCCTCACCGCGATCAACCACGGTCCGCACCACACGTTCCGCGGCTACGCGGCGGGTGCGGTGGACTACATCTCGAAGCCCTTCGACCCGTGGGTGCTGCGGGCCAAGGTCTCGGTGTTCGTGGAGCTCTACACGAAGAACTGCCAGCTGCGGGAGCAGGCGGCCCTGCTGCGGCTCCAGTTGGAGGGTGGCAGCCCGAACGGCTCCGACGGCAGCAAGGAGACGGCAGGCCTGCTGGCCGAGCTCTCCGCGCGGCTCGCGGCGGTCGAGGAGCAGGCCGAGGCGCTGACCAAGCAGCTCGGCGAGGAATCGGCCGACACCGGGGTGGTGGCCACGGCCGCCCACCTGGAGCGCAAGCTCACCGGGCTGCGGCGGGCGCTGGACGCGCTCGAGCCCGGGGCCGGCGGCGGTGCGACCATGATGCCCGCGCAGGGCTGAGCAGGAGGCCCCGTCCTGCCCGCGAAGCGGGCCGGGGCGGTGGCCGCCTGGGAGTGCGTCAGGTCTGGCGGTGCGTCAAAGCGCCTACGGAGCGGACGACACGAACGGGTGAAGGGGTGGGCACGCGTGTCCACCGGCACGCGCACCGGTAATCTCGGGCCCATGGCCTCAAGTACGTCCGGCAAGGGTTCCCCGAGCACCGCGGGCACCGCGAAGGGCCGCACCGGCCGTACGACGGCGCCGGCGAAGAAGGCGGCTCCCGCGCGCAAGCCCCCGGCGAAGAAGGCCGCGGCGGCCAAGCGTCCCCCGGCCAAGAAGGCTGCGGTCAAGCCCCCGCCCTCCCCGACCGGGGGTGTGGTGCGGCTGGTGCGCGCCGTCTGGCTGGGCTGCGCCCACGCGGTCGGCGCCATCCTGCGCGGCGTCGGCCGCGGGGCCAAGAACCTCGACCCCGCCCACCGCAAGGACGGGGTCGCGCTGCTGCTGCTGGCCCTCGCGCTGATAGTGGCCGCCGGAACCTGGTCGAACCTGAGCGGTCCCGTCGGGGATCTGGTCACCATGCTGGTCACGGGTGCCTTCGGGCGACTGGATCTGCTCGTGCCGGTGCTGCTCGGGGTCATGGCGGCCCGGTTCATCCGCCACCCCGAGGAGACCGACGCCAACGGCCGCATCGGCATCGGGCTCTCCGCCCTGGTCGTCGGGATCCTCGGCCTGGTGCACATCGCCTGCGGGGCGCCCGGCCGCGACGAGGGCACCACCGCGATGCAGAACGCGGGCGGGCTCATCGGGTGGGGCGCCTCCAAGCCGCTGATCTTCACCATGGGTGCGCCGCTGGCGGTGCCCATGCTGGTGCTGCTGACGGTCTTCGGGCTGCTCGTGGTCACCGCGACCCCGGTCAACGCGATCCCGCAGCGGCTGCGCAGCCTCGGCATCCGGCTCGGGATCATCGCCCCGAACGAGTACGACGAGGAGTACGGGGAGTACGGGGCCGCCGAGGGCGCGCCCGGCGCCGCCGAGCGGCACGACCCCGAGCAGTGGCGGGCCCGTACGGGGGCCGGGGCGGGCCCGGGGGACCCGGCGGACGCCGCCGAGGAGGCGGCCCTGGCCCGGCGCCGACGGCCGCGCAGGGCCTCGGCCCGGCCGGCCGTGGACCGGGAGATGGACGCCGTGGACGTGGCCGCGGCGGCGGCAGCCGCGCTGGACGGCGCGGTGTACGGGGGGCTGCCGCCCTCCCCGCTGGTCGCCGACCTCACCCAGGGCATCTCCGCCCCGGGCGAGGGCGCGGAGAACACGGCTCCGGTGCCGCCGGCCCGCGAGGAGCGCCCCGTACCGTCCGCGGCTCCCCGGCCGCCGGCAGCCGCCCGGTCCGAGCAGCCGAACGCCACCACCGCGGCGGCCTCCGGGACCCTGTCCGTGCCGGACCTGACCAAGACCCCGCCGCCGGCCCAGCCGCTGCCGCCGCGCGCCGAGCAGCTCCAGCTGCGCGGGGACATCACGTACGCCCTGCCCTCGCTCGACCTGCTGGAGCGCGGCGGGCCGGGCAAGACCCGTAGCGCCGCCAACGACGCGGTGGTCGCCTCGCTGACCAACGTCTTCATGGAGTTCAAGGTCGACGCGAAGGTCACCGGCTTCACCCGGGGCCCGACGGTCACCCGCTACGAGGTGGAGCTCGGCCCCGCGGTGAAGGTCGAGCGGATCACGGCGCTGGCGAAGAACATCGCCTACGCCGTGGCCTCGCCGGACGTCCGGATCATCAGCCCCATCCCGGGCAAGTCGGCGGTCGGCATCGAGATCCCGAACACCGACCGCGAGATGGTCAACCTGGGCGACGTCCTGCGCCTCGCGGACGCGGCCGAGGACGACCACCCGATGCTGGTCGCGCTCGGCAAGGACGTCGAGGGCGGCTACGTCATGGCCAACCTCGCCAAGATGCCGCACGTGCTGGTGGCCGGGGCCACCGGCTCCGGCAAGTCCTCGTGCATCAACTGCCTGATCACCTCGGTCATGGTCCGGGCCACCCCGGAGGACGTCCGGATGGTGCTGGTCGACCCCAAGCGGGTCGAGCTGACGGCGTACGAAGGCATCCCGCACCTGATCACGCCGATCATCACCAACCCGAAGCGGGCCGCCGAGGCCCTCCAGTGGGTCGTGCGCGAGATGGACCTGCGCTACGACGACCTCGCGGCCTTCGGCTACCGGCACATCGACGACTTCAACCAGGCGATCCGGGACGGCAAGATCAAACTGCCGCCGGGCAGCGAGCGGGAGCTCAGCCCGTACCCGTACCTGCTGGTGATCGTCGACGAGCTCGCGGACCTGATGATGGTGGCCCCGCGCGACGTGGAGGACTCGATCGTCCGCATCACGCAGCTGGCCCGTGCGGCCGGCATCCACCTGGTGCTCGCCACCCAGCGGCCGTCGGTGGACGTGGTCACCGGCCTGATCAAGGCGAACGTGCCCTCGCGGCTCGCGTTCGCCACCTCCTCGCTCGCCGACAGCCGGGTCATCCTGGACCAGCCGGGCGCCGAGAAGCTGATCGGCAAGGGCGACGGGCTGTTCCTCCCGATGGGGGCGAACAAGCCGGTCCGGCTCCAGGGCGCCTTCGTCACCGAGGACGAGATCGCCGGGATCGTCCAGCACTGCAAGGACCAGATGGCGCCCGTCTTCCGGGACGACGTGACCGTCGGGCAGAAGCAGAAGAAGGAGATCGACGAGGACATCGGCGACGACCTGGACCTGCTCTGCCAGGCGGCGGAGCTGGTGGTCACCACCCAGTTCGGCTCCACCTCGATGCTCCAGCGCAAGCTCCGCGTGGGCTTCGCCAAGGCGGGCCGGCTCATGGACCTGATGGAGTCGCGCGGGATCGTCGGCCCGAGCGAGGGATCGAAGGCGCGTGACGTGCTGCTGAAGGCCGACGAGCTGGACGGGGTGCTCGCCGTCATCCGGGGCGAGGTCCAGCCGTAGGGCGGTCCGGGTTCACGAGATGTGGGGAGCAACCGTTTCCCTTGGGCTCGCGTCCAGTTGAGGGAGACGGTGGCCCCGTACCCGTGCAGGACCGCCGCACCGGCCGGGAGCACCCCTCGCCATTCGGATGGCGTAGGAAGTGCACCCTCCGGTTGCTCCACCCTTTCGTCACCCCCCTAGACTGGACATCCAGCAGGTGGCTACACGCTCGAAAGGCGCCCTCGTGTCCATCGGCAACGCCAACTCCCCCGAAGATGAGCGTCCTTCGACCGACGACCGGTCCGAGGACCGTCTCGTCGAACGTTCCGTCGAGGGCCCGTCCATCGGGACGGCCCTCAAGAAGGCCCGGATCGCCGCCGGGCTCACTGTCGACGAGGTCAGTTCCACCACCCGCGTGCGCATCCCGATCGTGCACGCGATCGAGGAGGACGACTTCACACGCTGCGGCGGCGACGTCTACGCCCGCGGTCACATCCGTACGCTCGCCCGCGCCGTGCACCTCGATCCGGAACCCCTGGTCGAGGCCTACGACGCGGCCCACGGCGGCCGGCCGGCACCCACCCCCGCCGCGCCCATGTTCGAAGCCGAGCGGATCCGCCCCGAGAGGCAGCGGCCCAACTGGACCGCCGCCATGGTCGCCGCCATCGTCGCCGTGATCGGCTTCGTGGGCTTCACCGCCTTCAGCGGCGGCGACGAACAGACCAAGCGTCCGGTGGCGGAAGGTTCCGCCTCCCCGAAGCCCGCACCCAAGCAGTCCGCCGGGCAGCCGCCCGCGCAGACCCCCCAGGCCCCGCAGGCGCCCAAGCCGGAGCCTTCGGACAGCGCCATCGCCGCCGCGCCCAAGGACCTCGTCACGGTCGTCCTGACGGCCGACACGGGCGAGAGCTGGATCTCGGCCAAGGACCACAACGGGCGGCTGCTCTTCGACGGCACCCTCACCCAGGGTGAGTCCAAGACCTTCACGGACAAGGAGTCCGTCGACCTCGTGCTCGGCGACGCCGGGGCCGTGAAGCTGTTCGTGAACGGCAAGGAGATCAAGGACGACTTCCAGCCGGGTCAGGTGGAACGCCTCACATACACCAAGGAAGATCCCCTGCCCGGCGAGCCCCAGGCGGGCTGAGCAGGCCGCCCTAGGGCGGAAGGCATGAATCCGGATCCCCGGGTGCCGAGCGGCGACTGCCGCAGGCCCCCGGGGATCCTGCTGTCGGGGGGACGGGCGGCGGGGGCCCGCGCCGGGACGAAGTAGTCTTGAGTCCATGCCCGAACGCCGTACCGTCGCCCTTGTCACTCTTGGCTGCGCCCGTAACGAGGTGGACTCGGAGGAGCTCGCAGGCCGCTTGGCGGCGGATGGCTGGGAGCTCGTCGAGGACGCCGCCGATGCGGACGTAGCCGTCGTCAACACCTGCGGCTTCGTCGAAGCCGCCAAGAAGGACTCCGTAGACGCCCTGCTGGAAGCCAACGATCTCAAGGATCACGGCAAGACCCAGGCCGTCGTCGCCGTCGGCTGTATGGCCGAGCGCTACGGCAAGGAACTCGCCGAAGCGCTCCCCGAGGCGGACGGCGTGCTCGGCTTCGACGACTACGCCGACATCTCCGACCGCCTGCAGACCATCCTCAACGGCGGCATCCACGCCTCCCACACCCCGCGCGACCGGCGCAAGCTGCTGCCGATCAGCCCCGCGGAGCGCCAGGACACCGCGGTGGCCCTGCCCGGCCACGCGCAGGCACCCGCCGAGGAGCCGGCCGAGGCCCCCGCCGACCTGCCGGACGGGCTCGCGCCCGCCTCCGGGCCCCGTGCTCCGCTGCGCCGCCGCCTGGACAAGAGCCCCGTCGCCTCCGTGAAGCTGGCCTCCGGCTGCGACCGGCGCTGCTCCTTCTGCGCCATCCCGTCCTTCCGCGGCTCGTTCATCTCCCGCCGTCCCAGCGACGTGCTGGGCGAGACGCGCTGGCTCGCCGAGCAGGGCGTCAAGGAGGTCATGCTGGTCTCCGAGAACAACACCTCGTACGGCAAGGACCTCGGCGACATCCGGCTGCTGGAGACCCTGCTGCCCGAGCTGGCCGCGGTGGACGGCATCGAGCGCGTGCGCGTCAGCTACCTCCAGCCCGCCGAGATGCGCCCCGGCCTGATCGACGTGCTCACCTCCACGCCCAAGGTCGTGCCGTACTTCGACCTGTCCTTCCAGCACTCGGCGCCCGACGTGCTGCGCTCCATGCGCCGCTTCGGTGACACCGACCGCTTCCTGGAGCTGCTGGACACCATCCGCAGCAAGGCCCCCCTGGCGGGCGTACGGTCCAACTTCATCGTCGGCTTCCCCGGCGAGAAGGAATCCGACTTCGCGGAGCTGGAGCGTTTCCTCACGAACGCGAGGCTCGACGCGATCGGCGTCTTCGGCTACTCCGACGAGGACGGCACCGAGGCCGTCACCTACGACCACAAGCTGGACGAGGACACCATCGCCGAGCGGCTCGCGCACATGCAGCGGCTCGCCGAGGAGCTCACCTCGCAGCGCGCGGAGGAGCGGATCGGGGAGACCCTGGAGGTGCTCGTCGAGACCGTCGTCCCGCTGGACGAGGCCGACGAGGGCGAGGGTGCCTACGGGCGGGCCGCGCACCAGGCCCCCGAGACCGACGGGCAGGTCGTCTTCACGGACGGCGCGGGCCTGGTCCCGGGGCGTATCGTCACGGCCAAGGTGGTCGGCACCCTCGGTGTGGACCTGGTGGCCGAGCCCCTGGGCCTGGATCTTGAGGAGGCGGCCGGATGACCGGAGTCCCGGCATCTGCGGCGGGCGGGACCGGCCGTCGGCCCGCGCCCGGCGCGAAGCTGGGGGCCGCGGCGGTCAATCAGGCCAGCCTGTGGAACATCGCGAACATCCTGACGATGATCAGGCTCGTGCTGGTGCCGGGATTCGTCTTGCTGCTGCTGGCCGACGGCGGCTACGACCCCGCCTGGCGGGCCTGGGCGTGGGCGGCGTTCGCCGTCGCCATGATCACGGACATCTTCGACGGGCACCTGGCCCGTACGTACAACCTGGTCACCGACTTCGGCAAGATTGCCGACCCGATCGCCGACAAGGCGATCATGGGGTCCGCGCTGATCTGCCTCTCCTGGCTCGGAGACCTGCCCTGGTGGGTCACCGGGGTGATCCTCGGGCGTGAACTCGGGATCACGCTGATGCGCTTCTGGGTGATCCGCTACGGCGTGATTCCGGCCAGCCGGGGCGGCAAGCTGAAGACCCTGGCCCAGGGCACGGCGGTCGGCATGTACGTGCTCGCGCTGACCGGGCCGCTGGCGACCTTGCGCTTCTGGGTGATGGCGGTCGCCGTCGTGCTGACCGTCGTCACCGGTTTGGATTACATCCGGCAGGCCGTCGTCCTGCGCCGTGCGGGCCTCGCCGCGGAGCGGGCCGGGCAGTGACGGACGGGGCGGGGGGTGCGCCGGTGGCCGGTGGTGCGGCGGAAGGTGCCGATGGGGCCGCCGGTGCCGCCGGTGAGATCCTGCGCCTGCTTGCGGAGCGTGACGAGACCCTTGCGGTCGCGGAGTCGCTGACCGGCGGCCTGGTGGCCGCCGAGCTCACGGCGGTTCCCGGAGCCTCCCGGTCCTTCCGCGGCTCGGTCACGGCGTACGCGACGGAGCTCAAGCACCTGGTCCTGGGCGTGGACGCCGGCCTGCTGGCGGCCGAGGGCGCGGTGAACGCCCAGGTCGCGGAGGAGATGGCGGCGGGGGTGCGGCGCGTGATGGGGGCCTCGTGGGGGATCGCGACCACCGGAGTGGCCGGTCCGGACCCGCAGGACGGGCAGCCGGTGGGCACCGTTTTCGTCGCCGTGGCGGGTCCGGCGGGCAGGAAAACGGCCCGGCTGAGGTTGAACGGCTCCCGTGCGGAAATTCGTAGGGAGAGTGCACAGACCGTGCTCGAACTTCTCTCAAGCCAACTGCGCGAGAATGCGCGGAGGCAGGATACGGAACAACACGGGGGGATTTGATGTTTGCAGCCCTGAGTGAACACGACATCGCTCCCCGCACGGCCGCGGCGCGAGGCGGTACGGTGGGGCGTGAAGGATGCGGCTACACGGTCAGAGGAGGGAGCCACCGATGATTCTGCTCCGTCGCCTGCTGGGTGACGTGCTGCGTCGGCAGCGCCAGCGCCAGGGCCGTACTCTGCGCGAAGTCTCCTCGTCGGCCCGAGTCTCGCTCGGCTATCTCTCCGAGGTGGAGCGGGGGCAGAAGGAGGCATCCTCCGAGTTGCTCTCCGCGATCTGCGACGCGTTGGACGTACGGATGTCCGAGCTGATGCGCGAAGTCAGTGACGAACTGTCGCTGGCCGAGCTGGCACAGTCGGCCGCGGCAAGCGAACCGGTGACTGCGCCGGTCCGCCCGATGCTCAATTCGGTCTCCATGGCTTCGGTCGCGGGACCGGAGCGGGTGACCATCAAGGCGCCTGCGGAAGCGGTGAATGTCGTAGCCGCGTGAGCGAGTACGTGAGCGTATGAGTGTGGCCGGAGCCCCGGCCGGTGCGTGCAGCACCGGCCGGGGCTCCGTGCTGTTCTGGGTGCGGGGTGGGGACCTGTGCGGGAGGATGGGCCAGGTCGGGTCCCGGCCCCTGGGAGGTAGCCGTGCGGCGGTTACTGATACCTGTAGCCCTGGCCGTGGGAGTGCTGTGGTGGTGGGCCGTGCTGCGGCTGGTCCTGGCGCCCGCGGAGTCCGGGGCCGTGGAGGGCGCGGTCGCCGTCGGCGGATGGGGACTGGGCCTGCTGCCGGTGCACTGCGTGCCGGGCCCCGTACGCCGGGCCCGCAGGCCTGCGGACGCTGCTGCCGGTGCGGGGGAGCTGTCCGGGGCGCAGGCGGCCGATGCGGGGACTACCAGGGCATCGACACTCCGCCATTCGGGCGAAGGATCTGACCCGTCATGAAGGACGAGGCGTCCGAGGCCAGGTAGAGCACGGCCCGGGCGATGTCCTCGGGCTCGCCGACCCGGCCCAGCGGCGACATGCGGACCATCATCGCCTCGGTGCGCTCCTGGACCTCGGCGCCGTGGCGCCCGGTCATCGGGGTGCGGATCCAGCCCGGCGCGACGGCGTTGACCCGGATGCCGTGCGGGCCGGCCTCGGTGGCGAGGGTCTTGGTGAGCTGCACGACGGCGGCCTTGGCGGCGCTGTAGCAGAGCAGGCCCGCCTGGGCGGCGTCAACGGCGCCGGAGGCCATGGTGACGATGGAGCCGGGGCGGCCCGCCGCCATCATGGAGCGGGCGGCTTCCTGGCAGGTGCGCAGGACCCCCTTGAAATTGATGTCCAGGACCCGGTCGAGGTCCTCGTCGGCCGTCTCCAGCACGCTGCTGGTGTGCATGACCCCGGCGACGGCGGCGGCGATGTCGAGGGGGCCCGCGGCGGCGACCGCGGCCCGCAGCGCGCCGCGGTCGGTCACGTCGAGGGGGTGGAGCGTGGCGGCGCCGCCGGCCTCGGCGACGAGCTCGGCGGTCCGGGCGAGGCCCTTCTCGTCGCGGTCGGCGCAGTGCACGGCCGCGCCCGCCTCGGCGAGGAGCACGGCGGTGGCGCGGCCGATGCCGCTGGCGGCGCCGGTGACCAGGGCGGTCCGGCCGGTCAGGTCGTACGGGGCTGTTGTTGTGGGCATGCCGGGACGGTACGGCCGTATCTGACGGACCGTCAACCGGTGGTGGCCGGGCCCGGTCCGGTCGGGCCCTGCTGGCAGCTGGGGCACCAGTACGTGGGGCGGTCGTCCTGCGGGGCCTCGCGGACCGGGGTGCCGCAGCGCAGGCAGGGGCGGCGGGCGCGGCCGTAGACGAACAGCTCCTGACCGGGGCGGCGGCTGCCGGTGGTGTTGCGGCGTCCGTGCTCCCCGGTGTTGGCGGCCAGCAGGCGCTGGGCGGCGGCAGCGATCCGGGGGAGGGTGGCCTCCGGGTCGGGGAGGGCGCCGACGGGGGTCCAGGGGGTGACCTGGGCCAGGAAGCAGAGCTCGGACTTGTAGATGTTGCCGATCCCGGCGAGGTTGCGCTGGTCGAGCAGGGCCTCTCCCAGCGGGCGCCCGGGCACGGCGAGGAGGTTGGCGGCCGCGCGGGCGGGATCCCAGTCCGGACCGAGCAGGTCGGGGCCGAGATGGCCCACGGCCCGCTCCTCGTCGGCGGTGCGCAGCAGCTCCAGGACGGGCAGGCGGTAGCCGACTGCGGTGTGCGCGGCGGTGCCGAGGAGGGCCCGGATCTCGTAGGCGGGGCCGCCGCGCCAGGGCGCCCCTGCGGGGAAGACGTGCCAGGCGCCGTCCATGCGCAGGTGGCTGTGCAGGGTGAGGCCGCCCTCGAAGCGGGCCAGGAGGTGCTTGCCGCGGGGGACGACCTCCAGGGTGGTGCGGCCCGTGAGGTCCGCGGTGGCGAACCGGGGGACGCGCAGGTCGCTGAGGGTCAGCGGCTCGCCGGCGAGGGCGGCGTGGAGGCGGCTGGCCGCGCGGTGGACGCTGTCTCCTTCGGGCATGGGGCCATTGTCGCGCCGGGGCGCTGCGGACGGCGGGACCCCCGCGGGCGGTGCGGACGCCGGGACCCCCCGCGGGCGGCTGCCGCGGGGGGTCCGTGACCGGGGGCCCGGGAGGGGCGGGCCCGCCGGGCCGCCGCCTGCTTTTGGCCGCCGCCTACTTCCAGACGAGTTCCTTGTTCTTGCTGAGGATGTTGTAGGGCTCGCCCCAGTACTGGGCCGCGGTGACCTTCGTCTGGTCCGACGGGGCGAGGGCCAGGACGCAGCTGGTCTGCGTCTGGCCGTTGGTGAAGCCCTTCGGCAGCGCATCGTTGGGGCACTTCTCGAACTTGCCGATGACCGAGACCTTCTGGGCCTCGCTGCCGTCCGTGAGGAGGCCCTTGATGTGGCCCACGGAGGAGTGTGACAGGTCCGTCGTGCCGGTGTTCTTGACCGTGTAACGGATGTAGTAGGGGATCATCCCCTTCACCTTGTCGCCGAGCTTGAGGGCGTCGAGGTCGGCCGGGTTGCCCTGCTCGATCGCGGTGACCGTGATGTCGATCTGGCCGCCCTTGTTGCTTCCGTAGCTGAACGGGACCCGGGCGGCCTCGCCTATCTTGAACACCTGGCCGGACTTCGCCGTGCCGCCGGTGCCGGGGGCGACCGCCTCGCCGCCGGGGGCCGGGGCGCCGGAGCTCGGGTCCGCCGGGGCGCTGGGACTGCTGGAGGGGGCGGCCGACGCCGAGGGCTGGCCGGCCGAACCGCTCGGCTGCTCCACGGGGAGCTCCTCGTTGCCGCTCTTGCAGCCCGTGAGGGCCAGGGCTGCGGCGACCGCCACGCCGATCGCGCCCAGGGTGGTTCCGCGCATGCTGGTGCTGCTCATTCTTCTCGTCCCCCATGGTGGTGCACCGCCGCGTGCGGTGCCTGTGATCATCTTGATAAGGCAGGGATAAGGGGGAGTGCCAGCTCAGGGGCGTCCGGCAGCAGTTTCGTGACATGGCCAGAACACGGGTGGCACAGGGGTGGCACGTTCGCGACAGGACCGGTGCCTCAGGTACGCAGTCGCAGGCCCCTCGGGGTGGCGTGGAAACCGGCCGCCTCCAGCGCCGGGCCCAGGGGCGAGGTCAGGGCGGCGGCGGTGTTGATCCGTTCCACGGTGAGGGCGGGCAGCGTGCCCGCACGCGAGGCGGCCGCCAGGGCCGCGACGGCCGCGCCCAGGCGCGGGTCCTCCGGCGGCGGCCAGGCGAGGAGGGTCTTCCCGCCCCGCTCCAGGTACACCGTGAGTTCCCCGTCCACCAGGACCACCAGCGAGCCCGCCTTGCGGCCCGGCTTGTGGGTGGCTCCCTCCGGCGGCTCGGGCCAGGGCAGGGCCGCGCCGTACGCGTTCGCCGGATCGGCGGCGGCCAGCACCACCGCCGCCAGCGGGGGCGGGGTCCGCTCGGCGGCCCGGAGCCGGTCCACGGCTCCGTCCATCGCGAACTGGGCCGCTCCCAGGCCCTCGACCACGTACCCGCGCCGGGCCTGGCCGCTGTCCTCGAACGCGGACAGGATCCGGTACACCGCGCTGAAGCCGCCCTCGACGCCCTCCGCGGCGACCGCGCCCCGGGTGACCACCCCGTGCCGGTCCAGCAGGGTGCGGGCCAGGGCGTGGGCCCGGTGGGTCGGGTCGGGCGCCGCGGCCGGCAGCAGCGACCAGCGGCCCGAGACCGTGGGCGGGCCGGTACGGGACACGCTCGCGCCGAGCGTGCCGTACCTGCCGCGGGGGACGGTGCGCCGGGCCCGGTGCGCGGTCGCCCCCGCGGTGCGGCCCGAGCCGAGCAGGGAGCGCAGCGGGGCCAGGGTGTCGTTGGTCAGCCGCCCCGACCAGGCGAGGTCCCACAGGACCGAGGACAGGTCCAGATCGCTCGCCTCCGGGTGCTGGGCGCGCACCGATCCGGTGATCTGCCGGAAGAACAGGCCGTAACCGCCTGCCAGCGCGTCCAGGACCGCCTGGTGCAGGGGGCCGAGCTCCAGGGGGTGCGGCGGGGGCAGCAGCAGGGGGGCGGCGTCCGCCAGGTAGAGGGAGACCCAGCCGTCCTTGCCCGGGAGGGCTCCGGCGCCCGCCCACACCACCTCGCCGCTCGTCGTCAGCTCGTCCAGCAGGGCGGGGGAGTATCCGCTCACGCGGGACGGCAGGATCAGCCGCTCCAGCGCCGAGGCCGGGACCGGAGCGCCCTGGAGCTGCTCCACCGCCCGGGCCAGGCCGTCGATCCCGCGCAGGGCGCCGCCCAGGTGCTGCCACTGCGGCAGGAACGTGGCCAGGGCGGCCGGCGGCACCGGTTCCAGCTCCTGGCGCAGCGCGGCCAGGGAACGGCGCCGGAGCCTGCGCAGCACCTGCGCGTCGCACCACTCCTGGCCGATGCCCGAGGGATGGAACTCGCCCTGGACCACCCGCCCGGCCGCCGCGAGCCGGTGCAGGGCGCCTTCGGTGACCGCCGTGCCCAGGCCGAAGCGGGTGGCGACGGCAGCCGTGGTGAACGGCCCGTGGGTGCGGGCGTACCGGGCCAGGAGATCGCCCAGCGGGTCCTTCACCGGCTCGGTGAACGCCTCCGGGACACCGACCGGCAGGGCCGTGCCCAGCGCGTCCCGCAGCCGGCCCGCGTCCTCGATCGCCGCCCAGTGGTCCGTCCCGGCGATGCGGACCCGCAGGGCCCGGCGAGCCGCGCCGAGCTCCGGCGCCCAGGCCGGCTCCGCCCCGCGCGCCGTCAGCTCGGCATCGGTGAGGGGGCCCAGCATGCGCAGCAGGTCGGCCACCGACTCGGCGTCCTTGGCCCGCCGGTCCTCGGTGAGCCACTGGAGCTCCCGCTCAAGCTCCTCCAGGACCTGGGCGTCGAGCAGTTCGCGCAGCTCCGCCTGGCCCAGCAGCTCGGCCAGCAGCCGGGAGTCCAGCGACAGCGCGGCCGCCCTGCGCTCGGCCAGCGGCGAGTCGCCCTCGTAGAGGAACTGGGCGACGTACCCGAAGAGCAGGGACCGGGCGAAGGGCGAGGGTTCCGGGGTGGTCACCTCGACCAGGCGGACGCGGCGCGCCTCGATGTCGCCCATGAGCTCGGTCAGGCCGGGCACGTCGAAGACGTCCTGGAGGCATTCGCGCACGGCTTCCAGCACGATCGGGAACGAGCCGAACTCCGAGGCCACCTGGAGCAGCTGGGAGGCCCGCTGGCGCTGCTGCCACAGCGGGGTGCGCTTGCCCGGGCTGCGGCGCGGCAGCAGCAGCGCCCGGGCCGCGCACTCGCGGAAGCGGGAGGCGAACAGGGCGGAGCCGCCGACCTGCTCGGTGACCAGCTGCTGGACGTCGCCGTGGTCGAAGGTCACATCGGCCGCGCCCAGCGGGGCCTGCTCGTCGTCGAACTCGAACTGCGCCGGGCGGGCCGGGTCGTGGTCCAGGAGGTCCATCGACAGCAGGTCCGCATCCGGCAGGCGCAGCACGATGCCGTCGTCGGCATGCATCACCTGCGCGTCCATCCCGTACTTCTCGGCGAGGCGGGCCCCCAGCGCCAGCGCCCACGGGGCGTGCACCTGCGCGCCGAACGGGGAGTGGATGACGACCCGCCAGTCGCCGAGCTCGTCGCGGAACCGCTCGACCACGACCGTCCGGTCGTCCGGCACGTGGCCGCAGGCCTCGCGCTGCTCGGACAGGTACGCCAGCACGTTCTCCGCGGCCCAGGCGTCCAGCCCGGCCGCCAGGAGGCGCAGGCGGGCGTCCTCGCCGCTCAGGCCGCCGAGCTCGCGCAGGAACGCGCCGACCGCGCGGCCCAGCTCCAGGGGCCGCCCCAGCTGGTCGCCCTTCCAGAACGGCAGCCGCCCCGGCACCCCCGGAGCCGGGGTGACCAGGACCCGGTCGCGGGTGATGTCCTCGATGCGCCAGGAGGTGGTGCCGAGGGTGAACACGTCCCCGACGCGGGACTCGTAGACCATCTCCTCGTCCAGTTCGCCGACCCGGCCGCCGCCCTTCTTCGGGTCCGCGCCCGCCAGGAAGACCCCGAAGAGCCCGCGGTCCGGGATGGTGCCGCCGGAGGTGACCGCCAGGCGCTGCGCCCCGGGCCGGCCGGTGACCGTACCGGCGACGCGGTCCCAGACGACGCGCGGTCTGAGCTCGGCGAAGGCGTCCGACGGATAGCGGCCCGCCAGCATGTCCAGGACCGCCGTGAACGCCGACTCCGGCAACGCGGCGAAGGGCGCGGCCCGGCGGACCAGCGCGAGGAGGTCGTCCAGCTGCCAGGTGTCCATCGCCACCATGGCGACCAGCTGCTGCGCGAGGACGTCCAGCGGGTTCGAGGGGATCCGCAGGGACTCGATCGACCCCGTCCGCATCCGTTCGGTGACCACGGCCGCCTGCACCAGGTCCCCGCGGTACTTCGGGAAGACCACGCCCCGGGACACCGCGCCCACCTGGTGCCCGGCCCGGCCCACCCGCTGGAGCCCGGAGGCGACCGAGGGCGGGGACTCCACCTGCACCACCAGGTCCACGGCACCCATGTCGATGCCCAGCTCCAGACTGGAGGTGGCGACCACCGCGGGCAGCCGGCCCGCCTTCAGGTCCTCCTCCACCAGCGCCCGCTGCTCCTTGGACACCGAGCCGTGGTGCGCCCGGGCCAGCAGAGGCGGGGCGCCCAGCGCGGCGCCCGACTGGGCCATGACCTCGGCCGGGGACCCGCCCTCGGGCAGCTTCTCGCCCATGGCGCGCTCGTACGCGATCTCGTTGAGCCGGTTGCAGAGCCGCTCCGCGAGGCGCCGGGAGTTGGCGAACACGATCGTGGACCGGTGGGCCTGCACGAGATCGGCGATCCGCTCCTCCACATGCGGCCAGATCGACGGCCTGTCCCCGCCGTCCTTGCCCTCGCTCGCGGGCGAGCCGCCCAGCTCGCCCATGTCCTGCACCGGGACGACCACCGACAGGTCGAACTCCTTGGCCGAGGGCGGCTGCACGATCTCCACCCGCCCGCGCGGCGCCAGGTACCGGGCGACCTCGTCCACCGGCCGCACCGTCGCCGACAGGCCGATCCGGCGCGCGGGGCGGGGCAGCAGCTCGTCCAGCCGCTCCAGGGACAGGGCCAGGTGCGCGCCGCGCTTGGTCCCGGCGACCGCGTGCACCTCGTCGAGGATCACCGTCTCGATCCCGGTCAGGGCTTCCCGGGCCGCCGAGGTCAGCATCAGGAACAGGGACTCGGGGGTCGTGATCAGGATGTCCGGCGGCCGGGTGGCCAGCGCCCTGCGCTCCGCGGGCGGGGTGTCCCCGGAGCGGATCCCGACCCGGATCTCCGGCTCGGGCAGCCCCAGGCGGACCGACTCCTGCCGGATCCCGGTCAGCGGGCTGCGCAGATTGCGCTCCACGTCCACCGCGAGGGCCTTCAGCGGGGACACGTACAGCACCCGGCAGCGCTTCTTCGGATCGGCGGGCGGCGGGGTGGAGGCCAGCGCGTCGAGGGCGGCGAGGAAGGCGGCCAGGGTCTTGCCGGAACCGGTGGGCGCCACCACGAGCACGTCCGAGCCCTCCCCGATGGCCCGCCAGGCGCCCTCCTGCGCGGCGGTGGGCATGTGGAAGGCCCCCGTGAACCAGGAGCGGGTCGCGGGGGAGAACGATTCGAGCGCGGAGCCGGCCATGCCCCCATCGTGCACCCCGGCTCTGACAACGGGCCGGACCTGGGCGGACACCGCTCCGGCCGGGGCGCAGAATGGGGGGATGGGTGCGGACGGCAGGAGCCGGAGCGGGGAATGGGCGCGGCACTGGCGGTACGCGGAGCTGCCCGGCCTCGATCTGCTGCGCGCCCACTACGTCCGCCACACCTTCCCGCGCCACGCGCACGACGGGTACGTCCTCGCGGCCGTCACCGGCGGGATAGAGGAGGTCGGCCTGCCCGGCGGCACCCTGCGCGCCGGACCGGGCAGCGTGGTCCTGATCAACCCCGAGGTACCGCACAGTGCCCGGGCCGGGGTGCCCGAGGGCTGGGCGTACGCCACGCTCTACCCCTCGCGGGAGCTGATCACCGAGGTCGCCGCCGAGATCGGCACCCTGTGCGGGACCCCCGGTTTCACCACCGAGCTGGTCACCGATCCGCAGGCCGCGCGGGTGATCACCGAGGTGCACCGGGCCGCCGAGGCCGGGAACGCGCTGGCCGCCGACACCCTGCTGCGGGGCGTGGTCGCCCGGATGCTCAGCCGGCACGCTGCCCCGCTGCCCGCCCGGCCGGTGGGCTCGGCCGGGGCCGCCGACGCCGAACGGGCCCGGGCCGTGCTGGAGGAGCGGATGGCCGACCCGCCGTCCCTGGAACAGCTTGCGGCGGAACTGGGCACCGGCCCGTTCGCGCTGCTGCGCGCCTTCCGGGAGCGGTACGGGATGCCCCCGCACACCTGGCTCACCGACGCCCGGGTCCGGCGGGCCCGGCAGCTGCTGGACGCGGGTACCCCTCCGGCGGAGGCCGCGGTCGGCGTCGGCTTCACCGACCAGCCTCACCTGAACCGGCACTTCACCCGGATCGTGGGAGTGCCGCCCGGCGCGTACCGGCGGGAGCGGGCGGCCGGCTGACCGGGCTGCGGCGTCCGGCCCGGCTCCCTGGGAGGGCCGGCGAGGGCTCCGGCGTGCAAGAACGTACAAGACCCGGCCGCCCCGCCCTGCGTACGTTCGGGGCGTGGGAGAACAACGGATGGTGACGCAGGAGACCCCCGAGGGGGTCGCCGAGGAGAGGCCGCGGGCCGCCGTGGTGCGGGACGCGCTGGGGGTCGGGGTGGCCGTCGGGCTGTCCGGGTTCGCCTTCGGGGTGACCGCGGCCGGGGCCGGGATCAGCACCCTCCAGGCCTGCGTGCTGAGCCTGCTCGTCTTCACCGGGGCCTCGCAGTTCGCCCTGGTAGGAGCGCTGGCCGCGGGCGGGAACCCGTTCACCGCCGCCGCCGGGGCGTTCTTCCTCGGGACCCGCAACGCCTTCTACGGGCTGCGGCTGTCCCAGCTGCTCGCCCTGCCCCGCGCCGTACGGCCCTTCGCCGCGCACTGGGTGATCGACGAGACCACCGCCGTGGCGCTGGCCCAGCCCGGCCGCAAGACGGCCCGCCTCGGGTTCGCCGTGACCGGGCTGAGCCTGTACGTGCTGTGGAACCTCACCACGCTGCTGGGCGCCCTCGGGGCCGAGGCCATCGGGGACACCCGGGCGTGGGGGCTGGACGCCGCCGGGCCGGCCGTGTTCCTGGCCCTGCTCGCGCCCATGCTGAAGACCTCCACGGAGCGGGCCGTCGCCGCGCTCGCGCTGGTCCTGGGGCTGGGCCTGCTGCCCGTGCTGCCCGCCGGGGTGCCCGTACTGGTCGCCGCGCTGGCCGCGCCCGCCGTGCTGTGGATGAAGGGACGCCGCTCGTGAACGTCTGGATCGCCATCGGGCTCACCGTCGTCGGCTGCTACGCCGTCAAGCTCGCCGGGCTGCTCGTCCCCGCCGGGGTCCTGGAGCGGCCGACGGTGCGCAGGCTCGCCGCGCTGCTGCCCGTCGCCCTGCTCGCCGCGCTCACCGCGCAGCAGACCTTCAGCACCGGGCAGGACCTCGTGCTGGACGCCCGCGCCGCCGGGCTGGCCGCCGCCGGGCTCGCCCTGCTGCTGCGCGCCCCGTTCCTGGTGGTCGTGGCCGCGGCCGTGCTGGTCACCGCGGGCGTGCGGGCCCTGGCGGGCTGATCTGGCCGGGCAGCCGCCCGTAGGCCCGCAGGGTCAGCAGGGCCTCCACGGTGGCGATGGGCCGCCGCTCCAGGAAGCTGCCGGGAGCCCAGGCACGGCGCTGCACCGGCCAGCCGCCGTCCGGCTCCTGCTGGGCGGAGAGGCAGTCGAGCGAACGCTCCAGCTCCTCGTCGGTGAACCAGCTGCGGGCCAGCGATTGCGGCCGCCGCGCGAAGTCGTGGGGGAACAGGTGCTCGCCGGGTGCGTAGCCGGGGTGGGGCGCAGCGGAGTCCCGCTGCGCGGGGTCCAGCAGCACGAGCTGCCGCTCGCGCACCAGGCGTCCCAGCCGGTCCGCGGCCGCCGCCGCACGGGACCGGTCGGGGGCGCCGTCGAGGAAGGCCACCGCGCTCTGGACCTCGTACGGATGGGAGTGGCGCAGCGTTTCGACGCGCTCCCAGCAGAAGTCCGTGGCCCGGAAGAGCCAGGCGTGCCAGACCCGGTTGCGGTGCAGCAGCCCGACGACCGGGCCGGTGGTCAGCAGCTCGCCCGGAGGGTCGTCGTGGACCGGGTGGTACGGGGCCGAGGGGTAGCCGCGCGGGGCCGGGAAGAGCACCGGGAGCGCGCCGTCCGGGGTGGAGACCCGGGTCAGGTGCCGGCAGAGCCGCTCGATGCGCTGGCCGGTGCAGCGGCCCAGGGCGTCCAGTACGCGCAGCGCGTGCGCGGTGTGCAGGGGCTGGCTGAGCGGGCCGCGCAGGTCCGGGTCGAGCGCGTGTCCGTAGCCGCCGTCCTCGTTGAGGTACGAGCCGAGGGCGGTGTCCACCGCGTCGGCGTCCCCGTCGAGGAAGTGGAAGGCGAACCGGCGCTGCTCCAGCACGCGGGCCGTGAGCCAGATGAACTGTTCCGCGCGGGCCAGCGGCGCGGGCGGCGAGGGCGATGCGGGCGGTGCGGGCGGCGCGGGCGGAGCCGGTGGCGCGAGTGGTGCGAGTGGTGCCGGTGGGGTCTGCGGGGGAGCTTCGTCTCCAGGCATGCGAGAAACCGTAGGACGCCGTGGTGCGCCGCCGGAGGCGGAACGGGGCGGGTGCACTCTCCGGGGCGGGATACTGGAGGCATGCGGTTGACGAATTTCTGGGAACGGATGGCCGAGCACTTCGGTGCGGGCTACGCGGACTCCTTCGCGCGGGACCACGTCATGACGGAGCTCGGCGGGCGCACCGTCCACCAGGCCCTGGACGCGGGCTGGGAGGCCAAGGACGTCTGGCGTGCGGTGTGTTCGGCGATGGACGTGCCGGCTCCGCTGCGCTGACCCCCCGCGCAGCGGCGGTGCGCGGGGGCCCCGGCGGCCCCCCGTGCCGGAGGCGGCTTCGTCGGCAGGTCCGTCGGTGAGCCAGACTTGGCCGCGTGGCAGCCACTGAAGAGACGACCGACCGGACCGAAGACGCCCAGGCGACGCCGCCCTGGCCGGCCGAACCGGACCGCTCCGGGAGCCCGCCCGCCGGGGGCGCCGAGGCGGCGAACGGGGCGCGGATGCCGCGCTGGCTGCCGAAGGCCGTGGTCCTCGTACTGGCCCTCGTCGCCTGTTTCCAGCTCGGCAGCTGGGCCTTCCACCAGCTGATCGGACTGCTGGTCAACATCCTGATCGCGTTCTTCCTCGCGCTGGCGATCGAGCCCGCGGTGGCCAGGATGGCGGCCCGGGGCATGCGCCGCGGGCTCGCGACCTTCCTGGTGTTCCTCGGGGTGTTCGTCTTCGCGGCCGGATTCCTCACCCTGCTGGGCTCGATGCTCGCCGGACAGATCATCGACATGGTGGAGGGCTTCCCGCGCTACCTCGACTCGGTGATCAACTCGATCAACGCGACCTTCCGCACCGAGCTGTCCCGGCTGGAGATCCAGGACAGCCTGCTGCACTCCGACTGGCTGCAGAAGTACGTGCAGAACGGTGCGACGGGCGTGCTCGACGTGTCCGCCACCGTCCTCGGCGGGCTGTTCAAGCTGCTGACGATCGGGCTGTTCTCCTTCTACTTCGCCGCCGACGGGCCGCGGCTGCGCCGGGCGCTGTGCTCCGTGCTGCCGCCGGCGAAGCAGGCCGAGGTGCTGCGGGCCTGGGAGATCGCCGTCACCAAGACGGGCGGCTACCTCTACTCGCGCGGGCTGATGGCCCTGATCTCCGGGATCGCGCACTACATCCTGCTGGCGGTCCTCGGCGTGCCGTACGCACCCGCGCTCGCGGTGTGGGTGGGCCTGGTCTCCCAGTTCATCCCCACCATCGGCACCTATCTCGCGGGTGCGCTGCCGATGCTGATCGCCTTCACGGTCAATCCCTGGTATGCGCTGTACGTGCTCGGCTTCGTGGTGGTCTACCAGCAGTTCGAGAACTACGTCCTGCAGCCCAAGCTGACCTCGAAGACCGTGGACATCCATCCCGCGGTGGCCTTCGGATCGGTCATCGCGGGCACCGCCCTGCTCGGCGCGGTCGGGGCGCTGATCGCGATCCCGGCCGTCGCCACGCTGCAGGCCTTCCTCGGCGCGTACGTGAAGCGGTACGCCCTGACGGAGGGCGCGGACGCCTCTACTGCGGCTCAGCGTCCGTGGAACCGAGTACGGCTGCCAAGGCGTCGCTGACGGTGGACTCGACGGCCGCCTTGTCCACGCCCAGGCCGCTGAGCACGCCCGAGCCGTTCTCCAGCTCCAGCAGGGCGAGCAGGAGGTGCTCGGTGCCGACGTAGCCGTGGCCCAGCCGCAGGGCCTCGCGGAAGGTGAGCTCCAGGACCTTCTTGGCGGAGGCGTCGAAGGGCACCAGGTCGGGGACCTCTCCCTCGGCCGGGGGCAGGGCGGCGGCCGCGGCGGCGCGCACGTCGTCCGGCCGCACCCCCTGGGCGGTGAGGGCGAGGACCGCGAGGCCCTCGGTCTCGGCCAGCAGGCCCAGGACCAGGTGCTCGGTGCGGATCTCGGTGTTCCCGGCCGCGCGGGCCTCGTTCTGCGAGGTCACGACCACGTTGCGGGCGCGGGGGGTGAAGCGGCCGAAGCCCTGGTTCGGGTCGAGGCCGGGGTCGCCCTCTTTGTCGGCCTTGGGGACGAAGCGCTTCTGGGCGGCCTGGCGGGTGACGCCCATGCTGCGGCCGATGTCGGTCCAGGAGGCGCCGGAGCGGCGGGCCTGGTCGACGAAGTGGCCGATGAGGTGGTCGGCCACGTCACCGAGGGACTCCGCGACGACGACGGCGCCGCTGAGCTGCTCAAGGCTGTCGGTGTGGGCCTTCTTGATGGCCTCGATGAGGTCGTCGAGGCGCACCGGGTTGGTCATGCGAACGGGTTCCACGGAAGGGTTCGTCATGGGTGCAACCCTAGGTTGACAGTCGTTTGGCTGTCAACCATGGGTTGTCACTCCGGTGCGCGGGCCGGGCGGACCGGGCGGATCGGTCTCCGGCCGCTACGCCGCCGTGCCGGACGCCTTCGCGAACTTCTCCCACTGGGCCGTGACCACCTCGGCCGGCACCCCGCCGAAGTCCTTGGTGTCGATGACGTCCGAGCGGAAGGAGACCGTCACCGACCCGGAGCGGATCACCGTGAGGTACTTGTACAGCGAGATCTCCTTGTCCTTCACGTCCTGCACGACGATCCGGTAGGCCTGCGCCTCGTCGCCGAGCGCGGGAGCCTTCACCGGCTCCACCTTGAGCACCTTCGCCTCCACCAGGGCCCGGTCCTCGGTGTAGCCGCCGGCGCACTGCCTGCCCGCCTCGGCCAGGGCCTTCATCGCCCCGGCCGCGCCGTCGCCCGCGTAGGAGCGCAGCAGAATCTCCGTGTCCACGGCCTGCCACTCGCCCGGCACCTGCGCCTTGACGTACGCCTGCGCCGTGTGGCCCGCCGAGGAGAGGGTGCTGAGCGGCGTGCACGCCTCCCGGTCGGCCTCGTACATGTCGCTCATCGGCTCGTCGAGCAACGGCTCCTCGGCCTCGTACCGCCCCGCCCGGTCGCCCGGGGCCAGTGCGTAGGTCTTGAGCTGCTCCAGGGTGGGCCCCGGAGCGCCGGACGGGCTCGCGGCCGCGCTCGGGCTGCCGGCGGCGCTGCTGCCCGCGCTGCCGCTCGCGGAGGGCGCGGCCTTCTCCGCGGTGCCCGAGCCGCCCCCGCACGCGGTGGTGCACGCGAGCAGCGCCGCACCGATGAGCGCGGCCGTCGCCGTACGCCTGTTCATGTCCTGTGTCCCCCCGTGGATGGTGCCGAAGCCATGATTGTGCGGTCCGCCGGACGGGGCGCCGCAGGTGGGGGCCCTCGGCGGGCGCTGCGAGGACGCCCGCCCGGTCAGTAGGTGACGAAGATCCGGCGGGCCGGGCCGTCCACCCGGATGCGGCCCCCGACGGGGATCACGTACTGCGGGTCGGTGTGGCCGAGTTCGACGTCGAACACGGCCATCGTGGCGGGGGCGTACTCGCCCAGGGCCCGCAGGACGGCCTCCCGCTGCTGCTCGCGGTAGCGCGCCTTCTGCGCGGCGTCGAAGCGGTTGTCGAAGGACCAGCTCTTCGCCCTGCCCATCAGCAGCGCCGGGAACTGCCGCAGCAGTCCGCGCTCGCCCATGTTCCGCAGGATCCGGTAGACCTCCTCGGCGCGGGGCATCTCCTCCGAGGTCTCCAGGAACAGCACGTTGCCCGCGTACGAACCGGCCGGCTGCACGGCCCGGTCGGCCATCAGCAGCCAGGAGAGGATCTCCAGGTTCCCGCCCCAGCCGATCCCTTCGACCACCTTGTCGCCCTGGTGCCAGGACCAGCCCGCGCAGGGCTCCGCCCCCGGTTCGGCGTCGAAGGTCCGCGGATCGTCCCAGGGGCCGTCCACGTCCCCGTAGGTGCTCGACGGCAGCAGTTCGTACGGGCCCGGGGTGAACAAGGCCGCCCGCAGGGAGTCCGCGGTCGCCGGGTGCATCGCGCCCGGGCGTCCGAGCTGGACCATGACCGAGCCGCCGTGGTAGCCGACGATGCCGAGGTCCCGCAGGAACAGCAGGAGGGGGGTGTTGTCGCTGTAGCCGAAGAACGGCTTGGGGCAGGCCCGGAGCAGCTCGCGGTCGAGGTGGGGCAGGACGGTGATCTGGTCGTCGCCGCCGATGCTGGCGACGACCGCCTTGATCTCCGGGTCGGCGAAGGCCGCGTGGATGTCGGCGGCGCGCTCCTCGGGCGTCGCGCCCATCTTCCGGGTCGTCGGGTACTCCACGACCGTCAGCCCGAACTCGTCCCGGAGCCTGCGCAGCCCCAGCTCGTAGGGCAGGGGGAAGAGCCCGGGCAGACCGGACGAGGGGGACAGGACCGCGATCCGGTCTCCGGGGCGGGGCTTGGCGGGGTGGCGGGGGTCGGTCATCCGGTGATCGTAGGAGCCGGTGGGCGCCGCTGCCGAACGGTTTCTTCAGGCGCCCGCGGGTCGGCGGACCTCCGGCGGCGCCGCGGGCGGGGCCGGGCCGGTCAGCGGGTGCGGGGCTGGTTGAAGCGGAGCATGTTGCCGGCGGGGTCGCGGAAGGCGCAGTCGCGGACGCCGTAGGGCTGGTCGACCGGCTCCTGGAGGACCTCGCCGCCGGCCGCCCGGATCCGCTCGAAGGTGGCGTCTACGTCGTCGGTGGTGAAGATGACACCGCGCAGCATGCCCTTGGCCAGCAGTTCCGCCATCGCCTGCCGGTCGGCGGGCGAGGCGTTGGGGTCGGCGAGCGGGGGCTCCAGGACGATCTCCACGTCCGGCTGCGAAGGGGACCCGACGGTCACCCAGCGCATCCCTTCGAAGCCGACGTCGTTGCGCACTTCGAGGCCGAGCACGTCGCGGTAGAAGGCGAGCGCCTTGTCGTGGTCGTCGACGGCGATGAAGCACTGCGAGAGGTTGATGTCCATGCCCCCGACGTTACGAGGCGGCGTCGGATCCCGCTTCTCCGATCCTGACCGCTTCGCCGTTCCTGCGCGGGCGCGTGAAGACCTTGGCCACGCACGCCGGGATCGCGGCGCCCTCCTCGTGCCGCCGGGCCCGGTACGCGCTCGGGGTCTCGCCGACCAGCTCGGTGAAGCGGGAGCTGAAGGACCCCAGCGAGGTACAGCCCACCTCGAAGCAGACCTCCGTCACACTGAGGTCGCCCCGCCGCAGCAGCGCCTTGGCCCGCTCGACGCGGCGGGTCATCAGGTAGCTGTACGGGGTCTCGCCGTAGGCGGCGCGGAAGCTGCGCGAGAAGTGCCCGGCCGACATGAGGGCGACGGCGGCCAGCGCCGGCACGTCCAACGGGCTCGCGTAGTCGCGGTCCATCGTGTCCCGCGCGCGGCGCAGCCTGGCGAGGTCCTCGAGTGTCGTCACGCCTCCCAGCATCGCACGGCGTCCCGGGCCGGGCGTGGCGCGCTTGACAGGGAAATCGAACATCCATTCTGATTGGTTATCCACAGCCGAACCGGTCGTGGAGGCGCATTGTCAGTGGCAGGCATTAGCGTCAATGGCGTGAAGCGATCGACTCAAGCAAACCGGGTGGAACCCATGGCAGGCACCGACCGCGAGAAGGCTCTCGACGCCGCGCTCGCACAGATTGAACGGCAATTCGGCAAGGGTGCGGTCATGCGCCTCGGCGACAAGCCGAACGACCCCATCGAGGTCATCCCCACCGGGTCGACCGCGCTGGACATCGCCCTCGGCGTCGGCGGGCTGCCCCGCGGCCGTGTCATCGAGGTGTACGGACCGGAGTCCTCCGGTAAGACGACCCTGACCCTGCACGCGGTGGCCAACGCGCAGAAGGCCGGCGGCACCGTCGCCTTCGTGGACGCCGAGCACGCGCTCGACCCCGAGTACGCGAAGGCCCTCGGCGTCGACACCGACAACCTCATCCTGTCCCAGCCGGACACGGGTGAGCAGGCGCTGGAGATCGTGGACATGCTGGTCCGCTCCGGCGCCCTCGACCTGATCGTCATCGACTCCGTGGCGGCCCTGGTGCCGCGTGCGGAGATCGAGGGCGAGATGGGCGACTCGCACGTGGGTCTCCAGGCCCGTCTGATGAGCCAGGCGCTGCGGAAGATCACCGGTGCGCTCAACCAGTCCAAGACCACCGCGATCTTCATCAACCAGCTCCGCGAGAAGATCGGCGTGATGTTCGGCTCGCCCGAGACCACCACCGGTGGCCGCGCGCTGAAGTTCTACGCCTCCGTCCGCCTCGACATCCGCCGTATCGAGACCCTCAAGGACGGTACGGACGCGGTCGGCAACCGCACCCGCGTCAAGGTCGTCAAGAACAAGGTCGCGCCGCCGTTCAAGCAGGCCGAGTTCGACATCCTCTACGGCCACGGCATCAGCCGCGAGGGCGGCCTGATCGACATGGGCGTGGAGCACGGCTTCGTGCGCAAGGCCGGCGCCTGGTACACGTACGAGGGCGACCAGCTCGGCCAGGGCAAGGAGAACGCGCGGAAGTTCCTCTGCGACAACCCCGCCCTGTCCGACGAGATCGAGCGGAAGATCAAGGAGAAGCTGGGCGTGGGCATCCGCAAGGACGCCGCGGCCACCCCCGAGGCCGCTGCCGACACGGCTGACGCCGCTGCCGCCGCAGTGCCCGCCCCGGCGTCGAAGGCCAAGACGACGGCCAAGGCCGCCGTGGCCAAGAGCTGACCCGTGCGGGAGCAGGAGAGGGGCGGCGCGGACGGCGCTGAGGACCGCCGCGAGGGCAGTCGCCGGGGCCGCCGCGAGAGCGGCAGCCGGGGAGGCCGTCGTGCGGAGGGCCGTGAGGGGCGGGAGGACCGCCAGGAACTGCCGCCCCAGAGTCCCGAGGAGCAGGCGCGGGCGATCTGCCTGCGCCTGCTCACCGGGAGCCCGCGCACCCGTCGCCAGCTCGCGGACGCGCTGGAGAAGCGGGGCATCCCCGAGGAGGTGTCGCAGCAGGTCCTCTCCCGGTACGAGGAGGTGGGCCTGATCGACGACGCCGCCTTCGCCGGGGCCTGGGTCGAGTCCCGGCACCGCGGCCGGGGCCTGGCCCGCCGGGCGCTCGCCCAGGAGCTGAGGACCAAGGGGGTGCACGCCACCCTCGTGGAAGAGGCCCTGGAACAGCTGGACTCCGAGCAGGAGGAGCAGACCGCCCGGGAGCTCGTCGAGCGCAAGCTCCGCTCCACCCGGGGCCTGGAGCGGGACAAGCGGATCCGGCGCCTCGCCGGGATGCTCGCCCGCAAGGGGTACCCGGAGGGCATGGCCCTGCGGGTGGTCCGCCGTGCGCTGGAGGCGGAGGGCGACGAGGCAGACGACCTGGGCTACCCGGGGCAGTGACAGCGGCTGCCGCCTCCGGCGCCCCTGTGGCCCCCGGGTGCAGTCCAGGGCCGGAGCGCGCCCGCTGACGGAGCCGCTCGCCGGGCGGGGGTGGGGCTAGCCCCCGGCCCCGGACGCCGGGGCGCTCCCGTGTCAACGGCCATGTCCGGCGGCAGAGTTGCCCGCATGATGCTGCGTTACGCCCTCCAGACCCTCCGGGACCGCAAAGCCGGGTTCCTCGGCGCCTTCGTCGCCCTCGTGTGCGCCGCCGCCCTCGTCACGGCCTGCGGCACGCTCCTGGAGACGGGCCTGACCGGCAGGATCGCCACCGAGCGCTACGCGGCCGCACCGGTCCTCGTCTCCGCCGACCAGAACGTCCACGAGACCACGGTCAAGGAGAAGAAGGGCAAGACCAAGACGAAGCACAAGGCCAAGCCCGTCGCCGAACGGGCCTGGCTCCCCGCCGCCACCGCCGACACGGTCCGGGCCGTCCCCGGCGTCGCGCAGGCGGTGCCCGAACTCACCTTCCAGGCCCTGCCCCTGGTCAAGGCGCCCGGCGGGCCGCAGGCCTCGTACGGACACGCCTGGTCCTCCGCCGCCCTGACCCCCTTCGCCCTCACCGAAGGCCGTGCGCCCCGGGGCGGCGACGAGATCGTGGTCGACCGGGCCCTGGCCGCCCGCGCCGCACTGGCACCCGGCTCCGAGCTCACCGTGCAGGCCACCGCCGAGCCGAGGACCTACCGGGTCAGCGGGATCGCGAACACCGCCCGCGGAGACCTCCTCCAGCAGAGCGCCCTCTTCTTCAGCGACGCCGAGGCCCGCCGGCTCGCCGCCCGCGACAGCAGGATCAGCGCCGTCGGCGTACTTCCGGAACCCGGGGTGGACCCCCGCGAGCTGGCCGGACGGATCCGCCAGGCCCTCGCCCTCGCGGGAAGCACCGCGCAGGTCTCCGTCGGCGACGAGCGCGGGCCGGTGGAGTTCCCCGGCGCCGCCGGAGCACGGATCAAGCTGGTGTCCATGGGCGGTGCGATGGGCGGCACCGCCCTGCTGGTGGCGGTCCTCGTCGTCGTCGGCACCTTCGCCCTCTGCGTCCAGCAGCGCCACCGCGAACTCGCCCTGCTGCGGGCCGTCGCCGCCACCCCCCGCCAGCTGCGGCGGATGATCGGCAGGGAAGCCCTCCTCGTCGGCCTGACCGCCGGGCTGACCGGAGCGGTCGCCGGACTCCCGCTCGCCTCCTGGCTGTACGGCCGGTTCGTCGCCGCCGGGATCGTCCCCGCCGCCCTGGAACGCACCGCCGGCATCCTGCCGATGCTCGCCGCCGTCGCCGCGAGCCTGCTCGGAGCCTGGGCCGCCGCGCGGATCGCGGGGCGGCGGACCGCCCGGATCCGCCCGGCCGAAGCGCTCGCCGAAGCCGCGCTCGAACGGCGCCGGCCCGCCCCGGCCCGGATCGCGGCCGGAGCGCTGCTGCTGGCCGCCGGGGCGGTACTGGTCGCCGTACTCGCCTCGCTGCGCACCGAGCCGGCCTCGACCCCGGTCACCTTCCTGGCCGTGGTGGTGCTGGCCGGGGCGGTCTCGCTGCTCGGCCCGCTGCTCGTCCGCGGGGCCGCGGCGCTGCTCGCCGGCCCGCTCCGGCTCGCCGGTACGGGCGGCCACCTGGCCACCGCGAACCTGCGCGGCAACGCCACCCGGATGGCGTCCGCCGTGACCCCGCTCGCCCTGCTCACCGGCATGACCTGCACCGTGCTCTTCGTCACCCCCACCCTCGGGGACGCGGCCCGGGCGCAGGCCCGTGACGGGATCCGGGCCGGCTGGGTGCTGGCCGCGCAGGGCCCCGGCGTCACGGCCGGGGCCGCCGAGCGGATCCGCAGCACCCCCGGGGTGACGGCGGCCACCGAGCTCGTACGGACCTCCGTACGCGTGGGCCTGGCGAAGTACGCCGCGCAGGGGGTCACCCCGGCCGGCCTCGGGGGGACCTGGGACCCGGCGGTGACGAGCGGGAGCCTGGAGGGGTTCGGGGAGCACAGCGCAGCGGTGAGCGAGGTCGCCGCGGACCGGCTGGGGCTGAAGCCGGGGAGCCCGCTGGAACTGACGCTGGGCGACGGCACCCCGGTCACCCTCACGGTCTGCGCGGTCTACGCCCGCGGGCTCGGCTCCGGCGACCTGACGCTGCCGCACGGCCTGGTGGCGGCGCACGTGGACAACCCGCTGGCCTCGGACGTGCTGGTGGCGACGGAGCCGGGCACCGGCTGGGAACAACTGGCCGCGGCGCTGGCGGACTTCCCCGGGGTGACGGTGCTGTCCGCGCGGGACGCCGACCGGGCAAGGGCCGAACGGCAGGACGCCGGGGCCGAGGTCAACCTGCTGGCGATGGGGCTGGTCCTCGCCTTCACGGCCATCGCGGTGGTGAACACGCTGGCCATGTCGACCGCCGAGCGGGTCCGGGAGTTCGCGATGCTGCGGCTCGCCGGGGCGAAGCGGCGGCAGGTGCTCCGGATGATCCGGACCGAAGCCCTGGCGGTGGTCCTGATCGGGGTGGTGCTGGGGTCGCTGATCGCGCTGGCCGTGCTGACCGCGTTCAGCGTGGGCATGACCGGGGCGGCCGCGCCGTCGGTGCTGCCGGTCGTGTACGCGGGGGTGGTGGGAGCGGCCGGGCTGCTCGCCCTGGCGGCCACGGCCCTGCCGGGCCGGGCCGCGCTGCGGGTGGCGCCGGTGGACGTGGCCACGGCCAAGGGATGAGCCGCCGCCCGGCCCGCCCGGCAGGGCCGCCCGGGCGGTGCGGTCCCGGGCGGCCGTCTCCGTCAGGCGGCGGGCGTCACCGGGAGGCCCGCCGCCTTCCAGGCCTGGAAACCGCCGGTCAGGTCCGTGGCCCGGTGCAGGCCGAGGGCGTGCAGGGAGACCGCGGCCAGGCTGGAGGCGTAGCCCTCGTTGCAGATCACCACGACCTGCAGGCCGTGGTCCGTGGCCTCGGCGGCGCGGTGACTGCCCTGGGGGTCCAGGCGCCATTCCAGTTCGTTGCGCTCGACCACCAGCGCGCCCGGGATCAGGCCGTCCCGCTCCCGCAGGGCCTGGTAGCGGATGTCCACCAGCAGGGCCCCCTCCAGGGAGGCCTCGTAGGCCTCCTGCGGCGAGACGCGCGTGTAGCCGGTACGGACCCGCTCCAGCAGCTCGTCGATCCCGACCGGATCGGTGGCGCTCACTGCCAGTCCGCCGGACGCTCGACCTGCTCCAGCTTCAGCAGCGGCCCGGTGCGGCTGAACCGGCGGATCAGCGGCAGCGGCGGGTAGTACGCGTGCACCGAGATCGCGTGCTCGGCCGTGGACTCGTTGAGGACCTCGTGCACGTGGTGCTCGCCGAAGGCCCGCCCGGTGCCCGCGCCCAGGCTGCGGCTGCGGTCCACGCCGGGGGCCAGGTGCAGCGACTGCCAGCCCTCCGAGGGCAGCCGTACGGTCAGCGAGTGCTCGGTGAGGGCGCCCCGGGCGGTGGCGAACGCGCCCCGCGACTCGGCGTGGTCGTGCCAGCCGGTGCCGGTGCCGGGTGGCCAGCCGATCAGCCAGGCCTCACTGCCGCCGGGGCCGTCCAGCCGGATCCAGGTGCGGCCCTGCGGGTCGAGCGGCAGGGAGGCGACGACCTCGGGATCGGCAGCGGTGCGCAGGGCGAAGTCGAGGAGGGCGGCGGCCGTGGGCCCCCCGGCCAGCACGGGCTCGGGGGTGTACGCGGGTGCAGACATGTAACGGGACCATTCCTGGGGTTCGCGGAAGTGCGCGCGGGCCGGTGACGGCACGGGGCGCGCAGGGAAGGAGGCGAATCAGCAGGAAGGGCGACACACGCAGCCCGCGTAGCGGAGCAGGTCCATATGGACCCTCCGCCACAGGCGTACGTCGTTGCCGGTCATGCCCGCGAGTGAATCACGAGCCGACGGGACGGTCAATCGGCCACGGCGCTCGGTGCCGTGGAGGGCGCGGGCAGCGCCGCCGGAGCGCCCGCCCGGACCGTGTCCGCCGCCTCGTACAGTTCCGCCGGGTGGACCCCCGCGAAGGTGGCCGCCAGGTGCCCGTCCGGCCGGACCAGGAGCACCGTGTGCGCCGGGGCCCCCGGGTAGGCGTCCGCGACCAGCAGGTCGGTGCGCACGGGCAGGGCGCTCACCGCCGCCGCGAGCCGGGGCATCAGCCCGGCGCCGAGCCAGTGGCGGCGGTCCCAGACCCCGGTGCCCGGGGCGACCAGGAGCACCAGCAGCCGCCCCCGCCCCAGCAGGTCGCGCAGCGGGACGGTGGACCCGTCGGGCGCCGTCACCGGAACGTTCGCCACCGGACCGCCCGGCTGCGTGGCCGTCGGGACCTCGCGCACGGCGACCGGAGGTGCGTACGTCGGCTCCGCGCCCAGCGGCCCACGGCCCAGGTGGCCGTCGGTGAGGAGTGCTTCGGCGGACCGGGAGGCCCCCGGGAGGTAGGTGCGCAGGCCGCCCCCGGAGCGCAGTACCGGCATCGCCTGGTCGGCGGCGCGCAGCCGGGAGGCGACCGCGGTGCGCCGCTCGCCCTCGTAGCTGTCGAGCAGGGCCTCGGAGGCTCCCTGGTGCCAGGCGAGGGCCAGCTTCCACGCCAGGTTCTCGGCGTCGCGGAGCCCCTCCTCGACCCCCTGGGTGCCGAGCGCGCCCAGCAGGTGCGCGGCGTCCCCGGCGAGGAAGCCGCGGCCGTCGCGCCAGCGCCGGGCCAGGCGGTGGTGCAGCGTGTGGACCCCGGTGTCGATCAGGTCGTAGGGGGGCGTCTTGCCCGAGCACCAGGCCGCGAGGGTGTCCCGGATGAGGGTCACCAGGGTGTCGGGGGTGACCAGGTCGCCGCGGGCCGGGAGCAGCCAGTCCAGCCGCCACACCCCGTCGGGCAGCGGCCGCGCGGTGACCTCGGCGAGCCGGTCGTTGTGGCCGCGGTGCAGCAAGGCCTCACCGGGCCAGGGGAGTTCGGTGCGCAGGGCGGCCACGGCGTGGCGTTCCACGGCGGTGCGGCCCGGGAAGCGGATGCCGAGCAGCTTGCGCACGGTGGAGCGGGCGCCGTCGCAGCCGACCAGGTAACTCCCGCGCCACCACGTGGTCTCGGCGCCGCGGGTGTGGGCGGTGACCCCGTGGGCGTCCTGCTCCAGGGAGTCGAGCCGGGTTTCGGTGACCAGCTGGACGAGGGGGTGCGCGGCGGCGGCGTCGCGCAGGCCGCGCGTCAGGGCGTGCTGGGGCAGATGCAGGGGCGCGGGCCCGTCGTCGAAGGTGATCCGCTGGGCGTGCTGCCTGCGCCGCATGGTGCGCCAGGCGGCGAAGTACGCCCCTTCGTCGCGCAGCGTCGAACAGCCCAGCCGGTTCGCCATGGCGGCGGTGTCGGCGTGCAGGACGACGGTGCGGGCCGGGCGCGGTTCCTCCTTGCCGGGGCCTTCGTCGAGCACGACGGAAGGGACGCCCTGGCCGGCCAGGGCGAGGGACAGGGACAGCCCGACGGGCCCCGCGCCGACGACGATCACCGGGTCCATGGCGCGGCTCCCGATGTCCGGTATGTGATCACAGAACGTATGCAACCCACTGGAGGTGCCTGCGTCAAGTGACACCTGTCCGCGAACGCCGCGTGGTGCGGCGGAAGAGTTCCGCCGCACCACGCGGGCTACGCAATATGACTGACTCTATGTCAGGCGGTCGGGGGCCCCGAACCGGGAGGGCGACGGGGCCTAGACGCCACCGCTGTTCGCCCCGGTCGCCATGTCGTCGACCTTGGGGACCAGGACTCCGGTGCTCTTCTTCGACTGACGCAGTCGGCGTTCGAGCCAGGAGGCGAAGGTGGTGAGGGCGAAATTGACCGCGATGAAGATCAGCGCGATCACGACGAGGGAGGCGATGGTGTTGCTGTAGTTCGCCGAGATCTGCCGGTTCATCGACAGCAGTTCGCCGTAACCGAGCACCGCGCCGGCCAGCGCGGTGTCCTTCAGGATCACCACGAGCTGGCTGACCAGAGCCGGCAGCATCGCCGTGACGGCCTGCGGGATCAGCACGTAGGCCATGGTCTGGCCCTTGCGCATGCCGATCGCCTTGGCCGCGTCGGTCTGGCCGGAGGGCAGGGAGAGCACGCCCGCCCGGACGATCTCGGCGATGACCGCGGCGTTGTACAGGACCAGGCCGGTCACCGCCGCGTACAGCGGGCGGATGTCCGAGGAGACCTCGCTGAACTTCGCGTACAGGGCGAAGCCGAACAGCATCAGCATCAGCACCGGGATGGCGCGGAAGAACTCGACGACCGCACCGACCGGCACACGGACCCAGGCGTGGTCGGAGAGGCGGCCGATGCCGAGCAGGGCGCCCAGCGGGATCGCGATCACCATGGCGATCACGCCGGCCTTGAGGGTCTCCAGCAGGCCGGGGATCAGGAAGGTCGTCCAGATCTCGGTCTCGGTGACGAAGGGGGTCCACTTGGCGGCGTCGAGCTGGTTCTTGTCCGCCATCACGGACAGGATCCACCACAGGGCGAGCCCGAGCAGGACGACGAAGATGCCGCTGTAGATCCAGTTGCGCGCCTTGGCCTTGGGGCCGGGGGCGTCGTACAGCACGGAGGTCATCGCTTCACCGCCACTCGTTTGGCCACCCAGCCCAGGAGCAGGCCGGTGGGCAGGGTCAGGAGGACGAAGCCCAGGGCGAAGACCCCGAAGACGGCGAAGAGCGCGTCCGCCTCGTTCTCGACCATTTCCTTCATCAGCAGGGCCGCCTCGGCCACGCCGATGGCCGCCGCCACCGTGGTGTTCTTGGTGAGTGCGATCAGTACGTTCGTGAGCGGTGCGACGACCGCCCGGAAGGCCTGGGGGAGCACGATCAGCGTGAGCACCTGGACGAAGCTCAGGCCCAGGGCGCGTGCCGCCTCTGCCTGGCCGACGGGGACCGTGTTGATGCCCGACCGCAGCGCTTCGCAGACGAAGGTGCCGGTGTAGGCGGTCAGTCCGAGGACCGCGAGCCGGAAACCGGTCTCCTTGAACGTGCCGCCGCCCAACGAGATGCCGAGGGTCTGGCTGAGACCCAGCGAACAGGCGATGATCAGCACGGTCAGCGGAGTGTTGCGCACGAGGTTGACGTACGCGGTACCGAAGCCCCGCATCAGCGGGACCGGGCTGACCCGCATCCCGGCCAGCATGGTTCCCCATATGAGGGACCCGACCGCCGAGTAGAGGGTGAGCTGAACCGTCACCCAGAAGGCTCCGAGCAGGTCGTACTGCCCGGAATCAAGAAAATCGAACACGATGCCCTGCGCTCTCCCCAGGATGGCCGGCGAGGTGCGCCGCCGCCCTTGGCAGGCGGGCGGCGACGCTCCTCACCGGTGAATCAGCTGCCTTCGGTGATCTGCGGGGCCGGCTCGTTCTTGTAGTTGGCCGGACCGAAGTTCTTCTTCACGGCCTCGTCCCAGGCGCCGTCCGCGACCATCTTCTTGAGCGCGGCGTTGATCTTGGTCTGAAGGTCCTTGTCGCCCTTCTTCAGACCGATGCCGTAGTTCTCGTTGCTCAGGCTCAGCCCGACCAGCTTGAACTTGCCCTTGTTCTTGTCCTGCGCCGCGTAGCCCGCCAGGATCGAGTTGTCCGTGGTCAGTGCGTCGACGGCCTTGTTCTCCAGGCCGGTGAGGCACTCGGAGTAGCCACCCTGCTCCAGCAGGTCGGCCTCGGGGGCCAGCTTGGTCTTGACGTTCTGCGCCGAGGTCGAGCCGGTGACCGAGCAGAGCTTCTTCTTGTTCAGGTCCTCGGCCTTGGTGATGGACGAGTCGTCGGCGCGGACCAGCAGGTCCTGGTGCGCGAGGAGGTACGGGCCGGCGAAGTCGACCTTCTCCTTGCGCTTGTCGTTGATCGAGTAGCTCGCGACGACGAACTTGACGTCGCCGTTGGCGATCAGGTTCTCGCGCTCGGCGCTGATGGCCTGCTTCCACTCGATCTGGTCGGGCTGGTAGCCGAGCTCCTTGGCGACGTAGGTCGCGACGTCGACGTCGAAGCCCGTGTACTTGCCGTCAGGGGTCTTGAGGCCCACACCCGGCTGGTCGAACTTGATGCCGATGACGACCTTGTCCTTCTTGGCGCCACCGCTCTCGGTGCTGCCCGAGCTCTTGTCGCTGCTGCCGCCACAGGCGGTCGCGGTCAGGGCCAGGGTGACGGCGATGGCCGCGGCCGCACCGGTCTTGAAAACGTTCATGATGAACTTCCCTCGGATGAGACGGTGTTGAACGACGGGCGACAGTGCGGCGGACACGCCGCGGGCCTGAGCGGCCGCGGCGGTGTTCCGCCCACCGGATGACTACCAGACCCGGCCGTCAGTGGTGCAGGATCTTCGACAGGAAGTCCTTCGCCCGGTCACTGCGCGGGTTGCTGAAGAAGGCCTCGGGCGTGGCTTCTTCGACGATCTTTCCGTCGGCCATGAAGACGACGCGGTTGGCAGCGGAGCGGGCGAAGCCCATCTCGTGCGTGACGACCACCATCGTCATCCCCTCCCGGGCGAGCTGCTGCATGACCTCCAGCACCTCGTTGATCATTTCCGGGTCGAGCGCCGACGTCGGCTCGTCGAAGAGCATCACCTTCGGCTCCATGGCCAGCGCGCGGGCGATCGCCACGCGCTGCTGCTGGCCGCCGGAGAGCTGCGCCGGGTACTTGTCGGCCTGGGAGCCGACGCCCACCCGGTCCAGCAGGGACTGCGCCTTCTCGCGCGCCGCGGCCTGGCCGGTCTTGCGGACCTTGACCTGGCCGAGCATGACGTTCTCCAGCACCGTCTTGTGCGCGAAGAGGTTGAACGACTGGAAGACCATGCCGACATCGGCACGCAGCCGGGCCAGTTCCCTGCCCTCGGAGGGCAGTTCCTTGCCGTCGAGCGTGATGGCGCCCGAGTCGATGGTCTCCAGACGGTTGATGGTCCGGCACAGCGTGGACTTGCCCGATCCCGAAGGACCGATCACGACGACGACCTCACCGCGGGCAATGCTCAGATTGATGTCCTGAAGCACGTGCAGCGCGCCGAAGTGCTTGTTGACGTTGCTCAGTACGACCAGGTCGTCCGCGGCACCGGCCGCGTCCTGTACGTCCTTGGTCACTGATACTCCGCTCATCGGCTTCTTGCTCCGTCCTCCTCGGTTGGGAGGACAGTAGTGACGTCTCGCGCACAGCGTCATCACATCTGAGGGAGAATTGAGCATAACGATCCGGCCTCGCCCGGATACGCTCCGTACGCCTCGGCCCGAGGCGCTCCCGGTACGCGTACCGGGTGGATAACAGAAGGCGCGCCGGACCGGAACCCCCTTGACGTGGGAGTCTGCATCGGCGTGGATGCAGGGTGGCCTGTACCCGGGCTGAAGAAGAAGCGAAGAACCACCGAAGAACGACCGAAGAACAAGCTCCCAGCTGAAGAAGAGGAGAGGGGGACGCCATGAGACTGCTGCTCGTCGAGGACGACGACCACGTCGCCGCCGCCCTGTCCGCGGTCCTCGCCCGGCACGGCTTCCGGGTGACCCATGCCCGCAACGGCGAGGAGGCCCTGCAGGCACTGCTGCCCGCCGGCGCCCCGCCCTTCGGCGTCGTCCTCCTCGATCTGGGCCTGCCCGACCAGGACGGCTACGAGGTGTGCGGCAAGATCCGCAAGCGCACCTCCACGCCCGTCATCATGGTCACCGCACGGGCCGACGTCCGCTCGCGCATCCACGGGCTCAACATGGGCGCCGACGACTACGTCACCAAGCCCTACGACACCGGCGAGCTGCTGGCCCGCATCCACGCCGTCGCCCGGCGCACCGGGGTCTCCGAGGAGGCCTCCGCCACCGGGACCGGTACGCCCTCCGTGGTCCGGCTCGGCCCGGTCAGCATCGAGCTGCCCACCCGCCGCGTCAGCGTGGACGGCACCGACGTACCCCTCACCCGCAAGGAATTCGACCTGCTGGCCCTGCTCGCGCAGCGCCCCGGGGTGGTCTTCCGCCGCGAACAGATCATCAGCGAGGTCTGGCGGACCAGCTGGGAGGGGACCGGCCGGACCCTGGAGGTGCACGTCGCCTCGCTGCGCTCCAAGCTCGCGATGCCCGCCCTCATCGAGACCGTCCGCGGGGTGGGCTACCGGCTCGTCGCCCCCACCGCCCCCTGACGGGCCGCTGCCGTGCGCGCCAGGCTCCTTCCCCTGCTCGTCGTCCTGATGGCCGGCGTGCTCCTCGCCCTCGGTTTCCCGCTCGCCGTGAGCCTGGCCGCCGGACAGCAGCAGCGCGTGGTGGTCGACCGGATCGACGACAGCGCCCGCTTCGCCGCCCTGGCCCAGTTCGTCATCGACGCCGAGGGCTCCGGATCCACCGGGGCCGACGAACGCCGGGACGCCCTGCGGACCGAGCTGACCCGCTACCAGGAGCTGTACGGCATCCGCGTCGGCATCTTCCTGCGCGACGACAACGCCATGGCCCGTTCCCCCGGCTGGTGGGAGCTCCCGCGGGCCGGTGAGGGGCGCCGCGCCTTCGAGGAGGCGCTCGCCGGACGGCGCAGCCACGATCCGCCGCAGGTGTGGCCCTGGCAGACGCACGGCAAACTGCTCGTCGCCTCCCCGGTCGTCCTCGACGGGGACGTGGTCGCCGTCGTCGCCACCGAATCGCCCACCGACCTGATGCGCGGCCGCATCCTGCGGGGATGGCTGCTCATCGCGGCCGGGCTCGCCGCCGCGATGCTGGTCGCCTTCGGCGCCGCCCTGCGGCTCACCAGCTGGGTGCTCAAGCCCGTACGGACCCTGGACGCGGCAGCGCACGGCATCGCCACCGGCCGGATGAACTCACGCGTAGCGGCGGCCGGCGGACCGCCGGAACTCCAGCGCCTGGCCAGGTCGTTCAACGAGATGGCCGACAACGTCGAAGAGGTACTGGAGCAGCAGCGGGCGTTCGTCGCGGACGCCTCCCACCAGCTGCGCAATCCGCTCGCCGCGCTGCTCCTGCGGATCGAGCTGCTCGCCCTCGAACTGCCCGAGGGGAATGCGGAGATCGCCTCCGTACGCACCGAGGGCAAGCGCCTGACGCAGGTCCTCGACGACCTGCTGGACCTGGCGCTGGCCGAGCACGCCTCCGCCGAGATCAGCCTCACCGACATCGGGGCGCTGACCACCGAGCGGGTCGCGGCCTGGCGCCCGTACGCCGAGGAGAAGGGCGTGCGGCTCGGCGGGACGGGACGCAGCGCCGTCACCGGCTGGGCCGACCCCATCGCCCTGTCCAGCGCCCTCGACGCCGTCATCGACAACGCCCTGAAGTTCACCCCCGAGGGGGAGGAGGTCGAGGTGTCCGTCTCCGCCGCCGGGCGTTTCGTGCACGTGGTCGTCGCCGACCGCGGCCCCGGCCTCACCGAGGAGGAGCTGCTGCGGGTGGGCGACCGGTTCTGGCGCAGCGGCCGGCACCAGAACATCAAGGGCTCCGGGCTAGGCCTGTCGATCTCCCGCATCCTGCTCGCCGCGGGCGGCGGGTCCCTCTCCTACGAGACGAACCCGCCGCACGGACTGCGGGTGACGGTGGCCGTGCCCCGCACCGAACCCCACAACCCCTGACCCCGTACCTCCTGACCCCCTACGCAGGCCCCCAGGCGAGGCGCGCGCGGGCCGGCTCCGAGGCCGCGTACAGCTCGTCCACGGCCCGCACCTCGAAGGTGACCGCCCGCTCCCGGCCCGCGCGGGGGACGGCGGGCAGGTAGAGCGCGGTGCCGCAGGTGCCGCCGAGGAAGCGGCGGGTGCCGTCGGGCAGGACCCGGGACACCTCGTGGTGCCGCAGCCCTCCGGCCTCCCCGGCCGCCCCCCGGCGCCAGGACAGCCGTACCGCGGCCGTGCCGTCCCCGACCGCAGCGGCGTCCACCGTGAGCCGGGTGGGCCCGGCGGGTCTCCCCGGCGGCCCCCCGGCCGGGGCCTCGCGGAGGGACAGGGCGCCGAGCCGCCAGGCCACCGGGCCGCCGCCGCGCGCGCAGATCCGTACCGCCAGCCCGTACGCCGTCCGCCCGGCCAGCCGTCCCAGCGCGGCCCGCGAGGTGCGCCAGCCCCGCCGCGTGCGCACCGTCCGCACCGCCCTCCAGGTGTACGGGACCGGCTCGCCGGGGGCGGCCGGTTCGCGGACCGCCACGCCGACCTCCACCGTGACGGGGCCGCCCGATTCGGTGGCGTGCACGAGCTCCAGCACCGTGGACCGGGTCAGCGGCAGCCGCGTGGCGTGCAGCCCGACCACGGCGGGCGCGGTCAGCGGACCCGAGACCAGCAGGCTGGAGCCGCCGCGCCAGGCGCGGGCGAAGTCCAGGGTGACGCCGGGCCGTTCGCCGGAGGTCTCCACGACCCAGCGGCGGCCCGGCAGCCGGTCCTGGAGCCCGAGGTGGCTCCAGGGGGTGCCGGAGGTGACCCGGCCCTCCTCGTACCAGCGCTCCCCGTGCCCGGTGTTGAAGGCGCAGGCGAAGGGCAGCGAGGCGACCGTGGAACGGTCCGCGACGACAGTGGCGGGAGCCCTCCAGGCGCCCTCGGGCGCCGGGCGCGAGGGGTCGAGGGACTCGCCCGTCCAGAACCGGTCGTCGGCGCGGTGGAAGGCGCCCGGGGAACGGTCGGTGAGGTGGTTGCGGGTCCACTCGGGCCGGTAGAAGCCGTAGCTGACCACGTGGTCCCGGCCGCGCGGGACGATCGCGTCCCACTGGACCACCGAGTCCCAGCCGTGCGACTCGGTGTCCACGGCGGCCCACAGCTCGTGGCGGGAGCGGCCCAGGCGGTCCGCGAGCGCACCGGAGTCGGCGAGGGTCCGCGGGGTCCAGCGGAAGTCCACGAACATGGTGTCCGTGACCGGACCGGCCCGGTCCTCGAAGAACTCCTGGTTCAGTGCGTTGAGCGCGCCCTGCCAGCCGACCCGGCCGGTGGTGTTCATGGCGTCGTACCAGGTGGTCCGCAGCCGGTGCGGCTCGCCCGCCGCCCGCAGCGCCCGCAGGAACTCCCGCATCCGGCCGGCCAGGACGCTGTCGCCGCCGTCCGTCTCGGCATTGACGAACCAGCCGTCGAACCCGTACGTCCGGGCCACCTGCACCAGCTTGTCGGCGATCGGGAAGCGGCCGGCTGCGTCCTTCTGGACCAGGTCCCGGGTCCAGCGCAGGTCGCCGCCGTACGGGACGGGCGGCAGGAACACGTTGCCCATCACCCGGACCCCGTTGCGGTGCGCGGCGTCGGTCACGGGCGCGTTCGGGGCCAGCACGATCCCCTCGCCGGAGGAGCCGCCCCAGAAGACCAGCTCGTCGATGTACGCCCAGTGCGTCAGCGCGTAGGAATCGGCGGTCGCGGAGCCCTGGGACGGGTTCCCGGCGGTGGGACCGAAGGAGACGAGCGAGGAGATCCGGGCCTGGCCGGCCCGGGCGCCGGGGTGGGGCGGTACGGGGGTGAAGCGCGGCGCGAGCGGCACCGTCGCGGTGTTGTGGGCCAGATCGGGATCCGCCCCGGGACGCCAGTCCTTCAGGGAGCGCCACACGATCCCGGGGCCGGGGACGCCCTCCGGCAGCGAGTCCGGATACCAGTAGGAGGCGTAGGGGGCCAGGTCGGCCGGGGCCGCGGACCCGTCGGGCGGTGCGGTCGCCGGTGCGGTCGCCGGTGCGGACCCGGCGGCAGCGGCGCGGGCGGGCACGCCCAGCAGGGCGAGGGCCCCCGCCCCGGCCCCGGCGGCGAGCACGCCCCGCCGGGCCGGGGGCGGACCGGGGCGGGCAGTGGTGCGGGGGTCGATGCGGGGGCCGTTCTCGGACATGCGGACACTCCCTCTCAGACCTCGGGGACGCGCAGCACCTCGGTGATGCCGCGCGCGGACAGATGGGCCGGGTCCCCGGCGCGTTCGGCCAGCACCACCGCGGGACGGACCCCGTCGGCGGCCAGAGCGGCCCAGGCCTCGAAGAAGGCGCCGCCCGGGGCGCACACCGAGCGCCGGGGCGCCTCCAGGGCCCCGCCGACGTCGACGGCCAGCGCGGTGGTCCGGGGCGCGGGACGGTGCTCCCGGCCCCGCCACTGCCCGGCGACCTCGGCGACGACGGCCCCGGCGGGCTTGATCCGGCGGTCGTTGGTGAGCAGGCCGAGGCCGTACTCGAGCTCCGGGAAGTCGGCGAGGTCCCGGGACACGTCGTGCGAGCACCACCAGGTCACGCCCCACAGGTCCGGGCAGTCGAGCGCGTTCGCGAGGGTGGCCCCGGTGAACCGCGCCGCCCGCTCCGGCGGGACCAGCGGCGCGGGGGCGCCGACCTCCTGGAGCCACACCGGGCGGTGCGGGTCGAGCGCCCAGGCCTTGGACAGCTCGATCAGGTACGCGGCGTGCTGCTCGGTGGCCGTGCCAGCCGGACCGTGGCGCTGCGCCGTGCCGTTGAACACCCAGGAGTGCACGGCCGTCGCCGCCCCGAGGCGGGCGGCCTGGGCGACGGTGAAGGGGTGGCCGTCCTGGTACCAGGCGGCGTCGTACTCGGCGTGCAGGTGGAACCGCCCCGCCGCGCCCGCCTCGCAGGCCGCGAGCATCCGCTCCAGCCAGCGGGCCGCCTGGTCGGGGGTGATCCGGTCGGGGTCGGGGTGCGGGGCGCCGGAGAACTGGTTGATCTCGTTGCCGACGGTCATGCCGAGGAAGTTCGGCCGGTCGGCGAGGGCCGCGGCCAGCGTGCGCAGGTACTCCTGCTGCGCGGCGACCACCTCGGGATCGGTGAAGATGTTCCGCCGGTGCCAGGTACGGGTCCAGGCCGGCAGGAAGTCGAAGCTGGACAAGTGCCCCTGCAGACCGTCCACGTTGACGTCGAGCCCGCGCTCGGCGGCCGCGTCGGCGAGCGCGACGAGCTGCTCGACGGCGCGCGGCCGGATCAGCGTCCGGTTCGGCTGGAACACCGGCCACAGCGGGAACACCCGGACGTGGTCCAGCCCGAGCGAGGCGATCGAGTCGAGGTCGGCGCGGACCTCGTCGAGGTCGAAGTCCAGCCAGTGGTGGAACCAGCCGCGGGACGGGGTGTAGTTGGCGCCGAACCTGAGGGTGCGGGCGGGCCCTGGAAGGGCGCCCGTTGCGGGCATGGGGAATCGCATGGGGAGTCCTGGGGTCCTGGGGGTCCTGGGGCAGTCACCGCGTGCCCCACAACCTGACGCCCCGCCGGTGCGGAAGTCAACAGGGCAGTTTCCCCGGCCACTTATCCGCTTCAGTCCCGATGGCGGGGGGTAGCGGCGGCGCGGCCCGGGGTGAGCTAATGCGGTTCAGCAGCTCCCCGAGGACGACGAGGCAGGTCATGGCCCGCAGACCCACCATCAAGGACATAGCCCGCCGGGCCGGGGTGTCGCAGAGCGCCGTCTCCTTCGCGCTCAACGGCCGCCCGGGCGTCTCCCCGGACACCCGCGCCCGGATCCGCCGGGTCGCCGAGGAGCTCGGCTGGCAGCCCAACAGCGCGGCCCGCGCCCTGTCCGGTGAACGCTCCGGCGCGGTGGGCCTGGTCCTGCCCCGGCCCGCGCACACCCTCGGCGTCGAATCCTTCTTCCTCCAGCTCGTCTCGGGCATCCAGGAGGTGCTCTCCGCCTCCCGGACCGCCTTGCTGTTCCAGGTGGTGGACGACGTCGAGGCGGAATGCGTCCTCTACCGCCGCTGGTGGGCCGAACGGCGCGTGGACGGCGTACTCGTCGTCGACCCGCGTACGCACGACCCCCGCCCGGCGCTTCTGGAGGAGCTGGGCCTGCCCGCGGTCACCGTCGGCGAGGCCGGGCCCGCCGGGCCGCCCCCGGCTGCTGCCTCCCCGGCGACGGCCCCGCAGACGGGCCCCGCTGCCGGCGTCGCACCCGTCGCCGCAGCCGTCGCCGTCTCCTCGGTCGGCGCGGACGACGCCGGGGCCATGGCCGAGGTCCTCGGCCACCTGTACGGGCTCGGCCACCGCCGGATCGTGCATGTCGCCGGGCTGCCGGACCTGGCCCACACGGCCCGCCGGATGGAGTCCCTGCGCACGGAGGCGGCGCGGCGCGGGCTCGGCCCGGACCGGGTGCGCTCGGTGGTCACCGACTACTCCGACGCCGAGGGCGCGGCGGCCACCCGCCGGGTCCTCGCCGAGCCCGCGCCCCCCACCGCCCTGATCTACGACAACGACGTGATGGCCGTCGCGGGCAGCGCGGTCGCCGCCGAGCTGGGCGTACCCGTACCGGCCAGGCTCTCGATCGTGGCCTGGGACGATTCCGCGCTCTGCCGGGTCACCCACCCCCGGCTCACCGCCCTGGTGCGCGACACCGCGGGATTCGGGCGGCTCGCCGCGCAGGAGCTCCTCGCGCTGCTCGCCGGGAACCCGCCCCGGGTCCGCGCGAGCGAGCGGCCCCGGCTCGAGCCCCGCGAGAGCACGGCGCCGCCCCCGGCGCATACTGAATCCTGACCCCATTCCTGGAGCCGCCACCGTGATCACCCCCACCGCCCCCTTCCCCGCACCGCGTGCCGCGGCCTCGGCCACCGGCCCCACGGTGGCGATCGACATCGGCGGTACGAAGATCGCCGGGGCGCTGGTGCACCCCGACGGGACGATGACGGCCACCACCCGCACCCCGACCCCCCGCGGCGGGGACGCGGAGGCGGTCATGGCGGCGGTGACCGAGGTCGTCGCGGACCTGTCCGGCTCGCCCCTGTGGTCCTCGGCGGTCCGCTGCGGGATCGGCAGCGCGGGGCCGGTGGACGCCTCCCGGGGCACCGTGAGCCCCGTCAACATCGGGGCCTGGCGGGAGTTCCCGCTCCTGGCCCGCGTCTCGGAGCAGCTGGCGGCCCACGGCGCCGACGTCCCCGCCGTACTGGCCGGGGACGGGGTGGCGATGACCGCCGCCGAGCACTGGCTCGGCGCCGCCCGGGGCCACGCGAACGCGCTCTGCATGGTCGTCTCCACCGGTGTGGGCGGCGGCCTCGTCCTGAACAACCAGCTCCACCCCGGCCCCACCGGCAACGCGGGCCACATCGGTCACATGAGCGTGGCCTTCGACGGCGACCCCTGCGTCTGCGGCGGCCACGGCTGCGTCGAGTCCATCGCCTCGGGCACCGCCATCGCGGCCTGGGCCCTGGCCCAGGGCTGGATCCCGGCCGACGACGCCACGGCGGCGGGCGTGGCCGCCGCGGCCGCGGCCGGGGACCCGGTCGCCCTGGCCGCCTTCGACCGGGCGGGCCGCGCCCTGGCCGCCGCCATCGCGGCGACGGCGACCCTCGTCGAGACGGACATCGCGGTCATCGGCGGCGGCGTCGCCGCCTCGGGCGACACCCTCTTCGCGCCGATCCGCAGCCACCTCGCGTCCTACGCGACGCTCTCCTTCGTCCGGGACCTCCAGGTGGTCCCGGCGGCCCTGGGCACCCACGCCGGACTGATCGGTGCGGCCGCGGCGGCGCTGATGCTGCTGCCGTCCTGAAGCCGGTGCGGCGGGCGGGAAGCGCCCGTCAGGGCTTGACCGAGCGGTAGTACCGGCCCGCGCCCTCGTGCAGGTCAAGCGGGTCCGTGTAGATGGCCGTCCGCAGGTCCACCAGCTGCGCCGCGTGCACCTGGTGCCCGATGCGGTCGCGGCTGAGGAGCACGGTCCGGGTGAACTGCTCCGTGAGCTCGGGGTCGGTGCCCTCCGTGGTCACCAGCAGGTTCGGAACGGCCACCGTCGCCACCGCGCTCGTGTTGCGCGCCAGCGCGTACGCGTCCTGGGGCATCACCGCGGCCCGGTAGTACCGTGCCGGGCTCCCGCTGTCCTGGAGCTGCTCCACCAGGTCCCCGAGCTGCACCAGCCGGATGTCGAACCGCTCCGACAGCTCGCGGACCGCATTGGTCGGCAGGCCGCCGGACCAGAAGAACGCGTCGATCCGCCCGGCCTCCAGCTCGGCCGGCATGGTGTCGATCCCTATGGACACCGCGGTGAGGTCCTTCGCCGGGTCCAGCTTCGCCGCCGTCAGCAGCCGCTCCGAGATGAGCCGCACCCCGGACCCCGGCTGGCCGACGGCGACCCGCTTGCCCCGCAGGTCGCGGGCCGACTGCACCGGGGACCCGGCGGGCACCACCAGCTGCACGTAGTCGTCGTAGAGCCGCGCGAGACCGCGCAGCTGCTGGGCCCCGGGCTTCCCGTCGAGCCGGTACTTGGCGACCGCGTCGGCCGTCGCCACCGTGAAGTCGGCCTCACCTGCGGCCACCCGCTGGAGGTTCTGCTGCGAGCCCTCGCTGGTCTCCAGCCGGACCGAGACCCCGGGCATGTTCTGCCCCAGCTCCTCCTCCAGCAGCTGCCCGTACCGGTGGTACACCCCGGTCCGCACGCCCGTACTGAAGGTCAGCTCACCCGTGAGCTCCGGCTCCCCGAAGGGCCGCAGCCACCACACCAGGGCAGCCAGGACCGTCAGCGCCGCCACGATCCCCTGCAGGGCGCGGCGCCTGCTGATCCGGGGCGGTACGAGAGGCATGTCCGCGATCCTGCCACCCGGCCGCACTCCTGTCACGGGCCGGGGGACCGGAGGCCGCCACGGCAGCACCTACCCTTGTTGCATGACCAGCAGCAGCGACCGGAGCCTTGCAGTGGACCTTAAGGGAACTTACGAGGTGCGCACCTACGGGTGCCAGATGAACGTGCACGACTCCGAGCGACTCTCCGGTCTGCTGGAGGACGCGGGCTACGTCCGCGCGCCCGAGGGCTCCGACGGGGACGCCGACGTCGTGGTCTTCAACACCTGCGCCGTCCGTGAGAACGCCGACAACAAGCTGTACGGCAACCTCGGCCGCCTCGCCCCGATGAAGACCAAGCGTCCCGGCATGCAGATCGCCGTCGGCGGCTGCCTCGCCCAGAAGGACCGCGACACGATCGTCAAGCGGGCCCCCTGGGTCGACGTCGTCTTCGGCACGCACAACATCGGCAAGCTCCCCGTGCTGCTGGAGCGCGCCCGGATCCAGGAAGAGGCGCAGGTCGAGATCGCCGAGTCGCTGGAGGCCTTCCCCTCCACGCTCCCGACCCGCCGCGAGTCCGCGTACGCCGCCTGGGTCTCGATCTCCGTCGGCTGCAACAACACCTGCACCTTCTGCATCGTGCCCGCGCTGCGCGGCAAGGAGGAGGACCGCCGTCCCGGCGACATCCTCGCCGAGGTGGAGGCGCTGGTCGCCGAGGGCGTCTCGGAGATCACCCTGCTCGGCCAGAACGTGAACGCCTACGGCTCCGACCTCGGCGACCGCGAGGCCTTCAGCAAGCTGCTGCGCGCCTGCGGCCAGATCGAGGGCCTGGAGCGGGTCCGCTTCACCTCCCCGCACCCGCGCGACTTCACCGACGACGTGATCGCGGCCATGGCCGAGACCCCGAACGTGATGCCGCAGCTGCACATGCCGCTCCAGTCGGGCTCGGACCCGATCCTGAAGGCGATGCGCCGCTCGTACCGCCAGGAGCGCTTCCTCGGCATCATCGAGAAGGTCCGCGCCGCGATCCCGCACGCGGCGATCTCCACCGACATCATCGTGGGCTTCCCCGGTGAGACGGAGGAGGACTTCCAGCAGACGATGCACACCGTCCGCGAGGCCCGCTTCGCGAACGCCTTCACCTTCCAGTACTCCAAGCGCCCCGGCACCCCCGCCGCGGACATGGACGGGCAGATCCCCAAGGAGGTCGTGCAGGACCGCTACATGCGCCTGGTCGCCCTCCAGGAGGAGATCTCCTGGGAGGAGAACAAGAAGCAGGTCGGCCGCACCCTGGAGGTCATGGTCGCCGAGGGCGAGGGCCGCAAGGACGGCGCCACGCACCGCCTCTCCGGCCGCGCCCCCGACAACCGCCTGGTGCACTTCACCAAGCCGGAGGCGGAGGTGCGCCCGGGCGACGTGGTCACGGTGGACATCACCTACGCGGCCCCCCACCACCTGCTGGCCGAGGGCCCGACCCTGTCCGTGCGCCGCACCCGGGCCGGAGACGCCTGGGAGAAGCGCAACGCCGCCCCGGCCGGACCCGCGGGCGTCATGCTGGGCATCCCGACCCTGGGCGTCCCGGCGCCCCTGCCGGCCGTCACCTCCGGCTGCGCGATCGACTGACCGCCGTCCACCGGGGGCGGCTAGGCTGCGGATCATGCTCGTAGCCGCCGCAGTCTGTCCCGCCCCGCCGCTGCTCGTGCCGGAGGTCGCCGCGGGGGCCGCCGCCGAACTCGGCGACGCCCGCACCGCGTGCTCCGACGCGCTCGCAGTGCTCGCCGCCTCCCGGCCCGACCTGCTCGTGGTCGTCGGCTCCGCCGGCCCGGAGCACGAGGGGGCCTACCCGCCGGGTGCCCGCGGCACCTTCCGCGGCTTCGGTGTCGATGCCGACGTCCAGCTCGGGGACGGCGAGGAGGGCCCGCGCCTGCTGCCCGCCCCGCTGGCGGTCGGCGCCTGGCTGCTGCGGCACGCAAGCTGGGGCGCCGCCCCCGTCGAGGGGCTCGGCGTGGGGGAGTCGCTGGACACCCCCCGCTGTCTGGCGGCCGGGCGCGAGCTCGCCGGGCGCGACGGGCGCGTGGCGCTGCTCGTGATGGGCGACGGCAGTGCCTGCCGGACGCTGAAGGCCCCCGGCTACCTCGACGAACGCGCCGCCGCCTTCGACGCGGGCGCCGCCCGCGCCCTGGGCGCGGCCGACACGGCCGCGCTCGCCGGGCTGGACGCCGGGCTCGCCGCGGAGCTCCAGGCCGCCGGCCGGGCGCCCTGGCAGGTGCTGGCCGGGGCGGCCGAGGGCGCCGGGCTGGACGGCCGGCTGCTCTACGAGGACGCACCGTACGGCGTGGGCTACTTCGTCGCCGCCTGGTCCTGAGGGCGGGGCCGGGCCTCTCAGGACCCCGCCCGGGCACGCGGAAGGGGCGCGGGACCACCTGGTCCCGCGCCCCTTCCGGTACCGCGTCAGGGAGCCGCCGGCGGCGTCGGCCCGCCGGGAGTGTCCTTGTGCGCGATCTTCCCCAGGGCGTCCTTCGCCTTGCCCGTTCCGCTCGTGATCTGGCCGCTGTACTTGCCCTTGGTCTTGGAATCCACGGCCTTGGCGACCTTGTCCAGACCCTCGCCGATCCTGCCCTCGTGCTGCTGGGCGAGGTCACCGACCTTGCCCTTCGCCGGAGCGAGCTTGGCCTTCAGATTGTCCAGCAGGCCCATGGGCCACCTTCCCTTGGCGGGTAGCTACGTACGGGCGCCCTCGCCGGTCTCGCTGTCCGCCGCCACCTCGGCCGACTGCTGCTTCGGGATCTCCACGGCTTCCACCGGGGCAGCTTCCGCGGCAACCGGCTCGGCCTCGGCCGCTTCGGCCGCTGCGGACTCCGCCGTCAGGTCCTCGGCGGCGACCTCCTCGGTCGCAACCTCGTCCTTACGACGAAAAAACCGATCAAAAACGCCCATGTCTACTCCCATAACGCTACTCGTGTGAGTGAAGTTCCGCCTTGGCCGGACCGGCCTCCGCCGGGTCCCCGCCGGGCGTGCGCCCGGCGGAACCCCGCCAGGGCAACGACCTCGACCGGGACCCGTCACGTAACCCGATCGGGTACGTGCCCGTGTCTTGACCGGGGGCTGAGAGACTGGGTCGGTGAGGAAAGCAGCTCCCGCCCCGCGGGTCATCGCCGTCGTCGGTCCCACGGCAGCCGGAAAGTCCGATCTGGGCGTCGCCCTGGCCCGTCATTTCGGCGGTGAAGTCGTCAACGCCGACTCCATGCAGCTGTACCGGGGGATGGACATCGGCACCGCCAAGCTGACGGCGGGGGAGCGGGGCGGCGTCCCGCACCACCTCCTCGACATCTGGGACGTGACCGAGACCGCGAGCGTCGCCGAGTACCAGCGCCTGGCCCGCGCCGAGATCGACGCCCTGCTCGCGCAGGGCCGCACCCCCGTCCTCGTCGGCGGGTCCGGGCTCTACGTGCGCGGCGCCCTGGACGCCATGGAGTTCCCCGGCACCGACCCCGAGGTCCGGGCGCGGCTGGAGGAGGAGGTCACGCTCCGCGGCCCCGGCGCCCTGCACGCCCGCCTCGCCGCCGCCGACCCGGCCGCGGCCCAGGCGATCCTGCCCAGCAACGGCCGGCGCATCGTCCGCGCGCTGGAGGTCATCGAGATCACAGGCCGCCCCTTCACCGCCAACCTGCCCGGCCACGAGTCCGTCTACGACACCGTGCAGATCGGCGTCGACGTGGCCCGCCCCGAGCTCGACGAGCGGATCGCGCTGCGCGTGGACCGGATGTGGGACGAAGGGCTGGTCGACGAGGTCCGCGCGCTGGAGGCCCGGGGACTGCGCGACGGAGTCACCGCCTCCAGGGCGCTGGGGTACCAGCAGGTGCTGGCCGCCCTCGCCGGACAGTGCACCGAGGACGAGGCCCGGGCCGAGACGGTCCGCGCGACCAAGCGGTTCGCCCGCCGCCAGGACTCCTGGTTCCGCCGCGACCCGCGGGTCCACTGGCTCAGCGGGGCGGCCGCCGACCGGAGGGAACTCCCCGGGCTCGCGCAGTCGTTGGTCGAACGACCGGTCACAGCCTGATCACGTGATGGCATCGGGAAGCTCCGGGCGCCCGTCCGGGGTCCGCGACCGTGCCATCATCAAACTCCGGCCGGTGCGGTCACCGGCAGTAGGAATGCGGCGTTCTAAGTCCGAGTGGGGAGGGCGCGTGGCGATGGAGGCCGGCCCTCGCGACACCGGGCAGGACGACACCCGGCGGCAAACGGACCCGACGCTTCACGACGGTCCGGGCGGCGCCGGTGGTTCCGGCACGCCCGCCGGAGCCGAGGTGCTCGGCGCGGCCGACGGGCTCGGGCTGCCCGCGGACCCCGCCCGCCTGACCCCCGACGGACCGGACGCACCGGACCCCGCCGAGGCCGCGGCCGCCTCAGGTCCGGAATTCGAGGTGGAACTGCGTCCGCAGCGCCGCCTGCGCCTGTGGCAGATCGCCCCCATCGTGATGCTCGCCGCCTCCGGCTCCCTGATGTTCGCCTTCCCCCTCGCCTTCGAGTTCGGCGACGGCGGAGCCGTGGTCGCCATGCTCGGCTTCCTCATCAGCTGCTGCGCGGGCGGCTGGGGCATGATGGCCGCCCGCCGCGTGGGCCACACCTGGCCCGGGCTCCCGGCCCGCGGCAGCGGACTGCGCCCCGACTGGCGGATGGCCGCGCTGTACGCGGTGGCCGCGCTGGCCGTCGTAGCCCTCGCCGTCTACCGGGTCGCCCGGCTGCGCTGACCGCGCCTCGGACACCGCGACGCCGCTGAGCTGGGGCTCGGTACGATGGGCGGGTGACGCAGAGCACCCTCTCCTTCCTCAAGGGCCACGGCACCGAGAACGACTTCGTGATCGTCCCGGACCCGGACAACACCGTCGAGCTGCCCCCGTCGGCCGTCGCCAAGCTGTGCGACCGGCGCGCCGGGATCGGCGCGGACGGGGTCCTGCACGTGGTCCGGTCCGCCGCCCACCCCGAGGCGGCCCACCTGGCCGACGAGGCCGAGTGGTTCATGGACTACCGCAACAGCGACGGCTCCGTCGCCGAGATGTGCGGCAACGGCGTGCGCGTCTTCGCCCGCTACCTCCAGTACGCGGGCCACGTCGAGCCCGGCGACCTCGCCGTCGCCACCCGGGGCGGCGTCAAGCGGGTCCACCTCGACAAGAGCGGCAACGTCACCGTCTCCATGGGCCGCGCCGAGCTCCCCGCGGGCGAGGTCACCGTCTCCGTGGGGGCCCGCAGCTGGCCCGCGCGCAACGTGAACATGGGCAACCCGCACGCCGTCGCCTTCGTCGAGAGCCTCGACGACGCGGGGAACCTGTTCACCGCCCCGCCCTTCAGCCCGGCTTCCGCGTACCCGACCGGAGTCAACGTCGAGTTCGTCGTCGACCGCGGCCCCCGGCACGTCGCCATGCGCGTCCACGAGCGCGGCTCCGGCGAGACCCGCTCCTGCGGCACCGGCGCCTGCGCCGTCGCCGTGGCCGCCATCCGCCGCGACGGCGCGGACCCGGCCGTCACCGGCGAACCCGTCACCTACACCGTCGACCTCCCCGGCGGCACCCTGGTCATCACCGAGCGCCCCGACGGGCAGATCGAGATGACCGGACCGGCCGTCATCGTGGCCCGCGGCGACTTCGATGCGGACTGGCTCACCGAAACGGCTTTCGGCTGAAGCTTCCCTCTAATGGGTGATCCGTTTCACGCTGAGCGAGAGGTGGACTGCGCCACGTGGTGGGGTCGGTAACATCAGGCACCGGCCCTGAGGGCTCACCCCATGCCCGCCACCGCCGGTCGAAGCCGCCGGAGGTGCCCATGAGTGCAGAGGCCACGAACCCCGAAGCACACCCCGAAGCGCGCCCTGAGAGCCGCAGACGGGGCCGGACCAGGCTCGATCTGCGCCGGCTCGGGCGCGCGGCCCTGCTCGGGCCCACGTCCCGGGACCGCCTCCCGGACGCGATCGGCCATGTCGCCGAGGCGCACCGGGCCCACCATCCGGACGCCGACCTGTCCGTCCTGCGGCGCGCGTACCTCCTCGCGGAGACCTCCCACCGCGGACAGATGCGCAAAAGCGGTGAGCCGTACATCACACATCCGCTCGCCGTCACCCTGATCCTGGCCGAACTCGGCGCCGAAACGGTCACCTTGACGGCCTCGCTGCTCCACGACACCGTCGAGGACACCGAGGTGACCCTCGATCAGGTCCGCGAGGAGTTCGGCGACGAGGTCTGCTTCATCGTCGACGGCGTCACCAAGGTGGAGAAGATCGACTACGGCGCCGCCGCCGAGCCCGAGACCTTCCGCAAGATGCTCGTCGCCACCGGCAACGACGTCCGCGTGATGTCCATCAAACTCGCCGACCGGCTGCACAACATGCGCACCCTCGGCGTGATGCGGCCCGAGAAACAGGCCCGCATCGCCAAGGTCACCCGCGACGTCCTCATCCCGCTGGCCGAACGGCTCGGCGTACAGGCCCTCAAGACCGAGCTGGAAGACCTCGTCTTCGCGATCCTGCACCCGGAGGAGTACGAGCGCACCCGCGCGCTCATCGCCGCCCACGCGGGGGAGAGCGATCCGCTGCCCGGCATCGCCGACTCCGTACGGGCCGTCCTGCGCGACGCGGGCATCGCCGCCGAAGTGCAGGTCCGGCCCCGGCACTTCGTCTCCGTCCACCGGATCGCCCTGGGGCGCGGCGAACTGCGCGGCTCCGACTTCGGCCGCATCCTTGTCCTGGTCGCCGAGAACGCCGACTGCTACGCGGTCCTGGGCGAGCTGCACACCTGCTTCACCCCGGTGGTCTCGGAGTTCAAGGACTTCATCGCCGTCCCGAAGTTCAACCTCTACCAATCCCTGCACACCGCCGTCGCCGTGCCCGAGGGGTACGTCGCCGAGGTCATCGTGCGGACCCGGCAGATGCACCGCGTCGCCGAGGCGGGCGTGGTCGCGCTCGGCAGTCCGTACGCCACCGGGGCCTCCGAAACGGCGGCCGACCCCGACGAGGAGCGCGTCGACCCGACCCGGCCCGGCTGGCTCTCCCGGCTGCTCGACTGGCAGCAGTCCGCGCCCGACCCCGACACCTTCTGGAGCGTGCTGCGCGCGGAGCTGGCACAGGACCGGGAGATCACCGTGTTCCGGGCGGACGGCGGGACGCTGGGCCTGCCGGCCGGGGCCAGCTGCATCGACGCGGCCTACGCGCAGCACGGCGAGGCCGCCCACGGCTGTATCGGCGCCCGGGTCAACGGGCGCCTCACCTCCCTGGCCTCCCGGCTGTCCGACGGCGACACCGTGCAGCTGCTGCTCGCGCAGGACGCCTCCTCCGGGCCGGCCGCCGAATGGCTGGACCACGCGCGGACCCCTGCCGCCCGGTTCGCCATCAGCAGCTGGCTGGAGGCCCATCCCGACCGGGCCCTGGCCACCACCTCGGCCGCACGGGCACCGCTGTCCGTGATCGGGGCCCGCGGCGGCGGCGGCAACGCGGTCGCCGATCTGCCCGACGCCACCGTACGGCTGGCCGGCTGCTGCACGCCGGTACCGCCCGACGCGGTCGCCGGATTCCTCGTACGGGGCGGGGCCGTCACCGTGCACCGCATCCACTGCGCGGCGGTGGCCCAGATGCGGGCGGTGGGGCGGACCTCCGTCGCCGTGCACTGGCGGGCGACCGCCGACTGCCGGGTCACGCTGCTCGCCGAATCGTTCGGCCGCCCGCATCTGCTGGCCGATCTCACGGAAGCCATCGCCCGCGAGGGCGTCGAGGTCGTCTCCGCGACCGTGGAACCGCCGGTCGAGCAGCGGGTCCGGCACTCCTACACCCTGCTGCTGCCCGACGCGGCCGGACTGCCCGCCCTGATGCGGGCCATGCGCGACGTACCAGGCGTGTACGACGTCAGCCGCGCCTAGGCCGTGCCAGGGCCTGAGGGGCGGGGCATCCGGGGGGTGCAGCAGCGGAGGGACCCGTTCGGGTGGCGCCGTCGCGCGTCGTGCACGGCCGGGGGACGGGCACTGGTAAGCGGTGGTGGATGCAGCTCACCTCCCCCCGCCTGCGCGCCGCCCTGCTCGCCGCGGCCTCCCTCACCCTCGTCGCCGCCGTGCTGCCCCCGCCGCAGGCGCTGGGCATCGGCGACCGCCTGTTCCCTGAACTGGGCAACCCCGGGTACGACGTGCTCTCGTACGACCTCTCCTTCGCGTACAAGGACAACCGCACCCCGCTCGACGCGGTCACCGTGATCAACGCCCGGACCCTGCAGGCGCTGGACCGGATCAATCTGGACTTCAGCCACGGAACGGTGGCGTCCGCCGAGGTCAACGGGGTGCCGGCGCAGTTCGAGAGCGCGGGCGAGGACCTGGTGCTGACCCCCGCGCGACCCGTGGGGGAGGGCGCCCCGCTGCGCATCACGGTCCGCCACACCAGCGATCCGCGCGGATCCGGGGACGGAGGCTGGGTACCCACCGAGGACGGCCTGGCCATGGCGAACCAGGCGGACGCCGCCCACCGCGTCTTCCCCTGCAACGACCACCCGGCCGACAAGGCGCTCTTCACCTTCCGCGTCACCGCCCCGGCCGGGCTCACGGTCGTCGCCAACGGGGTGCCGGGCGCGCTGCCCGCGCTCAGGACGGGCAGCACGACGTCCTGGACGTACCGGACCCTGCACCCGATGGCCACCGAGCTGGCCCAGGTCTCGATCGGCCGGTCCGCCGTCGTCCACGGCACGGGCCCGCACGGCCTGCCCCTGCGCGACGTGGTGCCGGCCGCGGACCGCCAGCGGCTGGATCCCTGGCTGAAGAAGACCGCGGGGCACATCGCGTGGATGGAGGAGAGGGTCGGCCGCTACCCCTTCGAGAACTACGGGGTGCTGATCGCACGCGCGACGACCGGATTCGAGCTGGAGACCCAGACCCTCTCGCTCTTCGAGCACAGCCTGTTCTCGGACGGGAGCTACCCGCAGTGGTACGTCGAGGCCGTCATGGTCCACGAGCTGGCCCACCAGTGGTTCGGTGACAGCGTCTCTCCCCGTACCTGGTCCGACCTGTGGCTGAACGAGGGGCACGCCACCTGGTACGAGGCCCTGTACGCGGACGGACTCGGCAAGTACTCCCTGGAGCGGCGCATGCGCGAGGCGTACCAGCGCTCCGACCAGTGGCGGGCGGCGGGCGGCCCGCCGGCCGCGCCGAAGGCCTCCCCTCCGGGCGAGAAGATCGGGCTGTTCCGGCCGGTGGTCTACGACGGGTCCGCGCTGATCCTGTACGCGCTGCGCCAGGAGATCGGCGCCGCGGCCTTCGACCGGATCGAGCGGCGCTGGGTGACGGAGCACAAGGACTCCGTCGCGGGTACGGAGGACTTCGTACGCCTGGCCTCGCAGGAGGCGGGCCGGGACCTGACGGCCTTCCTGAACCCCTGGCTGTACGGGAAGACCACGCCGGCGATGCCGGGGCACCCGGAGTGGGGCGGTCCGAAGAAGGCCTGAGCGGCGCAGGGCCGCCCGGCACGGGAAGCGGCGCCCGAAAAGGGTGTGACGGCCGAGGAACGGGCATGTCACCATCGACGGGCCCGTTCGGGGAATCCCCCGGCGGTGTGACACGTTGGACGTGACAGTGTTATGTCACTCGCGGTGCGCAGGGTTCCTGTACACGGTCCTCCGGTCACCGCGGACGCATTCGAATCGACGTAAGGATCCAATGACCTCCTCTTCTTCCCCTTCCCAGGACGCGCGGGACGCACAGGACGTGCCGGACCCGCAGAGCTTCACCGAGAGCCTTCGGGCCGATGCCCTGATGGAAGAGGACGTCGCCTGGAGCCACAAGATCGACGGAGACCGCGACGGCGAGCAGTTCGAACGCTCCGAGCGCGCGGCCCTGCGCCGCGTGGCCGGGCTCTCCACCGAACTCGAAGACGTCACCGAGGTCGAGTACCGGCAGCTGCGCCTGGAGCGCGTCGTGCTGGTCGGCGTCTGGACCTCCGGCACGGTGAACGACGCGGAGAACTCCCTCGCGGAGCTCGCCGCCCTCGCCGAGACGGCCGGCGCCCTCGTCCTCGACGGCGTGATCCAGCGTCGTGACAAGCCCGACCCGGCCACCTTCATCGGCTCGGGCAAGGCCCGGGAACTGCGCGACATCGTCATGGAGAGCGGCGCCGACACCGTCGTCTGCGACGGCGAGCTCAGCCCCGGCCAGCTCATCGCCCTCGAAGACGTCGTCAAGGTGAAGGTGGTCGACCGGACCGCCCTCATCCTCGACATCTTCGCCCAGCACGCCAAGTCCCGAGAGGGCAAGGCGCAGGTCGCGCTCGCGCAGATGCAGTACATGCTGCCGCGCCTGCGCGGATGGGGTGCCTCGCTGTCCCGTCAGATGGGTGGCGGCGGCGGTGGCGGCATGGCCACCCGAGGCCCCGGTGAGACCAAGATCGAGACCGACCGGCGGCGGATTCGCGAGAAGATGGCGAAGATGCGCCGGGAGATCGCGGACATGAAGACCGGCCGTGACATCAAGCGGCAGGAACGGCGCCGCAACAAGGTGCCCTCGGTCGCCATCGCCGGCTACACCAACGCCGGGAAGTCCTCTCTGCTCAACCGCCTCACGGGCGCCGGCGTGCTGGTGGAGAACGCACTGTTCGCCACCCTCGACCCGACCGTGCGCCGGGCCGAGACGCCGAGCGGCCGGGTCTACACCCTGGCCGACACGGTCGGCTTCGTCCGGCACCTGCCCCACCACCTCGTCGAGGCGTTCCGCTCCACGATGGAGGAGGTCGGCGACTCCGACCTCATCCTGCACATCGTGGACGGCTCGCACCCGGCGCCGGAGGAGCAGCTGGCGGCGGTGCGCGAGGTGATCCGCGAGGTCGGTGCGGTGAACGTGCCCGAGATCGTGGTGATCAACAAGGCGGACGCCGCGGATCCGCTCGTCCTGCAGCGGCTGCTGCGGATCGAGCGGCACTCCATCGCCGTCTCGGCCCGCACGGGCATGGGCATCGAGGAGCTCCTCGCGCTCATCGACTCCGAGCTGCCCCGGCCCGAGGTCGAGGTGGAGGCCCTGGTGCCGTACACGCGCGGCTCGCTCGTGGCCAAGGCCCACGCCGAGGGCGAGGTGATCTCCGAGGAGCACACCGCGGAGGGCACCCTGCTCAAGGCACGGGTCCACCAGGAGCTCGCGGCGGACCTGGCTCCGTACGCGCTCGCGAAGCACTGACCGGCTGCCCGAAGGGCTGCTGAACGAAAGAACCGAGGGCCCCCTGCACCGCAGGGGGCCCTCGGTCGTTCACCGCCGCAGCGGGACTGCTACTTGAACTTGCGGCTCACGGCGTCGAAGATCCCCTTCGCCTCCGGACCGAGCCGCGGTCCGGCCAGCCAGCCGGCCTTGGCCGGGCCGATCGAGGTGTTCGACACCAGGGCCGGCTTGCCGTCGGCGCCCGCCGCGACCCAGCCGCCGCCGGAGGACCCGCCGGTCATGGTGCAGCCGATGCGGTACATCACCGGATCGGCCGCGGCCAGCGACAGCCGGCCCGGCCGGTCCGCGCACTGGTACGCCTTCTGACCGTCGAAGGGAGCCGCCGCCGGGTAGCCGGTGGCGGTGATGCCCGCGACCTTGGGCACGGCCGGAGCGTTGAACTCCACCGGGAGAGCCGAACCGACCGTCTCCTCCAGGGACTTGCCGCTGCCCTTCTCCGGGGTCACGTGCAGCACCGCGAAGTCGTACGGGGCACCCGCGCCGCCCGTCGGGCCGCCGGTCGAGATCCACTGGTCGGAGGTCTGCGCCCAGTCGCTCCACCACACGCCGTACGGGGCCACCTGCTCGCGGGGCGCGCCCTTGAGCTGCGCCGCCGGCTTGCCGGAGTTGTTGTAGGAGGGGACGAAGGCGATGTTGCGGTACCAGCCGCCGGCCTTGCCCGCGTGCACGCAGTGGCCCGCCGTCCAGACCATGTTGGACTTGCCGGGGTGCGCGGGGTCCTTGACGACGGTCGCCGAGCAGACCATCGAGCCCTCGGGCCCGTCGAAGAAGACCTTCCCGGACTCCGGGATGCTCTGGTGGTACGGAGGGCTCGCCGGCTTGGCCGTCACCGGCGCCGGGGTCGGGTCGGTGACGCCCTGGTCCTTGCCCGCGTCCGGGTCGACGGACGGGCGCTGCGGCTGCTCGGCGTCACGCATCCGGTCCGGGTCCCACAGGTCCTCGATGATCGGGTTGATGTAGTCGCCCGCCTCGCGGAGCCAGTCGTCCTTCTGCCAGTTCTTCCACTCACCCCCCTTCCACTTCTCCAGGTCGAAGCCGTGCTCCTTGAGCTTCTCCTTGAGCTGGTCCGGGATCTTGATCCCGCCGTCCCCGGACGGGAGGCTCGCCGCCACGGTCGGCTTGGCGTCGCCGCCGGCCTCCCCGTCGCCGGGCCCGCAAGCCGCGGCGGTCAGCGCGAGCGCGGCCGCGCACAGGATCGCGGTGACCGGTCGGTTCGGTCGCATGTCGTCAGTCCCCCTGGTGGTTCCGGTAGTGGGTGGTGCGTCGGAGTCCCGCTGAGTGCAGCCCCCCACTATGCCGCTGCTCCGCAGGACGACACAGGCCGGGGCTTCGGTTCCGGTCTCGGGGCCCCGGCCGGGCAAGGATCTTGGGTCCACCCGTGATCCGTCGCCGTCACCGTCGTTGGTACGTACGGGGGACTCGAGTACAGCGTTCATGTTCGAGGCGCAATCCGGAAGAGCAATCGTGCGGGAGGACCGACACACGTGGCTTTGACCGAGCGGGCCGCGGCCGCTGCAGCAGCCGCGCAGATCCCGCCGCTGACCGGGCCTCAGGTTCCGCCCCAGGGCGGCCGGGCCGCCGGGGCCGTCGGACCGCCGGCCGCGCCGTCCCCCGAAGGCATCCTGCGCAGGCAGTCCCAACGCGAGTCCGCGGCCCGCACGTACGCCCGCTCCCTTCCCGTCGTTCCCGTGCGCGCCCGCGGGCTGACGGTCGAGGGGGCCGACGGACGGCGCTACCTCGACTGCCTCTCCGGAGCCGGCACCCTCGCCCTCGGACACAACCACCCGGTGGTGCTCGAAGCCATCCGCGGCGTCCTCGACTCCGGGGCCCCGCTGCACGTCCTCGACCTCGCCACCCCCGTCAAGGACGCCTTCACCACCGAGCTGTTCACCAACCTGCCGCCCGCACTGGCCGCCGACGCCCGCATCCAGTTCTGCGGCCCGGCCGGCACGGATGCGGTGGAGGCCGCGCTCAAACTGGTCCGCACGGCGACCGGACGCCCCGGGCTGCTCGCCTTCACCGGCGCCTACCACGGCATGACCGCCGGGGCCCTGGACGCGTCGGGCGGCGCCGAGGACGTACGGGTGACGCGGCTGCCCTACCCGCGGGACTACCACTGCCCGTTCGGAGTCGGCGGAGCCGAGGGCGCCCGGCTCGCCGCCCACTGGACCGAGAACCTCCTGGACGACCCCAAGAGCGGGGTGGCCCTGCCCGCCGGGATGATCCTCGAACCCGTGCAGGGCGAGGGCGGGGTCAACCCGGCCCCGGACGCCTGGCTGCGGCGGATGCGCGAGATCACCGAGGCCCGGGGGATCCCGCTGATCGCCGACGAGGTCCAGACGGGGGTCGGGCGGACCGGAGCCTACTGGGGGGTCGACCACGCCGGGGTGGTGCCCGACGTGATGGTCATGTCCAAGGCGATCGGCGGCAGCCTGCCGCTGGCGGTGATCGTGTACCGGTCCGGCCTGGACGTCTGGGCTCCCGGAGCCCATGCCGGAACGTTCCGCGGCAACCAGCTGGCCATGGCAGCCGGTACCGCGACCCTCGCCTTCGTACGGGAGAACCGCCTGGCGGAGCGCGCAGCCGTGCTGGGCGAACGGATGCTCGCCGCCCTGCGCGGCCTGGCCTCCGCCCACCCCTGCATCGGCGACGTCCGTGGCCGCGGCCTGATGATCGGCATCGAACTCGTGGACCCCGACACCGGATCCGCCTCTCCCGCCCTGGCGGCGGCTGTGCGCCAGGAGTGCCTGGACCGCGGGCTGATCGTCGAACTCGGCGGCCGCCACGCCGCCGTCGTCCGCCTGCTGCCCCCGCTGACCCTGACGGACGAGCAGGCCGCGGCGGTCCTCGACCGCCTGGCCGACGCCGTCCCGGCCGCTGCCCGCCGGCTCCACTGACCCGCACCCCGAGGACCCGCGATGCCCGACCCGCACCCGTCCAGCCCCGCCCCGGAATCCCGCCCCTGGGAATCCGCACCCCCGCTGCGCACACCCACCTCCCCCGCCCCGCCCCCTCACCG